>JAEYUW010000037.1 GCA_023432225.1 Verrucomicrobiota bacterium
CCGCCGAGGCCCAAGCCCTCGCGTCGGAGCACGGCAAGGTGGAGCCGCAGCGTCAGGGCGGGAAACGATGGCGGTGGCGCCCGCTCGACAGTTTCTACGCCTGGCAGTATGGCACAGCCAGTTTTCTGGCCCGCCTGCCCAAACCGGCGCTGACCCTCATTTGGATCGTGGAGATTGCCGGCTTCCTGCTCTACTTCCTGCAGCTCCCCGTCACGTTCCTGCTCGCGCGCATGGATTACGACCTGCGCTGGTATATGGTCACCGACCGCAGCCTGCGCATCCGCCACGGCATCTGGAAAATCAACGAATCCACGATGAGTTTTGCCAACATCCAACAGGTCGTGGTCTCGCAGGGACCATTGCAGCGACTGCTCGGCCTCTCCGACGTGAAAGTCCAGTCCGCCGGAGGCGGGGGCGGCGCCAAGGAAGATGAGGACGCCAAGGAAGACGACATGCACCTGGGCCTCTTCCACAGTGTCACCAATCCGGACGATATCCGCGATCTCATCCTGGAGCGCCTGCGTCGTTTCCGCGAAAGCGGCTTGGGTGATCCGGAGGAAAAATCGTCGCCCCCCGCCATGTCGGTTGCAGCCGGCGAGGCGGAGTCCGCCGAGATGCTGGCCGCCGCGCGCGAACTCGCCGCCGAGGCCCGCGCCCTGCGGGCGACGGTGGAGTGAAAACGCCGTGAGGAGAACCGGGCATCCGCCCATGTAGGGCCGGCGCTTGTCGCCGGGCCGGGATCAAGCTTAGAGTCACCACATGGCTTGGCCCGACCGCAAAACCTCCCGACTGCGCTTTGGCCGCATTTCGCTCCCCAATGCCATTTATTTCATCACCTGCTGCACAAAAGGACGAGCGCCTGTCTTGCTCGAATCAAACACCGCGAAAACCACCACTGATACTTTAAAAATCATGCATGCCGCAGGCGACATGGACCTGCTGGCTGCAACCGTCATGCACGATCACGTTCACATGTTGTTCGCGCTCGGCGCCCGACTCCAGGTGGGACAAATCATGGGCAAATTTAAGTCCAAAGCCCGTGATCTCGGAAACACTTCCTGGCGCTGGCAAGATGACGGCTTTGAGCACAGGCTCAGAAGCACTGAGTCGATCGAAGACTACGGTTTCTATATTTTCATGAATCCCTACCGCGCCGGCTTGTGTCCGCTGACAGATCAGTGGCCATGGTGGCAATGTCCTCGGCCATCGATTTTTCGATTTGCCGCCGAAGGAGACCATACCCAACCGGTGCCAGAAGCATGGCTGGGCTTGTGCGACAAAGTTGCCGCCAAAATCAAGCTACGCGAATGAAAGCGGCACGGCGACAAGCGCCGGCCCTACGCGCTCCACCCTACTCCACCTTCCGGATCTCGGCATTCGCGGCGTCGGTCGAACCCACGCCGAGCTGGCGGGCAAACTCGAGCACGCGCGCATCATCCTCGGAAATCGGATCGAACCCGGTGCGTTTGCGGGCGGCGTTCATCTTCGCGAGGATCACGGAATCCAGCAGCACCGGGTCGGCACTGGCGAGGAGGCGCGGCTCGGAGACCGTGTAGAGTGAGTTGAAGAACGGCCCGCCGATGAACTGGTAGAGTTGCAGGCTGGCGATGGTGAGCGCCCAGGTTTCGCGCAGCTCGGGGATGGCCGCCATCTCGGCCACGGCCGCTGGCGCGGTCGCGGGGCTCTTGAAGAAGCGGAAGGTGTTGCTGGCGTTCCAAAGCGTGGCGTTCACGAGCGCACCATTGATGCCCAGCACCGGGTGGTCGGTATAGACCGGCAGGTTGATCCAGAAATCGGCGTCGAGAAACAGCGGCGTGGCGAGGAAGCTCTTGCGATCCTCCTCGAGCGTCGACGAGTTCTTGCCCTCGGCGGCGGCCTCGACCGCGCGCTCGTTCGTCACCGGATCAAAGCGCGCCGGGAGCGGACTGTCGTAGAACCAGGCCGGATCATAGAACTTGCCCGACTCGAGCACGAAAACCTGATGCCCCGGGAACGGCGAAATCCCCGTCGCGAACGACGGCAGGAAACCCGTGAGGCGCAGGCGCAGCGGATTGAGGCCGACGAGGAAAATGTTTTCGCGCTGGTAGCCGCGTTTCTCGAGCGACTCGATCACGGCGCGCACGAGCGGGAACGGTGTCGCGAGGCCCGGACCGGAATCCGCGTAGATTTTGAGGCCCACCTTTTTCTTTTTGCCCGGTGCGATCGGATGACCGTTCGTGCGCTCGAGCTGCTGGAAAACCTGTTCCACCGCGTAGCGATAAGCGGCGTCGCTGAAGTCCGGCAACCGCGCCTCCCACACCGGCACCTGCGGCGCCGCGACCGGCTTCGCCGCGGCCGGAGCCGGAGCCGGAGTCGGTGCGGCGCCGTTTTCGGACTGCTGGGCGCGCGCGGCGACGATGCCGGCGAGCGAGAGAGAGAGCGAGAGCAGCCGGAGGCCGCGAGCGGAAAACAAGGTCATGAAGTGGAGGATGACGGTGGGTCGCACCGGCCCGTTGCAAAGGCGGCGCACGTTGACAGACCACCCCGGCGCGGAAAAGTTTAATCTCTGTCGCAATTCACCACGCGCGCCGCGCTCCCGCCGGGACGAAGCTCGCCGATCGCGGGACGAGCGCTGAGCCAGCACCGACAAACCGGTTCCAATCCGATGGCCACGAAAAACACAAAACTCCCGGCTGCATCGCCAGCTCTCGAGGTGGCTATGGCCGCGCGGTCGCCACTTTCGAATCGGGGCTGAGTTCTTTGTGTTTTCGTGGCCATTCTTCCTTCGTCCGACCTGCGGATATACTCCCGGCACCGCTCTCCGGTCTCGGCCATCCCGCGGCGCGATCTTCTGTGCCTTCTGCGCCTTTTGTGGCCCACCTTTCCGTCGCCGCCGATTTGTCTCGGCGCAACTCGGCGCGCGGGTCTAGTGCTTCTCTCGCGTGCCCGTCATCAAAGCCAGCAGCCTGCGCGACCTGAAGCTCCGCGTGAACATCCACGACGTCGTGGCACGGACGGTCGCGTTGCGCAAAGCCGGCGGCAACCGCTTCAAGGGCCTGTGTCCGTTTCACTCGGAAAAGACGCCGTCGTTTCACGTCTCGACCGACAAGGGCTTCTACAAATGTTTCGGCTGCGGCAAAGCGGGCGACATCCTCTCGTTCGTGATGGAGACCGAAGGGCTTCAGTTCACCGAAGCCGCCGAGACGCTCGCGAAACGCTTCGGCGTCGAACTCGAATACGAAGCCGGCTCCGGCGGACCGACGCGCGAGGAGCGCTCGTTGCGGCAGGAAATCTTCGATCTCCACGACGTCGCCGCCGATTTTTATCGGCAGGCTTTCCTCGCCAGCACGACGCACGGCGCGTGGATTCGCGACTACTGGACGAAGAACCGGAAGTTCACGCTGGAACTCGCCGACGAATTCAAGATCGGCTTCGCCCCCGTCGAGGATCGCGCGCTCGCGGAGGCGTTGATCAAACGCCGTTTCTCGGACGACTCGCTGCGCCAATGCGGCCTCTTCTTCGTGCGCGACGGCATGCCCGTCACGTCCGCGACGATGCGTCCGCGTTTCCGCGGGCGGTTGATGATTCCGATCCGCGATCATCAGGGCCGCGTCGTGGCGTTCACGGCGCGCCAACTCGAACTCACGCCACAGGACGACCCGGCGCGCGAGGCGAAATACGTCAACTCGCCCGAGACGCCGATCTTCACCAAGAGCAATCTGCTCTTTAACCTCGACCGCGCGCGCACCGCCGTCGGCGACGGCCATCCGTTCGTCATGGTCGAGGGCCAGCTCGATGCGATGCGCTGCTGGAGCGTCGGCCTGAAGACCGCCGTCGCGCCGCAAGGCACGTCGATCACCGACGGCCAGCTGCTGCTGATGCGCCGCTATCATTCGCAGATCGAGTGTTTCTTCGACAGCGACGCCGCCGGCCAGAAAGCCGCGCTGCGTTTCCTGCCGCTCGCGTTGAAGGCCGGCATCGAAGCGCGTTTTCTGACGCTCACCGGCGCGTCGAAGCTCGATCCCGACCTGTTGTTCCTCGAGCGCGGCCTCGCGGCCTACGAGGAGGTGCGCAAGCAATCGCTCGGCGCGATGGAGTTCGCGGTCCGCTCGCTGTTGCCGAACGTCACTGCTGCCGGCGCCGAGCAAAAGGCGCGCGTCGCGCAGGAACTCTTCGCGATCATCGCGCAGGCCGAAAGCGAAGTGGCGCGCGCCGGTTTTGTCAGCGAACTCGCGCAACTTCTCCGCTTGCCTGTAGCCGCGCTCGAACGCGACCTGCGCGCCTTCACCGCGCGCCAAGCCGGTCGCGAGCGGCACGCCGCCCCTGTCCCGTCGAACGACGACGGATCTCGCGACGCGCCCGCTTCCTCCGCCGCCGACGCGCACACGAAGGGCTCCGAGGAGCACCTGCTCTACATTTGCCTGCACCACGAACCGCTGCTCGTGGCGATTTCGCACCAGCTGCCGCACGACTGGATCGATACCTCGACCCTCGCCGGTCGCCTGCTTGAGCGCGCGCTCGCCGAGGCGCAGCTCAACGGCTGGCCCGGCCGCGAAGCCCTGGATCAACTCCTTGAAACAGAGGAAGAAAAGACATTAATCGCTAATCTCCTCTTCGAAAACCCTGGCGACGACGACTTGGTGAAGTTCGCCAACGAAGGGCTGCGCGCGTTGCAACGGCGTTTCCTCGAGCCGCGCCAGAGGCAAATAGAACTTGAAATAGCCTCTCAGGGCACAAATGGTGACGCGCACTTATTTTCACTCTTGAAGCAACGCGCCGAAATCCTCCGACAGCTCCAAAATCCGCCGAAGCTCACGCTCGCTTCCTGATCGCTGTCACCGCGCCCCCAACTGCTTCGACGCTACCTCGTTTCGAGACCGCTTAACCCTTTGCCCATGTCGCGCCAATCCAAGCACGAACCCGCCGCCAAGCCTTCCGCCAAAGCCAAAGAAGCTAACGCCAAGCCGACCGCCCACGGCCACGAGCCGAAGCACGCGCCCGCGAAGCCGGCCGACAAGCACCCCGCCGAAAAGCACGCGGAAAAACACGCCGAGAAGCACGCCGCCGAGCCCGTGAAGCCGGCCGCCGCGCAACTCGCCGAAGTCGCCGACGCCGCGAAGGAGTTCAAGGAGAAGGCGCTCGAGAATCTCTCCGGCGATCTCAACGACAAGATCCGCTACCTCATCCGCCTCTCGAAGGAGCAAGGCTACCTGACCTACGCGGACATCAACGAGGCGCTGCCCGAGTCCGTCGATAATCCCGAGGACATCGAGAACGTCATCTCCGTTCTGCAAAACCTCGAGATCGACATCCTCGACCCGCAGGAGGTCGAAGGCTACAAGGCGCGCCAGGAAGAGGCCGAAGAGGAAGAGTCCCGCACGTCGAACAACGACATCCTCGACGATCCGGTGCGCATGTATCTCAAGCAGATGGGCCAGGTCCCGCTGCTGACGCGCGAACAGGAAGTCGAAATTTCCAAGCGCATCGAGACCGCCGAGATGAACGCGCAAGCCGCGCTCTTCGCCATCGGTCCCGTCGGTAAATACCTCGCCGATCTCGGCGAAAAATTGCTCCAGCGCGCCGAGCGTTTCGATCGCCTCGTCATCGACAAGAAAATCGAGAGCCGCGAAGCCTACTTCAAGAATCTCGAAAAGCTCGTTGAGAGCACGCGCGAGAACGACGCCGCCGCGACCGAAGCCTGGCTCGACGCGCAGAAATCGCGCGACGAGAAACTGAAGAAGAACGCGATGATCCGCTTCAAGAAGCGCGACAACGTCCTCAAGCAGAACTACGTCAAATTCTACTTCAAGCTGAAGGTTTTCGAGGACTTCCTCATCGAGTTCTCGCCCAAGATCGAAGAGATCGAAAAGTGCAATAACGACCTCGCGCGCGCCAAGCACCCGAAGTCGAAGAAGGACGCCTCGATCGACGTCAAAGCCGTCAACGCCCGCCTCCGCGAGCTCGAAGCCGAGCTCCGCATCACGCCGGCGGACCTGATGGAGACGCTCAAGACCGGGCGGAAGCACATCCGCGAAGCGCACCAAGCCAAGACCGAGATGGTGGAGGCCAACCTCCGTCTCGTGATCTCGATCGCGAAGAAATACACGAACCGCGGCCTCTCCTTCCTCGACCTGATCCAGGAAGGCAACATGGGCCTCATGAAGGCGGTCGAGAAATTCGAATACCGCCGCGGCTACAAGTTCTCCACCTACGCCACGTGGTGGATCCGCCAGGCCATCACCCGCTCCATCGCCGACCAAGCCCGCACCATCCGCATCCCGGTCCACATGATCGAGACGCT
>JAEYUW010000033.1 GCA_023432225.1 Verrucomicrobiota bacterium
GGGCAAGCCGGGGAAAGGCGGTGACAGAAGGTGGTGGCGACGGTGTTGGGGTCGACGGAAAGCGGGCTGAAGCGCGCCCTACTTGGGGCTTGTCAGGGCGCGGCGCGGGTCGTGTGTTGACGACAAAAAAATACCATGGCCCAAGCTTACACCGAAGCCAGCATCAAGACCCTTTCCACGCTCGAACATATTCGCCTCCGGCCGGGCATGTACATCGGCCGGCTGGGCAACGGGACGCACGCCGAGGACGGCATCTACGTGCTGTTGAAGGAGACGATCGATAACTCGATCGACGAGTTCACGATGGGCGCAGGCAGGAAGATCGAAGTTGAAATCGACGACGAGCGCCGTCGTATCCGCGTGCGCGACTACGGCCGCGGCATCCCGCTCGGCAAACTCGTCGACTGCGTTTCCATCATCAACACCGGCGCGAAATACGACTCCGAGACTTTCCAAAAAGCCGTCGGCCTGAACGGCGTCGGCCAGAAAGCCGTCAACGCCCTCGCGCTCTCCTACCGCGCGCAAGCCGTCCGCGACGGCGAGACGAAGATCGTCGAGTTCGAGCAGGGCAAACTGAAGTCGCAGTCGAAGGTCCAGAAGTGCGACGAGCGCAATGGCACCATCATCGAGTTCACGCCTGACGCGCAGCTCTTCGGCACCGACTTCCGCTTCCGCACCGAGTTCATCGAGGACATGCTGTGGAACTACGCGTTCCTGAACCGCGGCCTCACGCTCACGCTCAACGGCAAGCCCTTCAAATCCGAGAACGGCCTCAAGGACCTCCTCACCAAGGAACTCTCCGGCGAACCGCTCTACCCGATCATCCACCTCGAAGGTGAGGACATCGAAGTCGCGTTCACGCACGGCAACCACTACGGCGAAGAGTATTGGTCGTTCGTCAACGGCCAGCACACGACGATGGGCGGCACGCACCTCGCCGCGTTCCGCGAAGCGCTCGTCGAGACGATCCGCAATCACTTCAAAAAAGACTTCGACGCCGCCGACATCCGCCAGTCGATCGACGCCGCCGTCGCCGTCCGCGTGCAGGAACCGGTTTTCGAATCGCAGACGAAAACCAAACTCGGCTCCACCGACATGGGCCCGAAAGGTCCGTCGCTGAAGGAATTCGTCGGCAAGTTCATGCAGCAGTCGCTCGACGTCTACCTGCACAAGCACCGCGAAGTCGCCGAAACCATCAAGCGCAAGATCGAGGAGAACGAACACGAGCGCAAAGAACTCGCCGGCATCCGCAACATCGCCCGTGAGCGCGCGAAGAAAGCGTCGCTCCACAACAAAAAGCTCCGCGACTGCCGCCTCCACCTCGGCGACCGCAACGAGCGCGCCGAGCAGAGCACGCTCTTCATCGTCGAGGGCGACTCCGCCGCCGGCTCGCTGACGTCGTGCCGCGACGTGCAAACGCAGGCCGTGTTCGCGTTGAAGGGCAAACCGCTCAACACTTACGGCCTCTCGAAGAAAGTCATCTACGAGAACGAGGAATTTCACCTCCTCCAGTCCGCGCTGAACATCGAGGAAGGCCTCGACGGCCTGCGCTACAACCGGATCGTCATCGCCACCGACGCGGACGTCGACGGCATGCACATTCGCCTGCTGCTGATCTCGTTTTTCCTGCAATTCTTCCCCGACGTCATCCGCCAGGGCCACCTCTTCATCCTCGAGACGCCGCTCTTCCGCGTCCGCAACAAGAAGAAGACGATCTATTGCTACGACGAGCGCGAGAAGCAGACCGCGATCGCCGAACTCGGCGCCGGTCACGAGATCACGCGCTTCAAAGGCCTCGGCGAAATCTCCTCGAACGAGTTCAAGGACTTCATCGGCGAAAACATCCGCCTCGAGCCGGTGAACCTCAACCACCTCTACAGCTCCGAAGAGTTGCTCGCCTTCTTCATGGGCAAGAACACGCCCGAGCGGCAGGACTTCATCATCGAAAACCTCCGCGTCGAAAAAGACCTCGTCGAGGCCTGACCATTTCCCCAGTGGAGGGCGGCGCTCCGTCGCCGCCGCGAGCGTTCGCTCTCGTTCCTCATAATCTTAATCGTTCTCTCCATTCTCAGATTTTCTGAATCGGAAAGAAAGAGAACGACCACGACCAGGAGAACATCCCCGCCGCGCGCACCGCAGCCATGCCGTTCGGCTCTAGTCCGCAAAGCGCGTTGACCCGGCCCGACCCCGCGGCAGCCTCACGCGCCGTGCCCCCTCGCCCCACGCTCCCCCGGCGGCTTCTCGCGCTCGCGCTCGCATGGCTCGCACTGAGCGCGCTCTCCCCCGCGATTTTTGCCGCCAACGACCTGATCCTTCGCATCGAAGGCAGCGGCAGCAGCCTCGCGATCCCTGGCGAGTCCACCCTCGCCAATCACGTCGGCGAGATCGACTGCACCGGTTTCAGCTGGGGCGTGCAACGCTCCTCGAGCACCGCCAACGCCAACTTCTTCACCGTCACCAAGCGCGTCGACAAGGCCTCGCCTCTCTTGATGCTCGGCGTGTTCCAAGGCACGCACTACACGCGAGCGAAGTTCTTCGTCCGCACCCAGGGCGCCAGCCCCTACGACTTCTTCGTCGTCACGATGACCGACGTCGTCGTCGTGAGCCAGTCGACCAGCGCCGCGAGCGACGGCAGCATGGTGGAGTCGATCTCGGTTAGCTTCGCCTCGATCAAGTTCAACTACCAGCAGCTGAACTCCGACGGCACGACCAACGGCGGCGTGATTTCGGCCGGCTGGAACGTCCAGACCAACACCAAGCTCTGATGCGCCCCGCCCGCCCGGCCGCACGTTTCCTGCGGCGCGTCGGCGCCCTCGCGGCTTTCGCCCTCGCGAGCCTGCCGCTGTTCGCCGCCCTCGAGGGCTTCTATCGATTCAGCGACATCGGCAATTCCACCGATGCGCGCCTCGTCAACTGGCAACCGATCACTGCTTTTTCGGCGCAATACGACCGCGCGGCCAATGCGACGAAGCCCACGGCCTCGAACCTCTTTCTCGCCAAGCGACTCGACAAACACTCGCCCACGCTCATGCAGCGCGTGTTTTCCGGTCAGACATCGCCCTCCGGCGTCATCTACCTCCGCAATGCCGGAGACTCGTTCCCCGTCTTCCTGCTCAATCTCAAGAGCTGCGTTATCACGAGCTATGACGTCTTCACCAACGCCGACGGACTCCTGACCGAGAGCATCTCCACTTCCTTCGCCTCGCTGGAAGCCAGCGTGACGCGCGCCGACTCCAGCCAGTCACTCGTGACCTCCACCACCGCGTGGAATTTCAGCACCGGCGCCCTCCTCACGAGTGCGCCGCCCACGCTCACGCTCGCCGCCCCCACGCTCACGACCAACGAGGACACGCCGGCGACGATGAGTTACACGCACTCCGACGACTACAGCGACATCGAGACGATCACGCGCAGCGCCACGTCTTCGAATCCCGCGCTCGTCGCGCCGGGTGGCCTCGTTTTTTCCGGCACCGGTTCCAGTCGCCTGCTCACCGTGACTCCCGTCGCCAACGCCTCCGGCACCACCACGATCAGCGTCACGCTCCGCGACACCGCCGGTCTCACCACGAGCTCCAGTTTCACTCTCACGGTGAATCCCGTAAACGACGCTCCGATCGTCTCCGCCGTCGCGACACAAACCACCACCGTCGGCACGCCGCGCCCGGTCACAGTCACCCTCAGCGACGCCGACACGCTGGACACCGCGCTCACGCTCAGCGCCGCCAGCGACAACGCCACCGTGCTGCCCGCGAGCGGCATCGCGATCTCCGGCACCGGCGCGACCCGCACGCTCGCCCTCACTCCCGCCGCCGCCGGCAGCGCCACCGTCACGCTGATCGCCCACGACGGCGCCGCCAACTCGACGCCAGTCACGTTCACCTTCATCGCCAACCCCGTCGGCTTCGGCATCCCCACGGACATCACACTCAGCGCAAACTCCATCGCGGAAAACTCCGCCGCGAACTCCGTCATCGGCACGCTGGGCGTCGTCGACGCCGACAACGCCTCCGGTCACACCTACGCGCTGATCGACGATGCCGGCGGACGCTTCGCGCTCGTCGGCACCACGCTCGTCGTCGGCCACGGCACGTTGCTCGACTACGAGGCCGACACGGCGCACGCCGTCACCGTCCGTGTCACCGATCCCGACGGCCACACGTTCTCGAAACAGCTCACGATCGCCGTCACCAACATCAACGAGCCGCCCGTCCTCGCGATCGGCTCGCTCGGCGCCGCCGCACCGGGTCGCGCGCTTCCCCTCACGACGATCACCCTCGCCGATCCCGACGCCGGCAGCGCCGATATGCGCGTCGAGTTCAGCGTGCTGCACGGCACGCTGTCGTGCGACACGACCGGGGCGCTCGCCGGCAAGGTCACCGGCAATCAAACCGCCATCCTCGTCCTCACGACTTCGCTCGCCGATCTCAACGCCGCCCTCGCGACCGGAGCGATCACTTACTCGCCTGCTGCCGGGTTCACCGGCGACGACATTCTCCAAATCGTCTGCTCCGATCTGGGCCACACCGGTCCCGGCGGCGCGCTCACCGACACGCGTCTCGCCGCGATCGCGGTGGCGGTCGATTCGTTCGCCGCGTGGCAGGCGCTGCACTTTTCTGACGACGAACTCGTCGATCCCGCCGTCAGCGGACCGCACGCGTCGCCGCTCGCAGACGGTTTCACGAACCTCCTCAAATATGCGCTCGGCCTCGACCCGCATACCCGCGCCTTCACTGGACCGCAGTTCGACCAGACCTCCACCGACTGGACCCTCACCTACTCCCGCCCGACCTCGCGCCCCGACCTGACCTACGCCGTGGAAATCTCCCCCAACCTCTCGACCTGGACCACTGCCGGAGTGACGCATGAATTGATCGCCAGCGATTCAAACACCGGCGTCCAAACCTGGCGCGCGTCTTACCCGAAGAACTCCGCGCCCAGCCTGTTCGCCCGCCTCCGCGTCGAACTCACGCTCCCGTGAGCCAGGCAGGACGGGCCCGCCTTACCTTACGGCAGCAGTCCTTCGAGTCCTGCCGCGGCGAACTTGCTCCGCAATTCCGTCAGCGCGCGCCGACTCGCGCTCAGCGGCGACACCGGCACGTCGAGGTGAAACACTACCTCGTCGTCGCCCCCGCGCTCGATCTTCTTCACGCGCGCGAGATTCACGAGCACCTGCCGGTGAATGCGCACGAAGTGTGCCTCCGGCAGCGTCTCCTCCCACGACTTCAGCGTGCGCAGCACGAGCAGCGTCTGTCCGCCTTCGAGGACCAATTCCGTGTAGTTTTCCGCCGAGCGGATCGCGCAAATCGCGCGCACCGGCACGAAGCGCGTCGTGCCGTCCGTCTTCACGAACACGCGATCGTCCATCGTGAGCCGCTGCCCCGACGCGGCCACCGCCGGCGCGGGCGCGACCGCCAGCGTGCGCGTCTCGCCGAGGCGTTGCAGCGTCGCCGCCAGCCGAGCCGCCGAGACCGGTTTCAGCAGATAATCGAGCGCGTTCACCTCGAACGCGCGCAGCGCGAAGCGATCGTAGGCCGTGACGAACACGATCTGCGCGCCCGGCTTGACGCTGTCGAGCAAGTCGAAACCCGTGCCGCCGCGCAGCTGGATGTCGAGAAACACAAGATCGTAGTCCGCCTTGCCGAGCAGCGCGCGCGCATCGTTCATCGTCCCCGCCTCGCCCGCAATCTCCAGGCCCGGTGTCGCGCCGAGCAGGCGCCGCAACTCGAGCCGCGCGAGCGGTTCGTCATCGATCAAGAGAGCACGGCGTGGGGAATTCATGGATTAGTCGCGCCGTGAAAACACACCCCGGCGCTGCGCGCCCCCCCTCTCCAGAGGGGAATCGAGCCCTCGCAGCGTGTATCCCCGCCTACGACAGAGATCGCGCCCTCGCCACGCGAATCCCCGCCGACGACGGAGATCAAGCCGTCGCAGCGTGAATCCCCTCTTGAGAGGGGTGCCCGAAGGGCGGGGTGTGTAAGCGTTGCGTCACTCATAAGCACCGAGCCTAAACGGCCGCCACCTCGCTTCCGCTCCGCACCTTCTGCGGCAACCGCAGCCGCACGCGCACCCAGCCATCCTCCGTCACAATGTGCGGCCGGCATTGCGGCCCATAGTAGCGTGCCAGCCGCCGCCGCAAATTTTCCAAGCCGATGTGCGTCGACTCAGGCGTCGGCACCGCACTGCCAAATTTTTCGCCAACCCACGTGCCGGTGTTCGCCACTTCGCACACGAGCACGTCGCCCTCGAGCTTGAGCGTCACCGCAACCTCCAGCACCGCGGGACTCGTTTTGCCACCGTATTTGATCGCATTCTCGATCAGCGGCAAAAACAGGAACTGCGGCACCGTCACCGCGCGCGCCGCCGGGTCGACGTAGACGCGCGTCAGCAATCCCTCCTGCCAGCGCGTGCGCTCGATATCGAGATAGGCGTGCAGCATCTCCATCTCCTCCGCGACCGTCGTCGTGCCGTCGCCGCCCCGCGTGAGCGTCCAGCGGCAGAACTCCGACAACCGCGTCACCATCTCGCCCGCCGCCTCGGCATTCGAATAGACGAGCGCGCGGATCGAGTTGAGCGAGTTGTAGAGGAAGTGCGGGTTAAGCTGATAACGCAGCAATTCGAGCTGCGCCTTTTCCTCCGCGAGGCGCGCGGCAAGTTTCTCGTTCTGATCGAGCCGGTGCAGGCGCTCGAGCTCCGCGTTCTTGCGCGCCAGCTCCGCGGTGCGCTGGGCAATGACATCTTCGAGTCGCGTGCGCTCCCGCACGAGCCGCCGGATGCGCCAGCGCACGTAGGCGAAGATCGCGCCCGTGCCGAGGACGAGATACGCCGCCACCGCCCACAGCGACTGCCACCACGGCGCACGCACCGTAAACGGCCGCACCGCGGCCTCGGCCCAACGTCCATCGCTCGTGCGCCCACGCGCCTCGAACACGTAGTCACCGGGGGGCAGATTCGTGAACGTCCGTTCGCCACGCGGCTCGCGCTCCACCGCGCCATCGCCGAATCCGTGCAAGCGCGTCTCGTAAACCGCGCCCGGCTCACCAGCGAGTCCGGGGGCGCTGAAAGCGAACCGCACCGTCGTCCGCCCCGGTCCGGCCTCGACCTTCGCAGCGCCCGTCACCGCCGCGCGTTGCCCGTCGCCGAAGGAGACTTCGCGCAGCACCGTCGCGCCCAGCGGCGCGGGCGCGCGCTCGCGCCAGCGCGTCAGATCGAGGCGCAAAAACGCCGTCGGCCCCAACACCCAAAGCGCCTCGCGTCCGTCCGCCTGATCGAGAAACAACGCCGCCTTGCCGGAAATGCGCTCCATCTCCGGCAACGGCACCTGCATCCACACGCCGTCGCGCACGTAGCCGAGTTGCAACGTCGCACTGTGATCCGCCGGCCCGGCCGGCGACGCGATCATCCAGACGTCGCCGTTCGCAGCTTCCGCGATGGCGCGTGAAGTCATGGTGCCATCGGCGAATTGCCTGCCGAACGCCGCCTCCGGCACGAAGCGTTGGGTCGCGCCGTCAAATCGAAACAGCCCGCGCGGCGTGCTGAACAGCGGCGCGCCGCCGATTTCGAGCACGATGACTTTGCCGTCGCCGAGCGGCAGGCCGGCGTCGCGTCCGAGATTCTCCACGCGCGGCTGCGCCGTCGCCTCCGCCGGAAATTCCACGCGCCACACGCCCTGGTTGTCCGTGCCCAGCCAGAGGCGCCCCGCGCGGTCTTCGACGAGAGAGTTGCCGCGCACCTCGCGCAGTTGATCCACTTCCTTCCACTCGCCGTTCACGCGTTGCCAACGGATGAGCGCGCGCAACGACGCCGTGTAGGCGAGATCGTTGGACCAACGCGAAACCACGACATCGAACTGATTGGTCACATTCGACACCTTCTTCGGCGTGCCGCGCGCATCGATTTCCCACAACCCGCCGAGCGCGGCCACGAGCAGCGTGTCGCCGGCGGGGCGCATGGCCCAAATCTTGTCATCGATCGCCGACCAGCGCTGGAAGCGCGCCAGTCCCGGCAGCGCCATCGGCGCCTCGAGCCGGTGGAGCCCGTCCGCGCCGCTCATGAGCAGGCGTCCTTGCCAACGCTGCAACGCGGGCGAAGCGTGCCGCCGCAAGCCGTTCGCCGCGCCAAACCACGTGTAGGCCGGGTGCAGCTCGACGCGACTCACGCCCCACTCCGTGCCGATCCACACCGCGTCGTGCCGATCGGGCGTGACGCTGATCGTCGCACTCGAATCGAGCCCGGCGTCTTCATTCAGCAACGCGAGAAAATTCAAATCGTGGTCCAGCACCGCCGCGCCGCCTTGCAACGTCGTGAGCACATACCGCCCGTCCTCGAGCTGCACGCCGCCGTAGAGTCGCTTGGCTTTGAAAAAATCGTCGAGCGCGTGCGGCTCGAGCGTGAGCTTGCGGCCGTCCCAGCGCGCGAGTCCGACGACGGCGCCGCGCGCGCCTTCGAGGCCCATCAACCAGCCGCCACGCGGATGCGGCACGGCGAAATGCGGGAAGTAGTCGCCGAGCTTGTCCGCGGGATCGCCGAGCTGTTGCCATTGCCCGCCCTCGACGGGTTTGAACCAGCCGCGTGTGAGGGCGACGAGCAGATGATCGCCGAGCCAGAACGACAGCACGATGCCGCTCTCGCCCGTCGGCCAGTAATCGAACTTCCCGTCGCGCCAGCGCAGCAGCGCGGTGTTGCCCTGAAACCACATGCCCTGCGGCGTCACGTGCACCTGCCACAGCGTGCCGAGATCGCCGGCCTCCTTCGGCACCAGCGCGCGCAGCGAGGTGAAGATGCATCGGCCATCCGCTCCGCGGTCGATGCGGCCGAGTTCGTTCACGCCGGCCACCCACACCGTGCCCGCCTCGTCGATCGCCACGCCGCGCACGTGCGCCGCATTCGGCACCGGAATCTGCCGCCAGGTCTGGCCGTCGTATTCGAGCACGCGGTCAAAGTTGCCGAACAACAGCGTGCCATCGGGTGCGCAGACGCCGGTCCACACCTGATTCAGGCCGCCGTTCACGCGCGGCGGAAAATTCCGCACCAACGGCAGGCCTTGCTCGAATTCCGCCGCGCCCGCGCTGGCGACCAGGCAGACGAGCCAGAGAAGGAATGCGGAGGCGGGGCGCACGGGCGTGAGAAAAGGAGAACCGCGCGCGAGCGCGAGCCGGTTCGCGCCGCCGTCCCGGACGCTCCGGGACGGCGGCGCGTGCTCAGGTGCTGACCGGCATGAGCAGAAATCCTCGCAGCATGCCATCGCGCAGGCCCGTGCCGGCGATCCAGCCGGCCGCATTCACCGCCACGGCTTTCTGCAAAACCCAGTCCGGCGCGCCGCGCACCAGTTCGCCGAGCGCGCGGAAACCATCGACCGGCGTCCACCGAAACGCCTCGCGCCGTCCGCTGTCGTCCATGAAGCGACCGACGACGACGCGAGCGTCGTTCGCGCCGAGCGCTTCGCTCTGGAACGTCGACGTCGCGTTCAAATCGTAGGTGCGTCCGCCTTCGTGCAGGAAGGCGCGGATGTTGCCCTGCGCCGTCATCAAGCGGCCGCACACGCGTCCGCCGGGCGTCAGCGCCGTGCCCCAGATCCCGCCGCCGGGCTCGGGCCGGATCATCGTCACCGCGTCGCCCCACCAGAGCGCGACCTGCGATTGCGTTTCGAAGAGCCCGCACGCCACGTTGGCGAGGACCGTGCCGGAATCGTTCAGCGCCATCGCGACGGCGTTCGCGCCGCTCGGCACCGGCAGCAAGCGCGGCGCGCTGCCGTCGTAGAGAAACACCCGCCGCCGCGCGCGACCGTTGGTCACGAACGTCACGTGCCCGGCGACCTCGCCGGCGCTGTTGACGCCGCTCGCGCTGCTCTCCGCCTCGGGCCACAACTCCGCGCCAAATCCCTCCCGGTGCGAAGCCCAGGCGTGCAGCGGCCCGGAGCCGACGCGTTGCTGGCCCGCCACCAGACCGTTGCCGCTGAGACTGGTGAGCGGCACGCCGCCGAAGACACTGCCGCTCTCCAGACGCGCGCCGTCGCGCCACACATATCCGCGCACGCAGGACAACTTGGCCTGCCGTTCCGGCGCGTGGCCGTAGAGCGCGATTTGCCCTGCATCGTTCAACGCCACCGGCAGCAACGGCACGCCGGGCGCGAGTTCGCCGAGATCCTGCAACCGATAAGTCGCGGGAAAATCCGCCAGCTTCTCCCGCGGCGAGGCCGTCGCAAAAGGCGGATGGGAAGTGACCAACGTGGAAGGCATGATGCGCGGGTGAACACGCTGCGTCCGCCGCCCGACCGCTCGACCCGGCATTGACCAGCGGCGCAGCGCGGCTGACCAGCGGCGGATAGGGAAATTCGGCTCGTCGCGTGCCGCGCGAATCGCATGCTTCACGGTTCAGTCGGCGCCGCTTCGGCCGATGTTGCCCCATGAAAGTCGAACAGCTCCTGTTTACCGTCACCGACGGCTGGCAGACCCGGGGCGACGCCGTGCCCGATCTCCAACCGCAGCTGGTTCTGGTCTTCGGCGAGCGCGCCTTGCTCACCGCTCCGCACATTGACCCGTTGCGCACGCGCTACGCCGGCGCCCAACTGGTTTTCTGTTCCACCGCCGGAGAGATCGCCGGCACCGATGTCTTCGAAGGCACCCTCACCGCCACCGCCGTCGCCTTCGCGCGCAGCACGGTGCGCTGCCTCGCCGCCACGATCGCCCAACCGGCCGACAGCCGGATGTGCGGCGCGGCACTCGGTCAGCAGCTCACCGGCGAGGGGCTCGCGCACGTCTTCGTCGTTTGCGACGGCGCGCTGACCAATGGCACCGAGTTCGCCGCCGGTCTCGCCAGCCAGCTGCCCGCGACCGTGAAAGTCACCGGCGGTCTCGCCGGCGACGGCGATCGCTTTCAGAAAACCCTCGTCGGCCTCGACGAACTGCCCGCCGACGGTCGCATCGTCGCGATCGGATTCTACGGCGAACATCTGCGCCTGCATTTCGGTTGCGAGGGCGGCTGGTCGCCCTTCGGTCCCGAGCGCGTGGTGACGCGTTCCGCCGGCAACCAACTCTTCGAACTCGACGGCCGTTCCGCGCTCGCTCTCTACCAAAGTTACCTCGGCGACCAGGCCCGCGGGCTCCCCGGCACCGCGTTTCGGTTTCCGCTCAGCGTCCATCCCGTCGGCAGCGCCGCTCCGGTCGTCCGCACCATCCTGTCGATCGATGAGGCCGCGCAAAGCATGACCTTTGCCGGCGACATCCCGCAGGGCGCGCGGGTGCGCTTCATGCGCGCCTCCTACGAGGACATCCTCGACGGTGCGGCCCGCGCGGCCGCGGCGGCGCGCGGCGACAACCCCGAGTTGGTGCTGTGCGTCAGCTGCATCGGCCGCCGCATCGTCCTCGGCCAGCGCGTCGAGGAGGAAACCGAACTCGTGCGCGACGCCGTCGGCCGCGCCTCGGTCATCGCCGGCTTCTACTCCTACGGCGAACTTGCGCCGCAGGGCGACGGCGCCTGCCAGCTCCACAACCAGACGATGACGATCACTTCGATTTCCGAAGCATGACGCCCACGCACCGCCTCCTCGCCCGCCAGCTGCGCAAGCACTTCGGCGACGCCGCGCCCGCCGACGCGCGCATGGAGATGTTCCTGGCCGCCGTGCAGAGCGCCTACGAGCAGTTCGACGCCGACCGCCAGCTCCTCGACCGCGCGATGAAGCTCAGTTCCGACGAACTCAGTGCCGCCGTCGAATCGCTCCGCCAGCAAAACGCGCTCGAGCGCGACGTCCTGGAAAAACTCCGCTCCTCCATCCGTGCGCTCGGCGCCCCGGACCTGGCCGCCCACGGCAGCGCCGATCTGCTGGAGCTCGCCGCCGTCATGCAGCAGCTGGTGGCCGAGCGCAACGCCAGCAAGGCGGCCCTCGAAGCCGCGAAGGAGGCCGCCGAGTCATCGAGCCGCGCCAAGAGCGAGTTCCTCGCCGTGATGAGCCACGAGATCCGCACGCCGTTGAACGCCGTCATCGGCTTCGCCTCGCTGATGGCGGAAACGCCCGAGGCCGATCATCGCGAGCACGTGGCGATCATTCAGCGCAGCGGCGAGCACCTGCTCGCGATCATCAACGACATTCTCGATTTCTCCAAAATCGAAGCCGGCCACCTCGAACTCGCCGACGCTCCCGTCGAATTGGCCGAACTTTGCGAGGACGCGCTCTGCTTCGTGCGCCAGCCCGCGCGCGCGAAACGTCTCGCGCTCCATGCCGAAGGGCTCGAGCGCCTGCCGGCCGCCGTGATGGGTGACGCCGCCCGCCTGCGGCAGATTCTCGTGAACCTGCTCAACAACGCGGTGAAATTCACTGCGGCCGGGAGCGTGGCGCTGCGCACGGATGCGACCCTTGCCGGCGACCGCTGGTTGTTTCGCTGCGCGGTGGTCGACACCGGCATCGGCATCCCGGCCGATTATCTGCCGAAACTCTTTCGCGCATTCTCTCAAGTCGATTCCTCGAACGTTCGCCAGCACGGCGGCACCGGTCTCGGCCTCGCCATCAGTCGCCGCCTGGCAGAGCTCATGGGCGGCACGCTCGACGTCGAAAGCGCCGTCGGCATCGGCTCCACGTTCACGCTCACCGTGCCGCTGGGCCGCGTCGCCGATCTGCCCGACGCGCCGCCTCCCGTCGTCCGCGCAACGCCCGGAACTTTGCGCATTCTGGTCGCCGAAGACCACGCGCACAACCGCACGCTGATGCGCTTCGGCCTCGAAGCAGCGGGCTACGCGCCCGTCTTCGTTGAGGACGGACGGGCCGCGATGGCCGCACTCGCCCGCCCCGAGGACTTCGACGTCGTCTTTCTCGATCTCCAGATGCCCGAGGTCGATGGGTTCGGCGTCGTCGCCGCGTTGCGGAAAAACGTGCCGCTCGAACGACCGCCTTACCTGATCGCCCTCACCGCCAGCGTGCGACCGGAGGACCGCGACCGCGTGCTCGCGGCCGGCATGCACGAGTTCATCGCCAAGCCTGCACCGCTCGCGGAAATCCGCGCCGCCCTCGAACGAGCCCGTGTCTGGCTCGCCGCGCGCGTCCCCTGACGGGGCGTTCGGCCCGCGCCGCGATTCCGCGCCTACTGTAGCGGCGGTCTATGACCGCCGAAAGCGCGCGGCCCACGTTCGTTCGGCGGGCACAGACCGCCGCTACAGCAGAATCCCACCGAACGCGCGCATCCCCCTGCCCTCAACCGACCGCTTGACGGAGCCCCGCGCGCCGCCAAACCTGCGGCCTTTACCAAGTAGCAAGGGACAAGTTCCAAGGCCCAAGTCTCCCGCGCGCGCGGACTGTTTTCTTGTTACTTGCCACCTGTCACTTCCCACTTTCCCGCCGATGGCCAAAAAGAATCCGTCCAAGAAACCGACCGACCAGCCCGAGCTCCCGCTCGATGCCGCCGCGCCCACGCCCGCGGCGCCGGAGGACCAAGGCCAGAAAACGGAGGACAGCTCCGTTGCGCCCAGCCCGTCATCCACCGTCAGTTCGCCGTCCTCCGAAAATCCCTCCGACCTCCCGCCCAAGCGTCCGAAGGGTCAGAAAGTTTACGACGAAGACGCGCCCCTTTCGAAGCACTACAAGAACTGGTTCCTCGACTACGCCAGCTACGTCATCCTCGACCGCGCCGTCCCGCACATCGACGACGGCTTGAAGCCCGTGCAGCGCCGCGTGCTCCACACGTTGTGGGACATGGACGACGGCCGCTTCCACAAGGTCGCCAACGTCGTCGGCGCCACGATGAAGCTCCACCCGCACGGCGACGCCTCCATCGGCGCCGCGCTCGTCGGCATCGCGCAACGCGGCTGGCTGATCGAGCCGCAGGGCAACTTCGGCAACACGATGACGGGCGACGACGCCGCCGCCCCGCGTTACATCGAGGCGCGCCTGACGCCGTTCGCGCGCGAAGTGCTCTTCAATCCGAAGACGACCACTTGGCAGCTCAGCTACGACGGCCGCGCGAAAGAGCCGGTCACGCTGCCGGCCAAGTTCCCCATCACGCTCCTTGAGGGCGCCGACGGCATCGCAGTCGGTCTCGCGACGAAGATTCTCCCGCACAATTTCAACGACCTCTGCCGCGCCGCGATCAATCACCTCCAGGGAAAATCGTTCCGCATCCTCCCGGACTTCCCGACCGGTGGCACGGCCGACTTCGCCGAATACAACGACGGCGAGCGCGGCGGCAAAGTGAAGGTCCGCGCCAAGATCGAAGCGCGCTCCAAGTATCTGCTCGCCGTCACCGAGCTGCCCTTCGGCGTCACGACCGAGTCGCTCATCGAGTCCGTCCTCGCCGCCAACGCGAAGGGCAAGATCAAGATCAAGCACGTCGACGACAACACCGCCGACTCGGTCGAGATTCTCATCCATCTCCCGCAAGGTTCCGAGCCCGAGAAGGTCATCCAGCAGCTCTACGTGTTCACGAGTTGCCAGGTGCAGCTCAACCCCGCCGCGTGCGTCATCGTGCGCGACGAGAAAACCGGCGAGGACAAGCCCGTGTTCCTCGGCGTCCGCGAAATCCTCAAGCGCAGCGCCGAAGCGACGAAGGAACTCCTCCGCCGCGAACTCGAGATCAAGCTCGGCGAACTCGAGCAGCAGTGGCACTGGGATTCGCTCGAACGCATCTTCATCGAGAACCGCATCTATCACCGCATCGAAAAATCGAAGACGTGGGAAAGCGTGCTCGAGGAAATCCGCACGGGCTTGAAGCCGTTCGTGAAGAACCTCCGCCGCGAGGTGACCGACGAGGATATCACGCGCCTGACCGAAATCCGCATCAAGCGCATCTCCGCCTACAACCGTTTCCAAGCCGACGAAGCCATCAAGAAGATCGAGGACGGCATCAAGGAAACGAAAGCCCACCTCAAGAATCTCACCGGCTACACCGTCGAGTGGTTCGAGATGCTGCAGGAAAAATACGGCAAGGGCATCAAGCGGAAGACCAGCTACGACGAGATCGAGCAGATCGACGCCGCGTCGGTCGTCTCCGCCAACCAGCGCCTCTACGTCAACCGCGACGACGGCTTCATCGGCCTGAACTGGCGCCAGCACGAATTCGTGCAGGAATGCACGATCCTCGACAGCGTGCTCTGCATCATGCGCGACGGCTCGCTCAAGGTGTCCAAGGTCGCCGACAAGGTTTTCATGGGCCGCGACATCATCCACGTCGCGATCTGGCCGAAGGACGGCGACCAAAGTTTCTACACGATGGTCTACCAGGACGGAGAAACCGGAAAGGCCTTCGCGAAGAAGTTCCAGATCGGCGGCCTCAGCCGCGACAAGCTCTACCCGCTGACGAAGTCCGACGGCTCCAAGATCGTCTACCTCGACATCGCGAAATCGGAGAAAGAAATGCCGAAGAGCCTCCACGTGAGCCTCGACGGCCGCAGCGGCGCGCGCGTGCGCGAGCTGGATTTCGATCTCACGCCCGTCCCGGTCAGCACCCGCACCGCCAAGGGCCTGACGATCACCAAATGGGCCGTGAAAGAAGTGAAGCCAAACGACCTCTCCCTGAAGTAAGCGCACGGTGCCCTCCGCCCAAACTCAGGCGCGCCCGAAACGGCGCGCCTTTTTTCGCCCATCCCGTCCATCCCGTCCATTCAGTCCATCCTCCTCGCCCTCCGCACCCGATACAGCCGCTCCGTGAAGCCTCCCTCGCGTTCGAAATCCGCTGCCAGCCGTTCGATCTGACGATCGAGCAACGCGCAGGCCACGCCCACCAAGACATGGGCGGCATTCGCCGCGATCTCGGCATAGCGCATGGACCGAACGGACGCCATGACCTGAACCGACTCCCCACGCCGCACCCGACCACCACGCCGCAAGTCGCGTTGTCCATCCCGTCCATTCTTCACCTCCCGCACCCAGTCCGCCACTTCCTCCGCTGTGGCACACCGCCTCGCCACCAGCGCCCGCCGCAGCGGCGCCTCTTCCTCCCAGAGCGCCAGCCCGCGCTGCCGCAAAAAATCCTCATAGTCCAGCTTCAGCTCCTCCAAGCTGGCTCGCGCCACGTTCGTGAGCTTCAGCTCCATCTTCTTCGAAGTGCCGCTCGCCTGGCTGCCCTCGGCGATATTCTGCACGCCGCTCCGCGCCGCCTGCACCATCTGGTCATGCGTCCGGCTGCGCGGACTGATGTAGCGATCACAGAATCGGACGGTCACATCGAACGCCAACTGGGCGACCTGAAAGCTCTTCAGGTTTCGATAGCCGCCATGCAGAGGAATGAGAACCTCAGGCTTCGGAATGCGGGGCGCGTTCATAGAAAGCAGCCCGTGCCTGAGACCTACCGTCTGTGGTCCCCTCACGCCAAGCCCCAAAGCGGCCACCCCATCGCCCCGCAGGCCCATCCATCCCGTCCTTCACTTCATCCCGTCCATTGGTCCATTGAGTCCATCTCTCGCCCAGCGAAATGCTACTCATAGTCCGTAGCCTCATAGTCGGCATTTCGGTAGTGTCACCGGATGCCGCCCCGGGAGCCAGTCCTCCGCAAATTCGGACAGAACGTCAGGGATAAACGCGAATCGCTCGATCTCTCGCAAGAGGGGTTGGCCGAGAAAGCCGAGCTTGATCGCACCTACGTCGGAGGCATCGAGCGCGGTGAACGCAATCCAACCATCGTCAGCGCCGTTCGCATCGCGAAAGCGCTCAAGACCTCCGTCGCGGAGCTCTGCGAGGGCATCGACTGATGGCCGCCAAGAAGAAGAGCGTCCACGAGGAACTCGGCGCTTACGGCGCTACAGCTCAGCTGCACTCCCCGCTGAAATTCATCGACCTTTTCTGCGGTATCGGAGGATTCCGCTACGCCTTCGAGAAGGCCGGCGCTCAATGCGTTTTTTCGAGCGACTGGGATAAACACTCACAAATCACCTACGAAGCGAATTTCGGCCACAAACCGATCGGGGATATCCATGCCGTGAAGTCTGAGGATGTCGGTCCTCACGATATTCTGTGCGCAGGTTTTCCGTGTCAGCCTTTCAGCCTCGCAGGCGTCTCGAAGAAAAACAGTTTGGGGAGGAAGCATGGCTTCGAAGACGCGAAACAGGGCAACCTGTTCTTCGAGATTGAGCGCATACTCGCACACTGGCGCCCGGAAGCATTCGTCTTGGAGAACGTTAAAAACCTACGCAGCCACGACAAAGGAAACACCTTTCGCGTGATTCATGAGACTCTGACGAAGAAGCTGAATTACCACGTCCATTACCAGATAATCGATGCCATCAGTGTGGTGCCGCAGCACCGGGAGCGCATTTTCATCGTGGGCTTCAAAACGCCACGTCATTTCGAGTTCCCGAAGTTCCCCAAAAACGGTCCTAAGCTGGCGACCATTCTCGATCTCGAGGTCCCGGAGAAATACACCCTTTCCGACCACCTCTGGAAATATCTCCAAGACTACGCGAAGAAGCATCAAGCCGCTGGCAATGGCTTTGGCTTTGGTTTGGTGACTCCGGAGATGACCGCACGGACGCTAAGCGCGAGATACCACAAGGACGGTTCCGAAATTCTCGTCAGCCAAGGACCGCGCAAGAACCCACGGCGCCTAACTCCCCGCGAATGCGCGAGACTCATGGGTTACCCCGAGTCCCACAAAATTCCGGTCTCAGACACCCAAGCTTACCGGCAATTTGGTAACTCAGTTGTGGTTCCGGTCGTGGAGCGCATTGCCCGGGAAGTCGTCGCTGCGCTGACACGTCCAGTGAACTTCGTGCCCAACTTGGAGCTGTCCGCTTCCGAGCGAAAACTCCGACTGGACCCGGGAACCGGCACTACGAAAATCGTTTATCCCACTCGACGCAGGAAAGCTTCATGAACTTGGATCAGCTACGGGCTCTCTTCGTGGCATTCGGCTGTCGAAAGCTCTACGCGAAGCAGCTCGCGACGAACGACAACTCGAAAAACCAAGTCTATTTTGCAGGCGCAGTCGAAGTGCTCAACGCGCTGCCAAGTCGCCAGATCTTCGCAGAGAACACCGCGAGAGGGCCGAGCTTCAAGGCACTTCTCGACTTCGGGTGGCTTGATGATGACGGCAAGGTTGCCGAAGCTCCTGAAGCAAAGCTCATCCTCTATTCCCAGTATCCCGAGGTTCGGTTTTCAGGGTTTCTCCAAAGATGCAAAGCAGGACCAAGCGTGCTGATGGCCGATCGACAGCGAGCGGAAAAATTGCCTGCCGCCATTCGTGAATCGCTGATTGACCGGGTCCTGTTTCTTGGGGTCACGAAGGACAAACGGGTATTGGGATACGTCGCAGCGGGGAATTCAACGGTCGCAGCGGAATTCAGAGTGGGTTCATTTCCGACGGCGTTTGTTGTTTTCCAAGATATTCCGCTCGCCGAAGAACTCAGCGGAACCGAAAGCCGGAAGCGGCTGCTCTACGCGTTGGGTCGTATCCATCGGAAGGGCTGGATCGAATCGAAACAGCTCCATAAGGACGGCACCATCAAGCCCTGCACCGCACCACAGTGCGGCGGCTTCACCTTGGAAGCAGAACTCGGAATTCCCAAAAATAGCGACGCAGAGCCGGACTTCCTCGGTTGGGAAGTGAAACAGTTCGCTGTGGATGATTTTGCCAAGGTCGAGTCCTCCAAGCCCATAACGCTACTGACACCAGAGCCAGATGGTGGATTCTACAAAGACGCGGATGTAGAAGAGTTCGTCCGGAAATTCGGCTATGCCGATAAGAAAGGGCGCGCCGATCGGATCAATTTTGGAGGACGCCATTTCGCCGGAAAGGTATGCGCTGCGACGCAGCTCGCCCTAAGATTGGACGGCTACGATCTCGACTCAGCCAAAATTCTGGACGCTTGCGGGAAAATTTCGCTCGTCTCGGTTGATGGCGAAATCGCAGCCTCGTGGTCGTTCCCCAAGCTTTTCGAACATTGGGCCCAGAAGCATTCCAAGGCCGTCTACGTGCCGTCCCAACGGCGCATCGAAACAAAATGGGAATACTGCTACGGCGACAAAGTCCGCTTGGCTGAAGGCACGGATTCCCTGCTTTTGCTCAAGGCCTTCGCGGCGGGTGCGATGTATTATGATCCCGGAATCAAAATCGAGAACGCCTCAATGGAGAAGGTGAAACCGAAGAAGCGAAGCCAGTTCAGAGTCGCTTCACGCGACTTGGGATCGCTCTATGCCTCGATCGATACGGTCGAGGTGCTTTAAGAAATGTCCGACGTATTCACCCGCGCCAAAAGAAGCTCTGTGATGGCGAAGATTCGAGGCTCGGGAAACAAGGGAACGGAGCTTCGACTTCTTCGATTTTTTGCCAGCAATAAAATCACAGGCTGGTGCAGAGGCTCAAAGCTACTAGGTCGGCCGGATTTTGTGTTTCGTGCCACCCGACAGGCCGTCTTCGTCGACGGCTGCTTCTGGCACGGCTGCCCGAAACACGCCACGCAACCGAAAGCCAACGCCGCATTCTGGGCCGCGAAGCTGGCCGGCAACAAAGCCCGCGACCGCCGCGTGAACCGCGAACTTCGTGCGCTGGGCTGGAAGGTCATCCGCATCTGGGAACACGAGCTCACGCGCCGCAACGAGCGCCGCTTGCTCGTCCGGCTGCAACGGCTCGGTCTGACCGGATCGCGGATTGGTGCTCCGATTACTTCTCCGTCCATCCGTTCATCCTCAATTCAGCACTGAGAACCACGGATTTCGCGGATGGCTCGGATAGTTCAAAACACCGGCGTCGCGGACGTTTCACACGCGAGATGACCTCCAACGGTAGCGCGCACGTCCCCGATACAAACCCATCCGTGCAATCGGTGTGATCCGTGGTGAATTCTTGCGCGGAGTTTTGTTCATCCAACCGCGAGATCGGTCCACGCCGGGAGCGCTCACTTCCTTTTCCCATCAAGCCTTCCACCCTTTGCGCCGATACATTTCCTGTCCGCCGGTTCTTTCAGGAATCTCCTCAGGCATTCTATTCCGATACATGCCGCTGCGACCACGCCTCAGTAGTCCCACTCCCTCCGCGGAGCTTAAACGGTGACGAATGTCGGTCGCTAGGGCTCGGCCACCGAATTGGTCGACTGGCTTGAACGAACCGGCGGACCCTTTTCTCCCCACCTGCGACCGCCGCGCGGTCCCGCGTGCCGCACCCGCAGTTTTCAGGGCCGCTCCTGCACGCTGAAAACCGCCCCCACGCCAAGAATCCAGCGCTCGAAATGCAGCCGGTCCGGCAGATCGCCCACCTGCTCGGACGACACCGGAAACCACAACGCCACACCCTCCGCCGGCGGCGCGGCCCGGAAGATTCCGCTGTTGCCCGACCACATCGGCAGAAACACATCGCAGCGTCGCAGACTCTCGGCCGTGCGCGCCTCCTCCCACGGACGCACGAACGCGGGCAAAAACCACCAGTGCCGCCCTTCCGGTCGCTGCAGCGCGAAGAAATAATACACGCCGCCCCCGGCGACCATCACCGCCGCACGCGGCCGCCGATGCTCGTGCCGCGGTCGAGGCAGTTCGGCCAGCGTCTGTTCCAACGCGCCAAACATGCGCTGCTCGGGACCAACCAGCCACAAGCGCTGACCGTTCGGCATCACACCCAACGCACCGTCGGATGAAAGCTCGTTGCGCAGGTAACCCATCCACGCGCTGGCGTTGCCCACGGCCATCGCCAGCGCCGCCGCGCCCGCCAGCACCCGCCAGCGGCGCGACAGCCCCGACCACGCCAACGGCAACGCCGCCCCGATGAGCCACAGATGCCCCGCCACGTGATAGCCGGACCGAAAGAGCACCGCCCATGCGACGAGGAAATACAGCGGAAACACGAGCAACGCCACCGGCGCGGCATTCGACTCGTCCTTCACGCCGCGTCCCACCAGCCGCGAAAAAAACGCCACGGCCACGCCCGACGCCACCACCATGGGCAACCACCGCACCAGCGCGTCCGACACGCCGTCGATGTCCGGCCGGCGACTCGCGAACGTCTGCCGATAGTGCTCGGTCATGAAGCTCGGCCACAGTTGATCCATCCACGCCGCCCCGGGCAGCCGCGGCGCGAGCCACCCCGCGTAGCTCGCCAGCACGATCGCGTAAGCGCCACCGATCAGCGCGAGCTGCATCGTCCGCTCCCGCCAGCTCCGCCCCGGCATCGACGCCACCCACAGCACGCCGGCCACCAACCCCGCCACGAGATGCGGACCGAAGCGCACCAGTTGCAGCAACCCCAGCAGGAGCCCGAGGCCGAGCGCGCCACGTCCATCCCGCGCCGGACGCGCCAGCAACAGCGCGACCGTTGCCAGCATCACGGCTTCGACCGCGGAGTGCGGGCCGTTGTTGAAGCCACGCAGCAACAGGTGAGTCATCACCGGCAGCAGCACGCATACGCCGCCCAGCCACGCCCGCCCGAATCCGATCACGCGGCTCGCCAACTCCACGATCACGGCCCACGCGAAAATCACCGCCACGCCCAACGCCAGCACCAGCGTCACCGGCGAATTGCCCAGCACCTTCGCGAACGCGGCGAACCACGCGATCGCCAGCGGACCGTATTGCCACGCGACGTCGCGATAGAGCACCTCGCCGCGCTCGAGACAATCGATCACGTAGAGGAACGAGCCTTGGTCGTAGTAAATGAACCGCGTCGCGTTGAGCGTGTGGCCGGGAAAAAACGCAAACTGCGCGATCAGCCACATCGCCCCGGTGAGCCCCAGCAACGCCGCACGCCCGACCGGATTCGCTGCCCACCGCGCGAGTCCTGCGCGCGGAGCCCCGGCCGCGAGTTCCGGCATGTCACTCCCGCCCATAGCGGCGCTCTTCGCCGAGCTGCGGCTGCACCGGCGGCTGCAGCCAGCGCGCCGCCGCGCGGACGAGGAGCGGCATCAACAGCCACGTCAGCAGCGCGACGACGCCCGCTGTCACGACGCCGGTGAACAGCACCGCGGGCAACGTCGCACCGAGGAGCGGCTGCAAGCACACGCGCACCGCGAGCGTCGCCGGCCAGACCGCGAGCCACGTCAGTAGCGCCATCTTCCAGCGCGCCGGAGCGCTCTGCGGCGAGCGGAACCACGCCTCCATTCCGTGCAGCTGCCGCGAGGTCCAGTCATCCTCGGCGAACGGCGCCACCGTCTTGTTCCACTCGTGAAACAGCGGCGAAGCGTAGAACGCATCGCGATCCCGCACGCTCGCGAACGTCCGCAAGATGCCGAACTCCCGCGAGCCTGATCCCGGCGGCGGCACGATCATGCTCGCGCCCAGCACGCCCTCGTGCGCGAACGAACTCTGGAAAAATCTCCTCAACGCGTCCTGATACTGCGCCTCGCAGCCGGGCCGCACGCGCCGCGTGATCACGACGTGGATCGGCCCGTCGCCCCGGATCGAGCGTTCATCGACATTCATCGGCGGACTCCTGCTTGGCTTATGTGCACGGTGCGCTAACTGCCGCAGTTTGCGCGCGCCGCCAAGGCAGAAGCCGCCGCCAAATTTCCCCCGCCATCCGTTTGTTGACTCTGTCTTCCCTCCTCAGTCCTCCGTATCGCGGTCTCCGAAATTACAGCGTGCGTTCCGCACGCCGCGTGGTTCTCTTCCGCGCACCCCACCCCTCCACGCCCCATGAGCCGCTCCGCGCCCCTGAGCTCGTTCCGTGTCCGTCCGCGCTTTTCCGAGATCGTGCCGTCGTCGCGCGACGAGACCCGCCGCGCCATTCTGGCTTCGTTGACCGCCGAACCCGCCGGCACGTTCGAGCTGCGCCCGTTCCATGAATTCATCGGCATCCACATCGCCGAGGGAGCGCGGCGTTACTATTCACCGCGCGTGATGCTCAGCCTCTACGAATGGCCGGAGGGCGGCACGCTGGTCGAAGGCACCTACGGCCCGGAAATCGAAGTGTGGTCGATCTTCCTCTACGGCTACATCGGCACCGGCATGCTCGGCACGCTCTCGGCAATCTACGGCGGCGCGCAACGGTTCATCGATCAGGAGCCGTGGGCCTTCTACGTTACCGGCTGGATGGCGGTGATCGCGTGCGCGCTCTACCTCGCCGCGCAACTCGGGCAAAAATTCGCCGCGCACCACACCTATCAACTGCACGAAGCCTGCGAACGCGCGCTCACGCCCCTCCGCGCCACGCAGGCGCTGAGTGCACCGGCCAGCGCATAGCTGCCGCCGGTGCACCGCGCGAGAGGCACGGACCGACACCGCTCAGGTGGTCACGAAGTCGAGCACCAAGGGTTTCACCAACCGGTCGAAGTCAGCGTAACTCATCTTGATGATCTCGGTGTGCGAGCCGGCGTTGAACGCGATCTCCTTCTCCTCCGCGAGCAGGCTGCTCACGTAGACGCGCATGCCGTAGAGATTGCCAAACGGCGGCATGGCGCCGAGCTCGCAATCCGGGAAGCGATCGCGGAACTCGGCCTCCGTCGCGAGACGCAGGTGCGTCGTGTCGAGCATTTCACGCAGGTCGTTCAGCAACACGCGACGGCTCGCCGGCAACACGATCATGACCATCTCGTCCTCGATCACGACGATGACAGTTTTCGCGAAGTCGCGACCGGACACATGCGCCGATTGCGCGACCTCGGCAGCGGTGAACGCCGGCGAGTGCCGGAGGCTCACGTAACGGACCAGATGCAGGTCCAGGAATTCCCTGACTTTGGCGGCTGGCATGACTCCTCCTCGTTTTGAGTGCAGGTGCGGGACTGGCGCCGCAAGAGCGCCGTGGGCCGATTGGCGGGAGTTTACGTCCGCTGGAGCTGAAAACAAAGACGCGAAATCGCTCCCGGCAAAAATCGCTCCGCGCACCACCTCCGCGCTACTTGCCGGCATGCGGGCGCGCCCAGCCCGATCCACGCCAACCTCGCCTGCCACGACGCCACCTCCGCCGGTTCCGCCGGAGAGGCCGAGGCCGAGCGAGGCAGCCCCGAGCAAGTCCTGACAAGCACGCCGCATCGGCGGGGGCGTTTGTCTCCCGTCACCCTCCCGCCCGCACCGCTCCATCCCACCTCGGGCCGGTCATTCAGACCGGCCCTTTTTCGTCGTGCGGTTCGCTCATCATCTGCGCGACGAAATACACGTGCGACTCCGGCCACTGATCGAACTCGAAGTGTCGCAGCACGGCCCCAGCCTCACACAAGGTGCGCAGGATGTTCGGGATGCCCGGGGCGGCGTGATACAGAGGCACACCGTGGCACGGATTCGTCACCTCGTTCGGTTCCGCCAGGCCGCCGCTGGTGAACACCAGCACGCCCCCCGGTTCGAGCGCCGCGCAGAGTTTCGCGATCACCGCCAGCTGCCGATCGAGCGGCACGTGCCAGATGCTGTCCCACGCCGTGATGAACGTGTAGCGTCGCGGCGGCGTCCATTCGCAGATGTCCGCCTGATGAAACGTCAGTCCCGGCTGCGCGCGCCGCGCCAATTCGAGCATGCGCGGCGAAATGTCGACTCCCTCGACCGCGAACCCCTGCCCCATCAGCCATGCACGCAACCGCGGATTCGCGCCGCAGCCGACATCGAGCGCCGCGCCGCGCCGCGCCCCGAGGAACGCGAGCGCCCGCGCGTGCGCCGCGATGCCATTGGTCGCGGGAAACCCTGCATCGGCCCAGTGATGCCCGATGAGGTCGTAGACGGCGGCGGTTTCGCGCGGCTCCATCCCGCGAGCAAATCCGCCGCCCCGCGCAGGCCAAGCGCGTTCGTGCCGCCCTTGCGCTTTGGCGGCGTTTCGTCTGATTCGACGCGCCCCGGCCTCTTCGGTCTCATGTCGAAATCCCTGCCCTCCTCCCGTCCGCCCCTCGCGCGCATGCTGCGCATCCACGAAATTCTGCAGGACGGTCGCCAGACCAACTGCACGAAGCTCGCCGAGCAGCTGGAAGTGTCCACGAAAACGGTGATGCGCGACCTCGCGTTCATGCGCGATCAGCTCGACCTCCCGTGCGAATACGACCCGCAGACCTTCACCTGGCGCTACGCCTATCCGGTCAAAAATTTTCCGACCGTGCAGATCAGCGAAGGCGAGCTGCTCGCGCTGCTCGTCGCGCGCAAAGCACTCGAGCAATACCAAGGCACTCCCTACCACGATCAGCTCGCGCACGCCTTTGAGAAACTCTCGTCCGGCCTGAATGACCGCGTCAGTTTCTCACCCAGCGGCACGATGGGGAACATCTCGTTTCACCAGGCCGGCCTCGGCCGCTCCGATCTCAAGTTATTCGAGCGGCTCTCGCGCGCCGTGAACGCCTCCCACGAAGTGGCGTTCGACTACAAAAAGCCCGCGAGCAACGCCGTCGAGCACCGGCGCGTGCAGCCCTACCACCTCGCGAACCGCGAGAGCGCCTGGTATCTCGTCGGCTACGATCTCGAGCGCGGTGCACTGCGCACCTTTTCGCTCGCGCGTATGAAATCCCTCGCGGTCAGCGAAAAGAAATTCACGCGACCGACGGATTTCTCGCCGGAGAAATTCTTCGGCAAGGCGTTCGGCGCCTTCGTCGGCACCGGCGATTATCGCGTGACGATCCGCTTCAGCGCCGTCGCCGCCGATCAAATCCGCGAGCGATTCTGGCACGAGTCACAGGAGACGCGCGACCTCCCGGACGGTGGTCTCGAGTTCACCGTGCAACTCGGCGGCCTCGACGAGATTCTGCGCTGGATTCTCGGCTGGGCGGGCGACGCGGAAGTCGTCGCGCCCCCGGAACTTCGCGAACTCGTGCGCGCGAAAGCCGCCGCGATCACGGAGCGCTACGTGCCGGCGAAAAGCGCGCGCCGGCCCCGGTAGGGCGAGTTCTCCGAACGAGCCGCCCCTCGATCTCGTGAGCAAGCCGGTTCGTTCGGAGAACTCGCTCAATCGGATGAAGTCAGCTCACGCGATCCAAAGGGAAAAGCCCCATTGGCCAGCCGACGTTCGCCCTGACGTGTCCGATCTACGTGTTCTATTCGCGCGCGTTTCTGACCGAGACGATGGCGCTCGCGTCTTCCGCGCGTCGTGATGGAGGCGATGACGTTCGAAACGCCCATCGTCTGTCTTCTGTAACGGCGGTCTATGACCGCCGAGACGCATCGATCGCGGTCCCAAACCGCCGCGATGAGGCGCTCACGCCGCCAGCGGGCGCAGCGTCGCCGGCACCAGTTCGGAGAAAACCGACGGCTTCCGGCCCGCCGGCAAGCGGCGGCGCACGGGCGCGGGCTTGGGTCCGAGCGCGACGCTCAGGCGCTGCATCAGCAGCTCGATCCGTTGCGCGGAGATTTTCCAATCCGCACCGGTGGGATGATACCATTCAAATCCGAATGAGACGCTGCCGTGCCCCGCGCCGTAGCTGACCACGGGATGCCCTTCCACGGCCATTTCGTGAAACAGTTCGATGCCGCTGGCGAGCAGCCGGTCTTCGGCGACCGAGATGAAGCATTTCACCTGCTGGCCGTGAGGACGGCCGGCGAGCGAGAGGCGAAATTCGCCCTCGTCGCCCGAGTGGACGAGTTCGTCGTAATCCTCGCGCGTGCGCAGTCCAAGGAGCGCGAGCGCGGAGCGGCATTCGATGAGCGGGGTGCGGAGTGTGATCGTGGTCATGGCAGTGATGATGATGCCGCCACTCTACCCGCCAGGGTAGGACATGGGCCGTCCCACCCCTGCCACGGCCAAAAATTTTCCACTCCGCACGGCAAGTGCCGCCGCGGAAATCCTCCGATGCCGGCTTGAGCGTATCCCGCGCTGTCGCCGAAGTGATCGGCCAGCGCGACACGACGCCTCGCCCTCCATCGCACGTCCCACGTCCGCCAGGAGACGCCCCAGGTGGGCGTCGGTATCGCTACCGACGCCGGTCGCCGCTGTCCCAGCGGCGACCACCTTTAGGCGTGATATTCGTCAGTCATCCGACTGCACGAAGCCAACTCAGAACTCGAACCGCACCCCCGCCATCACGTCACGACCGGGCAGCGGCGCGATGTCTTTCAGGAACGACGTGTGCACGCGCGCGGTGACGTCGGTCAGGTTCGTGCCGCGCGCGAAAAATTCGCCGCGCACGCCACCCAGAGCGAACCGGCGCACAATCGCGGCATTCAGCAGCCCGTAGCCGGCAGTCGCCGTCTCGTTCGCCGCCAATCGCTCCTGCCGCGCCGCCGTCCGCCACTCGGTCGTGAGCGTCCAGTCGCCGACGCGCCAGTCCAGCGCCGTGCCGAAGCGCGCGGGCGGGATGCGCGGCAACGGCGTGCGCGTATCGAGATTGTCCGCGCGCACCGTGTCCGCGGTGAAGCGCACGTCGACGCCCGAGCGCTTCGTCTCGCGCAGATGCGCCGTCACTTCCAGTTCCGCACCGTAGAACCGCGCCGCGCCCTGACGGAATTCGTAGATCGGCAGACCGGAATCCGCGTCCGTCGCACCCGTCGCTTCTTCGAAGATGAATCCGTCGAAACGGTTCACGAATGCCGTCAGCGCGCCCGACCAGGAGCCCACGCGCTTGCGCAACGTGAGATCCGCGCCGCGCACCTTCTCCGCGCGCAGCGCCGGATCGCCGATTTCGAACGCCCCTGTGCCGGCGTGCGGTCCCGCGACAAACAGTTCCTGCGCGTTCGGCGCGCGCTCACTGTTGGTCAGCGACAGCGCCAGCGAGTAATCCTGCGGCAGCTTCCACACCGCGCCGGCCGAGAACGCCGCGAGCGTGTCGCGCCGCGCGGTGAACGTCGTATCCGCGCGAGGCTTCAGTTGCTGCTGTTCGACGCGTGCGCCCAATTCCCAAGTGACCGTCGGTCGCACGATCTCTTCGTAAACGAAGATCGCACGGTTCGTCGTCAGCGAGGCCGGCAAAATCGCCTCTTCGCCTTCGGTCGAGAAATCACTGCGCGCGGCCTGCAAGCCGATCGCGCCCGTCACCGGACCGATCGCCGCGTGCATGAGCTCCAGCCGCCCTTCGTAGCCGCGATTCTTGAACACGGTGCCAATCTGATCGCCCTCGAACTCGGTGTGCTGGTAACGCGAGAGCCCCAGCTGGAAGCGCGCCGCGCGCAACCAGTCGGTCGGGTGCATCGCCTCGCCGTGGAAATCCCAGCGGCGCTGCCGCAAATCGATCGTCACGTCGGGCTCGGCCACCGTGCCGTAGCGCGAACCGACGCCGTTGTAGGAGACGCCGAAATGGCCGGCGTCGCCGAAGAACCGCGTGAGGCCGGCACCCGCACCCTGTCCTTCCGCGGCGCTGTTCACCAGCGTGCCGTGCGCCACGGGCTCGCCGGCGGCAAGGAGCTCGGCGCGCTTGTCATCGGTCGCAGCGTAACCGGGAATCGCGACGTCCTCGGAGCGGCGCTTGAAGCCGTCGAGCCGCCACGCCCACTCGCCCGCCGCGCCGGTCAACACCGCCGCGCCCGCGCGTTCGTCGGCTGCGGAGCCGTAGCGCGTCTCGAGGCGCCCGCTGAACGCCCGCGCCGGTTTTTCCTCGGGAATACGCGCATCGACGACGTTGACGATGCCGCCGACCGCCGAGCCGCCATAAAGCAGCGCGGCCGGACCGCGCACGAGTTCGATGCGATCGACGAGCAGCGGATCGAGGCTCACGGCATGATCCGGGCTGACCACGGACGCATCCATGGTGCCCACACCGCCCGCCAGCACGCGGATGCGATCGCTGCCCATGCCGCGAATCACCGGCCGCGACGCACTCGGGCCAAAATACGTCGAGGAAACACCGGGCTGTTGCGCGAGTGTTTCGCCGAGCGAGAGCTGCTTCGCGAGATCAAGCCGCGGTCCACCGATGACCGCAGCCGGTTGCGCAATTTCATCCACGGCCCGGCTGAGCGGACTCGCGGTGACGACAAACTCGTCGAGTTTGATCTTGGGCTCCGTCGCCATATCGGCGGGAGCAATTTGGGCGGACGCGACCAGCGCGCCGCCGCAGAGAACGGAGATAGAAAGAAAAATTTTCATGCTGAACGAACGTAGCGCCGCACGCGGACACGCCGCGCGACGGCAGGAGGAAACCAACGACGAACAGCGGCGCGCTCACTCGAGCGCCCGCGTTGCGAGAGCGTTGTTCAGCGCACCGGCGGCCCGCAGGCCGGTCGGTGCAGGTAGTGCGGCTGCGCCCATGCGTGCGTGCGCGGTGCCGCGACGCAGCCGATTTCGCGCGCATCGGCGACGCGGTGCAGCTCCGGCGCCGGGTCGAGCGTCTCGACACCGTGCGCAAAGAGCGTCACGGCGCACTGGTGCGCGTGGTCGCCGTGGTCCGCTCCATGATCGTCGTCGTGGTGGAGCGCGCCGTGCAGGGTGGGACTGACCGCCAGCACGCCGAGCGCCCACACGGTCACCGCCAGCACAGCCGCCAGCCAGCGCGTGAAGCGCGGCGGAGCGACGGGAGCGGGCGGGCAGGACATGCGCGCAACGTTGGCGCGGCGGGGATTTCGTCAAGCCTGCCGTAATCTGCCTGAGCGCGCCGTGTGTCATTTTGGCCGCGGAGGTATCCGGGAAAGACCGGAACGCGCCCGCGGTTAACCGGTTGAGTTTTCACGCGACGCCCGCACTCTGCCCGGATGCTCCAGCGTTCTGTTCTGCCGGCGGTGCTCGCCGGCCTTACCCTCGTCCTCGCCAGTTGCGTCAATCCTCCGTCGCGCGCCCCGCAGCGCGGCGACTCTGCGCCGACGCTGCCTCCCGCGGCGGCGGTCGTCACACCCGCGGCGACGGCCGAGCCCTACAATCTCTACCTGCTCAAGCAGGAGCTCAAAGCCTACATCGACGAGGGTCGCTATGAAGCCGGCCTCGCCGCCGTCGCCGCCGACGCGAAAGCCTGGGTCGAACAGCGCGCCGCGCAACCGGGCGAGAAACTCGCCATGGTCTTCGATCTCGATGAGACGCTGCTCTCGAATCTGCACCACATGCGCGCGATGGATTTCGGTTACGTGCCGCAGCTCTGGGATGAGTGGGTCGCGGCCGCCGACGCAACCATCATCGCCCCCGTGCGCGAAGTCTATCTCGCCGCCCGCGCGAAGAACGTCGCCGTCATTTTCATCACCGGCCGCAAAACCACCGATCAGCCCGGCACGGAAAGCAATCTGCGCGCCGTCGGCCTGGGCGGTTACACGCGCGTCTTCTACAAACCTAACGGCTATCCGTCCACGAGCGAGCACTTCAAAACCGCGACCCGCAAGAAGCTCGTCGAAGAGGACGGCTATACAATCATCGCCAATATCGGCGATCAGGCCAGCGACCTCGCCGGCGGCTACGCGGAGCGCACGTTCAAACTTCCCAATCCGTTCTACATCGCAAAGTGAGGCGGCGCGCCCGCTGGCCCCGGTGACAAATTCCGCCTTTCCGACCACTCGCGCGCTGTCCCTATCCGCTCGCACGAACCATGCGCGGTGAGGTCAATGCACCGACCCTCGCACGCGTCATGACCGCAGCGAACCGAGCTTAGCAATCTGTCCGCGGTCCTCCGCTCTTCGTCCTCTGCGATGCCTCTTTACGCTCTCACGATCTTCCTCGGTGCGTTTCTGCTGTTCCTGGTGCAGCCGCTCATCGGCAAATACATCCTGCCGTGGTTCGGCGGCGGTCCGGGCGTGTGGACGACGTGCTTGCTGTTCTTCCAGATGCTGCTGCTCGGCGGCTACGCTTATGCGCATTTCACGTCGACCCGGCTGAAACCGCGCACGCAGGCGATCACGCATCTCGTGCTGCTCGTGCTCTCGCTCGCGTGGCTGCCGATCATTCCGGATGTGGATTGGAAACCGGCGGCCGGTGATGAACCCACGCGCCGGATTTTGCTGCTGCTGACCGCAACGCTCGGCCTGCCGTATCTGTTGCTCTCCGCCACCGGGCCGCTGCTCCAACGCTGGTTCAGCCTCACGCATCCCAACCAGTCGCCCTATCGTCTCTACGCGCTCTCGAATGTCGGGTCGCTGCTCGCGCTGCTGGGCTACCCGTTTGTGATCGAGCCGCTGTTGCCCCGTTCGGTGCAGGCGTGGAGCTGGTCGGTCGCGCTCGTGATTTTCGCCACATTGTGCGGCGTGTGTGCGTGGCGCATCCGCCGCGCCGATCCCGCGGTGCCGGTCGAGCCCGCGGCGCCCGCGCCGGGTGGCGCCGACGCCGGCACTCCGGCGGCAAATGACCGTCCGAGTGGACTCGCCCGTTTCTTCTGGCTGACGCTGCCCGCCGTGGCCTCGGTGCTGCTCGTCGCGACCACGAGCAAGCTGTGCGTCGACGTCGCGGTGATTCCGTTTTTGTGGGTGCTGCCGCTCGCGCTGTATCTGCTCTCGTTCATCGTCTGCTTCGACCACCCGCGCTGGTATGCGCGCGGCGTGTTCGCGGCGCTCTTCGTCGTGGCGTGCGTCGCGATCGGCTACTTCATCTCGAGCGGCCTGCACGCGCCGATCGCGCAGCAAATCGTCGCCTACAGCGCGGCGCTGTTCATCGCCTGCATGATCTGCCACGGCGAAGTTTATCGTCTGCGCCCGGCTCCGCGGCACCTCACGAGCTTCTATTTGCACCTCTCCATCGGCGGCGCGCTCGGTGGCTTCTTCGTGGCGGTCGTGGCACCGCTCGTCTTCAACGACTATTATGAACTTCACCTCGGCTATTGGGCGCTGGCGTATTTGTTCGCCTCCATTTGCCTCGTGCAACACAGCCGCTCGATCGCGCTCGGCACCGGCGCCGGGACGTTGATCGGTGTGACGCTGCTTCCGCTCTTCTTCCTCGGCCATGCCACCGAGACCGGCCTGCTCGCGCAGCTGAAGAACTACTACGCCACCTATCACGCATTCTACGTCGAGTATCGCTGGTGGGCGGCCGGTGTGCTGATCGTGCTGGTGTGGTCGCTGCGTGGCGCGCTGCGGGCGCGCGGCGACGAGTGGCGCCTGCGTTTCGCTTTCCTGCCGCTCGGACTCACCGCGATGCTCGGAGCCATCTTCTTCATCCAGATCACCGGCACGAACACCGGCATGATCGAGTCCTCGCGCAATTTCTACGGCACGCTGAAAGTGCGCCCCTACGGTGAGCCCCAGTCCGTCTCCTACAGCTACCTGCTCAGCCACGGCATCACGACGCACGGCCTGCAATTCGCCCGCCCGCCCTACAACACGTGGGCCACGACCTACTACGGCCCGCAGAGCGGTATCGGGCTCGTGCTCGAGCACACGCCACCGACGACCGGCGGCCGCAAACTCGGCTTCGTCGGCCTCGGCGCCGGCACGCTCGCAGCCTACGGTAGGCCGGGCGACCAGCTGCACATCTACGAGATCAACTCCGCGGTCCTGCGTTTGGCCCGGGAGCGTTTCACCTTCCTGACCCAAACCGCCGCCGACGTGAAGATCGTCCTGGGCGACGCGCGCCTGTCGATGGAGGACGAACTCGCCCACGATGCGCCCCAACATTTCGACGTGCTCGCCCTCGATGCGTTCAGCAGCGACGCGATCCCGATCCACCTGCTCACCGAAGAGGCCTTCGACGTTTACCTGAAGCACCTCAAACCCGACGGCGTGATCGCGGTGCACATCTCGAATCGCTACCTTGATCTGCGCCCCGTCGTCGAAGGGCTCGCGAAACGCTATCATCTGAACCTCGTCACGATCTCCGATAACCCGAAGGACGAGGACTGGTGGCTCTACCGCACGACTTGGTGCCTGCTCAGCCGCGACCCGCAGAAATTCGCCAGCAATGAATTCCAGGACGCGGCGGACGAGCCGTCCGACGAAACCGCCGCGACCATCCTCTGGACCGACGACCGCGCGAGCCTCGCAGGCGTCCTGCGCTAGCGTCGGATTGCCAGCCCAATGTGCAGCGCAGGCCGCGCAACGCCCCGGCGAAATGTGCGGCTAGGTAGAAACACCTATTTCTCATTGCTAAACGCAATATCCGCTCCGTAACGTCCCGGCGATTAATGTCGAAGGGCACCTCGACCACCCTGCTGCGCAACCTCCACCTGCTCCCGTTCTTCGCGGTGGCCGTTCTGGGAGCGCTTGCGCTGATCGGTTGGTGGACGAACCAAGTCAACTGGGTGCAACCGCGCGCCTATGACGTCCCGCTGCCCGCGAACGCGGCGTTCTGTTTCCTCGCACTCGGTCTGACGCCGCTGCTCTGCACCCTGCTGCCCGGTCGACGCGTTTCGGCTGTCCCCGCCTTTGCGGCGACGGCACTGGCGATCCTGGCCCTGCTCAGCGCGCAACTGCACTGGTGGCCCGGCGTCGCGGATCTGTTGGTGCGCCACGATCAACTGATCGAGGGTGCCGGTATCGGTCGCATCCCCACGCTGATGGCTGGCATGTTGGTCGCCGCCGGCGCCTTGCTGGCATGGTTGGCCAGCGAACACACGGACCCGCGCCGCCCGCTGCTGCTCGCCCTCGTGGGCTCACTGGCCTGCGCCTACGGCTTCACCGCCGTGCTCTCGAGTCGCATCGGCCTGTCGCGGCTGGATTTTTGGATCAACCACGCGCAGATCGGCCCCCAAGCCGCCATCGCGCTTCAACTCCTCGGCGTGGCCCTCGTGCTGCTCGCCGCGCGCGACGCCGCCGACACCGCGGGTGAGAGCGGCCCGCGCTGGTTGTGGCTGCCCGTCGTCACCGTCAGCACGACGATCACGATCCTCTTCTGGGTTTCGTTGCGCGAGCGCGAGATCGCCTATCTCAACAACACCACCCAGCTCACGCTCAACACCGTCGCGTCCGCCTTCAAGGCCGAGACGGAAGTCCAGATCAACAATCTCCGCCGCATGGCCGAACGCTGGACCGACTCCGGCGGCACGCCGCTCGCCAGCTGGGAAAAGGACGCCCGCGCCCACGCCCAGGATTTCCCCGCGTATCGCTCGATCAGCTGGGTCGACGCCAATTTCCGCACCCGCTGGTTCTGGCCCCGCGAGGGCAACGAAGACGCCGCCTCCTTCGACCACCGCCAGGATCCGCTCCGCCTCCACGCACTCACCTCCGCCCGCGAGACGTTGGCCTTCGCCCTCGCCGCGCCGATCGTCTCGCCCGTGCAGCCGCCGTCGCTCGCGGTCTACGCCACCGTGCTCAGCAACGGCACCTTCGACGGCTTCATCGTCGGCGAGATGACGCTACCAAAACTCTTCGACGCAATTGACGACCGCCTGAATCTTTCGTCCCGCTACGAATTCGACGCGCGCTTCATCAATTCCCACGCCGCGGATCCGAAGGCGCGCGACGTGGCGGTCTTCCATTCCGCCGATCGCGAGACCGGAGCCAACGAACGCCTCCGCCAATCCGCCACCTTCAACCTCCTCGGCCAGCGCGTCGTGCTCGAACTCGTGCCCCGCCCCGAGTTCATCGCGCCGAACCGCCAGTTTCTCCCCGAGGTCGCGCTGCTCTCCGGCCTCGGCGTCTCCGTGCTGCTCGGCCTCGTCGTCAACCTCGCGCAATCCGCCCGCAACCGCCAGCGCGCCGCCGAGAGCACCTCCGAGCAACTGCGCTCCGAAAACGAGGAACGCCGCCGCATCGAAGCCCGCCTCAAGGTCACCGACGAACGCCTGAACCTCGCGCTCGAAGCCACGCACATCGGCGTTATCGAATGGAATCTCAACGACGGCCGCGCGATCTACAGCACGGGTTTCTGGACCTCACTCGGCTACGACGCCGCGTTCATGCCCGCGATGCAGGAGACGCTGCTCAAGCTGATCCATCCCGACGACCTGAAGGGTTACCACGCCTCGCTCGACGCCCACCTCGGCGGCAAAGCCGACCTCTTCGAGTGCGAGTTCCGCATCAGGCATCAGAACGGCGAGTGGCAATGGCTCGCGCTCCGCGCCAAATGCGTCGGCACCGACCGCATCGGCCGCCCGCTGCGCATGGCCGGCACGTGTCAAAACATCACGTCCCGCAAACACCAGCAGGAAGCCCTCCGCGCCTCGCAAGCCGCCACGCGCAAACTCTCGCTCGTCGCCAGCCGCACCGACAACGCCGTCGTCATCACGCGCGCCGACGGCCGCGTCGAGTGGGTCAACGAGAGCTTCAGCCGCCTCGCCGAGCACACGCTCGAGGACATCGGCGGCCGGCCGTTCGTCGAATTGCTCTCGAGCCCCGAGGACGACCTCACGGCCGTCGAACGCGTCACGCGCGCCTTCGCCCGCCGCGAAGCGATGACGACCGACGTCATCCACCACGCCCGCAGCGGCCGGCGTTACCACGTGCACTTGGAGCTCCAGCCCGTCCTCAACGACGAGGGCGCGGTGGAGAACTTCATCGTCATCGAGACCGACATCACCTCGCGCGTCGAAGTCGAGCAACAGCTCCGCCGCGCCAAGGCCGAAGCCGACTCCGCCTCGCGCGCGAAGTCCGAGTTCCTCGCCTCGATGTCGCACGAAATCCGCACCCCGATGAACGGCGTCATCGGCATGACCAGCCTGCTGATGGAGACGCCGCTCACGCCCGAGCAGCGAGATTACGTGCAGACCATCCGCACCTCCGGCGACGCGCTGCTCTCGATCATCAACGAGATTCTCGACTTCTCGAAGATCGAGTCCGGCCGCATGGAGTTGGAACGCCACCCGTTCGAACTGTCGCAATGCGTCGAGGAAACCATCGACATCTTCGCGCTGCAGGCTGCGGCCAAGGGCATCGAACTCGCCTACGTCATCGATGCCGCGGTGCCCGCGTGGATCGTCGGCGACATCACGCGCCTGCGCCAGGTGCTCGTCAATCTGGTCAACAACGCCGTCAAGTTCACGCCCAGCGGTTTCATCACGATCGAAGTCACGCTCGGCGCACCGACGGACGAAACCACCGGCGCGTGCCTCGTGGACTTTGCCGTGACCGACACCGGCATCGGCATCCCCGCCGACCGCCAGAGCGCGCTCTTCAAGCCGTTCAGCCAGGTCGACTCCTCCACCACCCGCAAATACGGCGGCACGGGCCTCGGCCTCGCGATCTGCGACCGCCTCGTGCAACTGATGGGAGGCACGATCGATGTCAGCAGCATGCTCGGCCACGGCTCGCGTTTCCGTTTCAACATCCAGACCGAAGCCGCCGAAGTGCCCAGCGGCGGACGCGTGCTGAACTTCGGCGGCGTGCCCGTGCTCGCCGTCGACGACCACGCCATCAATCGCCGTGCGCTCGAAACCTGCCTGACGCAATGGGGCTGCGTGCCGCTGCTCGCCGAGAACAGCACGCGCGCGCTCGAGATCGCGGCCGCCCGCCCGCCCGCCATCGCCATCATCGATCACGATCTCGCGGGCGAGCCCGGCGACACCCTGATCCGGCAGCTCCACGCGAAATATCCGCACCTGCCCCTCGTGTTGCTCACCGCCGCGTCGGATGGCGTGCGCCAAGGCCAAAGCAGCGAACCGTTCGTGATGCGCCTGCCCAAGCCGATCAAACCGATCTTCCTCGGCGAATGCATCGGCCGCCTCATGAAAGGCGGCGCGCTGCCGCCAACTCCGCCACCCGCGCCCGCCACGCCGCACACCGAACTCGCGCGAGAGATCCCGCTCGATATTCTCCTCGTCGAGGACAATCCCGTTAACCAGAAAGTCGCGCTCCACCTGCTCACACGCCTCGGCTACCGCGCCGACGCCGTCAGCAACGGCCTCGAAGCCGTGCGCGCCGCCGAGCAGCGCGACTACGATCTGATTTTCATGGACGTCCAGATGCCCGAGATGGACGGCCTCGCGGCTACGCGCGAAATCCGCACGCGTCTGCCCCACCCACGCCAGCCCACGATTGTCGCGCTCACCGCCAACGCCGTCCAAGGCGACCGCGAGCGCTGCCTCGCCGCCGGCATGGACGACTATCTGCCCAAGCCCGTGAAGCTCGACGAACTCCACGGCATGGTCCGGAAATACTTCGGCGCGCCGCGCGCCAGCAGCTGAGCCGCCGACGGCACACGCGTAGCGGGATGCGGCAGAATTTCGTCGCCCGCCCCGCCAGCGCGCGTCCCTCCGCTCCACGCCGTGAATGCGCCGCGTCGAAGCGGCTCAAGTGCCGTCACCCCGCGATCAGTTTTGCGTAATACGCAAAACTACGCCGCCGCACGCGGCCTACAGCCACTGCATCAACTCCCGCATCTCGCCCGCGTGCGCGGGCTCCTCGGCGAGATTGCGCAGCTCGAGCGGATCGCGCTCCAAATCGAAAAACAGCCACGGCACCTCGCGCCCGCCGTCGGCGACGCGCAGCACGAGCTTGTGTTTGGCCGTGCGAAATCCGCGCCACGCGTGCGGACATTGCAACGGGATCTCGGTCGCGCTGGGCATCGAGATCGCGGCGCTGTCGCGCTTGCAGATCCACTCCCGCCCCTCCGCCCAGTGCACCGCCATGTGCGGCAAGTCCACCAAACTCACGGGAGCGGCATCGATTCGTCCGCGGTTCTCCGTCCTGAGTCCACGAATCAACAGCGGCACGCGCACACTCTCCTCGTGCGGCCACGCCTTGCGGAACAACCCATGGCTCCCGTGCATGTCGCCATGCACCGACGTGAACGCCACGATGGTTTCGCTCAGATCGATTTCCGCCAGCAACCGCCCGATCGCGCGATCCGTCGCTTCCACGTGAGCGTAGTAACCCGCGAGTTCGTCGCGCGCCTTTTTCTCCGCGTCGCCGCCGAGCGGCACATTGGCGCGGAGTTTCAGCTCTCCCGGCCGCGGCTCGTGCACATGCGGCACCGGCGCGTGATACGGCGGGTGCGGCGCCTCCAGACTCACGACGCAAAATTTCGGTGCGCTGTGCGGTTCGCGCAGCCAATCCGCCGCCCGCTGCACGAGCACGTCAGCCTGATAACCTTTGAACTTTCTCGGCTCCGCGATCCGCGTGCCGTGCAGCCACGGATCGTTCAGCAAAAATCCGCCTTCGAAACCTTCCCACACCGCGAAGCTCCCGCGTCGCTCCGGCGGCACGATCTGCCGCGCATGCGCCTCGCCCACGAACGGCGCCGTGCGATCGCGCGGCGCGAGGTGCCACTTGCCGAACCACGCCGTCGCATAGCCGCGATCGCCGAGTGCATGCGCCACGGTGCGCCCCGCCTGTAGCGGCGGTCTATGACCGCCGTGCCCGGCCGGATCGCCCTCCGACGCCTCGCGGTAAACCGGCAGCGGGTCCCAATACGAGCTCACGCCATTCTCCGGGCACAACCGCCCCGTCAACAGCGCCGCGCGCGCCTGCGGCCCGAGCGGATGCGGCGTCACCGCCTGCGTGAAATTCACCGCCTCACTCGCCAGCCCGTCGACCCACGGCGTGCGCGCGTTCGCATCGCCGGCGTAGCCGCAGGCCTGCGCCCGCCATTGCGTGGTCACGATCCAGAGAATGTTCGGCTGTTTCGCCACGCCACGAAACTTGGCCATAAAACGCGCAAAAGGCGCACAAAAACGTATCCGGCTCGCGAATCACGATTGAGCAGAAGTGCCGCAAACACTCTAGTGGCGCGCACGCTCCACATCCGCGATGGAAAATCCTTTGGAACTCTCGCCCCGCCCACGCGCGCTTAGGAATCTAGGATGGACGCTGGTCGGCTTGGGCGCGCTGTCATTTCTGAATTTGATCTACGACCTGCTGGCTGGGAATCAGATCACAATCGACGTAGGGATCGTCCTTCTCCCGTGCGCAGGGTTCGGATTACTTGAAGGCCGCAATGGCTGGCGGATATTCTGCCTAGTTGGCGCGTGCGTTATGTTTCTGTTCCTCGCGCTGATGACGGCCGCGTTATTTTTTCAGCCGCTACCGGACTGGACTTCATGGACGATTGTTTTGCTGTTCGGCCTTAGCGCCGCCGGAATCGCCTGGTGGACCATCCACGTCGTCTTGCGGCCCGATGTCCGGAATTATTGCGCCGCAAGAGCCATGCTCCGTCAACGCCGGTGACCCCATCGTGTGTGCTCCGCGCCCGACCACTCGCACTTTTTGTGGCCATCGCCGCGTTTCTCGCTCAACTCTCCGCCCATGCGTCTCCGTGTCATCACCGCCGGTGGAACCATCGACAAGGTCTACTTCGACGCCGCCAGCACCTACGAGGTCGGCGAGCCGCAGATCGGGCCGTTGCTGCGCGACTCGAACGTCACGTTCGACTTCGTCGTCGAGTCCGTCCTGCAGAAGGACAGCCTCGCGATGACCGACGACGACCGCGCGCTCATCCGCAGCCGCGTCGAAGCGGCGCCGGAAAATCTGATCCTGATCACGCACGGCACCGACACGATGACGACAACCGCCGCGAAGCTCCAAGGCATCGCCGGCAAGACGATCGTCTTCACCGGCGCCATGCAGCCCGCCCGCTTCCGCGACAGCGACGCGGTGTTCAATGTCGGTTGCGCCATTGGAGCCATGCAAGTGCTCCCGCCAGGCGTTTACATCGCGATGAACGGCGTCGTGTCGCCCGCCGATAAGGTGAAAAAGAACCGTGCTGCCAGCCGGTTTGAGCCACAGGCCTGAACGGCCCTAGCCGGCCGACTCCGCGCCCCCCAAGCCGGCCCAAGTGCGTCCCTCAAACCGCCCGCCCCCGGGGAATCCCCTAAAGTTCGCCGCCGTCGCGCCGAACGTCAGGGATGCCGGCGTTATCTCCGGCAATAATGCTTTTTCCCCCGTCCAACACGCCCGCAAGCCGCCTCTTTCGCGACCTGCCTGCCTGAGTCATGGCTGGTTCACCTACCATTGCCTCGCTCTTTGCCCAGCGCGTCGTCATCGGCGTCGGGGACCTCGCCGTATCCAACAACACGCAGGTCATCCTAAGCACTTACGCGCTCGGTTCCTGCATCGGCGTCATCGCCTACGATCCCGTCGTCAAGGCGGCCGGCATCCTGCACCTGATGCTGCCGGAATCGTCGATCTCGCCCGACAAGGCAGCGCGTCAGCCAGCCATGTTCGCCGACACTGGCCTGCCGGCGTTCTTCAAGGCGCTCACCGGCCTCCGCGCCGAACGCTCGCGCCTGCGCCTCTTCGTCGCCGGCGGCGCCAGCGTCATCGCGGGCACTGATCCCTTCCGCATCGGCGAACGAAATAGTCGCGCGACGCTCGATTATCTTTCCCGCCAAGGCTACACCGTGCGCCGCACCGAAGTAGGCGGTAACATCAACCGCACCATTCACCTCGAGGTGAACACCGGCGCGGTGACGTTGAAGACGCCCATCGAGACCACGCAGCACTCGCTGACGGCCTAGCGCTGGCCAGCTTCTGCTTGGCGCACGTGCGGTGCCATTGGTCGAGCGCGCGTCAGCATCCGTCGCGGTGGATTTGCCCGGTGTGCCTCGGCCTGCTTGGGTCACGGTATGCGTTCGTTACCCGTGCTCCTGGCGTGCGCGCTTCTGCCTGCGCTCTCTCTTCTGGCCCAACCCGCCGCCTCCGATCCCATCGTAGGCAAATGGCTCGGCACCGTCGGCGATGCCGGCGTGAACAACGTCTCCGCACTCGGCCTCGAGTTTCGCCGCGACGCCGCCGGCGCGCTTTCCTTCGCGCTCACGCTCGAACAGCTCAACCTCTACGGCCAAGCGATCCCCGAGACCATCACCTCACAAGGTCAACGCTACTCGTGCGGCACGTTCGATCTCGAACTCAAGGACGGACAACTCACCGGCACCTTCGGCGCGAACAAACGCCCGGTCACGCTCGCGCGCGTCGCCCAGCTTCCCACCGACGTCCCGCTGCCCACTGACCTGCCCGCCGCGCCGGCCCCGAAATGGCAAACGCAACTCGGCGGCTCGCTGCACGCCAGCCCCGCCGTGCACGGCGATCGCGTTTATCTCGGCACCACGAGCGGCGTGTTCGTCGCCGTGAAAATCGCCGATGGCTCCCTCGCGTGGAGCTTCCCCGCGGGTCGCCCGATTTTCGGCGAGGCGCTCGCAACGGACGACGCGGTCTTCTTCGTCTGCGACAACGGCTACCTCTTCAAACTCGCGCGCGCCGACGGCAAGGAACTCTGGCGCTACGATCTCGGCGACGCCCGCGTCTCACGCATCCTCCCCGACCCCGTGCAGCAATCCGAAGACGGCTTCGATCACCGCGCGCCGCGCCCGGTGCTCGCCGACGGCGTGCTCTATGTCGGCGCAGGCGATGGCGGTTTTCACGCCGTGCGCGCCGACACCGGCGAGCGCGTATGGCGCGTGCAGTCCAAGGGCGCGATCCGCACCGATGCGATCGCGCGCGGCCCGCACGTTTTCTACAGCACCATCGGCGGCCTCATCGTCGCCGCCGAGCGCTCGACCGGCCAATCGGTATGGGAGGTCAAGTCCTCCGCGCCCGTGACCAGTTCGCCGGTATTCATCGGCGACAAACTCGTCATCGGCGGACGCGACAGCGTGCTGCAAGCACTCGATCCCGCCTCCGGCGCGCAACTCTGGAAGCTCGGCTTCTGGGGCTCGTGGGTCGAATCGACCGCAGTGCCTGCGCCCGAAAACAACGGCGTCGCCTACATCGGCTCTTCCGATCTCCGCCGCGTCACCTGCTTCGACGCCGCCTCTGGCCGCATCCTCTGGCGCACCGACGTGTTCGGCAGCTCCTGGGGCCGCCCCCTCGTTACCGAAAAATTCGTCTACGTCGCGCTCTGCGCCGAGGAACCTTATCCGATTCGCCATCAAGGCGGACTCGCTGCGCTCGACCGCGCCACGGGCAAACTCGCGTGGCGCCTCGCCGCCCCCAATCCCGCCGGCACCTACAGCGCAGGATTCACCGGCTCACCCGCGCGCGCCGGCAACCTGCTCATCATCGGCGGCCTCAACGGCACACTCTACGCGTTTCCGCTCGAGTAACTGTCCGCGAGGTGGAACGCGTTGACCCCAACGCGTTCCAGGCTTTTCGCCGCCGCACGCGTGCCCGGGCGCATTGAGGTCAATGCGCTCCACCTCGCGTGCCATCTATCGGACGCTCGCGCCCGCTCCGGGCAGCGATCGCCGCCAACAAACCGGCGCCGGTTGCTCGCCCACCGCCGGGCAACATTCGGCTTGGCAGCCGCGCGGCAGCGAGCTTTGGTCGCGGCAATCTTGCGCGCTGGGCCCGCGCAATCCCTCCCCATGATTGCATCTTTCGCCCCCATCCGGCGGCTGATGCGGACGTTTGCTCCGCTCGCTGCCTCCCTCCTGCTGGCTCTCGCCTTTTCCGGCTGCGCCACCACCCAGGTCACCTACAAGACTTTGAGCGATGCCCCGCAACGCGTCGCTGCGCTCAAGCCGCAGATCGCTCCGTTGCACGTCGAGGTCTTCGAACTCAGCGCCGGCGGTGTTTCCGAAAAGCGCGACGACTGGACGCAACAAGTCACCACGCACATGCCGCCCGTGCTCGCCGAGGCGACCGGCTACCGCGCGGTGCCGACACTGACTGCGGAACAGAAAGCCGCCTGCGAAGCCGAGATGGCGGAGGTCGTCGGCATGCTGCAGATCATCACGCTGAACCATCTGACTCACTTAATGGGGCCCGCCGAGCTCCAGTCGCAATCGCGCCCGCTTACCTACAACGTCGGCCGCATCGACAAGCTCCTCGATGCCCTGCAAACCGACAGCCTGCTCGTGACCTTCGTGCGCGACGAATACTCCACCGGCGGACGCAAGGCGCTCATGGCCCTCGGCTTTCTCGTCGGCGGCGCCACGGGCGTTTTCATTGTGCCGCGCGGCGGTATCACCGTGAACGCAGCCGCGCTCGTCGAACGCGATGGCACCGTCGTCTGGTTCAACTACGCCGGCAGCGGCGGCGACATGCGCACACCCGAAGGCGCGCAGGCCACCGCCAAACTCCTGCTGGCGGGATTGCCCGGCGCGAAGACGACCACCACGCCCACCGCTCGCTGACACGATGGTCGGCATGAAAACCGCCGCCCGGTTCGCCGCGCTCGTCGCCGCCGCGCCGTGGCTCGCGCTCTCCACGGGCTGCGAGAGCACCAACATTGCGCCAATCGCCGGCACGAACACCGTGCTGGAGCAGGACGAACAGCGCCTCTGGCTCCGCGCCGGTGAAGAGCAGGCCGCGATCGAACGCAGCGGCCTGCTGCTCGATGCGCCCGCGCTCGATGCTTACCTCAATGGCATCGTCGAGCGCCTGCACCCCGACCCGCTCCCGGGCGGCGCGCGCTTTCGCGTGCGCGTGCTCGTCGACCCGACGCTCAACGCCTTCGCCATGCCCACCGGCGCGCTCTACATTCACACGGGGATGCTGGCGCACATGGAAAACGAAGCTCAGCTCGCCACGGTGCTCGCGCACGAACTCACGCACACCACGCACCGGCACGCCGTGAAAGGATTCCGCAGCGTAAAGAACAAGAGCGCGGTCCTAGCCACGTTCGTGATCGGCACGAGTGGCCTCGGCAGCTTGATCGGCGGCATCGGCGCGCTCGCCGCCGTCTCCGGCTATTCGCAGGACCTCGAGCGCGAAGCCGATCGCGTGGGCTTCAACCACATCGTCGCCGCGGGCTACGATCCGCGCGAAAGCACGAAAGTGTTCCGCTCCATCCTCGCCGAAGCCAAGCGCACGAAATTGAAGGAGCCGTTTTTCTTCGGCAGCCATCCGCGGCTGCAGGAGCGCATCGACAATTTCACAGAGTTCGTCGCGGCCCTGCCTCCCGCCAAGCTGCAAGGCCGCGTGGAAACCGACGCCTTCAACGCCGCCGTCGATCCCGCCCTCGCCCGCAACATCGCCGCCGATCTGCAAGCCGGCGATTTCGACGGCGCACGCGACAGCGCCCAGCGTTATCTGACCCGCCATCCGGACGCGCCCGCCATCGAGTTCCTCCTCGCCGAGTCGCACCGCAAACGCAACGAGCCCGCCGCCACGGCCACCGCTCGCGAGCTCTACGTGAAACTGATCGCCCGCCATCCGGAATTTCCGGACGCCCACCGCAGTCTCGGTCTCGTGCTGTTGAAGGACGGCAAGAAAACCGAAGCTTCTGCCGCCTTTCGTCGTTACCTCGAACTCAATCCTCAGGCGCCGGACCGCGCCTACGTCGAAGCCTTCATTTCCCAATGCGAAGCAAAATCCTGATCGTCCTCGCCGCGAGCGCGGCCCTGTTTCTCGGCGGTTGCCAAATCTGGCAGCCCGGCGGCACCACCGCGAAAACGGCCGACGGCACCGCCAGCCTCAACGTGCCGGGCGGCTGGATGTTCACCACCGCACGCGGCGTGGCGCAGGCCGATCTCCTCGCGACCAAGGACGGCGTGTTTCTTCAGCGCGTCACGCTTTCGCACCACGACCTTAAGGACCCGTTGCCGCACTCGAAGCGGAAGATCGAGAGCACGCAATCCGTCTTCGAAGTGGCGGAGGCCGTGATCGACGACCTCCGCTCCAACCGCGATCTGCGCGCGCTCCAGGTCATCGAGAATACGCCCCAAACGGTCGGAGGACATTCCGGCTACCGTTTCATCGTCGAATACGGCGTCGCCGAACCGGCCGGCGTGAAGTTCCGCGAGGTCCGTTACGGCGCGCTCGTCGGGGCCCGGCTCTACGAACTCAACTTCGTCGCGCCTGCCCGCCACTACTTCGAGCGCGATCTCGCGACGATCGAAGCCGCCGCCAAGACGCTGCAGATCACGGCGAAATAATCACACGCCGCGAAGATAACTACGCGCCGCAAAGTAGCGGAATTCGTGAGAATTTCGCTTCCGCGGTGCGCGACGCGCGAAAGCCGCACGGCTTCCGCTACTCGGCAAAACAGTTGGCCCGGCCCCTGCAGCGCGTGAGGCGACTTCGCTCGCGAAGGACGATCCGCACTCGCGCGCGAGAAATTTCCGGCTAGCGTGCCGCCATGCTCGCTCGCCGCTGGCCCGCTCTGCTCGTCTTCATCGTCATCACGTTCGCCGCCGCCAGCATCGGTGCGCTCGCGACGAATTCCAGCGTCGCGACGTGGTATCCCACGATCAACAAACCGACATGGAATCCCCCCGGCTGGGTGTTCGGTCCGGTGTGGTCCGCACTCTACCTCATGATGGCGACCGCCGCCTGGCGCATCTCGCTGCACACGGAAAATCCCGAGCGTCGCAGTGCGCTGGTGTGGTTTTTCGTGCAACTAGGATTGAATGCGCTGTGGTCGTGCCTGTTTTTCGGTCTGCGCAGCCCGGGGCTCGCGTTCGGGGAGATTCTCGTGCTGTGGCCCACGCTCGTATTCATCCTCATAAAATTCGCCCGCATTGATCGCCTCGCCGCGGTGTTGTGGCTGCCGTATCTGGCGTGGGTAACCTTCGCGAGCGTGCTGAACGGCACCGTGTGGTGGCTGAATCGCTGAGACGGAACGTTGCAGTCCGTCCGCCGGTTGATGTAGGGCCTCACCTTGTGTGAGGCCTCGGCAACGAGTGGCGCATGAGCCCCGCTCGCACGTTAGGCTCGACACAAGGTCGAGCCCTACAAATTACCAAGCCGTTCCCCTCGATTCATTCGAAGATTCGTTCCAACTGCACGTTTCCGGCTGAGACGAGCCACGCTGCGGTTGGTCGCCGCCGTCGGGTTTGCGTCGCACACGCCGAGGCCATAGACGTGCGGTCATGAAACGACGCGTGCTGCTCGCGGGCCTTCTGTTGGCATTTCTCAACGCGCTCGGCGCCGCGGATACACCGCCGACCAAATCCGCGCCGAGTCCCCTGCAAGCCGGCGCAGCCGCCGCGGCCGCGCGTCTCTCCGGTGGAGGCGGCATCGTGCTCGCCGAGATCGATGCCACCGGTGAACGTTATAGCGCCTTCGGCCATCCCGCGCCGCGCGAAGGTGTGCCGACAGAGAAAATTCTTTTCGAGATTGGCTCCGTCACGAAGGTCTTCACCGGCCTGCTGCTCGCGCAAACCGCGCTGGAGCACAAAGCCACGTTGACGGATCCGATCGGCAAATTCCTGCCGCCGGAGCTAGCGCTCGATCCGCGCCTCGCCGCGATCACGCTCGAGCAGCTCGCCACGCACACGTCCGGCCTGCCGCGCATGCCGACGAATTTTCCGTCGAGCAATCCCGACGATCCTTACGCGGACTATTCGCAGGAGTTGCTCTACGATTTCTTGCGTTCACATCACCCGACGCACGACGCACCGCAGCCGTCGGAATATTCGAATCTCGGCGTCGCGTTGCTGGGCCACGTGCTCGAGCGGATCCACGGTCGCTCCTACGCGGAACTGATCCGCGAGCGAATCACCGAACCGCTCGGAATGAGCGACACCGTGATCGTGCTCTCCGACGAACAGCAGACGCGCTTCGCCCAGCCGTTCGCCAACGGTGCGCCCGCTTCGCCGTGGCACCTTGCGTCGATGGCGCCGGCCGGAGCGATTCGCTCCACGCTCGCGGACATGACGACGTTCGCCCGCGCGCTGATGAATCCACGCAGCCCAATCGCTCCGGCCTGGCAACTGGCGCGCGAGCCGCGCGCCACGCAAGGCATGAGCCGCGTCGGTCTGAACATCATGATGAAGCGTCGAGGCGACGAGACGGTTTACTGGCACAATGGCGGCACCGGCGGCTACCTCACCCATTTTGAAGTCGTGCCCGAGACGGGCCGCGCCGTCGTGATGTTCATCAATCATTCCGGCGTGGTCGACCCGCGCACGATCGTCGACACGGCGCTCATGCCGAAGTCGACCGTCGCCGCCCGCGAGGAACAGCCTATCACCGCGGAACAACTGGCGGCTTACACCGGCACCTACGATATCGACGGACGCGGCAAATTCACGGTCGTGATCGATCCCGAGAACCGGCTGAGCGTCCGGCTCACGGGCCAGACGTTTAATCCGGTTTCATTCGGGGGCGGTGACGTCTTCTTCTCCAAGGCACACAGCGCGGAGTTTCACTTTCAACGCAGCGCCGACGGCAAGGTGACGTCGCTCGAACTGCACCAGCGCGGCAACGTCATCCCCGCTCGCCGAACAAGTGCCGCGCCGACGGTCATTTTTCTGACGCCCGAGAAAGCGGCGGAATACGCCGGGCTGTTCGAGTTCAGCGAGGCCGCGAATTTCGTCATCACCAGCCGCGGCCGCTGGGTTTTTGCCAAGCTCGGCTTGCAACCGGCGTTCCCGGTCTTCTGCGACGCGCCGGATCATTTCGTCTATGAGGCCGTGGAGGCCGCGCTGACGTTTGAGCGTGATGCGAGTGGTGCCGTCACGGCGCTCGTGCTGCATCAGAACGGTGCCGATACGCGCGCGCCGAAGAAGGCGCGAGCGGCAGCGAAGTAGGACCGGCTTCAGCCGGTCCAGGTTGAACGATCTTCGCGAACCGAATTCGCGAGCCGCATTCAAGTGGGCCGGCTGAAGCCGGCCCTACTCAAGCCGCGCGCGGGATCACGTAGCCGAAGACGGCAACCCAGTGACAGACGCTGCCAGCGAGCACCCAGACGTGCCAGACGGCGTGGTTGAACGGCAATTTCTCCCAAAGATAAAAGATCGTGCCGAACGAGTAGCAGAGTCCACCCGCGAGCAGGAACCAGATGCCTCCCATGGGCAGTGAGGCGAAGAGCGGCTTGGCCGCGATCACGACGAGCCAACCCATGGCGAGATAGATGATCGTCGAGAGCACATCAAAGCGGCCCGCGAAGAAAAATTTCAGAATCACGCCCGCGACCGCGCAGCCCCAGACGACACCGAACAGGCTCCAGCCCCAACCGCCGCGCAGCGGGCCGAGCACGAACGGCGTGTAGGTGCCCGCGATGAGCAGGAAGATCGCCGCGTGGTCGAAGCGCTGGCAGAGGCGGCGCCACTTTTCGCTCTTCACGCTGTGGTAGAGGGTCGAAGCGCTGTAGAGCAGCACAAGCGTGGCGCCGTAGATGGCGGTGCTCGTGATGTGCCACGCGTTGCCGTAGAGCGATGCATTGACGACCAGCAACACGAGCCCAACGACGCTAAGCACCGCGCCGAAGCCGTGCGTGAGGCGATTGGCGAGTTCCTCCAACGGCGGATATGTCTCCGGCGTGTGCTCCGGCGGCTCGGAATGCAGGGGAGCAGCGGCCTCGGTCTGTGGCGAAGGTGTCATGGCTCAGGCGGAGATTTTTTCGGCTTTGCCGCGCGCGGCAAATTCCTGCGCGAGGTGGTCGACGAAGTTCATCACGAGCGGGCCCGCCTCGGCCTTGGGCCAGGTGACTGCGTGCCACGTGCGATGCCAGCCCTTGCGCGTGATGCGCTTAGCCACGAGCTGGCCGTCCGCGAGCGCGGGCTTCACCGCCCACTCCGCGAGCGCGGCGACGCCCATGCCGGCTTTCACGAGTTCGAGGATGGCTTCGGTGAGTTGCACCGAGGTGAAGCGGCGCGGCCACTCGCCCGCGGGACGCAGGATATCAACGCAGAGCGACGACTCCTCGGGGCGCGAGGCATACATGAGCAGGTGTTCGCGCGCGATTTCCGCGGCATCGAGCCAGGGTTTGGCCGCGAGCGGGTGATCGTGCGGCACGAGCAGGCGCACCTCGTCGCGCAGCACGGAGCGAGCGAGCATCCCGGCGCGCTCGGGTTTGTCGGTGGTGATCGAGACGTCGATTTCGCGATTGTAGAGCGCGTCGAGCGAGCGGTGCGTCACCTCGCCGACTACGCGCACGTCGGCCTCGGGGTGTTCGGTGCGGAAGGAGCGGATGACGGCCGGCAGCCAGTGGTAGCCGGTGTAGCAATGCGTGCTCAGGCGCACGGTGCCGGCGCGACCCTGCTTGAGCTTGGCGAGACGATCCTCGGCATCGGCCACGGTGCCGAGCACGCGGATGGCGGCGTCGAGCAGCACATCGCCGGCGGGCGTGAGGCGCATGGTCTTGCCGTCACGGTGGAAAATGGGGCCGCCCACGATTTCCTCGAGCACACGGAGCTGGTGGCTGAGGGCGGACGGTGTGAGGTTCAGGCGTTCGCTGGCGCGAGTGAGGCTGCGTTCCTCGGCGACAGTCCAAACCAAGCGCAAATGCCGCAGCTCCACCCCGGTGTAGCGGGTGAAGGGATCGCTGGCGGCAGATTGAGCCGGTTTCACGGTGCAGAGAGGTAACGTTAATTTCGTTCAGGTCGAGTCTGGGTTGCGGGGCGTAGACAGCAGACCGACTAACGCCGAGTTTCAAGAGAGTGGCGCGCAAGCGCGCCACCTACATTGCTGCGTCGCTCCAACGTAGCGCAGGCGTCTCGCCTGCTTCGTTGCGCTTTGCAGGCGGGACGCCTGCGCTACCCAAGAAAAAGGCCGCTCGGATGAGCGGCCTTCGAATGAGAGGTGTGAGTATGGCTTACTTCGCTTTCAGCAGCTCCTCAACGGTCCAGGGACCGCGGGCGCCGAGCTCGGCGCGGAGGGCGGCGACTTGTTCCGGCGTGATCGCGGGAGCGTTGTTGCCCCACTCCGAGCGGATGTAGGTCAGCACGTTCGCGATCTGGTCGTCCTTCAGGACGCCGCCGAACGGCGTCATCGCGCTGTTGAAATTCTGGCCCTTGACCGTGATCGGGCCGTTCAAACCGAAGAGCACGATCTTGATGATGTGCTTCTCGTGCTCGGGATTTAGAACCCACTCGGAGCCGGCGAGCGGCGGGTAAACGCCGGGGACGCCTTGGCCGGTGGCCTGGTGGCACGTCATGCAGTTGGCCGTGAACACACGCTTGCCGAGCATGGCGGGCGTGATGACCGGGCCGGTCGCGACCTGCTTGGAGGGCTTTTGATTCTCGTTGTAGATCGAGGGATCGAAATGGCCGGAGTAGTGCGCGAGGTAGACCGAGCCGAAGAAGATCGCAGCGCACATGATGCCGAGCAGCACGAGCGGGAAACGCGGGTTGCCTTCGGCCTTCTCGGGCTTGTTCGACTGCAGGCGGGCGTGGACTTGCTGGATCGACTCGTCGGACGCGCCGGACTGCTCGAGATGTGAGTGGTTTTCGTCGCTCATCTTATTTGCCCTCCTTCTTGGCCTCGGGGACGAAGGGCTTGGCTTCGGGATACTCGTAAGAGTCGTTCAGGCTGCGCAGGTAGGCGACAAGCGCGCGAGCGCGGTGCGTCGGGACCACCTCGTAACCGGCGGGAGCGGCGGCTTTGCCGGAGAGCTTCAGCACGTGCGGCGAAGCCTGGCCGGGGCGAACCGGGCGGACGTCGTAGAGGAACTCGTAGCTCGGCATGTTCGTGCCGGGCGCGACGGCGTGCGGCGCGTAGAGGATCGTGTGGAGATAGGCCTCGTCGGCGTAGGCACGAGCGGCGACATTGCGCAGGTCGGGACCGAGGCGGCTGGAGCCGAGGAACACGGTCTTCTCGCGAATGTAGTCGCGGGCGACGCTTTGGCGCGTGCCCCACTGACGCGTGGTGTCGCCGCCGAAACCATCGCGGCGCACCTGCTGCGTGTGGCAGGAGACGCACCCGAGGTCCTGGTAAACGGCGCGGCCTTGGTCGGCGAGACCGGTGAGCGGCGCGGGATGGAGCGTCTCCTCGACGGGGTCCTTGTATTGCGTCAGCGAGCCGAGCTGCTTGTGCGCAGAGTAAAGGACGGCGCCGGTCGAGAGCGCGAGGACGGCGAAGGCGCCGAAGAAGAGGGCGAGACCGTTTTTCATGCGTGCTGCCCCTCCGAGGCGGTCGTGGCGGCCATGGCGGGCGGATTGGCGAACTCAGCCTTCGGGCCCGTCGCGAGGACGGAGTTGAAGGCGGTCCAGAAGAAGTTGATTGCGAAGGCGACGTGGCCGACGAGCAGCACCATCAGCGCGACGGTGCGGAACGCGAGCCAGGGCTTCAGCATCTCGGTGACGTCGGCGAAAGGAACGTTGCTGTTCAGCAAGTGCCCTTGCTCGGAGCCGGCGTAACCGACGCCGACCACGATGCAGAGAATGCCGGCAACCGTCAGCCAGTAGTGGATGGCGACGAGTGCGGACGAGTGCCACGGGCGACCGGCGAGGCGCGGAACGATGAAGTAGGCGGCGCCGAACATCGCGGTCGAGAAGCACGCGTAGGAGACGATCCAGTCGCGCAACTCGGGGATGAGCGTGAACTGCACGTTGACCGCGAAACTGTGGATCGAGAGCGCGAAGTTCAGAAACACACCGAAGAAAAAGGCGACGATGCTCAGGAAGGTGAACTTGAACGTCACGCTGCCCTTGGCGCTGCCGAAGCCGCTCGCGAGGGTCTTGAAGAAATTCGTGAAGATGATCAGGACCGCGGGCACGAGCAGGTAGTTGGCCACGGTGCCGAGCGTCGAAACCCAGGCGGGAACCGGACTGCCGATGAGGCGCGCACCGCCGGCGAACGCCGTGCAGATGACGAACCACCAGAAGCCGATGCCGGCGAGGTAGTAGTTATGGATCGGCTTGCCGGTGATTTTCGGAACGAAGTAGTAGGCGCACGCGAGCGCGAGCGGCGTGAACCAGAGGCCGTAGATGCCGTTCACATACCAGGCATCGACGATCGCCTGCACGACGCCGCGCGTCGGGATGCCGAAGAGCATCGTCTGCGCGACGGCGAAGAGCCACGGGAACCAGAGGACGGCGCCGAAGATATACCACTGCGAAGCGAACACGTTGTCGGTGTTGCGCACGCTGAAGGTGGTGATGGCCCACACACCCATCGCGGCGTAGCACACGAGCATCATGAGCGTGACGGCGCGGGGCATCTCGAGGAGTTCGAAGGAGGTCGTGCCACCGAGGAGGATGCCGAGCATGCCGAGGCCGAGCGTGATGTTCCAAGCCTTGCAGGCCACGATCAGCCAGCCGCCGTGGCGGAGCGCGGCGGCGGAGAGGCGGGCCATGAGCCAGAGCGCGACGCCGAGGCCGGCGTTGAAGCCCCAGCCGTAGGTGAGAACGACGTTCGCCGCGGCGGCGATGCGGCCGTGCGTGAACCACTCGTAGCTGCTCAGGAAGCCGAGGAAGCCGGGCGTGTGCAGCTGCGTGGCAGCGACGATTTGGAGCGCGCCGCCGATGATCAACCAGGCGATGGCCTGGCTGAAGAACACGAGAACGGGCCACTTGGCGGAGGCGTCGATCTCCTGCTGCTCGGCGCGAGCGTTGGGGACGGTGGAATTCATCGGCAAATTACTTCCGGGCGTGCTCCTGAACGGTCAGCTGGATCGCGCGCTCGATCGGGAGGCGGACGACGCCCTTCGGCTGGTCGACCCAGCCGTAGGTGGTCGCGTCGGTCTTCGCCTTCTGCTGGAGGTCGGCGAGGGTCTTGGCGCGGCCTTCGGCGGTGAACTTCCAGCGCGTGGCTTCGTCGAAGTCGGCGGGGTTGGCGGTGCCGCGGTTGTTGAACGCGGGCGCGGGCGAGTAGTAGCGGTTGATGAGCCAGCCGCAGAGGACGGCAACGAGAATCACCACGACGGCGGTGAACACCGGCGTGCGCTGCGGAAAAGCGTGGGCTTGCGGGTTGTCGCTCATGTTAGTGCGAAGAGGAAGGAGCGGGCGCGGCTTCAGGAGCCGTGGCTTCGTGATAAGTGAGCGACTCAACGATGCGCGGGTCGCGGATCGGTATGAGTTTCGCGTCGGCGGTGGCGAAGCTGCGGAGGTAAGCCCAGACGCAGAAGCCGCCGACGCCGGCCGCGGAGGCGAGCGTCCAGACGAGGTTCAGCGAAAGGAACGGCAGCGGATCGCCGTGCGCATCCTTGAGCGCCGGAAGGATGTTGTAGCAGAGGTCGATCAGGATCGTGGCGAGGATCGCGACGCTGATGAACCGCAGGCCGCGCGGCGTGCTCTTCAGGCGGTAGCTGAGGAGATACAGGAACGGCAGGAAGAAGTGACCGAAGAGGATGACCATGCCGACCCACTTCCACTGGTTGGGCAGGCCGTCGCTGTTGTTCATCTCGCGGAGGTTATACCAGAAGGTTTCCTCGGGGACGTTGGCGTTCCAGATCAGGAAGTATTGGGAGAACGTGACGTAGGCCCAGAAGATCGTGAACGCGTGCGAGAGCGTGCCGACGGCGTGCCAGTGGTTGGTGTTCACCACGCCCTTGTAGTCACCGCGGGCGTAGAGCCAGATCATGATGAACACGAGGACGGCGAGCGCGCCGCGCATGCAGTTCGCGAAGAACCACACGCCATACATCGTCGAGAACCAGTGATACTCGAGGCTCTTGAACCAGTAGATCGCAGCGAAGGTCAGCGCGAGCGCGACGAGCGGAATGCCCATGGCGGCAGTGACACGGTTCTTCAGCGTCCACTTCACATCGCCGTCCTTGTCCTGCGAGAACGAGGCCTTGCGGAGACGGGAGGAGAGCCAGATCCAGATTGCGAAGAACGCGACGGACATGCCCGTGAACATGTTCAGGCTGAGGAAGCCGGACTTCTTCACGTAGAGCACGTCCTCGCCGACGGTGCCGTGACCGCCGTGCAGCGGGTGGCTCGCGTCCATCCACGACCAGATCAGGCCGGGCTTCACCCAAGCGGAGATCAGGAGCGGAAGGAACAAAATCGCGAGCGGCAGGAACGCGGCGAGGCCGTGCTCGAGCTGGCGGCGCGGAACGACGGACCAACCGGCATCGAAGATGTGGTGGATGAGCACCCACAACAGCATGCCGATGACGATGGCCGTGCAGAACGAGAAGCCGACGAGGTAAGACAGGGCGACGTGCTGCGCGGGCGAGACGGCGAAGCCGAGGGCGGCGACCGCGAGACCCGCGACACCGACGACGAGCGCGGTGCCGGTCTTGGGGGCGATGGGAGTGGACGAAGTGGCCATGTTATTTCAGCTCCCCTCGTTTCTCGAGCGGGACGTCGTCGAGCTTGGCGTTGTGCGCGCGCTGGAGGGCGCGCATGTAGGCGACGACGGCCCAGCGTTCGTCGGGCGAGAGTTTGTCGCCGTAGGGCATCATCGTGTTTTTGCCGTGCGTGATCGTGTTGAAGAGTTCGCCTTCGGCCATGTTGCGGAGGCGGTCGTCGTGGTAGGTCGGCGTGGCGACCATGCCGTAGGCCTTGGTGATGCCCTGGCCGTCGCCGTTCGTGCCGTGGCACGGCGCGCAGTAGATGTCGTAGCGGTTTTGGCCGCGGCGGATCATCATTTCCGTCACTTCGATCGGGAAACCCTTCACGAAGGAGCCGTCAGCAGCCTTGCCCGCGTAATGGGCGTCGTCGGCGCGAAGGAAGTCCGGATCGGCGGCGGTGCCGCGACCGCGCGGCACGGTGCCGGCGGGCGTCGGACGGTCGGCGCGACCATCGGCGAAAAACTTCGAGGCGGCTTGCGGTTTGTATTTCGCCTGAAAATCCATGTCCGGGAACACGATCAGCGGCGGTTGCGTCGAGCGCATGCCACGGAAGCCCGCGATCGAGATCGTCAGGGCGACGGCGAAGAGGAGCGTGTAGTAGGCGTAACGCATGGGTTATTCCTCCAGCTCCGCGATGTCCTTGCCGCCGATCTTCGCGAGCAGGTCGCGCGTGGCGGTGGCGTTGAATTTCGGGTCGTTGGCCTCGATCACGATGAAGAAGCGGTCGTCGAGCGCGCGCACGAATTGCGGCGCTTTCATCACCGGGTGGTAGTGCATCGGCAGGCCGTTCAGGAGGAACATGCCGATGATGGTCGCGAAGGCGGTGAAGAGAATCGTCAGCTCGTAGCTCACCGGGAAGGCGAACATCGGCGAGAAGTAGGGTTTGCCGCCGACGATCAGCGGGTAGTCGAACGCGCCGGTGAACCAGATCAGGCTCATGCCGGTGCAGAAGCCGGTGATGCCACCGGCGAGCGAGAAGCGCGGCACTTTCGAGCGGCGCATGCCCATGGCGGCGTCGAGGCCGTGCACGGGGAACGATGTCAGGGCGTCCCACTGGGAGTAGCCCGCGTCACGCACTTGCTCGCACGCGTGGTAGAGCTCGGGCGTGGTGTCGAAGGCGGCGATGAGTCCGTAAGTCTTTTTCATGGTCGTGGCCTCCGATTAGTGGCCCGCGCCGTGCGGGTCGGCTTGCGGGATGACCGCCTTTACTTCCGACATCGGCATGATGGGCACGAAGCGGATGAAGAGGAGGAACAGGAACGAGAAGACGCCAAAGGTGCCGAAGAACGTGAAGATCTCGACGATCGACGGCGAGTAGTAGCCCCACGAGGACGGCAGGAAGTCGCGGGCGAGCGACGTGACGATGATCACGAAGCGCTCGAACCACATGCCGACGTTGACGAAGATCGAGAGGATCCAGACGAGCGTCGTGTTGTTGCGGATCGATTTGAACCAGAAGAACTGCGGCGTGACGACGTTGCAGCCGATCATGATCCAGTAAGCCCAGGCGTAGTGGCCGAACGCGCGGTTGATGAACGCGAAGCCTTCATACGGGTTCGCGCCATACCACGCGATGAAGAACTCCATCGAGTAGGCGTAGCCGACCATCGTGCCGGTGGCCAAGGTGATCTTGCACATGCAGTCGATGTGATACTGCGTGATCAGATCCTCGAGGCGGTAGATCGCGCGCAGCGGCAGCATGAGCGTGAGCACCATGCCGAAGCCGGAGAAGATCGCGCCCGCGACGAAGTAAGGAGGGAAGATCGTCGTGTGCCAGCCGGGCAGCAGCGAGACGGCGAAGTCGAACGAAACGATGGTGTGCACCGAGAGCACGAGCGGCGTGGCGATACCTGCGAGGATGAGGTAAGCCATTTCGTAGTTGCTCCAATGGCGATTCGAACCGCGCCAGCCCATCGCGAAGAAACCGTAGATGCGCGCCTTCAGCATATTGCCGGCCGCGGTGAAGCGGTCGCGCAGCGTGCCGAGGTCGGGGATGAGGCCGACATACCAGAAGAGCACCGAGACCGTGCCGTAGGTCGAGACCGCGAACACGTCCCACTCGAGCGGCGAACGGAAGTTCTGCCAGATGTAATTGGCGTTCGGGATCGGGAAGAGATACCAGGCCATCCACACGCGACCGACGTGGAAGACAGGGAAGATGCCGGCGCAGACGACCGCGAAGATCGTCATCGCCTCAGCAGCGCGGTTGACCGACGTGCGCCACTTCTGGCGCAGCAGGCACAAGATCGCGGAGATGAGCGTGCCGGCGTGGCCGATACCGATCCAGAACACGAAGTTGACGATGTCCCACGCCCAGTTGACCGGGTTCGCGTGACCCCAGACACCGACGCCGGTGCCGACGAGGTAAATCAGGCCCGCGACGGTGAACGACGCGACGAAAGCCGCGATGCCGAAGCACCACCACCACCAGGTGGGAGTCGTGCCTTCGACCATGCCGCAGATCTTGTCGGTGATCCACTTGAAGTCGCGGTGATGCTCGACGAGCTCGGCGCGCGGGAGGACCGCGGGCTTGACCTCGGCGAGGATCGGGTGAGCAGCGTGCTCAGCGGAGTGCGCAGCCATTAGTGCTTCCCTCCGTGGTTCTGCTCACCGTGCGCCGCGCCGTGGCCTTCGCCGTGCGCGGGGTGGTTCTTGCTGTTGTATTCCACCCGGCTGAGCGGGAGGGCCTGATAGTCCGGCATGTGGGGGTTCGGATTGCGAAGCTTGCCGAGGTAGGTGAGACGCGGGCGGATGTTGAGGTAACCGAGCACCGCGTAGTCGCGCTCCTGCGTCTTGAGTTTCGAAACCTGGCTGTTCGGGTCCTTGACGTTGCCGAACACGATGGCGTCGACGGCGCAGACCTGTTGGCAGGCGGTGCGGATCGTGCCGTCCGGCACTTCGACGTTGCCGCTGGCGCCGGCTTTGCGCTTCTGGGCGATCTTGCCCTGATTGATGCGCTGGATGCAGAAGGTGCACTTCTCCATGACGCCGCGCATGCGGATCGAGACGTCCGGATTCTTCACCATCTTGACCAGCTCCGGCATCTCCTTCTGGTGGCCGAGCGGGCCCATGTAGAGGGCGTCGGTCGCGCGCTTGTTGAAATCGAAATAATTAAAGCGGCGGACCTTGTAGGGGCAGTTGTTGGCGCAGTAACGCGTGCCGATGCAGCGGTTGTAGGCCATCGTGTTGATGCCTTCGTCGTCGTGCACAGTGGCGTTGACGGGGCACACGGTTTCGCACGGCGCGGTTTCGCAGTGCTGGCAGGTCATGGGCTGCACGACCGCCTGCGGATCTTCCGGAATCTCCTTGTTGCCCTCGCCGCCGAACGCCGCGGCGTCGGCCTTGCCGTCGCTGTAGTAACGGTCGAGGCGGATCCAATGCATCTCGCGACCGCGCATGACCTGGTCCTTGCCGACGATCGGAATGTTGTTTTCCGCCTGGCAGGCGATGACGCAGGCGTTGCAGCCGATGCAGGTGTTGAGGTCGATCGACATGCCCCACTGGTGGATGCCGTCGAAATTCGGGTGCTCGTAGAGCGATTGGCCGCGCTGCGTCTCAACCGATTTGACGGCGAGCGGAGCGTTCTTGTCCTTGCCGTAAACGGGCGGCGTGTGGGACTCCATGCCGATGCCGGCAACGAACGCGGGGTTCGCGTTGAACTCGTCGAGGTTGGCCTCGCGCACGATGTCGCGGCCTTCCATCGACCAGTGCTCCTGCGTGTTCGCGAGCTTCTGCTTGGTGCCGGTCACGGTGAGCTTCGCGCCGGTGGCGAAGGCCATCGTCGCGGTCGTGCGGACAGTGTAGGCGTTGAAGCCGCCGCCGGTGCCGACGCGACCCGAATGGGTGCGACCGTAGCCGAGCGGAAGGATGATCGTGTAGTTCGCGAGGCCGGGCTGGATGTGGATCGGGCCGGAAACCTTGCGGCCGTTGACCTCGACCTCACCGATGAAGGCGAGCTCCTTGCCCTGCTGGAACTCGGCGTTCTCGACGCGCGCGACCTGCGGGTTGCTGCCGTGCGGGTAAACTTTCAGCTCCTTCGCGAGGCGCGGCGAGATGAGGATGGCGTTGTCCCACGAAATCTTGGTGATCGGGTCCGGGCACTCCTGCAGCCAGCCGTTGTTGGCGAAGCGGCCGTCATCGAGCTTGTGGTCGGTGGCGAAGCGGACTTCGAGGTTGCCCGAAGCCGGCGCCGTGGTGGCGGTGGCTTTCGCGACGAGCGCGCCCGCGGTGGCGGCGTTGAACGTGACCGACACCGGCTTGTAAGCCGAGTTGGCGAGCACGCCGTCGTGGAGGAATTTTTCGAAGGCCTTCTTGTCGCCGCCGGTCATGCCACCGATGGTCGTGAAGACTTGCGCGTAGGCTTCGGGGCTCTGTTCGCCAGCGAGGCGGGCGAGCAGCTCGACTTCCATCAGACCGCCGAAGAGCGGGAGGATCATCGGCTGGATCGGCACGATCGTGCCGTCGAGCGTGCGGCCGTCGGACCACGACTCGAGGTAGTGCGTCGCAGCGAGCGTCGTGCCCGCGAGCGCGGCGGTCTCGTCGGCGTAGTAACCGAAACGGATGACGTCCGGCACGGACTTCAACAGCGCGCCAAACTCGAGATCGGCGGGCGCGTTGTAGGCCGGGTTGCCGTTGAGGACGAAGAGCGTCTTGACCGAACCGGCCTTGATCGCGGCGGCGAGCGCCTGGATCGTGGAAGCGGTGCGCGGCTCGGCGGCGACGAATTCAACCGTCTTGCCGATGTTGCCGAGCGATTGGTTGATCGCGTTGACGAGAACGTGAACGGCGGCGGGCTGGTGCGCGCCGGCGATGACGATCGACTCGCCGCGGTGTTCGGCGAGGTCCTTGGCGCACTCTTCGATCCACTTCGGGTTCACGTCGCCGAGGCCCTGCGCGAGCGCGGCGTGGGCGTTGCTGCCCGTCACGTGGCCGGCGAGCGCGGCGGCGAACGCGAGAATCTGCGAGCTGCCGAGGCGGAGGCGGTGATCCGCCATCGAGCCGGTGAGCGTGAACGCGCTCTCCACGACGTAGAGGCGGTTCATCGGGTCGTCCTTCTTCGCGACGCGGCGGCCCTTCGCGAAGGCGCGGGCGTATTCGAGCGCACCGCCTTCGGCGTGGAAGAAATCGGCGTCGAGCGAGAGGACGCGCTTGGCCTGCGCGAAGCGGTAGATCGGCTTCACGTTCTGGCCGAAGGAAGCGAGCGCGGCGTCGGCCGGCGCTTCGTCGGCGACGGGCTCGTATTCGGCCCAGATGGCGCGCGGGAACTTCGCCTTCAGCGCCGCGACGAGGCGGGCGCGGGTCGGCGAAGCGGACTCGTCAGCGAGGAAAGCGAGGCCTTCGCCGTTGCCGGCGTATTGCTTCGCGATGGAGGCGAGCAGGTCGTTGACGGCGGCCGTGTCGATCGCGTTGCCCTTGCGAACGTGCTGCGTGGCGCGGTCGGGATCGTAGAGGTCGAGGACGGAGGCTTGCGCGATGAGCGTCGTGGCGCCGCCGCAGGGATCGTAGCTCGGGTTGCCCTCGAGCTTGGTCGGGCGGCCTTGGTGCGTCTCGGCGAGGAGCGGCTGCGCGTGACGGCGCAGCGGCATCGCGGTGGCGTAGTAAAGCGGGAGGCCCGGGACGATGTATTCGGACGACTTGCCGTAGGGCAGGATGTTCGTCTCGGGACGGCGGCAGCCGGCGAGGCCGATGCCGCCGAGCGCGAACGACGCCGCCATGATCTTCATGAACTGACGACGGTCGACGCCTTCGATCGACGAGGCGCCCTCCGGGAACTCGCGGGCGACTTGCTCGCGGAAACCGGGGGAATCGGCGAGTTCGTCGAGGCTGCGCCAGTAGCGGGGACCGCTCGCGGGAGCGGCGGGATGGTCAAATTTGCGTTTCATCAGCGGTGGCAGCCGGAGCAGCTTTGCGGGGGCTTAACCTTCCAATCCTTGATCATCTTGTGGGCCTCCTCGAGGCGGCCTTGTTCGGCGAGCGTCTTCGAGTTGAGGTTGAAAACGTCCTGCGGGTCGCGGATGAACTTCTCGGGATTGCGGTGGCAATCGAGGCAGAAGCCCATCGAGTGGGACTTGTCGTGCCAGACGGTCGACATCTCGTTCACCTTGCCGTGGCACTCGACGCAGCTCATGCCGCGATTCACGTGCACGGAGTGGTTGAAGTAGACGTAGTCCGGCGCCTGGTGGATCTTCACCCACGGCACGGGCTCGCCGGTCTCGAAGCTCTTGCGCACCGGCTCGAGGAGCGGGCTCGTCGGCTTGATGATCGAGTGGCAGTTCATGCACGTCTGCGCCGCGGGGACGCTGGACGTGCCGGACTTTTCGACCGCGGTGTGGCAATAGCGGCAGTCGATCGCGAGGTTGCCCGCGTGGAGCGAGTGGTCAAAGGGGACCGGCTGGATCGGCTGGTAACCGACGCGGAGGTATTTCGGCGTCGAGTAGTAGGTGACGGCCGCGGTCGCGACGCTGCCGAGCACAAACAGGAAGATGACGATCTGCAGCGGCAGAGCGTTCGCGGATTTCGGGAAGATCTTCGACATGGGTCGAGGGGAAGGAACGCGGAGCGGTTAGAACGTGCCTTCCTGACGGGGCACGGCGCGCTGCTCGGGGCGCAGCGCAATTTCGGTCGGCACCGTGGGCGCGACCGCGCGCGTCTCGGGCTTGGCGAGGACCTTGGGAAGGATGCCAACGGCAGCAACCAAGGCTCCCATTTTGGCAAAAAAGGATTTGCGCGAACAATTTGGGTTCACGGTGTGTGTGGTTCGGAGCGGTCAGAAAAGGAAGCTGCTCCTGCGAAGTAAAACAAAATTTCCATAACCCTCGGAGCACTCGGCAGTATTAGGACGCGGGAGATTTCGCGCGCTGGCGGCTAATCGATCACCAGGTGCACTGCGGCTCGAAATCGCACCTCAATTTTCCGAGTGAAAACCCGGAAAATTACCGCTCCCCTACCCAACCGATCCGCACGGCGGACGCGGCAGGCGCGGGCGCGCGGCAATGACACACTTTGTGCAACCGCGAGTGCGCACCCAGGCCAAGATACTACGCGGGGCTGACGGGGTTTTCGCCACGCTGAAGCGATGGAGGACGTCCGAGGCACCGCGCGCCTGATCGTCGTCGCGCCGGGCACGGACGGCGGTGCGTCTACTTCACGAACTCGCCGTCACGCATCGGACGGATCTCGTCGCAGCGGTTCGCGATGTCGGGATTGTGCGTGACGAGCACGACGGCCTGGCCGTTTTCCTTCGCGAGGCGCGTGAGGAGATCGAACACCATCGCCGAATTCTTCTGGTCCAGATTGCCCGTCGGTTCGTCGGCGAGAATGATCGCCGGCTGATTCGCGAGCGCACGCGCGATGGCGACGCGCTGCTGTTCACCGCCGGAGAGCTGCGTGGCGAGGCGATGCGACTTCTCACCGAGCCCGACGTCACCGAGCAGAGACTTGGCACGCGCCGCCATCTCGTCTTCGGACAATTTGCCGAGTTTGCGCATCGGCATCATGACGTTCTCCAGCGCGGAGAACTCCTGCATGAGGAAGTGAAACTGAAAAACGAAGCCGATGTGCTCGCCACGTGCGGCGGTGCGCGCGAGGTCGCCACTGTTCGACATCAAGTGATCGCGAATCCAGATCGAGCCGTCATCGGGCTGATCGAGGAGGCCGAGCAGGTAAAGCAGCGTGGACTTGCCGCAACCGGACGGACCGACGATCGCGGTGACGCGACCCGGATGCGCCTCGAACGAGACGCCGCGCAGCACGTGCACGCGCCCTTCGCCTTGCCCGAGGTAGCGGTGCAGGTTTTCGCAGCGGAGGGCGACAGTGCCTTGGACGGTCATGGCGCTCATTGCGAAGTGCCGCGGATGATGTCACCCGGCTCCAAGCGCGCGGCGCGTCGGGCGGGAATGATGGCAGCGGTCATGACGACCACGGCGGCCGTGATGGTGGCGGCAACGTAGTGCCAGATCGACCAGGCGACCACGAAGCTGTCGGTCGTGAAAATGCCGCGAATACGGATCGGCAACTGGGAGACGCCGTAGGTCACGGCGGCGCCAAACGCCCAGCCCAGCGCCGTGCCGATGACGAGGACGATCGTGCCGAGCCAGATGAAGATGTGCGAAATGTCGCGGCGCGTGTAGCCCATCGAGCGCAGGATCGCGATCTCCTTGGTCTTCTCGATGACGATCATCGCGAGCGTGTTGAACATGCCGAGACCGGAGATGAGGATGATCGTCGACACCGTGAGCGCCGACGACACGCGGAGCGCGCGGAAGACTTCGAGCCAGATTTTTTCGCGTTCCTGCCAGCTCTGCACGCCGTGGCGAAACACGGCTTCCATCTGCATCGCGTCCTGCGGGGCGCGATCCTTCTCGAACAGCGCGACCTGGATGAACGACGCGCCCATTGCTTTCTTCAGCAGCGAACGGGCTTCGCCGAGGTGCATGAAGATGCGAACCTGGTCGATATCGCGCACACCGGTTTCATAGATGGCGCTGACGCGGTAGCGACGCTGCTGGTCGCCGGCGCGGAGAATGAGCGAATCACCGACGTTGATTTGGAGACGCTGCGCCAACACGGAGCCGACGAGAAGTCCGGTGGGGCGCCCGCGGTAGTCCTCGAGCGAACCGCGCACGATCTGCTGCTCGAGGTCGGAGACCGCGAGGTGGTCCTCCAACTTCATGCCGTAGACCTGGGCAGTGTCGTTCTTGAACGAGCTGTCGGCCACGACCGAGCCGCGCAACACGGCCGAGGCGCCGGAGACGTTGCGAAATTCCTTCAACGCCTGCATCAGCAGCTCCGGATTCTCCACGCCCTCGATGTAGCGGCGGCCTTCGCGCGCGGAGACGAGGAAGGAACTCGCGCCGATGTCGTGCCCGGCGGCATTCATCGCGTAGATGGTGTCCTGAAACTTGTCCTCGATGCGCAGCGCGCCGTTGGTGCCGAGGATCGTCTTGATGAAGAAATCCTCAAAGCCGCTGGTCTGCGCCTGCGTAACGATGAAGAAGCCGACGCCGAATACGATGCCGGCGAGGCTCATGAGCATCGAGCGCTTCTTGGCGGTCAGGAAGCGGACAGCGATGCGGAAGTTCGTCGAGACGGCGGCCACGCGAGACGATTACTGCTGCGCCTTGGCGAGCTGCGTGCGCACGCGATCGCCGTCGCGGAAGCGATCCAGTTCCTCGATCACGACCAGTTCGTCGACCTTGAGGCCCTTGAGCACCTCGAGTTGGTTGAGTCCTTCGAAGCCCTTCTCGACCTTGCGGCGCTCGAGCGTGCTGCCGTTCACGGCGTAAATGTAGTCACCGATCAGTGCGCGGCGCGGGATGAGGACGGCATCCTTGCGCTCGGAAATGATGATGCTCACCTCGCCCGTCAGGCCAGGGACGAGCACGCGACCTTCCGGCAGCGAGACGTCGAGAAACACCGTGTAGCGTTGGGTCGCCGCGTCGGCGGACGGGAGAATCTTCGAGACGACGGCGTTGTATTGGTCCGCACCGTAGGTGAGGAAGCGCACAGAGGCTTTCTGGCCGATTTTGACCGTGGCGAATTTCTCTTCGCTCAGCTTCGCCTCGACGGTGCGGGTGGTGGCCATGACCGTCGCGATTGGGGAGTTGCCGCCGATGAGGTCGCCGATGCGGGCGAACACCGCGGTGACGACGCCATCCGCCGGCGCGATGATGGTCATCTTGGTGCGCTCGCGCTCTTTCGCGCGCAGCGTGTTCTCCAGCGTCTGGAGCGCGAGCTTGAGGTTTACTTCATCGAGCTCCATGCGCTGTTCGAGTTGCTGCAGCGAGCGGCGCTGTTTCTCGAGCTCGGCCTGTGGGTAGACGCCGGCCTCGGCCTGGCGCGCATAGTTCGCCACGGTGTCGCGCGTGTTGAGCACGTCGGCGCGAAGGGTGGAGCCGACCTCCACCTTGCGCTTGGCGGCGACGATATCGTTCTTGATGCGTTCGATTTCGATGTCGATGTCGCCCGTATCGAGTTGCACGAGCACATCGCCGCGAAATACGCGTTTGCCGATGTCGAGGCTGCTGTCGAGGACGCGTCCGCCCACTTCGCTCTTCAGTTCGTTGGCGAACTCCGCCTTCACCTCGACGGTGCCTTGCACCGTGTTGACCGCGGTGCCGCGAACGGCCGGCGTCACCACGGCGACGGGGCGCATCAAGAAGCCGATCGTCCAGACCAGTGCGACCAGGACGAGGACCGCGATGCCGATGCGCAACGGCCATCGGCTGCCGGAAGACTTTTCGTTCATTTAACGGGAAGGACTGCGACCAGCGGATCCTGGTTCAAGGTTCCCAGAAATTCGCCGGTTTTCGACAAATAGTCGAGACGCGCGCTGTAAGTGTAGAAACGCTGGTCGTAGAGCGCGAGTTCGGCGAGCGAGACATCGGACTCGGAAGCGACGCCGCGCTTGAAGTCAGCTTCCTTGCCCCGGAGATTCGCCTCCGCGGCAACAAGCGCGCGATCAGAAATCGCCATCGTGCGGGCGGCGAAATTGACGTAGCGGGCCTGCGCCTGCGCCTGTTGCGCGACGCGATCGTTGGCCTCGGTGAGGTCGTTTTCCGCCTGGCGACGGCGCGCGATGGCGTTGCGCACGGAGGCTTGCGAGGCGAAACCGTCAAAGATCGTCCACGAGACAGAGACGCCGACGTAGTTCGATGTGACGCGGTATTTCGCGGCGTTGTTAATAGAGAAGCTCTGTTCGTCCTGATTCGTGCCCATGACGGCGGAGACCTTCGGTCGGAGGCGGGTTTTCGCGTTCTTGTATTGCAGCTCCTGGATTTCGAGCTGGCGGCGAAGGTTCACGACTTCGTTGTTCGGAAGCTCCTTGGCGGAGAGGAAGCCGGAGAGCAGTTCGTTCATCGCCGAGGCGTCGTAACCGACAATGGGAACCTCATCCGGGATCTGCTCGTCGGTGATCGACGGAATACCCGCCAGGCGGGCGAACGAGTGCTTGGCGGTCTCGAACTCGAACTCGGTGCGCTCGAGCGAAATCTGGCCCTGTTCGGCGCTGAGGCGGATGGGGTAGATTTCGAGATCGGAGATCACTTTCTTTGCCAAGCGTTCTTCCGCGATCTTCACCTGCTGTTGCGCATAGGCCAGCGCGCGGCGGGCGCGGGCGAGCTGGTTTTTCTGCACGATCAGCGAGCCGAACTTGCCGCGGAGCTCCTGCGCGAGGCTGCGATAGGCTTCACGATAGTTCCCCTGCGCAATGAGCTTGGAAATCTGGCTGGCGCGGTAGTTGTTGCGGCGTTCGCCCCAGTAGAAGACAGGCTGGGTGATCGAGAAATCATAGTAGACCTTGTTGACGCGGATGGTCTCGGAGAGGTCGGCGCGATCGTCGCGCGACTCGACTTGGCGGTAGTTGCCGCCGACATACGGCAGCAGGTAGGAACGCGACTCGATACGGCCGTTTTCGGCGATCTCGAGGTCCAGCGCGCGGTTCAGCATACGCGGGGACTGCTGCATTGCTTGCTCGAGAATCGGACCGAGACCCGGCATCGCGCGTTCCGGCAAGGCGAGGTTGTCCACCGGCGCGGCCCAGAGCGCACGGACAGCCAGCACAGCCACGAACAGAAACGAAGGGCGGAATTTCATGAGTCTCGTGAAAGCGCCGGAAAGGCGCGACGTTGGCAACCCTCAAATGCTCCGCGGGAAAGCCCTTGCTACGCGCGCGCACGGATCGCTACATCTTCGCAGATGTCCGGCAGCACCGCCACGACCCTGCGAACTCTCTGGCACCACCGCTCGCTCTGGTGGCAGTTCACCAAGCGGCAGGTGGAGTTGCGCCACAAAGGCAGCCACCTGGGGCTGCTTTGGAGCGTGCTGACGCCGTTGCTGCTGCTCGGGCTCTACGTAGTGGTGTTCGGTTTCATTTTCGGCGGGCGGTTCCGGACCGATGCGACGCCGGAAACCCGGATCGAATACGCGCTCATCGTGTTTCTCGGGCTCGCCATCCACCATTTCGTCGGCGAGGTGATGGCGCTCGGCCCCACGCTGGTTTTGTCGAACCCGAACTTTGTGAAGAAGGTCGTGTTCCCACTGGAGATTCTGCCGGCGGCGGCGGTCGGCTCCGCCGCGTTGCACTTTCTGATCACGCTGTCGCTCGTATTCGGCGGAGCCCTGCTCGCCGGCGTGCCGCTGAGTCTGCACGTGCTCTGGCTGCCGGTGCTAATGCTGCCACTGTTCGCCTCCGCTCTCGGGGTAGCGCTCGCCCTGGCCGCGCTGGGGGTCTTCTGGCGCGACATCGCTCAAGTCACCCAATTTCTCGTTCTGGCGCTCCTTTTTGCCAGCGCGGTGTTTTATCCAGTCAGCCAGGTTCCCGACACCGTGTGGTATTTCCTGCGATTCAATCCCCTGCTCCACTTCATTGAAGAGGCCCGTGCCGTGACCTTCTGGCAGCGCGCGCCAAATCCGGTGCACATCGCCTATCTCTACGCCACCGGTGGCCTGCTGCTCTCTCTCGGCGCCTATGCCTTTCAACGATTGCGCGGCGCTTTTGCGGACGTGCTGTAGCCGCCGGGCAGCCCTTGGCGGCCAAGGATCGCTTCTAGCCCGCGCCAGCATAGGAATTAACGACGCCGTGGCGTTCACCACGCGATTGACTTACCGCCCGCCTCGCCAAGCGTCAGCGGCTCCCTTTCCCAATGAAAATCTCCATCGTCGGCTTGGGTTACGTCGGCCTCCCCCTTTCCCTGCAGTTCGCCCGGCGCGGCGTCGAGGTCGTCGGCATCGACATCGATCCCGAAAAGGTGGCCCGCCTCTCGCACGGCGAAAGCTACATCAAGCACATCGAAGCCGCTGACATCGCGGAAGCGATCGCCCGCAAGCATTTCCAAGCCACAACCGACTTCAGCGCGGTCGCTGCCACCGAAGCGGTCATCATCTGCGTGCCAACGCCTCTCAACGCCTACCGCGAACCAGACATCAGCTACGTGCTGAAAACCGGCGAAGCGATTGCGCCCCATCTGCGTCCGGGCATGCTCGTTGCCCTTGAGTCGACCACCTATCCCGGCACCACGGATGGCGAACTGCGCGCGGTGCTCGAGCAAGGCTCGAAGCTGAAGGCCGGCGTGGATTTCCATCTCGCGTTCTCTCCGGAGCGCGAAGATCCGGGCAATCCGGCCAGCAAGGTGGCCGAAATCCCCAAGATCGTCGGCGGTCTGACTCCCGCCTGTCTCGAGCGCGCCACGAAACTCTACGGCGCCGCCATCCAACGCGTCGTGCCGGTCTCCTCCTGTCGCGTCGCCGAGGCCGCCAAGCTCCTCGAAAACATCTTCCGCTCGGTCAATATCGCCCTCGTGAACGAACTGAAGGTCGTCTACGGCGCCATGGGCATTGATATCTGGGAGGTGATCGAAGCGGCCAAGACCAAGCCATTCGGCTTCATGCCGTTTTATCCCGGCCCCGGTCTCGGCGGTCACTGCATCCCCATCGACCCGTTCTACCTGACGTGGAAGGCCCGCGAATTCGGCCAGAACACGCGGTTCATCGAACTCGCCGGCGAGATCAACACCGGCATGCCCCGCTTCGTCATCGAGCGCACCGCCGAGGCGCTGAACCGCCAGAAAAAACCACTCAACGGCAGTCGCATCCTCGCGCTCGGCCTCGCCTACAAGGCCGACGTGGATGACATGCGCGAGTCGCCCACGTTCATCGTCATGGACCTGCTCAAGGGCCGCGGCGCCACCGTCGACTACTATGATCCCTTCATCCCGGTGATCACGCCGACGCGCGAACACGCGGCGTGGACCGGCACCCGCTCCGTCGTCTGGAACGAACAAACCGTGCGGAGCTACGACGCCGTCGTCATCTGCACCGCTCACTCGGGCCTCGACTACGCCGCGCTCGCCCGCTGGTCGCCGTGCATCGTCGACACCCGCAACGCCCTCAAGGGCCTGACCGGCGAAAACATTTTCAAGGCCTGAGCATGCAATTCATCGACCTCAAAAAACAATACGAGCTGCACCGCACTGAAATCGACGCGCGCATGCGTCGCGTGCTCGAGCACGGCGCCTATATCATGGGGCCGGAAATCGAGGAGCTCGAAAAGGCCCTCGCCGCCTATGTCGGCGTGAAGCATGCCATCAGCGTTGCCAGCGGCACCGACTCGCTCGAGATCGCGCTGCGCGCGCTTGGCATCGGGCCGGGCGACGAGGTCGTCACCGTGCCGTTCACCTGGATCAGCTCCTCCGAGGTCATCGGCCTCGTCGGCGCGCGGCCCGTGTTCGTCGATATCGACCCGGTCACCTACAACATCGACGTCGCGAAAATCGAAGCCGCCATCACGCCGCGCACGAAGGCGATCATGCCGGTCAGCCTTTTCGGGCAGATGCCCGACTGCGACGCCATCAACGCCATCGCCGCGCGTCACAATGTCGTCGTCATCGAGGACGCCGCGCAGAGCTTCGGCGCCACGCAACGCGGCCGCAAGAGCTGCGCCGTCACGCGCATCTCCAGCACGAGCTTCTTCCCGGCCAAGCCGCTCGGCTGCTACGGCGACGGCGGTGCGCTCTTCACCGACGACGACAAGCTCAACGAAACGATGCGCGCCATCCGCACCCACGGCGGCATCAAGCGACACTTCCACCCGTTGCTCGGCATGAACGGCCGCCTCGACACGCTCCAGGCCGCCGTGCTGCTCGCCAAGCTCCCGCACTTTCCCGGCGAAGTCGCCGCGCGCGAGCGCATCGGCGCGCGCTACTCGGAACTGCTCCGCGGCACCTGCGTCGTTCCCGAGATTGCCCCCGGCAACACCCACGTCTACGCGCAATATACGATCCGCGTCGCCAACCGCGACGAGCTGGGCGCGAAGCTTAAGGAAGAGGGCATCCCGACCGCCGTCTATTATCCGAAGTGTCTGCACGAACAGCCGGTGTTCGCACCGCTCGGCTACCAATGGGGCGATTTTCCCGCCTGCGAAAAAGTCTCACGCGAAGTCATCAGCCTGCCGATGCACCCGTTCCTCACCGATGAGGAGCAGGACCGCATCGTCGCCGCCGTGAAGCGCCACGCCAAGCCGGTCACCACCTGAGCCATGAGCCAACGCACGCTCGCGCTCATCGGCGCCGGTTACTGGGGGAAGAACCTCGCGCGCAACTTCCACCAGCTCGGCGCGCTGCACACGCTCTGTGATCTGAGCCAGGCCACACTCGACAGCTACGGCGCCGACTACGCCGCGGTGCAGAAGACCAGCGCCATCGAATCGCTCTGGTCGAACTCCGCCATCGACCGCGTTGCCATCGCCGCGCCCGCGGTGCTGCACTACCAACTCGCGAAAAACGCGCTGCTGACCGGCAAGGATGTGTTCGTCGAGAAGCCGCTCTGCCTCGACGCCGCCGAAGCCGCCGAGCTCATCGCCCTCGCCGCCGAACGCGGTCGTGTGCTGATGGTCGGGCACCTGCTCCAATACCATCCCTACGTCCAGCACCTGCAGGCACTCGTCGCCGCCGGCGAACTCGGCGCGATCCACTACATCACCTCCAACCGTCTCAATCTTGGCAAAATCCGCCGCGAGGAGAACGCGCTGTGGAGCTTCGCGCCGCACGATCTCTCGGTCATCCTTTCGCTCGCTGGGCACCGTTTACCCGAAGAAGTTGTCTGCACCGGCGGCGGCTACGTCACGCCCGGCGTCGCCGACACCACGCTCACTGCCCTCGCCTTCGCCGGCGGTCTGCGCGCGCACGTCTACGTGAGCTGGCTCAATCCGTTTAAGGAGCAGAAGCTCACCGTCGTCGGCGCGAAAGGCATGGCGGTGTTCGACGACACCCGTCCGTGGAACGAAAAGCTCGCGCTCTACCGCGATTATCTCGGCTGGGACGCGCGCCAGAATCCCGTGCCGAACAAGGTCCAGCCGCAGTTCGTCGCCCTTCCCGAAGGCGAGCCGCTCCGTGCCGAGTGCCAGCACTTCCTCGACCGCTGCGCCGATCGCGTCGCGCCGCGCACTGACGGCGCCGAGGGCCTCCGCGTGCTCCGCGTGCTCCAAGCCGCGCAAGCCAGTCTTGAGCGCCACGGCGAAATCCAGAGAGTCACCGGCGCATGAGCCTCCCCTACTTCGTCCACCCGACCGCGGTCGTCGATGCCGGCGCCACTATCGGGGCGGGCACCAAGATCTGGCATTTCGCGCACATCAGCCCCGGTGCCCGCATCGGCGAAAAGTGCATCTTCGGCCAGAACACGTTCGTCGCCGACGGAGTGATCGTGGGCAACAACGTCAAGGCCCAGAACAACGTCGCGATCTACACCGGCACGACGATCGAGGACGATGTGTTCCTCGGACCGTCGTGTGTGCTTACGAACGTCACGAACCCGCGCTCGCAGGTCAACCGCCACAGCCTCTACGAGCCGACGCTCATCAAGCGCGGCGCCACGATCGGCGCCAACGCCACCATCGTCTGCGGCATCACGCTCGGCCGCTACTGCTTCATCGCCGCCGGCGCCGTGGTCGCGAAGGATGTGCCGGACTATGCGTTGATCCAAGGCGTGCCCGGCCGACGCGTCGGCTGGATGAGCCGCCACGGCCACCTGCTCAAGCCGGACGCACAGGGCGAGCTCCGCTGCCCCGAGTCGGGCTACCGTTACCGCGAAGTCAGCCCCGGCTTGCTCCGCTGCCTCGATCTCGACGAAGAGGCCCCTCTGCCCGCCGAGCTCTCGAAAGGCTCACACAACTACGATTCGTTCAAGCGCTGAGGCCCCGTGCGCCCCTCACGCTCATGTCCGCGGGGAAAGCCTTGCTAGGAGCGCGGCTCCGCGACTACTGCTCCGCCATGTCCGCCGTCACCGGCACCCTCGGCCGCAGAGTGCAGAGCTATCTGGAGAACGGGTGGCAGTTTGCGATCCCCTACCTGACAGTCTACCTCGCCTATGCCGCGCTCGCCTGGCCCGTGCACCCGATCGAAGGGCGACTTGTTCCCGCCCTCACGAGCGTCTTCCTCGGCCTGCACTTCATCCACGCCGTGCTGATGCTCGGGCTGCTCTGGCATCGCGCGCGCTCGCCTGCCTCCACGACGAACGCCGGCGTCGGTGCACTTCCGTGGTGCCTGCTCGCGCTCTTTTTCTGGCTGCCGGGTGTGTATCTGGAATTTCCGGCGGACAACTGGGAACACTGGCTGCGCATCAACCAGTGGGACCTGTGGTCCACAGTGCGGGAAGCTCCGATTTGGAACAAAGCCAGCTACTTCTTCGCCTACACGATCGTCTCGAGTGTGCCGCCCGCCCTGCGGGAGCTCGCGCTCCAGACCTACTACGTCGGCGCCTGCCTGCTGCTCGCGTGGCAATATTACCGCCTCGGCCGGGGCGTGGGCCTGACGGCCGCCGGCGCGTTCCTCTTCGTGATCCTCGCCAGCATCACGAGCGGGAACAACCTGTTCTCATTCCATCGCTACTACGGCCTGGCCAGCACGCTCCCCGCCCAGATCTTCGCGGTCGCCTTGGTAAACTGGAGTATCGCCTGGTGGAAAACCGGACGTCTCTCCGCGACTGACCTCGCCGTGCGCGCGCTCGGCGCCGGCGTGCTCCTCGCCGCCTGTGCCCTCAATCATACGCAGAGCCTGGCTATCGGCCTGGTCGGCAGTGCCGGCGTCGTCGCGGTCTGGTGCGGCGAGAAACGCCAGCGCCTCCTGTGGGCCGCACTCGCCGCGATCGTCGGCAGCGTGATCGTCGTGCTCGTGCTGCCGCGTCACCACTTGGTGGACGAGTATTTCGTTCAGCGCCGGTGGCTCACGGAATGGTATGCCTTCAATCTGTTCCGCGCATCCCCCGCCACCGCGGCCAGTGCCCCGTTGCTCGGTGCGATGGGCGGCATGAATCTGTTTTTCGGAATCTATCTGTTGCGCCGCAATCACGCGGCCGGCTGGCTCACCGTGACACCGGTCATTGCCCTGCTGCTGCCCCTGGTGGTGTTGCCGCTGGCCAATCAGCTCGCCAGCGAGAATTTCGAAGACATCGCCCTCCTGCCCCGCCTGTTCCTCGGCATTCCGAGCGGGCTCGCCCTCGTCGCCGCGGGCGAAGCATGGTTCGCCACGCGCGCGCGCTCCATGCCACTGGTGATCGGTGCCGCGGCACTGGTCGCCGGTCTGGTCGTGCTGGTCCCGGCCGAGGCTCCGTATTTCAACCGATTCTGGCAGGCGACCCTCGCCGTGCCGGACGATCTGAGTTTCGCGAAGCCTCGCTCCGCGCTCGTGACCGCGCGACCAGCAGCGCCGCCCGAAGCTCCCGACCCGTTGAGCTTCCTCGTAGCTGCGAGCGGACTCAAAGCCCTCGCGCCGAGCACGGACGACCCGCGTCGCATCAACTCGAACACCATCGTGCCGCCGGTGCAGCGAGTGCAGCGTTTCCTGATCGCGCACGCCAACGGACCGTCGGGCAGCGAACGCGTGATCTGGCTGCAGTCGCCCGAGGCCGCACTCACCGGTGGCTCCACGGTGGCGCGCATCTCCCGCCATTGGGAACCCTGGGAGGTCGCGCTCGCGAGCACCGGCACGCCGGAGCTGGCGGCGCAGCTCAGACGCGCTGGCTGGCGGGTGGTCTTCTCACCCACCCCGATGCCGGCGCCTTGAGCCTGGTTACCGGAGTTGACACTCCGGAAGCCGCCGCGGAAGCTCCGCACTTCGTATGCGCGGAGCCCTTGCACCTTTCCGACATGGCTGACACCCCCCTGATCGCGGTGGTGGTGGGCACCCGGCCGGAGGTAATCAAAATGGCCCCGGTCGTTCGCGCGCTGGCCCAATCCACCACCCTCCGTCCGCTCCTGATTTCCACCGGGCAACAGCGCGAGATGACGCGCCAGGCGCTCGCGACGTTTGACCTGCGCCCGGAGGTCGACCTGGACGTGATGGAGCCGAATCAGCAACTCCCCGCCTTGCACGCGAAGCTGCTCACGCGCGTCGCGTCGACCTTGGAAACCCTGCGCCCCGCAGCAGTGCTCGTGCACGGCGACACCACCACCGCCCTGGCGAGCGCCCAGGCCGCCTTCTATCGCAAGATTCCCCTCGGCCACGTCGAGGCCGGTTTGCGCACCTACGATTTCGCGAACCCCTGGCCCGAGGAGATGAACCGACGCCTCATCGACCCGCTCTGCCGCTGGTGCTTCGCCCCCACCGAGTCCAGCCGCGACAACCTGCTGGCGGAACACGTGCCGGCCGCGCACATCGTGATCACAGGCAACACCGTGATCGATGCGCTGCTCCAGACCCACTCGCGACTCGCCCAATCGGCCCGCTCCGCCGAGGAAATCGGTCGCCGCAATGAACTGCCGGAAGACTTCGTTCAGCGCTTCCTGACTCCGGACCGCACGGCGCCCTTGATGCTGGTCACCGGTCACCGGCGCGAATCGTTCGGGCAGGGCTTCGCCGATATTTGCCGAGGGATTCTGGCCACCGTCGAGGCGCACCCGAATCTGGGCGTGGTATATCCGGTCCATCTCAATCCCAACGTGCAGGAGCCGGTTCGCCGCCTCCTCGGCTCACACCCGCGCATCCGCCTCATCGAGCCGGTGGGCTACGAGGAATTCATCCTGCTGATGGGCCGCGCACACCTGATCCTCACCGATTCCGGCGGCGTGCAGGAAGAGGCGCCGAGCCTCGGCAAGCCGGTCCTCGTCATGCGCACGACGACCGAGCGGCCGGAAGGCATCGCCGCGGGCACATGCCGCCTCGTCGGCACCGATCCGGCGCGGATCGTTGCGGAGGCTTCGCTGCTCCTGAACGACGGCGCGGAATACGCGCGCCGCAGCACCCTGCGGAACCCTTACGGCGATGGTCATGCCGCGGAGAAAATCGCTGCCGCCCTCGCCCGCGATCTTTCTCCTCCGTCATGAAATACGACCTCGCAGTCATCGGTCTCGGCTACATCGGCCTGCCCACGGCCTCGATCTTTGCCACCCGCGGCAAACGCGTGCTCGGCGTCGATGTGCGCCGCGAGATCGTGGAGACGATCAACCAAGGCCGGATCCACATTGAGGAGCCCGAGCTCGACGTCCTCGTGCGCACCGCTGTGCTCGGCGGCCAGCTGCGCGCGGACACGAAGCCCGCCGCTGCGGACACGTTCATTCTGGCCGTCCCCACTCCGTTCAAGGCCGGCGCCGCCCACGCCCACGAACCCGATCTCTCCTACGTCGAATCGGCCGCCCGCAGCATCGCGTCAGTCGTGGAAGACGGCAACTTGGTCATTCTCGAATCCACCAGCCCCGTCGGCACCACCGAATCGGTCCGCGACTGGATCGACGACGAGCGCCGCCAGCGGAAACTGCCTGCCGTCGCCGCCCTCTACGCCCACTGCCCCGAGCGCATCCTGCCCGGCCAGATGATCAAGGAACTGGTGGGTAACGACCGCATCTGCGGCGGCCTGACGCCGGAGGCATCGCAGCGCTCCTGCGAACTCTACCGCACCTTCTGCGTCGGCGAAATCCTCCTCACCGACGCCCGCACCGCCGAGATGGTGAAGCTCACCGAGAATGCGTCACGCGATGTCGGCATCGCCTTCGCCAACGAACTCTCGATGATCTGCGACCGCCTCAACCTCAACGTCTGGGAGGTCATCCGGCTCGCGAACCATCACCCGCGCGTGAAGATTCTTCAGCCCGGCCCCGGCGTCGGCGGCCACTGCATTGCGGTCGACCCTTGGTTCATCGTCGATTCGGCCCCCGACGAAGCGCGCCTCATTCGCACCGCCCGCGAGGTCAACAACCGCAAGCCGCATCACGTGCTGGCCCGGATCCACGCCGCGCTCGCTGACTCGCCGGCGCCGAGAACCATCGCGTGTCTGGGACTGGCCTTCAAAGCCAACGTCGACGACCTGCGCGAAAGCCCCGCCGTCGAGATCGTCCACGAACTGGCGCAGGATTCCGCTCTCCGTGTGCTCGTCGTCGAACCCCACACGCAACAGCTTCCGTCCTCGCTGCGCCGCCCCAATGTCCAGCTGACGGATCTCGCCGCCGCGCTCGCCGCCGCGAGCGTGGTCGTGCTGCTGGTCGATCATCGAGAATTTCTCCCCGCCCCGCGCCCGCTGCTCGAAGGTAAGAAAGTCGTCGATACCCGCGGCGCCTGGCGTTGAATTTCCGCGCCCGCTCCCCGGCATGAAACAAATCGTCATCTCCGCCCGCTCCCCGGCGAAAACCGTCGAAGTGCCCGCGCCGTCCGTCGGCCGCGGCAGCGTGCTCGTGCGGACCTCGTTCGGCGCCGTCAGCGTCGGCACCGAGCGCGCCGCCGCCGTCCACGGCCAGACGGGCTGGCTCGCCAAGATGCGTGCCCGGCCGGACAAGGTGCGCCAGGTGATTGATCTCGCGCTGAAACATGGCGTGCGCGACACGCTCGAGCGCGTCGCCGAGGTGCTCGACCGGTGGAATGCCACCGGCTACAGCTGCGCTGGCACGGTCGTGGCCGTCGGCGCCGACGTCCCGGAATTTCGCGTCGGCGACCACGTCGCGTGCGCCGGCGGCGGCTTCGCCACTCACGCGGAATACTGCGTCGTTCCCCGCCGCCTCCTCGCCCGCGTGCCCGACACCCTGGCGCTCGAACACGCCGCTTTCGCCACCATCGGCGCCATCGCCATGCAAGGCGTGCGGCAAGGCGCCATCGAACCCGGCGCCCGCGTCGCGGTGATCGGCCTCGGCATCGTCGGTCAGATCGCCGCACAACTCGCCACGGCCGCGGGTGGCTTCGTGACCGCCATCGACCTGCGTCCCGAACGCGTCGCGCTTGCCGAAAAGCTCGGCGCCAGTTCCGGCATCGTGCTGGGCGGCACCGACGCGAGCGAACGCGGCCGCCAGCTCACGGGCGGGCGCGGCTTCGACGTCGTGCTGCTCACGGCCGCCACCGCCAGCAGCGAGCCGGCACGGCTCGCTACAGGTCTCGCGCGAGATCGCGGACGGCTCGTGGTGGTCGGTGACGTCGGTTTGGATCTTGATCGGCAGCTGATGTATGAAAAGGAACTCGAGCTCCGCCTCTCGCGCTCCTACGGCCCGGGCCGTCACGACGAATCCTACGAGCTGCAAGGCCACGACTATCCCTACGGCTACGTGCGGTGGACCGAGCAGCGCAACCTCGAGTCCGTCCTCGCCCTGGCCGCAGCACGGCGCCTCGATCTCGGTGCGCTCGTCACGCATCGCTTCACGATCGACGAAGCCGAGGCCGCCTACACGACCATCGTCCAGGCGCAAGGTCACCCGCCCATCGGCGTGGTGCTGGAATATCCGGCCCCGGCCCAGGATGCACCGCCGGCCCAAACGGTCTCGCTCACCGCGGCGCCGGCCGCTTCGGATCGCAAGGGCACTGGCGTGGCTCTGATCGGCGCCGGCTCCTTCGCCCGCTCGGTCCTGCTGCCGGCGTTCAAAGCCACTGCCTGGACCCCCGTGGCAATTGCTTCCTCGACCGGCGTCGGCCCCGTTCAGCTGGGCAGAAAATACGGCTTTGCCTACGCCACGACCGACATCGAAGCGGTGCTCCGCGACGAACGGGTGCAGGCCGTCGCGATCGCCACGCGCCACAGCTCGCATGCCGCTCTCGTCACGCGCGCGCTCCGCGCCGGCAAGGACGTGTTTGTCGAGAAACCCCTCGCCGTCGACCTCGAGGGTCTGCGCTCCGTCTGCACGGCCCAAGCTGAGTCGGGCCGGCGCGTGCTGGTCGGCTTCAACCGCCGCTTCGCCCCGCTGATCGTGCGCCTCCGTGCGTTCTTCGGCGAGCGCCATGGCCCGCTGGTCATGTCGATGCGCGTGAACGCCGGACCGCTCGCGCAACACTGGAGTCAGGCCGCAGCCGAAGGCGGGCGCATCATCGGCGAAGGCTGCCATTTCGTCGACCTGCTGACCTTCCTGGCCGGCGCCCCGGTGCAGTCCGTTTTCGCCGAGGCCGTGCGCGGTCCCGCCGGTGCGCCCGAGGAAAACCTGTGCGCCACCCTGCGCTTCACCGACGGCTCCGTGGCGACGCTCAACTACAACGCCTTGGGCGACACCGCGCTGCCCAAGGAGCAGCTCGAGGTATTCGGCGACGGCAAGGCCGCCGCCCTCGACGACTTCACGAGCCTCCGGCTGGTCGCGCGCGGGGCGAGCAAAGTCCATCGGACCAAGCAGGACAAGGGACACCATGATGAGATCGCCGCGTTTATGCGCGCACTCGCCGACGGCAGCCCCGCCCCGATCCCCTTCGCGGACGCCGTGCGCACGACGCTCGTGACTTTTGCCCTGCTGGAAAGCTGCCGGAGCGGCCGGCCCGTGGAGATAGCGACGGAGTTGTCGTCCGCATGAAGTCATCCGACGGTGCTCTCGCGGTGGAGGTCCCGGCGACGCTCACCCGCCTCCTGCGGATTTTGTCCGCCACCCGCGGCTGGGGTTACGACACCTACGATTCGCGGGTCGGCGCGGTCTATCTGAAGCTTTACCGCGCGCGGCCGCACAGCCGGCTGGCGGATCTGGCCGTTCGCGCGCTCTACGCGATCGAGTTCGCGGCGCCGATTCTATATCGCCGGGTGCGCGGCATCCGCCCGACCTGGGACCCGATGGGAAATTCCTATCGCGCGAACGCCCACGTCGCGCTGGCCACGGTGGGCGACACGTCGGCGCACCTTGCCGCGGCTCGCGCCATCCTCGACGAGGTGGTGACACACGCCGTTGGCGATCCCGGCCGCCGCGGCTTCGCGCTCGGTTTCGAGTGCATCACCGGCTCGGACCAACTCTGGTCGACGCAGGTGCCCGTGGCGCACTACACGCTGCGTGTGGCCCGCGCGCTCATGCGTTACGAACGCGCCTCCGGCGACCGGCGTTATCGCGCCACACTCGATGAGTGCATGGCGTTTTTCGAATTTGGGCTGCCGTGGGTGGAGCGCGACGGCATCCGCGGAGTGGGCTACACCCCGGCCGATCCGCTGCAGGTGATCAACATCTGGGCGGATGTCGCGTCGACGCTCGCCAGCTACGATCGACTCGTCGGCGGCGAACGTTTCGCCCGGCACGTGCGCGATCTCACGCACGGCGTGCTCGCCCATTTTCGGTCCGACGGCACCTGGCCGTATTTTGCGCGGTGGGAACGCTCGCCCGGCGCGCCGGACAACAGCCACACCGCGATGGTGCTCGGCGCGCTGGCGGACGTCGCGCTGGCACAGGGCCCCGCCGTCCAGGCACAAATCGCACCAGTGTTGGAGCAAGCGGTGCCCCGCTGGGTGGAAATGTTTTTCGACGAGGAGACCGGCCGCGCCTGGAATACCACCGACGCGCCGCAGCAGGCCTTCGCGGTCACGATCGGCGACACGGCCTATGCGCTCCTGCGGCTCACCCGCCCCGAGCTCGGACTCTCCGCCGCCCTCGTGCGCCGGCTGGAAAGTCTGCGCGAGCGCAATCTCGCCTGGGGGCTCCGGCACCTGCGGCTGCGCAACGGCCGGTTCTGCGAGCGACGCCTGGGCCGCTGGCGCTTCGCCGTGCGGAGCATCCGCTCGTTCGACGGATTGATTGCCGACGCCCTGGCGCTGCACTACGCCTCGAGCCGAGGGATCAGTCCCGCCGCGTTGTGGACCATCTGAAAGCCAGCCCCCCTGACTCGCTGCCGAAGCGCTCGTTGCGTCGGGACGTGCTGCTGAGCACCGTTACCCAGACGGCAGTGGCGGCGACGACCTTCGCGCAATACGCGATCATCCAGCGGACGTGGGGCACGGAAGCGCTGGCGAACTATTCGCTGCTGATGCGCGCGCGCGGAGTGCTGGAGTGGATTGTCCTGCTCATGCTCCCGGTCGCGCTCGCGCGCGAGCTCGCGTGTCACTCCGGCTCCGCGCAACAGTCCGAGCGGCAGGCCTTGATCCGCGCCGGGGGGCTGATCGCGATCAGCGGCCTGGCGGCATGCCTGGCCCTCTTCACCTTCGCGCCGCGGCTGAGCGGGCTGGTGTTGTTCGGTTCGCAGGATCTGGGGATCTGGATGATGCCGTTCGCACTCCTGCTCGCGGGTTTTTCGCTCTGTCTGATCTCATCCGCAATTGCCCGGGGCGAAATGGCGTTCGCCGAGGTCAATGTGATCCAGCTCCTCTACGTCGCGGTGGTGCCCATCGCCGCCATGCTGCTCGGGCGCCACGGCGATTTGCGCCATGTCGTGATGGTCATCGGTGCGGCGGCCGTGCTGATCGCGGTAGTTTCCTATGTCCGGCACCTGCGCCAGGCGGAGAACGCGCAGGATTTGCGGGGGGCCGCGGGACGCCTCGTCGGTTATGGCGCGCCGCGATTGACGACGATGGGCGCGGTCTTCGTCCACACCATGTGCCTGCCCTGGCTGGTGAGCTGGCGGAGCGACGCCCCGGTGCTCGCGGCGTTGAATGCGCTGCTCGGCGTCGTCTCGGCGGGCGCCTTGCTCGTTTCGCCGATCGGGTTGGTGATGCTGCCCCATTTGAGCCGGCTGCGCGCCGAAGGTGCGCTCGAGCAGGTGAACTCGCAGGTCAGCCGCCTGGTGCAGGCAACCCTGCTTGCCGGCGGGCTGGGCTCGCTCGGGGCGCTGGCCTTGCTCCCCTCCGTGGTGTCGCTGTGGCTCGGACCCGAAGTGGCCGCGCACACGCCGCTGTTGCTCGCGTGCGCACTCGCCGTGCCGGCTTATCTGCTGACCGAAATCGTGCGTAATCCGATCGACGCCGCGTCGCGCCGGCCGTGGAACGCGCTGACGTATCTCGCCGGCGCGGCCGCCAGCGCGCTGGTTTTCTTCGCCGTCGAACGTGCCTCCGGCAACCTGACGGTAGCGGCCGCCGCCGGTTTGGTGGCGGGCATGGGCTGCGCCGCGACCGGCGCCCTCGTCATCGTGCGGCGTTTTCATCGCCTGGCCGCGCTGGACCGGTGTGTCCGCCGCGCGATGATCGCGTGGTCCGGGGCGGTGACCGTTTCCAGTGCAACGTTGTTCCTCGTCCCGCCGGCGTGGCATCTCGTTTTCGGCGTGTGCCTCACGCTCGGCTTCGTCCTCCTCGTGCTGCGCCAGGCGCCGGCTTGGTTGCTGGAAATCGTGCCGGAACGCTGGCGCCGCATCGTGCAGAAAGTGACGGCATGACGCGCAGCCGCCTGCTCCTCGTTCTCGGTGCGGCGGCCTACATGGCCGCGCTCCAGTGGATTTATCCGACGATCATCGTGCCGGCGTTCAACTACGCGGCGATGTCCTACCGCCCGCAATCGGCACTGACCGTCGCGCTGCAATTCCTGTTCGCCTGCCTGCCGGCGACCTGGCTTTCGAAGTCGTTCAGCCGTCCCTCGGAGTTTCAGTGCTGGGTGTTGTATATGACGGTCATCGTGCCGAGCTGCATCCTGCCCTACCATGTGACTGCACTGCCGCCGGCGACGATCCATGTCTACGTGCTCGCGATCATCGCGTGCTTTGGGGCGATGTGCTGGAGCGCCCGGCTGCGTGCGCTGCGAATCGAATTTCCGGCGATGTCCGCGGGCGGTTATGCGCTGCTGTTGAGCGCCATCACGGTCCTGACCTACGGCTGGCTCTACCGCCTGCTCGGCTGGCAGAACATTTTTCTGCCGACCGAGCAGGTGTATGAACTCCGCACGGAGTTGCGGTCGGCGAACATTCCCGCGCTGCTGGGCTACCTGATCTGGTGGCAGGGGCTCGTGGTGAATCCCATCATCTCCGCGCTCGGTTTCGTGAAACGGCGCTGGACGCTGGTGATCCTGAGCGCGGTGCTGCAGGTCCAGCTGTATTCGGTTTCGAGCCTGCGGACCTTCCTGGCGGCGATGGCGTTTCAGCTGGGCATCGGCGTGTTCATGCTGGTGTTTCGCCGGCGCCGCGGGCTGGTGTTTCTCTACGCGCTGACCGGTTGCTCGGTCGCGGCCTCCGTCTGGTATTTCTGGGACCCGCGCGCGCTCGGTCCGCTGTTGTTTCTGGAGCGTTGGATTTTTAACGGCGGCCAGCTGTCCGGCTTGTATCTCGAGTTTTTCTCCAACCACGCGGCCGCGGGCATCACGCACTCTTCCTTTCCGTTGCTCAGCACGCTGTTTCCGGGACCCTACGATCTGCCGATCGGGCAGGTCATCGGGCGGGAGTATTTCTTCCTCGGCAGCGACGGCGTCTACACCAACGCCACCGCCCACCTCTGGGCCGACGGCTTTGCCGTTGCGCGCTATCCCGGCCTGATCGGCTCGACGCTGGTCGCGATTGTCCTGCTCCGGCTGGCGGATCACGCCTGCCGCAGGCAGACGCCTGAATTCACGATCATGGCGTTCTCGCTCGTCGGCATGTCCCTCATCGGCCAAAGCGTGCTCACAACGGTCATGACCGGCGGCTTCGCCCCGTTCGTCGCGCTGATGCTGCTCATGCCGCGCTGGCGCGAGCCACACCGTTCCCCACCCGTCGTTTCTTCTGATGAAAAACATCGTCCACCTGACCTCGGTCCACCCGCCGTATGACGTCCGCATCTTCCAGAAGGAGTGCACGTCGCTCCAACGGGCCGGCTATGCCGTGACGCTCGTGGTGGCCGCCGAGCTCGATCCCCAGCGCAAGACGCCCGTAAAGCTCGTCGCGCTGCCGCGACCGATGGGACGCCGCGCGCGGATGACCACAACCGCGGCGGCGGTTTTTCGCACCGCCCTGAAATTGCGCGGCGATCTCTATCATTTCCACGACCCCGAGCTGATCCCAGTGGGACTGCTCCTCAAACTGGCCGGCAAGCGCGTCGTGTATGACGTCCACGAGGAACTGCCGCAGGACCTCCTCGACAAGGAGTGGCTGCCGCGGCCGCTGCGCTACGTCCTCGCCGGGGCGGCTTACGTCGTGGAGGGACTGGCTGGACTCGTGTTCGATGGCATCGTCGCTTCCCGGCCGGCGTTGCTCGAACGCTTTCCGCGCCGCAAGACCGCTCTCGTGAATAATTTTCCGGTGCTCGGCGAACTCCAGCAGCCGGGCGCCCGCCCGCTGCGGGAGCGGCCGCCCATCTGCGCCTATGTCGGCGGCATGAGCCGTGAACGCGGCCTGATCGAACTGGTGACCGCACTCGGCGCGATGGACGAGGCGGTGCCGCTCGAGCTGCACATCGCGGGCCCCATCGATCCACCGGAACTGCTCGAGGAAGCCCGCCGCCTGCCCGGGTGGAAGCGCGTGCGCTATCTCGGCTGGCAATCTCGTCCCCAGGTCGCGGACCTGCTCAACCGCGCGCGTTTCGGAGTTGTCACGTTTCTGCCGATCGCGAATCACCTGCGCAGTTATCCCACCAAACTTTTCGAATACATGTCCGCCGGCCTGCCCACTCTAGCCTCCGACCTGCCGCTCTGGCGGGAACTGATCGATGCCGCCGGCGTGGGCCGTCTCGCCGATCCTTCGGACGCGCCGGCGTTCGCACGCGCGCTCGAGTGGATGGTCACGCATCCCGACGAATGCGAGACGATGGGCCGGCAGGGCGCCACCCTGGTGCGGCAGCGCTACAACTGGGAGGCCGAGGCTGAATCGCTCCTCGGACTCTACGGTCGCATTCTGAACCGTTCCTGACATGTGCGGAATTTCCGGCGCGTTCTCCCCCCATCCTGATCCGGCTCTGCGGCGCTACGTCGACACGACCGTCCAGGGACAGCACCGCCGCGGGCCCGACGCCCACGCAGTCGAGATCGTCGCGGCGGGCGATCCCTCCGTGGTGCTGGGGCACAACCGGCTCAGCATCGTGGATCTCAGCGCCGCCTCCAACCAGCCGTTGTGGGACCATTCGCGGCGCGTCTGTCTCGTCTTCAACGGGGAGATCTACAACTACCTCGAGCTGCGCGCCGAGCTCCAGCAACGCGGCCACGCCTTCCGCACTGCCGGCGACTCGGAGGTCGTCCTCGAGGCCTACAAGGCCTGGGGCATCGACGCGGTGTCGCGCTTCATCGGCATGTTTGCGCTCGCCTTGTGGGACGCCGCCACCCGCGAACTCTGGCTCGTGCGCGACCGTTTTGGCGTGAAGCCGCTGTTCTACCGCCACGCGGCGGACAGCGTCACGTTCGCTTCCACGCCGACGGTGATGGCGCGCCAGTTCGGTCTCGCTCCCAATCTGGACTACGTCGCGGACGGCGTCGAACGGATGATGTATGAACGCGACAGCGGCATCGCGCCCTATCGCGGACTGCACGCCTTGCCAGGCGGCTGCCTCGCGCGCGTCTCACTGGGCGCGGACAGCGCCGTTCGATTCGAGCAACGCCGCTATTACGACCTCGAAGCGGCCGCCCTCGCACGCCGCGAGCGCTGCGTCGCTGCGAGCGAGCAGCAACTCCTCGAGGAAACGCGTGCGACCCTGGAGTCCGCCATCGAGCTGCGGCTGCGCTCGGACGTGCCGCTGGGCCTGTCGCTGAGCGGCGGCATCGATTCCTCGACGATCGGCGCCCTCGTCGCACGGCGCCAGTCGAACCTCTTCGCCTTCACGTTCGCGGACCCGGACGATCCCGCCACCGAGGGCCCCAGCGTCGCGGCCATCGCCGCGAAATCCGGCCTGCGCGTCCACTATTGCCGGCCCTCGATTCCCGAGATCATCGACCGCACGTGGCGCACGCTCGCCGCACAGGATGCGCCGTTTCCCAGCGGCGCAATCATCGCGCAGAATTTCGTCTACGAGGCGGCGCGGGCCAACGGCATCATCGTGCTGCTCGGCGGCCAGGGCGCCGACGAAGCGTTGATGGGCTATCACAAGTTCAAGGCATTCCTCCTGCAAGCAGCGTGGCGCGAACGGCGCTACGGCACCGCGCTCGCACTCGCCGCCGGGATGTCGGCTCTGCTCGCTTCCGAGGGCCTCGCGCTCCGGGACTACTGGCGCGAGCGCCACCGCTTCACGTCCCGCTCCGGACCGCCGCGCGCCGCCCTGTTTGCCCGCACGCAACCCGTGCCCGACCAACGCCTCGCCGGCTCCGAAGTCTGGCGCCGGCAGGCGCTGGACGTCACGCGTTACAGCCTGCCCACCCTGCTGCGCTACGAGGATCGCAATTCGATGGATCACAGCATCGAGAGCCGGCTGCCGTTCATGGATCATCGCTTCGTGGAGTTGGGACTCGCGCTGCCCGACGCCATCAAGGTCCGCCACGGCTACGGCAAGTGGGTGCTGCGCGAGATCGCCCGCGATCTGATCCCCGAGCCGATCCGCACCCTGCGAAAAAAACGCGGGTTCAACGTCGACCTCGACCGTTGGGTGCGCGGCGGCATGGGCGACGCCATCCGCGCGCGCCTCGAGGAACAGCGGCCCCTGTTCGCACCTTATCTTTCCCGGCCCGTCGCCATCGAAACCGATTTTTCCAACGACGCGCTCGCGCGCTCTTCCTCCGCGTTTGGCGAGGCGATGTCCCTGCTCTGGCTCGGCCAAACCAAGCTCGCCTAGCGCGCGCGCCGCATCCAAATTTGCCGGTCCCGGACACCATGCCTGCCCAACACGTCTGCATCATCATTCCCTGCCGCAACGAGGAGCGCTTCATCCGTGGCTGCCTCGAATCGGTGCTGGCCTTCGAACTCCCCCCGGCGGCCTCGCTGGAGGTGCTGGTGCTCGACGGCGGCTCGACGGATCGCACCCGCGAAATCGTGGCTGAAATCGCCGCGACGCATCCGAACGTGCGCTGCATGGATAACCCGCAGCGTTACCAGGGCTGCGCGGTCAATCGCGCCGTGCGCGAGGTCGCCGCGGATTTCTACCTGTGGCTGGGCGCGCACACGCATTTTCCGCGAGACTACGTTCGCCTCTGCCTGGAGACCGCGGAACGCACCCACGCAGATGTAGTCGGCGGCTTTTGCGTCACTGAGCCGGGCGGCACGAACTACGGCGCCCAGGTCGTGCAAGCGATGACCACGCACAAGTTCGGCGTGGGCGACTCGAGTTTCCGCGTCGGTGCCCAGGAGGGCCCCGTCGATACCGTGGCTTACGCCCTGTTTCGCGCGTCGGTTTTCGAAAAAGTCGGCGTGCTGGACGAGCGCCTGATCCGCGCCCAGGACTACGAATTCAACCGGAGGATCCGCCGCGCCGGCCTGACGATCTGGATGAACCCCGCCATCCGGTGCAGCTACCACAACCAGGCCTCGCTGATCGCGTTTTACCGCAAGCAAATCGTCCTCGAAGCGCCCTACAACGCCTACATGTGGTGGGTGGCGCCCTACTCCTTCACGCCGCGCCATGCGATCAGCGGTGTGTTCGCGACAGGCGTGCTCGGGGGCCTCGCCCTGTCACCGATGACCCCGTGGATCGCGTGGCCGTTCGCCGCCGTGATGGCGCTGTATGCGGTGCTGGCGGTTGCCTCCGCGCTGCAGCAGGCCATCCGCTATCGCCAACCTCTCCACCTCGTCACGCTGCCGTTCTGCTTCTTTGGTTTTCATTTTCTCCACGGGCTCGGCGTGCTCGCGGGACTCCTGCGTGTCGCCACGCGGACGGCCCCGGTGCAGCGCGCTGCTCCCGCCGACCTGACGCTGCGCCGCCGCTCCCCCGTCGCAGGTTCCCGCCCCTGATCCATGGAGCCGAGCCGCGACGACAAGAGCATCGAACGGAGCCGCTACGAGAGCCGGGCGTTGCAAGTGCTGGCCGAGGGCGTCTCGCGTCTGGTGCCGGCAGGCGCCGCAGGCATCGCCCGCGAACTGCGGGAACCTTATCTGGTCTACGAAGCATTCGTGCAGCGCCACGCGCAGCCAGGGTTGCGCGTCCTCGACCTGTGTTGCGGTAACGGCCAGCACTCGCTCACCGCCGCGCGCCTGGGCGCGCAGGTGACCGTCTCAGACATCGCTCCGCACAACGTCGAACTCGCCCGCGCTCGCGCCCAAGCGGCGGGCTTGTCCGTCGAAGGCGTGGTGGCCGACGCGGAATCGCTTCCGTTCGGCCCGGACGCCTTCGACGTCGTGACGATGGCCGGCAGCCTGTCGTATGTGGACTTGGAGACATTTCTCGGCGAACTGCGCCGCGTGCTCCGGCCGGGCGGGGCCTTCATTTTCGTCGATTCCCTGAACCACAACCCGATCTACCGCTTCAACCGCTGGCGGCACTACCGTCGCGGCGAGCGCAGCCTCTCCACGCTGCAGCGCATGCCGACCCTCGCCACGCTGCAACGCCTGCGACAGGATTTTCCCGACCTGCAGGTCAGCTTCCACGGAATCCTTACGTTCCTGGCGCCGGGTCTCCGCCTCCTCGGCCCCGAGCGCGCCGCGCGTTGCCTCGCCTGGAGCGATCGCCTGCTCGCGCCCGGCCGCCGATTCGCGTTCAAAGTGGTCGGCGTCGGCCACGCACGGCCCCGCTGAGCAGGAACAATATTATTGCCCCCCGGGGAGCCCCTCCCTCGAATTTCCCCTCCCTTTTCCGCCATGATGCAAATTCCCTTTTTCCGCTACACCCACGTGTTCGGCCAGCAGCGCGATGAGATCCTCGCCTCCATGATAAAGGTGATGGATCGCGGCGCCTTCATCCTCCAGGACGAGTTGAAGCAATTCGAGCAGCAGGTCGCGGCGTTCGCCGGCGCGAAATACGCCATCGGCATGGCAAACGGCACCGACACCCTGTTCCTCGCCCTGAAGGCCGCGGGCATCAAGGCCGGCGACGAGGTCATCCTCGCCTCGCACACTTACATCGCGACCGCGGCCGCCGTGCATTTCGCCGGCGGCACGCCAGTGCTCGTCGAGTGCGGCCCCGACCACCTCATCGATCCCGCCGCCGTCGAGGCCGCCATCACGCCGCGCACCAAGGTGATCATGCCGACGCAACTCAACGGCCGCACCGCGAACATGGAGCGCCTCACGGCCATCGCCCAAAAGCACGGCCTGCTCATCGTCGAGGACGCCGCCCAAGCGCTCGGCTCGAAGTTCAAGGGCAAGTGCGCCGGCACCTTCGGCTTCGCCGGCTCGATCAGCCTCTATCCCGCCAAAGTCCTCGGCTGCTTCGGCGACGGCGGTTTGCTCTTCACCAACGACGACCAAACCTACACGACGCTCAAACAGCTCCGTGATCACGGGCGCAACGACGACGGCCTCGTCGTGCGCTGGGGCATGAACTCGCGTCTCGACAATCTCCACGCCGCCATCCTTCTGACCAAGCTGCGCATCTACCCGCAGGAAATGGAGCGCCGCCGCGAACTGGCCCGCCTCTATCGCGCGGGCCTGCACGATCTCGAGGACATGACTCTGCCCCCGGGGCCGGACAACGACGCCGACCACTTCGACATTTACCAAAACTACGAGGTCGAGTCCGGCCGCCGCGACGAATTGCGCGCGTTCCTCCAGGAAAACGGCGTGCGCACGATCATCCAGTGGGCCGGCACGCCGGTGCACCAGTTCAAGGACCTCGGTTTGCCGAAGTTCCACCTGCCGGGCACAGACCGCCTGTTCCAACGCTGCTTCCTGCTCCCGATGAACACCTCGCTGACCAACGACGAGGTGGCTTACATCTGCGGGCTCATCCGCAAATTCTACGGCCGGAAGTAAGCATGAGCGCCGATCCTTTCCACCTCGGGCCGCTCGCCGAGATCAACGCCCCGCAATTTCAGGCTCCGTTGGCGCTCGGGGACACGACACCCGCGCAGCAACTGCAGTGGCTGCGCAAGATGATCGAAATCCGCTGCGCCGAGGAAAAGATCGGCGACGAGTTCGGCCGCGGCGTCATCAAGTGCCCCTGCCATCTCGTCATCGGCCAGGAGGCGCCCGCCGTGGGCATCGCAGACCACATCCGCCAAGGCGACCGGGTGTTCGGCGCCCATCGCTCGCACGCGCACTTCCTCGCCCTCGGCGGCAGCCTGCATCACCTGCTCGCTGAAGTGCTCGGCAAGGACACCGGCTGCTCGCGCGGCATGGGCGGCTCGATGCACCTGCTGGATCGAGCGAACAATTTCCACGGCTCCGTGCCAATCGTGGGCGCCACGATCCCCATCGCCACCGGCGCCGCGCTCGCCGCCCGCATGGACAAGCGCGGCGGAGTGGCCGTCAGCTTCCTCGGCGACGGCGCCACTGAGGAAGGCGTCTTCCACGAGTCGCTCAATTTCGCCTCTGTCTTCAAGCTGCCGGTGATCTACGTCGTGGAGAATAATCTGTTTTCCAGTCACCTCCACATTTCGCTCCGCCAGGCCTTCGACTCGACGTGCCGTTTCGCGGCCGCACACGGCGTCGCATGGCAGCGCGTCGACGGCAACGACATCAACGCCATGAGCCGCGCCGCAGGTCTCGCGATCGCCGCCGCTCGCGCTGGCCAGGGCCCGCAGTTGATCGAGGCCGTCACCTACCGCTGGCGCGGCCACGTCGGCCATCGCGAGGACAACGACGTCGGCGTCATGCGCAAGGAAGGCCTGGTCGAATGGAAAAAGCGCGACCCCATCGGCCGCCTCGCCAGCGCCATGATCGCCGCCGGCCACCTCAACGAGACGCAGCAGCAGGCCATCTGGTCCGAGTATCGCTCGGCGGTCGAAACCACTTGGGCGCAGGCCTCGGCCGACCCCTACCCGCCCGCCAGTGCGCTTCTGGATCGCGTTTACTCTTCGTCCCCCGCCTGAACCATGACCAACTACGGTTCCGCCCTTCGCGAGGGCTTCGCTTACCTGCTCCAGAATCATCCCGAGGTGTTCACCATCGGCCAGGGACTGTGGAGTCCCTGGTATGTGGGCAACAGCATGACCGATCTCGACAAGGATTTCGGTCGCGAGCGCGTCATCGACACGCCCGTCTCCGAACTCGCCACCACCGGCGCCGCCGTCGGCGCAGCCCTCAGCGGCAAGCGGCCGATCGTGATTCATCCGCGCGTCGACTTCTTCCTCCTTGGCGTCGACCAGCTCGTCAACCAAGCCGCCAAATGGCGGCACATGTTCGGCGGCGACGTCAGCGTGCCGGTGGTCGTCCGCGCCATCATCAACCGCGGCGGCGAACAGGGCGCTCAGCACTCGCAAGCCCTGCATTCGTGGTTCGCGCACATCCCAGGTCTGCGCGTCGTGATGCCCGCGACGCCGGCCGACGCCCGCGACCTCCTGATCGCCGCCACGCTCGGGGACGACCCCGTGATGTTCATCGACGATCGCTGGCTCTACGACCTGAAGGCCGACCTGCCGCCCGTCGATCCGACGCTCCGCCTGTCGTCCGTGAAACCACGCGTCGAACGCACCGGCACCGACGTCACGCTCGTCGGCTGCTCCTACTCCGCCCAGCTTTGCCGCCTCGCCGCTGACGAACTCGCGCAGCGCGGGGTCTCCGCCGAGGTGATCGACCTGCGCGTGATCAATCCGCTCGACTGCTCGACCGTGGCCGACTCGGTGCGCAAGACCGGCCGCCTCCTCGCCGTCGACGGCGACTGGTCCACCTGCGGGCTCGCCGGTGAGATCATCGCAGGCGTCGTGGAGAGAATTCCGCCGACGGCCCTCAAGGCCGCCCCGCGACGGCTGACGCTGCCCGACGCTCCCGCGCCCACCAGCAAGCCCCTCGAACAGGCCTATTATTTCCAAGCCGGCGACGTCACCGCCGCCGCCCTCCAACTGCTCGGACGCCCATGAAACGTGCCTTCGATTTTCTCGCCGCCTTCTTCGGCCTGCTGCTGCTTTGGCCGCTGCTGCTGATCCTCTGTGTGCTGGTCTGGCTGCAGGACCGCCACTCGCCGTTCTATATCCCGCTGCGCGTGGGCCGGGGCGAAAAGCCCTACAAGATGTTCAAACTGCGCTCGATGGTCGTGCGCGCCGACGCCAACAAAGTCGACTCCACCGCCAACAACGATCCACGCATCACGGTCATCGGCCGCACGATCCGTCGCTTCAAGTTCGACGAGATTCCGCAGCTCTGGAACGTGCTGGTCGGCGACATGTCGCTCGTCGGTCCGCGCCCCAACGTGAAGCGCGAAACCGATCTCTACACCAGCGCCGAAAAACAGCTGCTCTCCGTGCGCCCGGGCATCACCGATATCTCGTCGATCGTCTTCTCGGACGAAGGCTCGATTCTCGAGGGCAAAGCCGATCCGGACCTCGCCTACAACCAGCTCATCCGCCCCTACAAATCCCGCCTCGGCCTGCTCTACATCGAACACTCAGGCGTGTGGCTGGATATCCGGCTGATCTTCCTCACCCTCCTCAGCGCCATCGACCGCCGCGGAGCGCTCGACCGCGTCAGCCGCCTCGTCGCCGGCCTGGGCGCCCCCGCAGACCTCGTCCGGGTGGCCGCCCGGCGCGAACCGCTGCAGCCGGCCCCGCCGCCCGGCGCGACCGAAATCGTCCAGGCGCGGCTCGTCTAGCCACCCGTGAAGGTGCTGCAAATTGCCCGCCCGCTCGGTTTGGCGTTTCTCTACGGCGCGGCGCTGGCCCTGTCGCTCTTCCTTTCTTACCTGCTGCGCTTCGACTTTGATCTGGCGGCCGGCAATCTCGTCCGCCTGCCCGTCATCATCGTCGGCGTGGTCGTGCTGAAGCTCGGCCTGCTGGCCGCCTTTGGCCAATTCGGCAGTTTGTTGAGCTATTTCGGCCTGCCGGACCTGCGGCGCATTGTCTATGCGCTGAGCACGGCCGCGGCGGCCATGCTCGCCGTCTGGCTGTGGGCGGGCGTGAATTTCGCCCCGCCACGCGCGGTCATTCTCACCGACTTCGTCATCTCGTTCGTCGCGGTCAGCGTGCTGCGCGTCGGCTTCCGCCTGCTCCGCGAAGGCTATTTTGAAAAGAGCCCGCGCGACGCCGCGCGACGCAAACGCGTCGCGATCATCGGCGCCGGCGATGTGGGCGCCTCCCTCGCCCGCGAACTCGCCACGCGTCGCTCCCTCGGCATGGAGCCGATCGCCTTCTTCGACGACGATCCGCGCAAGTGGCACACCTCCCTCCACGGCATCCCTGTGCACGGCGCGCCCGAGGCCATCCCCGCCTTTCATCGGCGCCACCCGCTCGACGAGATCATCATCGCCATGCCCAGCGCCAGCGGACGGCGCATGCGCGAAATTCTCCACGTCGTGACGCCCACGGGACTGCGCTTCGAGACCGTCCCGTCCCTCTCCCAGCTGATCACCGGCCAGGTCCGCGTCACGCAGATGCGCCCCGTGGAGATCCACGATTTGCTGGGCCGCGATCCGATCGATCTCCAAACCACACGCATTCGCGAACTCGTCTCCGACCGCACCGTGCTCGTGACCGGCGCCGGCGGCAGCATCGGCAGCGAGCTCTGCCGCCAGATCGTGAGCTACCGGCCCCGCCGTCTCCTCATGGTCGAGCGCAGCGAGTTCCTGCTTTTCCAGATTGAGCAGGAGCTGCGTGAAGCCGGCAGCGGCGCGGAAATCGCTCCGCTCGTCGCCGACATCATGGACCAGGCCCGCATGCAGCGGATCTTCGCGGAGCATCGCCCCGAACTCGTTTTCCATGCAGCGGCGCACAAACACGTGCCGATGATGGAAGCCCAGCCCGGCGAGGCGTTCCGCAACAACGTGTGCGGCACGCGTCAGATGGCCGCCCTCGCATTGCAGCATCGGGTCGCGCGCTTCGTCCTCATCTCAACCGACAAGGCGATCAATCCTACGAGCGTGATGGGAGCGACCAAGCGGATCGCCGAGCTCTACCTCCAAGCGCTCCAGCAGGGCAATCCGGGCGGCACGAAGTTCATTTCCGTCCGGTTCGGCAACGTGCTCGGCTCCTCCGGCAGCGTCATCCCGACCTTCAAACGCCAGATCGCCGCCGGCGGACCGATCACCGTCACCCATCCCGACGTGACGCGCTACTTCATGACGGTAAACGAAGCGGTCGGCCTCGTTCTCCAAAGCGCCACGCAAGGCCAGGGCGGAGAGATCTTCGTGCTCGATATGGGGCAGCCGATGAAAATCGTCGATCTTGCCCGGCAGCTCGTCGAGCTGAGCGGCCTCGAGCCCGACAAGGACATCGAAATCAAGTTCACCGGCCTGCGGCCGGGCGAAAAGCTGTTCGAGGAACTCAACCACTCGACCGAAAACCACACCCCGACCACCCACGCCAAGATCATGCGCTTCGTCGGCGAGCCGCCGCCCCTGCAGAATCTGGGACCGGAGATCGAGCGCATCGAGCGCCAGTTCACCGAGTGGGACGCCGCGGCGGTGCGCCGCGCCATTCAGCAGCTCGTGCCGGAGTATCGACCTTACGTGCCGGGCTCGTGAACTCGCGCCCCGCATCAGCCGCACTTCATCCGCTCTTGCGTCCGTTTTCCGGCGCCAGATAACCGCTAGCGGAGACGCCCCCCCTTTCGCCATGGATCAAGCCCTTCCCCCCGCCGCAGAAGACACGATCAACTTCGCCGACATTTTCCGCCGCCTGCGGGCCGGCTTCATTCTCACGCTCGGCCTCACCTTCACCGGCATCGGCCTCGGCATCGCCGCCAGCTGGATCGCCGCCCAAAAACAACCGGCTACCACCTCCCTCCGCGTCGCCTTCGGCTTCCCCGGCTTCGAGCGCGGCACTTATCCCAACGGCACCAAGTTCCAGGCCGACGACGTTCGCGCCCCCGACATCGTCAACGAAGCGATCCGGCAATTGAACCTGCCCAACGCGGACGGCAAACTCGCCACCGCCGTGCGCGGCGCCATCAGCATCACCGGCTTCGTCGCTCCCGGCATTATCAAGGAACGCGACCGCCTCCGGGCCGCGGGCCAGACGCCTCCGCCCTTCTTCCCCGACGAATACGAACTCTCGCTCTCGTTGCCGCGCGACTTCCCCCTCGCACACCGCTCCCGCGAACTCCTGCTGACCGAGATCGTCAACACCTACCTCGCCCGTTTCCGCCGCAACTACGTCGAGCCTCCGCAGCAATTCGGCGACGCCTTCCGCTCCCTCCAGAATGCCGACTTCGTCGAATACGAGCTGGTGCTCACGCGCGAGATGCAATCGATCACCGGCTACCTGGAGCAGCGCCAGCAGAAGGCCCCGCGCTTCCGCTCGCCCACCAACAACCTGTCGTTCCAGGACCTGCTCACGGAGGTGGAACTTTTCGCCCAGGTTCGGCTCAACGACGTGCTCGGCCTCATCTACGTAAACGGCCTCTCCAGGAACCGGAGCCACGCGCTGCTGAAAATGGAATACTACTCGCGCACGCTCGAGGATCAGGCCCGTCGACTCACCGAGGAGGAAAGTGTGGTGCTCAACCTGCTCGCCCGGAGCCAGGAACGCACCCAGAACTACGTTCTCGCGAACAAGGCCCAGCCGCAGAACACCGCCCAGGTCCAGCCGCTCCTCGACCAGACCTTCATCGACGCGCTCCTCTCCAACGACGCCTATAATTTTCTCGTGCGCAAGGCCCTCGATGCCGGCCTCGCCGTTCGCCGCGTCCAAGCGGAACGCGCCCGCCTTCAGGAACGACGCGAGCGCATGGAGAGCTTTGCCAAAGCCGAGCAGCAGGACCAGGCGGCCGCGATCGCCGCGATGCAAACCGCGCTTGTCGGAGTCGAGCGGGATTACCAGAACCTCATGCTCAAGCTCCGCGAGTGCCTCGAGGATTATTCGCGGCAGGAATACGGCGACGCCGTGCGCATCTCCGCCCAGCCCACCACCGACTCCCTCACTCGCTCGCTTCTGCTCGGCGCCCTCACCGGCGCGCTGGCCGGCCTCGCTCTCGGATTCGGATTGAGCCTCCTTGAGGTGGGACTGCGCCGCCGGCCATGACTCACTCCGGGATACCCGGTGCCTCGTCACCGCGCGTGCCCGGTCGATCTTCGACGCCGCGGTGGATCGCCCTCGCTTTCGCCGCGCTTCTCCTCGCGTTTCTGCTCCCACAGGACACCCCGTTGGTCTGGCGTCCCGCGGTCGAGCCCACAGCCGTCCGCCGCGTCGTCGTGGCCCTTCGGGTAGACCGCACCGTCGGGATCGATCTTCGTTGGGATGAGGGCGTTGGGTTCGCCCCGGGCAACGTGATCCATTTTCCGGCCGCGCCCTCCCCGCATCCCTACACCTACACCTTCCCGCTGCCCGACACCGCCGTGCAGGCGATCCAACTGGAGCCCCCGGCAGACGGCGCCACCGTTTATCTCGCCCGCCTGGCAGTGATTGACGCCGACGGCACGGAGCTGCGCCGCGTCAATCCCACCCAATGGCAACTGACGGCCGGCGAAGGCCGCCTTACCCCTCAGCCCGACGGCGTCAGCTTGGCCGCCGTGCCCGGCCACACCTCGCATTTCACGGCCACCATCGTTCCGCTCGCCCCCGCTGGCGGATTTGCGACGCGCCAAATCCGCCTCTTGGGAGCGTCGGTATCCTACCTCGCCGGAATCCTCTGGCTGTTGGGCGCCGCCATCACTCTGGCCGTCGCACGGAGCCGATCCGCCGTCACCCGCGCGAGACTGCTGCTCCTCCTCGTTCCCTTTGCTTTGGCCTTGGGTGCCGCCGGCCACCGCGGCGCCATTCGCGAAGCTTTCCGCCTGGGCCGCATCGCGCCCCTATCCGGCCAAGGCGTGTGGCTCGAACTCGACGTCTGCTCGAGCGGGTGGACGCCACTGCAGCTTTATTGGGACACCGGCCAAGGTATCCGCGGCGAGGAGAGCGAACGACAGGAAGTCGCACCTCACACTGGCCTGCAAACGGTTCGTTTCGCGCTGCCGCCCCGCCCGATTCGCGTCCTGCGCCTCGACCCGCGCGACAATGCCGGAACGCTGCTGATCCGCACCCTCCGGCTGGTCGATTCGTCCGGCCGTTCACTGGCGGTCCTGCCGTTTGAATCCATCGTGCCCGAAAAACAAATCGCCCAACGCGAAATACGACCCGACGGGCTGATGATCACGACGACGCCGGACGCCACCGATCCGATCGTGTCGTTCTCGTCCCCGGCGATCGCCACGGTAAACCGCTTCCTCCAGCCCCAGCCCCCCGCGAACGCGCCCTAATTCCGGCTGGTCTCCCTTCTCCCACCGATCTTGCCTCGTCCCATGTCGTCTGAAACCTCGCCTTCCCGTCCCGCCGTGCCGGCGGTGTCGCTGCGCCAGGTGAGCAAAACCTTCGCCATTTGGAGTGATCCCTCGGATCGGCTATTTGCTCCGCTGCGTCGGCTCTTCGGGCGCACGTCCGCGGCGACGGCCCGGCCGTTCACCGCCGTGCGCGACGTCTCGCTCGAGATTCAGCGCGGCGAATGCCTCGGCATCATCGGCCGCAACGGCGCCGGTAAGTCCACGCTCCTGCAGATGATCGCCGGCACCCTCCAGCCGACGTCCGGCGAGATCACCGTGCAGGGCCGCGTCGCCGCGCTCCTCGAACTCGGCAGCGGCTTCAATCCCGACTTCACCGGCCGCGAGAACATCCACCTCAACGCCGCCATCCTCGGCCTCACTCCCGCCGAGATCGAACGCAAGTTCGAGGCCATCGTCGAATACTCCGGCATCCGCGAATTCATCGACCAGCCCGTCCGCACCTACTCGAGCGGCATGGCCGTGCGCCTCGCCTTCGCCGTCTGCGTGCACGTCGACGCCGACATTCTCATCATCGACGAAGCTCTCGCCGTCGGCGACGCGCGCTTCCAATTCAAGTGCCACGCCACGCTCGACCAGATGATCAAGGAGGGCCGCACGATCATCTTCGTCTCGCACGACACCAACGCCGTCAAACGCATGTGCCGCACCGCGCTCCTCCTCGAACGCGGCGAAGTCCTCCTGCAAGGCAGCCCGAACGACGTCACCAACATCTACACCAAGCTCATCACGAGTCCGCACGGCCTCGAAGCCATCCGCGGCGATCTCGAAGCGCTCCGCACCCGCGGCCCCGCCCCCGCCGAGGCCGAGCCGACGGAAATCGCCGCGACCGCTACCTTGTTGCCCGATGCCGTCACCGGCACCGATCAGAGCGCCCAACTCCTCACCGAGGAGCGCAGCCACCAACAGGTCTCCGACAAGGAATACGCCTACGGCGGCGAACTCGGCAAAATCGAATCCGTCACCGTCACCGACGCGCGCAACCAGCCGCGCCTCAGCTTCGTCGTGGGCGACATCGTGCGCGTGCGCGCGACCTGCCGCGCCACCGCCGACCTCACGGATCCCATCTACGCGCTCACCCTGAAAGACGTGCGCGGCCAGGAAATCTACGGCACCAACACGTATTTCCAAAACCACACGCCCGCTCCGGTCGCCGCCGGCGCGCGCGCCGAGGCGATGTTCGAAATCACGCTCAACGTTCTCCCCGGCGTCTACTTTCTCTCGCTCGGCTGGGTCCGGCTCGTGAACGGCGAGGTCGTCGTCATCCACCGCCGCTACGACGTCATCCGCTTCGACGTGCTGCCGCGCGACAAATCCTTCGGCGTCGCGTATTGCCCGACCACCATCGCCGTCCGCGCCCTGCCCGACTGAGATGATCCACTTCACCTGTCAGGGTCAGGCCGTGGCGCTCTCGCCGGGCGAGCTTTTCGCCCGCCCGCGCGAACTCGGTTTCCGCGACGCTCCCGCGACCGAACTCCAGGAAATCGTCACCGAACTCGAGCGCGGCACGCCGTGGCGCGACGCTCTCGCCCGCCGCTTCGCGACCGCGAAGCCCTGGCTCCACGCCATCGTCACCTCACCCACGCGCACCGCGTTCGTCGGCCCCGTGCTGCCGCCCGCTGGCGGCCCCGTGCTGGACATCGGCGCCGGCTGGGGACAGATCGCGCGACCGCTCGCCGCCACGCGCCGCGTGGTCGCACTCGAGCCCGTCGCGGAGCGCCTCGCCTTCATCCGCGCCGCCGCTCGCCAGGACGGCGTCGATCGCCAGCTCAGCTACCTCGAAGCCGACTACTTCGATGTGGAATTCGCCCCGCAATTCGCCGCCATTTGCGCGATCGGCGTGTTCGAGTGGGTCGGCGCGTTCCAGACCACGATCGATCCGCAGGCCCGCCAGGCGGAATTCCTGTGCAAGACGCGCCGCGAACTCGCACCCGGCGGCGCGCTCATCCTCGCGATCGAAAATCGGCTCGGCCTGAAATACCTGCTCGGTTGCCCCGACGACCACATCGGCGTGCCTGATATCGCGCAGCTGCCTGCACCTCTTGCACGCGAGCGCTGGCACCAAACCTCGGGTGGCCACACGCTGCGCAGCTTCACCTATTCGCTCGACGAATTGCGCCGCCTGTTGCGCGAGGCCGGCTTTACGCAGATCGACTTTTTCGCCGCGTTTCCGGACTACAAACTGCCGGAAATCATCCTTTCGCTCGACGCGGACGGCGCAGCGCTCGACGCCTGGCTGCTCGCCCATCCCGTCCCGCTCGAGCACAACGGCTACGACGGCTCGCCACTGGCCGATCCGTTCCAGGAGATTCTGGCAACGCGTTACCGCGAACTCGCCGCGCAACACGTCGCGCGCCACTTCGTGCCGAGCTTCTTCGTGCGCGCCACCTGAGTTGCCATGGCCGCCTCGCTGCCGCCCGCCCTGACCGCACTCGTCGAACGCCGGCGCCTCGACGCGGCCTCGCTCGCACCGCTCGGCGGCGGTAACCGCGATCGGCGCGACGGTCCGCGCACCGCGTGGCAGGCCCGCACCACCGACGGCCGCCCGATCAAGCTCACCGTCGGACCCGCGCTCGCTGATCAGGCTCACCGCCATGCAGCCTTCGCGCGCGCGTGTCCTGCGCTGGTGCCGCCGCTGCTGTTTCACGAAAAGCTAGCCGAAGGCATCGAGGTGATCGCGGAGGAATTCTTCGCCGGCGCCCCGCTGGACGTCCTCGACCGCGAGCGCGCCCGCGCCGCCTTCGCCCGCAGCTGCGCCCTGCTCGAAAACACCGAGCGCCGCTCCACCGACGCCGCGCGCGCCGCGGAGTGGCACGCGTGGACACCACGGCTGCTCGCGGCCCCGTCGTGGACGCCCAACGAGCGCGCCGCCCTCGAACGCTCGGTGCTGCCGGCGATGTTTGCCGCGCTAAGCGCGACGCCCGCGACCACGCGCTGGACGAACGGCGATTTCGTGGCCGTCAATCTCCTCGTGGACGACGCCGGCGAGGTTCGGCTGATCGACACCGAGTTCGCCCACGCGACTCACTTCTGGCGCGAAGACGCCGTGCGTTTCCACGCGCTCTCACCGCTCGCCCGTCAGCGACCGGACCTGTTCACGTCCGCACTCCCCGACGCCGGTCCCGCGTGGCACTTGTTCTTCTGGCTGCGTCAGTGGCAACTCGAGCAGGAGAACAACTCCGCCGACTACATCGCGCGCGTCCGCTCCGCGCGCCTCGCCACGCTGCGCCGTCTCGCAGAGGTGGCACTCGGCCTCGCCCTGCCGGAGTGGTCGGTTGAAGCGACGTCGCTGCACGCCCATCTCGAAGCTGCGACGTGGTCCCCGCACGATAGCCGCACCGTCACATTCCGCGGCTGGTGTCACGTGCCGGATATCGTCGGCCTGCGCGCGATCGTGCTCAGCACGCCGACGGAGAGAATCGCCGAGACCTCTTTGATCAGTCGCCCGGACGTGCAGACCCATTTCGGGGGCGCCGCCACAGCGGCGCAGACCGGCTTTGCGCTCGAGGGGACGCTCGACGAACCGGACGCACCGCTGATGCTGTCAGCGCTCACCGGCGACGGCGTGCTGCTGCCTTTCCATTGCGTTCGCGCCGGCGACCTGCCGGGACGCGTCGCCGCGATTTCCGGCTTCGCCGCTTGGGCCGCGCAACACGATCCCGATCAACCGCCATCCGCCGGCACGATCCAAGGGCCGCTGTTTTCGATTCTTCTCCCCGTCTATCGCACGCCGTCGGCACTGCTGGACGCCTGCGTCGCGTCGGTGCTCGCGCAGGAATATCCGCGTTGGGAGCTCTGCCTCGTCGATGATGCCTCGGGCTCGCCGGAACTCACCGCGCAACTCGAGCAATTCGCTCGACGGGATGCGCGCATCCGCCTGCTTCCGCGCAGCCAGAACGGCGGCATTGCCCGCGCCACCAACGACGCGCTCGCGGCGGCGCGCGGCGACTACATCGCGTTGCTTGATCACGACGACGAGTTGCGGCCGCACGCGCTCCTCGAAATGAGCCGCGCGATCGCCACGTCGCCCGCGGCCGATCTTCTCTACAGCGACGAGGACAAGATCTCCGCCGACGGGCAGCGACTGCTGCCGTTCCTAAAGCCGGGGTTCTCACCAGAATTTCTGCTCGGCGTGATGTATTTCGGACATCTTCTTTGCGTGCGCACCGCGCTCGCGCGTCGCGTCGGAGGTTTCGATTCAACCTTCGACGGTGTGCAGGATTTCGAGTTTGCTCTGCGTATCACCGAGCACACGCGCGCCGTGGTGCACGTGCCGAAGATTCTCTATCACTGGCGCCAGACCGCCACCTCCAGTGCGCTGCACGGCAACGTCAAGGGCGACATGGATGCGCGGCAGGCCGCCGCCGTCCAGGCACACCTCGATCGCCTCGGGCGCCACGAACGCGCGGTGCCACTCGGCGGGCATCGCGTGCGACTGCAACCGACCGAAGCCGTCGACGTTGCGGTGATTTCCGGCGGCCCCGCCGAACTGCTCGCGGCCACGCACCGCGAGAGTGCTGCCGTGGTGTTGCTCGTCGCCTCAGACGTCGTTGCCCTCGACGCCACCACGCAAGCCCTTCTCGCCGCCGCCGCGCTGCGTCCCGACGCGGGGTTTGTCGCCCCCGTGCTGCTCGACGCCAACGACCGCGTCTTCGATGCCGGCTGGGCGCTGGCGGGCGGACAATTCACCCCGCTGATGCGCGGGTTTGATCCGACGAGCGATGGTTTTAACGGCTCGCTGCGCTGCACGCGTGAGGTCACGGCTGTCTCGCCCCTCTGCGTGGCGATCGCACGTGAGCGTCTGGGTGGAATCGCTGATTTTCCCATTACGTGGGAAGAGCTTCTCGCCCACGTGTCTGCGAGCGATCGCTTTCACCGCGTGATCGGCGCAGCACGCGCACGGATCGGCCGCACATGGCGGGAATCAGTGTCGCAACCGGCGGCAGCGGCCGGAGTCGAACGCTTCTACAATCCGCATTTCGATCCCCGTGCCGGCGACTACACGCTGCGTGGTGACTGGCCCGCGCCTGCGCCGTTGTGGCATCTCGATACTCCGCCTCCGCCCGCGACCGGTTCCGGCTGCCTGCATTGGCGCGGCTGGTGTCACTGGCCGGGAAAGCAGCTGAGCGAAATCCGCCTGCAACTGACGCCGGAGTTCGCGTGGCCCGCCACGCGGGGGCACGCGCGTCCCGACGTCGCCGCGCAACTGAGCGACTCACGCGCGAGAGACGTCGGGTTCGAAGCCCGGGTGCGACTGCCCGTCGGTCGCTACGCGGTCACCGCCACCGCGCTCACTCGCTGCGGGGCGTCGCATGATCTGTTCATTCATCGCTTCGAAGTCACCGCTGCGGAGCGCGCCCGTTATTTCACCGTCGGACGACCGGAGGAGTTGCTGGCGTTTCAGTTTCTCGCCGGCCCGAGCGACCTGCCTGCACCGCTGCCGCCAGCGCCAGCGCGTCGAAGCAAGCCGGCCGCGCCACGCTTCGCGATTGTGACACCATCGTTTCAACAGGCGCGATTCCTCGACGTCTGCCTGCGCAGCGTGCTCGATCAGCGCGAAGCACGCGTCGACTACGTCGTGCAGGACGGCGGATCGACCGACGGCAGCCGCGAGATCATCCAGTCCCACGCGGCGCGCCTCTTCGCGTGGGAATCGGAACCCGACGCCGGCCAAGCCGACGCGATCGCACGCGGTTTTGCCCGCACCACCGGCGCACCCCACGACGTGATGGCGTGGCTGAACTCCGACGATCTCTACCGGCCCGATGCTCTTGCCACCGTGGGCGATTTTTTCGCCCGGCATCCGGACGTCGACGTGGTTTACGGCCACCGTTTTGTGATCGACGAGACCGGTCATTGCATAGGCCGCTGGTTCATGCCCGAACACGACGGCGAGGTGCTCCGGCTGAACGACTTTATCCCGCAGGAAACGCTGTTCTGGCGCCGGCGCCTCTGGGATCGCGTCGGCGGCATCGACCGCTCGCTGCACTTTGCGCTCGATTGGGACTTGCTGCTGCGCTTCCAGGCAGCGGGAGCGCGCATGGTGCGGTTGCCGGTCTTCCTCGGCTGCTTCCGCGTGCACTCTCAACAGAAAACGAGCGCCGCGATGCAGCGGATCGGGCAGGCGGAAATCGACTGGCTGCGCACGCGGACGCAGGGGCGGCTCGTCTCGCCTGCGGAACTGGTGACAAACCCGGCCTTGCAGCGCTACCTGCAGGCCAGCACCCGACTCCAGCGGGAAACGGAGCAAGCCGAGGTCCGACAATAGACTTCACAACCCACAGCGCGCTCGCGATGTTGGGCCCCGCATGAAGCCCGATGTTCCGGAGCCAGCCGACCTTCTCCAGCGCCTCCGTCAACAGCTCATCCTCGCTCAGGTCCGCGTCATGGAAATCGGGGACGAGCGCGACGCGACCGCGACGCGACTCGCGGAAACGGAGCGCCTCCTCGCCGAGGCGCAACGGCTCACGGACGCCAAGCTCGACGAGGCGGCGCACCTCGAACGCGTGCGGGCGGACCTCCAGGCGCAGTTCGACCACCTGCGCCACCAGCAGCACGTCACTCATCAAGCGCTCGAGCAGGTCCGAGCTCAACTGGCCCACACCGAAACCTCTTGGCGTCACGAGCGGGAAGTTACCACCGGTCTCCAATTGCAATTGGTCGCGCAAAACGCCGCGCTCCGCAGCGCCGAACAACACGCCGCCGCGCTCGAGACCGAATCCACCGCTCGCGCCGCACGCGTCGCCGAACTCGATCGCGAGCAGCGGGCCATGAAATCCTCCCGCAGCTGGCGTTGGACCGCGTGGCTGCGCTCCCTCGAGCGCGCCTTCGGCGCGAAACGATGAATGCATCGGACCAATCCGGTCTGCGTGGGGAAATCGAGACGCCGCGTCCGCTGCACGCCCGCGACGGGAAAATCGAGATTGTAGGCTGGTGCCTCGACGGCGAGCGCGTCCCCGCCGTGCGTCTCGCCTGCGACGCCGGGGAAATTCCCGCCACCGAGCGGCACGTCCGCCCGGATCTCGGCGGTGCCGCGTGCGGCTTCACGCTGCGCGGCACACTGCCGCCCGGAGTGCATGTGGTGCGCTTCGAGGCGCAAGGCTCCGACGGCAAGTGGAGAGCTTTTCGTCGCTACACGCTGCGCGTTGACTCTCCTCCCTTCGCAGCGGAAGTCGACTGGCCGCTGAAATCCGGCACCGTCACTGAGCGCACCCGCATCGCCGGCTGGGCTGTTCAAACGCGCGAGGAAATCGCCGACGTGACGCTCCGCTTCGGCCACCAAGACGTCGCTTGCGAATTCGGTCAGGAGCGCGCCGACGTCGCGGCTCTTTTTCCCGCTGCACCGCACGCCGCGAAGTCCGGTTTCATTTCCGAAAAAATGCTGCCTGCCGGCCACGGCCCGCTACGCGTCCGCGCGCGACTCACCAGCGGTCAGCACGTCGTCGCTGCCACGAAAGTGAGCGTAGCGATCGCGATCGACGAGAATATCGACGCCTCCCTCGACCTCGCCGCCGCGCGCATCGCGCTGCCGGGCTACAACCCCGCGCGGATTCCCGCCGCACCCGCCGCCGTCACGGCGCGCCCGCTGAACATCCTTTTTCTCCTCCCCGGCAGTTTCGCTTCGAACAACGCCCTGCACGTCGCCGGTCTCGCCAACGAACTCGCCACGGCCGGCCATCGCTGCGCCGTCGCAGTCGCACACGATCGCGCGACGATCGCCCACCACGCTGCACCGGCGTTCACTGCGCTGACCCACGCCGACGCAAAGGCGTTCTGTTTTTCCGACGATCGTCCGGCCGACATCGTCCACGCCTGGACCACCTGCGAATCCGTCCGCCACCTCGCCGAACAACTCCAACTCGCCTCCGGGTCCCGCCTCGTCGTCCACCTCGAGGACAACGAGCGCGAGATTCTCGCCCAGCGTCTCGGCCGCGATTTTGCCGCGCTCGAAGCACTGTCCGACGCCGAACTCGACCTGCTCGTGCCACCCGATCTCGCGCACCCGCGCCGCAGCCGCGCGTTTCTCGCCCGCGCCGACGGGGTGACGGTCATCACCGCGCGCCTGCGCGAGCTCGCGCCAGCCGCCACTCGCTGCCTGAAGCTCTGGCCGGCCGCCGACGCGCGCTTCTTTTATCCGCGGCCACGACCCGACGAATTTCGCCGCGCGCTCGGTATCGCACCGGACACGACCGTGCTCTTCTACCCCGGCAACGTGCATGCCGCCAACGCCGCCGAGATGCGCGAACTCTACGCGGCCGTCACGCGCCTCAACGACAGCGGTGCACCGACGCTTCTGCTCCGCACCGGTCTCGACACCGTCGATTTTCTCGGCGCGCACGCCGCCCGCGCCCGCGCGCACGTTCTCGAACTCGGCCAGATCCTCCACCACCGCCACCTGCCGCCATTGATGGCGCTGGCCGACATCTTCGTCCAACCCGGCGCACCCGACGCGTTCAACGACTATCGTTTCCCTTCGAAGCTGCCGGAATTTTTCGCGCTTGGCCGCCCCGTCGTGCTCCCGCGCACGAACCTCGGCGAACAACTCCGCCACGGTGTCGATGCCTATGTGCTCGACCGCGCCGATGCCACCGGCATCGCCCACGCCGTAGGCGAGCTGCGCGCAAACCCCGCCCTCGCCGCGCGCCTTGCCGCCGGCGCAGTGCAGTTCGCCGCGGAGCACTTCAGCTGGCGCCGGAGTGCGGAGGCGCTTGCCAAGTTCTACGACGCGCTGGCACCGTCCTGAGCATGTCCGATCAGCCGCAACGCGTGTTCGTCACCGGCGGGCGGGGCCGCCTAGCCTCGCTCATCGCGGACCATTTTCGCGCGCCGGCTCATCGCGTGGAGCTCTTCTCACGTGTCGCCGGCCCGGGTTTCCGAGCGAATGCAGAATTGCTCCAACCCGGCGCGCTCGCCGGCTGCGACGTGCTGCTGCACCTCGCGTGGAGCACATTGCCCGCTTCCTCGGAGGCCAGCCCGGGCAGCGAAGAGCGGCATGATCTGCCGCAACTGGCACAACTGCTCGACGCCCTCGCGGCCACACCCGCGGCCCGCCGCGCCCATTTCATTTTTTTCTCCACCGGCGGCGCCGTCTACGGTAACGCCCCCGGCCGCCCGAATCGCGAGGAAGACACCTGCGCGCCGGTCGGCCGCTATGGTCGCGCGAAACTCGCCGCCGAACAGCTCGTGCGCACCCGCGCCGAACGCGACGGACTCGCGTGCACCATTCTGCGCATTTCCAATCCTTACGGCTACCCGGTGCCGAAAAATCGCCAGCAAGGGCTCATCGCGCACGCCTTGCGCTGCGCCATGGAAGGCCAGCCGCTTACGCTCTGGGGCGACGGCAGCGCACAGAAAGACTTCCTGTATCACACCGATTTTCTCAGCGGCCTGGAGCAAGTCGTCGCGCGCCGCCTTGGCGGCACGTTCAACCTCGCGGCCGGCGAATCCCACTCGGTGAACGAAGTCATCGCGCTCGTGGAAGCGGCCACCGAGCGCCAGATCGCGCTGGTCCAGACTCCGGCGCCAACTTGGGACGTGCAGGACAGCCGGCTCGACAACACGCGTCTCGTCGCCGCCACCGGCTGGCAGCCGCAGGTGCCGCTCGCCGAAGGCATCCGTCGCGCCGCCGCTGGTTACGCCGTGCACTGAGATGAGCCCCTCCTCCCCCGCTTCGCGCTCGACCCGCGCCCTCTATTTCATTTTTGCGGCGATGCTCGCCGCGGCGCTCTGGTTCACCACGCGCGCGTGGCACGAGACGATTCTCGATCGCCACGAATTCCGGCAACTCCAGACCGCGGTGTCCGCGTATTGGATCAAGGAGGCCGGCTATAAACTCGACTACGAAACGCCGATCTTCGGCCCGCCGTGGTCGGTGCCGATGGAGTTTCCCGTCTACCAATGGCTCGTTGCGCACACGAGCCAGCTGCTCGGCACGGGACTCGAGCCGACGGCCCGCGGCGTGAGTTTGTTTTTCTTTCTCGCCACGCTCCCGGCCGTTGCCGGCTTCGCTGGCCTGCTCGGACTCGATCGGCCGCGGCGCCTGCTCGTCGTCAGCGCGGTTCTCGCCTCGCCGACTTACCTGTTCTACGCGCGAACGTTCATGATCGAGACGACGGCGCTCTGCGGCGCGGTCTGGTTTGCCTACGCCACCGCGCGCGCGATGCGCGACGCGAGCGTGCGTTGGACCGCAATCGCCGCGATCGCCGCGACGGGTGCCGCCCTCGCCAAGGTCACGACGTTTCTCATTTTTTGCCCTCCGGCGGCCCTGCTCGCCTGGTGGATGTGGCGCCGCCTGCCGGCCGGCGCTCCGCGGCGGACCGGAATCGTGCTCGCCGCCACGCCAGTGGCACTGGCGATTGCGATCGGCTGGTGGTGGGTGAAGCACTCCGACGTGGTCAAGGACTCGAATCCCTACACCGGCTTCCTGACTTCCCGCGAATTGGCCAAGTGGAATTGGGGCACGCTCGAACAGCGTCTGTCCGCGGAGTTCTGGGAACGCTGCTGGAGCAACATTTCCGGCTTCGTCCTCGGCGAAGCCGCTCTGGTGGTGCTGCTGGTCGGCTTGGCGCTCGCGGCGCCGGCGGTGCGGCGCGCCACATTGTGGTGCGCGGCATTCTTCCTCGGTGGCGTGCTGCTGTTCTCGAATCTTTTTTTCTTCCACGACTACTACTACAACGCGAACGCCCTGCTCCTGCTCGCCGGCGCCGGCCTGTTGCTCGTGGCGATATGGGACGACACGCGCCTGCCCCGAAGCGCGCGCCTCGTGCTGCTGGCCGCATTCTTCGGCGGGCAACTGCTCGTCTACTACCGCGGCTACGCAGACTACGCCCGCCGCGAGTTGCCGCAGCCGCCCGGCATCGCCGGGGTCATTCGTGACACCGTGCCCGTCGATGACGTCGTGCTGATCTACGGTTGGGACTGGAACTCCCTCGTGCCCTACTATGCGCAACGCCGCGTCTTGATGGTGCCGAGCGGTCGCGAGGACGATCTCGCCGTGCTCGAAATGGTCGTGAACCGCCTCGGTTCCCGCCGCATCTCCGCGCTGCTGGTGCGCGGCGACGCACTGCGCCGCTCTCCCTCGTTCGTGCAGTGGCGCACGAATCGCTTCGGCCTCAACGCCGCTCCCATCGCCACCAGCGAGTCGGGGGATCTTTATCTCGCCGATGACCTGCTTGCCGCCGCGCTGCCGCGGCTCGGGGAAAAGAACTTTCGCGGCGTAGAACTCAACCTCGCCGTCCGTGCTGGCGCCGCCGACGAAAAAATGGACGTCGTGCCGAGCCATGCGCTCGCGCTGCCCATCTTCGCTCCGCACCCACTCGAGGGTCGCACGCGCTACGGCATGAGCGCCGGCACGCTCGACGGCCAACCGGTGTTGAACGCCCATGCGCCCTCCGAACTGCATTTCGCCGCGCCCGCCGCTGCACGGTCGATCACGGCCGAGTTCGGCCTGCCCGACGCCGCATTCGCCGGCAACGGCCCCGTCACGGACGGCATCGGCGTCGTCGTCCTCGAGCGCCAGCCGAACGGTCTCACGCGCGTGCTCGCCCGCCGCGATCTCGATCCGCTGCATCAACCCGCCGATCGCGGCCGGCAGAAGATCGAGCTGAAGGACATCGGTCCCTTGCGCGGCACGCTCATCTTCCGCTTCACCGCCGGACCACGCGACAGCGTGACGAACGACTGGGCCTACTGGGGCCGCATCGAAATCCGCTGAGCGTTCAGCGCCGGACGTCCGCGCGCACGATGCGCACGGAAGCAAACGCCGACCAGTCCCGCGCCTTGTTCCCGTGCGGCCCGGGTCCGGACGAAACCACGATCGTGCCTGGTGCCGCCTGATCGCGCGCGATCTCCAACGCGTGAAACCCGCGATCCGCGATCGTGCGGCTCGGGTCGAGAAACACCGATTTGAGCCGCGTGCGCGTGCCGTCCGGTTTCTCTTCGTCGATTGCGAACTCCACGCCATCCGATCGATCGCGCTCCGGGCCCTCATAGGCGCCCGGCATCACGCAAAACTCCACGCGCACCACGCTGCGGCCCGCCGGGACGGCAAACCAAAACCGCGTCTCCGCGTGCGCGAACAACACCGGCCGCCCATCCTGCACCATCGGGCTGAGACCGAACTCCGTGAACAACTTCACCGGCTGATCCCGTCCGAGCGTCGCCAGCAACAAACGATCCGCCTCCAACAATTCCGCGTAACGCATCTCCCGGCCCATCATCGACCACTTCTCGTTCGCCGTTGAAGGATCGAGCTGCACCTCTGGAATCGCCGATGTGCGACGCACCGCGTCGACCATGATGGCCCGCCGGTCCTTGCGTCCGAAGACCGTCTCATCGCGCCACCGCAGGATCGGCCGCGGATCGATGTCAAACTGCTGCTCCACCCGGCGGAGCAGCTTTGCCTCCGCGCCGCGCGCGCCTTTCGCCACGAAGAGCGCCACGGGTTGCCCCTCTTGGTCGCGGAAAGCCTGCTCGAGATACGCGTCGTCCCCCTCGCAGCCCGAGCGAATCATCAGCGCGCGCCGCTGCGCGTAGAACGGCAGGCTCGAGTCCCAATCGAAGCCCGCCGTCACCAACACCTCCTCCGGATTCGTCATCGCCCGCACCGTTTTCGTCAGCTCGCTGCCGCCGGGACTCCATATCTCCTGCAATTCAAAATAGGTCTGGCGATAGCTCCACAGCTGACTCGCGTGCACGATCGCCAACCCGATCCAGAACGCCACTCGCGGCCTCACCTCCCACAGCACCGCGATCGCCACGCCGCCCGCCACGAGCAGAAACAACGCATTCGCCAGGCCGTAATAGTCGTGGCGCGAGTAGAGCACGGGAAAGACCACCAACGGCACCACGTAGCACACCGCGCAAAACGTCACGGCCCGCCAGCGCGTCCGCGCCACCGTCACCGCGAGCACCACCACGACGAGCAGCCACAGCGGCGACGCGACGCCGTGCGAAAGGTTATGCCAGTGCTGCGCCCACGTCTGGGCCGAAAAGCGCTCCTCCGTCGTGCCGAAGTTGAAACCAATGAGATTGGTTGATTCGAGAAACTGCGTGCTGACGCTGCGATGCTTCACCGCATCCGCGAACCGCGTCCACCACGCGCCCGCTGCGAGCGGCGCCGCGATGACGGCCAGCGCCCACGCGCCTTCGCGGGCCACCGCCGCGAGCCCTCGCGGGCGCGCCTGCCACATCCGCACCGCCGTCAGCAATCCGGCCGGCACCAGAAACACCATGAAGGTCGTGATCTTCACCAGCGCCGCGCCCACGCCGAACAATGCGGCCAACACAAACGCCCACCAAACCGGGCGATTCGCGAAGCGCACAAACGCCACCAGAAACCACACCGAGAACGCCAGCGCCATCGTCTCGATCAGAAATGCGCGCGAATAAAACACGTAGATCGGACACGTCAGCGCGAACGTCGCCGCGATCCAGCGTCGCGGCCCCACGCACCCCAGCGCACCGAGCAGCGGAAACAATCCCGCCACCGCGAGGTAGAAACACGCCGCCGACACCGCGCGCCCCGCCTGCACCAGCGGCAATCCGGTCCAGTCACTCACCTTGACCACCGTCCACTGATACAGCGGAAACTCCATCGGCGCTGTCCAGGGCGCGCCCAACACCGGTGTCGGGTAGGCCAGCGAAAAATTCTGGTCGCGCTGCACGAACAGCGCGCTGATCGCCGTCTGCGTCTGGCGAAACTCCTGCCCCGGCAGATTTCCGTTCGTCCAGCCGATCGACAACAGCCAGCCGTGCACCGCCAGCAGCGTCCCGAAAAGCACGACCGCCAGCGGCATTTCCCAGCGCGGCGCCTGCGCCGACGGAGTTGCAGCCATTCGCGCAAGAAATCCGACGCGCCCGTCCACGCGCAACCTCCAATTGCCGCACCGCCCGCTCCCGGAAGAGGCTTTACTGGCCCGCGCGCCGCCGTTTGATTTCGGCCCCTTGCAATGACCGCTTCCGCCGCGCCGCAATTCCACATCGACAGCCCGACGTCGTGGCGCCCGACCGTGGCCGGCATCGAGATCACCGGCTGGCTCTATGTCGCCGGCGACACGCCCTGCCTCGACATCCGCGCGCGCGTCGACCGCCGCGCCACGCTCGGCATCTACGGCCTCGACCGCCACGACACCGAGGCGGCCTTCGGCGGCGGGCTCAAGGCGCGGCGCACCGGCTTCATTCAACGCGCCCAAGTCTGGCGCGGCGCCCGCGAACTCACGCTCGACTGGCACGACGGCACGCAATGGCGCGAGTTCTTCCGCACCGCGCTCGACACCTCCGCGCTGCCCGCCGACGCCGCCAAGCCGAAGAAAATTCTCCGCGCCGGCACCGTTTACCAGACGCTGCACTACCTCTACCGCTACTTTCATCGCGCACCGTGGGGCGAACTCTGCCGCGAGACCGACGCCGTGCTCGCCGACGTGCTCACCGCGACGAGCGACGTCGTCGCCAGCCCGCGCTTCCAAGGCTTCATCGAAAACCCCGGTTTCTGGATCAACGCCGGCTACGAAAAATTCCGCATCACCGGCTGGACGTTCGGCGTCGGCTGCGAAATGCAGCAGCTCAGCGCCACCACCGGCGTGCTCACGGAAAACAAACTCGTTTATCCGAAAGACCGCCCCGACGTCGCCGCGCACCGCCCCGATCATCCCGCCGCCGCGCTCAAGTCCGGCTACTACGGCCTGGTCGACATCCGCAAAGACACGCCCTCGCCCGCGAACCTGAAAATCTTCGCCGAGACGGGCAATGGTCGCCGCGAACTCGCCTTCGCCCGTCGCATGTATCTCGACCGGCGCGACGAGCACTCCGGCCCGATCCCGGTCTTCAAGCCGTTCTATTTCTACAAAGTCGTCGCGGCCTTCCTCCGCGGCCGCGCCCTGGGCCGCTACGAGTTCGACTCATGGCCGGAATCGCGCGCCGAGATCGCGCGCCTGAAGGCGCACCTCGCGCAAACGCTCAGCCGCGGCGAAGCGCCGAAAGTCCCCGCCGCCATCGTCCGCCGCCGCGACCAGGATCCCTACACTCGCTGGTGCTGGCACAACCGCCTCACCCCGCGCCTGCGCGCGGTGCTGCAATCGGACGCCGACGCACTCGTGAAAGCCGGCGGTCCGCTCATCAGCGTCGTTGTCCCCGCCTACAACACGCCGGAAAAATACCTCCACGAGTTGCTCGACTGCCTCAAGCAGCAGCTCTACCCGCGCTGGGAACTCTGCATCGCCGACGACGCTTCCCCGCAGCCGCACGTCCGCCGCATCCTCGAGGCCGCCGCGAAAGCCGACCCGCGCATCAAACCGGTCTTCCGTCCGCAAAACGGCCACATCTCGCGCGCCACGAACTCCGCCCTCGACGTCGCGACCGGCGGCTTCGTTGCGCTGCTCGATCACGACGACGTGCTGCCGCACGACGCACTGCTCCACGTCGCGCAAGCCATCGCGCGCCACCCGACCGCGAGTTACCTCTACACCGACGAGGACAAGATCGACGACACCGGCCGCCGCTTCGATCCGCAGTTCAAGGGCGGCTGGTCGCCCGAGATGGCGCTCACGCACAACTACACGCACCACCTCACCGTCATCCGCCGCGAGATCGTCGAGCGCGCCGGCCGTCTGCGCCCGGAATTCAACGGCGCGCAGGATATCGATCTTTTCCTCCGCTGCTGGGAGCTGATCGACGACCGCGACGTCGTGCACGTGCCGTTCATCGGCTACCATTGGCGCGCGCACGCCGAGAGCACCGCCTCGCGCGGCGACCAGAAGGGTTATCTCTTCGCCGCCGCCCGCAACGGCATCGCCGAGGCTGTCGCGCGCCGGAAGCTGCGCGCTGAGCCCGTGCTCCCGGACTTCGCGAAAAACTACGCGCTCTGCCTGCACCAGTTGAAATGGGATGCCGCGCTCCTCGCCGAAAATCCCGTCACGATCGTCATCCCGTCGAAGAACCGCCCCGATCTCCTCGCGAAGTGCCTCGACTCGCTCGCCCTCACCACGCCGCGCGAGCACGTGAAGGTGATCGTCGTCGACGATAACTCCGACGAACCGGCCGCACTCGACTACCTCGCCACGCTGCCCGCGCGCACCGATCTTCGCGTCGAAGTGCTGCGCGCTCCCGCGACGGGCGAAGGCTTCAACTACTCGCGCCTCGTCAACCTCGGCAGCGCGCGCGCCGACACGCCGCTCGTCCTCCACCTGAACAACGACGTCGAAGCCCTCACGCCCGGCTGGCTCGAGGACATGGTCGGATGGATGTCGATCGCCGGCGTCGGCGTCGTGGGCGCCAAGCTCCTTTACCCCGACGGCACGATCAACCACGCCGGCATCAGCTTCAGCCGCGACGACCACCTCGCGCACGTCCTCTTCGAGCGCGAGCCCGCCGAGGATCTCGGTTACCTCTTCCTGCCGCACGCCGCGCGCAATGTCGCCGCCGTCACCGGCGCGTGCCTGCTGACGCGCACGTCGCTTTATCGCGAGCTCCACGGCTTCGACGAAGAGAAACTCCGTGTCGCCTACAACGACGTCGACTACTGCCTGCGCGCCGCCGCCGCCGGCTACCGCACGGTCGTCACGCCGCAAGCTGTCCTCCGCCACGTCGGCAGCGCCTCGCGCGGCAACACCTACGCGGAGCGCGAGCACATCGAGTATCTCGCCCGCCACGGCGGCTATCGCGATCCGTTCCACAGCGAGGCGCTGCAGTTCCCGCCGAAAAACCTTCCGCTCAATCCGTATCATCAGCGCTACGCGCAGACGCTGCGCCCGTTCCGCGCGCTCGTCGTCACGCACAACCTGAACTTCGAGGGCGCGCCGATCTTCATCTTCGAACTCGCGCGCTTCCTCGCCGAACAACCCGGCGTCAGCGTGCGCGTCGTCTCGCCGCAGGAAGGTCCGCTGCGCAGCCGCTTCGAGCAGGCGGGCATGAAGGTCGAGATCTGGTCCGACGCCGCCGCGTTTCTCGCCGCCAAGACGAAGGCCGATTTCGACACCGCGCTAAAAACCTTCGCTGCCGCGCATCCGTGCAACGATGTCGATGTGATCGTCACGAACACGATGCTCACCTTCTGGGCGGTGCATCTCGCGCACGCGCTCGGCAAATCGTCCGCCCTCTACATCCACGAGAGCAACGCCGTGAAGCGCTTCTTCGCGCCGCTGCTACCGCCACTCCTGCACGACACGGTCGAGGACGCCTTCCGTCTCGCCACCCGCGTCGTGTTCACCGCGGAAGCCACGCGCACGATCCACGAGGAACTGAACCTCAACGACAACTTCCGCACGCTGCGCAGCTGGGTCGACTTCGGCCGCATCGAAAATTTCAAGGCCGCGCACGATCGCGCCGCGCTTCGCCGCAAGCACGGCCTCGATCCCGACGCGATCATCGTGGTCAACATCGGCTCGGTCTGCGAGCGCAAGGGCCAGCACATCTACATCCGCGGCATCGATCTCCTGAACAAGGAGCTCGCCGGCGAATTCCCCGGCGCAAAGGTGCAGTGGGCCATGGTCGGCGCCCGCGAGGGCCTCTACATGGAGACGCTGCGCGAGGACATCGCGCTGATGAATCTCCACGACGTGAAGATCTTCGGCGAAACGCCTGACATCTACGATTTCTACCGCCTCGCCGACATCCTCGTCTGCACGAGTTTCGAGGAGTCGTTCCCGCGCGTGCTGCTCGAGGCGATGGTCTTCGGTCCGCGCATCGTCAGCACCGACGTCAACGGCATCCCCGAGATGCTGACCAACACGGACGAGGCCTACCTCGTGCCCGCCGGCGATCCGTTCAAACTCGCCGCCGCGCTGAAACGCGCGATCGCCGACCACGTGGCCGGCAACGCCAAAATGATCTCGATGGCGCACGCCCGCGCCGCCCGCAATTACCACCATGCCCGCGCCCTGCCGCAACACGTGCAGATGATCCGCGAGGCGTGGCTCGGCTGATGGCTGAAACAAGTTTCAGCTGGAGCCAGATCGAATCGCCCGCCGCCGGCGCGCGCCTCGCGCCGGGCCTCCATGTCGTCCGCGGCTGGGTATTGCCGAAGTCCGGCGGCGTCATCGCCGACGTGCGCGCACGCATCGGTTCGCGCGTTTTTGCCGGAGTCTATGGCATCCCGCGCGCTGACGTCGCCGCGCATTTTTCGCCCGGCCAGCCGATCGCGCTCGCGGAATTCGAGATCGCAGTCGTGCTCGAGCCAGGCGACGACGCGATTGAACTCGACGCGCTCGAACTCGAGGGCCGCTGGTCGGCATTCGAAGTGGTGTCCGTCACCGTCGATTCGACGCTGCCCCACGTCGAGACCGACGTCCCACTTCCGCCCCTGAGCTGGCTCAATCACGTGCGGATCGTCGAGGCCGTCCTGCGCCACGCCGACGGACAAGCTTCGCCGGACTGGCCCGCGCTCGCCCGCGAAGTTGTTGCCGCCCTACCCTGGCCGCGCGAGCTGCGCCCCGCGCTTTCGCCGTTCATCGGCTTCGTCGACGAACCCGTCGCGCTCACGTGCTCGCGCTTCGGCCGCATCCCGGCGTTTGGCCATCTCTTTCATTCGACGCAGAAGATCGCCCGCCTGTTCGCGACCGCCGATCTGCAGTTTCTTCAGCCGATCAGCTACGGACAACCGTCGCCCGGACCGGCGGCGTTCTACACGCAGCAAGCCCACGCCACCGACTGCGGCTTCCTCGGCTACGTCGACGTGCCGTCATCGCTGCCGAATCCCGTCGCGCTGCGCCTCTACGCCGAACTCGAGGACGGCTCGCTCCATCTGGCCTTCGCGGTCCGGGCGAATCTGCACTCGCAGGAAACCGAAAAAACACCGCTCGCCGCGACCCACGCGGAAATTGTCGCCGCCATCGCCGCCGTCGACGGCGCGCTCGCCGCGACCGCGATACCCGTGTCGCGCGGCGAGGAACTCACCCGTGGGCTCGCCGAGTTGGAAGCGCGCGCCACCCGCAGTCCCTCGCGCGTCCGTCGCATCGCGACGCCGCAACCGGCGCCGGCCCATCTCGCACATCCGCTGCCGCGCACGGTCGTTGTCGCCACGCATGGGCTCACGCCGCAAGGCGCCCCGCGCTTCCTGCTCGACCTCGCGCGCGCACTCGTCCGCGCCGGGGTCGGCGTTCACGTCGTGAGCGCCGGCGGCGGGCCGTTGCGCGTCGCCTTCGAACAAGCAGGGGCACGCGTCACCGCACTCGATCTCTCCGCCGCCTTCTCCAGCGGCGATTTTGCCGGAGTGACCTCCGCGATCGACTGGGCCTCAGCTGACCTCGTCATCGCGAACACCTTCACGACTTTCTGGGCCGTGCATGCCGCGCAAGCCGTCGGGCGTCCGTCGCTCCTCTACATCCACGAGAGCACGGCGCCGGCGGATTTCTACGGCGCGCGCGTCCCGCCTGCCGTGATCGCGCTCGCCGAGGAAGGCATCGCACGTGCGACTGCGGTGTCGTTCACCACTGCCGCCACCGCCCGTTATCACGGCGGCACGCAGTGGCTGACGCCCGGCTGGATCGACGTCGCCGCGCTCGACGCCTGGCGCATCGCGCACCCGCGCGAAACGAGCCGCGCGCGCCTCGTCCTTCGCCCGGACGAATTGCTCGTCGTGAACATCGGCACCGTCTCCGATCGCAAGGGCCAGCACGCGTTCGTGCGTGCCGTCGATCTGCTCTGGCGTCGCAATCCGGAGCTCGCGGCGCGTGCGCGCTTCGTGCTGCTCGGCGGGCGCGACACGCTGTTCGACACGTTGCTGGGCAGCGCGATCAATGCGGTCAACCGACCCAACCTCGCCGTCCATCCGGAGACGATCGACTACCTCGACTACTACCAGGCCGCGGATGTGTTCGCGTGTAGCAGCTACGAGGAATCCTCGCCGCGCGTCGTGCTCGAAGCGATGGCGATGGGCGTGCCGATCCTGGCCAACGCCGTGCAGGGCATCCCCGAACTTGTCCGGCCTGATTTGGAGGCGCAGCTCGTTGCTGCCGGCGACACCGCGGCGTGGGGCGAAGCCCTCGTGCGGCTGCTCGCGAGTTCACCTCTCCGCGGCGCGCTCGCCGCTCGGGCGCGCGCGCGCGTTGTCGCGGAGTTCGAAGCCGGCGCCGTGCTCCCGCGCCATCTCGCGCTGATCGCGCAGACGGCGGCCGCGCGCGTCACTTGACCTCGATCCGCCGCCAGTAGCCCCAGTCGAACGCGATCGAGCCGTTCGAGGCGGCGTCGAAGCGCAGCACCTCATCCGGTGCCTCGGGCGTGTAAGCGATGACCTCGCGCTGCAATCCGCGATCGCCGGTCCGGTTCACCGGATCGAGCAGGCGCCGAAACACCTGCCGCTTGCTCCCGTCGGGACGTTCCGCGACGACCACCATTTCGATACCGTTGGTTTTGTCGCCTTCGCGCTGCCAGGCGTCGTCGTAGATTCCGAACTCCCAAATGATCGAACGTGCCTCGCTCGGCGGATGCAGCCACAGGTGGCTGTCCGCGTGCGCGCCCAACGCCTGCAGTTCGAGGAAGCGGCCCATATCGTAGCCGAACTGAAAATCACATTGAAAGGGACCGGGAGTCACCATGGGGAATGCGGTCTTCGCCACCGCCGGCGGCACGGCCATCGGAACACGTGCTTCCTCGGGCGGACGCGACGGGATCGTCATTTCGCGACCATAGCGGTTGTAGGAATTGTGCAAATGCACCAAGCCACCCGGCACATAAATCCGCCGCAGATAAATGTCGGCCTTGTCGCCATGCTGATAGGTCGGCACCCGCTCCATGTCGAACGCCGCCAACGCCTGATCGAGGAACGCCCGGTTTTCGCGCACGTGCCCCATGACGATCAAAGCCGCGACGTCCTCGTCCACGAGATCGCGAAACGCCCGCTCCAGGTAGGCGTGATCGTATTCCAGCCCGTTGCGGATCATGAGTGCGCGGCGCTGCGAATAATACGGCGTCATCGCCGCCCAGTCGTTGCCCGCCACGACGATCACCGAACCCTTGGGCGTGAGCTCCTGAATGGAACGCGTGAACGTCGTCCAACCCTGCGACTCGACCCGTTGCAGCTGCAGGTAATTGCCCGCGTAGGTCCAGACCTGCGCCGCCAACGGCACGAACATCAAACCGACGGCGAGCCCGCGCGGCGCACGACTGTCCCACACCTCGAGCGCCAGCAGCGCGAAACCCGCGACGAGAAACACGGCACACGAATAATAGTAATAATCCTGGTAGGCGTAAGCGAAGGGGAACAGCGCCTGCGAAAGGAAGAACACACCCGCCACGCCGGCGAACTTCGCCCGCGCGCGCGGCAACGCGACGAGGCCCACCAGCGTCAGTCCGAGAATCAGCCACGGCGGCATGATCGCCTCGCTCCACCGCGCCATCAGCGTGCTCCAGACTTCGCGCGAGAACAGGGACGAGAACTTGAACAACCCCCAGTTGCCGACCGAGAGATTTTGCGACGTGAAAATCCAAGCGGAGGGATGCGCCGCCTTGATTGGATCCGTGAGTCCGATCCACCACTTCAACGCGGCGAACGGCAGCACCACCGAGCCGAGTCCCCACGCCAGCGTCGCTGCCGGCGCCCGCCAGCCGCTGCGCGCGCGCAGATCGCGCCACAGCATCCACGCCCCGTAAGCCGCCGCCGGCATCAGCCACACCGCGAGCATGAAGCTCTTGACCAACGCTGCGCCCACACCGGCCACGGTCGCGAGGAGCCACCAGCGCACGCGTCGCTCGTCCATCGTCCGCACAAACGCCGCCACGAACCACGTGCAGCAGGTGAACTCCAGCGGATCGATCAGGAAGGCGCGCGTGTAGAAAATGTAGACCGGACACAGCAACACCGCCGCCAGCACGAACAGCCGCCGCGGCCGCGACAAGCCCAGTCGAGCCAGCAGCATCGCGAGCGCCGGCAAAGCCGCATAAAACGCCGCGATCGAAATCGCGCGCGCCGCCATGAAATGCGGCCATCCGGTCGCACGACTCAGGCCCACCACGCCCCATTGATAGAGCGGAAATTCGAGGATGAACCCAACCCACGGCTTGCCGAGCAACGGCTGCTCGTAGAGCGGCGAGAAATTATTCTCCTGATCGATGTAGTAGGCGATCAGCGCCGTCTGCGACTGCCGGAATTCGTGTCCGACCAGAAACGGCATCTGCAGGTGGTAGAGCACCAGGCTCGCGTGCAACAGCAGCGCGACGACGAAAACACCGATACATAACCGGCGCTCGAACGAGTTGTCCTGGCTGGGCTCCATGGTCGCGCGAACAAAGGACGGCACACTGGACCGGGCAATCTCTTTCCCAGAGGTAGGCATGGCGTTCATTGTCATGACAACCGTCGCGCGTCGGTCCGCCACTCCCGGTTGACAAAAATATCTCCAAAGTGCGCGCATTGTTCCGCCTCTCGCGCTCCGCTTCCGAGAGCGCCCTCTCCGTGTGGCTTCGCTTTACAAGCCCCGACGCGCCCGCAATCGTGCGCCTTCTCCGCATGCAGGAAACCCCGCACGCCACCTTTCACTTCGACGATTGCGCCGCGCCTGCCCAACCGGGAGCGCCGGTGCTCTGGCGCGGCTGGGCCGTCGGACGCCAGGGGGCCTTCCTCACCGATCTCCGGGTGCGGATCGGCACGACGGTGTTTCCCGCTGTCTTCGGCTTTCCCCGGCCGGACCTCGCGCAATTCTTCCGCGAAGCCCGCCCGTTCCTCCTCGCCGGCTTCGAAGTTTCCCTCACGGCGTCGGCCGGAGACTCGCGCGCGCTCGTCGAAGTCTGCACGGTCGCCGACGGCTGGGTGCCGCTGACGGAAATCCCGCTCTCCGTGCCGCCCGGCGCGAACGTCTCCGCGCCCGTCGAGACGCCACCGCAAACGATCTACCCGCACGAATTCGCCCGCGCGCTACGCTATCTGCTCCAGCAAACGGGCGACGAATCGCTGGATCGCACCGCCGCCGAAATCGTCGGCGCACTGCCGCACCCAAGTGTGGTCCGCTATGCGCCGCTACCTTTCCACGGGCACCTGCACCAGCCGTGCCTGCTCGAGCGCGCCGTCTTCGGCCGACTCATTGTCGAAGGATGGCTGTTTCACGAGACCGCCACCATTCGCCGCGTCGCCGCTACGGTCGATTTGCAGGCGTGGTCCTTCCTCGAATACGGCGCGGAGCTGTCCTACGTCGCCGACCTTTTTCCGCAACACGCCGCGGCCCGCGCCTCGCGCCTCCACGGCTTCGTCGACGTGCCCTCGTCGCTTCCCCAACCGCTCACGCTCCGCGTCTACGCCGAGCTTGCCGACGGCACCTGGCACCTCTGTCACGTGCAGCGCAATCACGTGCTCGAAGGCGAGACCGCCAAACTGCCTTACGGCCCGTTCCGCCTCGGGCGCTTCGTCGCCGCCGTGCTCGCGTTGCGTCGCGCCGGCGCAGCGCGCGGACTGCGCATGCCGCTCGACCGTGGCGGACGTGACGCCCTGCGCGAGGTCTGGATCGAATTCCGCGCGCGCGCCGATCGCGGCGCCTATCGCGTTAACGAAAGCGCGCCCTCTGCTCCCGCCGCCGCCGCGCCGCGCCACGTCACGCTCGTCACCCACAACCTGAATTTCGAGGGCGCGCCGCTGTTCCTGCTCGAATACGCCACGCATCTCGCGAGCCGCGGCAGCGCGCTGCGGGTAGTCAGCGGTGCCGAGGGACCGCTGCGTGCGCGCTTCGCCGCGCTCGGAGCCGCGGTGCAGGTCGTCGACGCCCGCCCGCTTCACCAAGCCCGCACGCCCCGCGCCTGGCGCGCCGCCCTGACCCAAATCGCGGACGCACTCGACTGGAGCGCCACCGATCTAGTCGTCGCGAATACGCTTTCCGCTTATTGGGGCATCCATCTCGCGCACGGCGCCGGTCGGCCGTCGCTGTTCTACATTCACGAAAGCACGACGCCCGACGTGTTCTACCACGGGCATCTCGCGTCCGCGCTCCTGCCCATCGTGAAGCAAGCCTTCGCGGTCGCTACGCACGTCTCGTTCCTTACCGACACCACGCGGCGCTACTACCGTCCGTTGCTCACGCGCGCCAATCACAGCCTCAACTCCGGCTGGATCGATCTCGCGCAACTCAACCGCTTCCGCGTCGCCCACACGCGCGCCGCGCTGCGCGAGCGCCTCGGCCTCGCGGCGGACACGCGCCTCGTGATCAACGTCGGCACCGTCTGCGATCGCAAGGGCCAGCACCTCTTCGCCCGCGCCGTCGACCTTCTCTGGCGCGCGCACCCGGAGCTGGCGGCGTCGGCGCAATTTCTGATCGTCGGCGGACGCCACACCACATTCGACCAGCACGTCACCGACATTCTGGCCCAATTGCACCGCGACAACCTTCGCGTCGTCGGCGAGACCGCCACGCCCTACGAATTCTACGGCGCCGCGGATCTGTTCGTCTGCAGCAGCTACGAAGAGTCCTTCCCCCGCGTCGTGCTCGAAGCCATGGGCTTCGCCCTGCCGATCGTCAGCACGAACGTGCACGGCATTCCGGAAATGGCGCGCGCCGATCAGGAGGCGATTCTTGTTCCACCGGGCGATCCCGCCGCGTTGGCGCAAGCGATGGCCGTCGCGCTGAGCGATCGCGATCGCGCCGCCATGCTTGGCGTGGCCGCCGCGCAACGTGTCGCGGCCGAGTTCGACTCCGCGGTCCTTCTGCCGCGTCACGCCGCGCTGGCCGCACGCGTCGCCGCCGCGCGTTGACCGCGCGTTAGTCGATCACCACGCGATCGAGCCAGAACCAGTCGCGGAGCAAACTGCCCCGCGGACCCGGTCCAACGTAGAGTTCCACTTCACCCGGCGCGGTGAGTTCAAACGGAATGTGCAACGCGAGCCGGTTGCGGGCCGCCGGCCGCGCGTTGGGGTCGACGACATGATCGAAAAACGTCCGCCGCCCGTCCGAGGTGCGCAGCACCACCTGCACGCCGTCGGTGCGCAACTCCAGCGGCAGCGCCGGGCTGAACGCGTCCGGCAGGAAGAACACCTTCGTGTGGAGCGTGTGCTTCCCGGCGGGTAACGCAAAGATCAGCCGCGATTCCGGGTGCACGCCGATGTCCATGTGCCCGCCCGCGCGCTCCATCGTCACGCCAAACTGCGCGAAGAACCGCACCGGGCGCGGCGTCATGCCGTCGAACAGCCCGCGGGAGCGCTCGGGCATTTCGGCGGTGTTCACCCAGCGGTTCGAAAAATTATCCGTCCCGCCGGCGTCGCCGACGGGCCACGCTCGTCCATCCGCCAACTCGACTTCCACCGCGAGGCGCTTGCCCAGCTCGATCATCACCCACTCCATGCGCTCGCGCGGGAAATAGACCGAGAAGCCCTGCCAATGAAACACGGGGTGCGGATCAAGACCGCGCGCCGTCAGATCGTCGATGAGCCATCCCGCGCTCGCATCGCCGCGCGGCACGATCAGCGCCCCGATAGTCTCTCCGGCCAGCGCGTCGATCGCCGTCCGGGCTTCCGCCGGCCGTTGCATCACCGGTGCGCGCAACATCAGCGCGCGACGCTGTGCGTAGTAGGCCGTCATCGAGTTCCAGTCCTGCCCCGCGATCACGACGACATCGTCGGCATGGGTCGCGGCGCTCAGCGCGATGCTCAGAGAGTTGCCGCCCGCGCCGCCCGCGCGCTGCACCGGATAATAATGCTGCACATACATCGCCGCCTGCGCGCTGACCACGACCACCACCGCCAGCGCCGCGATCGGCCAACGCGCCCGCTCAAGCAGCCCCACCAGCACGAGGCCTGCGGCAAGCAGCAGCCAGCCGACATTCGCAACATAGTAATAGTCGTGGTAAGCGTAGAGCTCGGGAAAAATTTCCAGCGCGACGAGAAACACCGCCATACACCCGAGCGCAGCCAGACCACGACGCCCCGCAAACACCGCGAGCAACGCCAGCGCCGCGAACGCAGGCAAAGCGGCGATCTCATCGCGGAGAATGCGCCACTTCATCGCCCACATCTCCGCGGAAAAACGCGTGCGCGCCGTGCCGAGATTGAAACCGAGCAAATTCTCCGACGACAGGAACTGCGCCTGCGGATTCAGCGCCTTGATCGCGTCCGCCTGCGCCGTCCACCACAAGCTCGCGATGCCGGGCACCACGACCGCCGCAGCCATCCATGCCATCTCACTCTTCCACCGCGCACGCTCGCGCCACAGGCGCCAGACGCTCCACGCGATCAGCGGCACGAGTTGCAGCATCAACGTCGTGATCTTCACCATCCCCGCACCTGCGCCCGCGACCGCCGCCACCGCCAGCCAGCCGACGCTGCGCTCCGCCACCGCGCGCAGATACGCCACGCCAAACCACGCCGCGAACATCAGCGCCATCGTCTCGATCAGGAACGACCGCGCGTAGAACAACAGCAGCGGCGAGGTAAGAAAAAGCGCCAGCACCACCGCCCGCCGCGCCGGCGACACGCGCCACCACGCCAGCAGCAGCCACACCGCCGGCAGCGTCAGATAAAAACACGCGATGCTCACCGCGCGCCCCGCCTTCGTGACGCCCCACCCCGTCACCTTGCCCGTGACGACCACCGTCCACTGGTAGAGCGGAAACTCCATCGGCACGGACCACGGCTTGCCCAGCACCGGCGTCGGATAAGCGAGTGAGAAATTGTTTTCCCGTTTGATGAACAACACCGAGAGCGCCGTCTGCGCCTGCCGAAATTCCACGCCCGGCAGCGCCTTGTCCGCCCAGCCGACCGTCGTCGTCCACGCGCTGAAGCCCAGCGCGAGCACCAGCACGATCAGGGCAAACCAGCGCTCGTTGCGCGCCGGCGTTGAGACGGAATCCGTTGAGGCCACTGCGCCCACCGTGTGCGAGCCGCCGCACGCTTGGCAAGCTCGCGCCGGAGCGCATGGTTGACCTCCCCCGACGCGCCACCAAACGTCACCCGACCTCGCATGTCCGCCTCAACGCCCCGGCCCGCCCACCCATGAGCGCTTCCGATCGCTGGCGTTTTGCCGTGGAAATTTTTCCCGCCGACTGGCGGTTCCCTGCCGGCGCATCGTGGATCGCCGGGTGGATTCTCGATCGCGCCGGCCGCGCCCCCGCCGACCTCCGCGCGTGGATCGATCAACGTCCTGTGCTCGGCCTGCACGGCCTGCCGCGTCCGGAGATCGAGCAACGCGAGCGCGACCGCGCCGGCGTGCCTTACGCCGGTTTTTCCTTTCTGCTGCAACCACACTGCGGCGCCACGTCGCTCCGGCTCGAAGCACGCGACTCCGCCGGCGAGTGGACGGAATTTTTCCGCACGCCGATCACGGTCGATCCCGCTGCGGCGCCTCGCACCGCTCCGTCACCGTTCGCGTCAGACCTGAGCCGCACGCTGATCGCCGCGCTGAAACTCCAAGCGGAGCACCCGCGCGCCACCATCGACACGCTTGCCCACGAAGCGCTCGCGCGCCGCTTCGCCGAACCGCTCGAGTCACTGCCGAACCCGCCATTCCACGGCGCGCTCGAAGAGCCCAAAGAGACCGGCCGCCTGCGCTATGGTCGCCTCTCGATCAGCGGCTGGCTCGCCCATCGCACCGCCCGCATCGTGCGCCTGACCGCCTTGGTCGACCCCGAGCAGGAATTCACGCTGCTCCACGGCCTGCCGCGCGAGGGCATCGACGCCGTCTTTGCCGACCTGCCCGGCCGCGAGACGTCGCAATTTCTCGGCCACGCCGAACTCCCCGCGCACGTGCCGACGCCGGCGCTGCTTCGCATCTTTGCCGAGCTGGATAACGGCGAAAAGCACCTTGTCTTCGCGCGCCGCTTCGAACCGCGCGTCATCGCCGGGGCGGAAACCAATCTACCCGCGCGTTCGCGCCGCGCCTTCGCGCGTGCCGTCTGGGCTCTGCGCTCCGCCGCCCACGCGCTCGGCGTGCCGCCCGGCACCGCCCGCGCGCAACTCGCCGCCGTGCGCGACGCCTGGGCCGCTTACACTGCCGAAGCGCCGCCGCCCGCCGCCGCTCGCGTCGTCACCGCCACCGACCTTCCCGCCGCCAAGACCGGCCCGCTGCGCGTGCTCGTCGTCACGCACAACCTCAACTTCGAGGGCGCGCCGTGGTTCATCTTCGAACTGGCCCGTCATCTCGCCACGCAGCCGCACACGACCGTGGAAGTGATCTCGCCCAGCGAGGGTCCGCTGCGCCGCGCCTTCGAGCAAGCCGGCCTGCGCGTCCGCGTGCTCGACGTGTCGGCCGCCCTCGCGGCGACCGATGCCGCGACGTTTCGCACCGAACTCACGCGCGCCGGCGCCGCGGTGGATTGGAGCGCTTTCGACCTCGTCATCCCGAACACGATGGTGGCGTTCTGGGCCGTGCCTCTCGCACGCGCCGCGGGCAAACCGACGCTGCTCTACGTGCACGAGAGCACGCCGGTGCGCCGCTTCTTCGAACCGATCGTCGCGCCCGCGCTGTTTCCCGAAATCGAAGATGCCTTCCGTCGCGCCACGCGCGTCGTCTACACGTCGGAGTCGACTCGCCGCGTCCACGCGCACCTCGATACAAGCAACACGGCGCTGCTGCCCAGCTGGATCGACGTCGCGCGCATCGACGCCTTCGCCGCCGCGCACACCGATCGCGCCGCACTGCGTCGCAAGCACGGGCTCGATCCCGCCGCCACGCTGCTGGTCAACGTCGGCTCGCTCTGCGAACGCAAGGGCCAGCACGTCTTTCTCCGCGCCGCCGCTCTGCTGCGCGACGAACTCCGCGCAACGTATCCCGACCGGAGCATCCAATTCGTGATGGTCGGTTCGCGTCCCGGCCCCTACCTCGAAGCCCTAAAACAGGAAGCGCGCGCCCAGTCGCTCGACAACGTCCTGTTCCTCGGCGAGACGGCCGAAGTCTTCGATTTCTACCGCCTCGCGGACATCTTCGTGTGCACGAGCTTCGAGGAATCCTTCCCGCGCGTGCTGCTCGAGTCCGCCGCGTTCCGCCTCCCGATCGTCTCCACCAACGTCAACGGCATTGCCGAAATGCTGCGCGCCGACGAAGCGTGGCTCATGCCGCCGGGCGACCGCGATCAACTCGCCGCTGCCATCCGCGCCGCGCTCGCCGCGCACTTCGGCGGTGACACGGCGCGCGTCGAACGCGCCCGCGCCGGCATCGTCGCCCGCTTCGGCGAGACGCACGCCTTTCCGCAACACGTCGAGCTCGCGCGCCGCGCCGCCGCTGTCCGCCCATGACCGAGTCGCCGCTCTGCTTTCACCACGTCGAATGGCCCGCGCCCGGCGCACGTGTCGCCGGTCCGGTGGTGTGGCTGCGCGGCTGGGTGGTCGGCAAACCGGGACACGACCTCATCGATGTCCGCGCGCGCACCGCGGCCGGCGTATTCCTCGGCGTGCTCGGCCTGCCGCGCACCGATCTCGCCGCCCACTTCGCGCCGACCCGCGCGTGGTTGCCGGCCGAGTTCATCATCGCGGTTTCCGCGCCGGACGGCGCGCTGCACGTCTCGCTGGAAGCCCAGGAAGCGCGCGGCAACTGGGTGCCGCTGCAGACGCTCGACCTCGTCATCGCGGCCGACGGCTCGGCCAACCCGCGCACCGAGGGCGAACTCGTTCTCCACGCCGGCGGCGGCGCCGTGACGCGCGTGCCGCATCTGCCGTTGCACGGCCACCTCGACGATCCCGTCGCCGAACCCGAGGTGCGCGACGGCGCGCTCTCCGTTTTCGGTTGGTTCGTCCACGACCAGCGCCGCATCGCGCGCGTGCTCGCCACGCTCGACGGCCGCACCTTCAGCGTGCTCGCGAGCGGCCTGACCGACGACGTCCTCGCGCAAAAAGTCCCGCACTTGCCGGCCGCGCGTCACGGCCGTGTGCGTGGCACCGTGCCGTTCTTCGCCACGCACTTCGCTCCGGCCTGTCTCCGCGTCTACGTCGAACTGGACGACAGCTCCGTGCAACTCGCGCTCGCGCGCCGCATCAGACCGCGCGAAACGCCGGCGGCGCCGACCGCTGAAATTTCCTCACTCGCGCAGGCCGAGTTCCCGCCACTGCCGTCCGGTCGTCCGCGTCGTTTGCTGATCGTCGTGCGCACCATGCGCCCGGATGACGAGACGCTCCGCGCGCTCGACGTCGCCCGGCACCTACGCGAGAGCGGGCGTTGGGTTGCGCGCGTCATCGCCGCCGAAGACGGCGCCGTGCGGGCCCGCTTCGAAGCGTCTGATTGCGCTGTGCAACTCGTCGACCTCCGCAAGCTCACGGCTGCCACGGGCATCGCACGCACCGCCGAACTCGCCCGCCTCGAGCGCGAGATTTGGTGGCGTCACCTCGATGCCGTTGCGCTGTTCGATCCAACCTCGGAATGGCTCGCGCCGCTCGCGGCTCGACATGGTCTTCCCGTTTTCCGCGATCCCGCCGCACGCCTCGCGTGGTTCGCGCCCGACGAACGACTCACCCACGACCCGGCCGCTCCGTTGCTCGCCCCGATTCGCGGCCTCGCTCGCCACGGCGCAGCGACGCTGCTCGGCGCGATGGCCGATCTCGCACAGCCGCCGGCGATGATTGTCAGCGACGTGCGCGATAAGGAGGAAGAACACTTGTTCCGCGCCGCGCTCGCCTTTGCTCCGTCGATCCGTGCCGATCCGGCGCCCTCCGCGTGCGCTGCCGTCGTTTGTCCCGCGTGGCGCGATCATCCGGTGCGCACGCTGCTCACCGCGGCCGCGTCCGGCGTGCCGATCATCACCACGCCCGCGCCGCAACTCGCCGCGACGTTTGCGCACGGCGAGATGATTTTCTTCGCGCCGGACAATCCCCTGGCGCTCGCCCACGCGGTCCTCGATCTGCAAGCGAATCCCTCCGCCGCACTCCGCCGCGCCGACGCCGCGCGCCGCGTCGTCCGCGCGGCGCACGATCCCGCCAAGCAACTGCCGCGCTGGGTCGCCGCGCTCGAAGCCGCCGTCGTCAAGTAGCGCAGGCGTCTCGCCTGCCTCTCCGTCGACACAGCGACATCGCCGCGCGCCGAACGCCGCGGGGCTTGCGCTCGCCCGGCGCGTCCGCCTTAGTTTCCGACCGGCCCGTGAACGAAAACTCCGCCTACATCTTCGACGTCGAGGAACCCACCCAATGGGTTTTCCGCGGCGAACCCGTGTGGATCAGCGGCTGGTTTCTTTCGAAGGTCGGCGCCGTGTTTTCCGACATCCGTGCGGTCATCGACGGCGTGCCGCATATGGGCATTTTCGGCCTGCCGCACGAACACGTCGAGCGGCACCACCGCGGCTACACCGGCTTGCCGCACGCCGGTTTCCTGCTGCGCGTGAATCCGCCGAAGAGCGCCAAGGAAATCCGCCTCGAACTGCTCGACGCCGGGAACCGCTGGGTCGAGATTTGGCGCACGCCGATCAAGGTGAAGCAGGGCCAAAACACGATCGGCCGCTTTCGCCTCGAAGTGCTGCCCGACCAATTGCGCCGCCTCCTGCAAGCGCGCCGAGCCGATCCGTCCGCCGACCTCGCGCCGCTCGCCAGCCAGCTCGCGCTCGAAGCCGCCGCGGTGCCGTGCGACACCCTGCCCAACCCGCCGTTCTTCGGTGCGCTCGAGCGACCGGAACTCGTCGGCGGCACGCAATTCGGCAAGGTCCGCGTCGAAGGCTGGCTCATTCACCAGACGCAGCGCATCAAGCGCCTCATCGCGAGCACGCACCCGCTGGTCGAGAACGAGCTCGATTACGGCGACCGCGAGCGCAAGGAAGCCGCTGAACTTTTCCCCGGCCACCCCTACGCGGGCCGTTCGCAATATTTCGGCATGCTCGACATCGACGAGCACGCGCCGAGCCCCGCGATCATCAAGCTCTGGGCGGAGCTTGAAGACGGCACGCGACACCTCGCGTTCGCGCGCCGCTTCTACCCGCGCGCCTGTCACGTATGGGAGCAGCCGCTGCCCGCGTTCAGCCGCGCCGAGTTTTTCCAGTGCGCCCGCCTGCTCTGGGACGCGTGCGATCGCCACCACATCCGCCTCGGCAAACTCGGCGCGCGTTGGCAGGCGTTCGCCGCCGCGTATCGGCTGTTCAAGCGCGACGCGCCCGCCGCGCTGCCGCCGGTCGCGAACGCCGATCCTTATCTCGCCTGGCAGGAGGCCAACCGCCTCACGCCGCGTCTGCGCGAAACGCTCACTGCGTCGGCCGCGAGGCTAAGCAATGGTCCGAAATTCGCGCTCGTGATCGACGCCCGCGGCTGCACCACGGCGCAGCTCGCCGCGCTGACCGAGTCGCTGCGCGCGCAAATCTATCCGCGCTGGGAGGCGTGGTTCGTGGCCGAACAAGCGCCCGCGCTCGCCGACGCGCGCTGCAAATTCACCGCGTGCAAGAACGCGAAAGATTTTCCGCGCGCCATCAACGCCGCCGCGCATCAAGCCGCGGGCGATTGGCTCGCGCTGTTGCCGGGACACTCGCGGCTCTCACCGGACGCGTTGCTCGAGATTGCCGAGCGCGTCACGGCCGATCCCGCGCTCGAACTCGTCTACACCGACGAGGATCGCATCGACGACGCCGGCGCGCGCTCCGCACCGATTTTAAAACCGGCGTGGAGTCCGGCGTTCGCGCTCTCCGGCCTGTTTCCCGGCCAGCTCAGCGTCGTGCGCAACGACCGTTTCCTCGCCCTCGGCTCGTTCCGCGACGGCTTCGAACACGTGCCGTGGTATGACTTGCTGTTGCGCCTCGGCGACAAACTGACTGCGGCGCACGTCGCGCACGTGCCGCTGGTCTGCCACCACGCGTGGGCCGGCGCGCCGCGCGAGTTCGATCTCCGCGATCCGATCTACGAGCAAATGCGCGCCGCGCTCGACGACGCAATGCGCCGCCGCGCGCTCGACGCCGCGGCCTTCCTGCCCGAAGCGGGCCATCTGCGCCGCCAGCCGTTCCAGCAATTGCACTGGAGCGACCAGCTCCTGGCGCGGAACGCCGTCACGATTGTCATCCCCACGCGCGACAAGCTCCACCTGTTGCAGGAATGCGTCGAGCTCCTCGACGAGACGGTCGACTGGCGCTGGGCGAAGCTCGTCATCGTCGACGATCACTCGCGCGACGCCGACGCCGTGCGCTACCTCGAGCGGATCACGCAGCGCAACGACCTGCAGTGCGTCGTTGTCCGCCTGCCGGACCCGCACGCGCCGTTCAACTACTCGCGGCTCGTCAACGCCGCGCTGCCGCACATCGACACGCCGCTCGTGCTGCACCTCAACAACGACGTCAACGCGCTCGAACGCGGCTGGCTCGAGGAGATGGTCGGCTGGTTCTCGCAGCCCGACGTCGGCGTCGTCGGCGCCAAACTCGTTTTCCCGGACAAGACGCTCAACCACACTGGCATCGTCGTCGGCCCGCACGGCGGTCTCGCCGACACGCCGTTCGCCAAGGTGCCCGAGCGCGAAGTCGATGTCGCATGGCACGCCGCCGCGCGCGAGGTTTCCGCGGTCACCGGCGCCTGCCTGCTGACGCGCGCGGAACTCTATCGCAAGCTCGGCGGCTTCGACGAAACGGCCTTCGGCGTCGCCTACAACGACGTCGACTATTGCCTGCGCGTCGTCGCCGAAGGCTACCGCGTCATCTACACGCCGCAGGCCAAGCTCATGCACTGGGGCAGCGCGACGCGCGGCGTGACGTTCGACGAATCCGAGCACGTCGCGTGGCTGCGTCGTTACCCGCTGTATCGCGACGAATTCTTCAGTGCCTCGCTCGAACTCAGCGGCACGCGCGTGCGCTGCCGCGGTGCGGTCAATCTCCGCACGAATCGCGCCGGCAAACTCCGCCTGCTGCTGCTCACGCACAACCTCAACCTCGAGGGCGCGCCGCTCTTCCTGCTCGAATACGCCACGTGGATGGTGCGCGAGGCGGGCTTCGAGATCGAAGTGCTCGCGGGCATGGATGGCCCGCTGCGCGGCGCCTACGAGCAGCTCGGCGCGCGCATCCTGGTCGCGAGCGCAGGCGAACTCTACGCGTCGCCCGACGAAGAAACTTTCCACGCGCGCCTGCTCGATCTCTCGCATCACGTCGACGACTGGGACCGGATCGATCTCGTCGTCTGCAACACGCTCGTCAGCTTCTGGGGCGTGCTGATGGCCAAACGCGCGGGCAAGCCGTCGCTGTTCTACATTCACGAGAGCACGTCGGTGTTCCGGTTCTTCGAGCCGAAGTTCCAGCTGCCGCTGCACCACTTGGTGCACGAAGCGCTCGGCGGCGCCACGCGCACGCTGTTCCTCTGCGAGGCGACGCGGCGCTATTACGCCGACTCCGACCGCGGCAACTACCGTCTCGTGCCGAGCTGGATCAAACTCGACGACATCGCCGCGTTTCGCTCCCGTCACACGCGCGCGGAGATGCGTTGCAAACACGGCTTCCGCGACGACGAGATCGTCATCGCGAACATCGGCACGATCTGCGAACGCAAGGGCCAGCACATCTTCATCCGCGCCGTCGACCACTTTAACCATCACTACCACGGCGCCGCGCCCGTGCGTTTCGTGATGGTGGGCGCGCGGCCCGGCATCTTCCTCGATTTGCTCAACCGCGACATCGCGCGGCTCGAACTGAAAAATCTCTCGCAGGTGCCGGAGACCCGTGAGGTGTTCGATTTCTTCGTGCTCGCCGACATGTTCGTCTGCTCAAGCTACGAGGAGTCGTTCCCGCGAGTCGTGATGGAAGCGATGGCCTTCGAAACGCCGATCGTCTCCACCGACGTGCACGGCATCGTCGATCTCATCGGTCAGCGGCAGGATGGCTACCTCGTGAAAGCCGGCGACGTCGAAGGCCTCTCGCGCATGATGCGCACGTGTCTCGCCAAGGAGCGCAGCGGCAAATCGCTCGCGCCCGCCGCGTTCTCACGCGTGCTGCGCGAGCGCGATGCGCTGAAAGTGCTGCCCTTCCACGTCGCGCTCGCGCGTGAAGCGTGGCTGGCGCACGAGTGATCGGCCGGTGATTCGACGATCGCGTTTCGCGACGGAGGCCTAGCGGGCGACGTTGATCACCTTAACGCGCAAGGCTGGCACGGACCCGCTGGGGTCGAGGAGCAAGCCGATCCAGCCACCGCCCTCCGCTGACCACGCGTGGAACTGCACCGGATCTTCCGCCCGGATCGCGTCCTGTGTCAGCACGTCGAGCCGGCCGCCCTTGTAGTAGAGGACGCGCACGACCGGGAGCGCCGGCGGCTGAAGCGGCCCCGCCGAGCGCACCGCGAAATCGAGGGCGAGCCCGCCTTTCACCCGCAACCAGATCTCACCACCGGGAGTCAGGAGCAGGCCCTCAGGCGAGGGCTCTCCGGTCACGCGAACAAAGACGGAGGCGTCCCGCGCCTCCGTGGGCAACAACGCCGCCTTCTCACCTTCGTCCGCCGGGCGGATGGTGGCCGCGCCCGGTCGCACCGCGGGCGGTTCGTCCGCATCGTCGAGCGTGTGCGAAAGCCGCAAACCACGCCAACCGGCTTCGATCCGGCCGGTCAACTCCTCCGGCACCTCGATCAAAAACAACATCGGCAAGCCGCCCGGATCGATCGTCGTTGTGATGACTTTCTCCGTTTCGCCCGCCGGCAAGTCCGCGTCAAACGAGCCGCGCTCGAGCAACTTTTCGCCCTCCAGACCGAAGGCGCGGAACTTCAATCGCACCGCGCCACTCAGCGCCGGGTCGGTGCGCTTGATGACGGCTTCAAAGCTCAACCGGTAACTCGCCGTCAGCAACCGCAGCGTGCCGGTTCCTTGCGTGGCGCCGAGAAATTCCCGCCCGTCCGTCAGCGTGAACGTGCGCAGATTCGAGCGCAGCTGCGCCGCGTCGACATTGCCCCCGAACCGCGCGAGGAAGGCCAACGGCGCATCGGCCGGCGCCCCCGGCGGCAGCGCACGATAGAGCACCCACGTCGATCCGAAGTAGTCACGGGCGAAACCGCCGCGGATCAGCGCCGTGATTTCCTCCGGCCAATGGTTGCGCGCTTCGGTGACCATCACGAAATCGAACGCGCCACCGGGCCGCAGCGCCGCGAGCAGTCGCGCGCGTTCCTCCGCACCGTAGCTCGTGCCGTCGTGCAACCAGAGCGGCAGGCCGCGCACCTTGACCGCTGGCCACACACGTTCCAGCCACTCGAGCCCCGGCCCGTAGAACGCCTTTTTTTGAAACAGACGGGAAATCTTCGCGCGCTCCTGCAGCGCCTCGTTCATCGTCTGCGCGATCTCCGGCGGCACCCGCGTGCCGCGCAGATAGGCGAAGTCCTCGTGCACCTCGCCTGCATCCACGTAATTTTTCCGCGGCGCCGTCGAGTAGCCGAACTGCGAGCGTTGCCCACGCCACGCTGATTCCCACGCCGCTGCGCCCACGACCAGGAGCGGCGTTACGATCAGCAGCCAGAAGCTGACCCCGCGCACCCGCAGGCCGAACCCCATCCAAAGTGCCGCGACCAAGCCCAGCCATGCCGCCATCGCGATCCACGCGATCTCGTAGTTCGTCGCGAGCAAACCCGCGCCCGCCGCCGCCGCGAACGCTGTCGCAGCGACCGCCCAACCGCGATTCTCCCAACCAGCCGCTGCGCGCCACGCGACCACGCCGGTGCCGAGCGTCGCCGCCAAGCCCAGCGCGCCGAGCCAGGGAATCGTGACGCCACCGTAGTAGTCGTGCCGGACCTGCAGATAAAACTCCGGCCGCAACACCCAGCCGAAATCGCCCGCGCGACTCGAAAACGGCATCGCGATCACGTTGTGCCACCACGTCGAGAAGGTCGCGCCGCTCCAGAAAATCTCGAAAGTCACCGGCGCCACCACGCCCGCAAGCACCCAGCCGGCCAGCGCCGCGAGCGCACTACGCCCATCCGTTTCACGCCGCGCCACCGCTCGCAACGTCCATGCCACGGCACACGCGAGCGCGACGAGGTGAGCATTGAGCTTGTTGATGCCCCCGATGAACAATCCCGCCATCGCCAGCGCCGCCCACGGCCAGTGGCGGCGGCGCCACACCGGCGCCAGCGCGGCCGCCCACGCCACGATGACCAGACAGAGCGCTCCGACGGCGTTGTGCCAGATGATCGTGTGCTGCGACGCAGACATGATCGTGAGTGCTGCCGCCGCGAGCACCGCCACTCCAGCCGGCCAGCGTCGCGCAAACATCAATCCGAGTCCCACCGCGCCGAGCAAGATCAACACCGCCGCGCCCCACGTCATGGCCTGATACGTCCCGCCGCCCGCGCTCTCCGCCCAGCCATTGAACAGGAAGGTGCCGGTCTGAATCGGCGTGACGAAATCCGCATACGGCCGCTCGCCGACCGCGATGCGTCCCACGCCCGACATCACCAGTCCGTAGTCGTAGAAATCGCGCAGGTAACCGTGATTTCTCCACCACGGCAGCAAGGCCGCGAGTGCGGCAAACACGAGACCGGCTGCCAAGGCCAGGCGACGAATCCAAGAAGGGCGCACGGACATGAGCGCGACATCTCCGCCGCTTGCCCGCGCCTGCGCAAGCTTTCCGTCGCCCGCCGATGGCGGGTCCGATCGGCCCAGTTGTCCTAGATTGACGGTGCACGCCGCGCCTTCGCACACTACCGCTCGCCTAGAAAATGCTCAACGACGCCGACGACGCCCTCCGGTCGCCAGCGTGCGCTCGCTGCGCGCGCTCTATTTGACCATGCGCGCATCGCGGTTTGCCCCCTGGCTCGTTTTGCTCGCCCTCGTCGGCTGGACCCTCTGGTTGCGCGCGCCGAGCCTTGCCCATCCGATCTGGAATCTTGACGAAGCGATCCATTCCGCCGTCGCCGACAAGCTGCTCGACGGCGGCGTCCTTTATCGCGACGCCATCGATCAGCGCACGCCGCTTTCCTACTACGCCGTCGCCGGCCTCTACGCCGTCACCGGTCGCAATAATTTCTTCGCACTCCACGTCTTCACCGCCCTGCTGGTGGCCGCGACGGCTTTCCTCCTCTGGCGCATCGGCCGCGCGTCACGACACCCGGGAGTCGGCGGTTGGGCCGCGGTGCTCTACGCCACGCTCGCGACGACGCTGCTCTACCAGGGCGATGCCAACGCATTTAACACCGAGTGGCTCGTCGCTTTCTTCACCGCGAGCGCAGCGCTGGCGTGGCTGAAGGCCCGCGCCACCCGAGCCGATCGCTGGCTCGTGGCCAGCGGCATGTTGCTCGGACTGGCGTTTCTCTCGAAACAACCCGCCTTGCTCGACGCGGTCGCACCGGTGGCCGCCTTGGTGTATCTCTGCTGGCGCGATCGCAGCGAACGTCGCCAATTGCTCGCGCGCGTGGCGTCGCTGGTGATCGGCTGGATTATTCCCGTGGCGCTCACCGTGGCGTATTTCGCCGCACATGGTGCCCTCGGCGACGCGGTTTACTACGCCTGGACCTACAACGTCACCCTCTACGGTCCGGAAATCGCGACGAGCGACCGCATCGCGAGCGCGATGCGGCTCTGGTGGTCGCTCTGCGATGAGGCCCCCGCGATTCTCGGCACCCTGATCGTGGCCGCGGCTCTCTCGGCCTACCGACTCGTGCAACGCATGCCCACCGCCGACGAGCAGCGCGATCAACCGTTTCGCGCCTATGTCGCCGCGTGGGCGCTCACGTCGTTCGCGGGCGCAGTTTCGGGCGGCCGCGGCTTCGAGCACTATTTCGTGCAACCGCTCCCGGCGCTCTGCTTGCTGGCCGCGGCGCTGCTCGGGTGGGTCGCCGGCATGAGTGTCGCTCCGCACCGGCGTCGGTCCACGCGCGTGGTGGCTGCGGCGGTGGTCACGCTCGTGGTGGTGACGCTGGGCTTGAGCGTCCTTCCCCAGCGCGAACGCGAACTGCCACTCGACACTTCGGTGCGCACCGCGCGATTCATCGGCCAAGCCGCGCCACCGAGCGAAACGCTTTTCGTCTGGGGCTACCATCCGGAGTTCTACGCCTTCTCCGGGCGCCAGCCGGCCTCGCGCTTCGTCTATGGCTCGTTCCTTACCGGCATGATTCCGTGGACGAACGTCGCCCTGGGCCGCGACACCAGCTACGCGATCGTGCCGGGCGCGATGGACACCTTGCTCGCTGAACTCGACGCAGCGCGCCCAATGTTCTTCGTCGACTGCAGCGCCGGGCAAAATCGTTTCTGGCACAAATATCCCTTGGCGAAATTTCCCGCGCTGAAGGCGTTCGTCGACGCGCATTACGTGCTGGCCGACCCCGACCAGTTCCGCGGCCAAGGCTTCGATGTCTATCTGCTGCGCGATGAGGCGCGACGCCGGCCGTTGCCGCGTCCCACTGTCGCGCGCGATGCCCGCGCCCAGCTCGGCGCGCCGATCAGCTTGGGCTCCGACACCTTCAGCGCGCTGCCGACGAACGTCACGCTGGTCGGCACCAGCGCGAACCGCCAGCTCACGGGTCTGCAGCTGCTCGTCGACGGACGCGTCACTGCCGGGGTTTCCACGGCGCCACTCGATTCGCTCAAGGTCTCAATCTCACTCCAGTTCCGCACCGTGGACGGCGACCACCACACGCTGCAAGTGCGCGCCCTCGGCGCCGACGGCACCGCCATCGACGGCCCGGTGCGCACGATCCGCGTCGCGGAAGGGCGGCTTCCGGACGCCGAGGCGGCAAAGTTCGAGCTCCCGCAAGTGACCACCCCGCTCAAGCCGTTATATGTCCAATCGCTCTACGGCGCGGCTTACGAGATGGTGAACGGACGCGCGGAGTATTTCGCCCACGCGCCCTCGACGCTGGCGTTTGCCCTGCCGCCGAATGCCCGGGCAATCCAAGGCGGTTTCGGCTTCCGCGACGAAGCGTTCGCCCCCGGCAACAAGTCCCCCACCGACGGCGCCGAGTTCCGGATCGAAGTAGTGGCGCCGAGCGGCACGCGCCGCACCGTGTTCTCCCGCTTGCTCCAGCCGACGACCATTCCCGCCGACCGCGGCGTGCAATCCTTCGTCGTGCCGCTGCCCACCGGAGCGCCGGCCGGCAGCCGCCTGGAATTCGTGGTGGCGCCCGGCCCCGCCGACAACGCGGCGACGGACTGGACCTTCTGGGTCGACCTGCGCCTCGAAACTTCCCGCTAGACGCGCCCGGCCCGGCGCGGCATCCCTGTTTGCTCGATGGAACCCGTTCCAGCCTCCTCCCCCACGCGTGCGGATCGCTTCGCGCGCGCCCTGTTCTTCGTCGTCCTGTTCGTCACGATCTTCACGTATCCGAACAAGCCGATCGCCGAGCTCGACGCCTCGTGGCGCATGGTGTTGACGCAGGGCTTGGTCGAGGGCTGGCAATTCGGCCGCGACCTCGTGTTCACCTATGGCCCGCTGGGCTTCCTGATGGGCAACACGTATTCCGGCGTCACGTTCTGGCCGTTCCTCATCTGGCAGACCATCAGCTCGCTGTTCTTTGCCTGGGTGATCTACCGCCAGGGCATGCGCCTCAGCGGCTACGCGCGCGCGATCTACTGGATCGTCACGATTCTCGTCGGCGTCAGTTACACGGACTCGCTGCTGATGGTCATCATCGCGCTTCTCGGTTGCGAAATGATCCGCGAAACGGATCGGCCCAAACCGCTGTGGACCGTCGCAACGCTGGTGCTCTTCGCCGTGCTCGCGGCGATCAAGTTCACCAACCTCATGCTGGCCGGTTTCGTCGTGCTCGTGGCCAGCGGGCTCGACGTCGCGCTGAAGCGCCCGGGCGAGGCCGGGCGCAAGCTCCTGTGGTTTTTCGGCACGTTCCTGCTCATCTGGGTGCTCTGCCGCCAGAACCTGCTGAACCTGCCCGCGTATTTCCGAAACTCCCTCGAGATCAGTTCCGGCTACGAGCAAACGATGGGGCTGCCCACACCGCCCGCCGCACTCTGGAAGGGCCTCGTCGTGCTCGGCGTGCTCATCGTCTACGCGTTGCTCCACATCGTCGGCAGCGCGGATCGCCGTCGCGGCTTCGCCGGTGCGCTCGTGCTCGGCGCCTTCGCTTACCTGAATTGGAAACACGGCTTCGTCCGCGCCGACGGCCACATGATCGGCTTCTTCATTTGCGCGCTGGTGCCGATCACGGCGTTTCCCGCCCTGCTCGACGACGGCCCGCGCTTCCGCCGCCTCCAGCGCTGGCTGCTCGTGCCCGCCGGCTTCCTGTGCGTGCTCGGCCTCGAGGACGCGCTGCCCGGCATGGCGCGCGCCTCGCTGCAGTTGTTCCAGGACCGCGTCTGGGCGAACAGCTACAACACCGCGCACTTCTCGCAGTGGAAGCTTTCCTACCGTGACGCCCTCCGCAGCATGCGCGCCGAAAACGAATTTCCCAAGACCAAGGCCGTCGTCGGGGATGCCTCGATCGACGTCTTCGGCCACAACCAGTCCATCGCGCTCTTCAACCGCTTCAACTACCGCCCGCGCCCCGTCATCCAAGGCTACTCCGCCTACACGCCCGCGCTCACGCAGCTCAACGCCGACTACTACGCCAGCGACCGCGCGCCGGAATACGTGCTCTTCCGCCTCGAGACGATCGACGACCGTTTTCCGATGCTCGACGACGCGCGCGCTCTCTACGTCTTCCTCCACCGCTACGAATTCGTCCATTCCGAGAAAAACTACCAGCTGTGGCGCCGGACGCCGGAGGCCTTCGACTGGGCGCAGATCGCGCCGAAGCCCGCGCGCACGCTCGAAGCCGCGCCCGGCCAACCGATTGACCTGAGCTCCTTCAAAGAGCAACCGCTTTGGGTCACGATCGACCTCCCGCGCTCGCTGCTCGGCCGCGCGCGTGACTTTTTCTACAAGCCGCCGGTCGTCCGCCTCGGCCTCAAGGACACCAAGGGCAACACGACGAGCTACCGCATGCCGCTACCGCTCGCGCGTTCCGGCTTCATCGTGAACCCGATGATCGAGGACATCGTCGGCTTCATGCGCTTCGCCGGCGGCACGCCCGAGCGCTACGCCGCCCAGATCTCGATCGAGATCGACGAGGGCGACCGCAAATTCTTCGCCGACACCGCGCGCGTCGAGATCAGCACGGTCCACGGCAGCGGCAACGGCGGCGACTACTTCCTCGAAGCCGAGAAGACGCGCTTCCACATGTTCAAGACCGTGCCGCTCACTTACGAGGCGCAGACGCCGGTCTCCGAAGCCATCATCGACAACACGCCCGTGATGGTCATGCACGCGCGCAGCGAGATGACGTTCAACATCAAGGCCGGCAGCGCGCGGGTCAGCGGCGGCTTCGGCATGTTGCCCGGCACTTACACCAAGGGCGGCAACTCCGACGGCGCCGAGTTCATCGTTTACTGGTCCAACGGCGGCGAACGCGTCGAACTCTTCAAGCGCTTCCTCGACCCCATTCGCCAGGCCAAGGATCGCGGCCTCCAGCGCTTCGACGTCGCGCTGCCGCAACAGCCCGGCGGCCGCCTCTTCCTCGTCGTCAAACCCGGTCCCAACAACAACCACTCGTGGGACTGGACGGCCTGGACTGGCATCGAGATCAAGTGAACGACGCCCGCGAGAGCTCACCGACCGCGCTTGCGTCGCTGCGCAGGCATTGGTGGGCGTGGCTCGCGGTAGCCCTCGCCGTCGTCAAGCTGGCGCTGCTGCGCGCACAACCGATCTACGCGATCGGCAACGCCATTCACGACGACCAGCTGTTCCTCAAGCTCGCGCGCTTCATCGCCGAAGGCCAGTGGCTCGGCCCCTACGACACCCTCACGCTCGCCAAAGGACCGATTTACCCCGCGTTCGTCGCGCTGAACCACTACCTCGGCCTGCCGCTGCGCTTCACCGAAGAACTAGTCTACATCGGTGCCTGTGCGCTCGCGGTCCGCGCGTTGCGACCGCTCGCGCTCGGCGGCTGGGCGCGGCTGCTGATCTTTGCCGTGCTGCTCGTCAATCCGCTGACCTACGAAGGCCAGGACATGACGCGCATCCTGCGGCAGCACCTCACCGTGCCTTTCGCGCTCATCGTGTGCGCGTCGCTCGTCGCCCTCGCGTTGCGGCGCGATCGCACCATCGCCGCCCGCCTGCCGTGGGCCATCACGTTCGGTCTCACGCTCGGCCTGTTCTGGCTCACACGCGAAGAGGGCATCTGGATCCTCGGCATGACGGCGCTGCTCGCCGTGCTCGCGTTCGGCCAGATCATCATCGGACCGGCGCTCGCCCGCGGTCGCAGTCTCGCGCTGCTGTTCGTCGCCTTTATCGCCGCCGCGGTGCCCTACGTCACCGTCGGCACGCTGAACGAGCGACATTACGGCTGGTTCGGCCCGACGGAGTTTCACGCCCAGGATTTTCGCGACGCCTACGGCGCACTGACCCGCGTGCAAGTCGGCCCGCACTACCCTTACATCGCCGTGACGCGCGAGGCACGCGAGGCGATCTACCAAGTCAGTCCGGCCTTCGCGGAGTTGCGGCCGCATTTCGAAGGGAAGATCGGCTACGGCTGGGCCGACGACATTTCCTTCAAACGCGACGAGCGCCAGATCGCCGCCGGCTGGTTCATGTGGGCGTTTCGCGACGCAGTCGCGGCGGCCGGTCACTACGGCAGCGCGCGCGAGGCGCTGGCGTTTTACCGGCGCATCGCCGACGAGGTGAACCGCGCCTGCAACGCCGGAAAAATTCCCGCGCGCGGCCCGCGCTCGGGCTTCGCCCCCGTCTGGCATCCGGACCACGCCGCTGCGATCCGCGACGGCGCGCCACGTTTTCTGCGCGGCGCGTTTGATTTCTCCAACTTCGAACCAACGACGCCCTACAGCGTCGGCACCGACGATGAAGTGCGGCTCTTCCGCGATATCACGCACGACCGCATCAGCCACTCACCGCGTGCCACGCACATCGAACTGCCCGCCCAGCGCGAGCTCGATGGCGCAAAGCTCAACGTGCTGCGCTGGCTCGGCCGCAACGTCGGTCCGTGGCTCACGACGCTGATCGTGCTCGCGCACCTCGCGGCGCTCGTGCGCTTCGTGCAACTCGTCCGCGCACGGCGCTTCTCGTGGCCGTTCGCCTTCGCGGTCGGCGCCTGGGCCGGTGGCGCCGGTGAGCTCGCGCTCAACATTCTCGTTCACACGACCGCGTTCCCGAATTTCTACACCGCGGCTTATGCGCCCGCGCTCCCGTTGCTGCTCTTCTTCGCGCTGCTGCTCGTCGTGGACGTGGCGCGCGACTGGCGCGCGCCGGCGGCAGCGGCGTTTCACCGCACGCTCGAGTTTCTCGCCCGTTGGCCTCGTTCGACGTGGGCGGTCGGGATCGGCTTTCTCGTTTTCGGCGCGCGGCTGCGCGAAGTGCTGTTCCACGCGAGCGACGTGCCGCTGTTTGACCAATGGAAGGTCGAGGCGGAACAGATCATCGGCCCGTGGCTGCGCGGCGAACTGAGCCTGAGTGCATTTCTCCAACCGCACGACGGGCAGATTCCGCTCTGGACGCGCGTGCTCGCCTGGTTCGACGCTGCCGTGCTCGGCTCGTGGGAGCCGCGGCTGCAGATGGTGATCAACGCCGCCTTGCACGCCACGTGGGCCGCGCTGCTGTGCGATTGGCTGCGGCGGCACCTCGGGGCGCTGGCGGCCTTGCTCGCCACCGTGCTCGTGCTCGCCACCGCGTGCCTGCCGCATGCGTGGGAGAACATCACGTGGGGCTTCCCATCGCACGTGCCGCTCGCGCTGCTGTGCGTGTTCGTGTTCGTGCGCGGCTCATTCGCCCACGCCATCGGCTCGCGTGGCTGGTGGCTCGCGCACGCGGCGGGACTTGCCGGACTCTTTACGCTCGGTGCCTTCTGGACCGCCCCGCTCCTCGTCGCACTCGTGAACCTCTGGATCGCGCCGCGCGTCCGCCGCGACTGGCTGGCGCCGCTCGGACTCGCCGCTCTCGGCGCGGGGCTGATGCTCGTGGCGCAGCGCTCGTCATCGGCCGAACCCGCACCGGGGATGCACGATTTCCTGCACGCATGGCTGCACCAACTCGGCTGGCCGTTGGCGATTCCCGCCGCCGCCGTGTTGCTCAATTTGCCGTTGCTCGCTTTGGCGCTGCGCCTGCGCAACGCCCACACCGCATCCGCCTTCGACCGCACGCTGCTGGTTTTCGGCCTATGGTCCATCGCGCAAGCCGCCGCCTTCGCTCTCGCGCGCAACGGCGGCGGCGCGGAGTTCGCGTCACGCCACGCTGATCTGCTCGCGCTCGGCGTGATTGCCAACGGCGTGATCGCGCTGCGACTCGCCGGCGCTCGCTGGTTCTGGGCGCCCGTCGCGCTCGCCTGGGGCGCCGCTGTCATCTTCGGCCTGCACGCGCTCAACACCACCGGCGCGGTGCGTGAATTCCACGAGCACAGCGCGGGACTCGCCGCATTCCGCGAAAACGCCGTTACCGCCTACGTGCGGCACGGCAACGCCAAGGCGCTCACGAGCGAGGAAGGTCGCCACCTGATTTACTCCGAGCCGGCGACGATCACGCGCCTGCTCGATGACCGGCGCTTCACGGCGCTGCTCCCGCGCCGCATCACGCTGTCGGGTTCCGCGCCGAACCTCGGCTACCTCATCGCCGCGCAGTGGAAATTCTGGCTCGCACTCGGAGGCCTGCTCACGATCACCGGACTCGCGGGCCGTCCGAAGGCGACGCTCGCGCCCGCGCTGCCCGACGGCGCGTCGCCGCTGCTTCCGTGTGCGCTGCTCGGCGCCGGCGCGCTCGGGGCATTTCTGCTCTGGCCCCGTCCGCTCGCCTGGGAACCGATCGAGCGTCGCGATGCGCTGGTGTATCCGGCAAACGCGCTGCGCGAGCTGCGCTACGAATTTGTCACGGCCACGAGCTATCCGGTCGAACGCCTCGACGGCGCGGCGAACCTATCGCCCGAATCGTTGCGCAATCTTTTTGTCGGCACGCATCTCGACGGCCCGGACTTCACCGGCACGGTGCGCAGCCAGCCGTTCACGCTCACTTCGCCTTGGCTGGTCGTGCCGGTCGCCGGTTTTCCCTCGGCGCCGGACAACTCGCTCACGCTCGTGGTCGAAGGTTCCTCGCCCGGCACCGCCGACGCCGCGGTGCGCTGCGATCTGCCTGCGCCGCGCGATGTCGGCTTCTGGAGCATCGACGTGAGCGCTTGGCGCGGACGCGCCGCCCGCCTCGTGCTCCGTGACAGTCGCACCGCCGACCAAGGCTGGCTCGCCATCGCGCCACCGCAACCGGCCGAAAGTGCCGCGGCCGCCGCTCGCCGCGCCGCTGCTTGGGAGGCGGAGCGCTCCGTCGCCGTCCGCCCCACGTTGCTGGCCGTGCTCGCGGTCGCGCTGATTGGTGTCGCCGCCAGCCTTATGTCCGCCCGCCGCCGCGCCTAATCCCCCGTCATCGCCGCGGGTTTCGACTGGCCAGCAAGCGGGCACGTCGTAGCGTGACCCTCTCTTTTTCCCATGGCCAAGACCATCCTCGTCACCGGTTCCTCGGGCCTCATCGGCTCTGAAGTGTGCGTTTACTTCGCTGCGCAAGGCTACACTGTGCACGGCGTCGACAACAACCAGCGCGCCGTCTTCTTCGGCCCGCAAGGTGACACGCGCTGGAACCAGCAGCGCCTCGCGCAGGACTTGAAGGGCTTCCAGCACCACGAGCTCGACATCCGCGACCGCGCCGGCGTGCTCGCGCTGGTCAAGCAGCTGAAGCCGTCCGTCATCGTCCACACCGCCGCACAGCCCTCGCACGATCGCGCGGCCGCGATCCCCTTCGACGATTTCGACACCAACGCCGTCGGCACGCTCAATCTCCTCGAAGCCGCGCGCCAGGCCTGCCCCGAATCTCCCTTCGTGCACATGAGCACGAACAAGGTCTACGGCGACGCGCCCAACTCCATCAAACTCGCCGAACTCGAGACGCGCTGGGACTACGCCGATCCGGCCTATGCGCACGGCATCGCCGAGACGTTCACGATCGACCAGTCGAAGCACTCGCTCTTCGGCGCTTCGAAGGTCGCCGCCGACGTCATGGTCCAGGAATACGGCCGCTACTTCAATATGCCCACCTGCGCGCTGCGCGGCGGCTGCCTCACCGGCCCGAACCACAGCGGCGTCGAACTGCACGGCTTCCTCAGCTACCTCGTGAAGTGCAACCTCGAGGGCCGCGAATACCGCGTCTTCGGCTACAAGGGCAAGCAGGTGCGCGACAACATTCACTCGCTCGACGTCGCGCGCTTCATGGCCGCGTTCGTGGCCGCGCCGCGCGCCGGCGAGGTCTACAATCTCGGCGGCGGCAAGAACAACTCCTGCTCGATCCTCGAGGCGTTTCAGATCGCGGAAAAATTCTCCGGCAAGAAACAGGTCTACACCTACGTCGATCAGAACCGCGCCGGCGACCACATCTGCTATTACTCGGATCTGCGCAAGATGCGCGCGCACTACCCGAGCTGGGACATCAGCGTCTCGCTCGAGGAAACCATCCGCCAGATCGTCGAGGCCTGGAAAGCGCGCCCGAAAACGGCGTAATTTTTCAGCCTTTGTTATTCGAGCCGGCGGCGTAAACCGCCGGCGTTGTCATGTTCGCAGCCGTCACTCGCGCCGCATGCGCACTTCGAACGTCAGCCCGCGCCAGTAACTCCAGTCGAAGGCGGTGTTACCGGCCGGCCCGGACGTGATCTTGAACTCGACCTTCGTTCCGGCGGGCGCCGCCCCCAGCGGCACGGCGAAAAGCTGCAGGCCGCGATCCTCGGGCCGCACCACCGGATCGAGCGCCCGGCGCAGCAACTCGCGCGTCGAGCCATCGGGCAGCATCAGCGAGATCGTGAACACCGCGCCGTCTGTCACGTTCGGCGGCGGCTGCGTATAGGCGCCATCGTAGAGACCGAAACCGCCCGTCAGATGCATCACGCCCTCCCGCACGGGAAGCACGAGGCGCGAGGGCGCGTGAGCGGACAGGCCGTTGCCGGTGTCTTCAACCGGTATCAGCGCCTCGATCGCCGTGAAGTCCTTCAGCGCTACCGGGAGGAACACCACTCCCTCACGTCCGCGCGGCGCCCCCGGCTTGCGATGATAGATTTCGAAAATCGCGTCGTGACCGGGACTGCCCGGGATCGGCACCCATCGCCGCGCCCGCAGCGTTTCCGTCGCGTCGAATACTTTCACGAGATCATAGTTCGACGCCAGCAACTGCGCGTCGTTTTTGCCGATCTCGATCCGCTCGAACGGCCGGATCGCCAGCCAGTCGGGACGCAGCATGGGAATCAAGGTTCCCCACGAATACGGATACGAGCGCGACGGAGCCAGTTTCCGCGCCACGATCATCTCCGGCGAACAGAGCCCCGGGAAATCGAACATCTTCAAACCGGAATAGAAACCGATGTAGCCGAGCGGCTCTAGGAACACCGTGTCGTGTTCGGACGCCGCGTGCTTTTTCAACCACTCGCCCACCGCCCGGCGCACGGGCTGCTCGACCACCTCCATCGTCACCTGACACTGACGCGCCGTCACAGCCGTCAAAAGCAACGAGCCACTCACCAACAGCGTCGAGATGATCCCGACCGACCAGCGTCGCCAGCGCGACGTCGCCGCATCTCCCGCCAGTTCCGCCAGCGCAAGGACGAGCGCGAGCATTCCGAGCCACGCGACCTGCGGCACATACCACGGAGCCGGCGCCTTCACCACCACCGTGAGGTAGAGATTCCCGCCCAGGTAGAACCCCGCCAAAAACCTCACCGCGCGCGACACGCCCGGAACGAACGCCAGCAGGAGCATCGCAGTCGCCAGCCAAAACAGCCCGGGCCGCATGCCTTCCAGCTGCGCCGGCAGGTGTCCGTAGTAAGGAGGAAAGATATACTCCACGCTCGTCCGTCCCTCCCACAGCGCCCGCGGCAGCGAGGCGACGTAGTGCAGCAAGCCGCCGACCGAGTTGTCCTGAAACAATCCCTTGGCGAGGATGGTATGCGGCACCGGACTCCCGTAATATTTCCACGCCCACACAAACCACGGCAGATAAAGCACGGCACAGAGCGCGCCCGCCTTCACGATCTCGAGGAGCACCTGCCGACGAGGGAGCATGACGCCGTTCTCCCGACGCGACAGCAGCAAGAGCCCGCCACTCAGCACCGCGATGTAAACGCACGAATCCGGACGACTCCACATCAAGCCCGCCCACGCCAGGCCCAGATGGACGACGAAGCGGCGCGGCGCCGTCAAACACGCCCACACCGCCCAACATAGAAAAAACAACAACACGCCCGTCTCCATCCCGCCCGCCGCAAACGTGACCGTTTTGCTGTCGGTCGCCAGCCAAGTCACCGCCACGACTGCCGGCCACGGCTGGGCTGGTCGCAGGCTCCGGACCGTTTGCCAGACCCAGCACGCCGCCCCCGCCAACGCCGAAAACGACATCACGCGAAACACCCACAACGCCGCATCATCCGAACTCCGCCCCGTGAGCACATAACTCAGCGCGGGCAGCAGCACGCCCAACGGCGACGTGAACGAATGCACGCGCTCGCCCGGCGTGAACACCAGCCCGTGCCCCTCCGCTAGGTTCTTCGACGCCCGGTAGGTAATGTAGTAATCCTCCCACGCCACGCGCGCCACCGCCGCCCAGAGCAGCCCGACCACGAGAACCGCCACAAACACGATCACCCACGAGCGATCAGCCCGGGGGCGGTCCAACGACGCCGATGGATCGGCAGGATTTGGCCGCAGGAGCAGGGGCAGTGTTCGGACTGGCATCCTATTCATGACCAGCGAACTGCCCCATCCCCCTACTCCCGCGCTAAATTTCGCGCCGCCCTGCGATCGCAGACTTCGGCTGATGGCAGAATTTCCCGCCGAAATTTCGACGTGGCCGAGTAGCGGGTCCGGGGCCTAGGTTTGTCTCCATGGGCAGCCGTGCCTCCCATCACCGCCGAACGCTCCGTCTACACCTCCGCCACCGCCGCACCGGCGCTGGCCGAGGCGGTCGACGCTGCGCCGTCGTTTGCCGACCGCAGCGCGATGTCTGAATCACCGGACAACCGTCGCGATTTTGCCGGGCTTTACCGAGCCACCGTCGCGCCGTTGCGCCGCTACCTCACGCGCCTCCTCCGCAACGAGGCCGAGGCCGAGGACATCGCCCACGACGCCTACATGCGCGTCTATCCGACGGTCCAGAAAGACGCCGCGGAAAAACCCGAGGCGCTCCTCTACACCACCGCGCGCCGCCTCGCCATCAACCGCCTGAAGCGTCGCGCCATCTCCCCCATCGCCCCCGGCGAAGCGCCCATCGACCACACCGCCGCCGCCCAGCCCGGCGTCGCGCAACAAGTCATCGCCCGCCAGGAACTCGCCCGTCTCGAAGCCGCCATCGCGCAGCTCCCGGAGGGCTGCCGCACCGTGTTGCTCCTCCGCAAGGTCGAGTTGCTCTCCCACCAGGAAATTTCCGACCGCCTCGGCATCGCCATCAGCACGGTCGAAAAACAACACGCGCGCGCCCTGCGTCTCCTGCGCGCCGCGCTCGACGATTCTCCTCCCACCAACGCCACCGCTGTCACCCCGGAGGGCGTGTCATGAATCCACACCACGAACACTTCGATCCCGCCGTCGACGAGCAAGCCGCACTCTGGGCCGCCAAGCTCGATGGCTCCGTCCTCACCGCCAGCGAACGCACCGCGCTCGACACGTGGCTCGCCGCCGCTCCCACGCACCGCGTCGCGCTCTCGACCTATTGCCAGTTTTCCGCCGACCTCGAACAGCAGTTGCCGTTGCTGGCAGGCATCCCGGACACGCCGGTGGAAACCAACCGCGAGCTTACGACTGCCCGTCCGCGCCCCGGGTTGTTCCGACCGATGTGGGTCGGAGCAATGCTCACCGCGGCCGCGGCAGCCGTCGCGGTCATCCTCTGGACCGGCCACACCACGCCGCCCGCCGCCACCGAGTTCGCCACCGCCGCCGCGCAGCGCCAGTCCATCGCGCTCGCCGAGGGCTCGCGCATCGAGCTGAACGCGCACACGCAACTCACGGCCACGCTCAGCGCGACCGAACGCCGCGTCCGCCTCGCGCGCGGCCAGGCGTTCTTCAGCGTCGCCAAAGATCCGGCCCGCCCGTTCTTCGTCGAGACGCCCGGCGGCACCGTCCGCGTCACCGGCACGCAATTTGACGTGCGCGCCGACGACATCACGCCGTTCCAAGTCACCGTGCTCGAAGGCTCCGTGCAGGTGCAGCCCGGCCACCCCGACGCCACCAAGCCGCTCGCGCTGGCCCCCGGCGAGCAATACGCCGCCGACACCGTGCGCACGCTCAGCACCAAGGAACTCGACGCTTATCTCGCCTGGCGCGACGGCCGGATCGTGTTCGACCGCGCGCCGCTGCGCGATGTGCTCGCGGCTTTTGCGCGCCACCACGACCGCGTGATCACCGCCTCACCCGCCGCCGCCGCCGAGCGGCTCACCGGCAGTTTCAACCTCGATAACCTGCCGCAGTTCCTGGAAGGACTGTCGCAAGCGCTCGACGTCACCGTTTCACGCGACGCGCACGGAGACGTGCACGTTACCCTCGCCCACGAACGCTGACGCATGCCCCGGCCCGCCGCCCTGCTCCGACGACTGGCCGCCGGCACGATGCTCGTGCTCGCCGCATCGCTCGTCGCCACTCCCATCGAGTTTCATCTCCCCGCGCAGCCGGCGGCCGACGCCCTGCTGGCCTTCTCGCAACAGGCGAAAGTCGACGTGTTGTTTCCGTCCGACGAAATCGGCACCGCCCAGTCCAACGCGGTCGAGGGCACGCTCGAACCCGAAGCTGCGCTGGCTCGCCTGCTCGCCAACACCGGCTTCGCCGCCCGCCGCTATGCGGGCGGCAAATACGTCGTCCGCTCCGTCAAACAAACGACCGGCACGATCACCGGCCGCCTCCTGCTCGCGCACGGCGAGCCCGCCGCCGGCATCTCGATCGCGCTCGCCGGCACGCGGCTCGCCGCGGTCACCGACACCGGCGGACAGTTCCATTTTGCCTCGGTGCCAGCCGGCCGGCATCAACTCTTTGCCCACGCCGCCGGTTGGCAACCGCTGCGCATCGACAACATCGAGGTCGAAGCCGGCCGCATCTCGCAACTCGCCGACCAGCGCTTCCAGCCTGCGCGCGAACTCGAGACGCTTGAACCCTACATCGTCCAAGGCCGCTCCGCCCGCCTGCGACCTCTTGACGACAGCGCCGCGTTGCTCGGCCCGCGCCGTGCCACCGGTAACCTCGACCTCCCGCGCGGCGAGAACGACGCGCTCCCCTATACGATCTACACGCGCGAGCAAATCACCCGCAGCGGCGTCGTCGCGCTGAACGAATTCCTCCAGCGCGCCATCCTCGAAGGCGACGCCGCCGCGCGCCCGCCGGAGCAGAGCGGCGCGTTCGATCTCAACCAAGGCATCGCCGGCAGCACCAACCTCAAGCTCCGCGGCTACGGCGAAAACGAAACCGTGATCCTCATCAACGGCCGCCGCCTGCCCGAGGTGCAGACGAGCGTCGGGCAGACGCAGCCGGCCGACGTGAACTTCATTCCGCTCTCACTCATCCAGCAGGTCGAGGTCCTCCCCGCCTCCGCCTCGGCTATCTACAGCGGCAATCCCGTCGGCGGCGTCATCAACATCGTGCTGCGCCCGGACGTCACCGCCACCGAGGTCAACGCCACCTACACCAACGCCGCCGCCGGCTACGATGCTCCGCAGACGTCGTTCTCGCTGCAACACGGCCAGTCTCTCCTCGACAACAAACTCCGCGTGCGCCTCAACGCCGTGCTCACGGCTTCGGAACCGCCCACGGAAGCCGAACTCGGTTTCCGTCGCCGCCACGATCGCTCGCTCAACGTTCCGCAGGACTCGCTCTACCGCGCCACGCCGAACGTGCGCAGCGCCGACGGCTCGCCGCTTTTCGGCGCCGGCAGCGCGAGCTTCACGTCGGTCGCGCCCGGCGCCGACGGCAACGGCGGCCTCGCGGTGTTCAATGGTCGCGCCGGCGTCGCGCAGCGTGATTTCTACGATTCACCCGCGGGACTCTCCGCTTCGCCGCTGACGTTCGATTCCCCCTACGGCCGCCGCCAGCGGCGCGAGGCGTTCTTCGGTTCAGTCACCTACGATCCGTGGCCGTGGATTCAGGTCGGCATCGACGCCACGCACTCGCGCACCGTGATGAACCGCGGGCTCGACGTGCTCACCGGCAACCTGACGCTCGCGCCCACTTCGCCATTCAATCCGTTCGGCCAACCGGTGGACATCACGCTGCTCGAAACCGCTCCGTTGCTCGGCGAAAACTACAGCGAGGCCCGCATCGATTTCTCTTCCGCGGTGGGCGGCATCCTGCTTCGCCTGCCGCGCGACTGGCGCGTCTCGGCCGACGCGCAGGTCTCGCGCAACGTGGTCAAATACCGCGGCCTCTCCGCCTCCGATCCCGAGCGCTGGCAGGCGCTCGTCGATCAAGGCCTCTACAACCCGCTGCGCGACACCCAACGTTTCGAACCGCCGCAGGCCTTCTACGATTCCGTGCTCATCTATCGCGGTGGCCGCGATCGCTTCGTCACTCTCGGCGATTATCGCACCCTCGACGTTTCCGCCCGCGTCACGAATCAGGAGCTGAGTCTCCCCACCGGCCGCGCCAGTCTCATCGCTGGCGCCGACTACCGCATGCTGCGGCTCGAGGATTACACCGAGCAGGACTTCTACGCCGACGGCACGCCGGCCGACGGACCGAACATCCGCGAGGGTCGCCAACTCGAGCGCTACAGCTTCTTCTCCGAGCTCCAGGCACCGTTGCTTCCTTCGCGCTGGTTGCCGAAATGGCTGCGCCAAGTCGAAGCCGACGTCGCCGTCCGCTACGTCGCCTCCGATCAATCCAACGAAGTGAACACGGTCCCGACCTTCGGCCTGAAGGCGGGCTTCGCCGGCGGCCTCACGTTCCGAGGCAGCGTGACTTCCTCGAAGCGCTTCCCCACGCCGCAACTCAGCCGCGGCGTGGCCAGCCCCGGCGGACCGGGCGGCGGCGTGAACCAGCAGTTCATCACCGACCCGCGGCGGAACAACGAAACCTACCTCACGCAAATCGACGACGACGTGAACCTGCTGCTCCCGCCCGAAGACGCGGTCACGCAAACCGCGGGATTCGTCTTCGAGCGGGGCGACACGCACCATTTCCGCGCGTCGCTCGATTTCATCGATACGCGCAAAACCAACGAGATCCTCGCGCTCACCAAGGACGACACGCTCACGCTTGAGACGTTGCTGCCCGACCGCGTCGAGCGCAGCGCCCCCGAGGCCGGCGAGACCGTCGGTCGCGTGACGCGCCTGATCGTCGGCAGCATCAACGCCTCCTCGCGCCACTCGCAAAACTGGACGCTCGCGCTCGACTACGCCTGGACGGGAATATTCGGCGGCACGCTCGAGACGCGCGGACGTCTGCTCTACTACCAGCGTTATCAGCGGCAGGTGTTCTCCAACTCGCCGACGATCGACCAGCTGAATCATCCTGACGGCACCGCGCCCGGCCTGCTGCGTTACCGCGCCAATTTCGGCGCCGGCTGGTCGAACCGCACTTATGGCTTCGGCCTCGACGGCCAGTATTTCCACTCCCGTCTGTTGCCATCCACCCAATGGATTCAGCAAGGCGAACGGCGCGTTCGCGCCTACTGGCAATTCGATGCCTACGCCCAAGCCGACCTCGTGCGCTTGCTACAGCTGAAAACGAAGCGCTACGGCCTGCGCCTGCAGGCCCGGGTGAACAACCTCTCCGGCTTCGACTACCCGAAATTTGTCGGCGACGACGCCGGCGCCGGCGTGCAGCCCTACGGCGACTGGCGGGGGCGAACGTATTCACTGTCGCTGACGGCCACGTTCTGAGCGGCCCGGCCGCGCCGGATTTTTTGCGCCGCGAAATAGCGGGTCCAAGCCCCCGCGCTGTCGTAGCGGACATCCGAGCCGGCCGGATCCGGCCGGCTCGGCAGTGTTCAGTAGGGTCCCGCTCCTGCATCGGCGCTTCGGCTGGCCCAGGCCGACAACGCCGGTGCAGGAGCCGGGATTTCTCCGATCTATCGCCGTAATTTTTCTCTGGCGCGCGGATTCATCGCCCGGGTAGTTCTCTGCGCCGGGCCAATGGAATGCTACACTCCCTCTTCTTCACTCTCGATACCCATCCGGGAATCTATTGGGGCTTCGCTTGGCCAGCCATGGCGCTCCTGCTCGCGTGGGCGTTGGCGCCCCATTTTCGTGCGACTGCACCGTATGGGCGGTCTCCGTGGTTCGGCGCGTTAGCGATCACGCTGACGCTGCTGGCATGGCGATGGCCGTGGCTGCTGGCGGCATCGGAATTCAATCCCGATGAAGGCCAGATCATCGGCGGGGCCATGGCGCTCGCGCGCGATCCCGTCTTCTGGCGCTCGGTCGACGGCACGACCTCCGGACCGCTGAACTATTACGTGCTGCTACCGATCGCGTGGCTCGGGCTGCCGCTCGATTTCTTCACCGGTCGACTAGCCGGCCTGTGCATGGCGGGCGGCGGCGGCTTTGCCCTTTATTGCGCCCTGCGACGAATCACGGAGGAGCCGGTCGCCCGGCTCGGCGTGCTGCCGCCGGTCCTGTTCTTCGCAACGACGATCGATCCCGATTTTTTCCACTACTCCTCGGAGCATGTCACGCTGCTGCTCGGTCCGGTTTCGCTCTGGCTGATCGTGCGCTACCGGACGGATGCCGCCGGCGGTTTGTGGAATCTGCGCTTTGCGGCGGTGGCGGCGGGCGCGATTCCCTGGGCCAAGCTGCAAGGCGTGCCGATCGCCGGCGTCTTGTTGCTCTGGATCGCCTGGCTCGCGTGGTCGTCGGCCACCGCGGTAACCGCACGCATCACTGCGCTGATCAGCGTCACGTTGGCCGGCCTGGCGGCGTCACTGACCTTCGCGGTCATGACGGCATGGACCGGGGTGTTCGAGGTGATGCTCCATCGCTACGTGCTGCAAAACGCAGCCTATGTCGACGCGACGGCCAACCTGCCGTCCTCACTGCCCGGTCTGTTGCGACGCGCGACAGAGTTCGGACAATTCACCGCGCTCCTCTTGATCGCAGCCGTGCTGGCGGTGGGCGCGAGCGTCGCACTCGGTCGGCAAAAACGCTGGCCAAGCGAGTTGTTCTGGGTGGCCGTGGTGTGGCTTGGCGCGGCGACGTTCGCGATCGCGGTGCCGCGCCGTGAGTTTCTCCACTACCTGCTGCTCGCCGTGACGCCGTTGGCGTTGCTCGCGGCGACGGCGCTGAAAGAGTGCTGGCGCGGCTTTGGACCGAATGGGCGGAGAGCGCTGTTGGCGGGTTTTGTCGTGATGGGTTTTGCGGCGCCACTCGCTTGGCGGGCCCAACACGGAGTGCCTTTCATGATCGGCGGCTTGCTCGATCAGTGGCAGCGGCCGGCGCACGGAGACGGCGCCATCCTCCGGGCGCTGCGCCGCCCGGGCGATACACTCGCGATTTGGGGCTGGTCCGCTCGCACCTACATCGAGGCCGGCATGCCCCAGGCCACTCGGGACACGCACACGTTCTGGGCCACCAGCGAGCAACCCGGCCACGACCCGATTCGCCAGGTTTTTCTCGCCGACTTCCGCGCCGCACTTCCTCCGTTTTTCGTGGATGCGATCGGTGAAGGCGCCTTCTTCTACACGGATCGCAACAAATACGGGCATGAGCACTTTCCCGAACTCGCGGCGGAGATCCGGCGTCACTACACTGCGTTGATCGACCTCGGCTTTTCGCGCGTGTATATCCGCAACGACCGCTGGGCCGATCAACCGCTCACGCCCGCCGAAGCGTCGAATCTGGCGGCACGTGCACGCCAAATCGAGTCACCGCCCGGAGTTCCCTACGAAATGACCCTCGTCGATGGAGCGCATTTCGAGACGCTTGAAGGCCACCGGGCAGTCGTTTTGCCGGCTCCGGCGCGAGCCTACTGCATTCTCGACCCGTCGACGCGAGCGCTGGATCTCGCCGTGCGTTTCCATCCCCGCGCCTTGGCCGAGGGACATTCGGACGGTGCAGACATCGCGATCGAGTTGGTCGACCCGCGCGGGGAGCGCCGAATTTTGCAGGAGCGCCTGGAATTCAAAGCCGGCGAACGCCTCGAGCGCCGCATCGTGCTGCCGCCGTTCGCCTACGGCACCCACGTGCAAATCCGCGCGCTCCCCGGCCCGACCTTGAACAACGCCTGGGATTGGCTGTGCATCGAGAATCTGAGTCCCGTGCGCCGCTCGCTCTACGCCGCCGAACAGTTTCCGCATTTCAACCGCCTGCCGACCGCAACGGAATTCGACCGGGCAGAACTCGTCGGCACGGACGCCCCGGCCCTCCTGCGCGCGACAGGGCCCGTTAAGCTCGAGTTTAACCTCACGCCGTCCGACCGGCATTTGACAGTCGCGTTGAAGCCGATGAATCCGAGCGAGGTCGAGTTGGTCGTCGAGCGCGTCCGCGCGAACGGCACGCGCGCCATCCTCGCCCGGAGCGATCTGGCCGGACTGCCACGACGCGACGGAATAGCGCAGATCAATTTGCCGTTGCCGGCCAATCAGCCTGGAGACCGTCTCTGTGTCACTCTGCACGCCCGCACGACCGCAGCGGCGGTGGAGTTCGCGAGCGTGGCAATTCAGTGATTGCCCCGACGGCGCGGCGCGAGAGGCCCGTGCCGCGCCCGCCTGGCAGTCGCAGGGGCGGCAAACACCGGTTTCCGCTTCCCCTCGAAAATGCCGGATGTTTAGCTCGGGATCATGCGTTTTCTGATTTCTGGCGTCTGCGGTTTCGTCGGCAGCACAATCGCCAAGACTCTGCTCCACTCCGGCCGCGGACATAGCGTCGCCGGTTTTGACAATTTCATCCGTCCCGGCAGCGAAACGAACCGGGCCGAGCTCAAGGCTCTCGGCGTGAAACTTTACCACGCCGATCTCCGCGCCCCCAGCGACGTCGACGCACTTCCTGATGCGGATTTCGTCATCGACGCCGCCGCCAACCCGAGCGTGCTGGCGGGAGTCGATGGCAAAACCAGCAGCCGTCAGCTCGTGGAGCACAATCTCGGCGGCACGATCAACCTGCTCGAATACTGCAAGGCCCGCAAAGCCGGCTTTGTCCTTCTCAGCACCAGCCGCGTCTACGCGATCGAGCCACTCGCGACGCTGCCGGTCGCGGTTCGCAACGGGGCTTTCGTGCCGGACGCGACGCAAACGCTGCCGCGCGGCCTGACGCCGGCCGGGTTGGACGAAACCTACTCCACCGGTGCGCCGATCTCCCTCTACGGTGCCACCAAGCTGGCTTCCGAGGCGATGGCGCTCGAATACGGCGAAACGTTTGGCTTCCCCGTGTTCATCAATCGCTGCGGCGTGCTGGCCGGCGCCGGCCAGTTCGGCCGCGCCGACCAAGGCATCTTCGCGTATTGGATTCACAGCTGGAAGCAGAAGCGCCCGCTGAAGTATCTCGGCTTCGGCGGACAGGGCCATCAAGTGCGCGACTGCCTGCATCCCCGCGATCTCGTCACCTTGATCGAAAAGCAGGTCTCCGCCGGCAAGATCGCCGCGAGCGAGCGGCTGATCAATGTCTCCGGCGGCGCGGTATCGGCCATGTCTTTGAAACAGTTGAGCGACTGGTGCAGCGCCCGCTTCGGCCCGCACACCGTCGTGCAGGACGGTGCTCCCCGCCCGTTCGATATCGCTTGGATCGTGCTCGACGCCATGAAGGCCGAGCGGATCTGGGGCTGGCGCCCGGCCACGGCGACACCCCAAATCCTGGAGGAAATCGCCCGCCACGCCGAAACCAACGCCAGCTGGTTGGACCTATCGGCGCCCTTCTGACGGTTCGCGCTTCAGGGCCGTGAAGCGCGCGCCGAAAGAACGATAGATTCCCCTTGTTGCCTTACCTCTCCCACCTTCCGCGGTGGCAGACTAGCGTCTGCCTTGAGCCATGATTTCATTCTGGAGCTGGCTCGATAGACACCCCGAGCTCTACTTCGGCACAGCCCTTGTGCCGGTGGCTCTCTTATTGTGGCACGCCTTTCGCGCGCCTGCCGCACCGGAGCCGGCGTCCTGGCGCACACGCTGGCTTTTCCCTCTCCTCCTGTTGCTCACGCTGGCCGCGTTGCGCTGGCCGCAGATCATCACGCATGACGAGCTGAATCCGGACGAGAGCCAGTTCATCGCGGGAGCCCTGACGCTGCGGCACGATCCGATTTTCTGGCGCTCAGTGGACGGCATGACGGCTGGGCCGCTGACCTCCTTTGCCTTGCTGCCCATCCTGTGGCTCGGGCTGCCGCTCGACTATTTCGCAGCCCGGGTGATGGCGCTACTCGCGCTGGGGCTGACGTTCACGTTTTGCTTCCGCCTGATCCTCGCCCATTCGCACCGGCGAGCGGCCAGTCTCGGTCTCCTGCCGGCCGGGCTTTTCTTTGCGGCGGTCACGGACGTCGATTTCAACCATTTCTCCTCTGAAGTAGTCCCGCTGGTCCTGCTCAGCGGAGCGGCGCTCGCACTATGGCGGCCCGGCGCACCGAGTCGTTGGGCACTTTTTTGCGGCGGCGTGCTGGCGGGCCTGACTCCGTGGGCCAAGCTGCAATCGGCGCCTCTCGGCGCCGTGATCGTGCTCATCGCGCTGTGGCGCGTGCTCCGCGCCGAGCCGTGCGCCGGCCGCTGGCCGCGCAGCCTGCTCTTGGTCGCCAGCACGCTGATACCGGCCTTGGTGGTTCTCGTCGTAGCGTGCAGCACCGGCATCGGTGAAGATTTTTACCGCAGTTACATCATCCAGAATTTCATCTACGCGGAGCCCGGGACGTTGCGCGCGCTGTCCGCCACAAGCCGCTACCTGCGCGGCGATTTTGCCGTCCTCGGTTACCTCACCGTGCTGGTGGCCGCGCTGGTCGCGGCGATCGTAGGAATCCGGCGCAAGCGCCGTGGCGGCGCCGCTGAGCTGGGAGTCTGGGCCGGGATACTGCTGGCCACGGCGATCGTGTGCGTGTTGGCGCCGGGCCGCGATTTTCTGCACTACACACTGTTGCTGCTGCCCGCGATCGGCCTTCTGCACGGCGCCGCCCTCGGTGCGGCAGTTACTCCCGCGAGCGATTTCTGGCGACGGCCCGAGCTGTCCGTCGTCGTGGCAATCGCGGCGTTTTTTTTCCTGCATGCAATGCAGCCACTGCCACCGCTCTGGGGCCGGCTCGCGAACAATGCCCGCTTTCCAACCTCGGAACTCAGTGCGCTCGTGCGCACGGTCACGCGACACGAGCCCACGCTGTCCGTGTGGGGCTGGCGCTCGCGCGTTTATGTCGAGGCCGCGGCACGTCAGGGCACGCGCAGTGCGCTGACCTACTGGGAACTCGTGGCGCACCCGCAGCGGGACTATTTTCGCGCCCGCTACCTGGCCGATTTCACCACCCGCCGGCCCGCGGTGTTCGTCGACGCCGTGGGCGAGTCGACCTTCTTCTTCAGCAATCGCGCGATTCACGGTCATGAGTCTTTCCCTGAACTCGCTCGCCTAGTCGCTCGCGACTATTGTCAGGTCGCCGAGCTGCGTTACTCGCGGGTCTATGTGCGTCGCGACGTTCTCGCCCGCCACGGGATTTCGCAACGCGAGTTATGGAACGCCTCCCGCACCGGCGCGCCATCCACGTATCTCGACGGACCGGAGAACCAGGATCTCAACCGCTTCTCCCTGCCCAAAACCGTAATCGACGGTCGTTTCGCGATGATCATGCGCCCCCCCGCCCAAGCGACTTGGACGCTGAGTGGCACGGAGCGCGAGTTGCGACTGCTTTATGGCTATCTGCCGGAGGCCGCCACGCGCACGGACGGCAACGGCACCGAGTTGATCGTCCTGCTGACGGCCCCGGACGGAGCGAAGCGGCAGCTCAGCCGCTTTCTTTACAACCCTGCCCAGGAGCCCAACCCCACCGGAGCCCGACAACTGCGCGTCCTGCTACCGCCGGGCGATCTGCAAGGTCACAAGCTGCAGATCGAAACCACTCCTGGCCCGGGCAACGATGATGCGTGGGACTGGTTCTACGTCGCGCGCGTCGGCTTGCTCCATTACGGGGGCTTTCTGCCGCGACAGTTCCCCGCATTCAATCGACCGCCCGACTCCGTGGATGCGCCACTCGCGCTCCTGAGCGGACCGCCCCGTGACCCGGAGCTCCTGTTGCATGCCCCCGCCCAGTTGCGATTCAAGCTGGCCGGACACGAACGGACACTTGAGTTCACCTTCGGCTTCCGCCGCGGTGCGTTCACCGGAGGCGGCCACACCAACGGCGCCATTTTTCGCCTCGTGGCCCGACGCCCGGAGCCATCGACGCCGGAAATCCTGTTCGAGCGCCTCGTCGACCCGGTCGCCCGCCCCGCCGATCGAACAACGCAAAACGCCATCCTCGATCTGCCCGCACTCCCCACCGGCACGGTGCTGGAGCTCACCATCGACCCCAACGGCAGCAACGCCTGGGACTGGACCTTCATCGATAGCCTGCGCCTCGGTTGAGCGAGCACGCGGCGGGCAAAAAGCGAACTTGCGCCCTCTCCGCGATTTCGGGTGAGTTGCGCCCGTCCGCATGCCCGCCACCGCCCCGATCCAACTCTACTCGATCATCATTCCCGCCCGCGACGAGCAGGACTCCCTGCCGCCCACGCTCACGGACATCTACGAGACCTTCACCCGCGAAGGCGTGCCGCACGAGATCATCGTCGTCGATGACGGCAGCCGCGACCGCACGTGGGCGGTGCTGCAAGAACTGAAGGAGAAAATTCCGACGCTCGCGCCGGTGCAGAATCCCGGCCCGCACGGCTTCGGCCGCGCCATCGTCTATGGACTGAACCACATGAAAGGCGACGCGTGCGCCATCATGATGGCCGACGCCTCCGACTCGCCCGCCGATGCCGTGAAATACTGGCGACTGCTCAACGAAGGCTGGGAATGCGTCTTCGGCTCACGCTTCGTCAAGGGCGGCGAGGTGATCGACTACCCCCGCGTGAAGCTCTTCGTGAACCGCCTCGCGAATTTCCTCGTTCGCATCGGCTTCAACATCCCGCTCAACGACACCACCAACGCCTTCAAGGCCTACCGTCGCCACGTCATCGAAGGCTGCCGGCCGTTTCTTGCGCCTCACTTCAATCTCACCGTCGAAATCCCCCTCAAGGCGATCGTCCGCGGCTACCGCTGGACCGTGATGCCCATCTCGTGGCGCAACCGCAAATACGGCGAGGCCAAGCTCAAGATCAAGGAGATGGGCAGTCGCTATTTTTTCATCTGCGCCTACGTCTGGCTGGAGAAGTATTTCAGCCGCGGCGACTACCGGCGAAAGTGAGCGTTTTCGCTCTCGAAACCGCGTGTTGACGCCCGCCGCGCCCGTCTGTCTCGTAGCCGCTCCATGATTTACCTGCTCGGAGGTTCCGGCTACGTCGGCCATGCTTATCAGGCCCTGCTCACGCGCAAGGGCATCCCGTTCCGCAATCTGCGGCGCGCAGAGGTCAACTACGCCGACCGCGCCACGCTCACCGAGCTGCTGCGCCGCGAAAAACCCGAGTTTCTGATCAACGCCGCCGGCTACACCGGCAAGCCGAACGTCGACGCCTGCGAACTCCACAAGTCCGAGTGCCTCGACGGCAACGCCGTCCTCCCCGGCACCATCGCCGTTGCCTGCGCCGACGCCGGCGTGCCGTGGGGCCATGTGTCGTCCGGCTGCATCTACACCGGCGCCCGCCCCGACGGCTCCGGTTTCACCGAGACCGACACGCCGAACTTTTCCTTCCGCACCAACAACTGCTCGTTCTACTCCGGCACGAAGGCGCTCGGCGAAGAGGTCCTCGCCGACAAACCCAGCGTCTACATCTGGCGCCTGCGCATTCCCTTCAACGAGGTCGACAACCCGCGCAACTACCTCACCAAGCTCCAGCGCTACGCCACGTTGCTCGAAGCCACCAACTCCATCTCACAACTCGAGGAGTTCGTCGCCGCGACCTTCGCGTGCTGGGAGAAACGCGTGCCCTTCGGCACCTACAACGTCACCAACCCCGGCCAGATCACCACGCACGAGGTCGTCGCGCTGATCCAGAAGACGGGCGTCTCAAACAAGAACTTTCAGTTTTTCAAAGACGAGGCTGACTTCATGTCGAAGGCGGCCAAGACGCCTCGCTCCAACTGCGTGATGGATTCCTCGAAGCTAGCTGCCACCGGCATCCGCATGACCGAAGTCCACGAAGCCGTCGAACGCGACCTTCGCCGCTGGGTCCGCGCCGCCTGAATCTCTTCCACCCTATGAACCTGCTCGTCACCGGAGGCTGCGGCTTCATCGGTTCCAACTTCATCCGCCAGCGCCTGCTCGAGAAAAACTCGCCGCTCACGAAGCTGGTCAACCTCGACGCGCTCACCTACGCCGGCAACCCGGCCAACCTCGCCGATCTCGCGCACGACCCGCGCTACGTTTTTGCCCACGGCGACATCGGCGACGCCACGCTCGTCGCCCGCCTGCTGAGTGAGCACCAAATCGACGCCGTGGTGAACTTCGCCGCCGAGTCGCACGTCGACCGCTCCATCGATTCGCCCGAGCCTTTCATCCAGACCAACGTCGTCGGCACGCTCCGCCTCCTCAACGGCGCCAAGCAATACTGGGCCAAGCTCGCGGAGCCGAAGAAGAGCGCGTTTCGTTTCCTCCACGTCTCGACCGACGAAGTCTACGGCTCGCTCAAGCCCGGCGCCCCCGCATTCACCGAGGACCACAACTTCGAACCCAACTCGCCCTACGCCGCCTCCAAGGCCGCCAGCGATCACCTCGTCCGCGCCTACCAGCACACCTACGGCCTGCCGACGCTCACGACGAACTGCTCGAACAACTACGGGCCGTATCACTTCCCCGAGAAGCTGATCCCGCTGATGATCCTCAACGCGCTCGAAGGGAAAAACCTCCCCGTTTACGGCGACGGCATGCAGATCCGCGACTGGCTCTACGTCGAGGACCACGCCGCCGCGATCTGGACCGTCCTCCTCGGCGGCCGCACCGGCGAGACCTACAACATCGGTGGCTGGAACGAAAAACCGAACATCGAAATCGTGAACACCATCTGCGCCCTGTTGGACAAGAAATCCCCGCGCGCCGACGGCCAGAGTTACACGAAACAAATCACCTACGTCACCGATCGCCCCGGCCATGACCGCCGCTACGCGATCGACGCGACGAAAATCCACCGCGAGCTCGGCTGGAAACCCGCCGAGACCTTCGCCACCGGCATCGAAAAGACCGTCGACTGGTATCTCACGCACCGCAGCTGGGCCGCCGACATCACCGAGAAAAAATACAAGCGCGAGCGCCTCGGCACCGCGTAAGAATACCGCGTTGCAGCCCACCCCAACCGCGAACCCCCATCCTTCCGTGGCCGACAATCCGAAATCCGAAATCCAAAATCCGAAATCGCGAAAGGGCATCGTCCTCGCCGGCGGCTCCGGCACGCGCCTCTACCCGTTGACCATCGCCGTGAGCAAGCAGCTCATGCCGGTCTACGACAAGCCGATGATCTATTACCCGCTGTCGGTGCTCATGCTCGCCGGCATCCGCGAGATCCTGATCATCTCCACGCCCACCGACCTTCCGCTCTTCAAGAAACTCCTCGGCGACGGCGCGAATCTCGGCGTGAAATTCTCCTACGCCGAACAGCCGAGCCCCGACGGCCTCGCCCAAGCCTTCACCATCGCCGCCGACGTCGGTTTTCTCACGGGCAACGAACCCTCCGCGCTCGTTCTCGGCGACAACCTTTTCTACGGCGCAGAGTTCGTCTCCAGCGTCACCGCCGCCTCCGCTCGCACCGCCGGCTCCACGATTTTCGGCTACCACGTCGCCAATCCCACCGCCTACGGCGTCGTCGAGTTCGCCGCCGACGGTCGCGTCGTCTCGCTCGAGGAAAAGCCCAAGCAGCCGAAATCCAACTACGCCGTTCCCGGCCTCTATTTCTACGACGAGCAAGTCGTCGTCCTCGCCCGCAGCCTGAAGCCCTCCGCGCGCGGCGAACTCGAGATCACCGACCTCAACCGCCTCTACCTCGAGAAAGGCCAGCTCCACGTCGAACTCTTCGGCCGCGGCACCGCGTGGCTCGACACCGGCACGCACGACTCGCTCGTCGAAGCCGCCACCTTCGTCAACGTCCTCGAAAACCGCACCGGGCTGAAGATCGCCTGCCTCGAGGAGATCGCCTTCAAACAAGGCTGGATCGACCGCGCCGGCCTCGAGGCCAACATCAAGAAACTCGGCAAATCCTCCTACGGCGAATACCTCCGCCGCCTGCTGAGCTGAACCCGCCCGCCATGCGCCTCGTCGCCGTCTCTGTCGTCAAAAACGAGGCCGACGTCATCGAGGCGTTCGCCCGCCACACCGCCGCGCTGGTCGATCATCACCTGATCTTCGACCACGCGAGCACCGACGGCACCCGCGAGATTCTCTTCGCGCTGCAACAGGAAGGACTCGCGCTGTCGCTCTTCACCGACGACGCGCTGCTCAATCTTCAGCAGCACCGCAGCAATCACCTCGCCCGCCTCGCCGCGCTCGAGCACGCCGCCGATTGGATCGTGCCGCTCGACGCCGACGAATTCCTGGAAGCGCCTGCCCGCGCCGCCCTCGAAACCGCGCTCGCAGAAAATTCCGCCGCGCCGTGCGCCCTGCCCCTGCTCGACTATTGCCTTTCCGACGCCGACGACCCGGCTGAATCGAATCCCGCCCGCCGCCAGCAGCACGCATCCCGGTCCTTCTCGTCCACGCGCAAACTCATCCTTCCGCGTGCGCTCGTGCTCGATTCCACTCTCACGATCAGCAAAGGCAGCCACGCCGTATCAGGCCCCGGCGGCGAACTCGCCGCGACCACGCTGCCGAGCGAGTTTTTCCTCACCCACCTTAGCCAGCGCTCACCCGCCCAACTCGCCGTGCGTCTCATCACGGCCGAGCTGCAAAAAGTCAGCCGCGGCCAGCGCCATGCCGGCATCGACGTCCACTACCGTCTCGGCTTCCAGCTGCTGAAGGAAAACCCGGCCCTGTTCGCGCAAATCACCCGCCGGCCGGCCGCGGCTCTTCACCATCGCCCAATCGCTTACCGTGGTGGTCCGCTGCGTTATACCGGTGCGGAAACAGCGCCGCACATCGCCCGCGCGCTCCTGCCCTTCCTCGAAGCACTCGCCATCAGTCACGGCCAACTCGTCGATGGCATCCCCGCCGTTGAAACCGCCACCGAGACGCCCGTGATTCGCGCGCTCGTGCCCGGCGCGGCCGCGCCGGTCCGCGTCGGCGCCGACGACGCCTTCGCCGGCTTCACGGCCACCACCGGTTGGTCCAACCGCGAAGGCCCGATCGCCGTCGCCTTCCTGCCGTCGTTCCATTGGGGAATCGCCCCCGAAACCCAACTGCAGCTCGACCCCGGCTCTGCCACCTCGTTGCTCGTCGAAGCCGAGGCGCTGACCTACTCGGAGAACCAGATGATCGAAGCCGTGGCCGACGGAGCCGTGGTTTTCCGCCACACCTTCGCGCGCATCTACCAGAAGGAAACGCTGCGCTTCACGCTGCCACGCCCCGCCGACGGTGCCCTCACGCTGCGTTATGCCGCGCACCTGCCCACCACCCCGCGTGACCCGCGCGCGCTTGCCGTGATTTTCCTTTCGCTGCACATTGCCCCGGCGCGCTCCGCCTGAGTTGCGCACCGTCGTGCAGGTCTCGTTTCTCATTCCTCTCTACAACTGCCTCGCGCACACGCGCGAGTGCCTGCGCACGTTGCAGGCGACGCTGCCCGGCGGCCTCGCCCACGAAATCATCTTCGTCGACGACGGCTCGACCGACGGCACGCGCGAGTGGCTGGCGACGCTCGGCGCGCCGTGCCGCGCCATCCTCAACGAAAAAAATCTCGGCTTCGCCGGCGCCTGCAACCGCGCCGCGGCAGCGGCCACCGGCGAATTTCTTTTCTTCCTCAACAACGACCTCGTGCTGCTGCCCGGCTGGTTTGAGCCCATGCGCGCCTTGCTCGCCCGCGGCGACGTCGCCCTCGTCGGCAACGTTCAGCTCAACGCCCGCACCGGTGCGCTCGACCACACCGGCGTCCACTTCGACGCGAAAGGCAAACCCGAGCACACCCAAGCCCGTCCCATCCTCGCCCGCCTGCGTGGCTGGCGCGAAGTGCCCGCGGTGACCGGCGCGTGCTTCGGTATTCGCCGCGCGACGTGGCAACAACTCGGCGCGTTCGACGAAGGCTTCCGCAACGGTGGCGAGGATGTCGATTTCGCGCTGCGCGCCCGCGCCGCCGGCCTGCGCACGCTCGTGTCGCTGCGCAGCGTCGTGCGCCATCACGTGAGCGCTTCCCTTGGCCGCAAGCTGCGCGACGAGCATAATTCCCGCCGCCTCGCCGTGCGTTGGCGTCACGCCATCGTGCCGCTCGCCGCCCGCGCGTGGTCGCGCGACTACATCACGACGCTCTGGGAGCGCTCCTGCGTGTTCGACGACGCGCTCGCCCGTGCCGCTCTCTGGACCTCGCTTGGCGGCCGCGCCACCGACTCCGTCCACGCCGGCGTGCATACCGCCTTTCAACGCGAGTTCGCTCGCTGGCACTCGCTACTCGACGGCGCCGTGCTGACGCCCGAGCCCACGATCGTTCACCCCGCGCGCCTCTAGCCGCCGCGCTCGACCGAGCGCACGACGGACTGCGGCCGCCGGTTCACGGTGAGGAACATCCGGCCGATATATTCGCCGATGAGGCCAAGCATCACCAGCTGCGTGCCGGAAAACACCAGCAACGCGCCCATCAGCGAGCCCCAACCGTATTCCGGGCCGTGGTTGATGAAGCGCAGGTAGAACACCACCGCCAACCCGATCAGACCGCCCGCGGCCATCAGCAGTCCGAGCAGCGTGGCGATGCGCAATGGCATGACGGAAAAATTCACGAACGTGCTCGCCCACAGTCGCAGCAAGCGCCGCAGCGTGTAGCCGCTCTGCCCGGCCTGTCGCGCCCGGTGCTGCACCTCGAGCGAGCCGATGCTTTGCGTCACCTGCAGCAACAGTCCGTCGATATACGGGAATGGCCCGTCGTGCGCCGCGACTTCCTTCGCGGCGAAGGCGCTCACGCACCGGAAGCTCGAAAGATAAAAGCCCTTCGGCTTATCGAGCACGTAGTCGGTCAACCGGTTCGTGAACCAGCTGCCGAAATTCCGAAACGGCGAGTGCTCCTTCTGCGCGTAGTGCCCGTAAACCACATCGAGCCCCGCCTCGCACGCGTGTTGCCACAACCGCACCGCCTCGCCCGGCGGATTCTGCCCGTCGTCATCGATGTTCACCACGTGCGCCCCGCGGGCGTGACGATAGCCGGTGAGCACCGCGTTGTGCTCGCCGAAATTCCGCGCGTGATTCACGAACGTGATCGGCACGCGCGCCTCGCGCACGAGTTCGCGACACACCGCCGCCGTCGCGTCGCGGCTGCCGTCGTTCACCAACACGATCTCGTGACCACCGTCGATGGCGAGCGCCTCAATTTCCTTCACCAACGGGCGGATCGTCTCGGCACTGTAATAGAGCGGAATGACGAAACTGAGCGCAGGCGACGCAGACGACATGGGGTGACCGGAGGGTGAGGTCCGCCAAGCCACCACAGCCTCCGCGCGCTGTCAACGCCCGGCCCCGTCCGCGCGACGCGCACGCTCAGTCCGCTTGCGCGATCGCGAGCAGCGAGCTCCCGAACGGCAGCGCGTGCCCCCGCGAAATCCACTGGTGCTCGAGCCGCATCGTCGCATCGAGCGTGCGCTCCACCCACGGCGCATACAGGTGCACATCGCTCTCGCCTTCCGCCGCCGGAAAAATTTTCCGTCGCAACACCGCGAGCGGAAACGGCAGCATGTTCCAATAACTGAGGCTCAACGGCCGCCAGCCCGCGCCACGCAACAGATCCGCCAGCTCACCGCGCGCGTAACGCCGCAGGTTCCCCACCTGTCGGTCGTGATAGGAATACATCCATTGAAACGCCGGCATCGTCAGCACGAGCGCGCCGCCCGGTTTGAGCACGCGACGAAACTCCGCCAGCGCCCGCCGCGGATCCGCCACCTGACACAGCACGTCGCACGACACGATCGCCGCATACGAACCGCTGCCGAAAGGCATCTGCTCCACTGAGCCCTCGAGCACCAGCGCGCCCGTGCGCTCCCGCGTCAACTCGCACGCCAGCGGCGAGAGATCAGTGCCCGCCAGCCGCCAGCCCCGATCCATTTGTCGCAAGGCGCGCAGCAGTCCGCCCGTGCCGCACCCCGCATCGAGAATCGCCGCCCCCGCCGGAGCCACGCGCTGCAGCGCGGCGCCGACATTCCGGTGCAACGCGCGGTAATACCACATGACATCCTCGACGTCGGCCATCTTGCGGTGTTCTTCGGGCAGCATCGCTCCGTAGATGCGGGATTCGCCGCCGGGCGCAAGGCCCCAGAATTGCATCGGCAACACCGCCGTCTTCGCTCATCAAATTCGCCGAGTGTATCTGCCTGTTTCCCGTCGCGATTTATTCCGTGCCGCCCTCGTGGCGCTGCTCGCCGCGCTCGTCTGGATCGGCTGGCAGGGCGCGTGGACCAAGGCCGCGTGGGACAGTCCTGCCTCCTACAGCGTCGACGCGCTCGAATACCTCGCCCGCCTCAAGCTCGCCGAGGAACGCGGCGTCACGTTCCTGTTCAATGAAACCGCGCCGCGACTCAGCGCCCCGTGGTCAGCCGACTGGTCGGCCTATCCGATGCCCGACCGGCCGATCAACATCGCCACCGGCTGGGCCGCGCGCGTCACCGGCCTGATTGTCGCCGGCAACCTGTCGCTGCTCGCGGCGCACGTGCTGGCCGCTCTCGCGTTTTTCCTCGGCGCGCGCGCGCTCGGACATCGCGCGCTCTTCGCCGGGGCCGGCGCGCTCGTGTTCGCGTTCAGCTACTCGATCGCGCAACGCGGCTTCTCGCACTACTCGTTCGCGCTCGCGTTCGTCGTGCCCGCGATGCTCGCGCTCACGCTCGTTGCTGGCGGCGCGCGTCGATTGCTCGATCGTCGCGGCTGGCAAATCGCCGGTGTCGCCGTCGCCGTTCTCGTCGCGGTCGGCAGTCCCTACTTCGGCTTCATATTCGGACAGCTGCTCGTGTTCGCGCTGCTGGCCCGCTGGTTTTTTCACCGCGGCCGTGGCGCGTGCGTCGTGGCGCTCTGGCTGGTCGTCTTCCTCGTCGTCTTTGCGCTGGCCAACGTTTCCTCGCTCCTCGCACTGGCCACCGGCGAAGGCGCCGTGGAACCACGCGGCTACGCCTCCACCGAGATCTATGGCCTGCGACCGATCGAGTTTCTCATTCCGCCACCCACGCATCGCTGGTCCGTCGCTGTCGAACTCGGCCGCCACTACGCCGCCGCCACGAGCCTCAAGGGCGAACTCTTCTTTCCCTATCTCGGCCTCGTCGGACTCGCCGGACTCGCGCTGCTTTTCGGCGCCGGCTTGCGACAAATCGCGCGCGGACGCTTGAGCCTGCGCCCCGCCTACCTGCCGCTCACCCTGTGGCTCGTTGCGCTCGCGATGGTCGGTGGCGCCGCCGCCGTGTTCGCGCTGGGCGTTACCGACGTTTTCCGCGCCACCAACCGCTACAGCATCTTCGTTCTCGCGCTCGCGCTGTTCGCGTTGACCTCCTGGGCGTCGCGCCGCGGTGGACGCTGGCCTGCCGCGACCGCCGGACTGACCGCGGCTTTGGTCGCACTCGCGTTGTGGGACCAACTTCCGCCGCGCTCGCCTGATCGCGCGCAGCTGCATGCCCAAGTCGAAGCCGATCGCGCCTTCGCCGCGGAACTCGAGCGCGCGCTGCCTGCAGGCGCGATGGTCTTTCAGCTACCGGCCGTTCCGTTCCTCGAGCAACCGCCCGTCGGCGCGATGACCGATTACGAACTGTTCCGCCCGTATCTGCACACGACGACGCTGCGTTTCAGCTACGGCCTGCTGGCCAGCTCGCCGCACTACCGCTGGCAGAAAAATGTCGCGCAGCTCCCGCCAGCGCAGATGGTCGCCGCGCTCGAACGCGCCGGTTTCGCCGCGCTCTACGTGCGCCGCGACGCCTTTGCGGACCGCGCCGCCATGCTCGAAGCCGCACTGACCGCCGCCGGACGCGAACGCTTGCTCGATCGGGGCAATCAACTCGTGTTCCGCCTGCGTCCCGCGACCGCGCCGCTTCTTCCCGACGCCAACGACCCGCTCCACCACCTCAACTGGGACGGCACGCCGCCATCGCCCGCGCAATCGGCCGTCCTGCTCGGCGAAGGCTGGTTTCAGTGGGAACGCGACACCGCGCGCGCCTGGCGCTGGGCGGGCGCCGATGCCACGCTGTTCGTTTATCACGCCAGCGCCCAACCGGGCACGCTCCGGCTCGACGGCGAACTCACCGCCATCGCCCCCACGCTTCTCACGCTTCAGCTCGGCTCCACGCGTCACGAGCAACCGCTGCGCGCTTCGCAACCGGTCACCTTCTCCGTCGTCTTCCCGCTGCGCCCGGGCATGAACACCCTGCAGCTGTCCGCCGACCTCCGTTCGCGCCGCGCCGGCCCGAACGATCCGCGCCAGCTGGGCTTCAATCTCGCAAACCTGCGCGCGGAGTTCTCGCCCAGCCGTCCCGAATGAAAATCGGTTTACATCGGCCCGCTTACCGCGCGAACTAGCCACTTCGCATGGCGCGCTCCCGCTCCAAGTTCACCGGTCTCTTCCACGACGAAGTGGCGACGGACTCGTTTTGGCTGCGCGAAACCGGCGTCCTCGAACTGCCGCCACTCACCGAAGCGCGTGAGATCATCGTCAGCGGCGAACTCCGCGCCGCCGATCCCGCCGACCCGACTTCCGCGGGCGAACTCGGTTTGGTCGCGCGCTGCGACGGCACCGAAGTCGCGCGCCTGCCCGCGCTTCCAGTCGGACCGTTCATCTTCCGCTTTCCCGCTCCGGTCAGCCGCGCCGGCGAGGCGCATCGCCTCGAACTCACGCTGCGCGGTGTCGGCTTCAGCAATTTCCTCGCTTGGCTCGGTCGCCTCACCGGCCTCAGCCCGCTCCAACCGTGGCGGAAGCAGGCGCGCAATCGCCGCCTGCGCATCGCGCGCATCGAGGCCGACGGCGAAGTGCTCTTCGATTTCTCGAACCGCGCATCGCCGTGGAATCTGACGTTCGCGCGCCGCTTCCTCCGCCTCGGCTTCAATCTGCTCGGTTTCCTGCGCGCCGATCTCGGCATCGGCGAATCCGCCCGCTGCATGGCGCGCGCGGCTGACGCCGCCGGCATTTCGACCGCGCTCGTCGACCTGCGCCTGCCCTGCAAAAATCCGCTCGGCGACGACACCTTCGCGGCGCGCCTCCAGACCACTCTGCCGCACGGCGTCACCGTCGTCCACGTCGACGCGCCCGGCATGCGCGATCTCGAGCACCATCACGGCGCCGATCTCCGCCGCGGTCGCTACACGATCGGTTACTGGGCTTGGGAACTGCCGGAGTTTCCCGACGCGTGGATCCAATACGCGGATTTTTGCGATGAAGTCTGGGCGCCGTCCCGCTTCGCCGCCGAAGCGATCGCGGAAAAAGTGCCCGTGCCCGTCCTGACGATGCCGCACGCGATTTCGTTCGCGCGTCCCGACGGCGACTTCCGCGCCAAGTTCAACCTGCCGCGCGATCAATTCCTCTTTCTCTTCCTCTACGACCTGAACTCCTACTCGGAGCGGAAGAATCCCGCCGCGGTGCTCGAGGCGTTCCGCCGTTCCGGTCTCGCCGGTCACGGCGCCGCGCTCGTGATCAAGGTCCACAACGCCGCGAGCAATCCGGACGACTTCGCCCGCCTGCAGCGCGCCGCCGCCGAGCTGCCCAACACGACGCTTATCAACGCCACGCTCACGCGCGCCGAAGTCTACGAACTCGAGAGCGCGTGCGACTGCTTCGTCTCGCTGCATCGCTCCGAAGGCTTCGGCTTCGCCGTCGCCGAGGCCATGTTCCTCGGCAAACCGGTGATCGCGACCGATTGGTCCGGCACCGCGGAATTTCTCGATGCCACGAACGGCTGCCCGGTGCGCGCCTCACTCGTCACGCTCGAGCGCAATCACGGCCCCTACGCCAAAGGCCAGACTTGGGCCGAGCCCGATGTCGCACACGCTGCCGAGTGGATGCAGCGTCTCTTCGCCGACCGCGCGCTCGCGCAACGTCTCGGCGCGGCCGCACAGCGGACGATCGAAGAGAAATTCTCGCCCGCCGCCATCGGCGCGCGCTACCGCCGTCGCCTCGAAGCGATCGCGAGCTGGTGACCGACTTCGATGCGCCTCCGCCAAACTGAAAAACATTGGGACAAGTTCGCCCGCACCGACCCACTCTGGGCCGTGCTCACCGATCCCGACAAGAAGGGCAATCAATGGCAGCTCGACGAGTTTTTCGCGACCGGCGTGAAAGTGATCGATGATGAACTCGCGATGGTGCGCGCCCACCATCCGACGCTGCGCCCGCGCGCCGCGCTCGATTTCGGCTGCGGCGTCGGCCGGCTGACGCAGGCCCTCGCGCGGCATTTCGACCGCGTGACCGGCGTCGACATCTCCGTGGAAATGATCGGACACGCGCAACGGCACAACCGTCACGGCGAGCGCGTGCGCTACGTGCACAACTCGGCGGAGGACCTGCGCGTGTTCGCCGATGGCGAGTTCGATTTCGTCTACAGCCTCATCACGCTGCAGCACATGGAGCCGGCCTATGCGCGCCGCTACATCGCGGAATTCGTGCGCATCACCGCGCCCGGCGGCGCGATTCTCTTTCAGCTCCCCGCGGTCGCGGCGGAGAAACGCCGCCCGTTCACGCTCTGGCCGGACACGCTCCTCAAACGCGCCTACCGCGACCTGAAGCGCGCCCTCTCACCCGAACCGCGCATGGAAATGCACGCGATCCCGCGCGAAGAAGTCGAGACGCTGCTCGCTGCCGCGGGCGCGCGCGTGCTGCGCAGCTACCGCTACGACGCCGCCGGCGCCGAGCTGCCGAGCTGGGGTTACCTCGCGGTCAAACCTTAGCGCGCCTCCGCGGGCAGCAAGCGCTGCACGTCGACGCGGAAGTTGTGCACCGCGAACGCCAACGGACGCGGATCGCCGGAAACCGTCACCGCCGCCGCCTCGGTCGAGAAAGCGAGTTCGTTGCGTCCGGGCCGCAGCACGATTTCGGTGATCGTGGCCGTGACCTGTCCGCGCAACGGCACCGAGGTGCGCCAGACGGGTTCGCCGTTGAGCACCAGCTGCACGTCACGCGCCACCGGGCTCGTGAGTCCGAGTTTCAGCCGCACCGCCACCGGCGTGGCGTGGGGATTAACAATGGTGACCACCGCGTTGCCCGCGGCCCACGTCCAATAGCCCGTGCCGCCCTGCTCGGTTCGGTGCCAGGCGGAGCCGAACTCCGCTTTGAAACCCGCTCCGGCGGCGCTCTCGAGCAGCCGCGACGGCCCGCCGATGACGAGACCTTCACCCGGCGGCGCGCGCAAGACGGACGGCGCCCCGAGCAACGTGAGATTGCCGACGACCAACACCGCCAGCCAAACGCGGCCGCGCGGTGCGAGGACATTGAACGCCAGCTGCATGGGCAGCAGCACGCGCGACGCCGCGCCCGGATAGCCTTCCCACACCGCGTCGCCGAGGAAAACCATAAGGAGCGCAAACGAGACGCCGACGCGCCACCACGCCTCCTGCCAGCGCGGCCGCAGCACCAAAAATAGAAACTGCGCCGTCAGCGCGATCATCATCAGCAGACTCCAGATCGGACCGAGTTCGCCCACGGTGGTATCCGGCAGCGTGTCGAAAATCTCGCGCCACTTGTGGATGTAACCCACACCCGGCAACGCGAAGTTGCGCGCGCCCGCATCCGCGGCCGCGCCGACCGTGAGCGAGATGTAGACGATCCACAGTGCCAAGGGAGCAGCGACCAACACGCCGCGCGTCGCCGCCGTCAACCACCCCGACCACGGCCGCAACCGCGCCGGCGCGAGCGAGGCGGCGCCGAGCAGATTCGTTTCCTTGGCCAACCCGCTCAAGGCGAGCACGCCCGTCGCCAGCCACGGACGCTGCTTCTCCAGCAGGAAGAGACCAAAGGCGACGAGCAGCAGACTTGGGCCGTCCGTCAGCGCATGTCGCAGGCTGAAACACAGGCCGAAGGTCGCCATCACCCCGGCCCAGCGCAGAAAATTCTCCCAACAGCGCGGCGGGAACCAATGCAGCAACAGCACCGCGAGCAGCAGCCACGCGACCATGTTCTCCACCGCGTAAGCCTGCAGGATCGACGCCGGGTCGCCGAACCCGAGCACGTAAGCGATCGCCGGCAGCAGGATGCGACGGGCGCGATACGGCAGACTGTCGACGGCATTCCGCAGCTGCGTGTTCTGCAGCGACGGATCCATCGCGACCTGCACGTAATACTGCGCGTCGTAGCCGGTGGACGATTTTTCGACGTAGTAATCGAGACGCCGGATCTTGCTCAGGCGCGAATCCTCAAACTCCGAACCGAACGCGATCAGCGAACTGAAACCCTTGCCGGGAATGTAGAAATCCGCGAACGCCAGCACGAACGCCACGACGACGGCCAGATAGGCGACGCACACCGCCACGGACAATCCACGCCGGTCAAACCAACCTCGGAAATGCGACCAACTCTCGCGCATCACAACTGGGCTCCCGGCACCCGAGTCGCGCGGAGGTTTTTTGTTTGAGCCATTCTCGCAAACAATGGCAGCCTGCCGCTTCCGACAACGCTAAAGAATGCAAGCCGCAGCACGCTCGACGTCGCTTTCTCCCCGTTCCGTCGTCGCCGTGCGCTGCACCGTCGCCGTGCTGTTGGTCATTTATGCGTTGTTCCTGTGGAAATACGCCTACATCCAACCGGGCGGCGCGGACTCCTCGGGATATTTCAATCTCGGCCGCCTGCTCTCGGCGGGCCACGTCCACGCGCCGGTCCGACCGCTCGAAGGACTGCCGGCGCGGGATCTGCCACTCTACGCCTACGTGCCGCTCGGTTTCGTGCCCACTGGTGACGGCGCGAGTTTAAATCCCACTTATCCGCCGGGCTTGCCGCTGTTGCTGGCCGCATCGTCGAACGCGCTAGGCTGGATGCAGGGGCCGAACGCGCTGTTCGTCCTGCACGCGCTGGTCGGCGTGCTCCTCGCCTACGCGCTCGCGCGTCAGGCGGGCGCGAGCGAACTCGGCAGCTGGTGCGCCGCATTCGCGCTGGCCGTGGCGCCGCTGTATTTTCACCACGTGCTCTATGCGATGAGCGACATGCCCGCGACCGCGTGGTGCGCGCTGGCGCTCTGGCTGATCGGCCGCTCCGGCTGGTGCTCGGCGATCGGCGCCGGCTTCGCCGTCGGCGTCGCGGTGCTCATCCGACCCTCCAACGCGCTGATCGCTCTGCCGATGGCCATCCTGCTCGGATTTGATTGGCGGCGCTGGCTCGCCTTCGGTGCGGGCGGGCTGCCGGCGGCGGCGTTTCTCTTTGTATTCAATCGCGCCGCCTACGGCGCGGCGCTCGCCAGCGGCTACGGCGCCTTCGGCAGTCTTTTCTCGACGGAATGGCTTTCGCTCTCGCTCCGCCACTACGCGCAATGGCTCCTCATGGCGGCGACGCCGATCGTGGCCCTCGCGCTCGGCCTGCCGTTCGTGCGCGGACGCAATTGGCGGCTGCTGCTCGCACACACCTTCTGGATCGTGACGCTGTTCGCGTTCTACGCGTTCTATTTTCACACGCACGAAGCGTGGTGGTATCTCCGCTTCATTCTTCCGGCGGTGCCCTCGCTGCTCGTGTTGGCGATCCTCGTAGCACAGCAGGTGATCGACCGCTTCTCGCCGCGCGTGGCGCTCGCGTGCTGGGTCGGCCTGGCCGCGCTCGCCCTCGCAAATGCCAACTACTGGGACAAGCAACTTGGCCTGCGCCACATCGGCGTCGGCGAACGAGTCTACACGCGCATCGGCGATTTTGTCCGCACAGACATGCCGCCGAACGCGATCGTGGTCGCGATGCAAGGCAGCGGCGCGCTTTTCTACGCGTGCCCCAATCCGATCGTGCGCTGGGATAACATCGACGACACCTGGCCGCGCATCGTCGCCTCCGCCCGTCAAGCCGGACGGCCGATTTACGCCATCCTGTGGGATTTCGAACGCACCGATTCGCGGTTCGCGCAAAATCTCCCGGGCCGCTGGACGAGTTTGCGCACTGACGGCCCCGCCACGCTGTGGCGCTACGACGGCGACACGCCCTGATGCTGCTCTACGACGCCAGCCACACGAGTCACACGCACGCCCAAACCGGGATTCAGCGCGTCGTGCGCTCGTTGTTTGCGGAGTTGGCGAGTCGCCGCGACGTCGGACCGATTTGCTTTGATCCGCACCAACACGCCTGGCGCACGCTGCGCGCACGCGAACACGCGACGCTGCGCGAGCGGACCGGCGCGGCCGCGAACTCCCGCGGCGCCAAGTGGACGCTCACGGAAAAAATCGCCGGCCGTGCCCGGCGCATCCTCGGGCGCAGAAATTCCCTGCCCGACGCGCGCGGCTTGATTGTGCCTGAATTGTTCTCTGCCAAAGTCGGCGCGCAGTTGCCCGCGCTGCTCGCTCACGTGCGCGGACCGCGCGTGGCGATTTTTCACGACGCGATCGGACTGAAATTTCCCGAACTCACACCGCCCGCGACTGTCGCGCGCCTCCCCGGCTACCTGTTCGAACTCGCGCAGTTCGACGGCGTCGCCGCGGTTTCGGAAGACTCCGCAGCGAGTCTGCGCGACTTCTGGCGCTGGGCAGGACTGGCACGCACGCCGCCGGTGCAGGCGATTCCGCTCGGAATCGAGGCCCAGCCGCGCACGGACCGCGCGGCGCCGCCGTCGCCGCGCGTGCTCTGCGTCTCCACGATTGAAGGCCGCAAAAACCACGTCGCACTCCTCGATGCCGCGGAAACTCTCTGGCGTGAAGGCGTCACGTTCGAACTCGAGCTGATCGGCCTGCCGCGCGCCGACACCGCCTCGGCTGCGCTCGCACGAATTGCGGACCTGCAGCGCTCTGGTCGGCCGCTGGTCGTCCACGGCGTCGTGTCGGACGAAAAGCTGCACGCGGCGTATGCGCGGTGCACGTTCACGGTTTATCCATCGTTGATGGAAGGTTTCGGTCTGCCCGTTCTCGAGAGCCTTCAGCACGGACGTCCGTGCATTTGCTCCGCCCACGGCGCGCTTGGCGAAGCGGCGCGCGACGGCGGCGTGCTCGCGCTGGACTCCGTCGATGCTGGCGCGCTCGTCGCGGCGATGCGGCGGCTGTTGCGCGAACCGGCGCTGGCTGCGGATCTTTCCACGCAGGCGCGCGCGCGCAAATTCCGCGCGTGGAGCGACTACGCGAACGACTTGCTCGCCTGGATGGACGCGCTGCCGGCTCGCGGTTGAGTCGCAGGCTTTGCGGTTGCCAACACCGGCGATTCTCCGCGTAGTCACGGCTCGGATATCTCATGGCCCTGTCCCTCTTTACCAAGACCAAGAAAGCGATCATCGAGCGCGCGAAGGATGACTACGCGACGAAGATGCGGCTGAAATACAAGCCCTACTACCACGCCATGGAGGCGCAGCAGGGCACGCACATCAAGCTGCAGGGGCGTGACATGATCATGCTTTCGAGCAACGACTACCTCGGTCTGTCGTTCCACCCGAAGGTCATCGAGGCGACCGGCCTCGCCGCAAAAAAATGGGGCACGAGCACGACCGGCGCCCGCATCTCGAACGGCTCGCGCGCCTACCACGTCGAACTCGAGGAAAAGCTCGCCGCGTTTCTCGGCCGCGAAGCGTGCCACATCAGTGTGGCCGGCTACGTCTCGTGTTGCTCCGCCGTCGCGACGTTCGCGCAAAAGGGTGACACCATCGTCGCGGACAAAAACATCCACTCGTGCCTCTGGGACGGCGTGCGCCTCTCGATGGCCGCCGTCGAGCGCTTCAGCCACAACAACCCGGAAGATCTCCGTCAGGTGTTGAAGAGCATTCCGTTCAGCACGCCGAAAATGCTCGTCGTCGAGGGCGTCTACTCGATGGAAGGCCACATCTGCCGCCTGCCCGAGATTGCACAGCTCGGCGAGGAAGCCGGCTGTTTCACGGTGCTCGACGACGCGCACGGCTTCGGCGTGCTCGGTCGCCAAGGACGCGGCACGGTCGACCACTTCAAGTTGAACGAGAAGGTCGACATCGTCTGCGGTTCGATGTCCAAGTCGCTCGCGAGCACCGGCGGCTACCTCGCTGGCTCGAAGGATCTCATCGAGTATCTTCGCACGAACTCGAAGCAGACACTCTTCAGCGCGGCCATCAGCCCCAGCATGGCATTCACCGCCTCGGCCTCGCTCGACATCATGCAGAGCGAGCCGCAGCACCTCGAGCGACTCTGGAAAAACACGCGCCGCTACCGCGAGATGCTCAAAAGCCTCGGCCTCGACACGTGGGACAGCGAAACGCCCGCCGTGCCGATCGTCCTCGGTTCGAAGGAGCTTGTTTACCGTTTCTGGCAGGCGCTGCTCGAGAAGGGCGTGTTCACCGTGATGTCGATCGCGCCCGCCGTGCCTCCGGGCAAGGACCTCATCCGCACCGCCGTCTCCGCGCTGCACAGCGATGAGGATCTCGAAAAGATCCAAGCCGCGATGGCTTACGCGGTGAAGCAGCTCTGAGCGCGCTCGCACTCGTAGCGAAATTCATAGGAGTTTCGCTCCCGCGATCGCTCACGAAAGCCGGCCGGCTTCCGCTACTCGCGAAATCTGCCAGCTATCGCAGCCCACTCAGCAACGCCGCAGCCGTCTGCTTCCACGTCGGCAATGGCCGCGCCACCGCCTCCGCGCGCAACCGCCGCTGCAGCGCCGCATCGCCGAGCACCGCGCGCAGTTTCGTCGTCCAATCCCCGAGGTCGTTCGTCTTGGCGATGACGCAGCCGCCGTGATCGGCGTTCTCGCGCAACACCGGCAGATCGCTGCAGACGCACGGCACGCCGCGCCACAGCGCCTCGATCACCGGCAGGCCGCAGCCCTCGGCGATCGTGGGAAAAGCGACCGCACTCGCGTTCGCGTAGAGGCCGCGCAGCGTCGCGTCGTTCGCCGCCACGTGCAGCTGCAGCCGCCGCTCCGTTTTGGTCAGCGCTTTGATGCGCTTCACGATCGGTTCGCCGAAGTGCGGATTCACGCGGCCGACGATGTGCAGGTCAAAATCGACGCCGTCGCGCCACAGCGCTTCGGCGACATCGAGCAGAAACATCTGATTCTTGCGCGGCTCAATGATCCCGACACACACGAACGAACCGCGCGCCGGCACCGGTGGCGCGCTCGTTGCCCGCGCCGAACCGTCGAAATCCGACCCGAGCTCCACGGCGTCGGCGCGTGCGCGCACCGGGGCTCCCTGCCATTGCCAAAACCCGACGAGATCGCGCTTCACCGCCTCCGAAATCGCCCACACGCAGTCGAAGCTCGCGAGCAACTTCATGTAGTCCGGATGCCGCTGCACGCTGTGCGGCCAGGTGATGTGCGGATGCGTCAGCGGGATCGCGTCGGGAAACATCGCCGCGAGCCGACACGGCGGGTGCGCGATGAACTCCCGAAAACCCGGACGCTCCGCACCGGAAAACAGTTCGACGGTCAGCATCCAATCTTCGGAAGCGAACGACACGGCGCGCGCCGACGCATCGATGGTTTCAAAACGCGACCGGCGCCACACGACGGGGACGACCGCCGAGCCGAATTCGGCGAGCAAGCGCGAGCTGACGCGCGTGAGGCCTGATTTTTGCCGGGCCGCGTGCATTTTGGTGACGTCGAAATAGATCATCGGCGGACGGCGCTTTCGAAGCATTCGATCAGGCGCGCGGTGTTTTTCCGCGCATCATAGTTCTGCTCCACCCACGCCCGCGCGTTGCGACGCAGCGTTTCCGCGAGCACATCGTCCGAGGCGAGGCGCTCGAGTGCGACCTTCCACGCCAACGGGAAATCGACATCGGCCACCAGTCCGGTCCGCTCCTGCTGCACCGCCTCCGTCGTCGCCGATACCGGCGAACTGACCACGAGCACGCCGGCAGCCATGGCTTCGGGAATCACATTGGGCAGGCCGTCGCGATCACCGCTCGGCGCCACCACACCCGTGTGAAGGAGCACGTCGGCCCACGCGAGCTCAGCCCAGACTTTCTCGTGCGGCAACTGGCCGAGGAAGCTGACGCGATCCGCCACGCCCAGCGTCGCCGCGAGCGCACGCAGTTGGCTCTCCAGCGGTCCGCCGCCAATGATGCGCGCCTCGAACGCAAAGCCTGCGGCGTTCAGCGCCGCGTAGATGCGGAGCTGGTGATCGAGGCCTTTCTTTTCGACGAGGCGAGCGATGCAGAGCAGTCGCAGCGGGCGGCGTGGGGAGCGCAGCGACTTGAAGGCCGGAAACTCCGCGAGCCCGCGACGCACGGTGAACAGCTTCGCCGGCGCGATTCCGCGCTCGATCAGGAACTGGCGCCCGGACTCCGTGGAGGTTTGCACGAAGCGCGCGAGCCGGAGTTTTTCAAGGAGCCACCAGTCGCCGCCGTGTTCGTAGAGATCGTAGGCATGCGCGCCGCAGCTGAACGGAATGCCCAGAATCCGCCACAGCAACCAGCCGGCCGTGGCAGGCGCGCCGGCCCAGGCGCCATGCACGAGATCGGGCGGATCGCGCCGGAACTCCCGGTAGAAACAGCCCGCAAAACCCGCGCCGAGCATGTTCTCCCAGAAATTCAGCCACGCGGGCGGCGCGCGCATGATGACGCCCTCGAAAAGGTCGCGCACGATGCGGGGACGTCGCACGCAATTCCACGGGATCGTGAGCAGGAACAGCGGCACCAGCTTCCACAAATTGAAACGCCGCACCGGCCGACCGAGAAATTCGCCCCCGCCGCCAAACAGCGAGTAGAGCCGCACCTCGACTCCGTGGTCGATCAACGCCGCGACGTCGCGCTGCAGGAACGTCTCCGAAGTTTTCGGAAACGTGGTGAAGAGAAACGCAACTTTGAGCGGACGAGGCTGCACGGTCGCCGATGAAGTAGCCACGAAGCCGCGCGAAGGGACACAAAAAAGCGCCCAATTCCATTTGCCCGTCTGCCCGTGGACCGATGCGATGGGCATCGACGCAATGACGATCCCAAGCTCCGTCAGAACTCACGCCATCCCGCTCATCATGCTGATGGTCTTTCTCGCCGGCTGTCAGCAGCCGACAGCGATGACACTCCCACCCGCTCCCACTGGGCCAGCGTCTCCGGCGACAACGTCGATCGAGCGCCCAATCGACGTCTGGCTCCTACCCATCGAGGGATTTCCGCCCGAGCTAACCGATTACCTGCGCTCCACCTTTTCCCGCGAGTTGCCGCTTAACATCAAGGCGTCGGTGCAGACGGGGCGCAGCGCGAAAATGTTCGGCCCCAATCGGCAGATGATTGCCGAACAAGCTCTCGCCGAGCTCCAGACCGCGATCTCCCGCCTTTACGACGTTACGCCTAAAACGGTTTTCATCATCCTCACCGCGGACGATCTCAACGGAGCCGGCGGAGGAACTCGATTCGTATTCGCCCAGCATTTTCACCAGGCCCGAGTGTCGATCGTCTCGGTCGCCCGCCTGCGAAACTCGTTCTTCGGCGGAGCAGACTCACCCGCGCAAACGAAGACGAGACTCTACAAAATGGTGAAAAAGTCGCTCGGCCTCCAATTCTACCACTACGACCGGTCGACGGAGCTGCGCAGCGTCATGTATTCACCGATCAACAGCCTCGACGACTTGGATGCCTCGGGCACGCAGTTTTAGCCCGCCGGCTTCCTCGACGGCGGGGGAAACGCGCGCGGCTTCAGATCGGTGCCGCTGGCTTCCTGCGCTAGATCGACCAGTTCGGTGACCACCACCGTGGGATCCTCATCGTAGCGCAGAGCGAGGAACCGCTCACGGAGCCCGGAATAGCTGGCCGGCCTTTCCATCCACTCGGCGATGATGTCCGCAAAGTCGTCGGCGTTGTGGATCAGTTCCGCCCCTTCGCCGTTGCGGAAGAATTTCACCGTCAGCTCTTCCTGCGGCATGATTCCGCCGATCGCGTTGAAGATGATTGGACACTCAAAGTGCAGCGCCTTGGCGCAGGTCGTGGTGCCGCCGCGCGTCACGATCGCATCGCTGACTTGGAGCAAGAGGTGAACTTCTTCGGAAAAACCGTCGACGAAGCAGTGCAACTCCGGGTGCTCGTTGCGCCAATGCACGACTTCGTTGTAGGCCTCGCGATTCTTGCCGCAGATGACGATCGCCTGCACCCGGTCGCCGTAGGGCAGCAGTTTCGGAAGCAGGTCGAGATGGTTGTTCGCACCGTTGCCCCCCGTCGCGAGAAAGACGGTGAAGCGATCGGGCGAGAGCTCGAGTGTATCGACGAGGTAGTCGCGCTTCGCGCTGGTGGTCTTGAGCACCTCGAGATGCGCACGCGGACGCATCATGTGGCCACGCACGCGGGTGCGATCGCGCGACATGCCCAGCTTCACCGCGTAGTCACGCGCGGTGGGCGTCCGGGAAACGTAAAGATCTGCGCTCGGTTCGACCCAGTTAATGCTGTAACCGAAGCCGCCGGAAAATTCACCACAGTAGGTCGCGCAGCGGACCTGATCGGCACCGAGGAGTTTGCGCGCGAGCTGGAAGTAACCGCGATTCAGGCAATCGTGAACGCTGAAGACGAGATGCGGACGGTAATCGAGCAGCACCTTCTCGTAGTAGCGGCGTCCCCAGGCCACAGAACGGCGATTCACCAAACTGAGGAGCTCCACGAAGAGGAAGAACGCCTTGTGGATCCACGGAGATTTCTTCTGGATCCAATTGTAGAACTCGACGCCCCAGCGGAAGAACGTCGAGGATTTCTCCAGCATCTGCTCGATGCGGACGTCGACGTCGTGGCGATAGAGTTCGAAGCACCACTCGGCGAACGCCTGCGCGCGCGCGTCGTGGCCGGCGCCAGTGGAGGAAGTGAGAATCAGGATGCGAACGCGGGCCATGGTTCAGACACAGACGGGAGGAGGCAAATCGCCCACGAACGCACCTGGCTTCGAATTACTCGCGGCCCGGCGAGTTCTCCGTTTGTGCGCAGTGGTATTCATTCGGGGCAATTCAGAGATCAAAATACTTCGCGATGATGCGGCGTCGCAAGCCGAGCGAGCCGAAGCGAGCCAAGAACGGCCCGGCCACCGCTTGAAAAAAACGCCCCGTCCGCACCGTGCCGCTGCGACCGCGCGCGAGCGCCCGGCGCAGCGAATCGGCCGCGTGGTCGGGCGCGGGACCGCTTTCCATCAGCCGGTGAAACGCCGCCCACACCTGCTCCTGCTTCGCATCGGCGAGCTGCGCAGGACGCGTCACGGCACCTTCGAAATCGGTGCGGTAGTCCCCCGGGCGGAAATCGATCACGACCACGCCGGTTCCGGCGGTCTCGAACATCAGGCTCTCGTTCAACGCACTGAGGCCGGCCTTCACGACATTGTAGGTCGCTTGATACGGCATCGGAAACTCCGCGGCGAGCGACGAGATGTTGACGAGCGCGCCGCGTTTCCGCGCGAGCAGGCCGCGCAGTGCGACGTGCGAGAGGCGTGCGGTGTTCACCAGCATGATTTCCATCTGGCGCTGCCAGAGCGCGAAATCGGTTTCGGCAAAGCCGCCGAACGCGCCGAAACCGGCGTTGTTGATCACCAGATCAAACCCGCCAGCCGCGCGCTCCGCGGCAAGAAACGCGTGCTCCGCCGCTGCGCCGTCGCCGAGTTCGAGCGCGACGGCGTGGAACCGTTCGCGCGGTTTGAGGCGTTTGACGTCGCGCGCAGTGCCCCAAACTTCAACACCTTCGCGCAGCAACATCTCGGCAAAGGCGAGCCCGAGACCGGTGCTCGCACCCGTGATGAAGGCGGTGCGGTAACGCGAGGAAAGCGAAGTGGTGCTCATGCGTTCAGCGCGAGCGAGCCGCACGCGTCGGGGTCAACGCGTTCCTGCGTGGAGCATGCGTGCGGCTCGTCATGGGACGGCTCAAACGCTCTTGAACACCAGCGCGACGTTCGCGCCGCCGAACCCGCTGCTGTTGCTGAGCACGACGTTGGGACGATTCGGCAGAGTGGAGCGGATGACGTTCAGCCCTTCACATGCCGGATCGAGCTTCGTGATGTGTGCCGATCCCGGCATGAAGCCTTCGCGAATGGCCACCCCGCAAAAGGCCGCTTCCATCGCGCCCGCGAGAGAGAGTCCGTGGCCCGTGAGCGCCTTCGTGCTGCTGATGGCCGGACGCGTCGGCGAATTGCTGCCGAAGATTGCCTTCAAGGCGCGCGCCTCGGAGATGTCGCCGATCGGCGTCGAGGTGGCGTGCGCGTTCACGTAATCGACCTGGTCGGGCGTGATGTCGGCAGACCTGAACGCGTTCTCGATCGCCACGCGCAGGCCTGCGCCGTCGGGATGAGAGATGGCGACGTTGTGGCCATCGGAGGCCTGCCCCCAGCCCGCCACTTCGCAATAAATCTTCGCGCCGCGCCGCTCGACTTCCTCTTCACTCTCGAGCACGACGACGGTCGCGCCGCCGGTGCCAACGAAACCATCGCGCGCGACATCGAATGGCCGCGACGCCTGGGCGGGATCGGTCTGCACGGAGAGCGCGCGCATGCCCGCAAAGGGCAGAATGCTATCCACGTTACCGTCCTCCGCCCCGACCGCGAACATGCGCTTCTGGCGTCCGAGCGCGATCTCGTCGTAAGCAAAACCGATCGCGTGCGCCGACGAAGCACAGGCAGAAGAGAAGCCGGTGGAGGAACCCTTGATCTTGAAATGGGAAACGAGATTGAAGTTCACCGTGCCGGAGATCGAGGCGACGATCCCGAGCGGCTGGCAGCGCATGACGCCCTGCTTGCGCATTTTCTCGAGGTAATGACCGAGCAGAAACGGCGAACCGCCCGACGCGGCATAGAGGCCGGTGCTGCTGTTCGAGTAATCGGCCTCGGTGAGCTTGGCGTCTTCGAGCGCCTGCAACATCGCGCAATAAGCGTAGACGCCGTGCGGCGCCATGCCGCGGAGGAGTTCGCGGCGGATGCTGTAACGGGCAGGAAAAATCCAGTCCTCAGCGTCCGTCGTGTCCGTCTGGAAATCCTTGATCGGCGCCGCGACCTTCACCGGGATGTCCGGCCGCTGGAACGGCGGGTAAAGGACCATGCCGTGGCGGAGATCGCGCAGGCTCTCGGTTACGGTGGCAAGGTCGTTGCCGATGCTCGTGATGAAACCGACGCCGGTGATATAAACTTTGCGCATTGGGTGGGATCAGGGATGCCGCCACGCCGAAGCGGGCGACAGAATCGCGACACTCAAAGGCCTTTGCCCGGGTCGGTCAACAGGCCCGTGGCGGTCGTATCCGCGCACACCATGCCAAGACTGCCGGCCCCGGAACCGGCAGAGCTAGACCTAACCGGACGCAACGCGCTCAGGCGTTGACTGCGGTTTGTTGCGTGCCGCCGTTTTCGATTTCCTTACCGACTGCCTCGGCGGGCGCCACCACGGCGGCCGGCTGGGCGGTTTCCTCGGCGAACGCGAAAGTCAGAGTAATTTCTTCGGCGATGGCCGCCTTCTCCTGACCGACACGAATCTGGCCCTCAAAGGTAGCCAGCGGGAGCTTCAGGCGCTTCGGCTTGATCGAGAGGCTGAGCACGTCACCCGGGCGGCAAACGCGATGGCAACGCACGCCTTCGCACGATGTGAAGAAAATCATCTTCGGGTCGACCGTCTTACCGGCCTCACCGATCTGAGCCTCGAGCAGGAACAAGACGCCGAGCTGGCCGAGGGCCTCGAGCATGATCGAGGCCGGCAGCACCGGGTTGTCCTTGAAGTGCCCCTGGAGGAAAAATTCCTGGCCGCTGATCTTGTATTTCGCGTTGGCGCCATGCGCGCTGACCGACGCTTCGCTGAGGAAGAGGAACGGCGGCTGGATCGGCATGACCGAGGCGATTTGCTCGATCGGGAGAAATTTTGTGGGCTTCGGCAGCGGAAGACCGCGGACTTTGCACTCGATGAAAGTCTTCACGTCACCCACCGTGCGGAGGTGGCGCAATTCCTCGTTATTGATCGACATCTGGAGGACATCCTCCACGAGAATGACGATCTCCATCATGGTCAGGGAATCGATCCCGAGGTCCTCGATGATGCGGAGATCATCGTCGGCATCCTTCAACTTCGCCCGCAGGTCGGGCTCCACGAAGCGCTCGATGATGCCCAGAACGATGGCCGGCAGATGCTCCGTATTACCCGTCTTGCGGAACTGAGCGGCCGCCTCGTAAGTTGCCGCGGAGCAACGCTTCAAGGCCTCGCGTAGATTCGCATCATCCTCGGGAGTAAACGGTTTGAGCTGAAATCCCGAAGGATTGTTAACTGCCTGTGCCATTTGGGGAGAATTAGGTGAAGGTGGCTAAGAGTGTAAACCCTAAAAACCCGCAGCCCCGGGGGGCCGTTGGTCCACCGGTAAAGACAGCCGAGCCACGTAAAGCCTCCATTAATAATTCGCTGGCGGCGAGGGCCGCAGTCAGCGTAAACGGAACGTTCCTCATGCCCGATCCAGCCCAGCCGCGCCTCGTGACCGTTACGCACGAGTTCTTTCCCCACCGCGGCGGGATCGCCGTCTACACCGCCGAAATGGCCGCCGCCGCCGCTCGCCTGGGCTACGCGGTGGAGGTGTGGGCGCCACGCTTGTCTAAAGACGTCGCCGAGCCGGCCTGGCCGTTTCAGGTCAATCGCCTGAACATCGACAGCTCGCACAGCCTGCTCAACCAATGGCGCATGGCCCGGCATCTCCTGGCGCACCGCGAACACTGGGAGGATACGCTCGTCTACGTCCCCGAACCCGGGCCGCTGCTCTCGATGCTGTTCCTGCAGTTCTTCGACATTCTCCCTCCGGGTAAGCTCTTTATCACGCTTCATGGCTCCGAGATTCTGAAACTCGCCATGCGTCCGCTCATGCGCGCCAGTGCGCGGCGACTGTTTCAACGAGCCGACCGGATCAGCGTCGTCAGCCGTTACGCGGAACGTCTGCTGGTCGATCTTTTTCCCAGCACGGCTCCCAAGGTAGTGCTGACGCCCGGCGCCCTCCGCGCCGATTTCGCCCGGGCATCGCGGCCTCACGCCCGCCCGCCCGGCGAACGCATCGTCATTCTCACCGTGGCCCGCATTCACCCGCGCAAAGGCCAGCTCCGCGTCCTCCAAGCGCTCAAAGCCCTGCCCTCGCCCATCCGCGCGCGACTCGAATACTGGATCGTCGGCGGACACGGCAAAGAGAACTATGAGCCGGCCATCCGCGCCGCCGCGGCGGACGCCGGATTTCCCGTCACGTTCCTCGGAGATGTTCCGGACGGGGACCTCGGCGCGATCTATCAGCAGGCGGACATCTTCGCGATGACCAGCATGCCGCACAAACTCAGCGTCGAAGGCTTCGGCCTCGTCTACCTCGAGGCCGGCGCGCACGGCTTGCCCGTCGTCGCGCACGCGATCGGCGGCGTGCCCGAAGCCGTGATCGACGGCGAGACCGGCCTGCTCGTGCCGCCCGACGACTCCACCGCGCTCACCACCGCGTTCGCCAGGCTCATCAACGACCCGGCTCTCTGCCGTCGCCTCGGCTCCGCCGGCCGCGCCCGCGCCCTGAGCCACACGTGGGACGCCGCCGCCCTCACCTTGTTTGGACAACCCGGCGCGCCCGCTATCCCCTGAACCGCTCATGATCGTTTCCCATTCCAACGTTCACGTCCGCTACGCGGAAACCGACATGATGGGCGTCGTCTATCACGCCAACTATTTCGCCTGGTTCGAAGTCGGCCGCACCCAACTCCTCAAGGAACAGGGCATCGTCTACCGCGACCTCGAAGCCCAAGGCTACCTGCTCCCTGTGATCGAGGTCGGCGCGAAATACCTCCGCCCCGCGCTCTACGATGACGAGCTCACCATCGTCACCACGCTCGCCGAGAAACCGCTGCTCCGCATCCGCCTCGACTACGAAGTAAAGCGCGGCGACGAGTTGCTCGTGACCGGTTTCACGACCCACAGCTTCATCAATCGCAAAGGCGAACCCGTGCGCCCGCCGGCCGCATTCGCCGAGCGCATGCGCGAACTCTTCGCGGCCAAGTAGGGCCGGTCTCCGACCGGCTCAGATGGATTTTCGGTCGCTGCTCTCGTCTGCGATTTCACCCGCAAGGCCGGTCGCAGACTGGCCCTACTCGTATTCCGCCAGCACGCTCGCGTCCGTCTCCGCCGCGCGCGCCTCCGCCAGCAATCCATCCGCATTCGACGGCGCGAGCTGCCGCACCGCCCACACCGCATGCGCGCGCACCAGCGGTAGCTCATGCGCGGCGAGCGCGACCAGCAACGGCAGCAGCGACGTGTCGCCCGAATTGCCGGCCACCACACACGCGTTGCGCAACAGGCCCGACAGCTTCAACCGCTTCACCGCCGTGCGCCGAAACACCTCGGCAAAACGCGTCGGCGTCATCGCCAGCAAGTCCCGCAGCGTGAGCGCGGCGAGTTCCTCGCGCGCCACCAGCAGCGTCTTGCGGCCTTCGCGCGCAAAGCGATTCCACGGGCAAACCTCCAGGCACACGTCGCAGCCGTAGACGCGCGCCCCGATACCCGCGCGCAGCGCGCGCGGGATCACGCCCTTGTTCTCGATCGTCTGGTAGGAAATGCACCGCCGCGCGTCGATCACGCCCGGAGCCGTGATCGCCACCGTCGGACACGCCTCGATGCACCGCGTGCACTTCCCGCACAGCAAACCCGCCGGCTCATCCGCCCCGGCGCGCGCCAAGTCCGGCCGCAGCGGCGCATCCGGCTCGATCGCCACCCGAGTGACAATCGCGGCCAGGAACAGCCAGTTTCCAAACTCGCGCGAAATGAGCATGCCGTTCTTGCCGCGGAAACCGACGCCCGCGCGTGCCGCGAAGCCCCGCTCCATCACCGGACCGGTGTCGGTGTAGTAGCGGTAGTCCGCCGCCCCCACGCCACAGAACTCCTCGAGCACCCTTCCCGCCGCGACGAGTCCTGGTTTGATCGTATCGTGATAATCCTCGTGCAACACGTAGCGCGCCCACGTGGCATTTTCGGTTCTTGATTCTCGATTTTCGATTTGTCGCTCGAGCGCATCGCTCCCGCGGTAATTCACGCCGAGCAAGATCACTGTCTGCGCGCCCTCCACCACGAGCGATGCGTCGCCCCGCTTTTCAATTGTGCGCTCCATCCACGCCATGTCGGCGTGCATGCCCTGCGCGAACCACGCCCGCAATGCCTCGCCCCCCGCCGGCGCCGCCGAGGCAAAACGCACGACGTCGAAACCGCTCGCGAGCAACCGCCGACGCAGCTCCTCCCGACGCTCGGCCGCGAGCGGCGCAGACTGCGCGGCCCCGCTCATGCCTGCGGCCGCCACTCACGCGCTTCCTGTCGATACACGCGCAGCACATGCGCCACGATTTCGCGCAGCGGACGCGAGTCGGTCAAAATCATCGTGCCCGCGCGGCGGTAGATCGCTTCGCGCGCCGCGTAGAGCGTGCGCAGCTTCTCCTCGCGGTTCTCTCCCGCGAGCAACGGACGGTGATTCGTTCGTCCGGTGCGCTCGAGTATCGTCGCGAGCGAAGCGTGCAGACAAATCACGACGCCGCGCGTCTGCAGCAGGTCGAGCATGCCGTCGGGAACGATCAGCCCTCCGCCGCACGACACCACGCAGCCCTCCGCCGGATGTCCGCTCGCAATGAAAGCGCGCTCCATGGCCCGGAACGCCGGTTCGCCCTGCTCGGCGAAGATCTGCGGGATCGGCTTGTCCTGCGCGCGCTCGATCTCGTGGTCGACGTCCAACAACGTGTAACCCAACGTGCGCGCCGCCTGCCGGCCGACCGTGCTCTTGCCGGTGCCGGCGAAACCCACGAGGTAAAGGTTGACGCGAGGCGCATCCATTGTGCTCGAACGAACACCCCTGCCGCCCGCGGCGCAAGGCCGCGCTGCGTCGCGCGATTCTTCCATCCGCCAAGCCGCGAAATGCCACCTCCTCCTGCACACCCTCCGCGACCGCACGGCATCCGCACTCAACAAATTCATGGCGTAATACGCCATATTTGGTGAATACTCCCTGCGAATCAGGCTGAGATAATCCGACGGCAATTTATGGCGTATTACGCAATTTGTGCGCGGGGCTAGGAGCCGACGTAGGCGCACTCGGGCGGCGGCGGGCGCACTTCGCTCTCGGCAGCTCGCCGCGTTTTGCCAATCTTCGCGCGCATGTCCGCGTCCGCCTCAGCCGACTACACATTCGCTTCCGATAACACCGCCGGCATGGCGCCCGAAGCCCTCGCCGCTCTCATCGCCGCCAATGCCGGCACCACGCCGTCCTACGGCGGCGATCCGTGGACCGCGCGCGCAAAACAGCTGATTCGCGACGTGTTCGAAACGGACTGCGAGGTCTTCTTCGTCTTCAACGGCACCGCCGCCAACTCCCTCGCGCTCGCGCAATTTTGCCGCAGCTATCACAGCGTCATCTGCCACGAATTTTCCCACGTCGACACCGACGAGTGCAGCGCACCGGAATTCTTCCTCGGCGGCGGCAAGGTGATCACGATCAAAGGGCCGAACTGCAAATTGCGCCCGACTGACGTCGAGCCGGTGTTCTCGCGCGGCCATGGCGTCCACTACCCGAAGCCGGGCGCGCTCTCGCTGACGCAGGCGACCGAGTGGGGCACACTCTACACCCCGGACGAAGTGCGCGCCGTCGCCGATCTGGCCCACGCGCACGACCTCGCGGTGCATATGGACGGCGCCCGTTTCGCCAACGCCACCGCTGCGCTCGCAGCGCGCGGCCACTCGCCCGCCGACATCACGTGGCGCGCCGGTGTCGATGTGCTGTCGTTCGGCGGCACGAAGAACGGCATGAACACCACCGAGGCCGTCGTGTTCTTCAAATCGGAGCACGCGCGCGAGTTCGAGTATCGCGTAAAACAGAGCGCCCAACTCGCCTCGAAGCAGCGCTTCGCTGCGGCGCAGTGGTGCGGCATGCTCGAGGGCGGAGCGTGGCTGCGGCACGCGGCGCACGCCAACGCCATGGCGGCACGCCTTGCCGCCGCGCTCCGCACCGCCGGCGCGCGCCTCAGCGTCGAGCCGGAAGCGAACGGCATCTTCGTCGAACTCACACCCGCGCAGGCCGACGCGCTCGCGGCGCGCGGTTGGCAATTCTACCGCTTCATCGGGGAAAACGGCTATCGCCTGATGTGCTCGTGGGCGACTCCGCCAGAAGCCGTCGATCAGTTCGCGACGGATTTCGCCGCGGTGATCTCCGCATCGTAACCGACCAGCGCCTCGACGCTCGGCGCAAATCCCGCATCGGGGCGTAAAGTCCCGCGCCTCCCGCGGTCGCCGTGCTGCCTGCCGCGAAAAACAAAAACGCCCTCCGTTGCGGGAGGGCGTTCGTGTTTTTAAAAACTTCGCGTGCGCGCGGCTTACTTCTGCGCGGGCTGCTCGGCCGGAGCGTCGGCGACGCCGAACACTTCGACTTCGAAGATCAGCGTGGCCGCGGGCGGGATGCCTTGGATGCCGTCGTCACCGTAGGCCAGGTGCGGCGGGACGTAGAGGCGCCACTTCGAGCCGACGGGCATGTTCTTGAGAGCCAGGATCAGGCCTTCCGGAGCCGGGGTGCCGGACTTCACGAGCACGTCGATCGGCTCGGGAATGCCGCCGCCCTGCTGCTGCTGGACGGTGGACTCGAAAATCTGGCCATTCGTGAACGCGCCGACGAGGTGAATCTTGGCGACTTGGCCTTCCTTCGCGATCTGGCCTTTGCCTTCCTTGACGACTTCGTAGCGGAGGCCGTTGGAGCCGGAGAGCTCCTTCACGTTCTTGTTTTCCTTCAGCTTGGTGAAGAACTCCGCGGTGTTCGCGAGGTTGGCATTGCGGATCTTGCCGAGGAGGTTCTGCTGCTTCTTCGCGAGGAGAGCGCGGAGTTGCTCGCCCATTTGCTTGCCATCGTATTCCAGGTTCTTGCCCTGCACGACGGCGTTCATGCCCTTCGCCATCGCCTCGACATTGGCGGGCGTGAACTCGAGGTCGCGCATGCCGTTTTGCAGCGCGAGCATCCAGCCGTAGGCTTCCATGATCTGCGCCTCGGAGTAGGTCACCGCGGGCGCGGCCGGGGCAGCAGCCTGAGCCGCGGGCTGTTGCGCCGGAGCCTGCGCGGCGGGCGTCTGCGCGCCGGAGCCGACTTGGGGAAGTTCAAATTTGACCGGATTCTGCGTCTGCGCAGAAACGGCGACCAGCAGGCCGAGGGAGGCGATGCCTGCGCTGATTTTGGAGGTGAATTTCATTGAGGGATTGAGCCCCGGTTGGAAAACGGCCCGGGTTCGTTGTGCCGTGAAAACCGCGACGTTGCGGAGACGGCCCCGAAAAATCAACCCCTTTGGCGGCCATTTTCCCTCGGGCGCCGCCTGACACCGGAACGTCGCCATCGTGGGCTTGTCACTCTCCAACCCCATCCCCACCCTCGCCAATCCCATGAACGAAAACCAATTCTGGCACAGCACCGATGGCCAGATTCTGACGGTGAAGACGAAGAACGGCGGCAATGCGGTCGGCCTCACTCTCGTGTTCTGGCCCCGCCACCCGGCCGAAATGGAATTCCTCAAGGCCCACCTCGCCGACCTGCGTTTCACCGAGCGCTCGTCGCTCGCCCGCATCGGCATTGAGATGCTCGCGCAAGGCGCGCCCGTCGTCGACGGCCATCGCCTGCTCCTCGAAGTCGTCTCCACGCTCTACGATCCCAGTTTCCCGAACGCGCCGTATTGGAAGAAACTCCTGCGGCCCGGCGTGCCCGCCGGCCGCCTCTTCTACGCCCCGGTCGCCGCGAAACTTTCCTCCACCGAAATCTGGGAGGCCGTGCAGAGCAACCAGCTCAAGCTCCCGCACACGACCTCGATCGATTCGCAAGGCCGCGTCTTCTTCACGCCGCACGCCGTCAGCTACACGCTCAGCCCGCGTCTGCAGCGCCTGAACTTCGAGCACATTGTCAGCGGCTACGCCGGCCGCAGCTTCATCGACAAAGTCCAGATTCGCCACGACGCCTCGCCGCTCTCGATCCCGCCGCGCGCGGGCATCCTCACGAGTTGCTCGATGTATCTGAAAGAGCACTTCGTCGTCCTCAACCCCGGCGAGGGCAACTTCGGCCTCCACACCAGCGCCGTGCTCCTCGATCCGGTAAAAACGTTCGGCACGAACGTCATGTTGGAAATCTACAACAAGGGCGACCAACCCGTCGTGAACCCGATGGTTTCCGTCGACGTGTTCCGCTCGCCGCCGTCCGAAGACACCGAGTTCAAGAGCCTGCAGAAACGCCGCACGCGCCTGCTCTCGACGGTCAGCACGCTCTACAAGTGCCTCGACGATTACCCGGCCGTCGACTCCGTCGGCGCGAAACCGAAAACCAAAATCACCGTCCGCGGCCAGAGCGCCACGATGTCCAACCGCGCCGTCGTCGTCCGCGCCAACGACGACGATCTCAAAAAACTCCTCGAAGGCGGCTCCTGTCCGCTCGGCGCGCACACGGTCATCGAAGCCCTCGACGGCGCGCCCGCCGACGCCGACACGCTCGTCGCGGACTACTTCCCCGACCTGCTCGAGCACATGGAGCTCATCACGCGCCTCGGCGACGTGAAGCTCAAGCGCATCATCTTCCGCCGCGCCTCGCGCACGCACGGCTACTTCCTCTCGTCAAACGCCCACGCACGCCTCGATACCTTCAACCAGCTCGGCATCCCCGTCTACTGGCACGACGAGATGACGAACGATCTCTACCTGCACACCTACAAGAAGGACCACGGCTTCTTCGTGCGCGAGGAGATGGCGAAAAAATTCCAGGAGAGCCCGATCCTCGCGTTCTACGGCTCCGCCGTGCAGCTCGACGCCAACGACACCGCGCGCATCTCGTCGCTTGTCGACAAGCTCGGCAGCTTCATCGGACCGAACATCGGCGTGCTCACCGGCGGCGGCGGCGGCGTCATGCGCCTCGCCACCGAGACCGCCCGCGCGAAAGGCGCGCTCACCGGCGCGTGCTTCCTCGAACTCGAAGCGCAGCCGCCGGAGCTCGGCGTGGATTTCTTCAACACGTTCCAGGAAACCTCGCGGCACTTCCGCCAAAAATGGTTCGAGGTCGCCGATTTTTGCATCTTCAACGTCGGCGGCGTCGGCACGCTCGAGGAAATCGGCATCGAGCTCTGCAACCTCAAGCTCGGCATCCGCCCGCGCACGCCCTACGTGTTTTTCGGCTCCGGTTTCTGGCGCGATCTAGAGAAGCAGGTGCTCCACATCATCCGCGAAAAACGTGCCCCCGCGTGGATGAAGGACTACGTGCTCTTCTCCGAAGACCCCGACGAAGTCCTCCGCTTTTACCGCAAGACGCTGCAAGTGCTCTAAAGTAGCGCCGGCTTCCAGCCGGCAGCCGCGCTCCCGCGAGGCCGCGAACGCGGCGCCGCGCGCGAACCCTTCGGCCTCGCGGGAGCTCGGCCCTCCATCGTCTTTCGAAACTCCGCTGTCTTGCGCGCGTTCGCCGGCCGGGCTCCCAAAACCCGGCCGGCATCCTTACGCTGAAAAGTGGAGCCGGATCAGCGGGCTGCCTCCGCCAGATTCTTCGCCACGGCGAACAACCGATCCATCATCGCTGCGTCCAAAACGAAGTTCCAATTGCCGTCCGCGCCGCGCCGGAACGGAAGCCGGTCCTTGTTCGTGCCCGGCACGCGCAGTTGCATCCGGTCTTCTCCCGCCGGCTCCATCGTCGCCGCATCGAGCACATCCGCGCTGGGAAACGGGCTCATCTGCGTCGCCACGCTCAGGAGCGTCGCAACCATCTCATCCGCCGATTTCCAACGGGTGCGCACGTCGGCGGGCAAACCCGCGTAATACGCCTCGGCCTTCGCCCGTGCTTCCGGCTCGAGCTGCGTCAGCTGGACCAATGCCGGCACGTCGCCGCGATCGCAGCACCACGCGAGCGTCTGCAACGCCGCGCGCGCGGTCGCACGGCCCTCGTTGCGATATTCTTCGACCGCGCGCGCCGCCGCCGCCGTCGGTTTCGCGCTCGCTGCGGTGATAGCCACCGGCGCGCCCGGCGCCGCGGCTTTCTCGAGGGCCGCCTGCCGTCGATACGCTTCACTGCGCAAGCGATTGTTCGCACTGCGCAGCCGCCAGATCTCGCCGTCCTCGCGCTTCTGGCGCCAGGCCAATCCGCCGGCCGTAAGCACCGCGGCCACAACAGCCGCAAGCACACACCATTTCAGAGTTTTCATAATTCAAGGCGACGGCGTTGCCGTTTTGTTCAACCGCGCCAGCGTTCCGCTGTTCAAAATGCCAGGGAGGCCCCGCACGCCCGCTTCGGGTAGCACATACTTCCAACCCGTCTCGGTGAGTTGATACTCGTGATGATTCCGGTCGCTACCGACCCGCCGTGACGCCGCGCGGCCCGGGCCGATTTCGACGACGGTCATCAGGCGCTCCATCATCTCCGCCGACGGCGGCGGCGCCTCGAGACACGACGCCGCCAGCAACATGCCGTAGAATTTTTCCGGCGTCGGATACTGCGCACGGATCTCCTCAGGCATTCCCGCGAGCACCTCGAGCGCGGCCACTCGCGCCTTCGCATCGAAGTAAACCAGCTTCGCCAGTTCGTCCGGATCGCAAATATCGGTGGCCCACCCAAACGTCAGCGCCGCGTCGTGCGCCGTGGCCGTGCCGTGATTGCGATGCCCCCGCGCCGTGACCTCGCCCGCGGACGCGGCTCCCGATTTCGCAGCGCCGACCGCTCCTCCCGCTCGCGTCGCCTGGCGCTGCTCCATCGCGCGCGAGATCGCCGTCGCCGTCGCGGCATATTCGTTCGCGACGGCCGCTGTCTCAGCCGCGGGCGCGTTCGTCGCGGTGGCGCGGGTGAGTTGCGCGTTCTCCGCGCGGAGCGATTCCAGTTCAGGGCCACGATCCCGGGCCACGGAGGTCCACACGACGGTCGTGAGACCCACGGCAACCAACGCGCTCAGCGCGGAAGCAGCTGCTTTGTTCATAAGAAAAAACGTCACCGTGCTCGCCAACGCGCCGGTCGGCGCCGCCGCAACCGCCGCCGCGGATGCGCTCGCCGCCAGACCCGCGGGCGCCGCCACGAGCGGCTGGTTCGCCAGCAACACGCCCAGCGCTGCCGTCGTCGAGGTTACGCCACGCCGCGCCAGCACGCCGCGCAATTTCTCCAGCGCGCGCTCCGTGCGCCGCCGCGCGGCATCCTCGCGCAACCCAAACCGCGCGCCCGCGTCCGCAAACGTCAGCCCGGAAAAATAGCGCAGCAACACGAGTTCGCGATCGCGCGCGGACAATTCATCGAGCGCCGCATCGAGCACGGGGCGCAGTTGCTCCCACGGCACCGCGGCCTCGGAAGCAGAATCAGCATCAGACATGGCGGTGAATTCCCGGCTGAGTTTCTCGCGGCGCATCTCGCCCCGCAGCGCGTCGATGGCCGCGTAGCGCGTGCTGCGGTGGAGCCAGCCGATCAGCACGGGATGATCCGCCAGCAGCGCCGCCTTGCGGGCGAGGTCGCAGAAGACGCGCTGGGTGATGTCCTCAGCGAGATGCGCGCGCCCGTTCGCTCGCCGCAACGCGACGGCATACACGAGGTCGACGTGTCGCCGCACCAGTTCCGAGAACGCATTCTCGTCGCGTCGCTGGACATAGGTTCGGAGCAATTCGGCATCGTTCGACATGCGGTTTCACTCTCTAACCGCCCGTCATTCGGAAAGCGGACAAAATTTTTCGTGTCCCGCGTATCATCCCGCCGCGTCATGCGCATCCGCGGGCTGGACGCGGCCCGTCATCCGTGCCCATGTGTTCTCCACCTGTGGCTCACGAGAAACTCCCTTCCTCCGTCCTCGTCGTCGGTTCCGGCGGGCGCGAGCATGCGCTCGTCCGCTCGCTGCTCGCCTCGCCCGCTCAGCCGCGCGTGATCTGCGCACCCGGCAACGCCGGCATCGCGCAGGATGTCACGTGCTTCCCCGTCGCGGCGGACAACGTCGCCGGGCTCGTCGAACTCGCCCAACGCGAGCACATCGAATTCGTCGTCGTTGGCCCCGAGGTGCCGCTCTCGCTCGGCCTCGTCGACGCACTCGAGAAAGCGTGGATTCCCGCTTACGGCCCCAAGGCCGACGGCGCACGCCTCGAAGCCTCCAAGGTTTTCACGAAGCAGATTCTGCTCAAATACAGCATCCCGACCGCCGCCGCTGGGATCTTCACGGAGGTCGCGCCCGCGCTCGACTACATCCGCCGTCGTGGCGCGCCGATCGTGATCAAGGCCGACGGTCTCGCCGCCGGCAAAGGCGTCGTCGTTGCGCAAACGCTCGCCGAGGCCGAGGCCGCCGCGCAGGACATGCTCGCGGGCAACAAATTCGGTTCCGCCGGCAGCCAGATTCTCGTCGAGGACTGCATGTTCGGCGACGAAACCTCGATCCTCGTCGTCGTCTCGGGCCGCGATTACGTGATCCTGCCTGTCTCGCAGGACCACAAGCGCGTCAGCGACGGCGACACCGGCCCGAACACGGGCGGTATGGGCACCTACTCGCCCGCCGAGGTCGTCACGCCCGAGTTGCTCGCGCGCATCGATCGCGAAATCGTGAAACCCTCCGTCGACGCGATCGCCAGCGAAGGCATCGATTTCCGCGGCACGCTTTTCATCGGTATCATGCTCACGTCCTCGGGCCCGAGCGTGCTCGAATACAACACCCGCTTCGGCGATCCGGAGACGCAGGTCGTCCTCCCGCGCCTGAAAACCGATCTGCTCGCGCTGCTCTGGCGCGCGGCGCGCGGCCAACTCGCCGGCACGCGCCTTGAGGTGCATCCCGAAGCCGCGCTCTGCGTCGTCGTCGCCGCGCAGGGTTATCCGGACAAGTTTCCCAAGGGCGACGTCATCACTTTTCCCGCGACGCTTCCGCCCGCGACGACGATCTTCCACGCCGGCACCGCGAAGAACACTGCCGGCGAGATCGTCACGAACGGCGGCCGCGTGCTCGGCGTGACCGCGCTCGCGCCGACGCTGCGCGAAGCCGCCGATCGCGCTTACGCCGCGTGCGACGCGATCCAGTGCGCCTCGAAATATTTCCGCCGCGACATCGGAGCGCGCCAGCTCAACCGCCGATGAGCCCGATCCGCAAATCGTATCGTGTAGCGGAAGCCGTGAGGCTTTCGCAGTCTGTGGTGAGCGAAATTCTGACGAATTCCGCTACGCCGCTCTCCGCACTTTTGCGTATTACGCAAAACTCTCCCCTGCTCGCTCGGGCGTTGGCGGCGGCGCTCGCCGTCGCGCAGCCGTCGGTGTTCGCGGACGACGCGGCGCTCGCGACCGCTGCTTCCGTTGTGACGGCGCCATCCGATGCGAAACCCGCGGCGCCCTACGATCTCGGCGAAGATCTTGCTTACGTGCGTGTGCACCGCGTCGCCGATGCGCTGCCATTGCTAGACCTGCTCAATCGCGTGCAGTCGAAGAGCTCGGCGCTCGTGCTCGATCTGCGCTATCCGCTGATCAGCGAAGCCGACGTGCCAGCGCTGGCGCTGACACTCGCCCAACGCTCGGCCCCGACTCCGTTGTTCGTGCTGGTATCGCCGCAGACGCCGGCCGCACTCGTGGCGGCGCTGGCAAAATTGCCGTCACCTGCGCTGACCATCGGTGTCAGCGAATCGCGGCCTCTCCCCGCGGTCGTGGTGAATCAACCCGCCGACGTCGACCGCCGCGCCTACGACGCCTTCGATGGCGGCATGTCGCTCGAGACGCTCATCACGGGCAAGATCGAGAAGGAGCGTTTCGACGAGGCCGAACTCGTGAAGGAGTTCGAAAACGGCAACGCCAACGCCGCTCCGCCGCCCGACCCCGATCCGACGAAGAAAGCCGACGCGGAAAAAGCCCCCGTGCTTACCGATCGCGTTCTCCAACGCGCCGTGCATCTGCACCGAGCGCTGCTGGCGTTGAAGCGCAGCTGAGGTGCCTTCCCTGTAGCGGCGGTCTATGACCGCCGGTTGGAACGTTCGCTCGGCGGTCATAGACCGCCGCTACAGGGCGCCGGAAGCTCAGCGCCGCCCCCGTGACGCGCACCGCCCGCCCTTTGGCTTGCAGCGCGCGGGTTAGTGCTTACCGCTTGGCGCTCAATTCATGCCCGCACCCGGCCCCATCATCGTCGTCTGCACAGCCAACATCTGTCGCAGCCCCATGGCCGAAGGTCTGCTGGCCCACGCCCTCGCGGCCGAAGATGGCCCGTTGAAGAATTTTAAGGTAATTTCCGCCGGCGTCGCCGCCCGTCCCGGCGAGCGCGTGTCGGAAAATTCCGTCATCGCGCTCAAGAAAGTCGGCATCGACATCGCCGGCCACCGCGCCCACCCGTTGACGCAGGAGATGCTCAACAGCGCTTCGATGGTGCTGTGTATGACGGAGTCTCACCGCAGCCTGATCGAGCTCCAAGCCTCGCCGGTGCCCGCGCGCCTGCACCTCTTCCGCGATTTCCTGCCCGGCAACACCAGTCGCGAGATCGCCGATCCGTTCGGCGGCCCGTTGAAACTCTACGAACTCAGCCGCGACGAGATGGTCGAAGCCATCCCCAGCATCATCGCCCAACTCAAAGCACTCGTCACGCCCGAGCCGCCCGCCGCGCCGACGACGCCACCCGCAAAATAGCCGCGCCGCCCCCCCGCCGCCCTTTGGAAATCCAAAATCCGCAATCCGAAATCCGCACTCGCCCGATGTCCCTCAACGCCGCTCCCCTCGCCCAGCTCGATCCCGCCCTGCACGCCGCCATCGCCGGCGAACTCAAGCGCCAGCAGCACCACATCGAGCTGATTGCCTCGGAAAACTTCACCTACCCCGCCGCCATGGAGGCACAGGGCAGCGTGCTCACCAACAAATACGCGGAAGGTTATCCGGCGAAGCGCTGGTATGGCGGCTGTGAGCAGGTCGACATCGTCGAGACCCTCGCCATCGAACGCGCGAAACAGCTCTTCGGCGCCGAGCATGCCAACGTCCAGCCGCACTCCGGCGCGCAGGCCAACACCGCCGTCTACGCCGCCGTCCTCCAGCCGGGCGACAAGCTCCTCGGCATGAATCTCAGCCACGGCGGCCACCTCACGCACGGCAACCCGGCCAACTTCTCCGGCAAACTCTACAACTTCTGCCAATACGGCGTCCGCGAGGACAACGGCCTGATCGACTACGACGAGCTCGCCGCCGTCGCCCAGCGCGAGAAGCCCAAGATGATCACCGTCGGCGCCAGCGCCTACTCGCGCACGATCGACTTCGCGCGCATGGGCGAGATCGCGCGCAGCGTCGGCGCGTTCCTGTTCGCCGACATCGCGCACATCGCCGGCCTCGTTGCCTCGGGCGTGCATCCGTCGCCGGTGCCGCACGCCGACTTCGTCACGACCACGACGCACAAGACGCTCCGCGGCCCGCGCGGCGGCCTCATCCTCTGCAAGGCGGCGCACGCGAAGGCGATCGACTCCGCCGTGTTCCCCGGCACGCAGGGCGGCCCGCTCATGCACGTGATCGCCGCCAAGGCCGTGTGCTTCGGCGAGGCGCTCAAGCCCGAGTTTAAAACCTACTCGCAGCAGGTCGTGAAAAACGCCGCCGCGCTCGCCGACGCGATGGTCGCGCGCGGATATAAGATCGTCTCCGGCGGCACCGACAATCACCTCATGCTCGTCGATCTCCGCGCCAAATTGCCCAATCTCACCGGCAAGGTCGCGCAGGAGACGCTCGATAAGGCCAACATCACCTGCAACAAGAACACCGTGCCGTTCGAGACGCGCTCGCCGTTCCAGGCCTCGGGCATCCGCCTCGGCTCCCCAGCGATGACGACGCGCGGTTTCCAGGAAGCAGAGTTCCAGCAAATCGCCGCGTTGATCGACCAAGCCCTGGTCGCCATCGGCACGGAACAGGAAGCCGCCGCGTTGGCCGACGTGAAGGCCAAGGTCGTCGCGCTCACGAGCGGCTTCCCGCTGCCCTACCGCGCCTGAACTGTCGGGCAAGGCTGCGGCGGGCGCGCGCGGGATTGCGCTCCGGCGCAATCACCCGCTAACTCGTCGCAATGGCCCCGCGTTTTCTGCTGCTCCGGCATCGTCGTATTGCCGTCTGGTTTGTCGTAGCCGCAGGCCTCGCGCTCTCGTTCCTCATGTGGCGCATTGCCGCCCGCCAGGGCGAGGAGCGCACCCGCGCCGGATTCCAGTCCCGCGCCCAAGCCCTCTTCAAAGTCACGGGCCAGACCCTGCGCAGCTATGAGGAAATGGTCTACAGTCTGCGCGACACTTACGTCGCCTCGGATGAGATCACGCGCGAAGAGTTCGCTGAACTCGCGCGCAACCTCCTGCGCCGGCACGACGGCGTGCAGGCGCTCGAGTGGGTCGCCATCGTGCCGCACGCCGAACGCGAGTCGTTCGAGCGCGCCGCTTCCGCCAGCTTGGGCCGGCCGTTTCAAATCATGCACCGCCGGCCCGACGGTTCGCTCGTCGTCGCCGCGCCCGCGCCGGAATATTTTGCCATCGCCTACGTCGAGCCGGTGGCCGGCAACGAGTCGGCGCTCGGCTACGACCTCAAGAGCGCTCCCAGCGCGCCGCAGATTACCGCGGCCCGCGCCGACCGCGCGTTCAAGGTCAGCCCGCCCTTCCGTCTGATCCAATCCACGCAGCCGGACGAACTGGGCGTGACCTTCATCCTGCCGTTCTGGCGTTCGCAGGGCCCGGTGCAGGGATTCCTGCAGGGAGTTTTCAAGCTGCAGACGCTTCTCGCTCAGCCGCATCATCTCGAAACCAACGAAGCCATCGACGCCTACTACCTGGCTCTCGGCGCGGCGGGCGAGCCGCCCACTCTCCTCTATGCCAATCTCGGCGGCGCCGAGCCCCTGCGCACGCCAGGCGCCCACGTGCCCCTGCCGCCACTCGACGATCCAGAGAACATCACCACCCGCCTGCACGTCGGCGACCGCGAGTGGCTCGTGATCGCGCGCATGAACGCCGCGTGGGTGGAATCCGTCACCTCCCGGCAGCCGCTGCTCCTGCTCGGCGCCGGCGTGATCATCACGCTTTTGCTCGCCTACACGCTGCGCAATCTTCTTGAGCGCACCTCTCGCATCGAAGAGGAAGTCGCGGAGCGCACCGCCGAACTCGCCGAGAGCAAGCGTCGGCTCGCGTCCCTGCTTTCCGACATGCCTGGCGCCGCGTATCGCTTTGCCCCGCGTTCGCCGTTCACGCCCGAATTTATCAGCGAAGGCATCGCCGACCTCAGCGGTTTCAGTGCCGACAGTTTCCTCCGCGGCCAAGTGCGCTGGATCGACCGCGTGCACCGTGAGGATCTCGTCGAGTGCGAGCGCCGCATTGCGGAAGCCGTCGCCCACCGCGGCACCTACGAGTTGGAGTATCGCGTGCAACACGCCGACGGCAGCGAGCGCCACATCTGGGAACGCGGGCATCCGCTCTACGACGAGCAAGGCGCCCCGCGCGCACTGGAGGGCCTCATGGTCGAGGCGACCGCCCGCAAGGCCGCTGAAGCCCGCACCCGGGAGTTCGACCGGCAGATCGTGGAAACGCAAAAACTCGAAAGCCTCGGCGTGCTCGCTGGCGGCATCGCCCACGACTTCAACAACATTCTCACCGCCGTGCTCGGCAACGCGTCGATCGCCCGCCAGTCGCTGCCCGCGCCGCACCCGCTGCAATCCCAGCTCCAGCAGATCGAGCGCGCCGCGCGCCGCGCCGCCGAGCTGTGCGCGCAAATGCTCGCCTATGCGGGCAAAAGCCACCTCACCACGGCGCGGCTTGATCTCTCCGAACTGGTCCGCGACACCACCTCACTGCTGGAAGTCACCCTCGGCAAGAGCACGCGCCTGGACCTGCGACTCGGGAGTGATTTGCCGCACGTCCAGGTCGACGCGACCCAGATCCGGCAGATCGTGATGAACCTCGTCATCAACGCCGCCGATGCCATCGGCGACCGCCCTGGCGAGGTCGTGCTCCGCACCTTCGTCGTGGAAGCCCATCGCGATGATTTTCGCTCCGCGGTGGAGCGGCCCGATCTGCCGCCTGGCCGCTACGTCGGCCTCGAGGTGCGTGACAACGGCATCGGCATGCCGGCTGAGATGCTCGCGCGCATCTTCGAGCCGTTTTTCACCACCAAATTTTCCGGTCGCGGACTCGGCCTTTCTGCCGTCCTCGGGATCGTGCGCAGTCACCGCGGCGCGCTCTTCGTCGAATCGCAATCGGGCGTCGGGACGACTTTCCGCCTGCTGCTCCCGGCCGCCACCGCGCCGGTCGCAGCGATCTTGCCGAGCGTGCAGGCGCCGGGAGCCGGCACGACACCCGCAACGCTGCCCCAGCTCTGCGGCACCGTGCTCATCGTCGACGATGAAGCCCACGTCCGCGAAATGACTTCGCTCGCGCTGCAGATGGCCGGCTTGAAAGCCATGGAGGCACCGGACGGCGAGAAAGCGCTCCAGCTTTGCCGCGACCATCCCGAGATCGTCGATCTGATCCTGCTCGACCTCACGATGCCCGGCCTGTCGGGCGAGGAGACCCTGCGCCGTCTGCGCATGCAGGGCGCGACCCAAAAAGTGATTCTCATCAGCGGCTACAGCGCCGCCGACACCGCCCGCCGCTGCGCTCAGCTTGGCGCGGTGGCGTTCCTCCAGAAACCGTTTGAAATCACTGTGCTGCTCGGGGAGCTGAAGAAACACCTGGCCGAATCGACGCCGGTGTGACGGCGGCGCGCCGCTCCCCGGCGCGAAGCTCGCACCAGACTCAACACCGGTCGCACGAAATTAGCGCGGGGAGTGCCGCGATCGGCACCGAATTAATCCCACTCTTGCGCGTGAAACGGGCTTTGCGCGGAGGCGTCTTTTCGCCAACGTGCGCGTTCCCGTGTCCACGCCTTCCTCACCGTCCAAGCCGCTCTCGCTCGGGGTCATTTTCCTGACGCTCTACATCGACCTGATCGGCTTCTCGATTTTTTTCCCGCTCGGGCCTGAGCTGCTGCGCTACTACATCGCGCACGAACCGGCCGGCGGGCTTTTCACGAATCTGTTCTCGCACCTACAGGCGCTCGCGCACTCCTCGCATGTCCCGGAGATGGCCACCGGCGCGCTGTTCGCCGGTCTCATCGGTTCGATCTACGCGTTCATGCAGTTCATTTTCTCGCCGGTGTGGGGCGCGCGCTCCGACCGGGCCGGCCGCCGCCCCGTGCTGTTGCTCACCGTCGCGGGTAACGTGCTCAGTTACCTGCTGCTCGTGTTCAGCGGATCGTTCCTGGTGTTTCTGGCCAGCCGCGTTCTCGCCGGCATCATGGGCGGCAATCTCGCGGTTGCCGTGGCCTCGGTCGCAGATGTGACGACTCGCGAAAACCGCGCCAAAGGCATGGGCATCGTCGGTGCGGCGTTCGGCCTCGGCTTCCTCACGGGCCCCGCGATTGGTGGTCTCACCTCGGGCATCAACTTGCTGGCGCAGCATCCTCAACTCGCCGCGTGGGGCATTCATCCCTTCAGCGTCCCGGCGGCGATCGGCCTCGGCCTGTGTCTGCTTAACCTCGTGTGGATCGCCGCGCGCTTCCACGAAACGTTGCCCCCGGAAAAGCGCGGCGCCGGCATCACGCTGCGCGAGCGCAATCCACTCCGCGCCCTCCTCACGCTGCCTGACCGCGCCATCCGCCGGGCGAACGTCGTCGGCTTCCTCCTGACGTTCGGCTTCAGTTTCTTCGAAACGCTGATCACGTTTTTCATGGCCGACCGCTTCGGCTACACGCCGCGTGACCTCGTGAGCATCTTCGTCTACAACGGCACCGTGTCCATCCTCACGCAGGGCTTCCTCGTCCGCCGTTTCGTGCCGAAGATCGGCGAGAAGCGCGCCGCGACCTTCGGCTTGAGCCTGGTCGCCCTCGGCATGCTCGGCATCGGCCTGTCGGTCGGCTGGGCGCGTTCGGTGCCATGGCTGTTCGTCGCTCTGACCTGCTGCTCGGTCGGCTCCGGTTTCGCCAACGTCGGCCTGCAATCGCTCATCTCGCTCTACGCCGCGGCCGACGAACAGGGCAAGGTCACCGGTATTTTCCGTTCGCTCGGTTTCCTCGCCCGCGCGGCGAGCCCCGCCGTGGCCGGCGTGTTGTTTTTCCAATTCGGCGGCACCGTCGCCTTCGCCCTCGCCGCCGCTTTGCTCTGCGTGCCCGCCGCACTCAGCACGGCGCTGCCCCAGCCGCACAAATGACCCGCCTGGTTCGCGCCACTCTCTGGGTCTGTGCCGCCGCGCTCTGGATCGCGGCTGGCACCGGCTGCGCGAACCTTCCTTTCGGCCGCGGTCCGGGCAAGACCGTCGTCCAGACCAAAACCGCCAAGCTGCCCGCGCGCCTCCTCTCGAACTATTTCATCGTCGAGGCCGCGCAAACCGACGGCACGACGCGCCGCTTCCTCATCGACACCGGATCGACCGCGACCTTCGTCTCGCGAAATCTGGCGAAGGCGATCGGAGAAAAAGAACGCCACGCCGCACACCGCACGCTCCCCGTTCGCTCCGTCAACGGCGGCGAGATCACGCTTGAAACCGTCACGTTGAAACGCCTCCAGCTCGCCGAGGCAAAATTCGATCGGGTCACAGCGCTGATCTACGACTTCGACGAACTCTCGGCTCACCTCGGCATCACGATCGACGGGTTGATCGGCTTCCCCCTCTTCCGCGACACGCTGCTCACGCTCGATTATCCGAGCTCGCAACTCGTCATCGCGCCGCATCCGGCCGGCGCCACCTTGCCGCGCTCGGCCGGGCGCACGGCGGTAATCGCCTTCAACAACGAGCAAGGCACGCCGTTCATCCCGGTGCAGCTCGGCAACGAGTCGTTCGTCGTGCTCGTCGACTCCGGCAGCGACGGCGGCCTGCAGCTCAATCCCGTGGGCCTGCACCCGCGATTCGCCTTCGGCCCGCGCGCCGGCACGCTCGTGTCGTCGATCTCCGGCGACCGCGCGCAAGAGGTCGGCCGGCTCGGACAGAATCTCCTGCTCGGCACGCACGTCGTCGAGCAACCCGTCGTCGACGTCACCGATCAACTGTCATCGGTCGGCGGCGAAATTCTCCGACATTTCGCGGTCACGTTCGATCAGCGGCGCAACTACGCCACCTTCACGCGCGACACGGATGGCCCCGTCCGCATCGATTCGCGCCGCAGCACCGGCCTGTCGTTCTCGCGCTCGCCGGCCTACTGGCGCGTGATGCGCATCGTGCCGGACACCCCCACCACGCAAGCCGGCGTGCAACCCGGCGATCTGGTCGTCCGCATCAACGGCGAGCCCGTCGCAAGCTGGCATTACGAACGCTACGCCACGCTCCTCGCGAGCGCCGCGAAGGTCACCTACACCTTCCTCACCGGCACGCGCGAATACGACGTGGAGATTCCGGTGTTCGAGCTGGTGCCGTAGGCAGCAGTCAGCTGTCAGCAGTCAGCTTTCAGGTCAGAAAAATCGGATCCGAGAACGAAACTCCGTCCTCGTGACACATCACCAAACCGCTCGTCTGGCTGATCGCTGACGGCTGATAGCTGATCGCTATTTCCTGCGCAGCAGGAAAGCCCCGGCGCCGTCGTGCCCGTCGATCCACGGATACGCCTGTGCGTGACGCTCCAGCGTCCACGGCACTCGCGTTTCTTTCAGGAAACGTTGCACGATCTCCTCGTTCTCCAACGTGTCGACGCTGCACGTCGAATAAACCAGCCGACCGCCCTCGCGCACGAGCCGCGCCGCGGCGCGAAGCAATGCGAGTTGCTGACCCGCGTGTTTGGCAAAGTCGCCTTCCTGCAGGCGCCACTTCACATCGATGCGGTGGCGCATCACGCCGGTGTTGCTGCACGGCGCGTCGAGGAGCACGGCGTCGTAGCTGTCGGGCAGGTTGAACTCCTTGAAAAACTTCGCTCCCGCCTGTCGCAGGTCGCCGGGCATCAGCGCGACCTCCATGCCCGACGGCACGCGCGTCAGGTTTTCCTTCAGGCGCTCGAAACGCACGTCGCGCTCGTCCTCGGCCGCAGGCAAATCGAGGGCCACGAGCCGGCCGGTCTTCATGACGTCGGCGATGAACAGGCTCTTGCCGCCGGGCGCCGCGCAGGCGTCGAGCACGGTCTCGTTGGCGGCCGGCGCGAGCAACTCGATGCAAAGGCGCGTCGAAGGGTCTTGGAGATAGAGCGCACCCTTCCGGGCCAGATCGCGCACCTCCTCCCAGTGGCCGGCCTTCACTTCGTAATAAGCGGGCCATTTCGTCGGGGTGAGAAATTCCGGCACCGCGACCGAGGCGTCGCTGGTTCGCCAGCGCGCATAGACCGGCGCGGGTTGCTGGTTCCATTCCAACAGCTGGCGCGTCGCGTCCGCGCCAAACTGCTTCTCCCAGCGCGTCACCAGCCAGGCCGGGTGAGCATAGGCTTCGGCCAGGCTGGCCGGCTTTTCGGCGAGCCGCGCCGCCAGCTTGCGCGCCACGGCGTTGACCAAGCCGGCCTCCTTCACGCTGGCGACACGCTTGGCCTTTTCGACCGCATGGTGGACGATCTTCGCCGGTTCGGCGCCAGCCTCGAGCATCTCAAAGCCCGCGACGAAGAGCACCGCCTTCACCTTCGTCCGCGGCGCGCGCACCATTAGACCCGCCAGCGCGGCCTCGAGTCGGTCTGCCCAACGCACGACGCCATAAAAAAGATGCTGCGCGCGGGCGCGCTCCTGCGGCGCCAGGCCCGGCGTAAGTTGTTCCAGCAGTGCATCCACACGCGCTTGGGTCGCGAGCCAGCGCTCGGCGAGCAGCACGGCGGTTTCCCAACCGTCGGAACCGGGTTTCAAAGTGTGTGAGCGGGGCTTTGGGAAACCCTGTTTGACATCGCTGCGCATTACGGACTGAACTAACCCTTTCAACGACTCGCTACGCAAATATGAATTCCGAGGCCATCTCCGCGATCACCGCCAAAAATCCCGCCCTCAAGGCAGCAAAAGCCAAGTTGGAGGCGATGGAACCCGGCGCCTATGTGATGCACCGCTCCTGGGGTTTCGGCCAGATCAAGAGCTACGACGACTCCGCCCAGAAGCTTGTTATCGATTTCAAGGGCAAGAAGGCCCACGCCATGGACCCGGCCTTCTGCATCGGCACCATGGACGTCCTCCCGCCGAAGCACATCCTCGCTCGCAAGGAAACCGAAGCCGCCAAGATCGCCGAGCTGATCGAAAACGACCCCGTCCAGCTCGTCATCGACACCCTTTCCGCCTACCCGAACAAGGCCTGCTCCGCGATCGAACTCGAATCCACGCTCACGCAGGTGCTCGGCGAGGAAAAATTCAAGCGCTGGTTCTCCAACGTTAAGAAACAGCTCATCAAGGACCCGCGCGTCGGCGTCCCGGCGAAGAAGACCGAAGTCTACATCGTCCGCGAAGAACCCGTTTCCGCCGAGGACGAGATCCTCGAGGCCTTCGGCACCACCCGCTCCGCCCGTCGCCGGATCACACTCGCCGAAGACCTGCTCGCCGCGTCGATCAAGGAAGAGTCCAAGCCCGGCCTGCAGTCCGTCCTCACCGGCCTGACCGAAGCCGTCCGCGACTCCAATCAACTCGACGCCGCCGAGCGCCTCTACGGCGCCTTCGTCCGCGACGAACTCGCCCGCATCCTCGGCCACGACAACACCAAGCTGAACCCGCCGCAGGCCGACCTCATCAAGGAAGTCCGCGGCCTCAGCGCCATCGCCGAGAAGATCCCGGTCCACTTCCAATCGCGCTTCCTCGACCTCGTGAAGGAAACGCACCCGCTCGAGTGGCGCGAAATCGTCTTCGCCCTCCTCAAAACCTCGCAGGGCAAGTTCACCACCGAGTGCATCAACTTCCTCGTCGAGAACGGCCAGTCCGACGAACTCGCCACGACCCTCGTCCGCTGGAAGACCGAGCAAAACCTCCGCGCGCCGGTGCTGCTCTGGATCATCAAGAACCGCCACTCGAAGAAATTCGCCAAGCTGCTCAACAACCTCGTCACGCCGCGCCTGCTCTCCGCGATTTTCTTCGCCATCGACTACGAGGCGCTGCAATCCGCCGGCACGCGCCGCATCCCCCTGGCCGAGGCCCTGAGCGACGATCCGGAGCTCATCTCCGACCTCCTCGCCACCGCCGACACCGAGACGGCCCGCGACCTCGCGAACACCCTTCTCCTCAATCAAGGCTTCGAGGAACTCACCAAGAAGTCGCTCCTCGCGCGCTTCATCAAGCTGTTCCCCTCGCTCCAGGCGCTCGTCGCCGGCGACGCCGAGGCGAAGGACGAGCAACTCATCGTCTCGCGCCCGAGCTACGAGAAAAAGCGCGTCGAATACGAGGAAATCGTCTCCAAGCGCATCCCGGACAACTCCAAGGCCATCGCCGCCGCCCGCGAGCACGGCGACCTTCGCGAGAACTCCGAGTTCAAGATGGCGAAGCAGGACCAGTCCGTGCTCATGGCGCAAAAAGCGCAGCTCGAGCGTGACCTCGCCCGCGCGCGCATCTCCGACTTCGCTGACGCGACCACCGATCAGGTTTCCGTCGGCACGATCGTCGACCTCCGCGACGTCACCAACGGCAAAGCCGTCCGCTACACCGTGGCCGGCGCGTGGGACTCCGATCCGGAGAATCACGTCATCGCCTACAAGACCCCGCTCGGCCAGGCCCTCCTCGGCCGCAAGGTCGGTGAGCACGTGAAGCTCAAGATCGCCGGCGTGCAGCACGAGTATCAGCTCGCCGGCATCACGCGCTACGGCGCCTGACCGCCGCGCAATTCCTGTAGCGGCGGTCTATGACCGCCGAAAAGCTCCGGCCGCGACACCTGTCGCGGCCGTTTCATTTGGCTCGCTTTCCTCGTGTAGCGGAAGCCGTGAGGCTTTCGCTGGCGCGAGCGCGGCGAAACACTTCTTCGCGCGGCGAAATTCTGACGAATTCCGCTACAGACCGACGTGAGCCACGTCGAATCGCAGCCGCGTGGGAGCGCAGCGACAACGTGGCCATCCGGTCGCGGCTACGTTTCTCTCCCGGCACAAAAAAGGCCGGGCGCGAAGCCCGGCCTGAATTCATTGACCGCACCGCCTCACTTCTTCGGTCGCAGCACTTTCTCGCGCGCCACGAGATAGAGGAACACGCAGATCGCTGCGAACGGCAGCAGCGCCAACAGATCGGCATACGCGCCGCCGTAGAACGGATTGTTCGCCACCGACCACTGCGTCACCGCGTGATCGAAGTTCACCGTCACGCCCGCGAGGAACGCGATCACGATGCCCGCAATCGCACCGCCCGCGATGTAACCCGAGGCGAGCAACACACCGGGGCTCTTGTCGCTCTCGGCCGTAAACTGCTCCTCCGTCATCGTCGCGTAAGGCGCCTTCGAGCGCACGCGGCGATCCACCAGCCAGCGAATCAAACCACCGACGAAGATCGGTGTCGACGCCGCCAGCGGAATGTAGACGCCGACCGCAAACGCCAGCGCCGGCACAAAACTCATCTGCAGCACCAGCGCGATCATCGCACCGAGCAACACCAGCGCCCACGGCAACTGTTGGTCGAGAATGCCCTTGATGATGTAGGAAACCAGCCGCGCCTGCGGCGCCGCGAATTTCACGACCTTCGTGCCATCCGGCCGCTCGGCATACGCGCCGTTGATGCCGGGATCGACGAACCACACCGCGCGGCCTTCGTCGTTCACGAAATACTTGCCCGCCGGACCGCCCACGGCGTCGTCCTTGTGCCACACGCGGTATTGCGTCGCGTCGCTCGTCGCCTGCGGGCCGCGCAAGCCTTCGCGTTCCGCGTCCGCCGGGATCGCCGGCGCATGCAGTCCCGCCGGCGCCACCTTCTCGATCGGCACATAGACGGTCGCGGAATCATTCAAGCGCAGCAGAATCGGCCCGAGCAACAGCGCCGAAACGAAGGCACCGATCAGAATCGCGATCTGCTGCAACCGCGGCGTGCCGCCGACGAGAAAGCCCGTTTTCAAATCCTGCGACGTGGTGCCGCCGTTCGAAGCCGCGATGCACACGATCGCACCGACCGACAGCGCCGTCACGTAATACGCCGGCGTGTTCCAGCCGATGAGGAGGAAGATCAGGCACACGAACAGCAACGTCGCCACCGTCATACCCGAGATCGGATTCGACGAAGAACCGATCTCGCCCGTGAGCCGCGACGACACCGTCACGAAGAGGAAGCCGAACAGCACGATCAGGATCGCACCGAGCAGATTCATCTGCAGCGGCCGCGCCAGCACGATGAGCGCGAGCAACACCACGATACCGATGCCGATCACTTTCGGCGACAAGTCGCGCTCCGTGCGCGGCACGCTGTCGCCGCTGGTCTTCTCACCTCGCGCCGAACGCACATCACGCACGCCGGCCACAAAGCTGTGCCAGATCGTCGGCAGTGCATTGAACAAGCTGATCAACCCGCCCGCCGTCACCGCACCGGCGCCGATGTAAAGAATGTAGGCGCGCCGGATGTCGTAAGGATCCATGTCCGCAATCGGCATCGTGCCGGGCGCGATCGGCGTCGGCACGCCGTCACCGAAAAACTTGATCAGCGGAATCAACACGAGGAACGACAGCACGCCGCCGCCGCACATGATCGCCGCCACGCGCGGCCCGATCACGTAGCCGACACCGACCAGCTCCGGCGAAATCTCCGCGCCGACCGAACCGCCCTTGAGCGGCGCGCCGAAAACTTTTTCCGGGATGTCCTTCCAGCCCTTGAACGCCGCCATGAGCGTCTTGTAGACGAGGCCGACGAAGAAGCCGGCGAACACCACCTTCGCGCCCGGCGACTTGCCCAAACCCGCCGCCTCCGCCGCGGCCATTTCCGCGCGCGCGCTCGGCGAAGCGGCCGCGCGCGACGCGTCATCGACACCGGCCTTCAACACCGCGGCGCACGCCGTGCCCTCGGGATATTTCAGCACGCCGTGCTCCTTCACGATCAGCGCGCGTCGCAACGGCACCATCATCAGAATGCCGAGCAAACCACCGAGAATCGCCACCAGCATCACGCGCGTCAGCTCGAGATCGAAGCCGAGAATCATGATCGCCGGCATCGTCGCACCGATGCCGAACGCCAGCGACTCGCCCGCCGAGCCGGCAGTCTGCGCGATGTTGTGCTCGAGGATCGTCGCGTCGCGCACGCCGAACTTCGACAGACCGCGCCAAAGCGTCAGCGAGATGACCGCCACCGGAATCGATGCGCTGACGGTCAGACCCACCTTCAACACAAGGTAGAGCGACGACGCGCCAAACACGACACCGAGCACCGCGCCGGTGATGATCGCGCGGGCGGTGAATTCAGGCAGCTGCGCTGACGCGGGAATGAACGGCTCAAACTTCGGCGAGTTATTTTGCGACATGAGGGTAAAAAACGGCCGCGAGCCTGCGCACGGCGCCGCGCACGCGCAACTGCGGAGTTCCCGTGGAGCCGCAATCTGCGCCACACGCGCGCAAAAAGGCGCCGCCAGATGGCGGCGCCAAGTTGAAGGCGCGAAGCTTAATCGCGCGCCGGCCAGCGCCGGTCGCTCACCAGATCGTCACCCGCGCGTCGCCCGAGCGGCGCATCGGCGCACCCTCGGGCACTTCGAACGCGTTCCAGAATTCCTCGAGATTCGAGAGCGGGCCATTCACGCGCCAGTTGCCGGGCGAGTGCGGGTCGACGTTCACGCGGCGGCGCTGTTCCTCGGGACGCTGGAGGTCGCGCCAGACGTTCGCGTAGCTGAGGAAGAATCGCTGTTCGGGCGTCCAGCCGTCGATCTGCGCGCGAGGTTTGCCTTCGAGCGCTTTCTGCAGCGCGGCGAAGGCGACCTTGATGCCGCCGAGGTCGGCGATGTTCTCACCCTGCGTCAGTTCGCCTTTCAGGTGCAGCGTGCCGTCGAGCACGGTGTAGTCGTTGAACTGCTCGACGACCTTCGCCGCGCGTTTGTTGAACTCCTCGCCGGACTCCTTGGACCACCAGTCGACGAGATTGCCCGCGTAGTCGAAGCGCCGGCCGGAATCGTCGAAGCCGTGCGTCATCTCGTGACCGATCACGGTGCCGATGCCACCGTAGTTGGAAGCGTCATCGGCCTTCGGATCGAAGAACGGCGGCTGGAGAATGCCGGCCGGGAACGTGATGGAGTTGGCGAGCGGGCTGTAAGACGCGTTCACGGTCGGCGGCGTCATGCCCCACTCCGTCTTGTCGGTCGGCTGGCCGAGACGCGCGATGTTGCGCTTCTGCTCATACTGCGCGATGCGCAGCTGGTTGAGCACGTAGGGGCCGCGGTCGAGCTGCAGCGCGCTGTAGTCCTGCCATTTGTCGGGATAGCCCATTTTGACCGAGAACGCGGCGAGTTTCGCCAGCGCCTTTTCCTTCGTCGGCGCGTCCATCCACTCGAGCGCGCGGATGCGGTCGCCGAGCGCGGCGCGCAGGTCCTCGACGAGCTTCAACACGCGGGTCTTCGCCTCGGGCGGGAAATACTCGGCGACATAAAGCTGGCCAAGGGCTTCGCCCAGACCGTTGTCGGTCGCGGTGACGATGCGGCGCCAGCGCGGCTTCCGCTCCTTCACGCCGGCGATGACGCCGCTGTAGAAGTTAAAACTCTCCTCCTCGAACGCCGTGCCGAGCGAGCCGGCGAACTGCGACAGCACGCGCCAACGCAAGTAAGCCTGCCAGTCGGCGGCGGGCGCTTCGTTCACGAGCTTCGCGAAGCCGGCGAAGAATTTCGGGTGCGCCAGATTCAACTCCTGGAATTCCCCGAGCCCGACCGCTTTGAAATAGCCGTCCCAATCGAGGCCCGGCGCCTTCGTCGCGAGGTCCGCGACGGCGATCTTGCTATAACTCGCATACGGATTACGCAGCGTCGCACGCGGGAGTGAGACCTCGGCGAGCGCGGTCTCAATGCGCATCGCGCCCGCGGCGCCAGCCTGCGTCGCGGCAGCATCCCAGCCGGAGAGCTCGAGCATCTTCGCGATGTGCGCGAGGTATTGCGCGCGAATCTTCACCGAGCGCTCGTCGGTGTTGAAATAATAGTCGCGGTCCGCATCGCGTCCGCCTCCCGGCAGGCCGAGGCCGGCCTGGCGCATCTGGAAAATCTGCGTGTTGCTGTCCTTCGCATCGGGGCCGACACCCGCGCCGAAACCGACGCGGATCCCCTGCGCATGGAGGTAACCCATCACCGCAAAAATTTCCGCCGGCGACTTCGCGGCGGCGATGCGGTCGAGCTGCGGCTGGAGCGGCGTGATGCCGGCCGCGTTGATCGCGGCCTCGTCCATGCCGCTCGCGTAGAAATCGCCGACAAGTTGCTCGATCGCCGTGCCGGACTTGCCCTTGGCCGCCGCGCGCTCGGCGATCTGGTGCAGCGCCTCCATGTTGCGCTCGGCCAGAATCGTGAACGTATGCCAGCGCGCCTGATCGGCGGGGATCGCGGTGTTCTTCAGCCACGTGCCGTTGACGAACCGGTAGAAGTCGTCTTGCGGCTTCACGGTGCGGTCGAAGTTCGCGGGATTGATTTCCGCGCGCGCCGCGATCGGGAGCGCGCACACCGACAAAAGCAGGAGGAATTTCAGAAAACGCATGGGCGGACACTCGCCCGCCTCGCCCGGCGGCGCAACGTGGAATCGATCCACGCGGCGCTGCGAGAGACGAGAGCGCGAGCCTCACGCAGGATGATTTGGAGGCGGGGCCATCAGCCCCGCGAGGCATACGCAACGATGCCCGAAACCGCGGGGCTGATGGCCCCGCCTCCATTCCGAAAACCAGCCTCAGCGCTTCCGCTTCGCCCCCTTGCGCGCGGCGAGGCGATGCCGGATCAGCCAATAAAGCATTTCCATGCGCGGCACCGCCGCGCCGACGGACTTCGCACGGCGCACGGGCTCGCCCCAGATTTCCTCCAACTCGAGCTCCTTGCCGTCCTCAAAGTCGATCAGGCTCGACGGCCGGTAGCCGCCCATTTTCGCCGTGCGCTCGAACTGCAGGTCGACGAACGACCGCGGAATCTCGTGGCCAAATTTCCCCGCCGCCTCGACGACCTCTTCCATGATGCGGCGAGCGAGCGTCCGCAGACCGTCATCGGCCATGATGACGTCCGTCGTCACGCCGCCGGCCGCGATGGCGAGACCGTTGAACGGCACGTTCCAGACGAGTTTGCGCCAGCGCATCTCCTCGAGGTTGTCCTGCGCTTCGCATTTCACGCCGGCTTTGCTGAACATCGACGCCACCGCGTGCGTGCGCTCACCGGCGGGTTTGCCGAACTTGCCGATCGTCATCACGCCCGGGAAGCGGCATGCCACCACGCCCGGCGCAGTGCGCTCGCACGCGATGTAGCACAGCGCCCCGATCACGCGATCCGGCCCCGCCACCTCGGCCACCGGCTCCTCGACGCCGAGGCCGTTTTGCAACGTGAGCACGAGCGTCGCGGGTCCGAGCAGCGGCGGCAGGAGTTTTTTCAACTCGTCGTTCGACGTCGCCTTCAGCGCGACAATCACGAGATCGCACGCGCCGATTTCGTCGGTGGAGCCATAGACCTGGACTTTTTTCAGGTGAAATTTTTCTGTCGTCGTCTTGATGCGCAATCCGCGCGCGAGCATCGCCGCGCGACCGGTTCGCACCAGGAAATGCACGTCATGTCCGGCGCGGGCCAGGTAAGCGCCGTAATACGTGCCGAGAGCACCAGTGCCGACGATCGCGATGCGGGGTTTCGAGGGGAAAGGGGTGTTCACGAGCGCAAAACACACCGACGCCGGAGAAAACTCAACTCCGCACTCCACGCGGCGTGCGCGGATTTCCTCACATTGACGCGAGCCTCGTCTGCCCGAGGGCGGCAATCCCTGCCTTGGACATCATCCGGGCGCCGCGTCTTCCCGTTTCCCCGATGCTTCAGGCCGGGATCGCAGTAGGGCCGAACAGCCCATTTTTCCCGCACGCGCTCCAGCGATATGCGCGCCACCAGTGCTTTAGCTGCCTGGGGAAAAACCGAGCGCGCGAGGCCGCTTCGGCCGGGCTGCGCCGCATGCGCCGCTGAGGACGGGCCGTCGAAGGCACGCTCTCGGCGCTGTGCGCTACCTCGATGAGCACACTACCGACAACTTATTCACAGCCTTTTCCGGGCCGCGTTTTCAGAGCGGAATGTTGTCGGTGAGGCGCACCTCATCGACCCAGAACGCCACCGCCATCAGCGACACGCCCGGCACGACTTCGCGCATCGGCTCCATCGTCTCGCGGTGCACGACCGCAATGTAAATGACGCGCAGGCGACGCTTCGCCGACATGATGTGCGTGGCCTCCGCCACCACGCGGTCCGCACTGCGCACGCCGGCATCGACCATTTCCTTCGCCCGGGTCAGCGCCCGGAAAACCGCGAGGGCCTCGTCGCGCTGATTGGGCGTCAGGTAGGTGTTGCGCGCGCTGACCGCCAGCCCGTCGGCATCGCGCACCGTCGGCGCCGTGAGAATCTCCACCGGCAGCCCAAGATCGGCCAGCGTCTTGCGCACCACCGCGATCTGCTGAAAATCCTTCTCCCCCATCACCAGGGTGTGCGGCTGCACGACGTTGAGCAGCTTCAGCCAGCACGTGAGCACGCCTTTGAACAACACCGGTCGCGAGATGCCGCACAGCGGCTTGCTCACCCGGTCCTCGAGGATGGTCGTCGAGAAATGCTTGGGAAACATCTCCTCGGTCGCCGGCGCGAAAAACACCTCCGCGCCCTCGCGCTCGCACAGCGCGGCATCGGCGGCGGCGTTGCGCGGATACTTGGCCAGATCCTCGCTCGCGCCAAACTGCAGCGGATTCACGAACACCGACACGACGACCGCATAGCCGCGCTCGCGCGCGAGCCGGATGAGGCTGACGTGTCCGGCGTGCAACGCGCCGAGCGTGGGAATGAGCGCAAGCTGGCGCCCCGAGGCGCGCAACTCCGCGGCGCTGGCCCGCATCGCCGTGAGAGAGTCGATTTTTTGCATGACCGGGAAGTGACTTGAACTAACCCGGAGCGAGACGCTTTATCAAGCCTCCTCGCCTCGATCCACCGACGACGAGCCCCGCCGTAGCACCCTGAAGCGACGGTGGATGCGCCTGAAATTTCACCCGCCCTTTACGCATGTCCACGCCGCCTGATTTCACCGCCCTGCGCTCGCAAACCGAGCAGCTCTTCGCCGCCGGCCCCGCCGCCGACAAAGCCGCCGCCCGCGCGCTCTGGTCCGAAGTCCGCTCCGCGCTCAACGCCGGCGCGGTCCGCTCCGCCGAGCCCGACCCGACCTCGCCCACCGGCTGGAAAGTCAACACGTGGGTCAAACAGGCCATCCTCCTCGGCCTCCGCCACGGCGACATGGCCGACGTCAGCGGGGCGTTTCCCTTCTACGATAAAGACACGCTGCCCGTCCGCCGCCCCGGCCTCGCCGCCGGCGTGCGCATCGTCCCCGGCGGCTCGTCGATCCGCGAAGGCGCTTACCTCGCCAAAGGCGTCATCTGCATGCCGCCGATGTATATCAACCTCGGCGCCTACGTCGACGAAGGCACGATGGTCGACTCGCACGCCCTCGTCGGCTCGTGCGCGCAGATCGGCAAACGCGTCCATCTTTCCGCGGCCGCCCAAATCGGCGGCGTGATCGAGCCCGTCGGCGCGCTGCCCGTTATCATCGAGGACGACGTCCTCGTCGGCGGCAACACCGGCATCTACGAAGGCGCCATCGTGAAAACCAAAGCCGTTATCGCCGCCGGCGTCGTGCTCACCGGTTCCACGCCGATCTACGATCTCGTCAACCAAACCATCATCGCGCCCGCGCCCGGCCAGCCCGTCGTCGTGCCCGCCGGCGCTGTCGTCGTCCCCGGTGCCCGCACCGTGAAACGCTCGCCCGGCCCCGAGTGGGGCCTCTCCGTCGCCACGCCCGTCATCGTCAAATACCGCGACGACAAGACCGACGCCCGCACCGAACTCGAAAGCTGGATCCGCTAAACCTCGCCATGCAGCCGAACTTCCCCTTCGTGCCCGACATCGCGCCCGCGCGGTGGAGCGCGTTGACCCCAACGCGCTTTCGGACCCCCGCTCGCATGAAGCGCGTTGAGGTCAAGGCGCGCCACCCCCAACCGCCGCACCGCCGCTAAACGATGCCAGCCCCCCACTTTTTCGACGCCGTCGCCTTCGCGCGCGGCCTGATGGACATCGAGTCCACCACCGGCACCGAAGCCGCGTGCGGCAAGAAACTCGCCGCCGACCTCCGCGCGCTCGGCTGGAACGTCCGCGAGCAACCGGTCGCCGGCAACCGCTTCAACATCCTCGCCACCGTCGGCGAGCCGCGCGTGACCTTCTCCACGCACTTCGACTGCGTGCCGCCGTATTTTGCCAGCCGCATCGAAGGCGATAAACTCGTCGGCCGCGGCGCGTGCGATGCCAAGGGCATCCTCGCCGCCCAAGTCGCCGCCGCCGAGCGCCTGCGTGCCCGCGGCGAGACGCGCGTCGCGCTGCTTTTCGTCGTCGGCGAAGAGCGCGGCAGCGACGGCGCCAAGCTCGCCAACACGCTCCCCAACTCGTCGCGCTTTCTCATCAACGGCGAACCGACCGACCTGCGCCTCGGCACCGCCACGCGCGGCGCGATCCGCTTGCGTCTCCACGCCAGCGGCAAAGCCGCGCACTCCGGTTATCCCGAGCTCGGCGAATCCGCGACCGAGAAGCTGCTCGACGGCCTCGAGGTGCTGCGCCGCGCCGAGTGGCCGGCCGATCCGGTGCTTGGCCGCACACACTTCAACATCGGTTTGCTCAGCGGCGGCGTGGCGCCGAACGTCATCCCGCCGCACGCGCAGGCGGAGCTGTTTTTCCGCACCGTCGGCGACGCCGACGTGATCCGCCGCCGCGTGCAGGAGCTCGTCGGCGCGCGCCTGCGTATCGAGGAAACCGCCTTCGTGCCTCTGGTGCGCCTGCACACCGTCGCCGGTTTCGAACAGGCCGTGTTCTCCTACGCCACCGACGTGCCGTTCCTGGACAAGTGGGGCACGCCGCTGCTCTACGGTCCCGGCTCGATCCACGTCGCGCACACCGACCACGAGTTCCTCTCGATCGCCGAACTCCGCGGCGCCATCGAAGGCAACGTCCGCCTCGCGACCGAATTGCTCGCCCAGTAGGTCCGGTCTCCGACCGGACCCGCCTGCCACGACATTGATCAAGCAACGCCAGTCACCGACTGGCGCAACGTGACCGTCGCAGGGCTCGCGCCGTCAGCGCCACTTCAGGATGGCGCATCGCACGGCGCGCTGCTTCGCTGCGGCCCTCCCCGGCGCGGGCCACGCCGGTTTTCTGCCCATGAAAACCTCCCCGCTCCGCCGCGCGTTTCACGCGCTCTGTCTTGGTCTCATTCCGGTCTTCGCGCTCGCCGCGGAGAGTGCTGCTTTTTTCTCCGCTCTCTCCTTCGACGCCGCGCGCGAAAAGGCCGCCGCCGAAAACAAGATCGTCTTCATCGACTTCTACACCACGTGGTGCGGCCCGTGCAAAGAGCTCGACGCCACGACGTGGCAGGACGCCGCCGTCGTCGCTCTGCTTTCCGAAAAAGCCATCAGCCTAAAGATCGACGCCGAGAAGGAACGCGATCTCGCCCGGCGCTACAAGGTCAGCGCCTACCCGACTCTCCTGCTGCTTAAGTCCGACGGCACCGAAATAGATCGCCTCGTCGGCTACCGTGACGCGGTCAAGTTCACGGGAGAATTCAACGCCGGTCTCGCCGGGAAAAGCGCCCTGCAACGCGCTCGCGATGCGGTGACTAATGCCCCGAACGAACACGATCGCGTGCAGGCACGCTATCGTCTCGGCGATGAATTGGCGCGCAGCGGCCATCCCGACGAGGCCCTGGCCGAATACCTGTGGTGCTACGACAAGGGCATGGTTCGCGTCCCGTCCTTCACCGGCGTGCGCGTGAGTTTTCTGCTGAGCAGCATCCAGAATCTGGCGCGAAGCTACGCGCCGGCGAAAACCGCACTGACGGAGCGACGCGACCGCGCCAAAGCGCAGTTTCTCCAAGGCGAAACCGCGGTCACCTTCGAACTCGCCGCGCTGAACAATGCCTTGGAGGACCGCGCGGCTAATCTTGCGCTTTTCAACCAGCTGAAGCCCGGGGACGAGCGCCGCACCGCGTTGAGCCGAAACCTGTTTGATCAACTGCTCGCCGACCGCCGCTACCGCGAGGCGCTGGAAGGATTGTCGTCGGCCAGTCTGGAGCGTCAGTGGCAGAACATGCAGCAACTGCAGAATCGCGCCGGCAAATCCGAGCGGCAGGCCGCCACTGAGCGCAAATTCCTTCGCCACTGGCTCGCCGCCCGCATCGAGGCATTCGCAGGCGCTGGCAGCCTGGACGACGCCCGTCACTGGATTGAAATCGCGCGGGCATCCGATGACTCGCCCGAGCTCGCCACCGAGATCCGCCGCCGTCTCAAGCGTGCCGGACACCCGGAGCTGCTGCCCGAGTAGCCGGAGCGCGCCCGTGTCGCTCTCGCGAGCGCTTACTGCAGCAACCGCTGCGTGTTCAGGCTCTCGTGCACCCAGAAACGGTGCACCGTCAGCGGCCCGAGGCGCAGGTCGTAACCCCATTCGGTGTCGACGATCGACGGCGAACCGAACGCGCCCGTCTCGCGGATGCGGCTCCACGTCTCGTTCGCCAGGCAACGCGCGCTGTGGAACGCCGCTTCCACGTCGCGATACGAACCGCAATTCGTCGAACGCTGGGTCGGCACACTGTCCGGGCCGGTTTCCAGCGAAAACTGGATCACCGTGAACGTGGAGGGGGCGTCTCCGGACTGGGCCATCGCCGAACAGATAGCCAGCTCCGTGCCAGCAGCCAGCGCAAAGTGGAAACGTTTGCGTCCTGTAGCGGCGGTCTATGACCGCCGTGGTGCGCGCATCGCGTTCGTTCGGCGGTCATAGACCGCCGCTACAGGGAACGCGTGGCGGCTGCCCTACTTCTTCGGCGCGCTCGCGATCACTTCATCCGCCAGCGCCGCCACGGCCTGGCTCAGGCCGCGCGCGAGTTGGCCGTAGTCGTTGCCCCACGCCGTCGCCGGCGCGGTGAATTCCCGTCGCACCACCAATTCAGGCCTATCTCCCACGCGCAGCAATTCGATCACCGCCACGAAACGCACGCCGCTCGCGCCACCCTCGGCGCTGAGCACGCGCACGGTGAGATCGTAATCGCGCGGCAACTGCGCCGGGAACGGATACGGCAGCACCGTCGCGCGCGTCGCGAGGCTCTCGCGCAGCACGCGCGCAATTCCCGCATCGAGCGGCTCGGCCCAAAACGCGTCGTGGGCGTAACGCACTTCGTTGTCGCCGACCCGCACCGCCATCGCTTTGCCGCGCAGATAAGTTGCCACCTCCACGGGACGCATCCCGATCGTGAGCGCGCCGGCGGGCGCCGCTTCCGCGCGCGCCGGCGAAGCTTCGAGCACGAAGTGGCGCGCGTTTTCCGGACTGGCTTCGGGCAGGATGTTGCAGCCGGCGAGGAAAGCGGCAAGGGCGACAGCAGAGAGAAAGAAAAGGGGGCGAAGCGTTTTCACGGGAGAGGGCGGTTCAGCTTTTCCAACCGGTCATTCTAGGCGGAGCGAAGAATGACCGGTTCGGAGGTTTTTGTAGCGCAGGCGTCCCGCCTGCTCGGGAAGGCAGGCGGGACGCCTGCGCTACTCGGTTTACGTTTCACGTTCATCGTTCTCACTTCGGCGCCGCTTCTCCGCCATGCTTGCGGCCGACGAGGAGCGCGTTCGGGTTGCGTTCGAGGAGCTCGGCCAGGCGCTGAATCGCGCCGGCGGCCTCGGAAACCTGCTGCAGCGTGCGCGTGACGTCCTCGCCGAGATAGCCCTGCGATTGGACAAAGCGACGCGTCGTCGCCGCCGCGCCGTCGATCTGCTTCAGCGCCGCCTGCGCGTCGGCGAGCGTCCGCTTCAGTTCCGTGCTGACCGGATCGACCTGCGCGTCGAGTTTCGCGATCAACGCCTGGGTCTCGATGATCGTTTTGCTGAGATTCACCATGACTGTTTTCGCCTCCGGTGAGCCGGCAAATTTCTCGATCGAGTCCGCCGCGCGGCCGACGCGCTCGCCCAGCGCCTTCAAGTCGATTTCGGCCACCTTCTGATTGGTCGTCGCAAGCAGGGTTTTCAGCTCTTTGCTGAGCCCCGCGAAGTCGACCTTTTTGATATCTGCCACGATCTCGACAATGCTGCTCTGCACTTCGGCAATCGGCGACTTGATCGCGGGAATCGCGGGATACGGATCGACGCCCGTGCGCTTCGGCGCGGGATACTCCCGCGGATCCTCGAAGCTCAGCTCCACGAACAGCAGGCCGGTGATGCCCTGGAGGTTCAGCTTCGCGCGCATGCCGCGCTCGACGAGGTTCTGCAGCTCGACGGGATTGGTGAGCTCGATGGTATTGCCGTCGCGATCGGTGAGGACGTTGCGATCGATTTCGCAGATCGTCTGGACCAGCGCGGTGCGCGTGGCGGAATCGTAGCGGACGTTGATGACGGCCACGCGGCCGATGCGCACGCCGTTCACCTTCACCGCCGCGCCGGGATCGAGACCGCTGACGGATTCGTCGAAATAAACCACGAACCGCGTCGGCTTGGAGAAAAAGTTGGTCCCTCCGAACGAGATGAAAGCAAGCAGGCCGAGCAACACGGCGCCGAGCACGAACATGCCCACGGCAGCGGGACTGAAGCGAGATTTCACGGGGTTGAGACTCCTTTTTGGCCGGTCGGCTCCATGCGTCTATTCAAAAACTCCCGCACGCGGGCGTCCTCGCTGCGATCGCGCAAGTCGCGCGGGTCGCCCTCGGCAATCACCCCGCGCGTCTCGCGATCGAGCATGATGACCCGATCCGCGATGCTGTAGATGCTCGCGAGCTCGTGCGACACCACGACGATCGTCGTGCCCAGGGTGTCGCGCAGCTGCAGGATGAGCTCGTCGAGCTTGAGCGACGTCACCGGATCGAGCCCGGCCGAGGGCTCATCGAAGAACACGATGTCGGGATCGAGCGCCAGCGCGCGCGCGAGGCCGGCGCGCTTCTTCATGCCGCCGGAAAGCTCGGCTGGAAAATAGTCCTCGTAGCCCGCGAGCCCGACTTGCGCGAGCTTCAGGCCGACGATGCCGGCGCGCTCGCGCTTGGAGAGGCTGGTGTAGAGCTCGAGCGGCAGCGAAACGTTCTCGCCGACGGTCATCGAACTCCACAACGCCCCGCCTTGATAGAGAACACCGAACGACCGCAGGAACGCCTTGCGCTGCGCCGTGGGCGCGTGCGTGAAGTCGCGCCCGAAATACCGCACGCTGCCCTTCGGCGGATGTTGCAGACCGATCATGTTGCGCAGGAGCGTGCTCTTGCCGCAGCCCGAGCCGCCGATGATGAAGAACACTTCGCCCTTCTTCACGGCAAAGGACACTCCGTCGAGAATCACCCGATCGTCGTAGCGCGCCTGCAGGCCTTCGACTTCGATGGCGAACTTGCCGGGCGTGGGCGTGAGAGGTTTGGCGTCGTCGCTCATGTCACCAGCCGAGAATGTTGAAGAACACCGCGAACACCGCATCGAGCACCACGATCAGCAGGATGCTGGTCACGACCGCACGCGTCGCCGCCGCGCCGACGCCCGCCGCGCTGCGCTCCGCCTGCAAGCCCCGCAGGCAGCCCGAGAGCCCGATCAAAATGCCGAATACGCCGGCTTTGATCAGCCCGACGAACAGGTCCGAGAGGTCGACGATCGTCTTCGTCTCCGCCCAGTAGAGGCTCGCCGGGATATCGAGGATCGCGGCCGAAATCACTAATCCGCCCAGGATGCCGACGACGTTCGAATACAGCGCCAGCAGCGGCATCATCAGGAACAGCGCCGCCATGCGCGGCATCACCAGAAAATCCACCGGCGAGACGCCGAGGGTCTCGAGCGCGTCGATCTCTTCGTTCGCCTTCATGTTGCCGAGCGTGGCCGCAAACGCCGCGCCCGTGCGCCCCGCGAGCACGATGCCCGCCATCAACGCCCCCATCTCGCGCACCACCGCCACGCCCACCATGTCCGCCACGTAAATGTCCGCGCCGAACGCCCGCAGCTGCACCGCGCCCTGATACGCGAGAATGACGCCAACGAGAAAACTGATCAGCCCCACGATCGGCAACGCCATCGCGCCGCACAGCTGCATTTCTGTCAGGCAATCGCGCCAGCGAAACTGCGCCTGCCCGCGCACGAACCGTCCGACGCTGAACACGCACTCGCCCACCAACCGCGCGATGTCGCGCAACTCGCGCCACAGCCCAGTCGTGAACTCGCCGACCGCGGTGAACAGATCCGGCAGCGCCACATGCTCGGGTTTCACGGCGGGCCGGACGGCCAGTTGGTGAATGAGCTCGTCGACGCCATGCGGCAGGCTGACCGTCTCGAATCGCGCGTGGATCGATTCCGCCCCGCGCATCGCCTGGCCGACGAACAGCGGCAGCGCGCTGTCCCAGTTCGAGATGTCACGCCCCTCCACCCGCACGCGCCGCGGCGGCTCCTTCGCACCCGCGTCCGCCATCGTGCGCTCCACGAGGTTGTGCCAGTCGGGCCGGTCCGCCGTGATCTGCCAGCAACCGCTCACGACGACCGTCAATACGCCGTCCGCGAGGTGAGCTTCAGCTCGGGCGGTAGCGGCGGCGGCATCGGACATCCTGCCACTCTCGCCGTTGCGGCGCGCGGTCTCCAGAACTTTTTCTCCCGGCATGCTCGTCGCAGACGCCGCCCGGTTCACCGCGGTGCCGCGCCGGATTGGCTTTTCGCCGTCGCTCCCTCCGGAAAAACTCCCAGCCTCGGCCGGATGAAATTTTCCACGCTCATCACTGCCCTCGCGCTCGCCGGCGCGGCCTGCGCCGCCGAACCGCTTTCGCTGCACGACGCCGTCGCGCGCTTTCACACCCAGACCGCGGAGAGCCTCCCGGCGGCCTACCGCGCCGCCTTCGCCGACGACGGCATTCTGATGTTCCTGCACGCGCGCGGCCGCGCCGAACTCGACGACGCCATCGCCAACCGCATCTCGCCCACCGCCAAGTTCACCGCCACGCCGACCGAGGAAATCGAAGCTGCGTCGCACGACCTCGGCTTCGTGCGCGGCGACTACCGCCTCGAGTTCACCCGCAAATCCACCGGCGAGCACATCACCACGAACGGACGCTTCGTCGAACTGTGGAAAAAAGACGCCATCGGCGACTGGCGGCTCTGGCTCACCAGTTGGGCCGGCATCCAGCCCGACGATCCGGCGGCGGCATCGCTCGACCTGCCCTCCGCGTTTCCAGAGTTGAAAAGCTCATTCGCGGACGCCGAACGCGCCTTTCTGGAACAAGCCGCCACGGCCGGCATCCGGCCGGCGTTCCTCGCGCACCTGGCGGAGGATGGCACGGTTTTGTTTCTCGATGCCCACGGGCGCGACGCCATCCGCCGCGCGGTGAACAAGATTCCGGCCGACGCCCGCACGTTCGGCGAGGCCGCCGTCATCGCGGAATCCGCCGCCCACGACCTCGGTTGGGCGTGGGGCCCGTATCGCTTCGCCGCCACGATCGACGGCAAGCCCTTCGAGTCGCACGGCAAATTCATCACCGTCTGGAAAAAGACCGCCGACGGCTCCTGGCGCATCGCGCTCGACCACGGCACACAAGACCCCGCACCCGCTGCCGCGCCCGCGCCCGCCGATAAGAAAAACTGAGCCGGGCTCCAGACCGACATCGTCGGGGCAGCAACCGACCAGAGGAGGCCCGTTATGAGGCAGGTCGCGCGCTCGCGCGCGACTCGTCCGGCCACGGTGGCACCCCACGGATTTCCCTGCCCCGCCTGCACCGCCATTTCGCTCTCGCGCCACACGCGTTCCCTTTGGATCGTGGTCGCCGCCCATGCGCCTGCGCACCGTTCTCTTCGACCTCGACGGCACTCTCGTCGATCAATTCCAAGCGATCTACCGCTGCCACGTTTTTGCGATGCGGCAGATCGGCCTGCCGGAACCCACGTTCGAGCAGGTGAAGCGCGCCATCGGCCGCGGACTCGACGACGCCATCCGCGACCTCGCCGGCGCCGAAAACGTCGCGCGCATCCTCCCGATTTATCAGGAACACTGGAACGCCACGAGCCTGCGCGATGCCGCGCTTTTCCCCGGCTCGCTCGAACTGCTGCAAGCGCTGCGCGATCGCAGCCTGAAATGCGCTGCGCTCACGAACAAGCGCGGCCAGGCCTCCCGCGAAGTCTGCGCCCACCTCGGCCTCACGCCTCTGCTCGTTGGCATCTTCGGCGCCGGCGACACGCCGTGGCTGAAACCGCAGCGCGAATTCGCCGAACACGCGCTCCGCACCCTCGGCGCCACCGCGCCGGAAACCGCGCTCGTAGGCGACTCGATCTACGACGTCGCCGCCGCGCTGAATGCCGACCTCGCCTTCTTCGGCGTCACCACCGGCACGCACGACGCACCCGCTCTGCGCACCGCCGGCGCGCGTGAAATTTTCCCGGACCTCACCGCCGCCACTCCCGCAATCCTCGCCCGCTGCTGAAGCGTGGGCCCGGCTTGGCTGCCCACGCTGCCCTCTTCCGCAAAAGTGTAACCTAATAGGTTACACTTTTGCGCGCCACTTCGCGACTGCGCGGACACCGCCGAAGGTCACCGCCTCACTTTCCCTGTCGCGACCACGCGACCTCGGAGTCGAGCGCGTGCAGCGAGATGACGATGTCGCGCACGAAATAGACCAGCGACCCGAAGAGCAGGCCGATGCTCGCGACGAAAAACACGAACAACAGCCACTCGCCCTCGAACCGCAGTCGGGCCGTCGCGAAGATCGCCAGAATCAACAGGCACGCCGACAGCATGCTCAACACCGCCCACAACACCGACGAGCGGATCATCCGCGTGCGCCGCGTCAGCACGGCGAGTTGCTCCTCGATCCGTGGATTCGCTTCGCCGCGATGATCGCGGAGCTCCTTCGCCAGCGCTCGCGTGCGATCGACGGTGCGGCCGAGGCGATTCGTCAGCGTCAAGAGCAGCATGCCTGCACCCGAAATCAAAATCACCGGCGCAATGGAGGCCTGAATCACCGGCAGCATCGTGGAAGAAATCGCGTCCATTCAGGCAAGGTAGGTTCCGCCCTCCCTTCACGCAACGTCTTCCCGGGTCACGAAGCCGCGTTCGTTGTCAGAGCCCGCGCATGCAATGCGGCATCGGGCAAAAACACCGCCAACGTCACCCACGGTGCCGTCACTCATTGCCGAGGCAGCGCCTTCGCCCGATCGATCTGCAAACGCAGCGCGTGCAGCGCCGAAAAAATATCACGCAAAAATTCCGCGAGCGACGCGATCAGCAACAGGATGCTCACGCCGAACAGGAACAGCACCACCTCGCGCATCGGCCATTCGAGCAGCGCGCCACAAAACAACGCCACGATCATGAAGCACGACGCCAGCATGCTGAAGCCCGCCGCCGTCACCGCGCGCCGGATCATCACGGAACGTCCCCACATGATCTCCAGCTGCTCCTCCAGATGCAACCGGGCGTCGCCGTGCGTCCCGGGAATCGCCTCCGCCACCACCCGCGTGCGATCCACAATGCGCCCCATGCGATTCGTCAGCACGATCAACAACGCGCCCATGCCCGACAGCAAAATCACCGGCGTGATCGCGAGCTGGATGATCGGCAGAAGGGAGGAGAGCGAGTCCATGGCGCTGAGCGTGCGAACCGGAAACGAGCGGGCAACCCGGTTATCGGGTCAAAATCGTCGCGCCGAACGCCACCGCTGCCGGCAGCGCCTGCACGTAAAGGATCTTCCGGTTCGCCGTCGCCGCCCCGAATACGCCTGCCACCACCACACACCCGAGGAAAAACAGACGCACCGCGCCGCCCAACTCTCCGCCGGCGGCGAGCCCCCAGATCAGACCCGCCGCGAGGAAGCCGTTATAGAGCCCCTGATTCATCGCCAGCTTCCGGCTCGCCGCGGCAAACTCCGGCGTCAGCCCGAACACGCGCCGGCCGTAAGGGGTGTTCCACAGAAAGATTTCCAGCACGAGGAACCAGACATGCAACAGCGCGACGAGCGCCGTGAGAAGCGTGGCAGCGAGGGGCATGCCGCGAGCGTGGCCCCAGCGCACCGCGGCGCCAAGCTCCGACACGGCGGAAGGGTTGTCATCCATTAGATGACAAACTCGCCGCCGCCGTGGACGGTCAGGCGGGACCGGCGCCGCGCCGCTGGATCACCAACTGCGACGTCATGTCCTGCACGAGTTTCCCGTGTTGGTTGAACGTCCGGCAACGCAGCGTCAGCCGGCCATGCGTGGGGCGTCCGGGCATTTCGCTTTTCGCGATCACCTCCTGCACCACGCGCAAGCGATCACCCGGTCGCACCGGCCGCGGAAAGCGCAGCTCTTCGATCACATGGCCAATCACGCCGCCCTCGACCTGCATCTCGCCCTGCACCATCAGGCGCATGGTCACCGCCGCCGTGTGCCAGCCGCTCGCCACGTGTTCGCCAAACAACGAGTCCCGCGCCGCCACGGGATCAGTGTGAAACGGCTGCGGATCAAACTGCCGCGCAAACGCGATGATTTCCGCCGCGGTCATCTCTTGCTCCGCGGTCGCGAATTTCTGGCCCGGTTGCAGGTCGTCCCACGTCAACATGCCACGCAACCTGCGTGGTTCGGCGCGGTTGTCCACTGCCGGATTGTTTTCCACGCGGCTTCTGCTTGAGTGCCCCCGCGCTTGGGCCGGCGCCTTACCCGATGAAAAAACTCACCCTCCTCCTCGCGAGCGCGCTCCTGCTGGTTGGCGCGCACGCCCAAGTCCCTGCCGCGCCGGCTCCCGACGCCGCCAAACTCGCGCTCGCGCGCGAAGTCATCACGGCCATGCAGGCCGACAAGCTGATCGATCGCATGACCGGTCAGATGAAACAGATGGCCGCGCAAATGGCCGGCTACGCCCCTGACATGCCCGCCGACAAACGCGCCCGCGCCGAAGCCACGCAGGCCAAGATCATGGAGCTGAGCATGGAAATGTCGAAGACGCTGCTCACGAAGATGGACACCATCTACGCCGACGTCTTCACCGAGCCGGAGCTCAAAGCGATGAAGGCCTTCTATTCCTCCCCCGAAGGTGCGAGCGCGCAGCTCAAGCAAGCCGAGGTTGCCCAGCGCATGATGCCGCTCGTGCAGGAGCTGCAACGCGGCCTGATGCCGAAAATCCAGCAGATCATGGCCGAAGCGCAGGCCGAAGAGGCCAAGGCCGCCGCCGCCGCCACCGCGATGCCAGCACCGGAAGCTGCTCCGTCCGCCAAAACCACCGAGCCCGCGAAGTAACCGTTTTCCACGCGCCACGTAGCGCAGGCGTCTCGCCTGCCTCTCACTCCTCCCGGCTCGCCGCGCTCAACGCGCCGCGGGCTTTTTCTTGGGCGGATACGGCACCACGCCCATCTGGCGCAACCGCGCCACGACGCACGGTTCGGTATCGCGCCGCGCCGCCGCCAGCGCACGTCGCACGTCGGCGCGCAGCTCCGGATGCCGCTTCGCCGCCAGCCACAGCGCATTCAAACTCCATACCCGCACCGTCGCCTTGGGATCGTCCAACTGCGCACGCAGGAAACTCGTCACTTCCTCCGGCGCGAGCTCGATCAACTCGGGATGCTCCGCCCAAAGCTGGCAAAGAATGAGCCGGCCGAGGTGGGAGCGCACGCCATCGAGCCCGTCGACCACGATCGTCCACGCCTCGGGCGACGGCTGCCCGCCTTCGTTCACCCAGCGCCGCAGCAGCCAGGCTCCCGTCCATTCAAGCGCGGGCGACCCGCTCACGATCGCCTCCGCCACAGTCTGCGCGTAGCGTGGATGCGTGCGGTTGCGCTCGTGCCACTGCCGCAGCTGCGAAACGGATATTCTCGGCTCGGTCTCCAACTCATCGAGGAGCATGCCCCCATTTGTGGCGAGGTTTTCCCCGCGAAGCGATGCCGCGTGAAGTAGGGCCGGCTTCAGCCGGCCCCGTCCGATCTGGTTCGCAGTCGTCATTCGAGGGCGAGTTTCCACTGGACCGGCTGAAGCCGGCCCTACCGCCGCACCGCACGCCCAAGCTTGCTCGCGCGAACGCACGCGCTAACCGTTCTCCTCGCGTGGCCGCACCCTCCGCCAACTCCCTCACCGGCGTCCTCGAGCGCATCATCTTCTTCAACGAGGAAAATCACTACACCATCGCGGAGCTGCGCCCCGACACCGCCAAGTCCGCCGAAGACCGTGTCACCATCGTCGGCACGCTCCCCGGCGTGCAATGCGGCGAAACGCTCCAGCTGACCGGCGAGTGGGTGAAGCACGCGCAGCACGGCGCGCAGTTCAAGATCGCCGCGCACAAGAGCGAGCTCCCCTCCTCCGTTTACGGCATCCGCAAATACCTCGGCAGCGGGCTCGTGCCCGGCATCGGCAAAGTTTACGCCAACAAAATCGTCGACGCGTTTGGCACCGACACTTTCCGCGTGCTCAGCGAAGAGTCGGGCAAGCTCCGCAAAGTTCCCGGCATCGGCAAAGTCCGCGCCACCGCCATCAAGGCCGCGTGGGACGAACAGAAAATCCTCCGCGAAGTTCACATCTACCTCCAAACCTACGGCGTCACCACTTCGCAGTGCGTGAAGATCGTGAACAAGTTCGGCCTCACCGCGCCGCAGATCATCCGCGAGGAACCCTACCGCATCGCCCGCGAGATCGACGGCATCGGTTTCAAGACCGCCGATCGTCTCGCCATCAATCTCGGCTTCGCCAACGACGCCGCGCCTCGCCTCGATGCCGGCCTGATCTACGCGCTCGAGACCCTGCAGGAGGATGGCCACACGGCCTACCCGCGCGACGAACTCGTCACCTACACTGCCACGCTCCTCGAAACCTCCGCCGAGCGCGTCGAGGCGCGCATCGACGCGCTAATCGCGCAACGCGCCATCGTCGCACATTCGCCCGCAGCCGTGGAGGGCGCCGCTCCGTCGGCGCCGGTAGGGCGAGTCGTCCCCGACGAGCCGAAACACAGCGACGCCAAGCGGCTCACCGAGGACGGTTCGCCCTACCCGTCCTCCGCACTCCGCCATCCGCATTCCTTCCTCCAGCTCCCGAACAACTCCCGCGCCGAGCAAAAGATCGCCGATGTCGTCCGCCGCCTCGCCGCGGTGCCGAGCGGCCTGCCGCCGATCAAAGTCGACGCCGCCGTTACCTGGGCGCAGGAGAAAGCCGGCTTCGAGTTCCACGGCCTGCAATCCGCCGCGATCAAGAACGCGCTCACGCACAAATTCACCATCCTCACCGGCGGCCCCGGCACCGGGAAGACCACGATCCTCCGCGCGTTGGTCGATATCCTGAAGGCCAAGAAAGTCCGCGTGACGCTCGCGGCCCCCACCGGCCGCGCCGCGCAGCGCCTCGCCGAAACGACCGGCGGTTTCGCGTCGACGATTCACCGCCTGCTCAAGTTCGAGAACGGCGCATTCACCGTGAACGAATCGCACCCGCTCGCGACCGATTTCCTCATCGTCGATGAAGCCTCGATGCTCGACACGCGTCTCGCCGCCGCGCTGTTGCAAGCCGTGCCCGCGCGCGCGCACCTGCTGCTCGTCGGCGACATCGACCAGTTGCCCAGCGTCGGCGCCGGCAACGTGCTCAAGGACTTGATAGCTGTCAGCAGTCAGCTTTCAGCAATCAGCCCGGAGGGCGCCGCTCCGTCGGCGCCGACCAATCCAACGTCGCGCCAGGTAGGGCCGGCTTCAGCCGGCCCAATCGGCCTTGCTGCACAACGTGGACCGGCTGAAGCCGGTCCTACCTCCGCCGCCACTCCGCACTCCGCAATCCGCATTTCGCAATCGCCCCTCCCCGTCACGCGCCTCTCGTTCGTCTATCGCCAAGGCAAGGAAAGCGCGATCGTCACCACCGCGCACGCCATCAACGAAGGTCACGCGCAGCCGCCGCCGGTCTTGAGCGAAGTGGAAAAGGCGCAGGCGTGGAGCGATCTGAACTTCATCGCCGCAACCGACGCCGAGGATTGCCTCGCCAAGATCGTCGAGCTCACCACGCGGTTCATCCCGGCGCATTTCAAGTGGTTCAATCCGGTCACCGACGTGCAGGTGCTCGCACCGATGCACAAGGGCACGGTCGGCGTCGGCAACCTCAACACTCGCCTGCAAGCCGCCCTCAATCCGCACCAGAAAGGCCTGCGCGCCGTGAGCGGCGAGTATCGCCCCGGCGACAAGCTCATCCAGCTGCGCAACAACTACGACAAGGGTCTCTTCAACGGCGACATCGGCACCGTCGTCAGCACCGACCTCACGAAAGGCACGCTGATCGCCGACTTCGACGGCGAGCAACACGTCTTCGAGCGCGGTGAGATGAACGAGGTCGCGCTCGCCTACGCCATCAGCATCCACAAGTCGCAGGGCAGCGAATACCCCGTCGTCATCGTGCCGCTGCTGAAGGCGCACTTCATGATGCTCCAGCGGAATCTCGTCTACACCGCGATCACGCGCGGGCGAAAAAAAGTCTTCCTCGTCGGCGAACCCGCCGCCTACTCGATGGCCGTGCGCAATTCCGAATCCAAATTCCGCTGCACGCACCTGCGCGAGAAGATCGTTGCCGGCCTCTGAGCCGCCCGATCTCGCACCTTCCCAGCCGGGGTTCCGTCGAGCCTTGGCGAAGGCGGAAACCGCAGGAGGCAGAAACACTGAATCGGATATTTCCCCGCCTCCCTGCGGACGCCCCCTTCCCTCGTAGCGGAATTCGTCAGAATTTCGCCCGCCGCGCGCCGCGAAAGCCTCACGGCTTCCGCTACACATGAAATCCAGGCCGAGGCAAATACCGCAACAAAGGCGCACGCACGCATCCCCACGAAAAGCCCGCGCCCTCCCCGGGAGGGCGGCGCTCCGTCGCCGCCGCGCTATCGCCCCCGCCCCACGTCGTTGCGAGTTCCGCTCCGGCATCGGAGCGGCGCCCTTTTCTTCAGCTCTACTTCCCGAGCAGACGCCGGACTTCCTGGGCCAGTTTCTCGCCGCGCGCGTCGGTAGAGACGAGCATGCCCTTTTGATCGAGGAGGAACATCGCAGGGATCGCCATCACGGTGTATTCCTTCGCCACCGGATCTTCCCAACCCCTGCCGACGAACCGTTGCGGCCAAGGCAGGCCTTCCTTCGCGACGAGCGCGGCGAACTTCTGGCGGTCGCGCTCATGGTCGAGGGAAATGCCGATGATCTCGAAGCCGTGCTCGTGCAGTTCGGCGTAGGCCTTTTTCACGTTGGGCAACTCGGCGATGCACGGGCCGCACCACGTCGCCCAGAAGTCGAGCAGCACGACCTTGCCGCGCAGGGCGGCGAGGTTGACTTCGCGACCGTCGAGCGCGGTGAACTTCAGCTCGAACGGTCGCTGGCTGAGTTCGAAGAAGCGCAGGCGATCGTTCACGTAGTCGCGCGCGCCGCGATTCGGGCTCTCGGCGAACGGGCGCAACACCTCCGCCTCGCTCTGCCCGCGCGCGGTCATCGCGAGGCGCACGAACATCGTGAGCAGGCCACGCCCGGAGTTGCTGTCCGCCCAGCGCGCGAGGAACGCGTTCATCTCCGTCTCGACGCGCGCAAGGTCGAAGGGCTTTTTTTCCTGCGCGGCCATGTAGGCCGGCTGGAAGACGGCCATCAGGTCGAAGAACTCGATCTGCTCGCGCACTTCCGGTGGCACGTCTTTCGCGGCGCGCAGTTGTTTTTCCAACTCGTCGACCCGCGCGCTCCACGCGGTCTCGGCCGCGGTGTCGCGCACGACGGCTTTTTCGCCGGCGGTCGCGTAGTCGTCGCCGATCGAGACGACGAAGCGCGGATGAAAGCGCCGCTGCTGCAGGATCAGCGCGGCGTGCCAGCGCCGCGGGTCGTCCGGGTGCTTCGCGATGAAGGCGAACGCGTCTTCGCCGATCTTTCGCGTGAGGCCGTCAAACCACCGGTAGTGGTCCGCGCCGCTCAGATTCGGCGGCGGCTGACTGGTCGTGAGCGCGCGCAACGCGTCGAGTTCGGCCTGCGTGGCGTCGGCGGCCGGGGCCGCGTCCTGCGCGAACGCGGTCGCGGCGAGCGTGAGAGCAGCGGCCGCGCCCACCAGCAGCGCGCGCAGACGAAGGAAGGAGGAGATCATAGGCTCTTTTTCACCTGCAGATAGACGAAGCGCTGGCGCGGATCGTCGGAGCCGTTGTAGAAGCCGGAGCCGTCAGAGACGAACGTCGGCTTGTCGTTGAGCGCATTCAGCACACCGAGCGTCCACTTGGTGCCTTGCAGCCAGTGTTGGAGGCCCCGCGCGGCGGTGCTGGCGGGGATTTCGTAGCTGGCCTGCAAATCCCAGCGGATGAAGGCGGGGATGAACTCGCCGTCGATCGGGTAGGCGCCGGGATAGCTGGGGCTGGCCGCGGTCGTGGTGCTGGAGCGCTTGCCGACGTAGCGCGCGGTCACGGTGACAGACCAGGCGTCGCGCGACCACGTGACGGAGCTGTTGCCGCGCCAGTGGAGCGGGCCGCTGCCGTTGGCGGTGTTGATGATCGGTGCCGTGGGCGTGGCGAGAAGGAGGAAGTGGTTGGTGAAGCTCGCCGAGCCGTTGAACGTGAAGTCGCCGAGCGAGGCGGTTTCGAGCAGGTAACGCAGGCGGAGATCGACGCCTTCGGTGCGCGTGATCGAGGCGTTGAACGCGCGGGCGTCGACGGCGGTGATGCGGCCGAGCCAGCCCAGCGCGGTGTCTGCCACGGTCGGGGCTTCGCGCGTGATGAGGAAGCCGAACGCGTCCGGGTTGGAAATGATGTCGACGAAGGACGTGGAGACGATCGCGTCGGTCTTCTCGATCTTCCAGAAATCCGCGGTGAACGAGAGCCCGGGCGCGAAGCGCGGCGTGAGGATGATGCCGGCGTTGTAGGAATCGGCCGTCTCGGGCTTCAAGCCGGGATTACCGCCCTGCATGATGCTCATCATCGGCGTGAACTGCATCGTGTTGCCGCGCTTCGGATCCGCGAAGAAACCCGGAATCATGAACTGCGTCGTCGGCAGGCTCACGGCGCCCCATTCCGGCGGATAAAAGCCTTCGGAATACGAGGCGCGCAGCGCGAGGTCGCGCGTGAGCTGGAGCTTCGTGGCAATGACGCTGCTGTTCGACGCCTGCTTGTTGGTGAAGGGATCGCCGCTGGCGAAGCCTGCGGTCATGTCGCGCTCGCGCGAGAAACTGCCCTGAAATTCGAGGCTTTCGATGGGCACCGGGCGCCACGAGGCCCCGATGACCGGCACGCTGAACTCAAGGGCGCCCTGCCAGATTTTGCGGGTGGCGGTGTTGCTGGTCTCGTTCTGGTCGAAGGGCACGCCATGGACCAACTGCGACCAGTCGTCGCTGCCGTAGAATTTCTGACCATAGTCGAATTCCCAGTGTTGGTATTTGCCGAGCGCGGAGACCCGCAGCGGACCGGCGGGAAGCGCGACGACCGGGCCCATGATGCGAGCATTGCCCTCGCGCTGGATTCCAAGATTGGAGCTGTAGCGGATCTCGCGGAAGTAGCGCTCGGAGTCGGCGGCCGAGATCGGCGACGTGCCGTGATCCGCGAGCAGCGGATAAATCGCGCGCCGCGTCGCGAGTGGCGCGAGCGGACCGGGATCGGAAAACGGCATGAAATCCACGAGACGAACCATCGTGTCCGGCGGATTATCGCTGCTCACCGTGCTGTGCGCATAATCGAGCGTGCCGTCGGCGGACCACTCCCATTCGCCGGCGATCTTGCCCTTGAAGCCGATCACGGCGCGCGCGGAGCCGTCTTCATAGAGCACCGACGGATCGGGGATGTCGGTGGGGTCGAGAAACACGCGCACCGGCCGGCCGACGAAACCCGGAGTCACGTTCGTCCGGAACGGATTGAGCGGATCGGTGGCTGAGAGGTTGAAGGCCAGATTTTGCGGCATGTCGAACTGACGGCGGTTGTAGCCGAGCGTGAACTCGCCGTAGGCGGAGAGCCGGTCTTTCACGAACTCATGCTCGACCTGCGCGTTGAGGCTGTAGGTGTCGACCGGCTCGTAGAGGATGGAGCGGCCCTGCCGCGAACCGAGCGCGGCCTGGCCCGCGGTGGCGGTGAACGAACCGGGCGTCAACGCGAGCGAGCCCGCCGGCGTCGTGCCGACCGGAATCGCGGCGAAGCGCACGCCCGGCGCACCAGGGATGCCGAGATCGTTGACGGCGTCGCCGGGCGCATTGCCGACGAGAATCGTCGCCCGCGAGCTGGAGAGCGCCGGCAGGATGAGTGTCTCAAACAAGCGCTGGCCCTGCGCGTCGGTGGCGGTCGAACTCGGGCCGTAGCGACGCAGCGCCTCGTCGAGATAGTCGCGATCACCGCCGCGCAACGCTTCGCGGTGCTGGTGGCTGACCGTGAGCGTGAGATTGGTGCGGCCGCCGTTGAAGGAACGGCCTTCGAGATACGTGAAGCGATACTCCGTGGCGCCGCCTTCCGTCGAAGTGCCGACGTAGGTCGTGAGGTCGCGACCGGTAAATTCCTTGCGCAGGATGATGTTGATCGCGCCGCCCAGCGCGCCAGCGCCGTAGATGGCGGACCCCGCGTAAGGCAGGATCTCGATCCGCTCGATCGCCGCGATCGGAATGCGGCTGATGTCGGCGCCGTCGTTGCCGAAGAGGCCGCTGCGCGGCAACGCGCGCCCGTTGATCAACACGACGGTCTGCGCGGAGGAAAAACCGCGCAGGCCAACCGTGGCTGTTTTGTTGATCAGGCCGCCGCTCGTGCGATTGTTGCTCACCGAAGTCTGCAGCGCGGTGGTGGTGGAGCTGGTCTGCGGAAGATAGCGGAAGAGTTCCTCCACGCTCGAGACTCCGAGACGCTCGATGTCCATGCGGCTCACCACGTCGTGGTAGAGCGGAGCCTGATCGCCGCCTTGGAGCAGACCGCGGTTGTTGAGACCGTCGATCTTCGTGGCGTTGACGGCGAACGAATCGAGTTTCGTGACGCCATCCTCGGTGCGCACCGCCGCTTCAGGGCGACGGCCGGGGGCGTTTTTTTCCGGGACCTCGGGCGCCTTGCGCACGGAGAAAGCGCCGGTCTTCTCGTCCTCGCGGGCGATCAGCCCGGTGTCGCTGAGGAGCAGGTCGAGCGCGACGTTCGGCGTCAGGCGACCGTTGACGGCAGGCGTCTTCACGCCGGCGACTGCCGCCGGGGCGAAGACGATTTCACGTCCGGCCTGCGCGGCAAACTGCTTCAGCGTCTGCGCCGCGTCACCGGCAGGAATATCGAACGTCCGACTCGCGTCTTCGTCTTTGGCCCAGGCCTCCACGCCCGAAACGGCGAGGACGGAAACAACGAGCAACAGCCGCCACAGCCCGGAGGCGGGACGGAACAACAAGGGTATCAGGTTCATCGTGTGTGTGTGCGAATTCGCCAAGTAGAACCACGGCGGCGGCGTTTCCGTGAAGCGGTTTCCGCGTATGACGCTGAATCGCGCGTGCACGCGGTCGGGCTCGCGCGCACGTCCTCGCGGAGCCGCATCGGCGCGCCCCGCCCTCGCCGCGGTCATTTGCGCCGCAGCGCGATTTCGGTTTCGCTCCGCCAATCGGCGCGCACGTCGTGATCCGCCTCGAGCAGGCGCACGAAGCCCTCGACGTTGTCGGACCGGAACGTGACGCTCAAACGCAGCGACGCGAGCGCTTGATCCGCGATGACCAGACGCACCGGGTTGCGCCGGTTGAACTCGGTCACGATCGCCGCCATCGGCTCGTCGTTGAAATCGAGCAAGCGCGGCCGCCACGCCAATGCGCGGGCCTCCTCCTCGGCACTCACCGGCGAGACCTGCGGCGCGGGCGCGGCGGCGTCGAGCGACACCACGGTGCGCTGCCCCGCCTCGACGAACGGCACCGGCAGCGATGCCGCACGCGCCGCCAGCGGCGGCGTTACCTGCACGCGTCCTTCGGTGACGAGCACTTCGACGGACTTCGGGTCGAGCCGAACATTGAAAGCCGTGCCGACCGCGCAAACGTCGACGCCTCCCGCGTGGACGATGAACGGCCGCGCCGGCTGCTTCGCGACAGCGAAACTCGCCTCCCCGCGGACGAGGTGCACGCGGCGCTCCGCCGCTGTGAACTCGACTTCGATCACCGCGCCGCGATTGAGTGCGATGACACTGCCGTCCTCAAGCGAGCGCTCTTCGATCGGGGCGGCGAGCGCATACGACGGCGCCGGCGCGGGTCCCACGGAGTCGGACGCCGAACGCGGCCACCACAGGGCGACCAACACCGTCACTGCCGCCGCCAGCGCGAGACTTTGCGGCCAGAAGCGGCGCAGCGAACGGCGGGCGCGGGCGGGCCGCAGCAGATCGGGGTCAGGCAACGCGTGCACGGAATCCTGGATACCGGCGAGACGATCGAGCTCATCCCAGCCCCAACGGTGTTCGGCGAGCGCGTCGCGATGGCGCGGATCGGCGGCGAGCCATTGCGAATATTCGTCCTGTTCCGCGGGCGTGAGGCCGCGATCGAGACGCAGCACCCATTCGGCGGCGGCTTGGGCGACGGGATCGGAGGCGGGGTGATTGGGGTCAGCGGGCGTCATGGTCGTGTGGCGCGGTCGTGGCCCCGACGGCGGAAAAATTCGATGCATTTGCGCAACCCGATCGCGCCCTGCGCCTCGACCGTGTTTTCGGTGATGCCGAGACGCTCCGCGACCTCCTTCTGGGAAAGGCCGTAGATCTTGCGCAAGGTGACGACCTGGCGGCAGCGATCGGGCAGAGACTGGATGGCTTCGATCAAGAGTTGAAAATCCTCGCGGCGCGCCAGCGTATCGGGCGCACCGAGGGCGTCATCTACGACACTCAACGGATCGATTTCCGTGGCCCCGGTGGGCCGTTCGTAACCTTGGTGGCGCAGACGGTTGAGCGCGAGATTCCGCGCCGTCACGAACAGAAAGGCCTGTGGATTGGCAATCGGGCCGGAAGCGTGCGCCCGCAGCAGGCGCGCGTAGGCGTCCTGCACCAGATCGTCCGCGTCGCCGGCCCCGGGGAACCGGGCGCGAATCCACGCCCGGAGCTTCGGCTCGTGCGGCAGCACTTCGTCGACGAACCAACGGGCTTGTTCGGGATCTTGCGGCGGCATGGACGCGAAAGAGTGGGTGTCAAAAAGACCAGACACGCCAGCCCGACGACTCCGTTAAGACAAAGGTGGAAAATACGCGCCGCGCGCGGCTGGCGGGCGCGAGTCGGCGGGTGCGAGCGGCCGAGGTGGGCGCTCAGCGCCGCAGCGCGAGGAGGCGTGCGCGCGAGGGGACGCCGTGTTTCCGCAGGATCGAAGCGACCTGATTTTTGATCGTGGCTTCGGCGCGGCTGAGTTCGCTGGCGATTTCCTTGTTGGAGAGGCCGGCGAGGAGGAGTTCGCACACGCGCTGCTCGGCGGGCGTCAGTCCCGGGTCGCTCGCGCCCACCGCTCGCGCGACGGATACCACCGATACGGGTGTTTCCTGCCGCTCCGGCAGCAAGCAGCTGGCACCAAACAGGAGGCTGGAGGGAATAAAGTGGGAAGAGCGGGAGGCAACCATGACGAGGGCGAGGGGCAGCGTGCGGAAGGCGGCGCTTATGGTCTTAGACGAACGAGCCGGCGAAATCCCCGAAAAGAAAATCGCCTGCGCGCGTCATGCACCCACCGATTTGTTACGTGTTACGTAACGAAGGCCTCGGGCCGGTCGGCGGGAGAACGCGTTGGCCGCAGAGCACCGACGCCGCTCAGAGCCCCAGCAACCGCTTCACCTCGGCTTCGAGCTTAGGACCGCGCACGTCCGCGGTGACGAAATGGCCGCTCTGATCGAACAGCAGCATCGTCGGCAATTCGCGGACACCGAATTGCACGGACAACCCTTTGGGCCCGCGACCAGCCGTGCGCAGGTCCCACAATTGCGGCCACGTCATGTCGTGCCGCGCGAGGAATTCCTTGAGCCCGGGCACCGTCATCTCGCCCGGGCGCGGCTTGGCCGGGTCCTTGGCCAGCACATCGCCGGAAATGCCGATCACTTCGAAGCCCTGCGGCTGATACTTTCGGAGCACGGCCCGCACGCCGGGCATTTCCTCCATGCACGGCTTGCACCACGTCGCCCAGAAATCCAGCAGCACCACCCGGCCGCGATACTGCGTGAGATCGATTTCGCGGCCGTCGAGATCGGGAAATTTCAGGTCGAGCGGTCGGGATTTGAATTCCTGCGCGGCCATCCACTGACCGGCGAGGGTCGCGATTCCGGCATTCGGGTCGGACGCGAGCGCACGCGCATGCGCGAGTGCGGCAGGCGCATCGATCTTGTTCCAACCGTCGAGCAGCAACCGCTCGACCATGGGGCGCATGGACGCATCCGGCGCGCGCTCGGCCAAGATGAGGAGTGCGGCGCCGGCGCGGGCGAAATCAGGCGCCGTGCGGCGCTGGAACGCCGTGTCGACCTCGCACCCGACCGCCGTCGCGAGCGCCGCGGTCGGGGTTGCGCGGTCGCCGAGCACCTGGGCGATCAGTTCCGCGCGCCGGCGGCTCCAGTCGTCGCGGCGCGCCACGGCATCCTCGCCTTCGAAGATCCGCGGCGCAGCGAGCCAGGCCGCGACGGCCTCCCAGCGGCGCGGGTCCTGCGCATGATCGCGAAGAAATTTCTCCGCGAGCGCCGCGGTGAACTCGCCGCCGGCCGCGAGGAGCGCCTGGCGGCGGGCCGAGGGCAGAACGCGAACTGTCGCGTCCCCCAGCAAAGACGACCGGGCGGCGGTCAACGCACGAATTTGTTCGAGCAGCGCGGCCGCCGAGTCGGCGGCCGGGGCAGGCGGCGCGTCGCCACGCACGGACGCGGCGAGGGCGAAAACCAGCACAACGGCGAGGAGCAGAGGTTTCATGAGCGGGCGAAGGCGAGCCAGGCTCAGAGGCTCTTCTTGATCGAAAGGTAGACGAAGCGCTGGCGCGGGTCGTCGAACGTGTTGTAGAAGCTCGCGCCGTTGGTCACGAACGACGGTTTCTCGTTGAGGAAATTGTTCACGCCGACCGTCCATTTCGTCGCGGACACCCAGTCGCGCCAGCGACCTTGTCCGGCGCGGGCCGGGATCTCGTAGCTGCCTTGAATATCCCAGTGGAGGTAGGCTGGGATGCGACCGCCATCGAGCCCGGTCGCGTTGGGATAGGCGGAGGACGGTGCGGTGCTGCTGGCGGAGTAGTGCCCAACGTAGCGCCCGGTGAGCGTCGCGCTCCAGCGGGCGCGATTCCACGTGACGGAGGCGAGGCCGCGCCAGCGCACCACGCCGCCGGCTCCGGCCGTGTTGACCGCATTCGCCGTCGGCGAGGTCTTGAGCTGGAAGCGGTTCGTGAAGGTGGCGTTGGCGTTGAACGTGAAGAGGCCGAGCGCACCGGCCGGCCGCGTGTAGCGCAGCCGGCTGTCGACGCCCTCGGTTTCCGTCTGCGCGACATTGATGGAGCGCGAGTCGATGTCCGTGATGAGGCCGAGCCAGCCCTTGGCCTGCTCGTCGGCCGTGGGCGCGGCGCGGGTGACCGCGAAGCCGTAGAGGTCGGGCTTCTGGATCGCATCGAGGTAGATGATCGTGGTGATCGCATCGATTTTTCTGATCTTCCAGTAGTCGACCGAGAGAGTGAAACCAGGCGCGAAACGCGGGGTGAGGATGATGCCGAAATTTTCCGAGTTCGCGGTCTCGGGGCGGAGGTCCGGGTTGCCGCCGCTGAGCACGTTGAAGGAGACGCCCTGCGTGGTGAGGCCGCGCTTCGGGTCGGGAACATTGCCGGCGGTCACGGTGACGCGCTGCGGGCTGCTGAGGTTGGTCCAGTTCGGCGGATAAAATCCCTCGGAATACGAGGCGCGCAGCGCTAGATCGCGCACGAGTTGGAGCTTGCCGGCGACCACGCTGCTGTGGGCGTTCTTGGTGTTCGTGAACGGCAGGCCGCTCGACGCGTTGGTGCCGCTGGTGATGTTGGCCTCGTAGGAGGTGCTCGCCTGCACGTCGAAGGACTCGATCGGGATTGGTCGCCAGGATTTGCCGATCACAGGAATGCTGAGCTCGGCGCCGCCCTGCCGGATGGTGCGATTGCTGTCGTTGGAACTCGGCACATCGACAAACGGCGCGCCGGTGGTCAGCTGGGCGTAGGCGTCGGTGCGCTGGGCGGCGCCGCCGACCTCGTATTCCCACTTCTGGTATTTGCCCACCAGCGAGGCGCGCAGCGGGCCGGCGGGGAGCGTGATCACGTCGCCGACGAGGCGCGAGTTGCCTTCGTAGAGCAGGCCGTGGCTGCCGGTGAAGCGGATGCTGGGCAGGTAAGTGGCGGCATCGGCGGCGGAGAGCGGATAGGCGCCGTGGTCGGCGAGGATCGGATAGATCGCCCGGCGCGTGGCGGCGGGCGCGGCGCCCGTGCCGCCGGAGAGGGCGGACAGCGCAGCGAGCGTGGTGGTGGGATTGTTGCTGCTGGAGGTGCTGTGGGCGTAGTCGATCGTCGCGTCGGCGGACCATTCCCAGCGGCTGGCGAATTTGCCCTTCAAACCGACGACGGCGCGCGCCGCCTCGGACTCCGCCAGCACGCTCGGCTCGGGCACGTCGGGGGTGTCGAAATAGACCGTGACCGGCCGGCCGACGAAGCCCGGCGTCACGCCGGTGCGGAACGGATTCATCGGGTCGGTCGCGGACAGCGTGACCGAGAGTCCCTGCGGGAAGGAGTAATCCTTGCGGTTGTAGCCGATGGTGAACTCGCCGTAGGCGGAGAGGCGGTCTTTGATGAATTCATGTTCGACCTGCGCGTTGAGCGAGTAGGCGTCGAGCGGCTCGTAGAGGACGCTGCGGCCGAAGCGCGGGTTGAGACTGGGCCGGCCCGCCGTGGCCGCGAACGCACCCGGCGTGAGCAGAAAACTCTGCGCCGCGGTCGTGCCGGCCGGCACGACCGCGAAACGGACACCGGCCGCACCGGGAATGCCGAGATCGGTCGACACCGGGGCGGAATTGCTGACGACGATCAGCGCCGGGACTCCTGCAAACGCCGGGGCGATGTAGGCCTCGAAGGCCGAAATCCCACTGCCGGGAAGTCGCACCGCGGAGTTCGGACCGTAACGCCGGAACGCCTCGGCGAGATACTCGCGGTCGTTGCCGAGCAGCGGCTCGCGATGCTGATAGCTGAAGGTGAGCGTGAGGTTGGTGCGCCCGCTGTTGAAACGCCGGCCGTCGACGTAGGTCACGCGAAACTCCGTCGCTCCGCCATCGGTGCTGGTGCCAACGTAGGTGGTGAGGTCCTTGCCGGCATATTCCTTGCGCAGGATGATGTTGATGGCGCCGCCAATCGCCCCGGCGCCATAGATGGCCGAGCCGGCGTAGGGCAGAATCTCGACGCGTTCGATCGCCGCGAGCGGGATGCGTGAGAGGTCCGCGCCGGCATTCGTGCCCGAGCGAGGCAACGCGCGGCCGTTGATCAGGATCACTGTCTGTGTCGAATCGAAGCCGCGCAGGCCCATCGTGGAGGTGCGCAGCGACACGCCGCCGACGGTCTGGGCATTGGTCGCGAAGGCCTGCAGACCGGTTTCCGGTGACGACGTCTGCGGGATGAGGCGGAAGAGTTCCTCGAGACTGGTGACACCGAGGCGTTCGATGTCCGCCCGAGTGACGACGTCGTGGTAGAGCGGCGCATCGGGACCGCCCTGCAACAGGCCCTTGTTGTTCAGGCCGTCGACACGACGCTCCGTGACTTCGTAGGCATCGAGTTGGACCGTGCCATCCCTGATCTTCACGCTGGTCGAGCCATTCGCCGCCGCCGCTTCAGCGGGACGGCTTGAGTCGTTTTTTTCGTCGCGGGGCAGACGGCTGACCGTGAGGGCGCCGCTTTTCTCGTCGGTGACGAGCACAAGGTCCGTGCCCGCAAGCATGCGATTCAGCGCGGCGCGCGCGGTGAATTCCCCTTTCACCGCCGCCGTCGTCACGCCTTGGACCAGCTTTGCCGGAAAGACGATCTCCACCTGCCCCTGCTTCGCCGCCTGCTTCAGCGTGACCGCCGCTTCGCCCGCCGGCACGTCGAACGCGCGGATCGGGGCGGCGGCTTGGGCGAGCAGCACCGAGAGCGTGAAGGCGATCAGCAGCGCCAGCTGGCGTGCGAAGGAGGAGCGGGGCGAGAATCTCATCAGGTGTGTGGTTTCAGCTCCCAAGACGAAATGTGCGCGCAATCACACTAAGGAAATTTCGGTGACGTTCGCGCGGCCGCGGCCCGGCGTTGGCCACGCCACGGCCACCTTTCGCTGCGCAACAAGGTGGTTTCTCCTGCAGGCGAAACGCCTGCGCCACGCGGACTCCCGCACGGTTCGATCATCGGACCGCGTGGAGGATGATCGTGTCGCCGCGGCGCTCGACGCGCACGCTGCCGTTGGCCTCGAGCAGGCGCACGAAGCCCTCGACGTTGTCGGAACGGAACGTCGCGACGATCGGCAGCGCCGCGAGCGACTCGTCGCCGATCGCGAGCTGCGTGCGATTGCGGACGTTGAACTCGGCAATGACCTGGGCGAGCGGCGTGGAATCAAAATCGAGCAAGCGCGGCTGCCACGCGAGCGCACGCGCGACATCCTCGTCCGTCACCGCCGCGATCGCGGGCGGTGGTGCGGCAAGCTGCGTCGGCACGATCGCGCGGTGGCCCGCCTCGACCAGCGGGATCTCCGGCGCCGCGTCATTGCCCGCGAGCGAAGGCGGTGGCGTGACATGCACTTTGCCTTCGGTGACGAGCACCTCGACCGCCTGCGGATCGAGCCGGACATTGAACGCTGTGCCGACCGCGCGCACGTCGACGCCGTTGGCGCGAACGATGAAGGGCCGCGCGGTGTTTTTCGCCACGGTGAAAAACGCCTCGCCGCGCACGAGCGCCAAGCGGCGCTCGCCGGGCGTGAAGTTCACGCTGATCTCGCTGTCGCCACGCAGCTCCACGGTCGAACCGTCCTCGAGCACGCGCGTGTTTTGTCCGACACTCGCCACCGCCGCCGGCGGCGCGACGGGCGGAGCGCGAAACTCCCGCCAGCCAACGAACGCGACTGCCAGCGCCGCAGCGGCGGCCAGCGGCGCACCCCACGCGACCCAGCGCAAACGCGCGCGGGGCTTCGCGAGCAAATCGGGGTTGGGTTCGGCGCTATGCTCGGGACGCCATTGCGCGAGCAGGTTGAATTCCTTCCACGTGCGCTGGTGACGCGCGAACCACTCGCCGTGCCGCGGATCGGCGGCGAGCCATTGAAAAAACTCGTCCTGCTCCGCGGCAGTCAGACCGCGATCGCGCCGGATCAGCCAGTCGGCCGCGGCGTGCTCGATGCGCTCCTCGTCGCTGTGGTGCGTAGCGTCGCTCATGCCCCACCCCTTTCGCGACGATATTTCGCCATGAATTGCGTGCACTTCTGCACGCCGATGGTGAGCTGGGCCGACACGGTGTGCTCGGAGATGCCGAGTTTCCGTGCGATGTCGGGCTGGGACATGCCGTAGACTTTGCGCAAGGTGAAAACCTGGCGGCAGCGGTCGGGCAGCGATTGGATGGCTTCGGTCAAGAGTTCGAGTTCCTGGTTGCGCGCGACGGTCTCGGCGACGTCGTCGGCGTCATACAAGACGTCCCACTCTTCGTTTTCCGCTAAGGAAGAACTCGGCGCCACGCGCTGGTGGCGGATGCGGTCGAGCGCGAGGTTGCGCGCCGTGGCGAAGAGAAAGGCCTTCGGCGAATCGAGCTGCCCGCGCTCGTGGGCACGGATGACGCGCAGAAACGCCTCCTGCACGACGTCGTCGAGTTCGAGGCCGCTCGCGAAACGGCTGTGCAGCCACGCGCGCAACATCGGCTCGTGCGGCAGCACGTGCTCGGCGAACCAGCGGGAATGCGGAGAGTCCGGAGGCAAAGGCGGCGAAAGATGACCTGACCTGAGCCCTAGACGTTTCAGCGGGCCGAGCACACTAAAAGAATTTCGTGCGCGTCCGAAAATGCACGGCGGGGTCGCCTGACCCGCCACGGTCACACGCGAAATCCGCGCAGCCGCCTTCGTGCGAAAGTGCGGGCGGGCTCAGGAGCCCCGCCCGGCACTTTTCCTCGGCCACCTCCACGTCTCACGGACTGAGCAGGCGCTTCACCTCTGCCTCAAGCTTTTCGCCGCGCGCGTTGGTGGAGACAACGCGGCCGGACTGATCCACCAGCAGCATCGCCGGAATCGAGTTCACTGCGAAACGGATCGCGAGTTCGTTGCGCCCACCCTTCCCGTCGAAGTGCTGCGGCCACGGCATGTTTTCACGCGTCACGAAGTCGAGCAGCTTCTGCCGATCCTGCGTCCGGTCCAACGACACGCCGATGATCTCGAAGCCGCGTTCATGGTATGCCGCGTAGACACGCTTCACGTTGGGGATTTCGGCAATGCACGGGCCGCACCACGTGGCCCAGAAGTCGATCAGCACCACTTTGCCGCGCAGCTTCGCCAGATCTACTTCGCGACCGTCGACGGCGGTGAAGGCCAGATCGATCGGCTTGGCCAACATAGCTCGCACGCGCTCTTCCTCCGCGGCCACCGCGCGAGCCGCACCCACCTCGCTCGCCGCGAGTTCACGGAGAAACTCGCCTTCCTGCTCGGGCGCCGCAAAGCGCACGATCGAGAGCAACCGGGTGTAGAGGCTCGTGACGGCTTCGTCCGCGGGAAAGCGCCGCGAATACTGTTCGATCGCGTCAAGCAGTGCGCGCCGCTTCGCCGGATCGGCCGGATCGGCGTAGAGCCGACTCTCGAGCTCCGAGCGGGCCAGCCGCATCTTGAATTCCTCCGGCGCGTCCGCGGACTCGCGCAGGAGTGGGCGCAACTCCGCGAGGCGCGTCCGCGAGGCTTGCGCGCGCTCCTGATCGAGTTTCACCTGCCGCATGAAGTGCGGAACGAGCAGATCGAGCGACGGCCACTCGTGCTCCGGCGTCGCAATGAACAAGGGCGGCCGCTCGATCATCCAATAAATCGCCTGCCAGCGGCGCGGGTCGTTCGGGAAACGGCGACAGAAATCCGTCGCTACGTCGGCGAGCTCGATGCCACGCCGGCCACGCCAGATAAAACGGGCCGTCGCGCTGAGCGATTCCGGCGCTTCGCGGCCGGCGAGTTCGGCCACCACCGCCCATGCCGCATCGGCCGGAGCGGGTTCGGTTGCCTGCGCCAGCGCGGCGAACGGCCAAAGGACGGAAAGAAGAGCGAGGAGAAGGCGATGCATATCAGAACTGTTTGCGCAGGGTGAGCACGTAGCGACGCAAGCGAGGGTCTTGCACGATGACGAACGACCGGGCCGCGTCCTCGGGCGACGGCTGATGGTTGAAAACATTGGGCACCGAGACGGTCAGCTTCATGCCCTTGAACACGCGGCGAATGGTCTTCGCCTCGACCCAGGTCGCGCGGTCGAAATCGTAGGAAACTGTCGGCGTCCACTCGACGCGCGACGGCGCCGTATAGGTCTGGCTCGGGGAGATGCGATACTCGGATTGATAGGTGCCGGCCATGGCGAGATCCACCGGGCCGCGTCCCAAGGACACCGTGCCGCTGATTCGCCGCGGAAAATTCAGCGGCGCCCACGGATCACTGGCCGCCGCGCGATAGTCGTAGCGTTGCGGATCCGACATCTGTCCGCGGAAGGCAAAACGTCCCCACGGCGTGCGCCGGTGATAGCTCAACTGGTAATCGAAGCCGCTCGTGCGGGACCGCGCCGTGTTGATCGAACGCAGATCTAGCCCGATGATCGGCCCGGGCACGCCGCCGACGGCCGGGCCACGCGTGACTCGTTCCGGGTAACTGTCCACGAGCAACTGCGGCGTAAATTGGAGATCCTCAGCCCGATCGCGATAGTCGATGTCGTAGTGATCGACCGTGAACGAAAGACCCGGGATGAACGCGACATCGACCGCCACGCCCCAGTTCCACGTCACGGATTGCTCGGCGCGCAGATCGGGGTTTCCGCCCGAGACCGTCGTGACGACGCCTTGGACAAATTCATTGCGCAAAGGATCGAACAGCGTCGTGAACGGCCCGAAGTTTTGCTCGAACTCACTCAATGGCGCATACAACGCCGCCAACGAAGGAGCCTTGAAGCCCTCGCCGCGCGAGGCACGAAACGTGATCCATTTGACCGGACGCGCGAGGAAGCTGACCCGCGGCGTGGTCGCTTGGCCGAAGTCGTTGTGGTCGTCGATGCGACCGGCGAGGTTGAACTCCAGTTGCTCGAGCCACGGGAGATTTTGCGCCGCGGAGACCAACGGAACCTGCAACTCGGCGAAGGCGGAGGTGACGGTGCGCTCCGGCGCCGTGGACAGCAACGGCGTGTTCGAGACGAACGTCACTTCGTCGGCGCGGTATTCTGTGCCGATCGCGACAAAAACGTCGCCCGTCGGCAGCGTGAAAACAGGACCGCTGACGTGCGCCGTGTAGTGGGACGAACGCGTCTCATCGCGGCGGGGATCCGTGCGCGTGAGACTCTCGAGCAACCCCGGAGGATTGGGATTCGTTCCGGTCGAGCTGTCGTAGATGAGGATAGGACGGCGCGTCGGATCAGGGTTGTTGATCGCCGCGTTCAGCAGCACGGAGTTGAAGCTCGAGCCGATGTTATCGCGGTAGTAGTCGCTCAGCATCGACGACGCGAAGGACGCCGCAGCCTCGTAATTCCAATTCGCCGACAAATCGCCGCGCGCGCCGAAAACGACCGAGCTGTTGCGGGTCGTCGAAACGCGGTGGGAGCGCGGCAGGTCGAGAAACACCTTGCTCAACTGCACCGGCACGCCGAACGGGTTGCCCGCGTAGCCCGCAGGGAGCAGAAGGTTCAGCACGCGAATCGGCCGGTCGGCAAACTCGGTGACCGCCTCACTCCAATTCGCGTCGAGAAAGAAACGGGCCGTCGGCTTCCAATCGTAGGCGAGTTGGACGAGCGCGTTGCGTCGCTCGGAGGGATTGATGGCGCTGAAAAACGGCGCGATGTCGAAACGCGGCGCGATGGGCCCGGCGGCTTGGTAGCTGGCCACCGTGAGATTTTGCCCGTTGGCACCGACCGGAATTGCGACCGAGCGCGCGCCGATGCCGGGCAGCACGCCTGTGCGCGCGGTCAGACTTCCGGCTCCGCCCGGCGCCTGGTCGAGTGTCGAGGACGCCCACGTCCCGCGGTTCTCCGTGCGCGTGAACCAGCGGTCGGCGAGCTTTTGCTCGTTGTTTTCGCGACAGCTCGCGCTCGCCGTCAGGGAGAACCGGCCGGAACGGTAACCGGTGCTGACGTTGACGCTTTTCACCGCGAGATCGGTTTCGAAGGTGTTGTCGTAGGTCAGGGTCACCTCGCTGCCGACGAAGTGCTTTTTGAGAATGATGTTTACGACGCCGCTCACCGCATCCGCGCCGTAGAGCGCGCTGGAGCCCGCCGTGAGCACCTCGATGCGGTCGATCATCGCCAGCGGAATGCCGTCGGGGTTGAACGCATCCGTGCCCGTGGCCTGGCCGCTGCGCGCCATCCGGCGGCCGTTCACCAAGACGAGCGTCGTATCGGAGCCGATGCCGCGAAGATTAAAATCAACCCGCGACTGCGAGGCGTAGGAAGTCGTGCCGCCGGTCAGGCCAGTGCCGCCGACGCCCGATGTGACGCCCAGTTGCGGAATCATCGCGCGGAATTCGCCGAGCGAAGCGACGCCGGAGCGCTCGAAATCCTCCGCCGTCCACGTGAACACGGGATTGGCAGTCGCCTGCCCCTGCAGACTGCGAATGCGGGAACCGGTTACCGTGTAGTCCTCCATTTCGACCACGCCATTCTTCACGCGCGAACGCGGGTCATTCGCGTCCATCGCATTGACGCCCGCCGCCTCGCGGTCAGCGCGGCGGCTTGGGTCGTTTTTTGGTTCGGCAGGTGTTTCGCGGCGCACGGCAATCGCGCCGGTCTTCACGTCGATCGTCGCGATGAGACCCGTGCCGGCGAGCAGCGCGTCGAGCGCTTCCTGCGCCGTCAGCGCGCCCTTCACCGCGGGCGTCTTCACGCCGCGCACCGTCTCAGCGGCGAAAAGCGTCTCGCGCCCCGAGATCGCGGAAAACTGTTTCAACGCGACCGCTGCGTCACTGACGGGAATGTCGTAATTTTTGCGCGAGGCCTCGGCGGCAAAGACCGCCGCCGAGAACAAAGCGCCGCACAGAACGGCGCGCACGAGGTGACAAAGGGTTCGCATAGTGTGGAGGGGCTCGGCCGGCGAACACCGGCCACCTACCAAGACGAACCGCCGAAACAATGCCGTAACATTTTCTCGCCCGCGCTCCGTCTCATCGCGCGCGGCGGAGAATCGTGCGGCCCTCGCCTTGCGGCTCCGCAACCACGCCGAACGAGGGATCGCTGGCGAGCAGCCGGATGAAGCCGTCGACATTGTCCGGCCGGAACGTGCCACCGATGCGCAGCGTGCCGAGCTCGCGGTCGCCGATCTCGATTTGGTGGCGATTGAGGCGATTGAATTCAACCACGGCGTCCGCCAGCGGCGTCTCGTTGAATTCGAGGCGCGGCGCCTGCCAGGCGAGTTCGCGTGCGATGTCGTCGACCGTCACGGACGCGAGATGCGGCGCGGCCTCAGGCGCGCGTGACACGATGGCTTGTTCGCCCACCGAAACGTAAGCCGGCTCAGTCGAAGTCGGATTGGCGGGCTGCGCCACCTCCACGCGCCCCTCGGTCACCAGCACCTGCACCTCGCGCGCTCCGAGCCGGACATTGAACGCCGTGCCGACCGCGCGCACTTCGACGCCGGCTGCATCGACAATGAACGGGCGTGCCTTGTCCTTCCACACCGAGAAGTGCGCCTCGCCGCCCGTGAGTTTCACACGGCGCTCCTTTTCCGAATATTGCACGACGAGTTGCGTGCCGTCGCGCAACTCGACGCGCGAGCCATCGGGCAACGCGAGGCGCTCGTTGACGCGCAGGTAGGATTTCGGCGCCGCGGCGACGGCCGTGTTTTCCGCACCCGGACGCGTGAGCAGGAAAACAAGCGCCACCGCCGCGGCGGCGGCCAAGCCCGCCGACGCCCAGCGCCACCACGCGCGGCCGCGCGCGGGCGGCGGCGCGAACAGCTCGGGATTCGGCTCGGTGTCGTTCGCGGGTGTCCACTCGTAGAGCTGCATCATGCGCTCGAGTGCGGCGGCGTGCTGTTGCAGCGCCTCGGCGTGTCGCGGGTCGGCCGCGAGCCATTGCATGTAGTCATCCTGTTCGGCCGCGCTCAGGCCGCGATCGCGCCGCGCGAGCCATGCGGAGGCGGCATCGAGGATTTCGGCGGAAATGGGTTGATGATGCGAGTCAGCGTTCATGCTACCACCTCGGTCGTTGCCGCGCCGTTTCTGGAAGGCGAATACTGACGCGTCGATTGCTCATCGCGCACCTCCCCGCGCGAAGAACGCCGCGCACTGGCGGATGCCGGCAGCCATCTGTTTTTCCACGGTGCTCTCGGACACGCCGAGTTTTTCCGCGATCTGTTTTTGCGTGAGGCCGTAGGCCGTGCGCAGCGTGAAAATCTGCCGCACGCGCTCGGGGAGCGACTGGATGGCCTTGGTCAAGAGTTCGAGTTCCTGCTGTTTGGTGACGGAGGCGACGACATCCGCCGCATCCGTTAAGACGGTCGGATCGGTGTCATCCGTAATCGGCTCGAAGGCTACCACGCGTTGCCGACGCACGGCATCGAGCGCGAGGTTGCGCGCGGTCGTGAACAGCAGCGCGCGCGCCGAGTGGATCGGACTCACTTCCCGCGCCGAGACCATCCGCGCAAGGCTCTCCTGCACGATGTCGTCAACATCGGGCAGCGTCGGGAAACGCGCCAGCAGCCACGCCCGTAACGCCGGACGGTGCGGCTGCACCTCCGTGGCGAACCAGCGGGTCACCTCGGGACTGGCATCGGGCGGCATGGGAACGCCCGCGACTATCGGCCGAACGCTGCGGAAATCCAGCCACATGACCGCGCAAAAGCGGTGCGGAAAAATTTCGTTACGGCAACCGCCGACTCGCTCGTCTTTGGAGCGACCGGCGTGTCCGGCTGAGCAGGCGGGACGCCTGCGCTACTTTGGAAAAGAATCCCGCCGGCCGGATTGCTCCGACCGGCGGGGGAAGCCGATGGCTCTTGTCCGCCTCCACGCTGGCGGTGGGCGAGCTCGGCTAAAGGGTCACGCCGTCCTTGAAGATCGCGATCTCGCGGAAACCGTTCACTTCGTTCCGCGCGAGTTGCCCGCTCGCCGTGGCGAGCACGAGATCGAGCAGCTCATCCGCGGCGGCGTCCATCGGCAGGCCGTTGATGATGCGGCCGGCGTCGAAATCGATCCAGCCGGCCTTGCGCGTCGCGAGGTCGGAGTTCGACGCGATCTTCAGCGTCGGCACCGGGCCGCCGAGCGGCGTGCCGCGACCGGTCGTGAAAAGCGCGAGGTGCGCACCCGACGCGGCGAGCGCGGTGAGCGAAACGATGTCGTTGCCCGGACCGGTGAGAAAATTCAGACCCGGCTTCGCGAGGCGGCCGGCATACGGCAGCACGGCGACGACTTCGGACGTGCCGCCCTTCTGCAGGCAGCCGAGCGATTTCTCCTCGAGCGTCGTGATGCCGCCGTCCTTGTTGCCCGGCGACGGGTTCTCGTAGACGACCTGGTTGTAGCGCTGGAAGTATTCCTTGAAGCCGTTGATCATGCTGACGCAGTCGTCGAACACCGCGCGGCTCGTGCAACGATTGAGGAACAGCGCCTCGGCGCCGAACATCTCGGGCACCTCGGTCAGCACGGTCGTGCCACCGGCGGCGACGAGGCGATCAGAGAACGCGCCAACGACCGGATTCGCCGTGAGGCCGGAGAAACCGTCGGAGCCGCCGCACTTGAGGCCGACGCGCAGGCGCGCGAGCGGCTGCGGCGTGCGCTTGGCCTGTGCGGCGTAGGCGGCAAGTTCGCCGAGGAGCTTCGCGCCTTCAGCCATTTCGTCCGGCGACTCCTGCACGGAGAGGAAGCGATAGCGGCCGCTCTCCGCATCGGGCAGCAGCTTGCGGAAGCTCGGCATCGTGTTGTTCTCGCAACCGAGACCGATAACGAGCACCGCGCCCGCGTTCGGGTGCGTGGCGAGACCGGCGAGGATTTGCTGCGTCGACACGTGGTCGGTGCCGAGTTGCGAGCAACCGTGCGGGTGCGAAAACGCGTGCACGCCGTCGATGCCGGCGGGCAGGCCCGCAGCGCGGAGATTGCGCGCGAGCGCCTGCGCGACCTCGTTGACGCAGCCGACGGTCGGGATGATCCAGAGCTCATTACGGATACCGACATCACCGTTCGGACGCGCGTAGCCGAGGAACGTGCGGCCCTCCACACGCGGGAGCGACGCGGGCGCTTGCGGCGCGTAAGTGTAGTCGAGCACGCCATCGAGATTCGTGCGGACGTTATGCGTGTGCACCCAGCCGCCGGCCGGCACGTCCTGGGTGGCGGAGCCGATGGGCTGGCCAAACTTGAGCACGTGGGCACCGGCGCGCAGCGCGACGCGAGCGAACTTGTGACCGCACGGGATGTCGACCGCGAGCGTGACCGGTTGACCGCCGGCGTCGACCGTCGTGCCCGCCGCGAGGCGGCGGAGCGCGATGGCGACATTATCGGCCGGATGAATGAGGAGCACGCCGGAGTTCATGGACGGATCAAGCGGAGCGCGGAGTATCGATCACGAGTTTCTTGAGCGTCTCGCGCATGCCGAGAGCCGCGATGCGTTCGAGCGCGATCGAGACCGTGAACGTCAGGCCCGGGATCTCGTTCAGGTCGCGGCCCCAGAACTGCGTTTGCGCGAGCGCGTTCTTGGTGAATTGGAACCGGTCGCCAGTCTCCTCGACGAGCGCCCACTCGCGCACGAAGAAGTCGAGCACGCCCTCGTCGTCGCGGATCGGGTATTTTTCGTCGCCGCGGCGGCCGAAGACCTGGCCGTTGGGCTCGCGGTGGCCGCGGTAGAACCACAGCAGCGCCGCGAGCGAGAACGACAGCAGCGGCGTCACGGTGCGGTTCGCGGCCACGGCATCGAGCAGCGAGGGCAATACGCGGACTTTCCACTTCGAAACCGAGTTGAGCGAAATCGAGAGCAGTTCGTGGCGCACAAACGGATTCCGGAAGCGCTCCAGCACGGCCTCGGCGTAGGCGCGGCGCTCCTCGGCGGGTTGCGTCAGGTAAGGCACGATCTCGTCAAACACGAGGCGGTAGACGAAGGCTGCGGTGAGCTCGTCGTCCATCATCTCCTTCACCGTCGTCGCGCCGGCGGCGTAGGCGGCGAGCACGGAGCCGGTGTGCGCGCCGTTCAACACGCGGACCTTGCGGCTGCGGTAAGGCGTGAGGTCGTCGGTCCACACGACGTTGAGTCCGGCGCGCGCGAACGGCAGCTCGGCCTCCAACTCGCGCGGTCCTTCGATCACCCAGAGGTGGAAATGCTCAGAGGCGACGACGAGGTTGTCCTGATAGCCGACCTTCTTGGCGATCTCGGCCGCTTCCGCCTTCGGATAGCCGGGCACGATGCGATCGACGAGCGTGTTGAGGAAGACGTTCGCCTCGCTCACCCACTTCGCGAATTCCGCCGGCAAGCCCCACGCCTGCACGTGTCGCAGAACGCACTCGCGCAGGTTCGTGCCGTTTTTCTCGATGAGTTCACAGGGCACGAAAACCAGGCCGCGCTCCGGGTGCCCGCGCACGGCCTTGAAGCGCGCGTAGAGCAGCGAGGCAACCTTCGCGGGGAAGGACTCCGGGCACACGGCCGGATTGAACGATTCCGCGGAATACGCGATGCCGGCCTCGGTGGTGTTCGAGAGCACGAAGCGCAGGTCGGCGCTCTCGAAGGTGGCGACGAGTTCCTTCCAACTCGCGTAAGGATCGAGCGCGCGGCGCACAGCGGTGACGACGCGGGGCGACTCGACGACCTTGCCGTTTTCCGTGCCGCGCACGAGCACGGTATAGAGACCGTCCTGCGCGTTCAGCTGCGCCGCCAGGCCCTGGCGAATCGGCTGCACCACGAGCACCTGGCTCTGGAGCAGGCCGCGGCTGTTGAGCTCGTCGATCATCCAGTCAGCGAAAGCGCGGAGGAAATTGCCCTCGCCGAACTGCACGATGCGTTCGGGAAAGGTCGCCAGCGGGCCACAGGCCACGCCGGCCGGCAGCGCGGAAGGTTGCGAGAGGAAGGTGCGAGTAAGGGTCGTCATGGCTGCGAACGCAAAGCGCCCGCAGCTACCACTACGACGCAACCGGCGGCACTCGACGACACGCCGCGGTGTCATGTCGCACGGTTTCAAACCGACGCGCGCGGAGCGTTCCTGGCGCTACTGATTCGAGCGATGATGAGGGAATCGCAAGCGATGCAAAGCCCGCGCCGGAAGCGCACGCTATGCTGGCTTGTTTTAGCCGGAGCATGAACCGCGGCTTTCCACGCCGATCAGCGCGCGGTCACTGGCCGGCCGGACGGCAACGGCTGCGACTCGAGTGCGATCAATCGCCGGAGTTCCGCCAATGCCGGCTCGTGCCCGGCCGCCCGCAGGAACGCCCACGCGGCCAGCGTGCGACGGTAGAGCAGCGTGCGCTCGGCCGCGATGCGCGCCGACAGCGTGCGCGGACCGCCGAAGTGCGGCGCGCGGGGCTTCAGGCGTCCGCCAGCGGCCTTGATGGTCTCGTCCGCGGAAGCCTCGGCCCACGCCGCGATTTTCGCCCGGCGCTCCGCCGCCCAGCGAGCTACGGCCAGCGCCTTCGCGGGATCTTTCTCGGCGGGAATAGCAGAGCCCGACTGCCAGAAAATATCGTTGAGCATCGGATTCTGCCAACCGCGCGGAAACATCACGTCGCGTCCACGATCCTCCTGCGCGAGCAGGTATTTCTCAAACGCCAGCGCCGCGCCCTGCAACTCGACCACTTCGCCGGCCTCGACTGCGGCCTTCCACGCGGGGCGCACGACTTCTTTCCATTCCGTGGCCAGCGGTGACGCTGGGCGCGACGACGACGGCTGACTCGGCCGGCCGCCTCCCGTTCCGACCGCGCGCTCCAACGCCGCGCGATCGCCGCGTTCGATAAGGTCGGCCAACGTCGTGTTCTGCTCGGTCATACGTCGAATGAACGCCGCAAACTGGCTGCGTCGCGCCGCGAAGTCGTCGCCCTCGGGCCCCTCCGCGAGTCCCGTCTCGACCGCACGCGCGTAGGCGGTGACCGCCGTGCGGATCGCGGGCGCAAGACTTGGCTCGGAGGTGAGTCGCTCGACGAGCGTCGCCCAGCGTTCGAGGTATTGCTCGGACGTGCTGCGGGGCTTGTCGATCGTCTGGTCGACGAGCACCGACTCGTGATGCGCCGCCGCAAACGACGGCAACGCCGCCCGCACACGGTCACCGGTGAACAAATCGGTGCCGAGCAGCGCCTCGGGCACGAAACGCTCGTAGCCCGCCCAGCGATCCGGGTCCGGATCGGGATCGCAGCCCGCCGCGAGGGAATTTTCATCCGTCGCGGTGAACCCCGCGACCGGCGGCGGCGGCGCAGCGTCCAACGGCGCCGCCCAATCGGGCACGAGGCCGTTGAACCAATCCTGCTCCGGCAACACCTCGCGCGGAATGCCGAGAAAATGAAAACCGCCCGAGTGGCACTGCGTCATGCAGAACACGACGCGCCCCGCGCCGAGTCCCTGTTCCAACACGGCGCGCAGCTCCGACACGCTCAGCTCCTCCGCGGTATCGGTGCGCCAGCCGCGCGGCGGCGTCTGCTTCATTTGCCAGAGCGTGATCAGGCTCTCGCGGCCACCGTCCTTCTGCTGCGTGCCGTGATCGCCGACGAACAAGTAGAGCGTGCCGCCATCGCGCACCGTGGGCAGCACCTCGTCGCGCAACGCGCCGAGAAAAGTCGCTTTGTCGGCGCGTCGGTTGTGCGGCAGCACGCCGGTCACCCAGGATTCGAGCAGCAGTCCGTCCTGCTTGAATTGCCGGCGCACATCGGAAAACACCGGCGGCTCGCCCTCGCGATTGCCGGCGCCGAAGAAAATCCACACCGAGTCGGCCGGATAGCGCCCGAGGAGGAAAGCGCTCATCGCGCGCGCCTGCAGGTATTGCGAGTAGTTGTTCGTCAGCGGCGTGCCGCCGCCGGAGAAAAGCACGAACGCATCGCGCGCGAACGCGGAAACACACGCGAGCCATCCGACGATGATCGCGCACAGCACAGAGCGGCCGAATTTCATCGCCTCAGCTTTACGACCGCCGGGCGCAGGGCGATGCGCTAGTTTTGGTCCAATCGGACCAAGCGGCCGCCAACACCGCGACCGCGCCAGCCCGGGGCGCGGCGCTCAGGACGACCCGGCCGGCTCGTCGATCCACGCGCCGACGTCGTGCACGCGATGGAAGTCGGGCGACCACTCGGGGATCGGCGCGAGATTCCAGCGCCACGTGCGATCCGGCGCGCGCAAACCGAAGCGCGTGTAGAGCGTCTCGGTCTTGCGCACGGTGACGCCGTCGGGCGCGAGATCGAGCCGCGCCGCGTCGACCAGCAGCACGCGCACCGCGCCGCGGCGCTCCGCGAGCCAATCGAGGTGGCGGCGCGCGGCGACTTTTGCACAGCGCTCCGGCAGCGCTTTATCTTTTTCGGCCGCGGGCAACGAGTGGCCCGGCACGAGGCCGAGTTGCGAGAGACAGTTGGCCGAGACGACAAAGTCCGGCTCACCACCCGGCGGCGGACCGGGATCGGCCTCGGCGAAAAGCCTGGGCGCATCGTGCGCCGAGATCACGTCGCGCACCTCGGAGAGCCGCGCGAGCGCACCCGTCGCGTCCCATTGCTCACAACGCATGCGTCCGGAAAAGCGTTTCGCGAAGTCCTTCGCCGTGGCACTGACGACGATGTCGGCCAGCGTCACTTGCGCGAAGCGCTCCGCGAGTTCCGTCACCGGCACGTCGAGGCAATCGCCCGCGCCGATCACGAGCGCGCGCTCGCGTCGCGCGCAGCGGTCGGCCGCCGCGAGAATCGCCTCGCGGCTCGCGCGCAAGTGCGGCGCCCACGCCGCGCGCACGCGCGCGTGGCGCGTCGCGATCGCGAAATGCTCGCGCGTCAGCCCGAGCCGCTGCGCCCAGCGCGGCGAGTCGGTGCGAAGGCGTTTCCAGAGGTCGGCGAGCATTTTTAGAAGCTAACCACAGATGGATGCAGATTCACACAGATGAAGGAAACGGACTCGATGAGCTTCGCGTGGATCGGCTTCGATTTGTTTTCATCTGTGGTTAGAAATTCAGAGCGAGGAAGCACGAATGGACACGAGAGCACACGAATGACGAGGTAAGCGACGACGCCCTTTGGCGTAGGTCCGGTTTTCAACCGGACCGAAGGGCGCTCTCGCGCGTTTGGGCCAGTCGGAGACTGGCCCTACTCACACAGCGCAGCTGGATCGTCATTCGAGTGACTTCGCGGCGATTCGCGGGTCGGTCCGGGCCGGCTGGAAGCCGGCGCTATTTCAGATACTCCGCCAGCCACGCGAAGACTTCCTTGTGCCAGAGTTCGCTGTTCTGCGGCTTCAGCACCCAGTGGCCTTCATCGGGGAACATGATGAGTTTCGACGGCACGCCTTTGCGCTGGAGCGTGGTGAAGAGCTCCATGCCTTGATTGAGCGGCACGCGAAAATCGCGGTCGTTGTGAATGATCAGATTCGGCGTCTTGAAGGCCGCGGCATATTTGTGCGGCGAGAATTTGTCGTAGTCCGGCGTCTCCCACGGAATGCCGTGCTCCCACTCGTCGAACCAGACTTCCTCGGTCGTGCCATACATGCTGGCGAAGTTGTAGACGCCGCAGTGCGTGATGAGCGTGCGGAAGCGGTCGGTGTGCCCCTGAAACCAGTTCATCATGTAGCCGCCGTAACTCGCGCCAGCCGACGCCGCGCGCTTCGCGTCGATGAACGGCTGCTTCTCCAACCAATCCATGCACGCCATGAGATCCGTGAAAACCTTGCCGCCCCAGTCCTTGGAAATCTCGTCGGTGAACTTCTGCCCAAAGCCGGTCGAGCCGCGGGGATTCGGCAACGCGAGCACGTAGCCTTGCGCGGCCCAAATCTGCGGATTCCAGCGCGTGCTCCACGCGTCCATCCACGCGCCTTGCGGGCCGCCGTGCACCCAGAACACAAGCGGGTATTTTTTCGCCGGATCGAAGCCCGGCGGCTTGAGCAGCCACATTTGCACCGGCGTGCCACCGGCGCCGGCAACGGTGACGGATTCGAGCGCGTTCATCTCCAGACCCGCGAGCATCGCGGCATTCGTCTGCGTCAGCGCACGCGGCGCCGCGGCATCGGCCGCGCCCACCAGATTCATTGCGGAAACTTCAGGCGGCTGCGTCGCCTTCGCGTGCGTGAACGCGAGCACGCCGCCATCCGCGGTGACGCTCAAGCTGCCAAATACTCCGCCGCCGCTCGTGACGCGCTTCGGTTCGGCCGTCGAGCCGCTCGCCGCGACGTCCAACGCCCACACCGGCTCCACGCCGGCGTCCTGCGCGGTGAAATAAAGTTTCTTGCCGTCTGGCGCCCAGACGAAGCCCTCAGCCGAGCGATCCCACTTCGGCGTGAGGCTGCGCGACTGACCGGTCGCGAGATCGAGCACCTTCAGCTCCCACCGCTCCGCCTCGAAGCCGCTGCGCTCCTGCGCGCGGTAGGCGAGCGTCTTGCCGTCCGGCGCGAAGCGCGGAAAACCCTCCGCGCCGGGCGCGGTCGTGAGGCGCTTGCGCTGCAACGTCGCGAGATCGACCAGCCAGATGTCGTGGTTCGTGCTCCACGCGTGCTCGCGCGTCGGCAGTGTCGGCGCCGTGAAGGCGAGCGACTTGCCGTCGGGCGAGAACGTGAACTCGTCGCCGCCGCTGAAGGTGTCCGACGTCGGCACGCCGTCGTTTTCGCCGGGCGTGACGTTGCGCGGCTCACCGGCCGCGGCGCCGTCCTTCACCGGAACGACAAACACATGCTGGCGCTTGCCCTCGACCCACGAATCCCAATGGCGATAGAGCAGCTGCGTGACGATGCGCGCCTGCACCTTGCTGGCTTCGCGCGCGGCGAGCTTTTCCTTGTTCAGCTTGTCCGCCTCGGCGAACGGCTTTTCGGAAAACTCGGGAAACACTTCCGAGACGAAAGCGATCTGATCGCCCTGCGCGGACCACACCGGCGACGTCGCGCCCGTCGAAAGCGTCGTGACCTGGCGCGCCTCGCCGCCGTCGATCGGCAGCACGAACACCTGATAATCGCTGCCGGCGCGGTTCGACTCGAAGGCGATCCACTTGCCGTCGGGCGACCAGCGCGGGTGCCGCTCGTTCTTCGGCGTCGACGTGAGCGCGCGCACGTTGCCACCCGTCGTGTCAGCGAGCCAGAGGTCGGACTGCGTGCGGTTTTCCGCAAAGAGAACCTCGGTGACGACGTAGATGACGTGCCGTCCGTCCGGCGAGATCTGCGGATCGGACACGCGCTTGAACTTGAACATGTCGTCGAGCGAAAGCGGGCGTTTGTCCGCGGCGACAGCGGCCGACGCGAGCGCGAGGAATGAGAACCAGAGAGCGGCGCGACGGCCGCGAAGGAGGCGGGGAAGCATAGGCGAGCCGCGAAGCTAGCGGGCGCGCGCCACAAGGAAAGCGCGGGTTTTGGGAGGCAACGTCCGTCCGTCGTCGCGTCGGCATCCTTCCGGCCTCTGCGGGAATGTAGGGCGCGACCTTGCGTCGCGCCTCCGGCCTGACACAAGGTCAGGCCCTACAAAGCCGTTCTCAGTCCTCCGTCCCTCCGCTCCATGCCCGCCCTGCTCTACACCGTCCGCGCTTCGTGCAAGGATCTCCAACAACGCGGCCGCTACCTCTCGTGGCTCACGCCCAATCACGTCGCCGAGGTCATGGCTGGCGGCGCGACCTCCGTGCGCATCGTGCTGCCGGACCGCGAGAGCGAGACCGCCCCGGCCGTGGTGGAGACGCAATACGTATTCCCCTCCCGCAAGGCCTTCGAGACCTACGTGCGCGACCACGCGCCGCGCCTGCGCGCGGACGGCCTGAAGCATTTCCCGCCGGAGAGCGGCATCACCTACGCCCGCCAAACCGCGGAAATCGCCACCGAGCTGTCAGCCGACTGACCAGGCAAACGCGCATCCTCACTCGCCTGCAACGCGAACTTCGCACGGATGCCGTCACTTTCCCCGCCCTCATACCCGCCTACGTCGGCCTCCGGGAACGCGCCCGCTGACAAGCCCCGCGTGTGTGTTCCTCCTTACGCAGCCAACCCCGCAACCGTTTCGACCACGCCGTCTCGCCCGGTGACCGCCCGGAGGTTTATTGCTTATTAAGCAACAAACTCCGGCCTCCGCTCCTGCACGCCGGGACCGGACTGCGGCTCGTGTTTTTATTGCGACGTATCGAAAGGACCGCCGACGTGTGTCGGCAGGGTGGGACCGCTGAGCCGGCCAAAACTCATTCGCGTTGCGCCTAGCGGCCGTGCCCTACCCGTTGCGCCACGAACGTTCCCTCTTCACCGATAATCCTCAACCATGCGCAGCAAGTCGTGGCGTGCCCAAGGTCAGCGCGGCCGGGTCGCGCTTTCGCCAAAATTGCTTAATAAGCAATTTTGGCTTGGCGGCGCGAACCGGCGGTGCGGACTGTGGCGGGCGGTGCGGATCGGGACGGGAGTGCGGACTGTGGCGGGGGCGCGCGTCCCGGCAGTCCGCGCTGCATGGGGTGCGACCGCGCGAGCACGGCGCGGCAATCTGCACGGCGCGGCGATCGGCGCGGTGCAACGCGCTCCCGTTCGGTCGCCCCGGGCTCATTGGCTCAGCCGCGGCGGCGATCGACGCACCACGAACTACGCGGCGGCCAGGCTGCGCACCCGCTGCTGAACCGCTTCGGCCGCCTGGCCCACCGCCGTGACTTGCCGGGGCGTGTGCGCCGTGAGCGCGCCGAGGTGGCTAATCGCGTCGTCGAGCGCGGTGAGTTGCCGGTTGGTCTCGTCGATCTTGCGGCGGAAATCCGCGAACATCGCGCGCAGGTTCTCCGCGCCTTCGATGCGCGCCGCCTCCGTCAGTCCGCGCACCTGCGCGAGTTGAATGCTCATGGCGACCTTGCTGAGCAGGTCGCGACTGCTGGCGAGCAGAGCGGACTCTGTTTGGAGCTCGGCGATCGCGGTCGCCGCCGCCCGCGTGCGCGTGACGAAGGCGTCCTGAAGGTCGTTGAACATGGCGAGCTTCGCCCGCATGTCGCCGGTCCCCTGCGCGAGTTCGGCCTGAAACACCAGGACCATCTCCATCTGCAACCGCGCGATGGCGACGTCGGCGTTGATGCTCTCGGTGGCGGCGGATGTGCGCGTGATGTGGTGCCCGAGTTCGCGCGTGCCGAGGCCGAGTTCCTGCGCGTAGCGATCGAGAAACGACGCCACCACGCCGACGGTGCGGCCGTCGATGCCATGCCGCTGGGCGGTGATGTTGACGTTGAGCGAGTGCATGCGGAAGTCCTCCGCCACTCCGCCGACGGCCCGACCTGCTTCCTGGAGTTCGCGGTGGAAACGCACGAACGCATGCAAGTCGCGGAACAGGCCGGTGACCTCGCGATAGATGCTCTGGCTGTCCGAGTAGAGCAGCGCACGCTGCGCGGTCGCGCCCGGCAGGCGGGAGGGAAACAGCGCCAGATCCTGTGCGGCGAGGAGGTCGTCGCGCTGTTGCAGTTCCGCGTTCAGCGCCACATGGGAAAACGCATCGTAATGCGCGAAGCCGAGCTGCCGGAGCTCCGTTTCGAGCAAGGCGCGGCTGCGCTCCATTGCCTGTTGCGGCTTTCCGTCCTGCGCCAGCACCTCGCGCTCCGCGCGGATGAGCCGCGCGTAAAGTTGCTCCACCACGGCGAGTGTGGGGCTCGTCGGTTTGAAACGGATGGACAACAGGCGCCCATCGGCGAGCGGCACGATCACGGCAAAGACCCAGTAAAACGCGCCGTCCTTGGCCATGTTCTTCACATAGCCGCTGAAGGGCCGGCCGGTCTTGAGCGTCTCCCAGAGGAGCTGAAACGCGACCCGCGGCATGTCGGGATGACGGATGATATTGTGCGCCGAGCCGACCAGCTCGCTTTCCGCAAAACCACTGACCCGTGTGAACACGCCGTTGCCATTCACGATGACGCCGCGAGCGTCGGTCGTGGAGAAGAACATTTCGTTGAGATTGAACTCCCGCGCGCGATCGAGCGGGGTGACAGGTCGGACGTGCATAGAACGGCTGCGGCGTGGGGAGCGCCTTCACCATTCTTCGGCACGGCCTCGAGCGACTTGAGGTCGCGAAACGATAAATCAGCGACCGGAATCCGCCGCGGCCAAGGACAGCCGCGTCGCGAGGACCGCCAGCAGGTCCTGAGCTGTAAACGGCTTGCGGATGAGCGGCGGCGGCTGGGTCCCAACACTGCTCAACGCGGTGTGCACCGCTTCGGGGTCCATCAATCCCGACATCAGGACCAGCGGCAGATCCGGGCGCGCCCCGAGCATCTCCGCGGCGGCACGATCGCCGGTCATCAGCGGCATCATGATATCCATGACGACCGCGGCGATGGTGTCCCGGTGGGCCAGGAAAATCTCCAGCGCCTCGCGACCGTTGCTCGCCTCGATCGTAGAAAAGCCCGCGTTCTTCAACACCACGCCCGCCACCTCGCGCACCGCCGGCTCATCGTCGCACACCAGAACCAATCGACCGTCGCCCCGCATAGCCGGTCCGGCGGACGGCGGGTTTTCGGCGCAAGTCTCCGGCGGCATCGCCGGCAGATACACGCGAAACTCCGAACCTGCGCCCGGCTGCGAATCCAACGCGATGAAGCCGTCATGGCTGCGCACGATGCCCAGCACCGTGGGCAGGCCGAGCCCCGTGCCTTTGCCGCGCGGCTTGGTGGTGAAAAACGGTTCGAAGATGCGCTCGCGCACCTCCTCGCGCATCCCCTGCCCGGTGTCGCGCACCGTGAGCACGACGTAATCGCCCGGCGGGATTTCGCCCATGTAGCTCGGCCGCTTGACTGCGACCAGCTCGCGGCGTGCGCCGAGCAGCAACTGCCCACCGCCCGGCATGGCGTCACGCGCATTGACGGCGAGATTCAGCAGCACTTGGTGCAGCTGCGTGGGATCGCCGAGGACCATCGGTGTGCCCTCCTCCACCTCGCGTCGGATCGCGATGTCCCGCGGGAACGTCTCCTCCATCATCAGCGCCAGTTCGCGCAGCAAATCGCCCGGGCGCAGCGGCGTCCGCTCGCCGTCGATGCCGCGCGCGAACGTCAGCACCTGCCGGACGACGCCCGTGCCCCGTCGCGCAGCCGCCTCGATCACCTCGAGCGTCCGCTTGTCGACCGGCTCATTCTCGCGCAGGCGCAGCAACTCGACGCTGAGCAGGATCGGCGCGAGCACGTTGTTCAAATCGTGCGCGATGCCGCCCGCGAGCAGGCCGATGCCTTCCATGCGTTGCGCGCGGAGCAGCTGCTGCTCGATCTGCCGGCGCTCGGTGATGTCCTGCTTGATGGCGATGAAATGCGTCACGCCGTCCGCGCCGTGCGAGACCGGCGCGATGATCATGTGTTCGTGGTATTCGGAGCCGTCCTTGCGGCGATTCACGATTTCGCCCGACCATACGCGCCCCTGCAGAATCGTGTTCCACATCTGCGCATAAAACTCCGGCGGGTGCCGGTCCGACTTCAGCACTCGCGGCGTGCCGCCCACCACCTCCGCCGCCGTGTAGCCGGTGAGACGGGTGAACCCGTCGTTCACCCATTCCACGCGCCCGGTGTGATCGGTGACCACGATCCCCGCCGGCATGGCCTGCAAGGCCGTTTCCAACAACGCGAGGTGACGCGCGGCGCGACGCGATTCCGTGACGTCGCTCGCCGTGCCAATGACGCGCTGCGGGCCACCGGCGGCGTCGCGCGCGACCACCTTGCCGCGCACCAACACCCACAGGTAGCAACCATCCCGGCAGCGACAGCGATACTCGGCCTGCAAGAAGTCCGTCCGCCCGCCCACGCAATCGGCGAACGCGGCGTGGAGTCGCCCCCGATCGTCCGGATGCACCAGATTTTCCCAGCTGCTCAGCGCCGCGTGATCCTCCGCGGCGTAGCCAAACATCTCCAGCAGTCGCGGCGAAAAGAACGTCTCCTCCCGCCGCACGTTCCAATCCCAGACGCCGTCACCGGCGCCCTCCAACGCGAACTGCCAGCGCTGCTCGCTCTCGCGCAGCGCCGCCGCCTGCTGCGCGAAACGCTGCCGCACCAACAACACCTCAATACCGTGCGTCAGATCGGCCGCCAGTTTCTCGACCAGGCTAAGCAGGTCCGCCGAAAAAAAGCCGCGCTCGTCGGAATAGATCGTGAGCGCCCCGCGCGTGCCGTCCGCCAGCCGCAGCGGCACTGCGGCGCTCGAGCGGATGCCATGAGCCAGCGCGCGCGCGCGCCAGGGTTGCATGCGCGGCTCATGCTCGATGTCGGCGCACACGAAACTCTCGCCGCGCAAGATGGCCTGCCCGGTCGGGCCGGACGACTCGCACCGCTGCGGATCGACCGAGATGAGCAGCCCTTCGGCGTAGCCGGCGGCCGGACCGACCACCGTTTCGAACTGCATCACTTGGCGCGCCTCGTCGACCCAGCCCAGGCACGCCATCCGCATGCCCGCCTCCCGGACGAGCGCCTCGCAGATGGCGCGGCAGAGTCCGCTCCGCTCCGTCGCGGTCAGCGCCGCTTCGTTGGCGCGCGCCAGCGTGGCGTAGAAACGGTTGGCCCGGCCGAGCGCCAGCGCGGTTTCACGCTCCGTGCGCGTCCGCTCCTGCTCGCTGTTGCGCACGCGGCGCGCCATGGCGACGGCGAGACGGTAGAGCACCAGGCTCGACACCACGACGAAGAAGCCGCCTTTGGCCACATTCACGAGCATCTCGTCCGCCGGCGTCTTGTGCCACAGCGCGACCGCCGTGTCCGAGCCCACGATCCAGACCCCGGCAAGCACGGCATACGCCAGAGTTAACTGCAACGGTTCCGTCAGCTTGATGCGCATGGTCGGTAGGCTGCGAGCTGGCCCTAGCTCGAGTGGCCGGACGCTAGGGGCGGAGCATCCGCACACAAACCGATTCTGGCCGCCACGCTCGGGCTCACGCGGGTGCGGGAAACTTCCCCGCGAGGGTTCGCGCTCGATGAGGGCTTGCCGCGTGCCTTTTCAGCCGACGCACGCGATGTTCCGCTCGTGGGGTTCGCCGCTGCCGGATAGCTGGCCATCCGGAGCCTCTTTCGCCGGCGGGGGTCGGGCCGTCCTACGCTGAAGCTTCGGACGGCATCCTTCATCTCCGTTTCACTCCGGCGAAGGATGGTGGACGCTACTGGACTCGAACCAGTGACCCCGTGCGTGTGAAGCACGTGCTCTAACCAACTGAGCTAAGCGTCCAAAAAACCGGACGGGCACGGTTGCGGACGCTTTTTCGGAAATCAAACCTTCTTTTTTTGCAGGGCCGCCACGGCGCTTTCCGCCTCGCGCAAGGCCGCGAGGAGCTCGCCCTCCAGAAACGGCTTCGGCAGAAAGGCATTCGCCTGGCCGGCGGCGAGCTCGACCATCGCGTCGGTCATCTCGTCGCCCCCCGCAAAGCCCGACGAATACACGATGCGCAATGTCGGCAGCAGCGCCCGCAGCTCCCGGATCACCTCGGTGCCGTGCATGCGCGGCATCATGAGGTCGACGATGGCGGCATGGTAGGCCGCCGGCGCCTGCCCGAAAATCCGCAGCGCCTCCACTCCATCCGACGCCGGCACCGGATCAAAACCGTGCCGTCGCAGCATCTGCGCCAGCACGACGCGAATCGGCTCCTCGTCGTCCACAATCAGCACCCGACGACCACCTCCCTCGAGCACGCGATCAGCCGCCACCGGCGCCCGTGGCTCGGATTTCTCGACCGCCTCGGGGAGCAGGATGCGGAACGTCGTGCCGCGCCCGAGCGCGGTATCGACCTCCACCTTGCCGCCGTGGCTGCGCACGATGCCGTAAACCGTCGAGAGCCCCAGCCCCGTGCCCTTGCCCCGCGGCTTCGTGGTGAAGAACGGCTCGAACATGTGCTCGAGCACCTCCTCCGTCATCCCCGTGCCCGTGTCGCTCACCGTGATCTCGACGTAACGGCCCGCGGTAAACGGCGCCAGCGCGCGGGCGCGGTCGGCGTCGACCTCCACCGCGCGCACCCCGAAGCTGAGCCGTCCGCCTCGCGGCATGGCGTCGCGCGCGTTGACGGCGAGATTCAGCAAAACCTGGTGCAGCTGCGTGATGTCGCCGCGGATGGTTGGCACGTCGCGACCGTTCTCCACCTCGATCTCGATCGAGCGCGGAAACGTCTCCTCCGCGAGCTGAACCATCTCCTTCACCAGATAGCTCGGCTGCACGATCGTGCGCTCGCCCTCCACGCCGCGCGCGAACGTCAGAACCTGTTTCACGATACCCGCGCCGCGTTGCGCCGACTGGCCCACCAGATCGAGCCGGCTCGCAGCCGAGGCCGAGAGCCCCTCCGTCCGCAGCAATTCCACCGCGAGCATGATCGGCGTGAGGACGTTGTTCAGATCGTGCGCGATGCCGCTCGCCAGCATGCCGACGCTCTCGAGCCGCTGCGAACGCGCCGCCTGCTGCTCGAGCCGCCGCTCGTTGGTGATGTCCTCCTTCACGGCGACGAAATTGGTGATCTCGCCCGCGCTGTTGTGCACCGGCGCGATCGTCATGTGTTCGTAATAGAGCGTGCCGTCCTTGCGCCGGTTCTGCAGGTCGCCCGACCAGTCCTCCCCGCGCGAAATCGTCCCCCACAGCTCACGGTAAAACGCCTCGTCATGCTGACCGGAGCGCAACAGCCGCGGCGTGGCGCCCTGCACTTCGGCCAGCGCGTAGCCTGTCATGCGCGTGAACGCCGCATTGGCCCACTCGATCCGCCCTTGCGTGTCGGTGACGATCACTCCCTCCGGCGTCGCCTGCAGCGCCGCATGCAGCAGCTGCAACTCGCGCGTCGCCCGTTTGCGCTCGGTGATGTCGCGCGCCACCACCACCAGCGAGCGGTGCCCCTCGTGACTCAGACCGCTCACCACCACCTCCGCATCGACGAGCGCCCCGCCGACGCGCTGCAGCGTCCACTCGAACGGCGGCACGCGCTCCAGCCACACGCGCGCGAGCACACCCCGCGCCTTTTCGATCGAGGGCGCGCCGTCCGGCTGCCGCTCGGGAAAGAAATCCGGCAGGCGGAGCCCCCACAACTCGTCGGCAGACAACCCGAGCAACTCGAGCGCCCGCGGATTGGCGCTGGTAACGCAATAGTTCTCGTCCGCCGTCAGGATCGCGTCGTTCGCACGCTCGAAGATCGCACGGAACTTCTGCTCGCTCTCCTCGATGGCGCGCAGCGCATGGCGCTGTTGCGTGACGTCGTGCGCCACCACCACACGCGCCGATCGGCCATGCCACTCGATCGCGTGCGACATGATTTCGGCGAGGATCAACCCGCCATTGGCGCGGCGATGCCGCCACGGCCCGGAATTCTGCACTGCCGCAGTCATCTTCGCGAGGTTCTCCCGCAACGCCGGCACGTCCTCGGGCGGCCGCAGGTCGAGGATGGTTTTTTCCAGGAATTCCTCGCGGGAGTAGCCGTAATCGCGGACCGCGAAATCGTTCACCGCCATGATGCGCAAGGTCTCCTGATCGTAGATCCACATCGGATGCGGATTCTGTTCGAACAGCGCCTGGTAGTGGGCCGCCTGCGCCGCGAGCTGCTCCTCGAGACGTTTGCGGGGCGTGATGTCGAAATGGGTGCCGATCATCCGCCGCGGATTTCCGGCGGCGTCGCGCGCGATCACGACGCCGCGATCGAGCACCCAGGCCCACGTGCCGTCCTTGCGGCGCATCCGGTGCTCGGAGCGATAGACGATCGCCTCGCCCCGGAAACAACGCTCCAACTCGCGGCTCACGCCCGGAAGATCGTCCGGATGCACCCGGGACGGCCACGCTTTGAGGTCAGTGCGAAATTCGCCCACCGCGTAGCCCAGCATGCGCTCGAGCTGGGGCGCGTAGTCGACGCGGTTCGTCGCCACGTCCCACTCCCACACGCCGTCGCCCACTCCATCCAGCGCCTGTCGCCAGCGCTGCTCCTCGTGCGACCGTTCGGCTTCCAAGCGGGCCAGATGCCGCTCCGCCTGGCGCAACAGGATGAACAGCAGGCCCGACGTCACCGCAACGAACAGACCTCCCATGGCCAGCACCAGCGCGCCGTGGCCGCCGCTGCCGGCGTGAGTCGTCGTCAGCAACAGATCCGAAAAAATCACCCATGCCAACGCCACCGCCGCATAAATGAGGGCGACGCGACGGGGACGCAGAGAGAGGCGGGGGTTCATCCGTTGGCGCCTTCACTCTATCGATGTGCCCCCCGCCTCGCCTCCGCACCTCTTGCCGGGTAGCTCTCGCGCCTTGCCGTGCGCGCAGATTGCCCTGCGCCCACCAAGAAACGCGCAGCCTTTCCGCTCCACTCGCGAGCGCCCCCGCCGATTTCTAGGCACGGGCCAAATCGTTCACACCTCGGTTTACGAACCGCACTCCCATGTCCCGATCCTTCACGATTGCCCGCCGCGTCAGCCTCGGCTTCGCGCTCCTGCTTGTCATCACGCTCCTGCTCGGCGCGTCCTCCGCGTGGTGGATGCGCGTCGCCGCCCGCGACGCCAGCTACCTCTCGACCGCGATCGCGCCCGAGGCCGACGCCGCCTCGCGGCTCGCCCAAGCCTCCGCGCGCATGCAACTCGCCGCGCGCACCTACAGCCTCACCGGTGATCCCGTCCAGCTGGACCTCGCGCACAAGAGTCTGGCCGAGGTTGAAAAAGCTCTCGAAGCATGCCGCGATCTCGCCCGCCGCCAGCCCTCGCTCGCCGCGCTTGCGCGTGGCGTCACGCAAGCCGAAGCCACCTTGGCCGCCTATCGCGCGGGATTCGACGCCACCGCCGCCAATCTCGCCGAACTCGCGCAGATTCGCACCGAACTCGACGCCATCGCACAGAAGTTCACCACGCACATCGACGCCTACTCCGCGGCCCAGGAACAGGCCCTCGCCGACGAGATCGCCCGCGGCGAACCCGTCGCGAAGGTCGAGGAGCGCCGCCAGAAATTCGCGTCCGCCAGCGAACTCTCCCGTCTCGGCAATCTGGTCCGCATCGCCAACTTCAAAAGCCAGGCCCTGCGCGACGCCGACTGGGTGGAGAAAGTCATCCCGCACTTCGACCAGATCGACCGCACCATCGACGCCCTGCTCCTCACCACGCGCCAGGAAAAGAATCTCGTCGAGCTCCGCACCGCCGACACCGCCGCGCAGAATTACCGCGCCGGCATCCTCCGCATCACGCGAAACCTCGCGGACGCGAAAACGCTGATGGCGCAACGCGCCAAAGCCGCCGCCGACTTCGACGCCATCGTCGCCGCCGTGCTCGAGAGCTCGCTCCAAGACACCTCCGCGCAAGCCCACAGCTCCTCCGGCACCCTCAGCCGCACCAGCCGCCTCGCGCTCGGAGGGCTGGCTACCGCCCTGGTCCTCGGCCCGCTCGCCGCCTGGGTGATCGTGCGCGCACTGAATCGCATCCTGCGCGAGACCTCAGTCGGTTTGACCCAGGGCGCCATCCAGATCGCGTCCGCCTCCAGTCAGGTTTCCTCCACCAGCCAGGGCCTCGCCCAAGGCGCCAGCGAGCAGGCCGCGTCGCTGGAGGAAATCAGCTCCTCCCTCGAGGAACTCGCCAGCACGACCAAGCACAACGCCACCAATGCCAGCGCGGCCAAAACGGCCGCGGACGAAGCGCGCACCAGCGCGGAAAACGGCGCCCAGGAGATGGAGAAGATGCAGCAGGCGATGGCCGGCATCCGCCAGTCGTCCCACGACATTTCCAAAATCATCAAGACCATCGACGAGATCGCCTTTCAAACGAACATCCTCGCGCTCAACGCCGCCGTCGAAGCCGCCCGCGCCGGCGAAGCCGGCGCCGGTTTCGCCGTCGTCGCCGACGAGGTGCGCACGCTCGCGCAGCGTTGCGCCGTCGCCGCGCGCGAGACGAACGAGAAGATCTCCGACGCCACGCACCGCAGCGAACAGGGCGCCACCCTCTCCGCCAGCGTCACGCAAAGCCTTCAGGCCATCGTCACCCGGTCGCGCGAAGTCGATCGTCTGATCGCCGAAGTCGCCACCGCCTCCCGCGAGCAAAGCGCCGGCCTGGAACAAGTGAACACCGCGGTCACGCAGATGGACAAGGTCACCCAGTCCAACGCCGCCAGCGCCGAGGAAGCCGCCAGTGCCGCCGAGGAACTCAACGCGCAGTCCGTGGAAATGCGCCACGCGGCGAGCAGTCTCGCCGCGCTCGTCGGACTCGTCGAGTCGGCCGGCGACGATGACCTCGCGCCGCGCAAGCCCCTCAAGCCCTCGCGCCTCACGGCCGCCCCGAGCGACGCCTTCACGCGCGCTCCGCTTCGCCGGTCCGCCGCCCCCGCGGAACCCGAGCCGGTCGAGCTGCATTTCCGCTGATTAGGGGTAGTCAGCGAGCATGCCGCCGGCGCCCATCAGGGCCCGGCGGCCTAAATTTTGAGCACTCGCGCGCGCGCGCCGGAGCGGTTTCGGGCGCAGCGACAGTCCGCCACTCGCAAGAATTTCGCCGGGGGCGTGAGTGCGAATGCCTCACGGCTTCCGCTACGCCGACACGCTTTCGCAGCCGCGCAGTGCGACCAGCTTTCCGCTCAATCGAAAATCGAGCATCCCCGCTCGCGCCCTGCACCACCGGCTGGAGGGCGGCGCTCCGTCGCCGTCGCGCAGCTGACGCGCGATGTGTCAGTGGCAGGGCAGAGCGGTCCGCTCCGCCGCGAGCGGAAATCGGCGCGCGCCTCACTTCCGCGTCTTCACCGGCCGTTTTCGCTCGGGGAACAACGTGCGGCAAATCTCGCACCCCGTGCCGTCGCACCCGTGCGCCGTGCAGTGTTCTCGTCCGTAGTAGATGATCTGCAAATGCAGCGGATTCCACTGCTCGCGCGGAAACAATTTCTTCAGGTCGCGTTCCGTCTGTTCGACGTTCGCGCCGCTCGTGAGCTTCCAGCGCTGCGCGAGCCGGTGGATGTGCGTGTCGACCGGAAACGCCGGCACGCCAAACGCCTGACTCATCACCACCGATGCCGTCTTGTGACCGACGCCGGGCAATTCCTCCAGCTCCTCGAACGTCCGCGGCACCGCGCCGCCGTAGCGCTCCATCAACAACCGCGAGAGGCCGCTGATCGCCTTTGCTTTCTGCGGCGAGAGCCCGCACGGCCGGATGATTTCCTGAATCTTCGCCACCGGCACGTGCTGCATCGCGGCGGGATTATCCGCGAGTCGCCAGAGATGCGGCGTGACTTCGTTGACGCGTTTGTCGGTGCACTGCGCCGACAGCAGCACCGCCACGAGCAGCGTGTAGGCGTCGCGATGTTCGAGCGGAATCGGCGGGTTCGGATAAAGCTCGGTCAAGCGCCGCGCGACGTAGTCGGCGCGGGCTTGTTTCGAGGCGAAATCCGGAGCGGGCATCAGCGAACGCGTAGCGGCTCGCCCCGGCGCCGCAAGTCCGCGTTGCGCTGGATCAGGAGCCGCTCGACGCCGAAACGGTGGCGGTCGTGCGACGCCGCCAGGCCACGACACCGAACATCACCAGACCGGCGAGCGCGGCGTAGGTGGCCGGTTCGGGCACGGCGGAAACGGCCGTCAGCTGGTCGGCACTCAGCGACAGCGTCGCGGCGCCGAGAAACTCGCCGCCGCTGAGACGCCACGAGGTAACCTGCGCGAAATTAAATCCGCCGCTCGCCGTGAGCGAGGATTGCACCGTGGTGAGATTCGCGGCGCTGAAACTCGAGACCAGGAACGTGCTCGTCGCGCTCTCGCCGTTGTCGTTGAGCAACGTGATGGCGAAGCTCGCCGCGTCGTTGCCGCCGGCATCGATCTGCGCGGCAAGCGCGAGCGTGTCGTAGCCGGTGAGGTTCCACGTGCCGGCAAACTCGGCGCCCATCGTGTCATCGGTGCTGCCGGTGAACGTGTAGACGCCGGTGCCTTGCTGGCCCGTCCAGTCGCCGAGGAGCGTCGGGTTCGCGCCCGAGAAATCATTGAGCGTCACCTGAGCCGAGGCCGCAGCGACCGAGCCGAGAAGAGAGACGAACGCGAAGAGAACACGGATTTTCATGGGTGTTAGTAAGGCAGGTTGAAGACGAAGTCCGTCGTGCCGGCCGTCGCGCCGGGACGCTGGACCAGCAGCAGCGCACCGGCGGGCACAACGATCGTGTCGCTGTTCGCGCCGCCGGAGAGCGCGATCCAGTGAGAGCCGTTGTAGACGTAGCCCACCCACGTGGTGCCGTTGTGCAGGTAAAGCTGATCCGCGGCGGTGGTGGTGCCGGAGCGCCAGCCGCTGAGGCGCGTCTGGAAGGCCAGCGCGCCGAGCGTGGTATCGATCGGGAAGCCGTGCGTGAGCGTGGTGGCGCCGGCGTTGGCGATCGGCTGGCGATACGTGCAGCCGAGGACGCGACCGGTCACCGTCACTGTTTTGGTCGCGCCGCGACGGAGAATCGCGAAGCCGGAACCCGGGCGGAGCGTGGCATCGCTGGCGTTGGCCGTGGTCGTGGAGCGACGCCAGTAGCCGAGCGCGGTGTCGTAGAAATACGTCAGTGCGGTGGCGCCGGAGCGGATCTGAACGTTGTCGGCATTCGCGGTGGAAGTGCCGCCCTGCAGCGTCGCGGAGCCGAACAGCGTGCCGAGCGTATCGATCGCGACCAGTTCGAAGGTGTCGCCGACCGCCACGCCGAGCGCGGTGAGATCGGTGTTCTTGAGCGTGAGGGTCGTCGCGGTGTTGTTCGCGATGTCGACGAGCTTGCCGGACGCGTTGCCGCTGGTGAAGCGCACCGCCCACGGCGCGGCGGCGGCGCCGAGCACGCCGCTGGTCCAGCCGCCGGACGCGTGCGTGAGCGTCGTCGCGGTGAACGCGGCAACCTTGCCGGCCTTGATGCCGGCGAGCGGACCCGCGGGGTCATCGAACGGAACCCCGAAGGCGAGCGTGCGGCCGTTGGTGAGCGTGAAGTTCATGTAGCCCACCGGCACGGTCGCGACGCTGTCGGCGACGAGGCGGAAGAACTCCTTCGACTGCGTGGCCGACACGGAAGCGAGGAGCGTCTCGGCGCTGGCCGTCGACGACTCGACCGTGGTCGCGACAGTCGACCACGTGACGAGGTCGGTGGATTTCTGCACCGTGACCGTGACGTCGGTGGCGCTCAGCGCGCGGTTGTAGCGGAAGGCGAAGCTGCTGCTCTCGAGCGCGCCGGTCGGCAGCGCGGCCGCGGAGGCGGCGTTCGGATCGCTGCCGAGAACGTATTCGAGAACGTTGGCGACGCCGTCGCCGTCCGGATCGGCCGCGTCCGCGGCGTTGCCGGTGTTGTCCGTGGAGCCGAAGTGCGTCTGGCGCCAGGACTGTTGCGCGGAAAGCACGGTCACCGTCGCCGCGGAGCTCGTGGCGGAGCCGCCGGAGTTGGTGACCACGACATCGTAGTCGCCGGCGTCGGCGAGCGTGACGTTGGAGAGAACCAGCGCGGCGGTGGTGGCGGTGGCGTTGCCAGAGATCGGCTGCTCGCCCTTGCGCCACTGGTAGGTGAGCGCGTTACCGGAAGCGGTGACGCTCAGCGTCGTGCTGGCGCCGAGGGCGACGCTGCGCGAGGTGGGCGAGACCGTGATCGTGGGCGCGGGGTCGGGCGTGCTGAAGCTGAAGTCGTCGATCGCGAGCGCGTGGTCGTTGCCGCTGTCGTTCGCGTCGGTCCAGCGGAGGACGAGGGTCTGGCCGGCGCCCCACGTCAGTCCGGTCACGGTGGCGCTGATTGCGGTGCGGTTGGCGTTGGCGTTGCCGTCGAGCGCCCCGGCGGTGCTGCCGACAGTGGGCGAAGTGAAGTTGAGCACGGCCGCCGGGTTAAAGGTGCCGGCATTCACGCTGGTGGCGCCGACGCTGTATTCGAACGAAAGCGACTGCGCGGCGGTGTTGCCGCCGTTGCGCCATTGTTCGCCGATGTAGCTGAGCGTGAATTGCGAGATGGTGCGGCCGGTGGTGTTCACCAACACGAGACCGAAGCGGGAGATGGTGCTGTTGCTCGAGATGGTGCCGAGCGCGCGGTCGGAGATCGGATTGGCTCCCGCGACGCCGAAGGAGAAGGCGCTGCCGGTGTTGCTGGTGCCGGTGCTGATATTGAACAACGCGTTCGTGCCGGTGCCGCCGAACTTCGCGAGATGCCAGCCGCCGAGATCCATCGCGTTGAACGGCGCGCTGTCGAACGCGTGCGGTCCCGCGCCGGAGAGCGCGAACGTGCCGCTGGTCGGCAGCGTGTCGAAGTTCTGCGTGTAGGAACCGCCCGAATAGGCCACTTGGCCAGGCAGGATCGTCTTCAGCGTGAGCGCGGCGGCCGCACTCGTGGCGGGCAGGCCGACGCCATTGCTGATCGTCACGGTGTAGTTGCCGAGTTCGGTCTCGCTGACGTTGGCCACGCTGAGCGTCGCGCTCGTGGCGCCGGAGATGTTGCCGGCGTTGGCGAGCGGAATGCCGTCCTTGCTCCACTGGTAAGCGAGCGGCGTGGTGCCGCGCGCGGCGACGGTGAACGTCGCGGTGCTGCCGGCGATCACGCTGGTGGCGGTGGGCGGCGTGACGATCGTCGGCGCGGCCGCGTTGACTTGCAGCGCGGCGGCCGTGCTCGTGGCGGAGCTCACGGAGTTGGTGACGATGACGTCGTAGAGGGCCGCGTCGGCGGACTGGACGTTCGTGAGCGTGAGCGTGGCGGAGGTGGCGCCGGAAACGTTGCCGCCGTTGGTGAGCGACTGCGTGTTTTTGCGCCACTGGTAACTGAGCGTCGCCGAGCCATTGGCGACGACGTTGAAGATCGCGGTCGTGCCCGCCGAGACGGTCTGCGCCGTGGGCGCGGTGGTGATCGAGGGCGCGATGCCGGTGATGTCGAGCACGGCGGCGCTGCTGGTGGTGGAGCCGACGTTGTTCGAAACCGTCACGGTGTAGCTGCCGGTGTCGGTGGCTTCGACGGGATTGAAGGTCAGCGAGGTGCCGGTCTCGCCCGGGATTTCAACATCGTCCTTCGACCATTGGTAACTGAGCGGCGCGTCGCCGGTGGCGGAGACGGAGAACGTCACGGAGCCGCCGAGCGTGACGGTTTGCGAGGACGGATGCGTCGCGATGACGGGCATGCCGCTGACGGTCTGACCGTCGACCTTGGTGCGGAGGACGTTGGCGGTCGCCGAAGGGAGCGCGGTGAGGAACGTGAAACCGGTGTCGGCCTCGATTTGCGCGATGGAGGTGACGTAATTCGTCCACGGGTCGCTGCGGACGCCGGAGATGTTCGGGATGCGGATCGCGATGACGCGCGTCGCGGTCGTGACGCGATCGATGGCCATCCCCGAGCCGGTCGGCACGACGAGGACGATTTTCCACACATAGCCGGGAATCGCGACGCCGCTGGCGATGGTGGAGCCGGAGTAGTGGCTGCCACCGCAGGTGATGAGCAGCTCGTTGCCTTGGGAGGCGAGCGTGCGGCAATACGTCTCGAAGTTGGCCCACACGCCCTGGTTGTTGTCGGGCGTCTGCGGAACCATGTTGGTCATGTAGAAAACGATCTTGTTGTTCGCCGCGTCGACCGTGCGGTCGGCCGAGGGACACATATGGCCGCGATCGTAGCCGGAGCCGGAATAGTCGCCGGTGCCCACAATCGTGAAGCTCGCGGGCAGGCCGGGATCAGTGGCAAAACTGGAGCGGCCGCTGCCGCCGACGTCCTCGGTCGTCAGATCCCAGCTCACCCAGTTGGCGACGCGCCGGGTGTCGTTGTAGTCCATCGCGTATTCGTCGCGCTGGATGAGGTAATTGACGTGATTGGACGACGTGGATGTCGCGCTGCTCGGATTGCCGAGCTGCATCTGGTAAGCGACGCCGATCTTGGCGTAGCCGGCGACGGCGTTGAACAGCACCGCCGCACACAGCGCGACGGCGAGAAGCGAATGCGTCGCACGCGCGACGACGACGCGGAGGCAGACGCCTCCCAAGAAGGATTGCATGTGGCCGAAAAACGAAACCCGCCCGCCGATGAAGACCGGCCGGCAGCAAAATAAAACGGAAGGGGAACGGTGAACCAACAGTCGGTCTCGCGTCGCCGCGGGTCCGACGAATCGTGGAGCGCCTCAGGTCCGCGCGCGGCGGCGGCGGATGATCACGCCCGCGAGCGCGAGCGCGCCGGCGATGGCGGCGTAGGTCGAGGGCTCGGGGACGGCGGTGATACTGGAATAGCCGAGATAGTTATCCGTGCCGGGGAGAGCGGCGTTGACGGTGGCGTTCGTCACTTGCGTCCAGACCGAGAAGTAGGTGGCCACACTCGTGCCGGCCGTCAGGTCGTAGCCGGTGTCGAGGGATGTGCGGACGAAGGCGCGATCCACGCCCTCGTTGCCCGTGTTGGTGAAGCTGAGGGCGTCGGCAATGCGCGCAGTGGAGTAGGTCGCCTGGTCGTTCCAGAGCACCAGGCTGTCGTTGCCGTTGAAAGCGGCGACGCCCGTCGTCATGACGTTGGCCGTGGAGGCGGCACGCGGCAGCGCGGCGCTGGAGTGGGCGATGAGAAACGAGTTGCCCGCCGCCAGTGAGCCGCTCAGGGCGAGGTTGCTACCCGCGGCGGTGCCGCTTTTCCAGCTCTCGGCCGCGGCATTGGAGTAGAGCGACACCGTGTAGACGGAGAGATCGATGCTCGTGGCTCCGACGTTCGTGAGCTCGATCCACTTGTTGTTGCTCGTTCCCTCGTAGTATTGGGTGAAGACCAATTGGGCGTGCGATACGGTGGACAGCAGCGCGAACAACCCGCCGAGACGAAGGACGATGGAAGACAGGCGTTGAAGATACATGAGGCGCGCAGGTTGCGAGAAGCGCCCCGCGCCGATCAACCCGACCAGGTTACAGCCGCGTCGAGATTACGTTACGAATGTGCGCGCGACACTCCGTCCGCCACGAACAGCGGCGCTTTCACCGCGCGAATAGTCCTTAATGCCCTCCCCCGCCTCCAAATCTCAGTTGCGCGCCGCTTCGGCCGGGGCGTAGGTTCGCGCATGGCATTGTCTCGCGAATCCCTCGCCCCGCTCGACACCTTTGAACGCCGCCACACCGGCTCCCCCGCCGCCGATGTCGCTGAAATGCTCCGCACCGTCGGCTATGAGTCGGTCGACGCCCTCGCCGACGCCGCCGTGCCAGCCAAGATCCGCCTGAAGCGTCCGCTGCGCCTCCCCGCCGCCCTCGGCGAGCGCGAGGCCCTGGCCGAACTCCGCGCCATCGCCGCGAAGAACAAGGTTTACCGCTCCTTCATCGGTCTCGGCTACTACGACACCGCCACGCCCGGCGTCATCCAGCGCAACATCCTCGAAAATCCCGCCTGGTATACCGCCTACACGCCGTATCAGGCCGAGATTTCGCAAGGCCGCCTCGAAGCGCTCCTGAATTTCCAGACGCTCATCACCGACCTCACCGGCCTCGAGATCGCCAACGCCTCCATGCTCGACGAAGGCACCGCCGCCGCCGAAGCCATGATGCTCGCGCACCGCGTGAAGCTCGGCGAAGCCGCCGGCGCCTCGACCTTCTTCGTCTCCGAGCGCTGCCACCCGCAGACGATCGACATCGTCCGCACGCGCGCCAAGCCCCTTAACGTCTCCGTCGTCGTCGGCAATCACGCGACCTTCGACTTCTCCGCCGGCAATGTCTTTGGCGTGCTCGTCCAATACCCGGACACGACCGGCAGCATCGTCGACTTCGCCGCGTTCTTCGAAAAAGCCCACGCCGCCGGCGCGCTCTGCGTCGTCGCCACGGATCTCCTCGCGCTCACGCTCCTGAAAGCCCCGGGCGAATTCGGTGCCGACGTCGCGGTCGGCTCCGCGCAACGCTTCGGCGTGCCGATGGGCTTTGGCGGACCGCACGCCGGTTTCCTCGCCACCAAGGACGCCTACAAACGCCAGATGCCCGGCCGCCTCGTCGGCGTCTCGAAGGATGCGCAAGGCAACCCCGGCATGCGCCTCGCCCTCGGCACGCGCGAGCAACACATCCGCCGCGACAAGGCCACGTCCAACATCTGCACCGCGCAAGTGCTCCTCGCCGTCATGGCGTCGATGTATGCCGTCTATCACGGCCCCGAAGGCCTGAAGAAAATCGCCCAGCGCACGCGCTCGCTCGCGCAGCTCCTCGCCAACGCGCTCAAGACCACCAACGCGATCGTCAACACCGACCCGATCTTCGACACGCTCACGATCTCCGGCGTCGACGCCACCGCGCTGCACGCCGCCGCCGACGCGCGGAAAATCAATCTGCGCCGCGTCAACGACACCACCGTCGGCATTGCGCTCGACGAGACGACCACGCTCGAGGAAGTCGAGACGCTCGCCGCCCTTTTCGGCGCGACGCTCAGCCTCGAGACCGAGCCCGTCGGCTACGCGACCGGTCTCGCGCGCACGTCGCCGTTCCTCACCGCCAAGGTGTTCAACAGCTACCACACCGAGCACGAGATGCTGCGCTACATCAAGCGCCTCGAGTTGAAGGACCTCTCGCTCGTCCACTCGATGATCTCGCTCGGTTCGTGCACGATGAAGCTCAACGCCACCGCCGAGATGTTTCCGGTCACGTGGCCCGAGTTCGGCCGCTTGCACCCGTTCGCACCCGCCGAGCAATCGAAGGGCTACGCGAAGATGTTCAAGGACCTCGAAAAATGGCTCAGCGAAATCACCGGCTTCGCGCAGGTCTCGCTGCAGCCCAACGCCGGCTCGCAAGGCGAATACGCCGGCCTCCTCGTCATCCGCGCCTACCACGAGTCGCGCGGCGAAGGTCACCGCAACATCTGCCTCATTCCGACGTCTGCGCACGGCACTAATCCCGCCAGCGCCGCGATGAACGGCATGACCGTCGTCCCCGTCGCCTGCGACGCCAGCGGCAACATCGATGTCGCCGACCTCAAGGCCAAGGCCGAGCAGCACGCCGCGAATCTCTCCGCGCTCATGGTCACCTACCCGTCGACCCATGGCGTGTTCGAGACCGCCATCCGCGACATCTGCAAGATCGTCCACGCCGCCGGCGGCCAGGTTTACATGGACGGCGCGAACATGAACGCGCAAGTCGGCCTCACCTCGCCGGGCTTCATCGGCGCCGACGTCTGCCACCTGAATCTCCACAAGACCTTCTGCATTCCGCACGGCGGCGGCGGCCCCGGCGTCGGCCCGATCGGCGTCGCGAAACATTTGGTGCCTTTCCTGCCCGGCCACGCCGTAAGCGCTCCCGCGATCGCTTCGCCCGGCACCGCCATCGGCGCCGTCAGCGCCGCGCCCTACGGCAGCGCGAGCATCCTTGTCATTACCTGGATGTATATTCGCATGATGGGCGCCGACGGCCTGACGCGCGCGACGAAGTTCGCGCTCCTCAACGCCAACTACATCGCCAAGCGCCTCGAGAATCATTTCCCGGTGCTCTACAAGGGCGCCAGCGGCCTCGTCGCGCACGAGTGCATCCTCGAGTTCCGCCCGTGGAAAAAGCACGGCCTCGAAGTCGAGGACGTCGCGAAGCGCCTGATGGATTACGGCTACCACGCGCCCACGATGTCGTTCCCCGTCCCCGGCACGCTCATGATCGAGCCGACCGAGAGCGAGACGAAGACCGAACTCGACCGCTTCTGCGACGTGCTCATCTCGATCCACGGCGAAATGGCCGCGGTCGCGAGCGGCGAGAGCGACAAGCTCAACAACCCGCTGAAGCACGCCCCGCACACCGCGGCGGTGGTGACGGCGAGCGAGTGGCCGCACCCGTATTCGCGCGAAGTCGCCGCGTTCCCCGACAAGTGGACGCGCGCCTCGAAGTTCTGGCCCACCGTCGGCCGCATCGACAACGTCTACGGCGACCGCAACCTCGTGTGCTCGTGCGTCGGGATGGAGGCCTACGCGCAAAACGCGAACCAGCCCACGCCCGCCTAAAGTAGCGCCGGCTTCCAGCCGGCGCCCCTGTAGCGGAATTCGTAAGAATTTCGCCCCAGCCCCGCCTCGCGCGGGGCTTTTCTTTTCAGCGCTTCTTTCGTCGAGGGGCCGCCGACGCCTGCCGATCCGCGCCGCCCAATGCTGCGAGGCGGCGAGCAGCCGATCGAGAAAGCATCAGCCTAGATTCAGCAGTTGGAACCACGGATTTCGCGGACGGCACGGATAGTTCAAGACATCGGCTTCTAGCGCGCCTCACCCGCGAAGTGAACTCCGGCAACAGCGAGCCCCCCCCCCGACCCAACTCCATCCGCGCAATCAGCGTAATCCGTGGTGCATTCTTCTGCGGGATTTGGGATCAGCGAGAAACGAATCTCACTGCGCTTGGATTTTTTCACGGACGAGGCCCCAACTCAGCCAGCATCTGTTCGGCGACCTTCAGCAAAACCGGCACGTCATTCTGAACCGCATCCCACAGAACCTCGTGCTCGATGACGTCGTAGCCGTGACTTAATCGGTCGCGCGTTCCTGCGATCTCCTTCCACGGCACTTGCGGGTAGCGATCCCGCAGTTTCGGTGGCAGCCTTTTCACGGCTTCACCCACGATCTAGAGAAAGCGTTCCAACGCTGCGGTGGCCTGCCAGTCCGCCAACAACGTCTCCAGCGTTTTCCCTGCGCAAATCTCCTGCGCCCGAGCGGCCGCCGTCTTCAGCTGCCGCAACGTGACTCGCGGGTCATGAACGCTCATAAATGGGAAGCGCCTCGCGCCGCACCGCGGCGTCTATGTGCGGGCTCAGGCGGGAGAAAAAATCGACGCGATGACCAAGGATTTCCGCCAATTGGTCCGCGTAGCCAAAATAACGAAAGCCCACTCCGCGCGTCGCCCCCGGCTCAAACTCTGCCAGCACATCCACATCGCTCTGCAGCGGATCGAAATCGTCGCGCAACACCGAACCGAACAAGCTCAGCTTCCGAATCCCGCGCGCCCGGCAAAACTCCGCGACCTTCTCGCGGTCGATGTGAATCGGCAGCTCGGCGATGCTCATGCGCCGCAACCTACCCACCCGCCCCCAACCCGCAAGCCCGGAGCCGGAAGCGGCAGCCGCCACACCCGCCCACTCACGCATTCGCAAACGCGAAGTAGCCCGACGCGAATTCGCCACGGAGATGATGACCGCGCAGAAAATCCTCCACCGCTTGCCGCCGCACCGTCCGCTCGGCCTCATCCGTGGGCCAGCGCTCGGGAGCGAAGAGGACGATCGGATCTGCCCCGTCGTGCAACCAACCGAAGCCTTCCACGAAGGCTATCAGTCGCCGCTCTTTCTGCGTCGCGGACGGCAGTCGATAGAAGCCCATTCCGGGGCCCGCCATGAAACCGGTTTCATCGAGCTCTGCCTCCTGCCAACGAATTGTCATGGATCAAATCCCACCCGGACTACGGCCGAAAGCAAACGGCTACTCGAGCAACTTCATCGCCGCCGGTTCGCCTTGTTCGATGGCGACCTCGACGGCGCGCTGAGCGAGGGCGAGCAATGCCTGGGCTTCGAGCTTTGCCGCCAACGCTGCTTTGGCCTGCCGTTCAAAGACAGCTTGTTTTTCCGGCGGCAGCACCGGGACGAAAATTCTGGCGACATCCTTCGCGTAGAGATGGAGCTGCCCGGTCGCGCCGGTGATGTAGCGCTCGATTAGCATCTGGCCAAAGCGCGAGCGCAGGTAGGCGGCAACGTAATAGGGATTGAGCTCATTTTGCCGGACGACGGTGACTTCGCTCACCGTGCCGTATCTTCCGGGCTTGTCGAAGACCTGCACCTTGCCGATGGAGCCGAAACCAATGGACGAAATGAGGATGTCACCGCGTTGTAGCTCGAAAATATCCGCTCCGGAAGCGGCACGGAGGAAACGGTCGTCGTCGTCGATATCACGTAGGTCTCCCGAGCGGATGATGGGCACGGTGCCGTCTTCCGCATAGGGCACGGTGTCCCCTTTGAGCACTTCCCCCAAGGAGCCGAGCTGCTTTAACGGGAACCGGGCCTCGAGCTCGTGCTCGAGCGCGGCGTAGCGAGGCGCATGAAATTCCGCGTCAAACCGGGGGCCTCCCGCCACCTCCGAAGCGCGGCGCATGTAGGTCAGCGGATCGGGCGGACGCCAGTTGTCGAGGCCGAGGGCGTGGAGCATGGTTTGCTCGGCGCCGGCGAGTTGTGCGGCGGCAACGGCGCTCAGGCGTTCTGCATTTTGGCAGGCATTCAGAAACCTCTCTTGAAAACCACTGCTCCCCCGGAAAATGAGAAATTTGCGAATGTCATCAGGATATAGTTCAACCTGACCCGATGAGCCGCGTGTGTGTTGTTCGGCCTGCAGTTGGCCAACGCTACCTGTCAGTTGAATAGCTACAAACCGTGGGTCCAATTTGGCCCCTGGTTTGATGCGTAAGATAGTCACGTGATTATCGGGCAGTGCATCCTGTGTGGCCGAATAGAACGACACGCGCCCGATTGTGCCTACTCCTGTCCCGTTTATCAGAATATCGCCGGATTTGATCACGGGATTACCCGACTCTATTCTTGCCAGGCGATTGTCTTCACCGAGCAGCACTTTGCCCATCCGAACATGCTTCGAATTGATGACAGGCAGCCCTTCATCAGCGTAATCAGGCTGCGAGCCGCGTTCGCAGTAGGCGAGGATGTCACCCAAGGTAACCACATCCGGTTGGCGACGGATGCGACTGACTAGCGCTTCGAATTGAGGACGGAAGTATTCTGCGTCGAAACGCTTCGCACCGAAAACATCTGAAGCAAATTTTTCCGTAACTTCTAGCCCCTCCATCAGCGCCTTGAAGCGGGCGCCATTGAAGGGGCTTACCGAAAAAAAGGCAGCTTCTCCTTCTTCGCGAATTCCTCAAAGGCCTCGGCGATGCCCTCGGGCGTGCGGTTCCCACCTTTCAGCGGCACGCTGAAGAAATCGTGTTGCACGACCTGGTGTCCGTGGCTGTCGCGCACGGGAAGTCCGTCGGCACCCTTCACCCAGATTTTGTCGCCGCGATTATCCTTCGACGGGAGGCGCTGCGTGGCGAAGAAGATGGGGTAGTCGGCGACCTTGGGGCAGAGCGGTCCGGCGGCGGGGTCATCGTTCCACTTCTGCACGAAAAGCACGGAGGTCTTTGTTGGGGTATGTGGTTTGAAAGTATTAACGTGCAGGCCGACGACGGCGAGCAGACGGCAACGGTCAGCGATCCAGCGGCGCACGCGTTCGTCGGTAGAGTTATTGAAGCGGCCCTGGGGCAGGACGACGGCCATGCGTCCGCCGGGTTTGAGGAAGTCGAGATTGCGCTCGATGAAGAGCAGGTCGCGACCGACGGAGCTCTCGAGTTTACCTTGGCCACCGTCCTTGGCTACCTTGTGGGCGAGCTCATAGGGCGCGAGCATGTCGGTCTGCTTGATTTCGCCGGCGAAAGGCGGATTGGCCAAGAGGACGTCAAACTGGAAGGCCCGGTTATCGCCCTTGGCGGCGCGGAGCGCCCGCAGTTTCTTCCAACCGGGGCCGTAAGTTTCGCGCCAAGTGCGGTCGCCGGGCACCTTGTCTTTCTCGTCGCCAGTGAGATCCTCCCAGCGACGGTAGTCGAGGGTGTTGAGGTGGAGGACGTTGGTCTGGCCGTCGCCAGCGATGAGGTTGAGACAGCGGGCGACGCGCACGGAGCGCTCGTCGAAGTCGATGGCGAAGACTTTTTCCTGAACGTATTTTTCGCAGCGGCGGGGCTTTTTCTGGAGAGTGAATAGGTGGGAGGCGTTGAACCCTTCCTCGCGCAGGACGCGTTCCCACACGTGGAAGATGGCGTGCATGGTGAAGCCGGCGGAACCGCACGCTGTGTCGATTAGCGTTTCGCTCTCGCCGGGGTTGAGCATGCGCACGCACAGGTCGATGACGTGGCGCGGAGTGAAGTATTGGCCCTTCTCGCCCTTGGAGGACTTGTTGACGAGATATTCGAATGCCTCGTCCACGACGTCGAGGTTGCTGTTGAAGAGCTTGTATTCCTCGAGAGAGCCTACGCAGACAGCGAGGTGGTCAGGGGTGAGCTTGATCTTCTCGTCGGGCGGGAAAACGCCCTCCCATTTGGCCTTGGCCTCGTCGAAGAGATCTTGGATGCGGGTCTTGAGCTGGGAGGCAGTGTTGGTGTTGCGGAAGCGGATGTGGTCGTATTCGCCGCGGTAGCAGGAGAGCTCGTCGTAGAGCTTGGTAAAGACGAGTTTGAAAACCTCCTCGAACACATCGACGCCGGCGTTGGCGAGCACCTCGTCCTCCATCTCAAGGATGCGGTCTTTCAGCGAACGGGCTTCGCTGGAAATCTCCCGAGCCTTCTCCTTCTCGACCAGGGTGTCGATGGTCCAAGGCTGATCGGCAACGTCCGAGATGTCCTGCGAAGCGGTTGGCAGGGCAGGGATCTCAACAAAGTAGTTGGGATTTTTGCGGTGCCAGAAGGTCTTATCGCGGCCGTTGCTCCACACGGCCAGCGGAGCGCCGGTGGCATGACAGTAGGATTTGAGCTGCTCCTTACCGTCCTTCAGCTTGTCGGCCTTCACCTCGACGATGAGATAGGGAATGGTGGCGCGCTCGGCCTCGAACACGACGATGTCGGCGCGCTTCGAGGTGTCGCGCCCGAAGGTGACGGGATATTCGACCGCTAGCCGGGAAACGGGATATTTGTAGTGAGTGAGGAGGCGATGAATCCAGAGTTGGCGGACGATCTCCTCGGATTTTGCGGGCACGTCCTTTTGACGGACTTGGCAGCGAATAACGGGGCGGTCGCCTTTGCCGTAAGCGAGGAGTTTCTCGATGGTCTTACGCTCGGCGGAGCCGAAGAGGCCGAGAGTCGCGGCGGCTTCGACGGAGGGGATGATGTCTTGAAGCGAAGGAGCGGAGACAGCGGATACGCCGCTCGATGAGGCAGAGCTGTTTTGTGAGGACACGGGGCTGGAACATTCGCGCGATGTTCAGCCCTCTGTCGGGGATGGCTTTGCTCTGTATGAGGACTCTACCGAGGTGCTCGCGTCAAAAACGCGAAAGGGACGTGCCAATAACACGCCCCTTAACAGGCACCTGGAAGAGCCTCACAAGAGCGCTATCAGCACGCCCCCAGTCGGGGGCGATGCGTCGAGCGCCGTCTTGTGGTCGAAATTTTCCAGGTTTCGTTAAGGACAGCAGCCGAAGCTACGCGAAATGGATGTTGGTTAGTGGTGGTTCGGTTCGATCAAAATGGGTTGGAACGGAAATTGGCCCGTGAAGCCCGCAGCGAAGCGAGCCCGCGCACGCATGGCAAGCGCGTCATCCACGAAGCTCGCCGTGAATTCAATAGCCGATCCCTGTTTCTGATTTTTGCGTTCTTTGTGCTTCTTGTGGCCAATCCGATCGGAGGCCGGCTGGAAGCCGGCGCTACTTGCGGTGCCTTACTCCTCGCCTTCGATCTCCGGCGCCTTCACGGGCGCAAGCAGGCGGTCGAGCTCCGCCTGCGTCGGGTTGCGGATCGAGAGCACGGTGAGCATCGACGGGCCCGCGGGCAGCTGCACTGGCGTCGGCGTGCCGACTTTCAAGCCGAGCAGCGCGGCGGCGAGCGGCGAGTTGTGCGGCAGGCACTCAATGTTGGTCTCGGCATCGGTCGTGGTCTCGCCGTAGGTCGCGACGAGGAATTTGAAACTGTCCTTCCGCTTCGCGCCGACGTCCTGCTTCTCGATTTTGATCACGTGGCCGAGTTGCACGAAATCGGTCGGCTTCGTCAGCCACCCGGCGGGATCGATTTCGATGAACGTGTTGCGGCGATAAAAGCGGTCGAGATCGTCCATCTTGCGATCGACGGCGCGGATGGCGTCCTTCGCGGCCTTGAAGCCGAAGTTTTCGCGCAGGTCGCCCTGGCTGTGCGCCTCCATCTTGTCCTCGACGAGCGCGGCGCGTTTCACCTTCAGCGCCTCGAACTCGTCGGTCAACGCGCGCAGGAAACCATTGCGCACGTAGATCGTCATCGGCGGTGGTGGAGCGAGACGGAAAATATTTTTGCGACGCGGCGGGGCCATACGCGCCGAGTGAGCGAACCAGCAAGCGAAACGCAAGCTGCGCTGCTGACCACCAACCGGCGAAACCACAGAAAGCACGGAATACACAGAAACAAGGCGCCCGCCCAGAGGCTCGATTTCCGCCGGCTCTCGTTTGGGCGCAGAAAATTTCTTCTGTGTCTTCCGTGTTTTCTGTGGTTCACCTTGAGTGCAGATGAAAATCATCCGGCACGCTTCACCCCACGGCCCCGCTTACGCCGCGCTCCAATCCGACGGCTCCGCCCGCGCCATCGACGGCGATCTCTTCGGCGATTGGCGCGTCACCGACCGCGTCGTCACCCCCGGCCAGCTCCTCACGCCGGTCACACCCGCCACGATCGTCTGCATCGGCCTGAACTACGCCAAGCACGCCGCCGAGGGCAAACGCCCGCCACCGGAGCGGCCGATGTGGTTCATGAAACTGCCCGGCGCCGTGCAAAATCCGGGCGATCCCATCCGCATTCCGACCATCCAGGCGAGCACGCGCGTCGACTACGAAGCGGAACTCGCGATCGTGTTGAAGAAGTCCGCACGCAACGTCGCCCGCGCCGACGCGATCGACTACGTCCTCGGCTACACCTGCGCCAACGACGTGAGCGCGCGCGACTGGCAGCGGGATTTCGGCGGCGGCCAGTGGAACCACGCGAAGAGCTTCGACACCTTTTGCCCACTCGGCCCGGTGCTCGTCACCCCCGACGAGTTGTCGAACCCAAACGCGCTCCGTATCCGCTCCGTGCTCAACGGCACCGTGATGCAGGACTCGTCCACGTCCGACATGATCTTCGACGTGCCGACGCTGATCGAATTTCTCACTGCCGATAAAACGCTGCCCGCGGGGACGCTGATTCTCACCGGCACGCCGGAAGGCGTCGGCTTCGCGCGCCAACCGCCGGTGTGGCTCAAGCGCGGCGACACGATCGCCATCGAGATCGAAGGCATCGGCACGCTGAGCAATCCGGTAGAGTGAGTCCGAATCTGCGCCCAAGCTGACGGCGTCGTTGCCGAGGTAGGGCGGAGCGGCCCGCTCCGCCGCGAAGGCGATGCGGCGTTCACCGCGCACCGGGCCGGCGCGCCCTACGCGTCCATTGGCAGAGCGAGATCGAGTAGCGCTCCACCCTGGGTGCTCGACGCGAACCTCGCCCTCCAGCACACGATCGACAAGGACTACCGCCGTCCGGCTCTGCCCTTCGCCAACGCCGAGACGCTGCGTAAAGGCATCGGTGATCGCTATACGTTCCGCTATTTCGCTCTCGTCGATGGCGCGCTGTGGGAGATTTTCGGCGCCGCGATTCAGGATGCGAAATTCTGGCGTCACCAAACCCCGGTGCGCGGCTACCTGCTGCTCGGCCGCCGCTGGGATGAGCCATGGCTCGCGCAACTCGACGCCCGTTTCAACTTCGAGCTCGTCGAGGCCGCGCGCCAGGCCTTCAACGGTCGGGCCAACATCGAGCGGCGCGTCAGCGAACTGGGCGGCACGTTGCGCTATGGGCCGGTCTCGCCCGACGGCTGGCGCGTCCACGCCGACCTGCCCTACGCGAGTCTCATGCTCAGTCGTTCGATCGTCTGAACCCGACCTCAGCTCGCTGTGCCTTGCGACATCGGGAATCCCCCGATGTCATCAGGAGGACTCCCGCGAAGACGAAATAGCGCCGGGGAAGTTTTTGACGCCGCGCGCTCGATCCTCGTAAAGTGCGACCGCGATGGTCTCCCCGCTGCAACGCAAACACGGCTTTCTGGTCCTCGTGCTGGCGGGCGTGATGGGCATGTTCGCCGGCCTCGGCACCTACACCTTCTACTACGCCCACGGGTTGTCGTATTTTTCCAACGACCCCAAAGCCTGCGTGAATTGCCACATCATGCGCGAGCAATACGACGGCTGGCTGAAGTCCCCACACCACGCCGTGGCCACGTGCAACGATTGCCACACCCCGCATGACTTCATCGGCAAATACCTCACGAAAGCGGAAAACGGCTACTGGCACTCGAAAGGTTTCACCCTGCAGGATTTTCATGAGCCGATCATGATCCGTCCGAAAAACTCCACCGTGCTCCAGCGCAATTGCGTCAGCTGTCACGAGCAGATCGTCTCCGCCATCAACACTCACGCCGGTAAGCAACGCGAGATGCTCGATTGCGTCCAATGCCACCGCGACGTCGGCCACGGCCCGGTGAACTGAGCCCGGATCCTTCCCGTTCTCTTTCTCTCAATCTTTCTCCTCCGCTCTTCGCCATGAACTCCCGCCTCACCTCCACTCGCGGTATCTCCCTCCTCGGCTTCATCGGCCTCATCGCGCTGTTCGCTGTCGCGACGTTCGCGGTGCTGATGCTCTACCAGAACATCGTCGCGCGCCAGGCTGAGGCCACGCAGCACGTGTTCCGCGTGGTGAACGTCGACGACAGCACCACCGACCCGGTGCTGTGGGGCAAAAACTACCCGCGCCAATACGACAGCTACCGCCGGACCGTCGACACGCAGTTCACCAAATACGGCGGCAGCGAAGCCTTCCAGCACCTCGACCGTGATCCCGTCTGGCGCCGCATCTTCGCCGGCTACGCGTTCTCGATCGATTACCGCGAGGAGCGCGGCCACGCCTACATGCTCAGCGACCAGCGCGAGACCGAGCGCGTGCACAAGGCCAAGCAACCAGGCGCGTGCCTCCAGTGCCACGCCTCCGTCATCCCCGCCTACATCAAAGCCGGCCTCGCCGCGGGCGCCCCTGCGGGCAAGGAGCACCGCGAAGAGCAGATCCAAAAAGGCTTCGAGGTGATCTCGCCCCAGCCCTACATGGAAGTCACGAAACTCGTCGAACACCCGGTCTCGTGCATCGACTGCCACGACGCCGAGACGATGAACCTGCGCGTCTCGCGCCCGGCGTTCCTCAACGGCCTGCGCGCCCTCGCCAAATCCAACTACCCGACGCCGCACCTCCCCAGCATCGAACGCTGGCGCAAAGGTGATCGCAAAGAAGCCTACCAACCGAACACCGAAGCCAACCGCCAGGAAATGCGCTCCCTCGTCTGCGCGCAGTGCCACAACGAATACTACTTCAAAGGCGACCAGAAGCTCGTCACGCACCCGTGGGACAACGGCCTGCGCGTCGAGCTCGAGGAAAAATATTACGACGATGCCGGCTACAAGGACTGGGTGCACAAGGAGACCGGCGCCCCGATCCTGAAGGCGCAGCACCCGGAATTCGAGATGTGGAGCCAGGGCATCCACGCGCGCAGCGGCGTCGCGTGCGCCGACTGCCACATGCCCTATCAACGCGAAGGCGCGATCAAGGTCAGCAACCACCACGTCCGCTCGCCGCTGCTCAACGTCGCCGCCGCGTGCCAGACCTGCCACCGCGTGCCCGAGCAGGAACTCACCGCGCGCGTCACGATCATCCAGGACCGCAACCGCCAGCTCCTCGATCGCGGGCAGGAAGCCGTCATCGGCCTCATCGACGCGCTCGTCGCCGCCAAGAACGCCGGCGCCACGGACGCGCAGCTCGCGAAGGCGCGCGACCTCCAGCGCAAGGCGCAATGGCGACTCGATTGGGTCTACGCGGAGAACTCCATGGGCTTCCACGCCTCGCAAGAAGCCGCGCGCATCCTCGCCGAAGCGATCGATTACGCCCGCCAAGGCGAACTCGAGCTCGCCAAACCCCGCTCCGGCGGACCGTCAAACGCGGCGCTGAAGTAACGGTGGAGCGCGTTGACCTCAACGCGCTCCCACCCGCACGCCCCGTAGCGGCGAACGCGCATCGTAGTAGCGGAGGCGCCCCGTAGCAGCGGACGTCAGTCCGCTGCCCCCCCGGTGCCCTGCTCCGCTCCGCCTTTCGCGTGCCTCCCAGCCGGCTGACGTCGGCTGCTCAGAAAACGAATCGTGCCCGTGTCCGGCGTAGGTTGCGCGCTTGCGCGCAACTCTCCCGCTCGCGCATGCTCGCACACCACGCCCCCGCCCTTCCACGCCATGAGCAAAATCAATCTGCGCGACGTGCCCGAACTCGAGCAACGTTCGCCGACCGGCAAATTTCATTCGTTCTCGAAAAACGTCTCCCTCGCCCTCGGCGGCATCCGCAACGTCGGCGTCGGAGGCGGCGGACATCCGTTTGATTTCCAAGTGCGCCGCATCCCACCCGGTGCCGCCGTTTGCCCACACCACGCGCACCTTGCGCAGTGGGAACTTTTCGTCGTCCGCCGCGGCACCGGCACCGTGCGCGTCGGTGACGAACGCCGCATCGTGCGCACCGGTGACTGCTTTCTTCATCTGCCCAATGAAGCCCATCAGCTGATCAACACCGGCACGGAAGACCTCGAAGTCTTCATCGTCGCGGACAACCCACCGCTCGACGCCTGCTGGTATCCCGACTCGAAAAAGTGGGGCCTGCGTCCGCCCGGCGTTTTCTTCCGCATGACGCCCGTCGATTACTTCGACGGCGAAGACGATGCCGCCGCTCCGGCGAGTGGGGACAATACGCGCATCGCCGCACCGACACTCCCGCAACCGCCCACGCCGTTTTCGGCGCGCTGCCGCCATCTCGACGAAATCCCGTGGGAGGACTGGCAATCGCCCAGAGGCAAATTTCGCGGCTCGTTCCGCGGCATCTCACTCGCGTTCGGCGCGCAGCACCGCACACCGCAGCATGCCGGCGGCCATCCCTTCGACCTCGAGCTGGGCAAAGTGCCGCCCGGTGCGGCGCTGTTTCCGTTCCACTGGCACGCGTTGCAGTGGGAGTTCTACGTCTTCGTGGCAGGGCACGGCGAATTTCGGCTGGGCGACGCCACGTTCGCCATCGAGCCCGGCGACTGCGTGATGGCGGCCCCGCAAGTCGGCCACAGTTTTCGCAATACCGGCTCCTCCGACCTGCACTACTTCGTCATCGCGGACGATCCCCTCAACGAATTCTGGGCTTACCCCGACTCGAACAAGTTCGCCTTCGCCAAATCGCGGAAATTTTTCCGCACGATCGACGCCGACTATTCCGAGGGCGAGGAGTGAAGCCGCCGGCGCGCAGGTGACCACTCGGATCATCGCGCACCCGTAGCGGAATTCGTCAGAATTTCGCCGCACCCGGAAATCCCAAAGCCCCGCGGCTTCCGCCACGTCGCGAGAAACACGGCTTGGCCACTATAGTCGGTGCGCCTCTGGCGCCGGGCCTTTTGATTTGTCAACCGGCGCAGCGTCCGGAATCTTCGCCCGAACTTGCCGATGTTTTTCAAAGGTTTGCTCATCGGATTTGCCATCGCGGTCCCTGTCGGCCCGATCGGTTTTCTCTGCCTCCGTCGCACGCTGATCTACGGACGCGTCACGGGTTTGGTCTCCGGGCTGGGCGCGGCCACCGCGGATGCACTCTACGGACTCGTCGCCGCTTTGGGCCTGACCGCGATCTCGTCGTTCCTGATCCGGATGGAATCGTGGCTGCAGCTTTTCGGCGGCACCTTCCTTGTCTTCCTCGGCCTGAAAACCGCCCTCACCAAGCCGCCGGCGAAGGACGCCGTGGATCCGGCCACGCCACCGCCGACTCGTTCGTGGCAGGCCGCCTATGCGTCGACGCTCGCGCTCACGCTCACCAGCCCGGCGACGATTTTTGCCTTCGTGGCGATTTTTGCCGGCGTGGGCCTCGGCAAAACGGACACCAGCCTGCTCCACGCTTTCGAAATCGTGTCGGGCGTGTTCCTGGGATCCGCCGCTTGGTGGTTGCTGCTCAGTTTCGGCGCGGGCGCCCTTCGCGACCGCCTGCACGCGCGCACGCTGCACGTGATGCACGTCATCTCCGGCCTCGGCATCATGGCGCTCGGACTGTGGCAGGGCGTGCTGCTGGTCTCGAAATGGTTCGGTTGAGCGCCCCGCAGTGCGCGATTGCACCGCGCCTGACCGGACTTCAGCCTGCGTTCGCTCATGACCGATTCCTGGGACAGTCTTAAAATTCTCTCCGACCCGACGCGTCTGCGCGTGCTCTCGCTCCTGCTCAGGGAGGAGCTGTCGGTCGCCGAATTACAGGACATTCTCGGCATGGCCCAATCGCGCATCTCCTCGCAACTCGCGCTGCTGCGCCAGGGCGGCTTCGTGCAGGACCGCCGCGAGGGCAAAAAGGCTTTCTACTCGCTCCGCGCCAGTCTCCCACCCAAGCAACTCACGCTGCTCCGCGCCGCCTGCGAGTCGGTGGCGGAGTTGCCGGAGTCGGCGGAAGATCGCGAGAATCTCGACCGCGTGCTCCAGCGCCGCCGCCGCGTCTCCGAACAGTATTTCAACCTCATCGCCGGCCGTCTCGGCAAAGGCTATTGCCCCGGCCGCTCGTGGGAAGCGCTCGGCCATCTCGCCCTGCGCCTCGTGCCCGCGATCACCGTCGCCGATCTGGGGGCCGGTGAAGGCCTCGTCTCGCAACTGCTCGCGCACCGCGCCGAACGCGTCTGGTGCATCGACAGCTCGCCGAAGATGGTCGAAGTCGGCACCGAGTTGGCCAAGAAAAACGGCCTCGCGAATCTCAGCTACAAACTCGGCGACATCGAGCAGGTGCCGCTCGCCGACAAATCCGTGGACCTCGCGATCCTCTCGCAAGCGCTCCATCACGCGGCGCACCCGCAGCGTGCCGTCGACGAAGCTTTCCGCATCCTGAAACCCGGCGGCCAGCTCCTCGTGCTCGATCTCAAGGAGCACACCTTCGAAAAGGCGCGCGAGCTCTACGGTGACCTCTGGCTGGGCTTCAAAGAGAGTGCGCTGCACAGCTTCCTTAAGAAAGCCGGCTTTCAGAAAGTCGAAGTCACGACGGTCGCGCAGGAAGAAGGCGAACCGCGCTTCGAAACGCTGCTGGCCAGCGGCGTGAAGGCGGCGCGGTAAGCAGCCGCACGTCACATCAACTCGAGGTAGGGCGGGACCGCTGGGCCCGCCGCAAACACCTCCTCGGTCGGCCCAGCGGTCCGACCCTACCCTGCGGCCCGAAGCGAGTGACGTGCGCGCGCCTCAATCGCTCGTCATGATGAACTGCGGGCGCATCTCGAAGCTGCGATACTGCGGGCGCAGGCGGTCGGTGTTGTAGAATTTTTCCACGTTCACGAGCTTCTTGGTCGAAGTGATAACCTCGATCGGGAGATTGTCGTAGCGACCGTTCTTCAACACCACGAGCCGCCCGTGGATGCCCTGCATGATGAGGTCGAGTGCGAGGTTGCCGTAGGCCATCGGCACGATCGAGTCGACGGCGTCCGGATCGCCGCCGCGCACGAGGTAGCCGAGGCGCTGGTTGATGCACTCGACCTTTTTGCCCTTGTTGAATTTCGGCGAGAGATCCTTGAGCCGCGACGCCACCATGTCGCCGATGCCGCCGAGCTTCGCGTGGCCGAACATGTCCTTCTCCGCGCTTTCGAAAACCATCTCCTCGCCTTCGAACGACGCGCCTTCGGACACGAGCACGATCGAGTAGCGACTGGGATTGTTGACGCGATCGGACACGAGCAGCTCGGTGAGCCGCTCGATGTTGAATTTCCACTCGGGAATCACGCAGCGGTTCGCCGCGCCCGCCATCGTCGGCAGCATCGCGGTGAAGCCGGCGTAGCGACCGAAAACCTCGACCACGAGAAAGCGTTCGTGCGAACCCGCGGACGTGCGCAGCGTGTTCACGAGACTGATCGTGCGCGAGACGCAGGTGCTGAAACCGATGCAGTAGTCCGTGCCCGGGACGTCGTTGTCCATCGTCTTCGGAATCGCGATCACCTTCACGCCGTTCTGGAACAGGTGCACGCCGTAGCTGAGCGTGTCGTCGCCGCCGATCGGGATCACGTGGTCGATGCCGAGCCACTCGAGGTTTTTCAGCACCTCGGGCGTGAGGTCGTTGATCTCGGCGTTGTAGGTCGCCTTCAAGTGCTCGGGCACGCTGTTTTTCGGCACATGGCTCGGCCGCGTGCGCGAGCTGTGCAGGAACGTGCCGCCCGTGCGCCCGGCGCGATTCACGATTTCCTCGGTGAGGTGCACGTAGCACTCGCCGTTGTCGTGCTCCTTGTCGCGGATCATCGTGATGAGTCCGCTCCAGCCTTTGCGAATGCCGATGACCTTGTAGCCTTCGCGCAGGGCGCGAATCGTGACCGCACGAATCGCGGGGTTGAGTCCTGGCACGTCGCCGCCGCCCGTCAGGATGCCGATCGTGCCCTTCGCTTTGATGTGAGCCATGGTGGGGGTTCTCCAAATTGCTGCAAATCGCCGCCGACGGACCACATGACTATCACTTCGTCGCTCGAGCATCAATGACGCGTTCGCGGTATGAAGCCCGGCTAACCGCAATCGCTGCGCGGCAACTGGTGCAGCGCGCACCGTTGAAAAGCGTTGCCCGGCTCCCCCCGCCTGCTGTGCTGCGGCGGGCCCTTGATGATTCATCGCTTTCTTCGCCTCGTTGCCGTCGTCCTTTTTGTCCCGCTCTGTCTCGTCGCCGCCCCCGCCGACGAGTCCGCTGCCCACCGCCCGCGCGTCACGCCCCTGCCCGCGTGGTTCACCCCGGCCGCCGAGTTCGATCTCGCCGCTGAGAGCCGGCGCCCGCTGACGGCGGACGATGCGCACCACGAGCTGTCCTACTACGTCTACGATCAGCAGACGCTCGTCGCCGAGCAAGCGACCACCACCCACTACGCCTACCGCATCACCTCCGACGCCGGGTTGTCCGATGGCGCGCAACTTTCCCAGCGCTTCGACCCGAGTTACGCCGCGCTGGAACTGCACCTGATCCGCATCTGGCGCGACGGTGTGGCCGAGGACCGGCTGAAGCTCGACGAGATCAAAGTCATCCAGCAGGAACGCGATCTGGAGCGGCAGCTGTTCAACGGAGAACTCTCCGCGATCACCACTCTCGCCGATGTGCGCAAGGGCGACATCGTGGAGTGTGCATTCACCGTGCGCGGGATGAATCCGGTATTCGCGGGCAAATTCATCGACACGACCTCCCTCGCGTGGGGCTCGCCCGTCGCCTTCGAGCGCGTCCGCGTCGTGATGCCGCCTGAGCGTCCGCTGCACTGGCGGATTCTGGGCGACAGCGAACCGACGCACACGGTGGGCACAAACACCGACGGCGCCGCCGACCACTCGTGGGTTTTCCGTCGCGTCGCCCCGATCCACGCCGACGGCGACACGCCGTCGTGGCACGTGCGGTATCCGTATCTGAGCGTGAGCGAGTTCACCGACTGGGAGGCCGTGCGCGCGTGGGCGCTTCCCCTCTACGCAACGTCGCGCGACGATCCAATTTTGCGCGAGAAAGCGCTCGCGCTCACCGCCGGCGCCAAAACGCCCGAACAAAAAGTGCTCGCGCTCCTCGATTTCGTGCAACGCGAGGTGCGCTACCTCGGCGTCGAGCTCGGCGCCAATTCCCACCGGCCCCACCCGCCTGCGCAGGTGCTCCGCCAGCGTTTCGGCGACTGCAAGGACAAGGTCACGCTGTTCTGCGCGCTCCTCGCCGAGGTCGGCATTCCCGCCTATCCCGCCCTCGTCAACACCTACCGCCGTCACGCCGTCGCGCAGAGCCTGCCGAGCCCCTACGCGTTCAACCACGTGATCGCGCTCGTCCCCTTGGACGGTGAATCGTATTGGCTGGACCCCACCGCACTCCACGACCGCGGCGACCTGAAACAGCGCGATGCCACCGCCGAAAGCCGCGGCCTCGCGGTTCGCGCCGACGCCGCACCCGGCCTCCAGCTCATCCCCGCGCGCCCGGAAACGCGCCGCCGCTTGGAGGTGACGCAGGAATTCTCCTACGAACAACCCGACCAGCCGGCGAAGCTGGCCGTCACTTACCGCTATCACGGCGAGAGCGCCTACGGCATGCGGTCCTATCTCGCGAGCCGGACCAAGGAGCAGGTCACACGCGACTTTCTCGACAAGCAGAAGCGCGCCTTCCCGGCCCTGACGCTGGCCTCACCACTCACCTGGCGCGATGACGCGGAGCGCAATATCATCGAACTGGATCTCCAATGCACGGTGCCGGAACTATGGCAAATTCAGGCGGGTAAGACGGAACACACAGCCGAATTTTATCCGTGGGATCTGCAGAACACCATCGCGCAACCCGACAGTCTCACGCGCACGGCGCCGCTCGAACTCACCCACCCGTGGGAAATCACCGTGCGCACGAACGTCCACCTCCGCGGCAGCTGGAATCTCGATCCGGACGACAAGACCATCGAGACGCCTTGGTATCGTTTCCACATGGAGTCGCACTTCAAGGACCAGGTTTTCCGCATCGTCTATTCCTGGCAATCGCGCGCGGACCACGTGCCCGCCGCCGAAGTCTCCAAACACGTCGCAGAACTCGCCCGCATCCGCAAAGAGGTCGGCTACACACTCCGGCACGGCACCGAACCGACCCCGGCCTCTTCGACCGCCCCCGCCGCCTCGGCGGCAACGGACACACCTGCAGCCGACACGAGCTTCATCCTCAACTGGCGCTCGGTCCTCCTCGTCGTGGTGTTGCTGGCCGCGTGGACGAAATTTGCCCTCTGGCTCTATCGTCTGCCCGTCGACCCCGCGCCGCCGTCTGCCGATGCGGAGATCCGCGGCATCGGCGGCTGGCTGATTTTGCCGGCGATCAGTCTGGTGATTCGGCCGTTCACCATGCTCTACACCTTCAGCACGACCGCGAATGCCTACTTCAACGCTCGCGTGTGGGAGAACCTCGCGACCCCGGGCCTCGCCAGTTATCGTCCGGGTTTCATTTCGCTGCTCGTGTTCGAACTCGCAGGCAACACGTCCGCGATCGCGCTCACGGTGATTGCGGCCGTGTTTTTCTTCCGCACCAAGCGTCATGCGCCGAAGCTCATGATCGCCCTGCTGGTCGGCATGGCGGCCTTGCACGTCATCGACACGATCGGCAACCACTGGGTGGGCAACTCGGGCGGCGAGACCTCGATTCAAACCGCATCGAACCTGATTGGCGTGATCGTCCCCGTCTTGATCTGGGTGCCGTATTTCCTCGTGTCGCGCCGCGTGAAGGTGACGTTCGTAAACTGAGCCGCTCGAGCGCGCGCCGCGCGCCGCGCCTCACTCCGTCGCGACGTGCTTCTCGTAGAAGGCCTCGACGAGCGCGGCGGTTTTCTTTGTGTCCGTCTGCGCCAGGCAATCCGCGGCGAGTTTCTGCGCCTCGGAAAATTTGATCGCGCGCACCAGATACTTCACCGCCGGCAACAGCGGCGGCGTCATGCTCAATTCGTCGACGCCGAGCCCGACGAGCAGCGGCGCGTAGATCGGATCGCCGGCCATCTCGCCGCACACACTCACCTTCAGGTTGTGGGCGCGCGCGGCATCAATCACCTGCTTGAGCACGCGGAGCACCGCCGGGTGCGTCGGGTCGTAGAGGTGCGCGATGCGGTTGTTGCCGCGATCGATCGCGAGCAGGTATTGGATCAGGTCGTTCGTGCCGATGCTGAAGAACTGGCAGTGCGGCGCCAGCGTGTCGGCCGCGAGGGCCGCGCTCGGGATCTCGATCATCGTGCCGACGCGCACCTTCTCATCAAAAGCCTGTCCGCGCTCCTTCAACTCGGCCTTGGCCTCGGCCAGCAGCGCGTTGGCGCGCTCCAGTTCATCGGCGCAACCGATCATCGGATACATGATCTCGACCTTGCCGTGCGCACTCGCGCGCAGGATCGCCCGCAGCTGCTCCTTGAACAGCTCCGGATTTTCCAGACACATGCGGATGGCGCGGAAACCGAGAAATGGATTCGCCTCGGGACCGATCAGCTCGGGGTTGCCGGGCAGCGGCTTGTCGCCGCCGATGTCGAGCGTGCGGATCGTCACCGGCGCAGGAGCGAGCCCTTCGACGATCGCGCGATAATTCGCGTATTGATGCTCCTCGTCCGGCAGATGGTGCGAACTGAGATAGAGATACTCGGTGCGGTAAAGGCCGACGCCCTCGCTGCGGTATTGGCGCACGAGCGCGACCTCGTCGGCCTTCTCGATGTTGGCGCGCAGCGTCACGCGCACGCCGTCGAGCGTCTCGGCGGGCAATTCGTTCGCCGCGAGCAGACGCGATTCGAACGAACTCTTTTCCTTTTGGATTTTCCCGTAACGGAAGAGCGTCGCCTGCGTCGGATGCAGGATGGCGATGCCCTCGTAGCCATCGACAATCAGCCAGTCACCGTCCTGCACGCGCTTGGTGAGATCGCGGGAACCCACGACGGCCGGAATCTTCATCGACCGCGCCACGATCACCGCGTGACTCGTGCGGCTGCCGGTGTCAGTCACGATGCCGAGCGCCGCGCTGCGATCAATGCCGGCCGCCTCGGAGGGCGTGATGTCGTGCGCGACGATGATGCGTTTCTCGACGAGTTCGGAGAGATTCATCGCCGACTGGCCGAGCAGCACGTGCAACACGCGGCGGGCGACGTCCTTGATGTCGGCGGCGCGCTCGCGGAGATATTCGTCGTCGATCTCGGCGAACGCCTGGATGTAGCGCTGCGCGACGGCGTTGAAACACGTCTCGATGTTCAACCCCGTCGTCTCGAACTCGCGGATCGTCTCGGTGATGAGCGCCTGATCCTCGAGCACCATCTGGTGCGCGTCGAAGATGAGCGCCTCCTCCTCGCTGAGATTTTTCCGCACCTGCTGCTGGATCGCGGCGATCTGCTGACGCGTCGTCACCAGCGCCTGCTCGAACCGCGCAATCTCCGGCACCCGCTTGGTCGGATCGACCTGGTAGCGCGGCACCTCGAGCTCGCTCTGCAGATACAGAAAAACCTGCCCGTAAGCGATGCCGCGCGACGCAGCAATGCCCCGGATCACTGTCTCGGTTTTGCCGCGGGCGTCCATGTGCTTCCGATGATTAACGAAGCGCGGCGAAATCCGGTCAATGCGTAACTAACGCAGCCGCGTTTCAAAGACACACGCCGGCTCGCCCCATGCCTCGCGGATGCGCGCGATGATCGGCGCCGCCGGCTGATCGCCGCGCAACAGCGCGAAACACGCGCTGCCACTCCCGCTCATGCGCGGCGCGAACGCGAACTCCTCGCGTAATTTTTGCAACAAGACCGGCAGCGCGACGAATTTTTCGAACGCGGCCGGCTCCATATTATTGAAAAGAAGTTCCTCCGCGGGATCGCCGCCTGCGCACCACGCCGCCAGCCGCGCCTCCGCATCGGCCGAGGCGATATAGTCGCCGCCGCGCGCCACCATGCGGCCATAGGCCCACGGCGTCGCGATGCCGAAGCTCGGTTTGAACACCAGCACGCGCCGTCCGCGCACGCGCGTCGCCGCAGCCGCAGGCAAATTCTCCACGCACTCGCCGCGACCGCGCATCACCACGGGCGCATCACGCAGAAACAGCACGCAGTCCGACCCAAGTTGCGCCGCCATCGCCTCGAGCTGCGCCTCGCTCGCGCGCCCGCCGGTGAGTTGGTTGAGCGCCCGCAGCGCCGCCACGGCATTGCTGCTGCCGCCCCCGAGCCCCGCGCCCATCGGGATGCGTTTCGTCAGCCGAAAATGCGCGCGCCCATCCCAACCGGTCGTCGCCGCGAAGAGCTTCGCCGCCTTCAGGATCAAATTCGTTTCATCAAGCGGCACGTCAGCTGCATCGCACGCCAGCGTGAACCGCCCCGCACCGTCCTCCGGCCTCGCTCCTCCGTCCTCCGCCCGCTGCGCCACGCGCTCCGCGCCTAGTTCGTCGCCGAACTCCAGCGGCGCCACCACCGAGACGAGATCGTGAAACCCATCCGCCCGACGACCGGTGATGGCGAGGAACAGATTGATTTTCGCCGGACTGAAAACAGTGACGTTCATTGCGCGCCGTTTCAGTTAGGCACAGTGCTGCCGCGCCTCCTAGCCCAAACTCACCTCCGCCGCCCTCGGTCCTCTATCCTCCGTCTTCCCTGCCTTCGCCTTCCGGTCCCCTCCGGTGAATTCTCTCTTTGATTAGTGTTCAATAGTGTCCATAAATCACTTCCCCGCTCCGCACCCGATGCCCTGCGACCTGATCCTTGCCCTAGACGTTCCCACGCGCGAAGAAGCCGCCCCAATCCTCCGCCAACTGCGCGGCCAGCTCCGCTGGGTCAAGATTGGCCTCCAGATGTTCACCGCCTACGGGCCGAACTACGTGCGCGAAGTCGCGAGCATGGGCTTCGAGGTCTTCCTCGACCTGAAACTCCACGACATCCCCAACACCGTCGCCAAAGCCGTCGAGTCGCTCGGCCCGCTGCCGATCAAGATGCTCACGCTGCACACCGCCGGCGGCAGCGAGATGATGCGCGCCGCCGTCGCGGCCCAGCAAAAATCGAATCCGAACCTCCTGCTCCTCGGCGTGACCGTGCTCACGTCGATGGACGCCACCGGCCTCGCCGAAATCGGCGTCAGCGTCGCGCCCGAGCAACAAGTCGCCCGCCTCGGCCGCCTCGCCGCCGACAGCGGCATGCGCGGACTCGTCTGCTCCCCGCTCGAAGTTTCCCTGCTCCGCTCGTCGCTCCCAGCCCACATGCAACTCGTCACGCCCGGCATCCGCTCGGCGAGCGAGCAAGGAGGCGACGACCAGAAGCGCGTCATGACTCCCGCCGACGCCGCCCGCGCCGGCTCGAGCTACATCGTCGTCGGCCGCCCGATCCTCAAGGCCGCCGATCCCGCCGCCGCCGCGCGCGGCATCCTCGCCGAACTTAACGGCGCCTGACCGGTCTCACTCCTCCGGTCACCTTCACTCTCACTTTCACCCTCCCGTCTTTACCCCGCATGAGTCGCACCGCCGCCATCCTTCTCGCCGCCGGTAGCAGCCGCCGCATGTCCGGCGCCGTGCCCGACAAGATCCTCGCCCCGCTCGCCGGCAAAGCCGTCTTCGCGCACTCCGCCGCCACGTTCTACCGCAGCGGCGTCGTCGACTTCTTTGTCGTCACCTACCGCGACCAACGCCAGATGGTCGAACTCTCCGCCTACGCGCCGACGCCCACGCTCTTCGTCCCCGGCGGCGCCGAGCGACAGGATTCCGTCGCTGCCGCCCTCGCCGAGCTGCCCGAGGACGTGAAATACGTTTTCATCCACGACTGCGCCCGCCCGCTCGTCCGCGAAGATCAACTCCTCGCGCTCCACAAGATCGTTCGCCGCGAGAACGCTGTCGTCCTCGCGCATCGCGTCACCGACACGATCAAGGAGCACTCCGGCGAAGGCATGCTGCGCACGCTGAACCGCGACCAGCTCTGGGCGATGGAGACGCCGCAAGTCTTCTCCCGCGACCTCATCTGCCGCGCCTACGCCAAGGCCGCCGCGAAAAAGAAACGCCTCACCGACGACGCCGCCGCCGTGGAGCTGCTCAAGCACCCCGTCGCGTTGCTCGAAAATCCGCACGCCAACCCGAAGCTCACCACGCCCCGCGACCTCGCCTACGCGGAGTTTCTGCTGACGCAGCCCACAGAATGATGCTCGAAGTTGCTCATTCTGAGCTGAGCGAAGTTCAGGCGAAGTCGGGCTTATCATTCAGTCACGGCCGCACCGCCTGTTCTGCGGGATTCTTCGCTCCGCTCAGAATGACAGGCATTGGCGAGCTTCCGTGTGATCCGTGTCTTCCGTGGGCAATCTCTTTCGTGTCTTTCGTGTGTTTCGTGGTGACTTCCACTTCTTCCTGATCCGCCCTCGCACATGTCCAATTTCCGCATCGGTCACGGCTACGACATCCATCGCACCATCAAAGGCCGGCCACTCGTGCTCGGCGGCGTGACGTTCGATTGCGACTTCGGCCTCGACGGCCACTCCGACGCCGACGCGCTCACGCACGCCATCTGCGACGCGCTTCTTGGCGCCGCCGCGCTGCCCGACATCGGCCACTTTTTCCCCAACACCGACCCGCTCTGGAAGAACGTCGACTCGCAGGTGCTCCTCCAACACGTTGTCGCCGCCCTGCGCGAACGCGGTTGGAAACCGGTCAACATCGACGCCTCGCTCATCGCCGAGCGCCCGAAGATCGCCCCGCGTCTCGCCGAGATGAAAGCCGCGCTCGCCCGCTCCGCCGGCTTGCCCGTCGACTGCGTCGGCCTGAAAGCCACGACCAACGAGGGCAGCGACGACATCGGCCGCGGTCTCGCCATCGCCGCCCACGCCGTCGCGCTGATCGAGCGCCTCTGAATTTCAATGTCCACGCCCGTTCAGTAGCCGCGTTGCAGCGCAGCGACAACGTGGCCTCGCTCGCGGCAATTGCCTCATCCGAAATTTATGCCCACGCAGCCCTCTCCTGTAGCGGCGGTCTATGACCGCCGATCCCTCGGCATCTTTCGACGGTCGCAGACCGCCGCTACAGCAACCCGTCAGGTTCTTTTTTGCGCCTCTTTGTGCCTCTTTGCGGCCCTCGGTTCCTCGTGCTCCAAGCGCGAAACGCCCGTCCAAATCGGCAACCGCACCGGCACGCTGCACTTGGGCATCGGCTCCGATCCGAGCGACCTCGATCCGCACCTCGTCACCGGCGTCGGCGAAGCCAAGGTCCTCCACTCGCTTTTCGAACCGCTCGTCAGCTTCGACCTCAAGACGCTCAAACCCGTCCCCGCGCTCGCCGAGAGCTGGGACGTCTCCGCCGACGGCCTCACTTACACGTTCCGCCTCCGCGCGAACGCGAGATGGTCCAACGGCGAGCCGATCACCGCGGAGGACTGCGTCGATTCCTGGAAACGCATCCTCACGCCCACACTCGGCGCCGACTACGCCTACATGCTCTACCTGGTCCGCGGCGCCGAAGCCTTCAACAAAGGCAAAGCCGACTTCTCCGCGGTCGGCCTCGCCGCGCCCGACGCCCGCACGCTCGTCGTCCAACTCACCGCGCCCGCGCCGTATTTTCTCCAAGTGCTGCTCAACTCTCCGTGGCGTCCCGTCAACGTCCGTGCCATCGCCGCCGTCGGCGATGCCCACCGCCGCGGCACCGCCTGGACCACGCCGCAGCACATCGTCACCAGCGGCCCGTTTCACCTCAAGGAGTGGACCTCGCACCAGCGTCTCGTCGTCGAACGCTCGCCGACCTACTGGGACCGCGAGCACGTGAAGCTCAACTCGATCGTCTTCTACCCCACCGACAGCGTTGACGCCGAGGAGCGCGCCTTCCGCGCCGGCCAGCTCCACATCACCTACAGCCTCTCGCTCTCGAAGATCGCCGGCTATCGCCAGTCGTTGCCCGACTCTCTGCGCATCGATCCGTATCTCTGCACGTATTTCTTCCGCGCCAACACCCGCAAGCCTCCGCTCGACAACCCGCTCGTCCGGCGCGCCCTCGCCCTCGCCATCGACCGCACGCTCATCGTCGAAAAAGTCCTCCGCGGCGGCCAGCGCCCCGCGCCCTCGCTCGTGCCGCCGGAAACGCCCGACTATCCCGTGCCCGCCCTCGCCTCGCGCGACATCGAGACCGCGAAAAAACTCCTCGCCGACGCCGGCTACCCCGGTGGCCAAGGTTTCCCGACGCTCGAGATCACCTACGACAATTCCGAGATCCATCGCCTCGTCGTCGAAGCCATCCAGGAAATGTGGCGCCGCGACCTCGGCATCCAAGTCGCGATCGTCAACCAGGAGAAAAAAGTCGCGTTCGCCAACCGTCGCACCGGCAACTACCAACTGCTCTACGGCGACTGGGTCGGCGATTACCTCGACGCCACCACCTTCCTCGATCTCTGGCGCAGCGACGCCGGCAACAACCACACCGGCTGGGTCAATCACGACTACGACGCGCTCATGGACCGCGCCGCCACCACCGCCGACGTCGCCGCGCGCGGCCAGCTCCTGCAACAAGCCGAACTCCTCATGCTCGAGCAATCGCCCTGCATTCCCGTTTATTTCAACACGCACGTTTACCTGTGCGCACCGTCGGTGAAGGGTTGGTTGCCAAATCCGATGGATCACATGGACTATCGGCATGTGTCGCTCGCGCCGTGATTCCGAAGTAGGGCCGGTTTTAACCGGCCCATCAGGACTCCCGCTCGCACTCGGGCCGGCTGAAGCCGGCCCTACCTCACACCATGCGCCATGTATGCGCCAAGGTCCGTCCCGTAGCCGCGTTGGAGCGCAGCGACAACGTGGCCGCAGCACGCCACGTTTTCGCCTCTGGCTCAAACGCGGCTACATCGCCATCCTCACGGTCACGTCCATTCTCGCCACCGCCTGCTCGCGCCGCGAATCGCCCGACGCGTCCGCCACCGCTTCCGCGCCCGCCGCGCCCACGGAACAACTTCTCCGCCTTAGCCAGCGCAACGAGCCCGCCACGCTCGACCCGCACCTCGCCACGCTGCCCGACGAATTTTTCCTGATCCGCACGCTCGCCGAAGGCCTCGTCGTCCCGAATCCCAACGGCGGCGCGCCGCTTCCCGGCGTCGCCGAGCACTGGGAAACTTCGCCCGACGGCCTCACGTGGACCTTCCACCTGCGCGCCAACGCCCGCTGGTCCAACGGCGATCCCGTCACCGCGGCCGACTTCGTCTATTCGTTTCGCCGCGCCCTCACGCCCGCCCTCGGCGCACCGAAGGCGCAGCTCTTCTTCGCGCTGAAAAATGCCGCCGCATTCTACCGCGGCCAGCTCGCCGACTCCGCGCAGGTCGGCGTCGCCGCGCCCGACGCGCGCACCCTCGTCCTCACGCTCGCGCAACCCGCCCCGCATCTCCTCGCTCTCGCCGCCAGCGGCCCGTGGTTGCCCGCGCACCCGGCGAGCGTGGAAAAATACGGCGGCGCCGCCGCGCGCGACGGCGCGTGGACCGAGCCCGGACGCTACGTCGGCAACGGCGCGTTCGTGCTCACCGAATGGCGCAAAGGCCAGCATCTGCTCGCTACGCGCAATCCGCATTACCACGCGGCCGAACGCATCAAGCTCACCGGCGTGCGTCATCAAATCTACGACAGCGGCGACACCGAGGAGCGCGCCTTCCGCGCCGCCCAAGTCGACATCACGATGGCCGTGCCGTTCACGAAGCTGGAGCACTACGCGCCGCCGATCCTGCGCCGCCAACCGCTGCACGAGACGCGCTACTTCGCCCTGAACACGACGCGCCCACCTCTTGATGACGCCCGCGTGCGCCGCGCCTTGGCGCTCGCCCTGGATCGCGACGCGCTCGTGCGCCACGTCCTTCGCGGCGCACAGCGCCCCGCACTGAGTTTCATCCCGCCCGGCCTCGGCGGCTACACCGGCACCACCCAACTTCGCCCGGACGCAGCCGCGGCGCGCGCCCTCCTCGCGGCAGCCGGCTTCCCTGACGGCAAAAACTTTCCGAAGCTCGAAGTCGCCGCCTGGAACGTGAACCCCGCGATCCTCGAGGCCCTCCAACAGATGTGGCGGCACGAACTCGGCATCGAGACCGCCATCGTCCAACGCGAAGGCAAGGTGCACATGGCCGCCGTCATCGCCGGCGACTTCACCATCGCGCTCATGCCCGCGATTCCCGACTACGACGACCCCGCCGCGCTCTTCGACGAACTCACGACCGGTGCCACCGGCAACTTCGGACGTTGGACCAATACCCGCTACGACGAACTCGCCGGACGCGCTCACCGCGAAACCGATCCTGCACGTCGCACCGAACTTTACCGCCACGCCGAGGAACTCCTGCTCGCCGAACTCCCCGTCGTGCCGCTCTATTTCAACGCGCAGGATTACCTCGTCGCCCCGCGCGTCTCCGGCTGGCGCCAGGACGCGCTCTGGAACCGGTTCTACGAAAACGTCACGCTCACGAATGAAACGCCCGACGATCACGCGCGAAAGTAGGGCCGGTTTCCAACCGGCTCAAACGATTCGCGCATCCAACTGGGCCGGTTAAAAACCGGCCCTACATTCGCTCCGAACGCAGAACCCGCGTATCAGTCTTCTCGCATGCAACTCCGCTCCAATTTTCCCCGGCTTGTGTCGCTCGGCTACGTCGCGCTGCTCACCGCTTCGTCCGCGTTCGCCGCGCTCGCGGCCCCACCCGCGCCCTCCGCCGAGCGCATTCTCGCGCGCACGCGCGTCCTCGCCTCCGACGAATTTGAAGGCCGCGCTCCAGGCACCGCCGGCGAGGACAAGACGGTCGCCTACCTGGTCGCCGAATTCAAAAAACTCGGCCTCCAGCCGGGCAATCCCGACGGGACCTACGTGCAAGAGGTCAAAACCACCGGCCTCACGTCCAAGTCCGCGCTCTCATTCACCACCAGCGCACCGACCGCGCAGGCGCAAACGCTCACGCCGCAAGTCGGCATCGACTTCATCGCGCTCTCCCGTCGCCGGCAGGCGCAGGTCGACCTGAAGGACAGCGAGGTGATCTTCGTCGGCTACGGCATCACCGCGCCCGAGTTCGGCTGGGATGACTTCAAGGACGTCGATGTCCGCGGCAAAACCGTGGTCATGCTCATCAACGATCCGCCGATCACCGACGCAAAAACCGGCCAGCTCGACAACGCGATCTTCGGCGGCAACGCGATGACCTACTACGGTCGCTGGACCTACAAGTTCGAGAGCGCCTCCGCCCGCGGCGCCGCCGCCGTCTTCATCGTGCACGAGACCGGCCCCGCCGGTTATCCGTTCGCCGTGATCGCCGCCGGCTCGGGACGTGAGACGTTCGACGTCGGCTCCGAAGCCGCCAGCCAACAGCGCGTCGCGGTCGAAGGCTGGATCACGCTCGACACCGCGCGCCAGCTCTTCGCCGCCGCCGGTCAGGACTACGCCACACTCAAAGCCGCGGCGGCGCGCCGCGATTTCCGTCCCGTTCCGCTGAACGCCCGCGCGACCATCTCCGTCGCGAACACCGTGCGCAGTGTCACCTCGCGCAACGTGATCGCGCTGCTGCCCGGCTCCGATCCGAAGCTGCGCGATCAATTCGTCGTCTACTCTGCGCACTGGGACGCCTACGGCCGCAACCCCGCGCTCACCGGCGACCAGATTCTCAACGGTGCCGCCGACAACGCCATCTCCGTCGCCATGATGCTCGACATCGCCGAGGTCGCCGCGTCGTTACCCGCCGCCGAGCGCCCGCGCCGCTCGCTGTTGTTCTTCGCCCCGACCTACGAGGAGAAAGGCATCCTCGGCTCGCAGTTCTACGCGCGCAACCCGCTCCACCCGCTCGCCCGCACCGTGGCGAACCTCAACATCGAGCCGCTCGACGCCAATCTCGCCTACGGCCCGACGCGCGACCTCGAAGTCGTGGGTCGCAACCCGTCGACGCTCGACGACTACGCCGCCGACATCGCGCGCGAGCAAGGCCGCGTGCTGCGCCCCGATTCCGAGCCGGAGAAAGGTTACTATTACCGCAGCGATCACTTCGAGTTCGCCAAGGTCGGCGTGCCCGCGTTTTTCGTGCGCTCCGGCAAGGACTTCATCGATCAGCCGCCCGGCACCGGCGAGAAGCTGCGTCTGAACTATCTCGTGAACGACTACCACAAGGTCTCCGACGAGGTGAAACCCGACTGGACCTGCGCCGGCGCGGCCGCCGACGCCAAGTTCCTCCTCGCGCTCGGCCTCAAGGTCGCCAACACCGACGCGATGCCCGAGTGGAAACCCGGCACGGAGTTCAAAGCCGTGCGCGACGCCTCAAAGTAGGGCCGGTCTCCGACCGGCCCAGTTCAGCGCTCATTCGCACCTGGGTCTCGCTAATAACAATTCAACCAGGCCAGTCGAAGACTGGCCCTACTTTCCCGAGAGCATCGCAGCTCCCTTTCCCCTTCCCACACCACACACCATGCCCCTGCACCGTCCAACTACCCTCGCGCTCGGTCTGAAGCTCGCGTTGGCCTGCGCCCTCGCGTCCCCCGCGTTCGCCACCGAGCCCGCACCGCTTCCCCACGCCACCTCCGCCGCGCGCATCCTCGAGCGCACGAAGGTTCTCGCCTCCGACGAGTTCGAAGGCCGCGCGCCCGGCACGCCGGGCGAAGACAAGACCATCGCCTACCTCGTCGGCGAGTTCCAGAAGCTCGGCCTCCAGCCCGGCAACCCCGAAGGCGGCTTCCTGCAAAACGCTCCGCTCGTCGGCATCACCTCCGCCCCCACGCTCTCGTTCGTCCGCGACGGCGTCACGATGGCGATGGAGAACATCAACGATTTCGTCGGCGTCACTGCGCGCATCGCGCCGCGCGTCGAGGCGAAGGACAGCGACGTGGTCTTCGTCGGCTATGGCGTCGTCGCGCCGGAGTTCGGTTGGGACGACTACAAGGGCATCGACGTCCGCGGCAAAACCGTCGTCATGCTCATCAACGACCCGCCGGTCACCGATCCCGCGACCGGCGAGCTCGACCCGAAGGTTTTCGGCGGCCGCGCCATGACTTACTACGGCCGCTGGACCTACAAATACGAGATCGCCGCCGAGAAAGGCGCCGCCGCGTGTCTCATCGTGCACGAGACCGGACCCGCCGCGTATCCGTTCGCCGTCGTCACCGGCTCGTGGGCACGGGAGAATTTTGAGATCAGCGCGCTCGACAAGAACGCCGGCAAAGTCGCCATGCAGGGCTGGCTCACGCACGACGCCGGCCGCCGCCTCTTCGCCTCGTGCGGCCTCGATTACGAAATCGCCAAGAAGGCCGCCGCGCGTCGCGACTTCCGCCCGATCACGCTCGGCACCAAGGCCTCGTTCGTCGTCGAAAACCAGCTCCGCAACGTCGCCTCACGCAACGTCGTCGCGTTGCTCCCGGGCAGCGACCCGAAGCTGAAGGACGAGTTCGTCATCTACTCCGCGCACTGGGACCACCTCGGCCGCGATCCGAAACTTCCCGGCGACCAGATCTACAACGGCGCCGCCGACAACGCCGCCGGTTGCGCCGTGTTGCTCGAAATCGCCGAAGTCATGGCAAAGCTCCCGGCGGACCAACGCCCGAAGCGCAGCATCCTTTTCCTCTCCGTCACCGCCGAGGAGAAGGGGCTGCTCGGCTCGCGCTACTACGCCGAGAACCCGCTTTACCCGCTCACGAAGACGCTTGCGAACATCAACATCGACGGCGCGAATCAGTTCGGCCCCACGAGCGACATGACGACGATCGGCTTCGGCGCCTCGACGATCGACGACGTCGGCATCGCCGTCGCGCAGGCGATGGGCCGCACAATGGGACCGGAGGCGCACCCGGAGTTCGGCTCCTATTACCGCAGCGACCACTTCGAATTCGCGAAGGTCGGAGTGCCCTCCTACTATCCGAAGAACGGCCGCAGCTACATCGGCCAGCCCGCCGACTTCGCCGAGCGCAACGTGAAGGACTACATCGCGAATCGTTATCACAAGCCCGGTGACGAAGTTCAGCCCGAGTGGACTTTCGAAGGCGCCGCGCAAGACACCGCCTTCCTCGTCGAAGTCGGCCTCCGCATCGCCAACGGCGATACCTGGCCGCAATGGCGCGACGGCAACGAGTTCAAACCGAAGCGCGACGCGATGATGAAGCCGCGGCAGTAGGGCCGGCTTCAGCCGGCCCAGTGGGGATTCGTCGTCCCGTAAGCCCCGAACCATTTGCCCACGGAATACACGGACCACACAGAAGCTCCGCGCAGCGAGACCCTTTCTGTGTGTTCTGTGTATTCCGTGGGCCCTGCTCTTTCTGTTTCGGAGTTTCCTAGGCGAGCCAGCGTCGAATTTTTCCGTCTGGCCACCGCCCGCCGTCGTCCGTCTTCTGTCCCCCGAAAATGCTTCGCTTCGTCCTCCGCCGCCTGCTGCAGACGATCCCCGTGATCCTCGCGATCATCACGGCGACGTTCTTCATGGTGCGGCTCGCACCGGGCGGCCCGTTCACGAACGAGAAGGCGATTCCGCCCGAAATCCTGCGCAACATCGAGGCGCACTACGGCCTCGATCAGCCGCTCTGGCGGCAATACCTCAACTACCTCGGCAAACTCGCGCACGGCGATTTCGGTCCGTCGCTTAAATACACCAACCGCACCGTCACCGAGATCATCGCCGAAGGCCTGCCCGTCTCCCTCGAACTCGGCGCGTGGGCTCTGCTCGTGGCGCTCGCACTCGGTCTCCCGCTCGGCATCGCGGCGGCCGCGAAACGCAACACGATCCTCGACTACCTGTGCAGCAGCGTGGGCATGTTCGGCATCTGCGTGCCGACATTCGTGCTCGGTCCGCTGCTCGCACTGACGTTCGGCATCTACCTGCGCTGGGTGAATGTCTCCGGCTGGTATGATCCCACCGACCGCATCCTGCCCGCGCTCACGCTCGGCTTCGTCTACGCCGCCTACGTCATGCGCCTCACGCGCGCGGGCATGCTCGACGTGCTGCATCAGGACTTCATCCGCACCGCGCGCGCCAAGGGCGCCTCGGAGATGCGCGTGATCTTCAAGCACGCGCTGCGCGGCGGAGTGGCGCCGGTGGTCTCATTCCTCGGGCCGGCCATCGCCGGCATTCTCACAGGTTCGTTCGTCATCGAGACGATTTTCCAGGTGCCCGGCATCGGCCGGCAATTCGTCACCAGCGCCTTCGCCCGCGACTTCTTCGTCGTGCAAGGCGTCGTGGCGCTCTACGGCGCGCTCATCGTCGGCCTCAACCTCGTCGTCGACCTCGTGCAAGTCTGGCTCAACCCGAAGCTGAAGTTCGAATGAAGAGAGAAACCACGAAATACACGAACCACACGAAAACGGACCAACCCAGTCCGACCTTTCGTGTGTTCGGTGTATTTCGTGGTTCCCCGCCCTCCCACGACTCCCTTTGCGCGAATTCGCGTCGATTCGCAGGCCAGACCTTTTCCGTGTCGTCCGTGTATTCCGTGCGCACCTAATCGTGGCGACTCCGCTTCCATCCGCCTCCTCTCCGATTAGCGCCTCCACGCCCGAGGCTGAAACCGGCCACTCACTGGGCGCTGACGCCTGGCATCGCCTGAAGAAAAACAAACTCGCGGTCTTCGGCGGCGTCACGCTGCTGGTGCTGAGCGCGCTGTGCGTCTTCGCACCGTTGTTCTTCCAGCTCTCCTATCAGGATCAGAACCTCGACCTCGGCGCCACGCCGCCCTCGGCCGAGCACTGGCTCGGAACCGACACGCTCGGTCGCGACCTGCTCGTGCGCATGCTCTACGGCGGGCGAATCTCGCTCGGCGTCGGACTCTGCGCCACGTTCGTCGCGCTGACCATCGGCGTGCTCTACGGCGCCGCAGCAGGCTATCACGGCGGCAAGATCGACGCGGTGATGATGCGCATCGTGGACATCCTCTACGCGCTGCCGTTCACGATCTTCGTCATCCTGCTGATGGTGCTCTTCGGCCGGAACATCGTGCTCCTCTTCGTCGCGATCGGCGCCGTCGAGTGGTTGACGATGGCGCGAATCGTTCGCGGCCAAGTCATGGCGTTGAAGAAAATGGAATTCATCGAGGCCGCCCGCTCGCTCGGCTACAGCAACGTCCGCATCGTCCTCCGCCACATGATCCCGAATATCCTCGGACCGATCATCGTCTACACGACGCTGACGATTCCGGCCGTGATGCTCCTCGAAGCGTTCCTCAGTTTCCTCGGTCTTGGCGTGCAACCGCCGATGAGTTCGTGGGGCACGCTGATCAAGGACGGCGCAGAAAAAATGGAGGAATACTGGTGGCTGCTCGTGTTCCCGGGCGGCGTGTTCTCGCTGACGCTTTTCTCGCTCAACTTCCTCGGCGACGGCCTGCGCGACGCGCTCGACGTGCGCGCCGCGAAGGATTGATGCGCCGAGGTAGGGCCGGCTTCAGCCGGCCCAAAACAATTTTCTCCCGCGGTCCGCATCAACGCGTGCCGCCGTTCCGGTCCGGCTGAAGCCGGACCTACCGCGCCCGCCGCAGCTTCGCCCACGAACGCCCGCCGCGATTTCCCTCTGGCCTCAGTCCTCCGTCCTCTGTCATCTGTCCTCCGTTTCGCCGCGCCCATGAGTCTCCGCCGTTTCCGCCCTTATTTCCGCTACCTGCTGGCGAACCGCCGATCGTTCGCCGCCGCGGTATTTTATGGGCTGATCTTCGGAGCCGCGAGCGGCCTCGGCCTGCCCGCGGTGGTCAACTACGCCTTCCCGCCGATCTTCGATCAGAGCAATGGCGGCCTGCCCCTCACGACGGTCATGCAGATCGCCGCGTCGATCCCGTTGCTGTTCCTGCTCCGCGCGGTTTCGGGCTATCTGAACAGTTACTACGTCGCGCTCACCGGCACGCGGGTGCTCGAAGCGATCCGCCTCGAATATTTCCGCAAACTCCAGCTCCTGCCGCTGTCCTTCGTGCAGAACCGCCGCACCGGCGACCTCATCTCGCGCGGGCTGGCCGACACCGCACAGCTCCAGGTCACGCTCACGGTCCTCGCCAACGACGGCGTGAAGCAACCGATGGCGTTGATCGGCGCGCTGGGCTTTCTCGTCTGGCAGGCCTTCGTCACGGAAGGCGTCGGTCTCGTTTTGCTCGGCGTCGCGACCGTGCCGCTGCTGGTCATCCCGATTCGCTACGTCGGCCGCAAGATCGTGAAACGCGCCGAACACATGCAGGCGCAGCTCGGCGGCGTGACCTCGCATTTTTCCGAAAATCTCGCCGCCGCGCGTGAAGTCCGCGCCTTCAGCCTCGAAGAGCGCGAAGCAGCCCGCTTCGGCGCGGCGACCAACTCGCTCGTGCTCGCGCAAATGCGCATCGTCAAATACGCGCAAGCGCTCACGCCAGCGATCGAGTTTCTGTCCGCCATCGGCATCACCGCGACCATGGTCTTCGCCTACGGCGGCGGCGTGAAGCTCGAGACGTTCATGGCCATCGTCACCGCGCTCTACATGGCTTACGAGCCCGTGAAAAAACTCGGGGCCATCAACAACGAGTTGAAGCGCGGCGAGGCCTCCCTCGATCGCCTCGAATACGTGCTCCACGAACCGGTCGCGATCGCCGACCCCGCGCAACCGGTCGCCGTCTCACGCCTCCGCGGCGATCTCGCCTTCGAAAACGTGTCATTCTCCTACGGTGACAACGCCGCCCTCTCGCACGTCACCGCGCGCATCCCGGCCGGCACCGTTTGCGCGCTCGTCGGCCCGAGCGGCGCCGGCAAGACCACTTTCGCCAACCTCGTCCCGCGCTTCTACGAAGTCGCCGCCGGCCGCGTCGCGATCGACGACATCGACGTCCGCGCCATGCGCCTCGCCGACCTGCGCCGCAATATCGCGCTCGTTTCGCAGGAGCCCGTCCTCTTCAACGACACCATCTTCAACAATCTCGTGCTCGGCCGCGAAGGTGCCACGCGCGACGAAGTTATCGCCGCCGCGAAAGCCGCCCACGCCCACGAGTTCATCGAGAAGCAGCCGCAAGGCTACGATACCATTGTCGGCGAGCGCGGCACACTGCTCTCCGGCGGCCAGAAGCAGCGCCTCGCCATCGCGCGCGCGTTTCTGCGCAACGCCCCCATTCTCATTCTCGACGAGGCCACCAGCGCGCTCGACTCCGACAGCGAAGCCGCCGTGCAGGACGCGCTGCGTCATCTCGTCGTCGGCAAAACGGTGCTGATCATCGCGCACCGTTTCAGCACGATCCGCGACGCATCGATGATTCTCGTGTTCGAGCAGGGCCGCGTCGTCGCGCAAGGCGACCACGCCGCACTCTACGCCGGCAACGCGCTCTACAAATCGCTCTACGATCGCCAGGCTGGCTCTGGGCCGAACGGCTAAGAAGCACCACGACCGCGAGCCCCCACGCGGACGCACGCGAAACTTTTTTCGTCCCCCAATTCGCCGGTCTCGTCGCGCGCAGGCTCGCCTTCTCCCTCGATAAGTCGCCGTTGGTCTTTTCGGGTCCAAACACACCGGGAAACACTTTGCTCTTCTCCGCGTCGGAGGCGGGGTGAACCACGCCGATTCCCCACGCCATCCGCTCGTCAGCGTTCTCATTCCCACCTACAACTACGCGCGCTTCCTGCCGCAGGCGATCGAGTCCGTCCTCGCGCAGGATTATCCGCACTTCGAGTTGCTGGTCAGCGATGACGCTTCGACCGACACGACCGCCGGCACGCTCGCGAGCTACCGCAGAGCTGATCCGCGCCTGCGCATTCACCAACACCCGCGTAACCTCGGCATGGTCGCCCACTGGAACTGGTGCTTGCAGCAGGCGCGCGGCCGCTACGTGAAATTCCTCTTCGGCGACGATGCCTTCTGCTCGCGCCAAACGCTCTCGCAACTCGTCGAACTCCTCGAACGCAATCCCCGCGCCGCCGTCGCCAGCTGCGCCCGTCGCGTGATCGACGCCGACTCGCGCACCATCGATCTCTGGAATCCGCTCGGCAGCGCCGAGCAGCACGCTGGGCACGACGTTATCGGTCGGTGCTTTCGCACCAATCAGAACCTGATCGGCGAACCTTCGGCCGTGCTGCTGCGCCGCGCCGCGCTCACCCGCGGCTTCGCGCCGGGTTATCGGCAACTCGTCGACCTCGAACTCTGGCTGCACCTGCTCGAGCACGGCGATCTCGCACACACGCCCGAGCCGCTCGTCGCATTCCGACGACACGAGGCCCAGCAGTCGCGCGTGAACTTCGACAGCGCTGTCGCCCAACTCGAAACGTTGCAGCTGATGGCGCAGTTCATCGACACCCGCGAAAAGCGCGCCGCGGCCAGCCTGAGCGAATTCGATTACCGCCTGATCCAATTTCGCGCGATGCACTACCTGCGCAAAGCCGGCCGGCGTCACCCGCCGTGCCTCGGCCCGGCCACCGAGCTCGCGCGGCAGCTGCCCTCCCGCTGGCAACTGGCCTGTCGCGTGCGCCACGCGGTGCAACGCCCCTTCGAGAATATCCGCCGCTCCATCGAGAAGCGCCGCATCGCACTCGAACTGTGGCCTGAGTCCTCCGGCGTGCGCGCAACGCTCTTCTAGTCAGCCAAAGTTGGATTGCCGCCCCGCCGCCCCGCCGCGCAACATCCGTGCGTGCCCGCCGCCGTCGCCGCTCCGCACGTTCTCGTTATCCGCCGCCGCTACCTCGGCGACATCGTGCTGCTCGGCTCGCTCCTGCGGAACCTGAAGCTCCACTGGCCCGCCGCGCGCCTCGCCGTGTTGTGCGAACCCGCCTACGCGCCCGTTCTCGAGCTCAACCCCGACGTCGACGAACGCTGGTTGTTTCCGCAATCCGCCGCCGAGTGGCCCGCGTTTCTCTGGCGCATGCGCCGCGCGGGCTTCACGCATGTGCTCGATCTCGATAACCGCGACAAGACCGCCGTCATCGCTCGCGCCACCGGCGCCGGCGTGCGCGCCACTGTCCGCCACGGCGAGCGCCTGCATTTCGCGAGCCTCTACACCTCCGCAGTGGAGGTGCCGCGCGAGTATCTCGCCACGCGGCACATTACCGATCTCTACCTGCACACGCTCGGGCAAATCGGCGTGCCGATCGTCACGCGCGAAGTCCGCCTCGTGCCGCGCGCCGACGAAGTCGCCGCCGCGCGCGATCTCCTGCGCGGCGCGCGCTTGCTCGTGCATCCCGGCTCGCGCAGCGCCTGGCGCATCTGGCCGGCGCAAAATTACGCGCAAGTGATCGACACGCTCCACGCCGAGCGCGGCCTCACGACCGCGCTCATCGCCGGACCCGGCGAGCAAGGCACCGTGGACGAGATTTGCCGGCAGGCGCGCGCGCCGGTCGTGCGCATCGAGCAACGTCTCGGCGTCACGCAACTCGCCGGCCTCTTCGCCGCCGCGCCCGCGTTGCTCTGCCACGACAGCGGTCCGATGCACGTCGCCGCGGCCTCCGGCACGCGGGTGATCGCCCTCTTCGGCTCGCAGCCGATGAACATCTGGCAACCGGTCGGCAGCGGACACGTCACGCTGCAACCGCCGCTGCCCTGCGTGGCCTGCGTCTCCCCCGGCCAGTGCGTGCCGGAGGATTCGTATCACAACCACTGTGTGCGCAACATCACGGTCGACCGCGTGCTCGCCGCGGTGCGCGAGGCGCTGACGTAGGGCCGGCTTCAGCCGGCCGACCGAGACCGGCTGAAGCCGGTCCTACTCAATAAAACCGCAACCGCTCGCCGTCCCACTTCTCGTGGAGCGTGTGGCCGAAGCGCCTGCGCTCCGTCGTGCGCCACCACCACGCTTGCAGGCCGTCGATCGCCTTCTCCCAGCGGCGCCGCGCCCAGCCGAGTTTCCACTTTTTGCGGAAATGCGCACGATTCTCCGCCTCATAAGGGCGCTGCTTCTTCGTATCGCTCAGCGCATCCTGCGTGACGGAGCCGAAGTGGTGAATGAAGCACGCCCCCACGATGCCGGAACGAAAACCAGCGAGCCGCGCGCGCCGGAAAAAATCCGCGTCCTCGAACTGCCCGATGCGAAACGCCTCGTCGAAGCCGCCGATTTTTTCAAACACCGCCCGCCGCACCGCAAAGCACACACCGTGCGCCCCGCCGCGCCGCACCACGCCGCCCAGCTTCGCGGTGAAGTCGCTCGCGTAGCTCTCGAAATCGTAATTCTGATCCCGCTCGCGCATCGCCGGACAAACGACATCGAGCCCGTGTCGCTCCGCGGCCCCAAGCAGCGCCGCGAGCCAACCGGCCGGCAACAGCACGTCGTTGTTCAGCACGACCACCCAGTCCGGCGCCGCCGAGCGCGGCCCGGTTTGTTGCGTATTAAGCAAAATTGGCGAATCAGTCCCCGGAACAAAAAATTGCTTATTAAGCAATATTCCTGCGACCGCGACTCCTTGGTTCCACGCCGGCGCGCAACCGCGGTTTTGCTCGTTGCGGATCACCGACAGCGCGGGCTGCGTCGCCAGCCATTCGCGCGTGCCATCGGTCGAGCCGTTGTCGACGACGATGACCTTTACACCGGCCGCGATATCCGGCTGCAAGCAGCGCACGCAGCCTTGCGTGTAAGCGAGCTGGTTGAGCACCGGGATGACGATCGCTACGGACATCCGGCGCAGCTTCGCCGGACGGGTCGTGAAGTAAACCCAATCTTGCAGTTGTAGCGGCGCTCTATGCGCGCAGTCGGCGGTCGCAGACCGCCGCTACAGCCGCGTTGCCAGCGCCCTCTGGATGTGTCCTGCTCCCGCCGAACGTGTCGAAACCGCTGCCCATCTCCGTTTCCATCATCGCCCGCAACGAGGCGCACAACCTGCCGCGCTGCTTTGAGAGTGTGCGCGGCTGGGTGGCGGAGATCGTCGTCGTGCTCAACAACACGACCGACCCCAGCGCCGAAGTCGCGATGCGGCACGGCGCGCTGGTCTTCGAGTGCGAGTGGCGCGGCTATCGCGACACGAAGAATTTCGCGCTCGATCGCTGCACACAGCCCTGGGCGCTGTGCCTTGACGCCGACGAGGAGGTCTCGCCGGCGTTGCGCGAGGAGATCGAGGCGTTCTTCGCACGGGGCGACGACCGGAAGTTTCACGCCGCGCGTTTTCCGCGCAAAGTCTGGTTCATCGACCGCTGGATCACACACGGCGACTGGTATCCCGACCACAACACTCGACTCGTGAACCGCGCGCACTGCCGGTGGGGCGGCGACCAATTCGTCCACGAGCACATGCACGTCGACGGTCCGGTCGCGACGCTCCGCGGCGACCTGCATCACTACTCGTTCCCGACGCTCAGCAGCCACGTGGCGAAGATCAACCCGTTCGCCGACCTGTTTCTCCAGCAGCAGATGGCCAAGGGCGGACGGTTCTCGTTTGGCACCGCGGTGTTCCGGCCGGCGTGGCGGTTCTTCCGCGCGTATGTGCTGCGGCTGGGCTTTCTCGACGGCTTTCCCGGCCTCTACATCGCGTGGGCGACGGCTTTTGGAGCCTTCGTCCGCTACAGCCGCCTCTACGAGCACGAGCAGCGCAGCGCACCGAACCAGAAATGAAGTTGGCCACAAAAAGCACAAAAAACGCAAAAGCCAGCGTTAGGTCGCTGCAGCTTTTTTGTGCTCTTTGTGCTTTTTGTGGCCAACTGGTTTGCTTCTGAGCAATGCCCGACGCCCCCAAAGAATTCAGCCACGAGGTGGAGAACCTCATCGCGTCCTTCCGCGGCATGCCGGAAGACGAAAGCCGCGCCCGCAACCGCAAGACCCAGGATCTCGGCGCGCTGATCGATGAGCTGCTGGTCAAATACCGCATCAGCCACGACTCGCTTGAACACTCCATCCGCGAGAAATGGGTCGAACTCGTCGGCGCGCCGAACGCCGCCTACTCACACCCGGTGGTAGTCGAGCGCGGGCAACTCCTGGTCCTCGTCTCGCACGCCGTAGTCCGGAACGAACTCTTCCACCATCGCCTGCAAATCCTCGAAAAGCTGCGAAAACTGCCCGGCTGCGACGGGATCAAGGGGCTGACGCTGAGAGCGGGGTAACTCCGATACATGATCAACCCGAAGTTGGCAGAAGAAGTAGAGCTCGCCCGGCCTCCGCGCTCAATAGGGGAGCGCCTTTTTCGTGGAGCCCTCTACTATTTCGTATTAGTGGCAACCCTCAGCTGGGTTCTCAGACTTTTCGGGCCTGAGGAATATTGGGAACGCAGGTTGGGGATCGTCGGACACGTGTTGGGTATACTGCTAGGCCTCAGTTTTTTCTACATGATCAACTACATGGCGCTCCACTTCACACGACGTCGCTGGGTGAGAGTGACCTGGCTCTCGTTGATGGGGTTAATTGCGCTGCTAATTGCGGCAAAGCTGCTCTGGGATTGACCCCGAAAATTAGCGCTTGCACGGCATGGCGCCGGCTTGGTTAATGCCGGCTTGCGTTAGTGAGAGCCTGCTGGTCGCAGGTTCCCACCACGGTCAGTCCGGGCAACTGGACAGATAACGGTGCCGCCGGCTCGCAAGGGCGGGTGGCACGGGGCGAAAGCCTCCAAAACCGACCGCGTCATCAACCACATAAACCACAATGGCTCAACCCGTTAAGTCAGAAGTTATCGCCCAGTTCAAAACCCACGAGAAGGATACCGGCTCCTCCGACGTCCAGATCGCGCTGCTCACCGCTCGCATCAATCACTTGACCGAGCACCTGCGCACGCATCGCAAGGACTTCCACAGCCGCCGCGGCCTCCTCCAGATGGCGAGCCGTCGTCGCAAGCTGCTTGATTACCTCAAGCGCGAAGACCTCGCCAAATACAACGAGCTTCTCCAGAAGCTCAACCTGCGTAAGTAACCCGCTTTCACGAAGGCCGGCCCACCGACGGGCCGGCCTTTGTTTCACCTCGCGACCAGTTTACCGGGACATTTCCGCTTGCCGCCCCAGCCGTTGCTGGGACCGCAATCCGAAATATCTCGGCGACTGATTCAAGAGGGGAAACGGAAAACGGCCATCGTTCGAACCCCGCTCCGCCTGCCGCCTTTCGCGGCTGAGGCGGCGCAATTACATCCGAAGTTAGCAAATGAATCAGAAATACAACGTCACGGTCCCGGGTCTCGGGATCCAGTTCTCCACCGGTTCCATCGGCAATCTCGCTGGCGGCGCCGTCATCGTCACGGTTGGCGAGACCAACCTCATGGTCACCGCCTGCGTCGCGCAGAACATGCGCCCCGGCCAGGACTTCTTTCCGCTCACGGTCGACTACCGCGAAAAATACGCCGCCGCCGGCCGTTTCCCGGGCGGCTACTTCAAGCGCGAAGGCCGTCCCTCCGAGAAGGAAATCCTCACGTCGCGCCTCTGCGACCGTCCCTGCCGCCCGCTCTTCCCGGAAGGCTTCCTCAATGAAGTCCAGATCATCGGCCAGCTCCTGAGCGCCGACCAGATCAACGACGCCGACATCCCGATGATCAACGGCGCCTCCGCCGCCCTCGCGATCTCGGACATCCCGTGGAACGGGCCCATCGCGGGCGTCCGCGTCGGCATGATCGACGGCCAATTCGTCGCCAACCCGAACCTTGAGCAGATGCAGTCCTCCTCGCTCGACCTCATCTACGTCGGCACCGAGAAGGACATGCTGATGATCGAAGGCTCGGCAGATCAGATTCCGGAAGAGGAATTCATCAAGGCCCTCGAGTTCGGTCACCAAGCCATCCAGCCGATCATCGCCGCGATCAAGGATCTCGTTGCCCAGTGCGGCAAACCGAAGGCCACGTTCGCCCTCGTCGGCGCCACGCCCGAGGCCCGCGCCATCATCGAGCGCGTCGTCCCGGCCGAACGCTTGGCCGAAGCGATCTTCGGCAAGGAAAAGGCCGCCCGCAGCGCCGCCGTCAAGGTGCTCAAGGAAGAAGCCAAGGTCGCCCTCACCACCGAGCTCGGCGCCGACAAGTTCACCGACGTTGACCTGAACGTCGTGTTCGAAGACCTGCAATACAAGGCCTACCGCCAGACCGTCCTCGCCAAGGGCGTCCGCGCCGATGGCCGCGGCCAGAAGGACATCCGTCCGCTGACCGCGCAGGTCGGCGTCCTCCCGCGCGTGCACGGCTCCGCCATGTTCCAGCGCGGCGACACCCAGAACATCGCCATCACCACCCTCGGGCCCACCAAGGAAGCCCAGGACATGGACGGCCTGACCGGCGGCGCGACCTCCAAGTCGTTCCTCCTGCACTACAACTTCCCGCCGTTCTCCGTCGGCGAAACCGGCCGCTTCACCGGCCCGGGCCGCCGCGAAATCGGCCACGGTGCACTCGCCGAGCGCTCGCTCGTCCCGGTGCTCCCGCCCGAAGACGTGTTCCCCTACTCCATCCGCGTCGTCTCCGAGATCATGGCCTCCAACGGCTCGACCTCGATGGCCTCGATCTGCGGCGGCTGCTTGTCGCTGATGGATGCGGGCGTGCCGATCATCGCTCCGGTTGCCGGCATTTCCTGCGGTCTCATGACCGAAATGGCCGCTGACGGTTCGATCACCAAGTGGACCACCATCACCGACATTCTCGGTGAGGAAGACCACTTCGGCGACATGGACTTCAAGCTCGCCGGCACGACCAAGGGCATCACGGGCTTCCAGCTCGACCTCAAGATCAACGGCCTCCCCTTCGAGATCGCCAAGACCGCGATCTTCCAAGCCCGCGACGCGCGCATCGAAATCCTGAAGACCATGCTCGCCGCCCTCCCGGCGCCGCGCAAGGACCTCAGCACTTACGCCCCGCGCATCCAGACGATCCAGATCGATCCGGAAAAGATCGGCCTGCTCATCGGACCCGGCGGCAAGACGATCCGCCGCATCACCGAGACGACCGGTGCGCAGATCGACATCGCCGAGGACGACTCCGGCAAGGTGTTCATCTACTCCAACAATGCCGACGCGATGAACCGCGCCGTGCAGGAAATCGACGCCCTCTGCGGCGGCGGCGCCCAGATCGAGATCAACAAGATCTACACCGGCCGCGTCACCGGCACGAAGGAGTTTGGCGCGTTCGTCGAGTGCCTCCCGGGCAAGGAAGGCCTCGTGCACATCTCCGAACTCGCGGACTTCCGCGTCCGCCGCACCGAGGACGTCGTCAAGGTCGGCGACTCCATCACGGTGAAGTGCATCGGCATCGACGAGCGTTCCGGCAAGGTTCGCCTCAGCCGCCGCGCCGCGATGAAGGACCTCGAGCAGCAAAAGCAGGCCGCCGCGCCCGCCGACGCCGCTCCGGCCACCGACGCCCCCGCGCAGTCCTAAACGCGCATCCGCAACGGCAGGGCGAGTTCTCCAAACGAGCCGCCTCACCCGAGCGCACTCTCAAAGCCGCGACGCCAGTCGCGGCTTTTTCTTTGCCCCACCGCAGCAGTCACCGTCCACGCCCGAACGTTTATGGCGTATTACGCCATATTCTTCCGCTCCCACCAGCTGAACCAATCACGCTCTAAAATATGGAGTTATCCCATCAAAATTGCGTAATACGCCATGAATGAAATCGCGGTGCCGAAGCACAGACGGAACGGAACGGCAGAGAAAATCGGGCCCAGAGGCAGCAGCGGTGACGAGGGCGGCAATTCCGCGCGTGCAACTACGCACCGCCTTCCGCTAAACATCTCCGCGAATGACCCGCGTTTTCGTCTCCGGCTGCTACGACATCCTGCACGCCGGCCACGTCCAATTTTTCCGCGAAGCCAAGGCCCTCGGCACGCACCTCACGGTGACGTTCGCCGGCTCCGACGTGTTGTGGCAGCACAAGCAACGCCGCAGTTCGCTGCCGGACGATCATAAGCGCGCGCTGATCGCCGCGCTCGACATGGTCGATGACGTCATCGTCACGCACGGCATCGAGCACGGTCTCGATTTCAAAGACGACTTCCTCCGCCTGAAGCCCGACATCCTCGCCGTCACCGAGGACGACAAATACGGCGACCTCAAGCGCGCGCTCTGCGCGCAAGTCGGCGCGCGCTACGTCGTGCTGCCGAAAACGCCGCCGCAATTCACGCCCGTTTCCACATCTGAAATTGTCCGCTGGATCAAGGCCCCGACCGAAGCGCCACTGCGCATCGATTTCGCCGGCGGCTGGCTCGACGTGCCGCGGCACGCGCGCGAAGGCGGCTACATCGTCAACTGCGCGATTTCTCCGACCGTCTCGCTGCGCGATTGGTCTTACGAACGCCAGGCCGGCCTCGGCGGCAGCGGCGCCTGGGCGTTGCTCAACGGCAAGGACGGCGTCTCCTCCGAACTCGATCTCGGCGTCGGCTGGCAAGATCCCGCAATCATTCGCGAAGGAGGCTTGTGCGTCTGGCGCAGCGGCCCGAAACCCGTGCTCGAAATCAAAACCGACGGCACGCTGCTCACGGGCCGACTCGCGCTTTACTGGACCGGCAAAGGTCACTGCACGCCCTCCGTCGCCGACGGCAAACGCGACTACGATGCGATCTTCCGCGCCAGTCTCACCGCGCGCGAAGCCGTGTGGAAAAACGACCTCGCGCAACTCGCCGAGGCCGTGCGCCAGTCCTACGCCGTGCAACGCGCCGAAAGCATGGAGCCGTTGCCGGGCGACCCGGCGGCGAGCGCTCTTCCCGCGCTCAGCGACTGCCGTCCGCTTGCGTGGAAATACTGCGGCGGCGGCTTCGGCGGTTATGCGGCGTATCTCTTCGCCACGCCTGCTGATCGCGCTGCGGCCTGCGCCTTGCCTGGTTTCCGCCCGGTCGAGCCCTTCGTGCACGAGTAAGCTTTTGCGTCGAACCGCGGCCGCGCTACGTTGCGCGCTTTGTGTCTGCGCCCTCTCACACCAACGGTCTTCGTCTCATCGCCTCGCTCGAGGCGTTGAAGGGAGCGATCGTGCTCATCGTGGGCTTCGGCCTCCTCTCGCTGCTCGGCCGCGATCAAGCGGCTTTTGCCGAACACCTCGTCGCGCGCCTGCACCTGAATCCCGCGCACCACTACCCGCACATTTTCATCGCCGCGATGAGTAACGTGAACAACACGCACCTCGTCCAACTCGCGTGCCTCGCCGCACTGTATTCAGCCCTCCGCTTCGCCGAAGCCTACGGCCTGTGGCGACAACGTCGCTGGGCCGAGTGGCTCGCGGCCCTCAGTGGCGCGATCTACGTGCCAGTCGAGATCTACGAAATCTTTCAGCACGCCACTTGGCTCAAATTCGCTGCGCTGCTCATCAACGTCGTCATCGTCGCCTACATGGTCTGGCTGCTGACCGAGTCACGCCGACTTGCCGCGCGCGAGGTCTCGTGACGCGCAACGCCGATACCGACGCTCACACCTCTCGCAGACGAACAATGTGATGCTCCGGCACGCTGAGGCGCGCGCCGTCTGGACCGATCAGCTCGACGTTCCCACTCGGCGCTACGCCGGCAAATTTTCCCCGAATCGCCGCCGCGCCGCCTGCGAGTTCCAGCGCCACCTCACGCGGCTCGCCCCACGCGCTCTGCAGCGGCGTGATCATCCCAACAAAACCGTTGCGCTCGAACTCCACGAATGCCCGGTGCAGCGCGGCCAGCAACGCCGCGATCATCACTCCGCGCTCGGGCACTTCGCCCGCGATCGCTTCGGCGAGAGAACATGCAATGTCGCGCAACTCCGGCGCCGCCTGCCAAGGCTGGTTGGTCACATTCAGGCCGATGCCGACTACGAGCGTGTCGGGGCCAACCTGCTCGACGAGGATGCCGCCCACCTTGCGCGATCCGATCATCAAATCATTCGGCCAGCGCAAGCGGAGTCCGCGCACGCCCAGCGCGACGAGCGCCTCGCGCGCCGCCCAACCGACCGCCAACGCAAAGCCGCGCGAACGCAACGGATCCCCGGCATACGGCAGCACCGCCGAAAGATAGAGTCCGCCGCGATCCGAGACGAACGATCGCTCGCGCTGCCCGCGCCCAGCTCGCTGCTCGCAGGCGACCACCGCGTGCCACGGACGGCGTCCGCGCGCGAGCGTCTGCGTCGATTCGACCGCGTCGTGCTCCTCGACCTGCCATTCGGCTGCGCCGGCTTTCGTATCCCCAGGAAAGTCGGCGCGCTGCGACATGTCAGATGATGCCGAGTCCCTTGAGCACGGAGAGCATGATCGCCGCGGCCATGACCGAGCCGATCTGGCCGCCCGTGTTCGCACCCATGGCGTGCATGAGCAGGTGGTTTTGCTTGTTCCAACGCTGGCCCTCGTTCTGCACGAGCCGCGCTGCCATCGGATACGCCGAGATGCCGGCCGCACCGACGAGCGGGTTCACTTTCCCACCGGAGAGGTAATACCAGAGTTTGCCGAGCATGACGCCGCCGGCAGTGTCGACGACGATCGCGAACAGGCCCAGCCCGAAAACCATCAGCGTTTGCATCTTCAGGAACTCGGGGCCGCTCATTGTGCCACCGATGGCGAGGCCGAGGAAGAGCGTCGCGATATTCGCGATCTCGTTCTCGCTCGCCTTCGTCAGGCGCGTCACGGCGCCCGTGACCTTCATGAAATTGCCGAGCATCACCATGCCCATCAGCGGCAGACCCTTCGGCGCGATGATGCCGGTGATGGCGGTGACGATCAGCGGGAACGCAATCAGCGCGGTCCGCGACACCTTGCCGCGCACGCTGGGCATCGGCGTGGCGCGTTCCTTCTGCGTCGTGAGCAAGCGCATGATCGGCGGCTGCAAAATCGGCACGAGCGCCATGTAGGAATACGCCGCCACCGCGAGCGCGCCGACCATCGCCGTCGGAATCTTGCCGAGGCCCGCGAAGAGATTGGAAACGTAGATAACGGTCGGACCGTCGCACGCACCGATCACCGCGACGGACACCGCCTCCTCTTTGCTAAAACCGAGCCAGAGGGCGAAGAGCAGCGTCACGAAAATGCCGAGTTGCCCGGCCGCGCCGAAGAGCAGCAGCTTCGGATTCGCGAGCAGCGGCGTGAAATCCGTCATCGAGCCGATCGCGATGAAAATCAGCAGCGGAAACAACTCGTTGCCGATGCCCATGTCGTAGAAGGCGCGCAACACGCCTCCGTGGTCCATGACTTCGCTGAGCGGCAAATTCGCGAGCAAACAACCGAACGCGATCGGCAACAGCAGCAGCGGCTCCACGTCCTTCTCGATCGCGAGATAGAACATCGTGAGCGCGACGCCGATCATCACGAGATTCGGTCCGCCGTGCGTGGCGAGGTGGCGCGCGCCTTCGGCGAGCGCGTTCAGTCCGGCAAGGATCGCGTCAAGCATGGCCGCTCCCCTCCTTTCCCGCCGGCTTTTCCGGCTTCACCGGCCAGATCCGGGTGATCGCACCGATCAGGAGCGTCAACAGATAGAGCGTCAGCATCGTGCCGCCCATGCCGACGAGGAGCAGCGTGAGTCCGAACGTTTGGGTGTCCATGGGGTAAGGGGAACAGCGACGGCGGAGTTCAATCCTCCGTCAGATCAATGCCTGGTGGCGCCGCCGCCGCCGCACGATTGTGCCAAATCGAAAGCACGATCGAGACGCCGAGGATGACTCCGATCACTAGGAGCGAGACAAACGCGTGCGCCTTGAACCAGTGCTCCACGGGTGTGATGAAGCCGAGGATCATCTTCGCGCCGATGAAGAGCAGGATGAGGCTCACGCCGTGCTTGAGGAACTTGAACATCCCCATGACGCCGCGAATCGCGAAGAACAGCGAGTTCAGGCCGAGCACCGCGAACACGTTCGACGTCAGCACCACGAACGGGTCCTGGCTGATGCCCATGATCGCGGGGATCGAGTCGAGTGCGAACAGCACGTCGGTGCTGCCGATGACGAGGAAGACGAGGAACAGCGGCGTCACGCCCCATTTGCCGTTCTTCACCAGCGCCAGGCGACGTGAATGCGGTTCGTCGAGCGGATGCATCGGCAACAGCCGCGACGCGAGGCGATGCAGAAGATTTTTCTCCGGATGCACCTGCTCGTCCTCGTCGGCCGTGAGCATTTTCCAGGCGGTCCACACCAGCAGCGCGCCGAAGAGGTAGAGCAGCCAGTGGAACTTCGTCACCAGCGCGATCCCGAAGAGAATGAAGACGACGCGCAGCGCGATGGAGAGAAAGATGCCGAGCTTGATCAGCTTCGGCTGCGCCTCCGCGTGCACCCCCATCAGCGAAAAGATGAGGATGAACACGAAAAGATTATCCACCGACAGCGAGTATTCCGTCAGGTAGCCCGCGATGAACAGCATCGCCGACTCACGCCCGTTGGGGTGCACCCAGGCCACGGCGACGGCGAAAGCGAACGCAAGCGCGACCCACAGCGCCGTCCAGCGCAGCGCCGACTTGATCCCCACCGCCGAGTGGCGATGGGTGATCACGAACAGATCGAGCGCCGACACCACCACGAACACCGTCCAGAAGCCAATCCAGAGGCCGGTGACCGGGTTCATCGTGGGATGGAGCAACTAAGCCGCTTCAGCGAATCTGGTGCGAACGGAAGACTTCCCGGCGCCCTTCCAGCGACCACATCACCTGGCTGGACGGCACGGGAGCAACGGCGACGAGCCGTGCGCTGCCACCGAACACGCTGTGCACCGCCGCGAAGATCGCGACCAGTTCACCCGGCGTGGGCGGACCGAGCGGAGTCGGGGCGGGCGCGGCGGCCGGAGCCGCGGCCGCTTTCGCCGTGGCGGGAGCCGGCGCAGGCGTCGGCGCGGACGGCGTGCGCAGCGTTTCAATTTCGGCGCGCAGCAACGAGACCTGACGCAGCGCGTAGGCCAAGCCGACCAAAGCGAGCACCAGCAATACGGTGCGCACATCGATGGCACTGTTGCCCGCTGCGACCTGCGCGAGAGGCGGAAGGCTGGGAAGAAGAGGAAGACTCATGGATGAGGAGTGACGAGATCGTGCCCGACAGAATCGGGCACGCGTTTGGCGGAATGCAGCAGGGCGAGCGTGGCCATGCCCGCGAAAGCGAGCACTTGTCCACCCGCCGACACCGCAGCCCGCAGCAGCGGTGTCGCGCGCGGCAGACAATAGCGCGCGGCTCCGGTGCTGCAGACCAACTCCAACGCGATCAGCAACCACGCTGCCACGAAGAGAGTTTTCCGGTTCATGGGACGACGAATCAGGCGAGCGTGACGAGCGGGCCGGCTTCTTCGACGGCATCGCCCGGCGCGACGTGCACGGTGGCAACTTTGCCCGCGCGCGGCGCGTAGACGTAAGTGTTCATCTTCATCGCCTCGAGCGTCACCAGTTGCGCGCCCTCGGCCACGGTGTCGCCGACCTTGACGTCGACGGACACGATCTTGCCCGCGAGCGGGCTCGGCACGGTGCCGGCGCCGGCGGGAGCAGCCGCCTTCGGCGCGGCCGGAGCCGGCGCGGGAGCGGCGGCGACCGGAGCAACCGGAGCGGGTGCGGGAGCAGGCGTGGCGACGGGGGCGGGAGCGGCGGAGTGCACCACCGTCTCCTCGAGAATATCGACGGTCACCTCGTAGGTTTTGCCGTCCACAGTTACGCGAAGTTTCTTCATGGGGAAATCAGAGGTTGGTCGTGAGGCGGCTTAGAGCGGGATGTTGCCGTGCTTCTTCGGCGGGCGGGTCTCGCGCTTCGACAGCGTGTGACGCAGCGCCATCGCCACGATGCCGCGTGTCTGCGCCGGTTCAATGACGTCGGTGATGACGGCCTTGCTCGCGGCCTCGTAGGGCGAGGCGAACTTCTCGCGGTATTCCGCGGCGAGTTCCTTGGCTTTCGCGGCCTTGTCGGTCGCGGCGGCGATTTCCTTGCGATAAAGGATATTCACCGCGCCCTCGGCGCCCATGACCGCGATTTCCGCGCTCGGCCAGGCGTAGACGAGGTCCGCGCCCATGTCCTTCGAGCACATGGCGAGGTAAGCGCCGCCATAGGACTTGCGCATGATGATCGTGATCTTCGGCACGGTCGACGCCGCGTAAGCGAAGAGCATCTTCGCGCCGTGGCGGATGATGCCGCCGCGCTCCTGCGCGACACCGGGCATGAAGCCAGGAATGTCGACGAGCGTGACCAGCGGAATGTTGAACACGTTGCAGAAACGGATGAAGCGGGCGCCCTTGTCGGAGGAGTCGATGTCGAGCGTGCCGGCTTTCACCATCGGTTGGTTGGCAACGATGCCGACGACGATGCCTTCGACGCGCGCGAAGCCGACGACGATGTTCTTCGCCCAGTCCTTTTGCACTTCGAGGAAGTCGCCTTCGTCAACGAGGCGCTTGATCACGTCGAGCACGTTGATCGGCGCGCGCGGGTCCGCGGGGACGAGGTCGTTCATGCCCGGGTCCGAATCGAGGCGCACGGTCGGCGTGGGCTTGTGCGGCGGATCCATGACGTTGTTCGACGGCAGGAACGAGTGGAGCTTCTGCGCGATCTGCAGCGCGTGATTCTCGTCGTCGGCGACGAAGTGAATGTTGCCGCTGACGGTGGCGTGCGCCATCGCGCTGCCGATCTCGTCCATCGTGACGGTGGCGCCGGTGGCGGCCTTGATGACGTCCGGCCCGCAGATGAACATCTGCGCGTTCTGCTTCGTCATGATGATGAAGTCGGTCAACGCGGGCGAATACGCCGCGCCGCCGGCGCACGGGCCGGCGATGACCGAGATCTGCGGGACGAGGCCCGAGAGCAGGACGTTGCGGAAGAACACCTGGCCGTAGCCGGAGAGCGAGACGTCGCCTTCCTGGATGCGCGCACCGCCCGAGTCGTTGATGCCGACCATCGGGATGCCGCACTGCTGCGCGTAGTCCATCAGGTCGCAAATTTTCTTCGCATGGATGCGGCCGACGGCGCCGCCGCCGACCGTGAAGTCCTGCGCGTAAGCCGCGACCGGACGGCCGCCGACGTAACCGACGCCGGTGATGACGCCGTCGCACGGGAGGGATTTGTCCTCCATGCCGAAATGGTGGGCGTCGTGCTGCGCGTGCAGACCGAATTCCATGAACGTGCCGGGCTCGAACAGCGCCATGAGGCGGTCGCGCGCGGTCATCACGCCCTTCTTGCGACGCTCGGCGAGCTTGTCGGCGCCGCCGCCGTCAAAGGCGATGCGACGCTTTTCCTCGAGTTGGGCCAGGAGTGCTGGGGAGATAGGCATGGGGAAAAAGGATTAGTGAGCCGCGGTGGCGCCGGGCTTCGGCATGCAGAATTCAGTGAGAACGCCGCGCGTGGATTTCGGGTGGAGGAAGGCGACGAGCTTGCCCGCCGCGCCGTCGAACGGCTTCTCGTGGATCAGGCGCACGCCGGCGCCGGAGGCCTGCTGAAGCTGGCCCTCGATGTTGTCCGTGCGGAACGCGATGTGGTGAATGCCCTCGCCGCGATCGGTGAGGAACTTCGCGATCGGGCTTTCCGGCGAAGTCGGCTCAAGCAGCTCCAGATGCACACCGCCGGCGTCGAAGAACGCCGTGCGCACTTTTTGCGAAGCGACTTCCTCGCGACCGAGGCATTTCAGTCCCAACGCGTTTTCATAGAGCGGCACCGCTTCGTCGAGCGATTTGACGGCGATACCGAGGTGGTCGATGGCTGTGATCATGGCGAAAAGAGCGAGCGGGATTGAGTGTAGTGAGAGAGTAAAAAAGGGGCTGCGCGTTTTTTGCCCGGTCTGTGCTGTTTCAGGACGGCGGGTGTGTCATTCCCGCCACGCGCAGGAGCTGGCGGGCGGCCGCGGGCGCTGGTAATTGTCCGGTCGCGACTTGCGCTTCGAGTTCGCGGCGCAAATGAGCCGCATCCGCCCGCGCCGCGAACGCTTCGCGCAGCCCTTCGTCCACCAGCGCATCGAGCCACGCCAGCGCTTGCTCGCGTCGCCGCAACTCGAACGCACCACGGTCGCGCGCCTGCGTGACGAAGCGCTCGACGGCCTGCCAGACTTCCGGGACGCCTTCGTTGGTGTAGGCCGAGCACGACAACACGGGCGGCTGCCACGTGCCTTCCGGCGCCGAGAGATAATGCAACGCGCGCGAAAACTCGCGCCGCGCCGCCTCGGCCCGCGCGCGGTTGTCGCCGTCGGCCTTGTTCACCGTGAGCACGTCGGCGAGTTCGATGATGCCCTTCTTGATGCCTTGCAGCTCGTCGCCCGCGCCGGCGAGCAACAGCACGAGGAAACAATCCACCATGCCGCGCACGAGCACCTCGCTCTGGCCCACGCCGACGGTCTCGACGAGCACCACTTCGAAGCCCGCGGCTTCGCACAGCACAATCGTCTCGCGCGTGCGCCGCGCGACGCCGCCGAGCTCGCAACCACTCGGCGAAGGACGAATAAAAGCGTTCGGCAGGCGCGAGAGTTTCTCCATGCGCGCCTTGTCGCCCAAAATGCTGCCGTGCGTGATCGGGCTGCTCGGATCGACCGAGAGCACCGCGACCTTTTTGCCGGCCGTGCAAAGCAGCGTGCCGAGCGCGTCGATGAACGTGCTTTTGCCCGCGCCCGGCGGACCCGTGATGCCGACGCGCACCGCGCCACCGCTGTGCGGCGAGAGCGCGCGGAGAAGTTCGTCGGCGGCCGTGCGGTGGGTCGCGGCGCGGCTTTCGATCAGCGTGATGCCGCGCGCGAGTGCGCCTCGGTCACCGGCGCGAATCGACTCGGCGAGTTTCGCGACGTCGTCGGCACTGCGTCGCTTGCCGCGCGTGCCGGGAATCGCGCGGGCCGGCGTGCCCGCGACGACGCGCGTGGCGAATTCCGCACCGGCCTCGGGCGGCACCCAATCGGGGCGATGCGACGAAGCGCTCATCGCAGGTGGAGCGCATTGACCTCAATGCGCTCTTGTCCGCTGCGGGCTACAGTCCCGAGCGCGTTGGGGTCAACGCGCTCCACCGGGGACAGCGGCGACCACCTTTGGCGAGCGCGCGCCAGCGCTGTAGGGCGGGGTCTCCCGCCCCCGCCGTTGCGAATGTCGCGCCAGGTGCGCGGCGGGGTCGGGAGACCCCGCCCTACAGCGGACCACTGCGGTTCGCGGCTCACGACCGCCCCGCTCAGCTCACGGCCGCAGCCGAGAGCTTTTCGAGCACGACGGCCGCGGAGTGCGGGATCGGGGTGCCGGGCCCAAAGATGGCCGCCGCACCGCGTTGATAGAGGTAGTCGTAGTCCTGTGCCGGAATCACACCGCCGGCGACGACGAGGATGTCGTCACGGCCGTGCGATTTCAGCGCGGCGACGAGTTGCGGCAGCAGGGTCTTGTGACCCGCGGCGAGCGAACTCATCGCGACGACGTGCACGTCGTTCTCGACGGCGTCGCGCGCGGCTTCTTCCGGCGTTTGGAAGAGCGGCCCGATGTCGACGTCGAAGCCCATGTCGGCCATTGCCGTCGCGACGACTTTCGCGCCGCGGTCGTGACCGTCCTGGCCGAGCTTCGCAATGAGGATGCGCGGACGGCGGCCCTCGCGTTCGGCGAACGCGTCGGCCATCGCACGCACTTTCTGCACCTCACCCTGTTGGCTGAAGCTCTTCTGGTAAACGCCCGACACCGAGCGGATCTGCGCCTGATAGCGACCGTAGACGACTTCGAGTGCGTCGGAGATTTCACCGAGCGTTGCGCGCGCCTTCGCGGCTTCGACGGAGAGTTCGAGCAGGTTGCCGGTGCCGTTTTTCGCGGCCTCGGTGAGTGCGGCGAGGCAACGTTGCACGGCGGCATTGTCGCGCTCGGCTTTGAGTTTTTGGAGCTGCTTGATCTGGGCCTCCCGGACGGCGGTGTTGTCGACCTCGAGAATGTCCATCGGCGCTTCCTGTTCGAGGCGGTATTTGTTCACGCCGACGATCGTCTCGGCGCCGGAGTCGATCATCGCCTGGCGGCGCGCGGCGGCTTCCTCGATGCGGAGCTTGGGCAAACCGGTCTCGATGGCCTTGGCCATGCCGCCGAGTTTTTCCACTTCCTCGATGTGCGCCCACGCCTTTTGCACGAGTTCGTGCGTGAGGCGTTCGACGTAGTAACTGCCGCCCCACGGATCGACGACGTTGCACACGCCGGACTCGGCTTGGAGCACGAGCTGCGTGTTGCGCGCGATGCGGGCGGAGAAATCCGTCGGCAACGCGATGGCCTCGTCGAGCGAGTTGGTGTGCAGCGATTGCGTGTGGCCCATGACGGCCGCCATCGCTTCGACGCAAGTGCGCGCGACGTTGTTGAACGGATCCTGCTCGGTCAGCGACCAGCCCGAGGTCTGCGAGTGCGTGCGCAGCGCCATCGACTTCGGGTTCTTCGGGTTGAACTGCTTGACGATCTTCGCCCAGAGCAGGCGGCCCGCGCGCATCTTCGCGACTTCCATGAACAGGTTCTTGCCCTGCGCCCAGAAGAACGAGAGGCGCGGCGCGAACGCGTCGATGTCCATGCCGGCCTTCACGCCGGTGCGGA
>JAEYUW010000003.1 GCA_023432225.1 Verrucomicrobiota bacterium
GGGACGAAGACGAGCGCGTTGATCGTGAGCGGCGCGTCGGCGTTGAAGTGCAGGCGGTAGCGCGGCTCGTCGTGGGCGTGGGCCTGGAACTTGTAGAACTCGGTGTATTCCTCGTCCTTGATCTCGGACTTGTTGCGCAGCCAGAGCGCCTGGACGGTGGTGATTTTCTCGCCGTTGAGCGTGATGGGGAAGCCGACGAAGGCGCTGTAGCGCGTGAGGATTTCCTTGAGCTTCCAGTCCTGAGCGAAGTCGGCGCACTCGTTCTTCAGCTCGACGACGATCTTCGCGCCGCGCTGCTGGTCGGCGACTTCCTCGACTTCGTAGCTGCCGGAGCCGTCGCTGGTCCAGACGTGGCCGGGCGCGTCCTTCTTCCACGAGTGCGAGTAAACCTTCACGGACTTCGCGACCATGAACGCGCTGTAGAAGCCGACGCCGAACTGGCCGATAAGATTGCTGTTCTTCGCGCCGGACTCACCGAGCGCCTTGAGGAACTGCTTCGAACCGGAGTGCGCGATGGTGCCGAGATTCTTGATCAGCTCGTCGCGCGTCATGCCGATGCCGAAGTCCTGGATCGTGACGGTCTTCGCCTTGTCGTCGGTCGTGATGTTGATCTCGAGCGGCAGGTTGTCGTCGTGGACGTCCTTCTCGGTCAGCTGGAGGTGGCGGAGTTTCTCCAGCGCGTCGGAGGCGTTCGACACGAGCTCGCGCACGAAGATTTCCTTCTCCGTGTAGAGCGAGTGGATGACGATATCGAGCAACTGCTTGATCTCGGCTTGGAACTCGAATTTTTGCGGAGTGGTGGTGGACATGGGAGGGAGGTGTGAGGGTGAAAGGGAGAGTGAAAAAACGAAGCCCGCTAGTTTAGCGGGCTCTGGAAAAAATCAAGCGGGGGAATGCGGGGCGACGCTGAGGCGCGGTCATTTTGTAGGGCTCGACCTTGTGTCGAGCCTCGCCCTGAGAACGTAGCATGGGCCGCGATCCCGCCGAGGCCTCACGCAAGGTGAGGCCCTACAACTCCGTGATCGATCAGCGTAGTTGCAGGTTCGTCAACGGCGCCAAGCGCACCGGGCCGAGCAGGCCGGAGGCGGAGAGGTCCCACGTCGAGGCGTCGAAGGGCTTGTAGAGGATGTTCACGTAGTTGATCTCGTGCATGATCTTCCAGTCGACGCCGCGCTGGTCCATGTCGCGGATCCGATTGGCGGCGAGGTTGGTGACCTCAATCTCGAGCACGTTGCGACCTGGCTGGAGGAACTCGCCGACGCGCAGGTGGAAAGGCAGCGACCACGCCACACCGGCGTCGCGACCGTTGAGACGCACGCGGGCGGTCTCACGGACATCGCCGAGATCGAGGAGCCAGTCCTCGGCGCGGGCGGTGGCGGGCAGGTCGAATTCGAGGCGGTAGCGCGCGGTGCCGGCGAAACGCTTCGCCTCGGCGTCGCCGATTTCGGTCCAGGATTTCAGGTCGAAGGTTTGGATGGTGGCGGGCAACGCCGGGCCGCCGCGGAGGAAGTCGATCTGCCAAACGCCCGTCAGGATGATCGGTCCGTCGCTGGGCGCGGTGTAGGTCCACGCGGCGGCGGACGCTTCGGGTTGGCGGCGCGTGCTCGTGCGCACGATCAGCGACTGGCCGCTGGCGAGCTGAAGATAAACCGCCGCGCGCGGGCCGTCGGCTTTGAGCGCGGCGCGGCCACTGCGGCCCGTGAGCGGATCGAGGATGAACGCTTCGTCGGCGGCGACGCCGAGCGTCACCCAGCCGTCGAGCGCCTTGGCGCTGAGGTTGGCGAAGAAGTAATCGTGGCCGAGATCGGTGCGGCGGCGGATGAAACTGACGCCGGCGTCCACGATCGATTCGCGACGCACTTGCTGTGCGAAGGCGGGCGTCGCGAGCAGAGCGTCGGGTTCAGGGCTGCCGACGACGACGGCGCGCGTGTTGCCGAGGGCGGCGAGCAGCTCTTTGAACGCGGCGCGGCGTTCTTCGAGGCGACCGTAGCCGGGGACGTCTTCGGGGAGTTGTTGCACGACTACGGTCGCACCGGCGGCGGCGAGCGTCGTGATCTGCCGCAGCGTTTCGACGGGCATGCGGCGTGCGGCGGGGATGACGAGGATGCGCGCCGTGTTGCCGCCTGGTGTGCGGAGATGAGGGTTGTTTCGGCCGGCGGTGGACGTCGCGGCGAGTTGCGCGTCGGAGATGTAGTCGAACGTGATGCCGCGTTGCTGAAACGCTTGGGCGAGCTGGCCCATGGGCGATTTGGTCAGCCAACTCACGTCGTGCACGCCGAGTTGGTTGATGAGTTTGCCGGAATCGTTCCAGACGTCGTGCACGGGCCAGTAGAGCAGCACGTCGGTGTCGGGCGCGCCGGCTTGAAGGACGGACTGCACGCGGGCGACGTAGGTGTTGAGCGCGGCGAGATCGGGCCAGAGCGGGTTGCGGTCGTTGAACTCGGTCGAGGCGTAGAAGAGCCAGCCGGGCCACGGTGCGTCGGCGGGCGAGTAGGCCGTGCCATGATAGACGATGTGGTTGATGCCCTCGACGAACAGGCGATCGATCTCGGGCTTCATCATCGAGGGCGCTTCCTTCCAGTGCTCGCGCAGCCACGTGAGCGTCTCGCTCGAGACGAGTTTGCGGCCGGCGACGTGGGCGGCGGACGATGCGACGCGGATGACCAGCGACTCGGGCAAATCCTGGTCGTTGCGCAGTTCGGCCACGATACGGCGCAGGCCGGGAATCGGGAACGGCGTGGAGCCGAAGACCTCGGTTTCGGGAATGTCGGCGGTCGCGTAGAGATCGAGGATGTTGGCGGGGGCGCCGTGCGATTGGTTGCGAATGATCCAGCCGCGTTCGCGCGACCATTTTGCCCAGCCTTGCAGATACTCGAGATGCAGCTGCGCAAGCGTGGCGCGGTAGTCGGCTTTGAGGCGCGCGAGCGTGTCCGGGTCGCAGGGTTTTTGTCCGAGCAACTCGGCGGCGTGGTCGTTCACGTCGTAGCCGTGCATCGCGCGGAAGCGCTCGGCGACGCCCGGCGTCCAACTGGCGCCGTAGTATTCGTAGGAGTCGTGGAACTGGCCGCGCAGCAGGTCGCGCGGAAGTTTTTCGAAGGCGGCGCCGAACGGTGCGAGGTAACGGTCGAGCGCGGCGGTGGAGAAGGGATCGAGCACGTTGCCGGCGCCGCCGGGCGCGGCGCGTTTCACCTGCATGCCGGTGGGTTCGCCGGCGAGGCGGCCGTCCTTGAGCACGAGTTTTTGCGAGGCGTCGCTGGCGGAGACATGCGGGCCGCCGAACGGCCAGCCGGTGCCGGTGGCCATGTCGACGCCGAGGCCGAGGCGTTTTGCTTCACGGCCGGTGTGGGTGAGAAGCTCCACCCAGCGCGGCGAAAGGAAATCGATGTAGCGCGACTCGTAGCCGCGTGCGCCGTAGATCGGCGTGATTTCGACACCGCCGAGGCCGGCGGCCGCGAATGACTCGAGTTCGCGCGTGAGGTTTTTCTCGTCGACGCCGCTGCCCGGCCACCACCAGCGGACCCACGGTTTGTTCTCGCGCGTCGGCTCGGGCCAAGTGGCGAGCGGGGCGGCGGTCGAGACGACGAGCGACGCGACGAAGAGGGAGAGGCAGGCGAGCACAGCGCGAGAGTGAGCATTCATGGGGTGCGGGGCAGCGGCGAGCATTGCGCCAGATTCGCAGGCGCGGCTCAAGCGGACGCGCGCCGGTTCTGACTGAACGAAATAAAAACGCCGCCCGGTCCGGAGCGGCGCAAGGCGGGTGACGATGCGTGAGTAGGGCCAGTCTTTGACTGGTCCAAACGACTGACGATGCGGGGAGCCGGTTGGAAACCGGCCCTACACCCAAGGGCGGCGATGCGGTGAGGCGTCAGCGTTGCTCGGTTTCGTCCTCGTGGACGGGCTCGATGTGGCCGAGGTCGTGGTCGGGTTTGTGGCCGCGCAGCACGCGGCTCATGGTCCAGACGCAGAGCAGCGTGACGCCGCCTACGGAGACGATCATCGTAATCCAGCCGGCGGTGGTCATGGTGCGAGAGTGGGTTTGGCCGGCTGATCGCGTTTGGCCCAGCGCTCGCCGGCGAGGTGGATCAGGAGGGCGGTGTAGGCGCCGAGCAGGATGATGAACATTACCGCGAGGCGCGCGACGTTGTTGGGATTCGTGCCGACGAGGTCGGTAATGTAGCCGGACGGCGTGAACTCGGCGGCCGTGAAGCTCAGGTTCCAGCCGAAGGCGTTTTTCAGGACGAACGTGACGAGAATCAGCAGCAGGAATGTCGGCGTGAGGTAACGCCACACCGGCTTGATCAGCGCGGGCAACGCGATCTCTGCACCGCGTCGCGCTTCCTGGTAACCGTGCTCCACGCCGCGCACCCAGGAGAACACGATGATCATGAGCGTGCCTTGCAGAAAGATCGCGACGGTCCCGATCCAGAAGTCGATCGTGTCGAGCGCCTTCAAATCCTTGCTGAACCACCACACGAGCATCGTCCCGACCGCGGTGACGAATCCGAGGAGCGCGACCGAGGATTTGCGCTGCAGTCCGAGTCCTTCCTCGAGAAACGCGATGCCCGGCTGCAGCATTGAGAGCGAGCTGGTGACCGCGGCGAGGAACAGCAGGAGGAAAAACATGAAGGCGAAGAGCGACCCGAGCGGCATGTGCGCGAACACATTGGGCAGCACCTGAAACGCCAGGCCGAACGTGCCGCCACCCACCGCGGCGGCGCCGAAGAACACGAACGCCGCCGGCACGGTGATGAGACCGCCGAGTCCGACTTCGCAGAATTCGTTGGCGGCGGTGGCGGTCAAGCCGCTGAGCACCACGTCGTCCTTCGGCTTGAGATAGCTCGCGTAGTTGATGATCACGCCGAAGCCGACCGAGAGCGTGAAGAAAATCTGCCCGGCGGCGGCGAGCCACAGCTGCGGGTCCTTCAAGCGCTGCCAGTCGCCGGGATTCCACATCTGACCGAGGCCGTTGAGCAGGCTTTGGTCCGGCTTCGTCGGGTCAGGCGTGCCGAGCGTGAGCACGCGGGCGAGAATGATGAAGGCGAGCACGATCAGCACCGGCAGGCCGTAGGTGCAGACCTTTTCGATGCCCTTCGAGAGACCGCGGTAGATGTAGTAGAAGTTGAGCAGAAAAACGACCGCGAGCCAGAAGCCCGCCGCATCGAGTCCGAAGTGAAACGCCGAGCCGTCGGCCGCGACGCCGGTGAATGCCGCAAAATAGCCCGAGTAATCGAAGCCCTTCTTCGCGAGATCGCCGCTCAGTGCCTGCCACGCATAGCCGAGGCACCACGCCTCGATCACGACGTAGTAGCAATACACGCCGACCGGCACGAGCACGCCGAGCAAGCCGAGGTATTTCGCCCACGGACGACCGAGCAACACGTGGAAAATGCCCGGCGAGGAATGATAGCCGCGTGCGCCTCCCTCGCGGCCCATCGTCCATTCGGCCCAGCAGATGGGAATGCCGATGAGCACCATCGATGTGAAGTAGGCGACCATGAACGGCCCGCCGCCGTATTGCGCGGCGAGACCGGGGAAGCGCAGGAAGTTGCCCAAGCCGACCGCGCTGCCGGCGACCGCGAGGATCACACCCAGACGCGAACTCCAGGCCTCCTTCGGAGGGGTATCTGCCATAAGTGCGCGCGATGAAAGGCGAAGCCCTCGCGCGGGCAAACCCCAAGTTGTCCGAGCGTGCGAAGCGGCGTGTCAGCCGCGTGTGCATCGCCATTCGCACCTGCCGCTTCAAGGTGGTCGTCGCCGTCCCGGCGACGACGCGAACGTCGTTGGCGGCAGCGTGCGCGAAAGGCGCCACTGGGACAGCGGCGCCCCCTTTGCCCGCGTGCGGTCTGCGACGAAGCGATGAACGCGCCGCGTCAGGCTCGCGATGGCGAACCAGGGTGCGACGCCGGCGCGTCAGCCGCCGAGATAGGCGGCTTTCAGCGCGGGATCGTGGCGCAGTTTTTCGGACGCGCCCTGCATCGCGACGCGACCGGACTCGAGGACGTAGGCTTCGTGCGAGATTTCGAGGGCCAGGCGGGCGTTCTGTTCGACGAGGAGGATGGTCACGCCGTGCTCGCGATTGATCTCGATGATCTTCTCGAAAATCGTGCTGATCAGCTTCGGTGCGATGCCGAGCGACGGCTCGTCGAGCATGAGCAGCTTGGGGTCGCCCATCAGCGCGCGGCCGATGGCCAGCATCTGCTGCTCGCCGCCCGAGAGCGTGCCGGCCGCCTGAGTGAGACGCTCCTTCAGGCGCGGAAAAACGGCGAAGACATACTCGCGATTCGCGGCGATGCGCGCCTTGTCCTTTTGCAGGAACGCGCCCATCGCGAGGTTTTCGTCGACGGTGAGGTTGGCGAACACCATGCGGCCTTCGGGCACGTGGCCGAGACCGCGCGCGACGATGTGGTGCGCGGGCAGGCGGCTGATTTCCTCGCCCTTGAATTTGATCGAGCCGCTCCGCGGTCGCAGCAGTCCGGAAAGCGTTTTGAGCGTGGTGGTTTTGCCCGCGCCGTTCGCGCCGATGAGCGTGACGATGCGGCCTTGCTCGATGTGAAAGGAAATGCCGCCCAGCGCGGAGATGGCGCCGTAGGAGACGGAGAGGTCGGAAACCTGAAGCATTTTCGATTTGGGATTCTCGATTTTCGATTGGGCAGGAGTCACGACAGATTGGCCCGGCTGTCGCAGCCGCTAATCCAAAATCGAGAATCGAGAATCGAAAATTGCATCAGTGGTGCGACAACGATGTCGCGTGGTCCTCGCCGAGATAGGCTTCGATGACCTTCGGGTCGGACTGGATTTGCGCGGGCGAGCCGTCGGCGATCTTCACGCCGTAATCAAGCACGCCGATGCGCGAGCAGCAGCCCATCACGACGCGCATCGAGTGCTCGACGAGCAGGATCGAGAGCTTGAATTCGCGATGGACGCGCTGGATCAGCTCCACGAGCGCGACTTTTTCGCTCGGGTTCATGCCGGCGGCCGGTTCGTCCAACAGCAGCAGGCGCGGACGCGTGGCGAGGCAGCGCACGATTTCGAGGCGACGCTGTTCGCCGTAGGGAAGGCTCGTGGCGCCGGCATCGCGGAAGCGGCGCAGGTTGAAAATCTCGAGCAACTCGTCGGCGCGTTGGGTGAGCGCGGCCTCTTCCTCGCGATGGCGGCGCAGGCGGATCAGCGATTGGAGCGGCGAGTTGGCGCGGTGCAGGTTCATCGCGACGCGCACGTTGTCGAGCACGCTCAGGCTGCGGAAAAGCCGGATGTTTTGAAACGTGCGCGCGATGCCCAGCTCGGCGCGGGCGAACGGTGGCCGGCCGGCGAGGTCTTGGCCGCAAAAGCGCACGGCGCCCTCGGTCGGCGCGTAGACGCCGGTGATCAGGTTGAAGACGGTGGTTTTCCCTGCGCCGTTTGGGCCGATCAGGCCGATGAGCTCGCCCTCGTTGATGGCGAAATCCACGGCGTTGACCGCGGTCAGGCCACCGAAGCGGATCGTGACGCGATCGAGTTGGAGAATGGGCGTGGCGCCCGGCGGCGCGGGCGAGGCGAGGGGCGCGCTCACGACTTCGCCTTTCTGCGCTGAAAGTTGAACAGCCCTTCGGGACGCACGAGCATCAGCACCACCAGCAGGAGCGAGTAGACGATCATGCGGTAGTCGGAAAACTCGCGCAGCAGCTCCGGCAGCAAGGTGAGCAGCACGGCGGCGAGGATCACGCCGATGGTGTTGCCCATGCCGCCAAGGATGACCATCACGACGATCTCGATCGATTTCGTGAAATCGAAACCCGTCGCGGAAATCGTCTGCTTGAAGTGGCCGTAGAGTCCGCCCGCGACGCCGGCAAAAAACGCGCCGACGACAAACGCCACGATCTTGTAGCGCGTCGTGTTGAGGCCGACCGCTTCGGCGGCGATCTCGTCGTCGTGCGTGGCGAGGAAGCCGCGGCCATACGTCGAGTGCACGAGGCAGTGGATCGTGAAGATCGTCACCGCCGCCGCGGCGAGGACCCAGAAGATCGTCGTGTAGGCGGGAATGCCATTGAGACCGAGCGCGCCGCCGAGCGGTTCGCAGTTCTGGAAAACGACGCGGATGATTTCACCGAAACCGAGCGTGACGATCGCGAGGTAGTCGCCGCGCAGCCGCAGCGACGGGATGCCGACGAGCAGCCCCGTGAAGGCTGCGCTGACGCCGCCCGCGATGAGTGCACCGAGGAAGAGCGCCTGTTGTTGCCACGCGCTGCCGCCGTCTTCGCCGAGCAACTTCGGACCGAGAAACATCGTGACGGAGGCGGAAAGGTAGGCGCCGACCGACATGAAGCCGGCGTGTCCGAGCGAGAATTGTCCCGTGAAGCCGTTCACGAGATTCAGGCTCACGGCGAGGATGACGGCGATGCCGACACCGACCGCGACATCGAGGTGGTAAGGATCGATGCGCTCCGCGTTGGCGGAAAGAATCCACGCGACGACCAGCGCGGCGAGCAAGCTGAGGAGCGGGCGCGGCAGTTTCATGTCAGACCTTCTCCTTCACGTGGCGCCCGAGCAGGCCGGCGGGGCGGAAGAGCAGGATCAGGATCAGCAGCGTGAACGCGATGGCGTCCTTGTAGGTGGACCACTCGCTGCCGTTCACGAAGGTCTCGACCACTCCCAGCAGCAACCCGCCGAGCGCGGCGCCCGGGATGTTGCCGATGCCGCCGAGCACCGCGGCGACGAACGCTTTCAAACCCGGCAGCACGCCCATCAGCGGATCGATCGACGGGTAATTGAGCGCGTAGAGGATGCCGCCCGCCGCCGCCAGGGCCGAGCCGAGCGCGAAGGTGAACGAGATAACGTAGTCGTTGTTGATGCCGACGAGCGACGCGGCCTGCTTGTTCATCGAGACGGCGCGCATCGCGGTGCCGATTTTTGTGCGCATCACGATGAAGCGCAGCGCGAACAACAGCACCAGCGTGACGCCGATCACGACGAGCTGGTTGCTCGAGATGAAAACGCCGCCGAGGTCGAACGTCGCGACCGGGAAGAGCTCCGGGAACGCGCGCGGCGTGGCGCCGAAGACGTATTGCCCGACGTTTTGCAGCAGGAGCGAAATGCCGATGGCGGTGATGAGCACGTTCAGCGTCGGGCCGTTGCGCAGCGGACGGTAGGCGAGCCGCTCGATGATCACGCCGAGCACGGCGCACGCGATCATCGCGAGGACGAGCGCGGCGAGTCCGCCCCAGATCGAGCCGGCGGGCACGATCTGGCCGGCGTAGTAGCCGACGAACGCTCCGACCATGAAGATGTCAGCGTGCGCGAAATTGATGAAGCGCAGCACGCCGTAAACCATCGTGTAACCCAGCGCGATGAGCGCGAAGATCGCGCCGAGCGAGATGCCGTTGAGCAGTTGTTGAAGAAATTCGGTCAAAGCTAGGAGCCGGTGTTGGAAAGCGAGACGGAGCGGTAAGCGGGAATCGGGCCGCCGTCCGCGGTTTCGCGAGCGACGGCGTCGGAGTTTATCTTTCCTGCGCCTCGCTCACGGAGCGATCGACTCCACGAACTGATACTTGCCGCCCTTGATCGTGAGCATCGCCGCCGCTTTGGAGGCGTTGCGCTTCGGGTCGATCGTGGTGCGGCCGGAGACTGCTTCGAAGTCCTTCGTCTGTGCGAGCGCTTCGCGGACCTTGGCGGGCTCGGTCGAGCCCGCGCGCTTGATCGCGTCGGCGAGCACGAGCACGGAGTCGTAGCCGAGGCATGCCATCGCGCCGGGAGTGGTGCCGTTGAAGCGTTTCTTGAAGCGCTCGATGAAGCCCTGCACGGCGGGCGAGGGATTGTCGGCGGCGAAGTGCGTGGAGAAATACGTGCCCTCCATCGCGGCGCCGCCGATTTCGAGCAGCGCGGGGTTGTCCCAGCCGTCGCCGCCGAAGAGCGGGACATTCAGGCCGAGTTGCCGGGCCTGCGCGGTGATGAGCGCGGCTTCGGTGTAGTAACCTGACGCGAAGATCGCTTCGGCGCCGGCGGCCTTGATCGCGGTGAGTTGCGCGCGGAAGTCCTTGTCGCCCTCGTTGTATTTTTGTTCGGCGACGATCGTGCCGCCGTCGGCGGTGAAGCGCTCTTTGAAGAACTTCGTCAGGCCGACGCTGTAGGCCGACGACACGGAGGTCATGATCGCGACGCGTTTCAGCTTCAGCGTGTCCTTTACGAACTTCGCCAGCACGGTGCCTTGGAACGGGTCGATGAAGCAGACGCGGAAAACGTAGTTGCCGGCTTCCGTGACGCGCGGGTTGGTCGAGGACGGCGCCACCATCGGGATCTTCGCGGCCTGCGCGATCGGCGCGGCTTCGAGCGAGCGGCTCGATGCGACTTCGCCGAGGATCGCGACGACCTTCTCGCGCGAGATGAGCTTTTTGACGACCGTGGCGGACTCGCCCGGCTTGCTCTGGTTATCCTCGGTGATGAGTTGCAGCTGACGACCGAGCACGCCGCCCGCGGCGTTGATTTCCTCCACGGCGAGGAGCGTGCCGTTGTGCGATTCGTTGCCGAAGCCGGCCTCTTTGCCGGTGAGCGAGGCGAACTCGCCGATCTTGATGGTTTCTTGGGCGGACAGCGTCACGGCGCTCCAAAGCGCCGCCGCGACCAGCAGGGTATAGGTCAGTCGTGGCATGTGTGGGCGGCCACTCAAACTCCCGCGGGCCAACTCTCAACTCTCAACTGCGCGGCGCTGCATTCTTCCCGCGGTCCCGAGTGAGAGTCGGTCTTCTGAAAATTCATCAGCCATCAACCAACCTCTGCAAACGCCCGCGAATCTCGCGAATTCACCCGCATGAGGCGTGCGATGAACTCACTGTCGACTGTCATTGAGCGCTCCAAGCGAGGTGGAGCGCATTGACCTCAATGCGTTGTCTGCCGAGCGCGTTGAGGTCAACGCGCTCCACCTGGACGTCAGAACTGCCCGCAAGCCTCGAACGGCTCAGGGTTGAACTGCTTCGACGAACTTGAACGCGCCGTCGCGCACCGTGAGGATGACGGCGCCCTTCGACGGGTTGCGGTCCGCGTCCATCGTGATGCGACCGGTCACGCCCGGGTAGTCTTTGGTCGTCGCGATCGCCTGGCGCAGCGCGGCCGAGTCGGTCGTGCCGGCGCGGCGCAGGGCGTCGAAGAGCAGGCCGGCCGCGTCGTAGCCCTGGGCGGCGATCGAGTCCGGCGTCTCGCCCCAGCGGGCGCGGAATTTTTTCACGAAGTTCTGCACCTCCGGCGCGGGCGATTCCGGCGAGGCGTGCGTCGAGTAGTAAACACCCTCGACCGCCTTGCCGCCGATCGTGATCAGCTCCGGCGCCTCCCAGGCGTCGCCGCCGAAGAGCGAGCCGGTGAAGCCGAGCTGTCGCGCTTGGATGCAGATGAGCGCGCCTTCGGTGTAATTGCTTGAATGAAAAATCGCCTCGGCGCCCGTCGCCTTGATGGCCGTGAGCTGGGCGCGGAAATCCTTGTCGCCCTCGTTGTGTTTCTGTTCGACGACGATCGTGCCGCCCAGCGCGGTGAAGCGCTCACGAAACACCTTGGAGATGCCGACGCTGTAGGCGTTGGAGACCGACGTGAGGATCGCGACCTTGCGCACCTTGAGCGTGTCGTGCGCGAATTTGGCCAGCACCGCGCCTTGGAACGGATCGATGAAGCAGGCGCGGAAGATGTAGTCGCCGACCTGCGTGACGCGCGGGTTGGTGGAGGAGATGGCGATCATCGGAATCTTCGCGCCCTGCAACACGGGCGCGGCTTCGAGCGAATTGGTCGACGGGTTGCCGCCGAGCACGGCGACGACCTTGTCCCGCGCGGCGAACTTTTTCGCGATGGTCGCGGACTCGCCGGGCTTCGACTGGTTGTCGGCCGTGATCAGCTCCACCGGCCGCCCGATCACGCCGCCGGCGGCGTTGAGTTCCTCGACGGCCAGGATGACGCCCTTGCGGGCGGCGAGGCCGAACGCGGCTTCCTTGCCGGTGAAGGCGCCGTATTGGCCGATCTTGATCGGCTCGGCGCTGAGTGCGGCCGCCGCGCAGAGCGGCAGGAGGAGGAGCGAGCGGAGAAAATGGCGCATGGCGCAAGCGAAGGGCGTCCGCTCGCCGGAGCAATACCGGGCGCATGACATATTGGCTTGGACACCGGCGGCGCGCGCGCTTGTCTGACCGGCGCGTGACGCTCCTCGACCGCTACCTGCTGCGTGAATGGCTGAAAATCCTCGGCCTGCTGCTGTGCGCCACGACGGGGCTGATGATGATGTCGTCGCTTTACGACGATTTCCGCGACCTGCTCGAGCTCAACGTCGGGCTCGATGAGGTTTTAAAGTATTACGCGGCGCTGATGCCGAGCCAGCTGTCGGTGGTGCTGCCGTTGTCGTTGCTGCTGTCGCTGCTGTTCGTGCTCGGAAAACTGCACCGCAATAACGAGATCACGGCGATTCGCGCGGCGGGGCTGAATATTTTCAGCACGACGCGGGTGCTGTGGGTGGCAGGCGTGGTGTTCTGCGGCGTCACGCTGATGCTCAACGCCTACATCGTGCCGCGCTCGGTCGAGCGCTCGCGCGGTTTGAAGGAGTCGTATCGCATCCAGGCGGAGCTGAAGAAGCCGATGACGAGTTCCGTCGGGATGGTGCCGAGCGTGACGTTCGACAACCCGCGCGCGAATCGGATGTGGTATATCAATCGCTACAGCCGGGTCGCGAAAACGGCCTACGGCGTCACGGTTTCCGAGCTCGACGCGCGGCGGCGGGAAAAGACGCGCCTCATGGCGCGCGAAGCGACCTACGATGAGGCAAAGCAGCAGTGGTCGTTTCGGGATGGACGGGAAGTGTGGTTCGACGTCGATGCAGGGGAAGTGATGCGCTCCCGGGCGTTCGAGGCGAAGACGATGCCGCACTACAACGAGGACCCGAAGCTGATGCTGATGCTCTCGTTGAAGGCGCGCGAACTGTCGTTCTTCGAGCTGGAGCGGATCGTGGAGTATTTCACGGCGGAGGATAATCCCAAGGTGACGAGCTATGCGGTGCGCTATTACAGCGTGCTGGCCGAGACGCTCGGGCCGCTGATCATCCTGGCGATCGCGGTGCCGTTTGCGGTGTCCGGCGTGCGGGTAAGTCCGGTGGTCGGCGTGTCGAAATCGATCGGCCTGTTTTTCATTTATTATCTGCTTAGCAACATCGCGTCGTTGCTGGGGGCCAAGGGCTATGTCGACCCGCTCTGGGCGGCGTGTTTGCCGAATCTCGCGATGGTCGGCGTCGGGGCGTATTTGTTCGGGCGGCTGCGCTGAGAATGCGGCAGGGCGTAGCGTAGGCGCCTCGCCGGCAAAACGGTCGATGCAGGCGAGACGCCTGCGCTACCGGCCCCGACTACGTGCGCAGATACGACGCGCCGTTGGCGTCGATGATGCAGCCGGTCATGTTCGCGGGGGCGTCCGTCGCGAGCCAGCCGATGATCTCGCCCATTTCTTCCGGCGTGCCGACGCGGCCGAGCGGGTGTTGCGCGAGCACGTCGGCGGCACCGGGGCCGGTGAGCGATGACGTGGCCATGTCGGTGTCGATCCAGCCCGGCGCGAGCGTGTAGAAATAAATCGAGTCGGCGGCGAGCGCGCGGGCCATGGATTGGCCGAAGGAGTTGAGCGCGGCCTTCGAGGCGCCGTAAGCGGGGGCCGTGGGTTCACCGCGGAAAGCGCCGCGCGAAGTGACGTTGATCACGCGACCGCGGCGGCGCGGACGCATGTATTGCACGGCGTGGAAAATCAGGTGCGCGGGCCCGAGGAGATTGGCGGCGAGTGTGCGTTCCCACGCGCGGGCCCAGTTCGCGGCGGAGACGTGGCGGATGTCGTGTTCCTCGAAGATGCCGGCGTTGTTCACCAGCACGTCGAGTTCGCCGAACTGTTGGAGGACGGCCGCGATCAGCGCTTCACATTGCACAGGGGCGGAGACATCGGCGGCGACGACGCCATGGCCGGTGCCGGGCAGCGCGGCAACGACGGCGCGAGCGGCGTCGGCGTTTTCGCGATAGTGCACGGCGACCCGGAAGCCGCGGGCGGCGAGGTGCTGGGCGGCGGCGCGACCGATGCCGCGTGACGCGCCGGTGACGAGGGCTACGGGAGGAAGTTCGGCGGCCATTTCAGGAATTCGAGCGAAGCGATGCGATTCCAGTTGGCCAGTAGAATGACGCCCCACACGACGAAGCAGTTGATGTAGGAGAGGAATACGGCCGCGCTGCCCATGTCCTTCGCGCGCTTGGCGAACGGGCGCTTGGCGAGCGAGATGTCGTCGATCGTCCACTCGATGGCGGAGTTCACGAGTTCCATGATGACGATCAGGAACAGCGAGAAAATCATGACCGCGGTCGACACGGCGTTCACGGGCAGAATCACCGCGAGCGGCGTGAGCAGCGCGACGAAGATCAGGTCTTCGCGGAACGACGGCTCGTGCTTGAGCGCGGCCCAGAATCCCTCGACCGCGTAGCGCACGGACGAGAAAAAATTCTGGAAGCTCCGCGTCTTGTTCTCGGGCTCGATGGGCGCGTCGTCAGGCACGGCGGCAGTCCAGCGGGGAGTCTGGCGGGCGACAAATCGAAAGTGATTGAGGCGGGCGTAAGGCGCGGCCCGGCTATCTCGTCTGTAGCGGCGGTCTGTGACCGCCGGAGGGGGCGTCGTCGTATTCGCTCGGCGGTCACAGACCGCCGCTACAGGAAACGTGGACCCGGGCGGGGCTCCTCAACCGGCCAGCAGGCGGACGCCGTGACCTGACGCGTGTTCGAGGCCGATGGCTTTGACGGCTTGCGCGATGGTCTCGTCGTGGCAGCCGATGAATTCCAGCAGGCGGCGCACGAAACGGGCTTTGGTGGCGTCGTCGATGGTCATGACGGCCCAAAATTGCGTGCCATCGATCTGGCGGGCGTGGTTGTGCGCGCGGACGTCGTTCACTTCATCGCGGTTGAGCATCAGGTAGTGGCGGGCGCTCTCCTGGTGCGAAATGAAATCGGCAAAATCGCAGGCGTAATTCTTCGCGGCCCACGCGAGCAGCGCGAGGTAGCGCTCGGTGAGATTGGGCAGCGCCGTGAACTCGGCGCTGACGAGGTAGAAGAGCAGGTGGTCGCCCGCGAGCGGTTTGCCGGCACCCAGAAGCGACGCGAGAACCTCGGACGGCGGCAGGTTTTTCGCGGTCGCGAGCCGCTGCAGCGCGGCGAAAGCCTCATCGCTCAGCTCGACGTGTTTCATGCCATCAAGATGGCTGCGAGCCGCGGGATCGCAACCGCGGTGCGACGAATGGCAGCCCGGTGCGGACGAAAACCAATCGGACCGCGCTGGACGAACGAATCGCTGGCCGTCCGGCGCCGCGGTGGAGCGCCTTGACCTCAATGCGCGCGCGACGCGCGATAGCCGGCGAGCGCCCTTGGACGCGTTGAGGTCAACGCGTTCCACCTCGGCGCGTGCAGCCCGCGCGGGCTACTCGGTGGCCTTCGCCGGTGCCGGTGCGCTGGCGTGGAAATCGCGTTGCACGCGCGTGAGGTAATCCGCCTGCAACTGCTCGACCCGCGCGTAGCTCGGCGAGCACCAAACGAGGCCGACGTGGTGGCGCTTCTTGTGTCGGATGACGACCTCGGGCTCGGCGAACACGGACAAGTCCGGCCATTCCTGGCGCGCGAGCGACATGATCAGGCCGGCGTAGTCGCGCCGCCACAGCGGCACGCGGTAGGCGGATTCCTGCGTCTCGACCTTCGCCCACTCGCGCCAAAGATTGAGGCCGGTGGCGGTTTCGACGAGGTCCATGATGTTCGCCCCGCCGACGCGCGCGGAAGTTTCGAGGAAATGAAACGTGCCGTCGGCCGCCTGAATGAACTCCGTGTGCGAGGCGCCGCGCACGTGGCCCATGGCTTTCAAGACGGTGGCGTTGGCCGCGATCAGCGCGCGCTCCTCCGCGGAGCCGTGTTCGCAGATGATCGTGGAGAAAATGCCCCCGCCGTGCATGACCGCCAACGGCGGTGCACCGTAGCGGCTCGCGATCGCGAACACGACCTCGCGATCGTTGATGATGCTATCGACGTGGAAGACGCGGCCAGGAACGAATTGCTCGAGCAGGTGAAATGACTGTTCGTCGCCGAGCGACTCGAGTTTCGGCCAGAGATCGTCGGGCCGCTCGATCTTGTGGATGCCGAGTGCCGAGGCGGAGAGGCGCGGCTTGATCAGCCAAGGCCCGGGCACGCGCGCCATGAACGCGCGGATGTCGTCGTAGTTGGCGACGTTGGTGAACTCGGGCACCGGAATGCCGGCTTCGCGCGCCTTGAGGCGCATTGCCAGCTTGTCGCGGAAGTAGCGCGCGGTCGTCTCGCCCATTCCCGGGATGCGCAGGTGCTCGCGAATCGCCGCGGCGGTTTCGACGTCGAAGTCGTCGAGCGCGGCGACGCGGTGGATCTTGTGCTGGCGCGCGAGGTAGCTGACGCCTTTGATCACATCATCGCGCTTCCAGACTTTTTCCACGTCCGGCATGTAGAAGATGTCGTCGATCGCTTCGCGCGGCCACTCCTCGTGTTGCAGCGATTGCGACGTAAGGAGCAGGACGATCCAGCCCTGCGCCTTTGCCTCCCTGAGAAACTCGAAACCTTTGTGGAAACTCGCGAGGCAGAGGATCGTGCGCGGCAGGTCCATGGGCGTGGCGGGGTAGCAGGGACGATGCCGACGGACGTGGAGCGGTCAAACGAGCAGATGAGCGATTGCAGCGATGCGGGAGCGATGGGAGGAGTTGTAGGGCTCGACCTTGTGTCGAGCCTTGCCGCGAGTGCGGCGCGTGTCGCGGCAAGGCTTCAGGCCTCACGCAAGGTGAGGACCTACAGGTAAAAGCGCATCGTGCGTTTCACGGCCCAAACCCGCGGCTTGCGTCTCGGAAAATGCTCGCTGAAGGTCCGCGCCGAGATGTCCACGACCCACGAAAAAGACCCAACTTGGGACCCAGCCCGCTGGCTCCCGACGACGCGCGACGAGATGGAAGCGCGCGGCTGGGACTACGTGGACGTGATCCTCGTCACCGGTGACGCCTACGTGGACCATCCGGCGTTCGGCACGGCCGTCGTGAGCCGGCTGATCGAGCGCGAGGGTTTTCGCATCGCGATCCTGGCGCAGCCGAACTGGCGCGACGACCTGCGCGACTTCAAGAAACTCGGCAAGCCGCGCTACTTCTTCGGCGTCACGGCGGGCTGCATGGACTCGATGGTCAACCGCTACACGGCGGCCAAGAAGCTGCGCAGCGAAGATGCTTACACGCCCGGCGGCGCACACGGCTTCCGGCCCGACTACGCGTCGACGGTTTACTCGAAGGTCCTGAAACAGATTTATCCCGACGTGCCGGTGCTGCTCGGCGGCATCGAGGCGAGCCTGCGGCGCGTGACGCATTTCGACTATTGGTCGGACCAACTCATGCCTGGCATCCTCGCCAGCAGCGGCGCGGACATGCTCGTCTACGGCATGGGCGAGCTGCCGTTGGTGGAAGTGCTGCGGCTCCTGAAACGCGGCGTGCCGTTTTCTTCGCTGACGACGATCGCGCAAACCGCCGTGTTGCTTCCGCCCGGCGAGACGGCGCCGAAGAACAAGAACTGGGACGACTTCGAGCTGCACTCGCACGAGGAATGCCTCGCCGACCGCGCGCTCTACGCGGCCAACTTCAAGAACATCGAGACCGAGTCGAATCGCGCCAAGGCGCGGCGCCTCCTGCAGCGCACGGGCGAGCGCCTGCTCGTCATCAATCCGCCGTATCCCACGATGAGCGAAGCGCAGATCGATTCGTCGTTCGACCTGCCCTACACGCGCTTGCCGCACCCGAAGTATCGCAAGCGCGGGCCGATCCCGGCCTACGAGATGATCAAGCACTCGATCAACATGCATCGCGGGTGCTTCGGCGGTTGCAGCTTCTGCACGATCTCGGCGCACCAAGGGAAGTTCGTCGCGTCGCGCTCGAAGGCGTCGATCCTGCGTGAGGTTGAGTCAGTGAAACAGATGCCGGATTTCCGCGGCACGATCAGCGACCTCGGCGGCCCGAGCGCGAACATGTATAAGATGAAGGGCAAGCAGCAGTGGATTTGCGACGAGTGCGTGCGCCCCTCGTGCATCTGGCCCGACGTCTGCCGCAATCTCGACACCGACCACACCGCGCTGCTCGACATCTACGAATCCGTTCGCAACACCGAAGGCATCAAGCACGCCTACGTCGCCAGCGGTATCCGCTACGATCTCTTCCTGCACGACAAGGGCGCGACGCCCGAGGTGAAGGCGAGCCACGAGAAATACATCGAGGAACTCGCCGCGCACCACGTGCCCGGCCGCATCAAGGTCGCGCCCGAGCACACGAGCGACCACGTGCTGCGCGTCATGCGCAAGCCGAGCTTCAATCTCTTCTACAAGTTCAAGGAGAAGTTCACCGCCGCCGCCGCCAAAGCCGGCAAGCCCGACATGCCGGTGACGCCGTATTTCATCAGCTCGCACCCCGGCTCTCGCCCGGAGGACATGGCCGATCTCGCGCTGAAGACCAAGGATCTCGGCTATCGACTCGAGGCCGTGCAGGACTTCACGCCGACGCCGATGACGGTCGCGACCGAGATCTACGCCACCGGCGTGCATCCCTACGACGCGAAGCCCGTCGAAGTCGCGCGTTCGCCGGACGAAAAGCAGACGCAGCGCAGTTTCTTCTTCTGGTATAAACCCGAGATGAAAGCGGCGCTGCGCTCGACGATGCAGCGCCTCGGTCTCGACGAAGTGGCGCATCGCCTGCTCGACGAGAAAAAGAAGACGCGCAACGTGACGCCCTCGCCGCACATTACGCCCTGCGGCATGAACGCGGCCGATTTCCAAGCGCAGCAACCCGGCGCGCGCCTCGCCGCCGCGACCAAAGGGGCGAAAAAACCGATGCAGCCGTCAGCGCCAGCGGCTCCGTCCACGCCGACGGCCCCCGTCCACGCTCCGAAACCGAAGAAGCCGACCGATCTCGACAAGCTGTTGCGTGAGGCCGGCGTGAAACTACCGGAAAAGAAATAACGCGGGTCTTCGCCCGGCGATGGCGAACGCGTTTCGCGTGTCCGGAGCGTTGCAGGAGCCGCGTGCGCGAGCGGACCGCCGTCGCGCGTCGAACTGCTCGCGTTGGCGAGCAGCGGCCCCGGCTCCTCGCGGTGCAGCGCCGAACTTTATTTGCCCGCGTGAACGAGTGAACGAGCGGTGCGGGTGCGGGGCGGTGGCGGCGAGACGATGGCGGCGGTCGCGGGCGACGACTCGCTCCGCGCCGCAGAGTCGGCCACGAGCGATTGGACGAGGGCCTGGAGCTGTTGCGCGTCCTGGAGCAACTCCGCGGCGGTGGCCGCGGTTTCCTCGGCGCGCGCGGCGGTCGCTTGCGTGACTTGATCGATCGAACTCACGTTTTGCGTGAGGTGCGCGAGGCCTTGCGATTGTTCCGTGGTGGCGCGGGCGATCTCGCGGATGTCTTCGTCCATCTTGCGCACGCGCTGGACGATCTCGTCGAAGACCGTGGCGACCCGCTCGCTGATCGAGACACCGTGCGCGCTCTTCGCGACGGAATCCTGAATCTTGTCGGCGGTCTGGCGCGCGGCGTCGGCTGATTGTTGGGCGAGGCGGCGGACTTCCTCGGCGACGACGGCGAAGCCCCGGCCCGCTTCGCCGGCGCGGGCGGCTTCGACGGCGGCGTTGAGGGCGAGGATGTTCGTCTGAAACGCGATTTGGTCGATTGTCTTGATGATCTCGGAAACGCTGTCGCCCGACTCGCGCACGGCGCGCATCGACGTTTGCATATCCTGCATCTGACTCGCGCCGTCATCGGCGATCCGGCGCGCCTCGGAGGCGAGTTTTTGGGAGTTGGTGGCGCGGTCCGCGGCGGAGTTCACCATGCTGGCAACTTCCTCCATCGCGGCACTGGTTTCCTCGAGCGACGCGGCTTGCTGGGTCGCGCCGTCGGCCAGGCCGCTGCCGGCTTGTTGCAACACGAGACTCCGCTCCGTCACGCCGGTGGCGAAGGTCGCGACCTGCTCGCTGATCTTGCCCTGCAGGGCGATGACGCGGCTGAACATCCGGGCGATGACGATGAGCACGATCATCTCCGCCACGACGAATCCGGCATGCAGGAGCACGATGCCGAACGACGCTTCGTAGTTGAACACGCTCTGCGGGAACAGCAGCCAGAACAGCACATGGTGCACCGCGATGGTCGCGGTCGCGACGAGCACCGGCACGACGCGCGCGAGCGCCACCAGGCAGGCGAGGGCGACGAAGATGTGAAAATGCATCTCGATCATGCCCTTTCCGAGGTGGATGAGCAGGGCGCTGAAACACATGGCTGCGGCGCCGATTGCGGCCGCGCCGAGCGCACTGCCCGGCCGCAGCCACTGGATCAGGGCCGGCCCGGCGAGGATCACGAGGCTCGCGCCTACGGCGACGGAGACACTGCTGCCAAAAACCAGCGCGGTGACGACCATCACGGGCACGTGCGCGGCGAGGATCGCCAGCGCCGCCTTTCCCACGCGACGGTGATAGTTTTGTTCGAAATTGGTCATGGCTTGGCAGGGAAACGGAGGTGAAGCGGATCGAGGCGCTCGCGCAGTGCCTCGCTGGTGGCGCAGCCGTAGGAAGGAAGATTCTCGACCGGTTGGCCGCGGGCGACGGCGATCATCAGGTCGGAGGAAACATTAAACGCGCCCGGCAGGCCCGGACGGCTGCGGGCGTAGCCGCCGCTGTAGGCGAGTTGACCGCGCTGGTCGAACAGCGCGAGCCAGGGCGCGCCGTGGATGCGGTGCGTGCGCGCGAGTTCCTCCGGCGCGATGCGCGCGACGGAGAAGCCGGCCTGACGCAGACGTGACTCGATCTCCGGTTCGTCGCCCACGAGCCAGACTTGCTCGCGCCAGTCGCGCTGCGGGCCGCGCTTAACGAGATCGCCCGCCACCGAGGCCGAACAGCCGCAATCCGAGCCGAGGACATACCAGGCCAGCGGCGCGTTACCGGCGGCCTGTTCGTCGGGGCGAGCATTGGGCAACGGAATGAGGTGCTGCGCGACGGTCCAGGCGCCGAAGACACTGGTCGCCGCGAACCACGCGATAAAAACGCCCCAGGCGATTCGGCGCTGCAAAGGCGGAGCCGAATCAACCGTGGCGGGCTGAGTGCGTGGAGCGAGCATGTCCGGCGTTTATCGGCCGGGCGGCAGACGACTTGAACGCAAACGACGTCGCGCCCGCGGATTCGCCCCGAGCGGAAGAGCTCGGCCGTCGGTCCTTTCAGAGTGGATTAAGGCGCAAGGGCGCGCGACAACGTCGGCGCGACGACCGGGACGAACACCAGCACTGCGGACAAAGCGGCGCGGGTCTCCATCGGTTTCGGCAGGATGCGGTCGGGCGGGTTCCAACCTTGAATGAATCCCCAAACGACAGCGAAGGCCACGATTGCACCGAGGCCGACGCGCACCAAGGACCGGAGGTCAGTGTTCATAGGGACAGGAGTCGCAGGGAAAAATGGCCCTGACGCGCGCGGTAGCAAGTCGGCGACCGTTACACGCCGGTGCGATGATTTGAGCCGTTCATTCGTTGCGCAGCGCTTCGGTGGGCGCCACGTGCGCGGCGCGGCGGGCGGGCAGCCAGCACGCGAAGAGTCCGATCGCGATCAGCAGCCCGGCGACGCTGGCGAACACGACCGGATCGGTCGGCGAGACCAGACCGAGAATGCTGTCGAGCAGTCGCGTGGCGGCGAACGCACCGCCGAGCCCGACCACGAGACCAACGCTGAGTTGCATGACGCCGCGCGAGAGCATGAGGCGCACGACGTTCGCGGCGCTGGCGCCGAGCGCCATGCGGATGCCGATCTCGCGCGTGCGACGCGCAGTGGTTTGTGCCACGACGGCGTAGATGCCGACCGAAGCCATGAGCAGCGCGATGACGGCGAACGTGAGGAAGAGCGTGCCGAAGACGGCGAGGAACCAGCTGTCGCGCGCGATCGCCTGCTGCACCGTGCGAACTTCGAAAAGCGGCAGGTCGGCATCGATCTCCTGCACAGCGGCGCGCACGGCGGACGTGAGCGCGGCCGGATCGCCGCTCGTGCGCAGCAGGAGGCCGATCCACGCCCAGGGCTCTTGTTGGTTGGACAGAAACGCGAGCGGCGGCGCGTGGCGTTGCTGATAATTTTGCAGGAGATCGCCGCTGACGCCCACGACCGTGATCCACGCGCCGGGTTTGCCGTCGCGGTCCAGGAACCGGAATTTTCGGCCGAGCGGCGACTCCTCGCCCCAGTGACGGGAGGCGAATTCGCGCGTCACGACGGCGGCCTCCTTGCCGGGCAGACCATCGGAGTCGTCGAAGCCGCGGCCCACGAGCACGGGAAGATTGATGGCGGGAAGATAATTGGGCGTGGCGAAAATCACGGCCGCGAGCTTGGGCTGCTTCGGATCGGCGGTCGGCTGGCCTTCTATCTCCACCGCGCGTTGTTGTGATCCGAGACCCGGAAAATCCGACGTGAGCGCGGCGTGGGTGACACCGGGGATGGCGGCGAGACGTTGTTGCAGACGCTCGTGCATCGCGCGGCGCGCCCCGGGTGTCTCGTAGCGCTCGTCTTTGTTGTCGGGCAACGCGAGGCGCACGCTGAGGATGTGCGCGGCGGGCACGAAGGGGTTGATCTGCTGCACCGCGAAAAAGCTCTTCACCATCAGGCCCGCGCCGGCGAGGAGAACGACGGTGGCGGCGAACTGGAACATGACGAGCGCAGCGGTGAGCTTGCCGCCGCGCGCGGTGCCGCCGCTCGTGCCGTCCTTGAGCGCGGTGTTGAGGTCGACGCGCGAGGCGCGCAGCGCAGGCACGAGGCCGAAGATGATGCCGGCGGCGACGGAAATCACGGCGAAGTAGGCGAACGCGCGCCAATCCATCGTGAAGTGAATCCAGTAAGGTCTGCCGACGTCCAGCGTCGCGCGGTCGAAGGCGTGCACGCCGAACTGCGCGAGCCCGAGGCCGCACGCGCCGCCGATCACGCTGAGCAGCACGCTTTCGATGAGCAGCTGGCGGATGATTTGTCCGCGTGACGCGCCCATCGCCGCGCGCACGGCCATCTCGCGACCGCGACCGACGGCGCGGCTGAGCATCATGTTGGCGACATTGGCGCAGGCGATGAGCAGCACGAAGCCGACCGCGCCGAGCATGAGCAGGAAAATGAGTTTGATCGGTCCGCCGTTGAAGAGGTCGTGGAAGGTTTGCACGCGCGGCACGACTTCCTTGTTCGTGTCGGGAAACTCTTTCGCCAGACGCGCGGCGATGAGGTTCAAGTCGGTTTGTGCCTCGGAGATGCTCGTGCCGGGCTGACGCAGGCCGAAGAGCATGAGCGAGCGATGCTTTCGGTCTTCGCGTTCGGGCGTGGGTCGCAGGGCGGTCCAGAGCTCTTCGTTGTCGGGGAATTTAAACCCTTCGGGCATGACGCCGATGATCGTGGCGGGCTGACCATTGAGGCGCACCGTGCGGCCGACGACGTCGGAGGCGCCGGCGTAGCGCTGTTGCCAGACTTGGTGGCTGAGCAGGAGGACGGTCGGAGCGCCCGCCTGGCCGTCTGCCGGCACAAACGCGCGGCCGAGGATGGGGCGGGTTTTCAGCAGCTCGAAAAGACCGGGCGAGATGATGCCCATGCCGAAGCGCTCGGGCGGATTGCCCGGTTCGGCAATGATGCCGCCATCGCGATCGACGGCCTCCAATCCCTCGAAGGTGCGGTTCTGTTCGCGATACGCGCGGAATTCCGGATAGGAGACGGGGCCGCGGTTGTAGCGGTTCTCCGGCCACTGCTGCGTCACGACGGTGAGGCGCTCGCCGCCGGGCACGGGCACCGGTTTGAACAGCACGGCATTCACGAGCGTGAAGACGGTGGTGTTGATCCCGATGCCGAGCGCCAGAGTGACGATGACGGCGAGGGAAAACCAGCGGTAGCGCACGAGCTGGCGACAGGCGAAACGGAGATCTTGAAGCATCAGGAGAGGAGCAATGACGCGGCCTCGCGGCGCGTGGAAGCAGCGAGGCGGGACGTCGATTTGCCGCCAAGAACCCGCCCGCTGCGTGCGGAGTTGCAGGAGATTTTTTGTGAGACGCGTGCCGACGCGGCGACGCGCGGTGGCTGGGTTTGGTCCTCCGGCCGCGAGTGAGCGCCCAACGTCGGGGCGTAAAGTTCCTCCCTCCATCAATCCAGCCAGCTACGCGGCGACTCGTCCCTTGTGTTTTCCACGGTTCTCCGCAGCGTCGCGCGAAATCCCCATGAGTTCTGCGAACGCTTCCGCTGCGGCGGCAAACGACCCGAAGGCGCCCATCCCGGGCCAGATCCCCTACATCATCGGCAACGAAGGTTGCGAACGCTTCAGCTTCTACGGCATGCGGAACATCCTGACGGTGTTTCTCGTCTCGTCGCTGCTCACTTATCTGCCCGAGAGCGATCGGCCGGGGGCGGCGAAGGATGTTTTCCACACGTTCGTGATCGGGGTGTATTTCTTTCCGCTGCTTGGCGGGTGGATCGCCGATCGGTTTTGGGGCAAATACAACACGATCTTCTGGCTGAGCCTCGTCTACTGCGTGGGTCAGGGCTGCCTCGCGCTGTTCGTCGACAGCAAGCTCGGGTTCTACACCGGCCTGTTCCTGATCGCGCTCGGCTCGGGCGGCATCAAGCCCTGCATCTCGTCGTTCGTCGGCGACCAGTTTGACCAGACCAACAAGCACCGCGCGAAGGTCGTGTTCGATGCGTTCTACTGGATCATTAATTTCGGCTCGTTCTTCGCCTCGCTGCTGATGCCGATCTTCCTGAAGCAACTCGGGCCCGCGATCGCGTTCGGTATTCCGGGCGTGTTGATGTTCATCTCGACCGTGATCCTGTGGGCCGGCCGCAGGAAATACGTCATGGTGCCGCCGACGCCGCCGGATCCGCACTCGTTTCTGAATGTCTCGCGCACCGCGATCCGCGCCGCCGCGCCGGGGAAGATCTTTTTCGGTCTCGGGCTCGCGCTGGCGGGCGTGTCCTTCGCATTCACGCCGAAGTATGGCTTCGTGATCGCGGCGTGCATGGCGCTCGTCGCGGTGATCGCGTTTGGCGGTATCGGCGTGTGGCTCCAACTGGAGCGCGCGCGCGGGCAGCATCCGGACGAGGCGGTTGAAGGTGTTCGCGGAGTGTTGCGTGTGCTGGTGTTGTTCGCGCTCGTGACACCGTTCTGGTCGCTGTTCGACCAAAAGGCCTCCACGTGGGTGCTGCAGGGCAATGCGATGCAGCCGCTGCACCTGTTCAACGTCGAGGCGCTCCGCGAGAGCAGTCCGCTGCTCGCGACGATCTTCGGCGGGTTTGCCACGATCCTGCCGTCGCAGATGCAGGCGCTGAACCCGTTGCTCGTGATGCTGCTCATCCCGTTCAACAACCTCGTGCTCTACCCGTCGCTGCGAAAAATGGGCATCGAGGTCACGGCGCTGCGCCGGATGGGCGCGGGCATCGCGTTTTCCGGTCTGTCGTGGATCGTCGTGGGCTGGTTGCAGCTCGTGATCGATGGCGGCTCCGCGGTCACGATCGCGTGGCAGGTGCTGCCGTATGCGCTGCTGACGCTCGGCGAAGTCCTCGTCTCGGCGACGGGTCTCGAGTTCGCCTACAGCCAGGCGCCGCAATCGATGAAGGGCGCGCTGATGAGCTTCTGGCTGTTGTCGGTCACCATCGGCAACCTCTGGGTGCTCGTCGTCAACGCCAGCGTGAAGAACGACGCGGTGACGAACCTGATCGCCTCGACGGGCTTCGGCGTGACGGCGTTTCAGATGTTCTTCTTCGCCGCCTTTGCGTTCGTGGCCGCCGCGATCTTCGGCGTCGTGGCGCGCAGTTACCCGGTGAAGGATCACTACCGCAAAGCCTGACGCGTGGCCCGCCCACGCGGGCGCGCCTCAGTGTTTTGTTTCGGCCTTTTCCACCGCCTCGCACGTGCGCCGGCGGTGTTCGGCGAGCTGTTTTGCCACGCAGTCGGGGCAGATGCCGTGGCTCGTGCCGGTGGCGAACTTGGAGTCGAAATAGTCCTCCATCGAGAGCCATTCGTCATTGTGGCCGACCTTGCGGCACCACGCGCAGATGAGCAGAAACTCCTCCAACTCGTGGAGCCGCTGCAGCAGGCGGCGGGTGGACCAATGCACGATCGCCCACACGAAGGCCACGGTGAGCGAGCGGAGAAGCGCCCGGGTCCAGAGGAACTCCGGGGATTCGTTGAAAAAATAGTGGGGCAAACGGAAAACCTCCACCAGCCACATGATGGCAACCAAGCTCGAGAAGCCGATGGCCTGCCAGCGAAGAATGCCGCGGCCGCTCACATGCGTGGGGAGAGAAGGTGACACGGCTCCATGCAGGGTGCACTTGCTGAAGCGGCAAGTCATTTTCCCGCACGCGACTGGACCGAAGCGCGCGGTGCGGGCCGCCGGGCGGCCCCCGGCGCGATCAAGGGACCGACCAGTCTCGTGACTGCTCGTTGCGCTTTTCCGCAGGCGCAAATACGGGTTGTTCCGCATGTCGGTGGCCGCGGCGTTGCTTTAACGTGGCCCGTTGCGCTTCTCCCGGCGCAACCTTCTTTGCCCGTGAACGAACTTTCCACATCTCCTGGCGCCTGGGGCGATAGCGCCCTCGATCGCGATTCGCCTCCTGCGGCGAAAGCGATCAGCAGTTCGCTTGATTCGGTGCTCGCGGCGGAGCTCAGCACCGCGGGGCTGTGTGCGCATTTTTGGCGGGAGCCGATGGCGGCAATGGCGGCGCAAGCGAATGTGAACGGTTACCACGCCTTGGCGTTGCTGGAGTTGGCTTGGAGCAGCGGGACCTGTTTCCACGCGGCGACCCGGGCCGGCGCCGCCATTCTCGGCACCGCGATGCTCATGGCGCAATCGTTCCGTCCCGACGAGGCGGGCGAGCTGCGGTAGCGACCTGCGGCTACTTAGCCGTGACGATTCTCGCGGCGCGGCGGCACAGGCGCGACCGCCTCGACCAACCCGAGTGCGACCTGGGTTTTCTTCGGGAGACCGGCGGCCACGAGCCCGTGACTGCGGCTGATGTGCTTCTGGAGTTGCGGCTCAGACAGCGACGCGAGATCCGCGACGTGCACCCAGTGGCGTTTCGCGAAATAGGGCGCCTGGCCGATGCCGTCGATCTCGGTGAGTTCGTCGAATTCGTCCGGGGTCACCTTGAACGTGACGCCTTCAAGCAGACTTCCGTCCAGCGAGAGCACGAGAAACACCTTGCCTGCGACCTTGTAGACGAGTCCGCCCCACTGCGCGACGACGGTCGTGTGGGGCAGTGCGAGAGCGAAGGCTTGGAGACGGTCGAGTTTCATGGGGGAACGGCAGCGGTGGCCCCGGTTTTAGCGTGCGATGCGGATTTGCGGGGTGAGCTGCATGATCTGGTGGGCGACGTCGGCGATGTTGTAGAGCAGCGTGAATTGATGCTTCGAGAAATCCTGCGGCGCGGCGCGCGCGGCTTCGCGGATGGCGTCGAGGAGCGCCTTCACGTCCTCGTGCGCGTCGCCGGCGGCGGGGCGGAGCGAGTCGGCGGCTTCGTCGAGCGCGCGTTGCACGGCGTGGACGAGCGGCGGGAGTTCGACCGCGGCTTCGCCAGCGGGCTGGCGGTGCGCGCCGAAGGCCGAGATGTAGGAGAGCAGGGCGTGGTTGAGGTAGGTGAGCTCGAAGCTCTGGTCGAGCAACCGGCGGCGAGCGCGCGGCTCGAGCTGCATGTCCTGCCACGCGAGAGCGAGGGCGTTGTCGGCGCGATGCGCGGCGCGGCGGGCGATGCGGTAGGGCAGGTCGTCCTCGGTCGAGGCGCGACGGTATTCGGCGAGCACAGCGCGGAGATACTCGGCGTTCTTGTGCAGCGCGGTGTCGAGCAGCGCGGGGAGCCGCTCGTGTTGCCAGGCGGGCCAGAGCAGGCGAACGGAGAGATAGGCGAGGCCGGAGCCGATCAGCGTGTCGATCAAGCGCGGCAGCATCAGCGCGACGCCCTGCTGCGACACGAGGTTGAAGGCGCAGAGCACGAACGTCGTGATGAACACGACCGAGATCGAGTAGTTGCGTTTCAGCCAGAAGAAGAAAAAGAACGCCGAAACGAGGAGGAAAACCAGTTCGCCCATCGTCGTCGGCAGCAGTTGCACGACGAGCACGCCGCCGACCACGCCGGTGAAGGTGCCGAGGATGCGCTGGAACAACCGCCGCCGCGTCTCGCTGTAGCTGGATTGCAGCACGAACAGGCTGGTGAGGATGATCCACTCGCCTTTGCGCACGCCGGTGAGCTTGGCGATGGCGAAGCCGATGAGGAAACAAAGGCTGAGCCGCACGGCGTAGCGCAGGCGGGGATTGGTCCAGGTCAACTGGTCCTTGAAGCGCTGCCAGAGCGAGCGGCGGTCGGTGGAGAGTTGCGGGGCGGCGGTGCGCGCGAGGTTGTCGCTGAGGTTTTGGAGCGAGCGATGCGAGCGCTCGAGGTTGCGATAAAGGAGCGCCAGCGGCGAGTCGGCGGCGGCGCGGTTTCGCGCGAGGTGGTCGCGGAGCACGTCGACCAGCCACTCGAGCGATACGGGATGGTGGTAGGGCACGCCGGTCAGCAGGGAATGGGCGAACTGGCGGGTGGCTTGCGCGAGCTGATGCAGCAATTGCCCGAGTCCTTCGAGCATGTCCTGTTTGGCGGGATCGTCGCTGAGCAGATCGTAGCGCTCGTGACTGGAGGCAGCGCGCTCGTGCAGACCTTGCAGGAGCATGAAGTAGCGCAGGTAGGGCTTGAGCGGCTCGTCGTCCGTCAGTGATTCGCGGTAGCTGTTGAGCACGTCGCGGCATTGGTCGAGAGCGGAGACGACCTTGACGTTTTGGAGCGCGAGTTCGCTGCGCACCTTGGCCTGCGTGGCTTCGTCGCTCGGGAAAAGCCCGGCTTTCAACTCCATGTAGCGACCGAGGGCGAGATAGCCGCGCGCGAGTTGCTCCTCGAGCGGGCGCCATGGATGGAGCCGCAGCAACAACAGCGAGAACACGCCGTAAACCAGCGCGCCGAGCGGCAGCAGGATCGGTTGCCAATACCACGCCGGAGCGATCTCGGCGCCGATCATCGCGTAGATGCCGACGAGAATCGCGCCGAACGTGACGCCACGGTAGCGCTCGCTCAGGCCGCCGATCAGCAGAAACACGATCGTCGAAAGACTCAGCCCGACCCCGAGCAGCACGGGGTAGGGTTGGAGCAGCGAGACCGACAAACTCGAGATGCCGAACGCGACGACCTTCAGCAGCATCGACGCGGTGCGCCCCTTCGGGTGGTCGTCCGTCTCCGAGAGCGCGCCGGCGAGCGCGCCGAGCGCCAGCGACACGGCGAAGAACGGTTGGCCCAGCAGCACCATCGGCAGCGCGAGAGCTCCGATCGCGAACGTGGCCTTGGCGGCGGTGAGGCGGTCGGGCTCGCCCCAGAGCGCGCGCCGCGCGGGTTCATACCACGCGCGGGATTTCAGCAGGTCGGAAATTCGGGAGCCCTTTCGCTCGATTGGATTTTGTAGCATCGCCGGAGAGGATAAACGCCAACTACGGACGGTTCAGCGTAGCCGGCGCTCGCCGCGAGGCACAGCCGTTTTTGCGCTAATGCCGCACGGAGCACCAAGCGTCTTTCCCGGCGTCGCGATGGCGGACGATGACGTCCCAGTCGGAGCGGGCGCAAAGCGGTTTCGCTCTCCGCGTGGAGTTCGCGTGGAGTTCGATCGCGCGACGCTATCGCTTGGTCGGCGCGAGGAGGCTCTCGAAATACCGGAGGTAGCGCGGGGCAATTTCACTCGCGCGAAACGCCTCGCCGGCACGGCGCGCGCGTGCCGCGGCCGCGGTGTAGAACGTGTCGTCGTCGACGAGGCGCAGCAGAACGTCGAGCCACGGCTGAACCTCCTCGGCGGACACGGCGGCGCGCGTGCGCGACGTGAGCGCGGCGGGCAGCGGCAGCACGAAGCCGCCGCCGTTGGCCGCTTCGGGCAGCGCGCCGCGATCGCTGACGAGCGGCGGCACGCCGTTCAGCAGCGCTTCGGCCACGACCCGGCCGAAGGCTTCTTCGACCACCGAGGGAGCGAGCAGCACACGGGTGCCACGAAAAAAATCGCGCGGTTGCGCCACCGCGGGCGCGAACATCAGGCCGGCGTGGCGGCGCAGATCGAAGCCGCCGGCCAGTCCCGCTTGCACCAGGCAGCCGGCGGTGCCGCGTGATTCGACGAAGAGCATCGGCTGCTCAGGGCGCTGCAGCGAAAATTCCTCGGCCAGTCGCGCGAGAAAGCAGGCGCCTTTTTCTGCCGACGGGTTCACCGCGGTGAGGAAAATCGGCTGGCGGTCGGTGGCGATGGTCTCCGCTTGGTCGAGCAGCGGCGGAAGCACGGTGGTCGCGAGACCGAGCTCGCGTTGGTAGGTCTCGGCGAGGAACCGGCTCGGCACGATGACACCAGCGAGATCGCGCTCCCAGCCCGGAGTGCGGTAGCCGAGGTTGTGCAGTCCGAAAACGACCGCGCAGCCGGCGGCCCGCGCCCGCTGGCAACGGCCCAAGTCGTCGGCCGCGCCGCCGTAGGTGAACACGACGTCAGGCCGGTGGGCGGCGAGCTCGCGTTGGAAGAGCCGGTTGAACTGCGCGCCGTGCGCCGCGGGCCAGCGCGTGAGATCGTGCGCTCCGGTGTCGAGAAGTTGTCCGACGATCGGGCCGGCCTCGGAAAACTCCAGCACCGGGCGATCGTGGCGGTAAATGCGGAGGTTCGGGGCGCGGACGCTGACGCTGACGCCGCTGTTGGCCAGATGCTTCGCGGCATCGAGCGGCACAGGTGACTCCACGGCGGTGGTGGCGAGCACACGGACCGACCAGCCGGCCCGGGCGAGCGCCTGGGCGACCGCGCGCATGGAGCGCGCGGCGCCGCTGGCGGGATCGTGCGGCAGTTGCGGGAGCAGCAGCAGCAACCGCGGCATACGATCAAGCGGCGCGGGCGCGGCGGCGGAGCATCACGCCAGCGAGTGCGCCGAAGCCGGCGAGGAGCGCGTAAGTGGACGGCTCAGGAACGGCGGCTGGCGCGGCGGAAAACGTCAGACCTTGTCCCGGATCGGACATGGCGAACTGCACGTAATCGGCATTCGTGGCCGCTTGGAAACTCACTTCGAACTGCAGGCTGAACATACCGCCGGCGCTTTGGGTCGGCACGGTGAACGACCCGAGCGTCGCGTTGTAGCTTACCGGTGTGCCACCCGAGGCGATCGTGTCGCTGATTGAGCCGAGGTTCTCAGAGGAGAAGCTGTAGTCGAAGTCGAAAGTCGTTCCAGCCAGGCGCCAAGTGAGATTCGAGATGCCTCCGGATGTATTGATCGTGAAATTATAGGTGGAGCTGAGGACCGCTCCGGCGTTGAGCGTGCCGCCGTTGGTCATGCTGTTGAAATAAAAGATGCCGGTCAGTGGGGTGGGCCCGCCGGCATCCGACATGAAAGTGAAGTCGTCGACCTTGAAGCGCGCTCCGTTGACGCCGTTGACCGTGCCCAGCGACTCGATTTGAAAGTCTCCGCTGATCGCGGCCGGCGTGTGACTGCTGCCGCTGTAATAGTTGGTGGAGCCCGATTCGGCGTTGGGGTTGGTGAGCTCACCGTAGACGTTGCCAAACGGGTCCAGGTCCAGGGGGACCGGCGTGGCCTCGGCGGGCGTGGCGAGGGTGGCGGCCGCGAGGGGAACGATGGCGATGGCGGTGGATTGCCGGGCAAAAGCCAGCGCGGCGGCGAGCAGGTTCGGTCGGGAGGGGGCGTCCATGGGACGCGGAGCTTGCCGGCCGCAGGCGCGACTGCACCCCCAGTGTGACGAGATACGCAACAGAGTGACGAGTGACGATGGCGGCCTCGCGGTGCCGCGCCCCAACTCGCGCCCGGCGACTCAACCAACGCCGTCTAGCGAGCGAGTCGCGTGGCAGAATCGGCCGCGCTCCGGAACAGCAGCGCCGTGGCCGTGAAGAGGAACGCGAAGAAGGCGTTCGCGCCGAAGACGCGCGCGACCGGAATCACCGGCTCGACGCCCCAAACGTAGAGCGCGATCGCGGGCACGAGCAGTTGCGCGCCGGCCATCGCGAAGAAGGTTCGCGCCATGCCGCGCGGACGGAATCCCGCGGCGAGCGTGCCGAGGACGGCGATCGCGAGCACGCCGAGATACATCACGTTGGCGGAGTGGTTCTCGCGGCCGACGAGGCCGACGGCCATGTTCACCCACGTCATGAAGAGCGTGGAACCCACCGCGGCCGTGACGGCGGCGCGCATGGTCCAGTCGGTCGCGCGGCGGAAAAGAAAACGAAACGCGAGCCCCGCGCCCGAGAGCACGATGTAGGCGACGACGAAGTCGGAGCCGGTCCATTTCACCTCGTCGGTGAATCGCATGGCGATCAGCGGCACCAGCAGCAGGAGCGCAGGCACGAGCAGGGCGGCGAGGAGGAGTCGGTCTTTGAACATGCGCGGAGGATGGCGGACGTGTGTGAACAGATGATGAAGCCCGCGTGAAATCGCGAGGGAATGCAGCGCACGCCACGACCGCTGACCGCCGCGTTGCGCGGGAAAATAGCTTTGCCGCCGCACGGTGCGCTTGGGAAGAGACGGGCATGAAATCGCGGGCAAGCGTGGCAGGGATCTTCGCAGGATTGTTGGTGGCGTGGTCGACGCTGATGGCGGCAGAGCGGACGTTGCTCGACGCGGCCACGCTCGCCGACTGGGAGTTCATCACGCCGGAGACGACGGCTCCGCTGGACGGCATTTGCCTCCCGCAAGCGGACGGCAGCCTGGCTTTCGCAGGCAAACCGACCGGTTTCGTTGCCACCCGCGCGAGCTACGAAAACTACCGGTTGCACGTCGAGTGGCGTTGGACCGAAAAACCCGGCAACGGCGGCGTCCTGCTGCACATTGCCTCCGGGCCGAAGGATCGCGCTTGGCCGTTGAGTTTTCAGGTGCAGACGAAACACAAGAGCGTGGGCGATCTCCTGCCCATGGCGGGCGCGACTTTCGCCGAGCCGATCACGAGTGCGGCCGGCGCCGCCGCGGCGCGCGGGCATGCGGCTGCGGACTCCGAAAAGCCCGCGGGCGAGTGGAACAGCGCCGACATCGTCTGCCGCGACGGAGAAATTTCGGTGACGATCAACGGCGTCGCGCAAAACCACGTCACGGGCACGTCGTTGCGCGCCGGCCGGATCGGGCTGCAGTTCGAAGGCGCGCCGTTTGCGGTGCGTGCCGTGCGGGTTGAGTCACTCGCAGCGGCCAGGTAGCGCAGACGGAGTTCCGCCCGCCGCTTGTGCAGTTGTGTCTTACGCGAGGGGCCGCGTAATCACGCCCCCGGCGCGGACGTCGTGTGTTCGACCGCCCCGCTCCGCGATGCTCGCTTATTCCCGTCACGCCATGAAGAAATCCTCTCTCTCCATCCGTCCAGCGTTGCGCGGGTTGATCCCGGTGCTCGCCCTCACGTTCGGCACGGCGCTGGCAGTTGCCGAGTCCAGCCGGCCGCTCGCGTTCCCCAGCGCCGAAGGCTACGGGCGTTTTGCGCAAGGCGGGCGCGGCGGCCGCGTCATCGCCGTCACCAATCTCAACGATTCCGGCCCCGGCAGTCTGCGCGCCGCCGTCGAAGCGGAGGGCCCGCGCACGGTGGTGTTCGAGGTGTCGGGCCTCATTGAGTTGAAATCGAAACTCATCGTGCGCGCGGCGAACGCGAACCTCACGATCGCCGGCCAGACCGCGCCGGGTCTCGGCATCTGTCTCGCGAATTACAACTTCGGCATCCTCGGTGCGCACGACGTCATCATCCGCTACATCCGCGTGCGGCCCGGCAACACGTCGGGCACCACGCTCGACGGCATGGGCATGGCCGGAGCGGAGAACTGCATCATCGATCACTGCTCGATCAGCTGGACGCTCGACGAGGCGTTCAGCTCGCGCGGCGCGAAGAACATCACGCTGCAGCGCACACTGATCTCCGAAGCGCTCAACGCCGCCGGTCACAAGAACTACAAGCCCGGCACGCAACACGGCTACGCCGCGAGCATCGGTGGCGACATCGGCAGCTTTCACCACAACCTCCTCGCGCACTGCTCGGGTCGCAATTGGAGCCTCGCCGGCGGTCTCGACAAAACGAAGGGGCACTCCTACGCCGGCCGCCTCGATCTCCGAAACAACGTCGTCTACAACTGGCAGAATCGCACCACCGACGGCGGTGCGCACGAGGTGAACTTCGTGGCGAATTACTACAAGCCGGGCCCGGCCACGAAATACTTCGTGGCGCTGAAGGCGCAATACGGCGGCTTTCCGGGCACGCAGCGCTATTTCGTTTCGGGCAACGTCATGCCCGGACACTTCGGCGTTGACGAACAGGAGAAGGCGCGCACCGCCACCACCGAACGCGGCGGACGTCTGCCGGAGGACTACAGCCCGTGGGCCGACGCGGAGTTCTTTCCGTCCCACGTGCGCACGCAGACCGCCGAGGAGGCCTACGTCGATGTGCTCGCGAACGTCGGCTGTAATTTTCCCGCGCTCGATCCGCACGACCAGCGCGTGATCGCCGAGGTGCGCAACGGCACCGCGCAATTCAAGGGCAGCAAGACCGGCTTGCCGGGTTTGCCGGACTCGCAGGACGATGTCGGCGGTTGGGACAAGTATCCGGAGGTTCGCCGTCCTGCCGAATGGGACACCGACCGCGATGGTATGCCCGACGCGTGGGAGACGGCCCACGGCCTCGACCCGAAAAATCCGACCGACGGCGCTGCCGATCGCAACGGCGACGGCTACACGAATCTCGAGGATTATCTCAACTCGCTCGTCGGCGAAGCGGCGGCGAGCTGAGTCGGAGCGTTCAGCTTAAGTGGAGACGGGGCCATCGGCCCCGCGGGTTGACGGCCTCGTGGCGCGTGCCTCGCGGGGCTGATGGCCGCGCCTCCAACTGCGAACGCGTCGAGGCGCGCTCTACACTTTCAGCAGCCCGCGAAACCCGCGGCCGCTGTAGTAGGAGTCCGCGCCGTTGTGGCCGATGAAGACGCGATTGTAGCGCCGATCACCGTAGATCGCGCCGCCGAACGCGCGGATTTCCGCCGGCGTCTTCAGCCAGCTCGACGTCTTCGTGTCGAATTCGCCGAGCTGTTGCAGCGCGAAATACTGCTCCTCGTCGAGCAGGTCGATGCCCATGGATTGAGCGAGTTCGAGGACGCTGCTCTGCGGCGGAAATTTTTTGCGGGCTTCCCGCGCCGCGCGGTCGTAGCACAGGCTCTGTCGTCCCGCCGGGCTTTGCGGCGCGCAATCGACGAAGAGCAACTCGCCCGATTTCGCGTCCTGTCCGATGACGTCCGGCTCGCCGCCGGTCGCCTCCATCTGCTGCAGCGTGGCGAGCTTTTCGGGTTTCGCCGCAAGGCGCTTCTGCACCGCCGCCCAGGCGACCTTGGCGTGGCGCGGGAGATTTTTCTCAAAGCGTGCCTGCAGAGTGGCGAGCAGGGCATCGCGATCTTTCGCCGACAAAGCCGCCGGCTTGGCCTTCGTGGATTTCATGGCGTGGAGAAGTCGCGACGAAACGCGCGAATGTCCGTCGGAGCAATGCCGGAGATGGCGGCTGCCGAGGCCGCCCTTGCGGGTGCGGTCAGGCGGAGCCGCCGCGCGCCTTCGCGACGTTCTCGCGCATGAGGGCCAGGATCGCGCCGTGGTCGGGGCCGAATTCGCCCGCGGCGATCAGGATGGGCGAGCTGTTGAGTTTGCGATTCACGATAAAGATCGGGCGCAGTGGGGCCGGAATGCGGTCCAGATAGTCGTCGGGATTGCGGAGCACGACTGCAGTCACCGGTCGGCGCGATGGCGTGCCGACCAGACTGACGAGGACGGACTCGTCGCGGAGTTCCACGACATCGCTCCACTTGATCAGGCCGGTCGATACGCCCGCCGGCGAATACTCGAAGCCGTCCTCGTAGAGCCGCAACGTCGGTGGATTGCGCAGCCAGCGATAAGTGAAGCCGACGGACAAGAGCAGGCTGACCAAGCCGCCCACGCCGACGCCTGTCGCGAGGCCCCAGGACTGCGTCTTGAGCGGTGACTCAATTTCTCCCAAACCGAAAAAGAGAACCCTGATCGCAACTGCGGTCAGGATGATCGCTCCGAGCAGACTCAGAAAGTGAGGCCAGCGCGGCGAACGATACGAGTAAACGGTCTGCGGCGTGGGTCGGTGGGGCATGCGAGCAGCGTGCCGGATGGCGCCGCGGAGAAAAGCTCAGACTGACTCTCTTTAGGAGCGAGATGCGAAGCGCGTGCCGCCGGGCGGGGAAACGCGTTTCAAGTCCCCGGCATCCTACGATGCCGCCGATCCGGAGCGCCGCGTCTCGCTCCAGAGCCGCGCGAGGTTCCAGATTGCAACGACCAACGGTCCGCCCATTTGCCAGGCGCTCATCCACTTTCCACTCCCGTCATCCTGCGCGTAGTTGCTTGGCACGAGGAGCACGAGAAACGTTGCGGCTGCGAGCGAACCCGCGACGAGTCCGATGACCACAACGCAAGTCAGCCAAGCCTTCCGCCGGATCGTGACCGGGGCGGCGAAGATCGAGATGAGCAAGGCGGGGATGCCAATCGCGGCGGCCGGATAGATCAGGAAGAAGATCCAGTTCTCCGCGGTGAAAGTGGACGCCTCGCTCCAGAAGCTCGGCGTGAGCATCCGCGCGGCGAACAGCAGCACGAACGGGTAAAACGGCAGCGCTGCCGCGCAGAGGAGGACTTGGATAATTTTTCGAGCCATACGGCGGCGGTCAGCGCTGCGGGTTCTTGGAAAAGATGCCGAGGCCGTTGCTGCCGTTGCCGCGATTGACGCGGTAGTCGAGATCGCCCTTTGCGTTGAGCGTCGCGCCCGCTACCCAGTTCCCCGGCATGTTGAGGAACTCGATCTTGTTCGGCGCGACCTGCCGCCAACGGATCGGCACCCACTGGCGCGGCTGCAGAAACGGACGATGGAAATACTCGCCCGTGCCGTCGGCGCGCAGCCGGAACTGCTCCCGCGTGGCCGGCTCGGCGTAGGACTCGAAAAACACATCATACCACGTGCCGACCCACGGACTCTCCGGGACGCTGGCGCAGCCGGAGAAAATGCCGAGACCGAGAAGGAGGAAAAAAGCGGACGCGACGAGACGTGGACGGCGTGGAGTCATGCGCGGATTAAGGTATCGCGCGCGCCGGGCCGACAAGCGCCAAGTTGCCGGGGGGCGACACCCGCACGCGCACCGAATGGGCCGGCGGCGGAGCGTAGAACCGCGCCAGAAGTCGCGCGCTACTGGCGCGGTCGATAGCGCAGCGAGACGGCACCGGAGGCGAACTCCCGCCGTCCGACGAGCTGCAGGTCGACGTAGCGCGAGAGTCCGGCGAACAGTGTCGGGCCGTGGCCTGCGATTCGCGGGTGGATGATGAATTCGTAGTCGTCGATCAGGCCCAGTTCCGCGAGAGCGAGCGGGAGTTGCACGCCGCCCGTGTAGATGCCGCGGCCCGGTTGCGCCTTGAGCTGTCGCACGGCGGTCGCGAGGTCGCCGCGGATGAGTTCGGCGTTCCAGTCGACCTTTTCGAGCGTGCGCGACACGACGAATTTCTTCACGGCGTCGATGGTCGCGGCGAACGGCTCGGTCCACGCCGGCATCACGCCCGCGGGTCGCGGTGACCGCCACGCGGACTCCATCATCTGGTAGATCACGCGACCGAAGAGCAGCGCGTCGGACTGTGCGATGATCTCGGTAACGTGCCGGTGCAGTTCCTCGTCGGCAAAGCCCGCGCGATGATCGCAGCAGCCGTCGAGCGTGAGGTTGATGGAGTAGCGGAGCGGGCGCATGGGAAGGGGCGTGGGAAGGAGTAGGCGGCCGACAGCGTAGACGGCGTATTTTTCACCACGGATTTCACGGATGACACGGATCAGCCAAACCAGCGATCCGTGCTTTCCGTGAGATCCGTGGTTAATTCCGGAAGTTTTGAGGCACGTGTGTTCGCTGCGGTTTACCCGCGACGTGCGGCGTCGATCGCCGCGACGTCGATCTTACTCATCGTCATCATCGCGTCGAATGCTCGCTTGGCCTCGGCGCCGCCGGCGGCCATCGCTTCGGTCAGCGTGCGCGGCGTGATCTGCCACGAGAGTCCCCAGCGGTCCTTGCACCAGCCGCATTCGCTCGCCTGACCGCCGTTGCCGATGATGGCGTTCCAGTAGCGATCGGTTTCCTCCTGGTTGTCGGTGGCGACTTGGAAGGAAAACGCCTCGCTGTGTTTGAACACCGGGCCGCCGTTCAGGCCGAGGCAGGGAATGCCGAGAACGGTGAATTCGACCGTGAGCACATCGCCGGCTTTGCCCATCGGGTAATCGCTCGGCGCGCGGTGCACGCCGGTCACGCGGCTGTCGGGAAACGTCGCGGCATAGAACCGCGCGGCGGCCTCGGCGTCCTTGTCGAACCAGAGGCAGATGGTATTTTTCGGTGTCATCGTGGATTCGTTGTCTTGGGTGTCAGGTGGAAGGTTCCGCGCATCTGCTCGTGGACGCACGGCGGCGGGGCGGGACGGGAGATAGGGACATAATCAAGCTTACCAACCGGTGGATACTCGGGGGCCTGCTTCTTGTTCAACGAATGACACGTGCGATGTCGGACAAATATCGGCGGCTTTTGTGGCGCCCTAGTCGTCGCGCTGGCGTGGCATCCGCTACCGGGGCAGCCGTCCGCCGTTAAAACGGGTGAGCGCTTCTTCGGCCAACTGAACCGGGCTCTTCGACGAAGCAGATGCCACGGCTTTCAATTCGGCAACGACCGCCTTCACGTCGTTGCTGGCGGTCACCAGCAGCCGTCGCTCATCGGGTGTGTAGTAGAGAAGTCTCGTCGCGGTCACGTCGCCGGCGATGGTGCCGGAGAAAGTTGTGGTTTGGCTCGCGGGCGTCTGGACTTCGATCTCGAGCGCATAGCCGACATACGGACTCCCCGAAGAGTTGAGACCGAGGATCTGGGATTGGTGGCCTTGGCCGAAACCGATGGAAAGTTCACGAGTGCGATGGGGCAAACCAAGCTGAGCGGCGAGTTCGGGGAACGGAAACCGTCGGTCCGCAAACTGGATGGCGAGTAGGATCCGATCGATGTCGCGCGCGGTGGCCCAACCTTGGGAACGGCTCTCTTCGGTCTCTGCCGACTTGATTTCGCCAGAGGTTACGTCGAAGCGATACTCCATGCCATCGATGGTGGTGAGGAGAAAATCTCCGCTCCAACCGAGTCGGGGCGTTGCGGGGTATTCGGCTAACCATCGGTAGTGGCTCACGGATGCGACCACTCGCGACCGATCGCGAACGAGCGCGGCGGTGGAGTAGTTTTTCAGCAGCTTCCCATCGCGATAAAACGCCACGGCGAGATCCGACTCGCTGGGCTTGTCGCCTTCGTTCCACGGCCCCATTCGCACCAAATGGCGCCCGTCGGCAGCAAGGAATGTCTGGAAAGAATACCATCCTTGGGTCCGCCAGATTTCGCGCAGTTCACCCGAGTGGGTGACCTCATAGGCGATACCGCTGCTCTTGTCCCCTCGCCAATCTTCGGGACCGGGAGTCAGGATGAAAGCATATCGGCCGTCCTCTGACGCCGTGATCATTGGCGTTGGGATTGCAGGGCTGTCAGCGCGAACGGTTCCAAGGAGCATTGCGGCAGAGGCCGCGAAGAGAAGACGCCTGAATGCGAAGCCGATGGTTTTCATCGATTTCTTCACAGTATCCATGCGTTTGTCCTGCACTGACGAGGATTTCTTTCTCGGGCAGCTTCTGCCGGCAGGCAATTGCTGGCGCGGGCTGCTGACAGCGTCGTGACTGCCCGCGTTCTGACCGAATGAAAAACCCGAACTCGCGCCGCGCGCGGAAGCGCCGAAGCTACCCGCATGTGGACGCGCCGAAAATTTCTCGCCGGCCTCGCGCTCATGCCGGCAGCGTGGCACGGGCTCCGCGCCGCCGCAGCGACTGCTGCCTCCGCGGCTTCGGCCGCCGGCGAACTGCCGTCGGAGAGATTTTCCGCTTTCTCCCATCGGCTCCGGCCGGTCGGTCGCATCCTCGAGCTCGAGGGCTACTATGTGTGGTGTCAGGCGCCGATCGAAGGGCCCGACGGACGCGTCCACGTATTTTTCTCCCGCTGGCCGAAGGCGAGAGGAATGGGGGCGTGGATCAACGGCAGCGAGATCGCGCACGCCGTCGCGCCGACGCCGGAAGGACCCTACGGAGTCACAGGCGCCGTGCTCGCGCCGCGCGGCGCCGGTTTCTGGGACGGCACTACGTGCCACAATCCCCACGTCGCATTCGTCGACGGGCGCTACGCGCTGTTCTATCTCGGCAACTCGAACGGCCGCACGAACACGAAGCGCATCGGTCTCGCGCTCGCCGACTCGCTCGACGGCCCGTGGCAACGCCCCGACGCGCCATTGCTCGAGCCCGGCCCCGCCGGCGCGTGGGACGATCATTGCACGACCAATCCGTCTTTCGTCCACCATCCCGACGGCCGCTATTTTCTCTACTACAAATCCTGGAACACCGCCGATTACGAAGCCGGTCGCCCGCCCGTGCGCGGCAATCGCAAGTATGGCCTCGCGATCGCCGATCAGCTCACGGGTCCGTATCGCAAAATCGATGGCAACCCCGTGATCGATTTCTCCGCGCGCGGCGAGAATCGCCAGTGCGAGGACGCGTTCGTGTGGCGCGAGGGCGGGCGCTTTTGCGCGATCATGCGCGACATGGGCGTGTTCAACCACGAAGTCGGACTCTGGCTCGAATCCGCCGACGGCAGCCACTGGTCAGAGCCGGCGATTGCCTATCGCGAGCTGAGCGCCTACGTGGAACTGCCGCCGCGACCGAAGCACCTGAACCGCTACGGCCGCATGGAGCGCCCGCAGTTGCTCATGCGCGACGGCAAGCCGGCGTATCTCTACACGACGACGCAGGGCGGCCGCTACGAGACCGCGTCCGGTTTCCTGTTCCGCATCGAGCCGGAGTAGCGTGCGCTCGCGAAACTCACGGCGCTACTCGTCGCGTTGCGGCGTGAAGCTCGCGAGCCACGCGTCGATGCCTTCGCTCGGAATCGTGAGCCTCCGCGCCGTCATCGCTGCGCGCGGGTAGCCGCCGACTTGTTCCTGACTGTCGATGATCCGGCCTTGTCCCGCGCGCACCTGACGCACGATGCGTTCGTCGACCGCGTCGCGATCCCACGGGCGGGCACCGGCGTTTTTCAACACGTCGGCCTCCACGGCCACGGCGGGCTTTGCTTGAAAATTTTTCGGCCACACTGGTGCGGCGGGCAGACGCTTGACGTCGGCGACCTGCGCGTCGGTCGGGCGCACGGTGTAGTCGGGATCGGCGCCGTCTTTCGAACTGTTGCCGTGGCGCTGTGCATGCGGGATGCGCGAGAGCATGACGGCGACTTCAGGCACGGGATCGCCCTGTCGATCGATCGCGAGATTGTCCGCGGCGAACAGTTCCAGCACGCCGTGGCCGTCGATGGCGACGAGTGGGCGGCCGGGCTGCGTGTCCGGGCCGTAGTGCAGCACATTGCCCACGACGGCCAACTCGCCCGCGACAAAAGCATGTCCGGTCCACTCGCCGGCCCAGAGGTTGTAGTGGATGGCTTTGCGGCCCGGGTTATCGATGAGGTTGTTGACGATCACGCCCTGCGCGCCGCCCTTGAAGAGCGGGTTTCGCTCCACGTTGGACGCGTAGAGATTGCCGATGATCGCGATGCGCCGCGTGTTGTCGTGGATCAGCCCGCCCTTCGAGTGCTCGCCTTTTTTGTGCGACGACTGGCTGAGACCCTCGGCAATGATGCAGTTGCTGAACGTGATGTCGTGCGACGTGTGATCGCGCCACGCTGCGGCGGTTTCGCCGCCTGCAAAGCGCGGCCCCGAGGCGCTGAGGTTTTCGTCGGTGCCCCACGCGAGCGAGCAGTGATCGATGACGACGTTCCGCGCGGCGGTCGTGGACATGCTGTCGACTTCCCAACCGCTCTTCTTCGCGCACCCGACATCGCCGGTGCGCACGCGCAGATGTCGGATGACGACGTCGTGCGTGCGGATCGTCACGCCGCCGCGGATCAGTGTGATGCCGGGGCTCGGTGCGGTCTGGCCCGCGATGGTGAGGAACGGCTCGGCGATGGACAGCACGGTCGCGCCGAGATCGATGACACCACCGACCTCGAAGACGACGATGCGCGGGCCTTTCGCGTGGACGGCTGCGGCGAGCGAGCCCGGGCCGGAGGCGTCGAGATTGGTAACCTTGATGATGCGGCCGCCGCGACCGCCCGGTGTTTCCACGCCGAAACCGACGGCGCCTGGAAACGCAATCGCGACCGACGCAGGTGTGTTCGCGGCGTGCGTCGCGGTCGCATTGCACAAGCCCAGCCACGCACAGCCGAGACTGAGCCACACTTTGAACCGGGGCAGGTTCTGCATGCCGCGATCAGAATGCGCGGCGCGACACGGGTCGAGTGAATTGCCCGGCGCGGGGCGCACCGATGACACGCGCGCGTGCGGTTCGCTGAAGGCGGGACGGATTTATAATATCACAGCGGAAAGAAATCCGCTACAACGCCGCCGTGGAAATCGTCGTCGTCGTTCTGGTCGCGCTCATCATCGTCGCGCTCGTCGTGTTCGGCTACTTGGCCGAGCGGCGGCGCAGCGAGGCGCTGGCGGCGCTCGCCGCGCGGCTGCGTCTCGGATTCCGCGGGGGCAAGGACCGCGATCTCGCGCGTCGGCTCGAGTTTCTCAACAAGCTCGATCAAGGATCCAATCGCTACGTCTCCAACTGTCTCGACGGCATTTATCAAAACGAGCGCGTGATGGTCTTCGATTACCACTACGAGACGTATGCGCACTCGAAAGGCGGCCGTCACACGCAGCATCATCGCTTCACCGTCGCGATGCTGGTGCTGCCACGCACGTTCCCCGAGCTGCTGATTTCACCCGAAGGTTTCCTTTCGAAGTTCGCGCAGGCGGTCGGCTACGAGGACATCGATTTCGAATCGGCGGAATTTTCCCGCGCGTTCTGCGTGCGCAGTCGCGACAAGAAATTCGCCTACGACGTCTGCCACGCGCTGACGATGGAGTTCCTGCTGCGCCACCGCGACCTAGCGATCGAACTCGACGGCAACGTGCTCGCACTCCTGTTCGAGCCGCGCCTTGCGTCGCCGGAGATCGAGTCACGCCTGCATCAGTTGCTGGAACTCCGCCGGCTGTTGCCCGAGTATCTCTTTTCCAAAGTCTCATGACCGTCCTGCTGCTGGTTCTCCTCGTCGCGCCACTGCTCTGGGTGGTGCTGCAATACAACTCGCTCGTCGGGCTGCGCAACTACGTCGCCAACTCGTGGGCCAACATCGATACGGAGCTGAAGCGGCGCTACGACCTGATCCCGAACCTCGTCGAAACGGTCAAAGGCTACGCGGCCCACGAGCGCGCGACGCTCGAGCGCGTGATCGAGCTGCGCAACCGCTGCGCCGCGAATCACGGTCCGGTCGCCGCGCAGTCTGCCGACGAGACCGGACTCGTGGCGGCGTTGCAGCAGCTGCTCGTCGTGGTGGAGAATTACCCGCAACTGAAGGCCGACGAGAACTTCCGCGCGTTGCAGACCGAGCTGATCAACACCGAGAATCGCATCCAGGCCGCGCGCCGTTTCTACAACGGCAACGTCCGCGATTTCCGGAATCGCTGCGAAACCTTCCCGAGTAACCTCGTCGCTCGCGCTTTCGGCTTCCAGCCGGCCGATTTCTTCAGCGTGCCGCCGTCGGTGAAGGACGTGCCGAACGTGCAGTTTTGAGTTCGGCGTGACCCTCGGCCTGCGGCCGACGTCTTCGATTCGTCCACCTTCCGTTTTCATCCGATGTCCCAATTTTTTCTCCTCTCCCGTTTCCTTCTGCTGCTGGCGATCGGCGCTGCGCTGGCGAGCTCTCTTCGCGGCGATGCGGCCGATCCGTCATCAGTCAATAACGCCGCCGCCGAGTATGTGACCTACGAGCAGTTCGGTGCCGTCGGCGACGGAGTGACGGACGATTTGCCGGCCATCGTCCAAGCGCACGCTTTCGCCAATCAGCGAGGCTGGCCCGTGCGCTCGAATCCCCAAGCGACCTATCACCTCGGCCGGCGTGCGCTGACGGCGATCATCGAGACCGACACAAACTGGAGCACCTCGCGCTTCATCATCGACGACAGCCAGGGCGTGGAGAATCACAAGCAGTCGCTCTTCGAGGTTCGTTCGCGGCTTGCGCCCGTGTCGTTGCACCTCGCGCGCCTCGCCGCCGGACAAGAGCGCCTCGACGTGCATCCGGAGACGGACCTGCTGGTGTTGGTCGAAAACGCGAACCGCCGGCGCTTCATTCGCCGTGGCTTGAACGCCAACAACGGCACCCCGCAGCACGAGGTCTTTATCCTGAAGAAGGACGGCTCCATCGAGGGTGCCAACGAGTGGGATTACGATACCATCACCCGCATCGAGGCGCGACCGATCGATTCGGTGCCGCTCACGCTGCGAGGCGGTGTCTTTATCAATCACGGGAACCGGATGAAGCAGCCGAAAGGTTATAACTACTGGGCGCGCAACATCCATATCACGCGCTCGAACACGATCGTGGACGGAATCACCTCGCGCGTCGTCGACGAGGGGGAGTTCGGACACCCTTACTCGGGATTCCTGGCCGCCGTGCAGGTGGCGAACATCACGTTCCGTCACTGCCGCATCGATCCGCGCAAGGTCTACAAGACCATCGGCGCCGCGGGTGAGCCGGTGTCGATGGGCACTTACGGCTACCGCGCCGATCTCGTCGTGAATTTCACGATGCAGGATTGTCGCATGGAGAATATCCATGACACCTCGCGCTGGGGCGTCGCGGCGACGAACTTCATGAAGAATGTCCTCCTCGAAGACTGCGTGCTCTCGCGCATGGATGTTCACCAGGGCGTCTCCGGCCACTACACGATCCGCCGCAGCACGCTCGGCTACATGGGCATCAAGGCCATCGGGCGCGGCCGCCTCGAGGTCGAGGATTCCACCGTGCATTGCGACAACTTCATCACCTTCCGCAGCGACTACGGCGCGACGTGGGACGGCGAAGTGAGCATCCGCAATTGCCGCTGGAGCCCGCCGGCGAAGCCCGGACGCGCGTTCGCGATGTTCGGCGTGAGCAACGACGGCACGCACGACTTCGGCTATCCCTGCGCGATGCCCAAAACCATCCGCATCGACGGCCTGACTGTTGACGACGCCGCGGCGAAGGACGTGGCGTTCTTCGACAATCCGCGCGGCGCCATCGGCGAGCGCATGCCGTTCCCTTATCGCGCGACGGAGCGGGTGGAAGTGCGCGGATTGAAAACCGCCAGCGGCCGCCCGCTGCGCACGAGCGCCAACCCCGACATCGAGCAGGCCCTGCGCGGCCGCGTGGAAGTGGCGCCCTAGTCCGAGCGATCACCGGCGGTTGCCTTGGTCTCCGCGAGGAGATGCGCGGAATCGATGCTCCGGGGGCGGGCCTACGCAGTTCTACCTAGATGGTCGATTGATGCTGGCCGCGCGGCGGAGACGCACCTTGGCTCGCCTCACCCATGCGTCACGTCCTCCTCGCGCTCGCCGTCGCTGCGCTCGCCACCTCCACTGGCGCGCAGACCTACACCGTCACCAACTTCGGTCCGTTTGGCACCGGCACGCTCTCCGCCGCCACCGACGTCAACGCCTCCGGCGTCGTCGCCGGCTACGCCACGCCCACGCCCACCGCGCCCACCCGCGTCGGCCGTTATGAGGCCGGCACGCTGACCAACCTCGGCCTGCCGGCCGCCACCCGTGCGACCTGGGGCTGGGGCATCAACGATGCCGGCCACGTCGCCGGCAGCGGGATCCTTTCCACCGGCTACGGCATCGCCTTCGTCCATCGCAACGGCGCCTTCACCACGCTGCCCACGCTCGGCGGCAACTCCGGCGGCGCCCGCGACATCAACAACGCCGGCTTCGTCACCGGTCAGTCCAATCTCGCCGACAACACGGGCCGCGCCTTCCGCTACGATCTCAACACCGGCACGATGACCGATCTCGGCACCCTCGGCGGCCTCACGAGCTACGGCGCGGCGATCAACGCCAACGGCTGGGTCGCCGGCAGCTCGGATGTCTCGATGACCGGCTCCGCCACGCGCGCCTTCATCGCCCGGCCTGGCCAGGCGATGTTCGGCTTCGGTCTCGGTGGCGATTTCTCCTCCGCACAGGACATCAACGACGCCGGCAAGGTCGTCGGCCAATCGTCCTTGCCCGGCAACAACGAGGTAAGCCACGCGTTCCTCTTCACCGGCGAGACCGTCCTCGACCTCGGCACGCTCGGCGGACGCCTCTCCACCGGCTACGGCATCAACGACGCGGACACGGTCGTCGGCGCCTCGCTCAAGGAGGACAACAACACGTTCTACGCCTTCATCTACCAGAACGGCGTGATGACCGACCTGAACACGTTGATTGCACCGGACAGCGGCTGGGTGCTCAACACCGCGCTCAAGATCAACAACGCCGGCGTGATCGTGGGCACGGGCACGTTCGCCGGCGAGCAGCGGGGCTTCATCCTCGCGCCGACAGCCGTCCCGGAGCCCTCCACCTACGCAGCGCTCGCCGGTCTCGCGGCGCTCGCACTCGTGGGATTCCGGCGCCGCCGCCGCCGCGCCGGCTGAGCAGCGCCTGCGGAGAGAAAATTGACTGACCGCGGGCGGGGCGAGGCGCCCCCGCGGAGCCGTTGTGCGCAACCCCGGCTCATCCGGAGGATTCGCCCTGCCGTTCGCCACCGCAGCCGAACGGGCGAGCTGCGCGCGCGCCGCGCGCCGCGCGAGGGTCACTTCATCGCGTCTTGTATGGTCCAAAATTCGCGGCGCTTGTTCTCGAGCCAGTTTCGGGCTTCGATGGTCCAATCTTTGTTCTTCTTCGGCGCACTCGGAAAGCGGTGGCGGAAGGCATCGAGGTCTTTGATGAGTTGGTCCACGCCCACCATGGTGCCCTTCTTGGCATCCCAGGCCCTTTGCTTGTAGGTGAGCGAGAGGTTCAGGTCGCCGCGATTGGCAGTTTTGCTGGTGCGCAGGATTTCCTTCGCCCGGGCCATGTGCTGGACCGCGATCGCGTCGGTTCGCTCGATGTAATCGCGAGCCTGCCGGAAGCGGGTGGTGAGGCTCTCGAATTGCGCGGCCATGTCCGCGTTGGTCTTGGCCTCGGCGGCGCGTTCCGCGGTGAAAGCCTTGGTCCGTTTGTTGTATTCCGCCACCGCGCGTTTGACGCGGTCGGACGCAGGATCGAGTTCGAGCGCCTTCGCCAGCCACTCGCCCGCTTCCTTGTAGAGTCGGGCGACGTCCTCGCGATGCACCTGCGCGTCGCCGAGGGAGAGCAGGATTTTCGAGACCTGGAGCGCGGCGAGAGCGCCGAAAGCCTTGTCCTTGGCCGGATCGTGATCGCGCACGATGGCGCGCATCGCCCGCTCGGCCTCGCCGCCGATGACGCCGGCGTGCACGTGATAGAGCAGGCGCAGGTTGCCAGGATTGGCGCGCAGCAGGCTTTCCAAGTAGTCCTTGTTGCGGAGGCGCGCGGGATCGGTGTCGGCCACGCGGGACGGGATGAAATCGAAGACCGCGGCGAGGAGTCGGCCCTGTTCGAGCGCGTAATCGCTGCTCACGAAGGCGGCCTTGAAGTCGCCGAGGATTTGGTAAACGCGGGCCGGATCGCGGCCGGCCTCGAACTGGCTGCGGCAGGTGCGCTGCAGCCCGTCCCACATGCGAATGTCCTTGGGCACCTTCCGGTAGGCTCGGAAATAGCTGTCGAAGGCGGCGGCCGGGTCCTCCTTGAATTCGTGATACTGGCCGAGCAGGAACAGCGCTTCCGGATGATCCGGGACGAGCTCCAGCGCGCGATCGATGTCGGCCTTCATCGCCTCGAAGGTCTCGGTGCGCGTTGTGGGTTCGATCAGCGACTGGATGAGGATCGCGCGCCGGACGCGCAGCTCGGCGTCGTCGGGGTTCAGGTCAATGGCGTCGTTGAAATTTTCCAGCCCCCGGATCGGCTGTTTCAAGTCGATGAAAATCAGGCCGCGGACCCACCGGAACATGCTGCTCTCCGGCTCCAGCTCGATGGCGGCGTCGGCGTCTTCCAACGCCTCCGCGGGACGCTGTAGCGTGCGCAGGACGCGGGCGCGGTTGATGAAAGCCTTCGCCAGCTTCGGATCGTGCTGCACCGCCGAGGTGAAGTCGGCGAGGGCGGCGTTGTTGTCTTTCTTCCACTCGAGGTTCAGCAATCCGCGCAGGTTGAGCGCGGTGGCGTTGCGCGGATACTCGCCGAGGAGGGCGTTCACCGTTTTCCACGCCTCCTCGGGCTTGCGCTCGAAGTAGAACAGGCGCGCCTGCTCGAGCAGCGCGCCTTCGTTCCACGGCGAACGCGCCAGCACCACGGCCAGATCCGCGCGCGCCTGCTCGAACTGACGCTGGTCGTTGGCCATGCGCGCGCGCTCGATCAGCGCTGCATTGTCCTGCGCGGGGGCGAGCGGGACGAAGAGCGCACCACACGCGCACGCGAGTCCAATCCACAGCGAGTGCCGATATTTCCGGGGTAAAGGAAAACGCATGGGCGCGACACTGGGAAGTTTCCGCGCTCGAAGCAAGTGGCGGACAATGGGTCGCGCGCCGGAGCGCGGTGGCGGCTGAGATTCCAAGCCGCGACCGCTTCCGTGCTGCCGGGCTGGACTGATCGGTGAGAAAAATTCCGGGCGAGTGTCCCGCGGCGCGAAGGTCATTCGTCGGAAGACAAGAAGCCATTCCTCCTCCCATGAACCATCCGATCTACCTCAGTCTTCCAGTCGCCGACGTCGCCCAATCGCAGCGCTTCTTCCAGGCGCTGGGCTTTGCGCCCAACGCCCAGTTCGCGGGCGCCGACAGCGCGTGCTTTTTCCTCAACGACACGACCTCCGTCATGCTGCTGTCGCACGCCCAATGGCGGCGACTGACAACCAAGGCGATCTGCGACGCGCGGACGACGGCGGAGGTATCGATCAACCTCACGTGTGAGAACCGGCAGCAGGTGACGGACCTCGTCGCCAAGGCGGTGGCGGCGGGCGGCACGGCGAGCGGGCAGCCGGAGGACCACGGCTTCATGTATTCGCACGGCTTCGCCGACCTCGACGGCCACGAGTGGGGCCTGTGTTCGGCGTGAGCGCCGCGCCGTGCTCCGATTGCCTCGGTGTTTTCAGTGGCGAAATTCTATCCTGCTCGGATCACGTAGCGCGGGCGAGCGCTGTTTTGACTACGGATTGCGTCGGGTGCCTGAGCGAGCCGCGTGGTCCGTTGTCAGATCGGGTGCCTACTCAAAGATGCGAAAATCCGCCTGACCGTTCACTTTGCCGACCACGGCGCCGCGGGCGAAGACTCCGACCCAGGTCTCGTTCCACTGGCGGTTGTAGATGTAGATCCGGCCGTCTTTGACCTCACCTTCCATCCGCACCACGCCGGCGCCGGGATTTTTGCGGTTGGTCTGCTCCAGGAAAAAGCGGGAGCCCTCGGTGCGCCGGACGATAAAGGTGCCGCCCTGAGTGCCCAGCGCGTTGGTTTCCCAGTGAAGCACCCGGCCCGTGACAAACGGGGCCGGTCCCTCTTCGTGACGCGAGGCTGGCACCATCTGGAAATCGAGGCGCGTGGAGCGGGTGGACACCGTGCCGACGATCTTGTCGTGCTCGAATTCCCCTTCCCAGACTTCCTTCCACTGACCGACGTTCAACAAGACGAGCTTGCGGCCATGGTCGGTCACCGCGCCAAACATCCGCACCGCTCCCGCGGCCCGGTTGTGCTCATTGGTCTGTTCGAGTTCGAGCAGCGCCCCGTCGACGGCGACGATTCGCATCAGCCCATTCTGGCCGCCCTGGATGCTCCAGCGAAACACATCGCCCCGCTCGATCGGCGGACCGCCGCGGGCGAGCGCTGAGGTGGTCAGCGCGAGGGTGAGTGCGAGAGCGACGAGGAGTGTCTTCACGAGGGTAAGGGGTCGAGGGAGAGAAGTGTCACCCTTCAGTAGGGCCCGCCGGCTCCGCAAACACAAGGTCCGGCCCCCGCGGATAATGTCATCGCGGGAGTCTGGATCATTTCCGTCACGGCGGGATGCCACGCCGAAGTGGAGCGTGCGACGCGAGCGGACGACATTTTTTGACCACGGATTACACGGATGGCACGGATGGGCCGAGTGCGTGATCCGTGTTATCCGTGAAATCCGTGGGGGGCGTTCGACTCGGCGCGGCGCTACTTGATCCGGGCTTCGCCCTTGGCGGTGAGGGCGTAGAGCTTTTCGGCGCGGCGGTGCTCGAGGAGGCCTTCCTTGATCCAAGCGGTGAGCTGCTTCTGCCCCGCGGTCCGCGCGTGGCTCTCGGGAATCGTGCCGAGCGAGCCCATGAAGAGCGTGCGCAGTTTGAAGGCGTCGGGGGATTTCGAGAGCGGCATGGTGTCGAGCGGAAGGTGCGGAGGAATGGCGGGAGCCGGACCAGTCCGTCAATCATCAAGCCAGGATCGTTCGGGGCAAGTCACGGCTCGGTCGCGACATCCAGGGCGGCGCGCAGGCGGGCCATCAGTTCCGGAGCGTCCGTGAGCGGGGTGTCGCGATAGAGGCGGGCGTGGGCGCGTTGGAGTTCCTGCAATTTCTCCAGTCGGTCGGGCGCGGCGTCGCGCACGGCGGCGAGGCGGTGCGGCGTGAATTGCCGGCGCCGCGGATCGAGCCAGCCATTACGCATGAACGCGCCGGCTTTCTTCACGCAGCGACAGGGATTCGCGGCGTTCACGAGCCCGCACTTGCCTTGCATGAATTGATAAAGGTCCTGCCGCGCGCGCGACAGGAGCTGGCGGAAATTTTCCGCGGAGGTCTCCATGATTTCGCCGCCTTCCGCACTCGTGGCGCCGAAAATCTCGCCGAGGATAAAGGCCAGCCGCTGCGTGCGGTCGAGGCACATGAGCATGGCAGTGATGCAGCCTAGCTTGGCTTCCTCGACCAGCAGCGCGTGACCGATAGGCTGCGCGGCTTCGTCGGGCACGTCGCTGTCGGCGCAATCGTCGAGCGAGCGTCCCATGTCCGCGAAGGTCATGCGCCGTTCCTCCATCTCGGAGCGGCGGACGTTGAGCAGGTGATTGACCGCGATGCGATACAGCCAGGTGGAGAAACGACTGCGGCCTTCGAAGCTGCCGAGATGCGTGACGGCCTTGATCAGGATTTCCTGCGCAGCATCTTCGGCGACGTCGCGGCGCCACACCATGCGCAGCGCGAGATTGAATACCCACGGCCGGTGGCGCCGCAGGAGTTGGTCGAGCGCGGCGAGGTTGCCGGCCCGCGCCGCGGCGATCAGCGCGTCCTCTGCCGCATCGGAAGCGAGCGGCGGTCGCAGCGGGGGATCGGACGTGGACATGCGGGCGACCATGAGGCGCGGACGCTCAAAGGCGAGCGACCGGTTGGGCGCCGGGGAACCACTCCGTGTGCTGGTCGCCCTGGCGGCTGAAGTAGGTCACACGCTGCCCGCGCAGGAACGCGAAGTAGCCTTGCACGCCGGCGGCCATCGCGCGCCGCGTGAAGTCGCGGTAGCTCTGGCCGTGACGCTGGCTATCCGCGATGGCGGCCTGCAGCGCCGCGGCGTCGAAGTCGGCCGCCACGGCCGGCAGTCCCTCGAAGGGAATCGGCGTCGCGACGGTCGTGCTGCCGGCGGCCGCGTAGCAAACCTGGCGCCGGGCGATGTAGTCGACGTGGTAGAATTCGACGCCCGCGGCGAGCAAGCTGCGCACGACGTCGGGGAACGCGATCGTGCCGGCGTGAGTGCGATGGGCGGTTTCGTGGATGATTTCCGTGTTCATGTGCCCGGTTGGACACAGCCCGCGGAGGCGCTGTGACAAAACTCCGGACAATTTTCTGCCGGCCGAGCGGGAGCCGGAACGGTCAGTCAAGAGTCAAGCCATGACCCATTCGGTTCGGCACGCGTCCATCCCCGGGCAAAAACCGCGCTGACGGGAAACGAAAAAGCCGCCTTGGGAGGGGCGGCTCGTCGAGTAGGCTCGAGTTACGCGGACAGGGAGGCGCGTCGACGGCGCAGCACGACTAGCGTCAACGCGCCGATACCGGCGAGGGCCGCGTAGGTGGACGGTTCGGGGACGGCGCTTTGCGCTCCGACCACTTGCCAGGTGCCCAGCGTGCCGTTGCCGTTCCAGATTCCCACGTTGCCGGTGGTGCCGAGGGCCGGGAAAAGGCTCGTGAAGCCGGCATAGTTGCTCAGGTCGAAAATCGCTTCGCCATAGAACGCGGCGCCGGCGGTCGTGAAGGTCATCTGGGTCGAGCCCGGACCATTCCAGAGCGTGAGATCCGAGCCATTGCCGTTGCTGGGATAGTAATTCGTGTTGGCGTCGTTCCAGGAGGCGAGGCGGTTGAAGGTGGAAGTCGCGCCAGCGCTGTTCGCGCTGTCGGTCAGGGTAGAGGTGCCCGTGGTGCCATTATCGATGTCTTGCACGTTGACAGGCGCGGTGAAGAAACCGAGCAGGGCGACGCCTTCCCCGAACGTCCACGCGTTGGAGTAATTGATCGCCGACGCGGCGCCCGTTGCGGTGAATTTCACGGCCGAGGGGTTCGACCAGTCCACGGTCATGACCACTTGGGCGAAAGATGTGCCGGCGAACAGGGAAGCGAAGGTGAGAACGCACAGCAGCCGGAGGGAGGATTTCATGCTAAACGGTGGGGGGGTAGGGTGACGAGGAGCGACGTGAAGGCGCGGAAATCTGGGAGAATTTCCCGCTCTGGCGAGGAAAATATGCCATGGCGACCAACGGCATGCCCTATCGGTTGCGCGTCGCTCGGCCGCGGCCCCACGCGGCGCATTTTTCCTCCCGGGTTACACATATCGCAGGTCACGAATGCGTGACAGCGGCAGCCTCGGCGATGGCTGATCCGTGTCATCCGTGGTTCATTCTGCGTCAGGCGCCGGATCAATCCCAACCTGACGTTTTTCGCTCGACCTGCCCCGTCCGCCGGCCGCTTCCTGCAACATGCAACGGCCTGACCCCGTCTTCCTGCCGCCTGACCCCGTCTTCCTGCCCGCTCGTGTGGTCCACTTTAGCGCAGCATCGAAAGCAGGCCGGATTGTGGATTGAATGTGTAGCTGATGATGGGGGCGGGTAGTCCGCCTTCAGGGGATCTTTGAGGAAATGTGCACTCAAGTTTCATCGCTGATCTTGCTCCGTGAGAAACTGCGGAACGTCCGATGCATGTCAGCGCTATGGAAATGGGGGCTTGCGCATTGGCTTCTTTCGGAACGGCAATTCGTAGCACGCACACACGCTCGCTTGGCCGTAGTATTTCGGTTGGACGCGCGAAGTGAACTGTTACTGCGTCTGCGTGCACCCGATGGAAGACGGTCTCGAGGTGAATAACCTTATCGAAATGACTGACTATCTCGACGTCGTAATAGGTATCGCCGAAATGCATATCGTCGGAGCGAATGTTCGGACTAAACAATGGACTGTTCCGCGCGACATACTCGCGGTATGCGACGGTCAGGGCCAAGAGCGCAACCAAAGCAGTGAGGAGGTTTCCGGCGTGGTCGTTGAGTGTCCTGATCAAACTCCATCCGCCTGCATCTCGCAGCATGGCTAGCGCGATTGGAAGGAGGATAACGGAGAGACCCAGAAGGCAGAGATTGTAGAGGCCCCAAGTTATCCATTTTGCCCCTGCTGGTAGTTCTTGATCCTCCTCGGGCATAAAAGTGGGTGAGGAACAGATGGGAAGCAGCCTGTTCTTCTTCGTCGTCCTCGATCCGCTTTAGGGCGATTCGGCGACGACTTTGCCGTCGCGCAGCACGTAGAGCTTCGTGCCGGCGGCGCGGGCGCGAACGGCGGCGGCTTTCGCTGCGCGACGCATGGCGGCGTTAATGGCTTTGGTGCGGGCGTCGAGAGTGCGGGTCTTCATGGAGATTTTTCGAGCAGGACTGGCGGACGAACGTTGGCATCGTAGCGCCACCAAGCATCGCAGAGCGGACGATACGAGTTCTCGAAATTTCGCCAACTCCGAACAAAGCGGCGGCGGACGTCCGCCGCTGGGACATCATGGCCGCCTTCTTTCACCCGAGCGGCAATGCGTTTGAGCGCGATAGCGGGCGTGCGAAGTTGAAGGTAGACAATCTCGATCCGGTAGCCGTGCGCCCTCCAGTGTTTAATGCGCTCGACATAGGTCAGGCCGCTCAGGGTGCTTTCAAAGGAGAAGTCGGCGCCGGATGCGGCGAGGCGATCGAGTTCACCGAGAAAAATGCGTCCGGCGGACAAAGCGGCGTTCGAGGGCTTGAGCGGGGAGAGGCCGGCGGCGATCAGGTCGGCGTTGACGAAATGCATGATGCCGGCCTCGCGAGGGAGAAATTCCGTGGCGAATGTCGTCTTTCCGGCGCCGTTGGGGCCGGCGATGATCAGGCAGACGGGTTGTTTGGCGGCGGGCATCAGTCGGGTGTGAGGGTGGACGTGGAACCTCGCGGCGTAAAGTGGGACGTGGAAAGAGAACGCGTTGAGGTCAACGCGTTCCACCGGCTCGGCGGGACGCCTCGCCCTACCTCACCAACCCCAACTCCGCTTGATGCGCAGCTCGTCGTAGAGGTTGTTCGGCAGTTCGAGCAGGAAGCGCGACGGCTGCAGCATCATGCCGCCGGGGCCGGCTCTTGTCGCGACTCTCGGGTAGCTGATGTAGAGTTCGTTCTTAGCGCGCGTCACGGCGACGTAGAAGAGGCGGCGCTCTTCTTCGACGTCTCCGTCTTCGATCGAACGGCGGGTGGGGAATTGGTTGTCGGCGGCGCCGATCACGAAGACGACGTCGTATTCGAGGCCCTTGGCCTGGTGCACCGTCGTCAGGCGGATGGCGTCGTCGGTGGGCTCGACTTCCTTCTCGGCGGTCTCGCCGTTGAGGAGCGCGACTTGCGTGAGCATCTCCTGCATCTGGGTGAACTGCGACGCGAAGCCGACGAAGCCTTTCAATTCCTCGAGGCGATCGAGGTAGTCGGCGTAGGCGCCGCGCATGTAGTCGCCATACCAGCCGTCGATTGCGACCTTCACGGCGTCGGCGGGTTTGCCTTCGTCCATCGCGGCGGCGACTTGCTGGAGCGAGGCGCAGAAGTTGGCCCAGTCGTCCTTGGCGTCCTTCGGGACCTTGGTCTTCACGTCGTCCTCGGCGAGGGCGTCGATGAAGTTTTTCTGCATGAGCTTCGCGTGGTCGAGCGCGGCGGCGTAGATCTTCTGCGCGCCTTTTTCGCCGACTTTCGGGAGCAGGATGGCGAAGCGCTGCCACGCGAGCGTGTTGCTCGGGTTGTAAACGAATTGGATGAGCGCGATGAGGTCGCGGACGTGCTGGCGCTCGAAGAATTTCACGCCGGACGTGATGACGTAGGGAATGCCGGCGCGGGAGAGCGCGAGCTGCATCTCGAGCGCGATGAAGTGCG
>JAEYUW010000024.1 GCA_023432225.1 Verrucomicrobiota bacterium
TCGAAGAATCCGTTGAGGCCGCCGTAGATTTCGGACGACTGGTAGATGAAGCCGCGGCGCTTCGCGAGCGACACGAGGGCTTCCATGAGATTCGGATTTTCGGTGGAGCTGTTGGACATGGTGATGAATTCCGCCCCCCACTGGATGTGACGAGCGGTCGGGCAGTGAAGGGCGGGCTCCGAGGGCGGTCAATGCCGCCGTTGGTCACGGCGATTATGAAAAATGCGGGTCGGCGCCGAAAAACTCGCGCCGGCCGGCGCAGCCGGACTCGGCAGAAGAGCCTCCCGCGAATTACGCGAATAGTCGCGGATGAAGCAGGGGAAGTCCTGTGGTTTTTCTCTCGGTTGCCCTCACCGATTGATGAACCCGGAGCGGGAATTCTTTTATTCGGGAGAATTCGTGAAATTCGCGGGCGACTGTCGGAGTCCGACTCAGCGCTCCGACTTCGTCGGCGGAGTGGCGGGCGGCTCTTTCAGAAATTCGATGACCTGCAACTCGCCGTATTTCACTGTCGGCCGCTCGCGGCGCGGCACGACCACGCGCACGGGGCGCGCGGTTTCTCGACCGAGGTTCGGGCCCGCGAGCGCGAGCATCGACGGGAGCGCGTCGGGGAGCGAAAAGCCGAGCGACGGACACGCGATGCGCGTGATCCAAAGGTGCGGCAGCGAGAGCGTCGGATTTTTCTCCATCGCGGCGAGATCGTAGGCGGTGACGACGGCGACGTAGTAGTTGTCGTTCGCGAGGGCGAGGAAGTCGCGTGCGTCGTTGTCGAGCAGGCGCGAGTCCGCTGGCATCCCGAAGAGGCCGCCGTCGTAGCAGTCGGCCACGATGCCCATTTTCGCCCCGCCGAGGAAATCGACGATCTGTTTGCGATTCTGCTGCGCGACCGGGAGGTTGCGGGTCATCGAGGGCGGATATTTCGCGTTCAGCGTGCCCCACGAGAACACGAGCACGAGCGTGGGCGGTGGGGTTTTCTCGGTGGCGGGCAAGTAGCCGCGGGCGGCGAGTTCGCGCGCGATGGTTTGCACGGCGGCTTGCTCGGGCGGCTCTTTCACGCGGCCGATGACGCCGCCGAGGTCGCGATAGCCGAGGCTGACGGGCAGGTAATACTGCGGTTGCTCGGGCGATGGCGCGGGCCAGAGGCGGCCGGATGGCGTCATGTCGGTCACCGCGATGACTTCGAAACTGCGCCGCGAGTGCAGCGCGTCGAGCCAGCCGGCGTGGACAACGGGCACGGCGAACACCGCGCAGAATAAGCAATGGACCAGACGAGTTTTCATGTCGGAGCGCCGCTCGTGGCCCAGGCGAGCGGTGAGAGATTCAGCGTTTCGGCTTTTTCAGATTCTTGGAGCGATCGACGACGGGCAGTGGCGAGTTGCCGAGATACTCGACGAGCTGCAGCTCACCGAGCTTCACGTTCGGTTTGAATTTGTCCGTGGCGTTCGTCCAAACGGGCTGCGTCGTTTCGCGACCAAAGTGCGGTCCGGCGATCGCGAGCATGCTCGGCATCGACGCGCCGAGGTCGAGACCAAGCGACGGCGCCGAGATGCGCGTCATCCAGAGCAACTGTTTCTTTTTCTGCCGCAGCGCCGCCAAATCATAGGCGCTGACCACCACGATGTAGAAATCCTCGCGCGCGACTTCGTAGATTTGTCGGGCGTCGAAGCTCATCGTCTGCAGTCCCGTGATCGGGGCAGTGAGCGGGTCGAAGAAATTGTTGTCGAAACCCATCTTCCGTCCGCCGAGGAAGGCGACGATCTGCGCGCGGTTGCGCTGCCGCGGCGGGAGATCGAGGTCGACGCCGCTGTCGATGTCCGCGTTGAGCGTGCCCCACGTGTAAGCGAGCATCAGCGTGGCCGGCGGTGATTTTTCGGTGGCGGGGAGATAGCCCTGTTTGGCCAGTTCGGCGGCGATCAGACGCAAGGCGTCGTTCGGTGGCGGTTCCTTGATGCCGCCGATCGCGGCGCCGAGATCGCGAAAGCCGAGGCTGATGCCGACATAGTATTGAGGCTTGTCCTTCGATGCGGCGCCCCAAGCGCGTCCCGCCGGGGTGGCATCGGTGACGGTGATCACCTCGAGATCACGCCGCCCAATGAGCAAATCGAGAAAACTGCGTGCAGCCAGCGGCGGAGCAGTCAGCGACACGATCGCGAGAATCAGAAGCACGGCGCGCATGGCGGCGAGGGGAGTGCCGCCGACGTTATCGCCGATGGCGTCGGGCGGGCAACGGGAAAGCCGCTTTGACACGCGGGCGCCGCACGCAGCCTTGCGCGCTGCCGTGCGCGGTCTACGCTGCGGCCTTCGTCACGGGCCAGACGTGAACGCATGCACAACACCCCTTCGCGCGGCGCACTTGCGGCCGCGATTTTATTGAGTCTGTCCGGCGCAACCGGGTCGAGTCGCGCGGCCGATCCTGCGCCGGCTGTTCCTCCGGCCGCGCTCGTAGTCGATGGCCCCGCGCTGTTGCACGAGTGGACGCCGCCCCCTTATCCGGAGGCGGCGCGGCAGGCGAAGAAGGAGGGGCGCGTGATGGTCGACCTCGTGATCGACGAGCATGGCGCCGCGATCCAGGCGGAGGCGGCGCCCTCGAGCGATCCGCTGTTCGTGGAGGCGGCGCTCGCGGCGGTGCGCACGTGGAAATTCAAGCCGGCCCTCGACGAGGGCAAACCCGTCGCGAGTGGCGTGACGATGCCGGTCTATTTTCGGCTGAGCCAACTGAAGTTGAAGCCGCCTTACGGTCTGCCGTCGGACAAAGAGTGGCCCGTGCCGGCCAAGCGCACTCCGGCGCGCGTCGCGCGGGCCGCTGATCCGGATTACCCGGAGGAACTCGATCCGCGCAAACTCCCCGGCGAAGTCGATCTCGAGCTCGCGATCGGCGCCGACGGACGCGTGGCCGGGCGGCGCGTGCTGTGGGCTTCGCACGGCGCGTTCGTGGCCGAGGCGTTGCGCGTCGCGGAGCGCTGGACGTTCGAGCCCGCGCGACAGGGGCTGCTCAAGAAGCCGTCGACGATGCGCGCCCCGGTCAGCTTCGTGAGCGTCGGCGCGCGCCGGCCGGAAATTTGCGCGGCCAACGGCCTGCGGCTCGTCGACACCTCGGAGGTGGACGTGTGGCCGGAGCCGATCGTGATGCAGGAGCCGGTGTATCCGCGCGAGCGTTTCGTGGCGGGCGAGGAAGGCAGCGCGGAGGCGACGTTCGTCATCGGGCCGCGCGGGCAGATCACGGAGTTCGCGCTCGGCGAGTGTTCGGCGCCGGAGTTCGGCGCGGCGCTCACGGCGGCGATCGACGCGTGGTTGTTCCGACCGGGCATGAAGGAAGGCAACAACGTCCCCGTGCGCGTGGCGCTCCGGCAGGAGTTTCGCCGGCCCGAGGGCGGCACGCTCGCGCGGCTGGCGGAAGCGCTGCGCGAGAAGAAAGTCGCGAGCGCGCGCGGCCTCGACGCGCCGCTCGAAGTCGTGTGGCGCGGGTTTCCGGCGTATCCGGAAACACTCCGCGCGACGCGGCCGGAGGGCGACGCCGAGATCGAATTTGTGATCGATCAGGACGGGCGCGCCCGCGTGCCGCGCGTGGTCTCGGCGACGATGCCGGAATTCGGCTGGGCGGCCGCGACGGCCGTGAGCCAATGGGTGTTCGCGCCGCCGCGCCGCGGCGGCGAGCCGACCGACGTGCTCGTGCGCATCGCCTTTCATTTCACCCCGCCCGCGACCTGAATTTCCGATGAAGACCCTGCTGCTCACCCTCACCCTCGTCCTGGTCCCGGCACTCGTTGCCGCAGACGCCGCCAAGGATTTCCCCAAACCCGACGCGCCGCCTCGCGCGATCAAGCAAGAGCCGCCGGTCTATCCGCGCTTCGCGCTCGCCGCGGCCGTCATCGGCAACGTGACGCTCGATTTCGTCGTCGATCGCGAGGGCAACGTGGAGTCGGTGCACGTGGCGGAGTCCAACAATCCGTTTTTCGAGCGGCCGGCAATGGATGCGGTGCTCAAGTGGAAGTTCACGCCCGCCATGAAGGCGGGCAAGCCGGTGAAGACGCGGGCACGCATTACGATTCCGTTCCGGCTCGATCTGCCGCCGCGCTTGGCCAAGGAGCCGCGCCCGCTTTGGCAGATCGATCCGCCGCGCGATTGGTCGAAGGTGCCGGAGGCGCTGCGCTGGCAGGTGCCACCCGAGCCGGTGCGCACGTTGATGGCGGCGTATCCGTTCGAGGCGGCGCTGGCCGGCAAGGAGGGCAAGGCGACGATCAGTTACCTCATCGATCGCGATGGCCGGGTGGTCGCGGTCAAAGTGCGCGAGGCGACCGAGCCGGAGTTCGGCGCCGCCGTGGTGGCGATGATCGACGGCTGGCGCTTCAAGGCCGCACGCAAGACCGATGGCTCCGCTTCGTATGCGCTCGTGAATCTCACCCGCGAATTCCGCGTGGACGATCGCGGCGACGTGCCGCTGTCGACCTCCGCGCTGTGGATCTTGGGTCGGTTGAAGAAAAATAAACTCGTGTGTGCCCGAGCGGAGGAACTCGACGCGCCGCTGAAGCCGCTTTCGCAACGGCCACCGATCTATCCCAGCGTGTTGCGGGAGGCGGGAGCCGACGGCGAGGCCACGATCGAATTCTACGTCGATGAGCGCGGAGACGCGCAACTGCCGCGCGTCGTGGCGGCCACGGCGCCGGCCTTCGGCTACGCGGCGGCGCAAGCCGTGGCCACGTGGCGGTTCACGGTGCCCAAGAAGGACGGCAAGCCGGTGATCGCCCGTGCGCAACAGCAGGTGAAGTTCAACCTGAAGGACCGTCCCGCGCCGCTGCCGGCGGAGTTCGTGCCGTAAGCGGCGGGCGGGCTCCCCGCGTTTCGCGCGCGCGTTCCGTTTCCTGAGCGCAGGCGTGCGGGCACACTTCACGCTTGCGGGGCGCGACAGGCGGGCAACGGTTGGCCCTCGCCATGAAAGTCTCGTTCACCGCGAAGGAATATCGCCAGCTCCTCGAGCTCGTGCACCTCGGCATGTGGGTCGTCACCGGCTACCAAGGCGAGGACACCGCCGCGGCCAAACGCTACTTCGAACTCGATCAACGGCTGATGGAGCTCGCGACGGATCTCGGGTGTGCGGACCTCGTGGAGGAGCGCAGCGACGGCACGCTCCAACCCTCGCCGAAACTGGCCGAGGAGGAGCGGATGAAGGACATCCAGCTGGATTTTCAAAACGACGCCTTCTGGCACGAGTTCGTGCAGCGGCTCGCGGATCGCGATCACGCGGGTGCCGCCGCCAAGCGCGCGATCGAGACGCCTGGCGTCGAACCGCCGCCGTCGCCCGAGGACGAGTTGAAGAAGATCGAGGAGCGCTACTGGCAGGAGTTCGAAAAGAACGACCTCGCGAACGTCGTGGTGCTCCGCGGCGGTCGCGGGTGAAGGAGCGCCGGCTTCCAGCCGGCAAAGAGTTTCGAAGCAGGCGAGACGCCTGCGCTACGCCAAGCGCGTCGCCTATGGGACAGCGGCGACCACCTTTAGGTTTGCAGTTCTTCCGCCGAGAATCGTGTCCGACTGCATGAGTCCCGCTGCGCGCAAACACGCGTCCCAGCCGACTCGCTTCGGTTGCGTGGAACCGCGGGTCTGCCGTGCGTTCGGGTGCAGGAAAATGTCTCGCCGTTGCACGCGCGCTCCGAGGGGCACGCAACGGGGAAAGTTCATTAGCGAACCCCGCGTTCATTAGCGGCATTGCGCTGCGTGGTTTGTCCCGCTAAGCCACGCGCCACGATGCAGACCCCAAACCCCACTCCGGGCGTCGGTATGGACCGGCGCGATTTTCTCAAAACCGTTTCGGTCGCGGGCGCGGGGTTCGCGCTCGGCGGCAGCCGGCTTTTCGCCGCGGACGGCACGACGCGGCGCCGCCGCTACGCCATCGTCGGTGTCGGTTCGCGCTACGCGATGTATCACGACGCGATCGAGAAGATCTACCGCGACCACGCCGAGTTGGTGGCTTTCTGCGATCGCAATCCCGGACGCCTGCAAGTCGCACAAGCGCGCTCCGGTCGCAACAATGCGCCCGTGCCGCGTGCCTACCTGCACACGGATTTCGATACGATGATCCGCGAGACGAAGCCGGACGTGCTCATCGTCACCACGATGGATTCCACGCACGACGAATACCTCGTGCGCGCGATGGACGCGGGCCTCGACGTCGTCACGGAGAAGCCGATGACGACCGATCCGGTGAAATGCCAGCGCATCCTCGACGCCTGCGCGCGCACCGGGAAACACGTGCGCGTGCTCTTCAATTATCGCTACTCACCGCCGCGCACGCAGGTGAAGGACCTGCTCATGTCCGGCGCGATCGGCGAAGTGCGCTCGGTTGATTTCCAGTGGCTGCTCAACACGCACCACGGCGCGGACTACTTCCGTCGCTGGCACGGCGAAAAGAAAAACTCGGGCGGCCTCATGATCCACAAGGCCACGCACCATTTCGACCTCGTGAACTGGTGGCTCGGCGCCGTGCCGCGCACGGTCACCGCCACCGGCAAGCGCGAGTTCTACACGCCGGAGATGGCGAAACGCTTCGGCCTGACGTCGCATCACGAGCGCTGCCACACCTGCCCCGAGCAGGAGAAATGCGGCTTCTTCATGAGCCTCGCCGCGGACCCGAAGCTGAAGTCGCTCTACCTCGACCAGGAGCACCACGACGGCTACTTCCGCGATCGCTGCGTCTTCCACCCGCGCATCGACATCGAGGACACGATGAACGTGATCGTCGGCTACGACGACAACGTGACGCTCTCGTATTCGCTCAACGCCTTCAACGCGTGGGAAGGTTACCAGATCGCCTTCAACGGCACGCTCGGTCGCCTCGAGCACAGCATCGTGGAACAGGTCTACGTGAACGGCACCGACACGGTGCAGGGCGGCATCGCCGACGGCGGCGTGCGCACGCGCGTGATCCCACTGCGCGGCGCCGCGACGCAGATCGAGCCGTGGACCGGCACCGGCAGCCACGGTGGCGGCGACAAAGTGATGCTCGACGATCTCTTCCTTCCGCAACCGCCCGCCGACAAATACTTGCGCGCTGCCGACGAGCGAGCCGGAGCGAACTCGATCCTCATCGGCGCGGCCGCCAACGAGTGCTTCAAAAGCGGCCAACCGGTCGCCGTGCAGAAGATGGTCACCGGCCTCGGCCGCCCGGACTACGCGCCCATGCCTAGTCGCAGCGCCCCGCTCCCGATGCCGGCGAAGCGCAACGCGCAACGAGCCTGAGCGGCGGTGCGGATAAGTCGGCGGACTCGCGCCTCCTCCTGTAGCGGCGGTCTGTGACCGCCGAAAAGATCTGCGCCACCTCCGAACGGCGGTCACAGACCGCCGCTACAGGAAGCGCCCTCCGCGCTACCAAGAAACGGAAGTCAGACCGCGCGTCCGTCTTTTCAATACCGCCAGCCCAGCCGCCGATACACGAAGTGCATCAGCCACGCGGGACCGATGAGCAGGAAGACCACGTCGTGGAAGAACGACGGTTTCTTGCCCTCGATCTTGTGGCCGATGAATTGCCCGATCCACGCCAGCACGAAGAGCGCGAGACTGCTCTGCCAAATTTTCACCGGACACGCGCTCGCCGCCTGCCACTCGATCAGCGCGTAGCACGCGCTCATGAACAGGAACATGCCCATCGCGAGTGGCACGGAAAGACGCAGGTAGAAAAACAACACGGCCAGCGCGACCGGTTGCGTCCAGTTGAACCACGGCATCGCGGTCGCGAACGCGCCGCCGACCGGGATCGACCAGATCAGGCCGAGCACGCAGTAGAAAATCGTCGGCACGCAAATCCAGTGGATGGTCTCGTTGGTGGGGTTTTGGTGGCTCTCGCCGTAGGCGGCGAACCATTGGTCGGCAGTCTTGCGCTCGCTCATGGGGTGGGGGATATGCGCACAACCGTGCCGCGGCGAACAGGTGGAGCGGATGTCTGATCTCGCCGTTGGCTCGGTAGATCTCAGTCCGCTTCGAACGCGTTGGGGTCAACGCGTTCCACCCCGGAACTTCGTGCGTGTCGCCCTTCAATAGTGAAGAGCGCCCGCAACACCACTGCGGATTTGCGGTCCACTATGGTTCGCCCCACATTCCACCATCCCATGAAATCGTTCCGCTGGCTTTTCGCCCTCGTCGTCCTCTCCGCTGCGCTCGTGCGCGTCTGCGCGGCCGATGCTCCCGTCGAGCGCGCGCTCAAGCTCGACCGCTCCAAGTCCTACGTCGACGTCGACGTGAAAGCCACCATCGGCTCCTTCACCGGTCACCTCGACCGCTACGAAATCGCGGTGCCGCTCGATGCGAACGGCAAGATCAAGGACGCGATCCTGAAGTTTAAATTCACCGACCTGCGCACCGGCAAACCCGACCGCGATGCCGAGATGATCCAGTGGCTCGGCGGAGGCGAACCCGAGGGCACCTTTGATCTCGGCATGCTGGCGCTCGCGCCGGACGGCCAGGGCCAGGCGAGTGGCAAGCTGACGTTTCACGGCCAAGCGCAACTCGTCGAGTTTCCCGTGCTCGTGAAAGTTCAGGACGGCGTCTACACCGTCACCGGCAAGACCACGATCGACTACCGCAACTGGGGCCTGAAAAAATTCCGGAAGTTCGGCGTCACGAGCGTCGATCCTGACGTGACGATCCGCTTCCAATTCGTCGGTGCGTTGCCGGTGGTGGCGACGGAGTGAGCGAAGTAGGGCCGGCTTCAGCCGGCCCAGTTGAACGTTGTTCGCGGACGCGTTTGCGAGTGATAATCCAAAGAGCCGGCTGAAGCCGGCCCTACTCGCCGGATCCATGACCAAAAACAAACTCGAACTCCTCGCGACTTGGCTCGCGCTCGGTGCCGGCGCACTCGATGCCGGTAGCGGACTCGCATTGGTGTTCGCGCCGCAACTGATGCTGAAAGCGATGGGCGCGGCGGCACTCGCAGCCGAACCGACAATCTACCTGCGTTGGGTCGGCGCGTTCGTGTTCGCGGTTGGTTTCAGCTACCTGTGGGCGTTGTGGCGACGCGAGGTCGTGCTGCTGCGCCACGTGCTGGAGCTGACGATTTTTTTCCGGCTGGCCGCCGGTCTCTACAGCGCTTGGGCCATCGCGACGGGCGCGTTGCCGCTGGCGTGGCTCAGCGTGCCGCTGACGGATTTCGCTCTCGCCGCCGCGCAGACGTGGCTCGTGCGGCGCGGAGTGTTTGGAAAGTAGTGCCGGCTTCCAGCCGGCGTCGACCGAGGTCGGCGCCGTGATTGAACCAAGGTAGGTTGCGCGCTTGCGCGCAACGGGTCCGTGTTTCGCAAAAGTGGCGCGACGAGCGCGCCACCTACCTTGCGGGCGATCGTAGGAAGTAGCGCGGGCGTCTCGCCTGCTTCCGAAGCAGATGCCGGCTGGAAGCCGGCGCTACTTTTTCGGGGCGTGGCGCTTTTCGAGAACGCTGAGCGCGTCCTGCAACGACAGGCCTTTCGTGCGGAGCAGCACGATGAGGTGGAAGAGCAGATCGGCGGCTTCGTTGGCGAGTTCGACGTTGTCGCCGGCGGTGGCGGCGAGCGCGGTCTCGACGCCTTCCTCGCCGACTTTTTGCGCGACGCGCTTCGTGCCTTCGCGGACGAGCTTGGCCGTGTAACTCTTTTCGTCACCCGAGGCGATGCGCTGGTTCACCGTGCGCTCGAGCTGGGCGAGGAAACCGGTGCCGGTGGCGCCGCCGCCTTCGCCAAAGCACGAACACGTGCCGCGGTGGCAGGCGGGACCGTTCGGACGCGCGCGGACAAGAATCGTGTCGTTGTCGCAGTCGCCCTCGACGCTGACGAGATCGAGAAAATGGCCGGAGGATTCGCCCTTGGTCCAGAGGCGGTTCTTCGCGCGGCTGAAAAACGTCACACGCTTGGTCGCGAGCGTCTGCTCGAGTGCGGCGGCGTTCATGTAGCCGAGCATGAGGACTTGTTGCGTGTCGGCGTCCTGAATGATGGCGGGCAGCAGGCCGTCGCCTTTTTGCCAATCGAGAGTGGGAAGAGAATTCATCGGAGGGAGGGCACCACTAATTCACACTAATGGGACACTAATGAAACGGGTCCGAGATCAGTGAGGTTTTAGTGGAGATTAGTGGTTCAAAAATTCAGGTGCGGACGCAGACGCCTTCGCGGGCGAGGTAGGTTTTCAGTTCGGGAATAGGGATCGTGCCTTTGTGGAACACCGACGCGGCGAGCGCGCCATCGACCGAGGCTTGTTGGAAAACGTCGCGGAAATGCTCCGGCGCACCGGCGCCGCCGGAGGCGACGAGCGGGATCGTCAGCACGGCGCGGACGAGTTTCAGCTGCACGAGATCGTAGCCGGCGCGCACGCCGTCCTGGTTCATGCAATTGAGCACGACTTCGCCGGCGCCGAGGCGCTGGGCTTCGCGCGCCCAGTCGATCGTGCGCCAGCGCGTGGACTGTGTCTTGTCGGGATTGCCGGTGTAGGCTTTGACGAAGTAGTCGCCGTTTTCCTGCCGCGAATCGATGCCGACCACGACGGCTTGCGAACCGAACTCGTCGGCGAGGGCGGTGACGAGTTCCGGGCTTTCGAGGGCGGGCGAGTTGAGCGAGACCTTGTCGGCGCCGCTGTGGAGGATTTGCCGCGCGCCGTCGAGCGAGCGGATGCCGCCGGCGACACAGAACGGGATGTCGATCACGCGCGCGACGCGCTCGACCCACGCGGCGGAGACGGTGCGGCCGTCGCTGCTGGCGGTGATGTCGTAGAACACGAGTTCGTCGGCGCCGGCGTCGCGGTAGCGTTGCGCCAGCTCGATGATGTCGCCCATGTCCTCATGGTTGCGGAACTGGACGCCTTTCACGACGCGACCGTCGCGGACGTCGAGGCAGGGAATGATGCGGCGGGCTAGCATGGGGGAGCGAAAAAGTAGCGAGTAGCGGGTAGTGAGTAGCGAGTAGGAGACGGTGGGCGGGAGTAGGGGCGGCTTCGGCCGGCCTACGAACGCGGCGCGAGTTTTTGGTCCGGCTGAAGCCGGACCTACACGGCCAGCGCCTCCTTCAGCGTGAATTTGTTTTCGTAGAGCGCGCGGCCGACGATCGCGCCCGGTGCGCCCTCGGCTTTGAGGCGACGGAGATCATCGAGCGAGGAGACACCGCCGGAGGCTTGCACGTCCAGCGTCGGGAAATCGCGGCGCAGTTGCGAGTAGAGTTCGAAGTTCGGGCCGGTGAGTTTGCCGTCGCGGCTGATGTCGGTGCAGAGCATGTGGCGCAGGCCGCGCGCGGTGAAGTTCGTGAGCACGTCCTGCAGCGCGAGGCCGCTGTCGGCGCGCCAGCCGGCGATGGCGACTTGTGGCAGGCCGGCGGCGTTGAGGCGCACGTCGAGTGCGAGGACGATTTTCTCCGGGCCGAATTTTTCCAGCCAACCGGCGACGAGCTCAGGCTCCTTCACGGCGAGGCTGCCGACGATGACGCGCGTGACGCCCGCGGCGAGGAGCGCGGAGACTTGCGCCTCCTCGCGGATGCCGCCGCCGGATTGGACGAGCAGGCCGCTCGCGGCGACGACGCGCTCGATGAGCGCGGTCTGGCGCTGCGCGGGGTCCTTGGCGCCGTCGAGGTCGACGAGGTGCAGCCAGGTGGAGCCGGCGGCCTTGAACTCGCGGGCGACGACGGTCGGATCGTCGTGGTAGGCCTTCTCGGCTTCGAAGCTGCCTTCGGTGAGCCGCACAACGCGGCCGCGACGAAGGTCGATGGCGGGATAGAGAATCATCAGAATAGTTGGCGAACGAACGGCTTAGGTGGGTTTGTAACGTATTATATTACAAACCGGCTTGGGCGCTTAGGAGAGGGTGAGGAAGTTTTTCAGGAGTTGGGCGCCGGCGGGGCCGGAGCGCTCGGGGTGGAATTGCACGCCGTAGAAGTTGCCGCGCTGCACCACCGCGGCGAAGGGCGCGCCGTGCGTGGCGCTGGCGAGCGTGTGGGCGTTCACCGGTCCGGCGTAGCTGTGGACGAAATAAAAACGCGCGTCACGGGCGATGCCGTGCAGCAGCGGCGTGTCGCGGAGAATTTCGAGCGTGTTCCAACCCATGTGCGGGACGGTGATGCCGGGAGCTTCCGGGAGGCGCGTGACGCGGCCGGGAATCAGACCGAGCGAGGTGGTGTCGCCTTCGTCGGAAGATTCGAAGAGGAGCTGTTCGCCGAGGCAGAAGCCGATCACGGGTTGCGTGAGGCTGCGGATGGTGTCGACGAGCTGGCGCGCGCGGAGCTTGCGCATGCCTTCCTGGGCCGAGCCGACGCCGGGCAGGATCACGCGGTCGGCGGAGCGGATGACGGCGGGATCGGCGGTGAGTTCGCTGGCGATGCCGAGGCGCTCGAGCGCGAAGCGCACCGAGGCGATGTTGGCACCGCCGCTGTCGACGATGGCTAGCATGGGAGGGAAAAGTGAGGGTGAATGAGAGAGCGGGGGACGGAAGTAGGGCCGGTTTTTAACCGGCCCATTGGGCGGGATGCGGGCGTTCTTGGTCCGGTCGGAGACCGAACCTACAGCACCCCCTTCGAACTCGGGATCTCGGTGCCGGCGCCGCGGGCGACGGCGGGGCGCAGGGCGCGGCCGAAACCCTTGAAGAGCGCTTCGATCATGTGGTGCGCGTTGTCACCGGTGACCTTCATGTGGAGCGTCGCGCCGAGCGTGTCGCTCAGGGATTTGAAGAAGTGCGAGACCATCTCGGTGGGCAACTCGCCGACGTTTTCGCGGGGGAAATCCGCCTCGAACACGAGCCAGGCGCGGCCGCTGAGGTCGAGGGCGACGTCGGCGCGCGACTCGTCCATCGGCATCACGAAGCCGTAGCGGCCGATGCCGCGTTTGTCGCCGATGGCCTGCTTGAGCGCGGTGCCGAGGGCAAGGCCGACGTCTTCGATCGTGTGGTGCTCGTCGATGTGCAGGTCGCCGTCGCAGGTGATGACGAGGCTGATGCCGGCGTTGCGGGCGATCTGCTCGAGCATGTGGTCGAAGAAACCGAGGCCGGTGCGGAACGAGACAGGCGCGGTGGCGTCGAGGTCGACGGAGACAGTGATTTTCGTTTCCTTGGTCTCGCGCCTGATCGTAGCGCGGCGTGGGGCGTCGACGAGTTGACGGGCGATTTCGGTCCAGCCGAGCTTGGCGCGGTCGTAGCGCAGGCCGCGGATGCCGAGATTGGCAGCGAGCTGAAGATCGGTTTCGCGGTCGCCGATGACGACGGAGGCGGCGCGGTCCCACGAGGTGTCGCGGAGATAATCGAGGACGAGGCCGGGTTTGGGTTTGCGGCAATCGCAGCGGTCGGCGGCGGTGTGCGGGCAGACGCGGACGGCTTCGAAGACGATGCCTTGCGAGGAGAGGAGGTTGATCAGCAGGTCCTGGAGCGGGCGGAATTCGCTCTCGCGGAAACTCGGTGTGCCGAGGCCATCCTGATTGGTGACCATCACGAACGAGTAGCCGGCGTCGCGCAGGCGGCGGAGCGCGGGGATGACCTCGGGTTCGAGCGCGAATTTGTCGAGGCGGTCGATCTGTTGGTCGACGGGTTCGGTAATCAGCGTGCCGTCGCGGTCGAGGAAGAGGAGTTTTTTCATGGATACACTAGGCGTGTCATCGCGAGCCCGGCGTGGCCGGGCGTGGCGATTCAGCAAACTGGATTGCCGCGTCGCCCTGCGGGCTCCTCGCAATGACAAACAGGTTAAACACGCGCGAGGGTCTCCAGGGCGAAGTCGTTTTCGGCGCGGGTGCCGATGGTGATGCGCACGGTGTTGGGCACGTCTTTGCTGCGGTCGCGGATGACGAGGCCGGCGTTGCGCGCGGCGTTCATGACGCGGGCGGAGTCGGTGACCTCGACGAGCAGGAAGTTGGCGTCGCTCGGCCAGATCTTGCGGACGTGCGGGAGCTTCACGAGCGCGGCGGTGAGGCGGCGGCGTTCGCCGACGAGATCGAGCGCCGACTGGCGCGCGGCGGCGATGCCGGCGGGCGTGAGCGCGTCGAGCGCGGCGCGGACGACGGGGGCGGGGATCGGGTAGGGCGCGATGATTTTTTGCAGGACGCCGATGAGCTGCGGCGAGGCGAGCGTCACGCCGACGCGGGCGCCGGCGAGGCCGTAGGCTTTCGAGAGCGTGCGGAGCACCACGAGATTGGCGTTGGTGCCGAGCTCCTGGACGAGGCTCGGTTCGGTCGAGAACTCGGCGTAGGCCTCATCGACTACGACCACGGCACGCGTCGCGAGCGCCGTGACGATTTTCATCACGGCATCGCGATCGAGGAGCTGGCCGGTGGGGTTGTTGGGCGAGCAGAGAAAGACGAGTTTGACGGGGGCGGGCGCGGTGGCGGCGTTCGGGAGAGGCGAAAAACTTACGTTTTCCGCTACAACCGGCGCGGTGGCGGCGCGGAGGACGGCATCGGCGTCGACGGCGAAGTCGTTTTCGCGGACGAGCGGGACAGTGAGGACGCGGGCGCCTTGGATGCCGGCGGCGACGGCATACATGCCGTAGGTGGGCGGCGTGGTGAGAATGGCGTCGAGGCCGGCGCGGCAGAAGGCGCGGAGAAGCAGATCGATGCCTTCGTCGGAACCGCGCGTGACGAGGATGCGGTCCGGCGTGACGCCGTAGAGCGAGGCGAGGCGCGAGACGATCTCGGCGGGCTGCGGCTCGGGGTAGCGGTTGAGGCGCGGGGCGCCGGCGTGCGGGGTCAGCGGGTTTTCGTTGGCGTCGAGCCAGACTTTGCCGCCGGAGGCTTCCTTGCGTGCGGAGGAATACGGCGTGAGCGCGAGGATTTCGGGGCGGACGAGAGAGAGGATGGGATCGGAGGTCATTTGTAGCGGCGGTCTGTGACCGCCGAGAGAGACGTTCGGCGGTCATAGACCGCCGCTACAGGAGGGAATCAGGTGGAGCGGGAAAGTTTTTGGAGGCGGACGGTGACGGCGCGGCGGTGGGCGACGAGGCTTTCGGCGTCGGCGAGGCGGGCGACGGTGCGGCCGAGGCGGGCGAAGCCGAGCGGCGTGGCTTCCTGCACGGTCATCGTGCGCGAGAAGTCGGCGAGGCCGAGACCGCTGAACGAACGCGCCCAGCCGTAGGTGGGCAACACGTGGTTGGTGCCGCTCGCGTAGTCGCCGAGCGACTCGGGCGTCCATGGTCCGACGAACACGGAGCCGGCGGCGGTGATTTGCGGGAGCAGGCGGCGTGGATTCGCGAGTTGGAGGATGAGATGTTCGGGCGCGTAACGGTTGGCGATCGCGACGGCTTCGGCGGGGGAGGCGGCGATGATCGCGCGGCTTTTTTCCAGCGCGGCCTCGGCAATTTCGCGGCGCGGGAGCAGGCGAAGTTGGGTGGTCACTTCGGCGGCGACGCGCGCGGCGAATTTCGCGGAGAAGGTGACAAACACGACTTGCGAGTCGGGGCCGTGCTCGGCTTGCGAGAGGAGGTCGGCGGCGACGAAGGCGGGCTCGGCGGAGGCGTCGGCGATGACCATCACTTCCGAAGGGCCGGCGGGCATGTCGATCGCGGCGCCGGCGGCGGAGCGTGAGACTTGGAGTTTGGCTTCGGTGACGAAGGCGTTGCCGGGGCCGAAGAGCTTGTCGCATTTCGGAATCGTCTTCGTGCTGGTGGCCATGGCGGCGATGGCTTGCGCGCCGCCGACTTTGAAGACGTCGGTGATGCCGCAGAGCTGCGCGGCGAAAAGAATCCACGGATTCACGCGGCCATCGCGACCAGGCGGCGTGCAGAGAATGCGCGTCGGGCAGCCCGCGAGTTGCGCCGGAACGCCGAGCATGAGCGCGGTGGAGAAGAGCGGCGCGCTGCCGCCGGGGACGTAGAGGCCGACGCGCTCGATGGGACGCGTGACTTTCTCGCAGGTGATGCCGCGCATGGTTTCGACGCGGATCGGCTTTGCGGCTTGGGCGGCGTGGAAGCGGCGGATGTTGCGGTAGGCGGTGCGGAGGGCGGTCTGGTCGGCAGGCGCGAGGGCTTTTTCGGCGGCGGCAAACTCGGCGGCGCTCACGCGCAGCGAGGTGAGTTTCGCGCCGTCGAATTTCGCGGTGAGGCGCTTCAGCGCGGCGTCGCCGTCGCGGGCGACTTCCATGATGATGCGGGAGACGGCGCTCGCGATTTCGGTGCTGCGCGTTTGCGCGGGCCGCTCAAGAGCGGCGGTGCGACGGGAGGGCGAGAGATTTTTCCAGACGAGGGGAGTCACGGCGAGGAGCGGAACATCAGAGTGGCCACAAAAAGCACAAAAAACGCCAAAGGCTTTGGGCTGTCATCGCGAGGCGCGAAGCGTCGCGGCGATCCAGGAAATTTCAGATGGATTGCCGCGTCGCCCTGCGGGCTCCTCGCAATGACAAGGCAGGCGTTCACATCATCATCTTTTCGATCGGGAGGACAAGGATGCTGCTGGCGCCGGCGCGCTTGAGGGACTCCATGGTTTCCCAGAAGACGGCTTCCTGGCAGACGGCGTGCAGGGCGACTTTGGTGTCGTCGCCGGCGAGCGGGAGGATGGTGGGGTTCTCGGAGCCGGGGAGGAGTTTTTTGATTTCGGGCAGCGCGCTCTTCGGCGCGTGCAGCATGATGTATTTGGCCTCGGCGGCGAGTTGCACGCCGTCGATGCGGCGGAGGAGGATGTCGAGGGCGTGGCGCTTGGCGGCTTCGAGCGGACGGTCGCAGCGGATGAGCGTGGCCTTGGACTTGAAAATGGTTTCGACGGCGCGGAGGCGGTTGGCCTCGAGTGTCGAGCCGGTGGCGACGAGGTCGCAGATCGCGTCGGCGAGGCCGAGGCGCGGGGCGATCTCGACGGAGCCGGTGAGAAGCACGACGTCGGCCTTGATGGCTTTTTCCTGGAGCCAGCGTTTGGTCAGGCGCGGGTAGGACGTCGCGATGCGCAGGCCGGCGAGATCGGCGGGGCCGGCGTAGCCGCGCTCTTCAGGGAGGGCGACGGCGAGGCGGCAGCCGCCGAAATCGAGGCGGCGGTCGACGACGTAGGGGTTGTGCGTGCCGCCGGAGGTGCGCTCGAGGGCGGTTTCCTCGAGGACGTTTTCGCCGACGATGCCGAGGTCGCACACGCCGTCCATGACGAGCTGCGGGATGTCGTCGTCGCGCACGAAGAGGATGTCGATGGGGAAGTTTTCGGCGTGCAGGAGCAGCTTTTCCTTGGGCGCCTTGACCTTGATGCCGCAGCGGTTGAGCAGATCGAGGGAGTCGGTGGAGAGGCGTCCGCTCTTCTGGATGGCGAGGCGGAGGCGGTCTTTGGCGGGAGGCGTGACGATGGGTGACATGGGAAGAAAAGTAGCGAGTAGCGGGTAGTGAGTAGCGAGTAGACGGATGGGAGGTGGGAAAAGAAAAACCCCGGGGGCGGTGCCACCGGGGTTTCAGAAATTGGGTTTCATCACCACGGGAAGGCACGCGGCCTTCCCGGGTTGGGAAGGCTAAGAGGTGTGGTGATGGTGGTGGTTGAGGACCATGGAGCGATCGATCGTTAAGAAGCCGGAGCCGCACCGGAGCGGCAAGAGATTTCTTTTGCCCGCCGCGGCATAAGGGGCGACAAGCTCCCATGTCCCCACGTGCATGAGTCACTCTGCCGCCAATGCCGGCAATGATCGCGGTGAAAGCCATGAGGAGTTCACGCCGCAGACGAGCGCGTGGGTGGCGGCGGTGGTGGCCGTGGCGGCGACGTATGCTTTTTTCCTGCTCTTCACCCAGTTCGGCTTCTTGAAGATCGTTCGCGCCGCCGTGGGTGAACGGGCTGGCCTCACCCAAGCGATCCTCGCCGCGATGGCCGTGGGCGGATTGGGCGGCAGTGCGTGGGCGGGATGGACGTTTCGGGAAAACCGGGCCCTGCACCGGATGGTGGCGCTGTTTGCGGCTTGTGGGGGCGGCGCGGGTCTCGCCGTGGTGGCAAAGGCGGTGGCACCGCTGTTCGGCATCGCGCTGTTGACGGGCGTCGGGCTGGGCGGATTGGCAGTGACCCTGGCGGGAGTCCTGCGGCGGGTGACGGGTGGTGACCGGCTGGGCAGCGCGATCGGGTTGGGCACCGGGACCGCTTACGCGATCTGCAATCTGCCGATCGTCTTCGCGGCGGACGCCAGCGCGCAGGCGTTCGTCGCGCTCGGGTTGTGCTGTATCGGCATTATCGCGGTGCAGATGCTGGACGTGCGCGCGCCGCGTCAGGTGCCGAGCAGCTACGATTACCAGGGGCCGGCGTTGGTGGCGTGGGTGACGATCTTTCTCGGGCTCGTGTGGCTCGATAGCGGCGCTTTTCACATCGTCCAAGATTCACCCTACCTCCAGGAACAGACGTGGGGAAGCGGGCAACTTTATGCGAACGCCGCGATCCACTTCGCCGCCGCGATGCTGGCGGGTTACATGATGGATCGGCGGTGGGTCGGACGCGCGGTGCTCGCGGCGGTCGCGATGATGCTGACTGCCTGCGTGCTCATCGATCCTCAGGGCCACAATCTCGCTACAGGCATGCTGCTCTACACGGCGGGCGTCTCGATTTATTCGACCGCGTTGGTCTTCTATCCGGCGCGCAGCAGTCGCGCGAAATGGGCGGCGGTGGTCTACGGCATCTCAGCTGGGATTGGATCTGTCTCGGGCATGGCAATGGTGCAGAACTTTTCCGCGATCCCGCGGTGGCTGGTGGCGATCGCCGGGACGGTCATGCTGATGGGCTTGCTGGCCCGTGGGTGGTTGCTGCGGCGCGAGGCCAAGCGCGTGGCGGCGGGCTTGGCGGGTTAGGCGGCAAATGGCCGGCGCCGGGTCGGCTCGCGGTGCGGCGGTCCTCACGCGGTGGGCGCCCGGCGCATTAGGTTTTTCTAACGGAAATCGCGCGGTATCGGATTGCCCGTGCCGGGAGAACCGTAGATGAGAACCGAGCGGCCCGCCGGGCCTCCACAACTCCCGCCCCCTTCATGTCTCAAGTTGGTTCTCCCGCCGCGATGGCGGATCAACGGTTCAGTCGTCTCCTCTTGCAGCGCCGGCACGGTGGTGTCGCGATTTTCTTCGCGGTGTTCCTCATCGTGGCGCTCATCACACGCGTGGCGCTGTTGATCCAGGCGCGGCAGGACGTCGGGTGGAATCCCTCGCTGCTCGCCGCGTTCGGCTGGGGCCTCCTCTACGATCTCGGTGCGGCGGCGTGGGCCTCGCTGCCGCTCACGCTCCTGCTGGCCGCGCTACCGGAGCGATTCTTTGAGTGGGGCTGGGCGCGCTGGGTGGCCGCCGTGGGGACGTTCGCGGTGTTTTATGCGCTGCTCTTCGGCACGGTTTCCGAGTGGACGTTCTGGGAGGAGTTCGGGGTGCGGTTCAACTTCATCGCGGTCGACTACCTCGTCTACACGACCGAAGTGGTCGGCAACATTCGCGAATCCTACAACCTCCCGGCGATCCTCGGCGGTGTGGCGGCGGGAGCGGCGCTCGGGGTGTGGCTGCTCGCGCGGTCCGGGTGTCCGCAACGCTGGTTCGCTGGCGCGACCGAGCCGATGGGCCGGCGATGGAAAGCGGCCGCGATCTGGTTCTGTGCGGCGATCGCGTTCGGCACCGTGTTGGACGACCGGCTGTTGCCGTCGTTCAAGAACAACTTCAACCGCGAGATCGGCCGCAACGGCCTCTGGGCGCTCTTCGCGGCGTTCAAGAACAACATGCTCGATTACGAGCAGTTCTACAAAACGCTGCCGATCGACCAGGCCTTCGCGCAGATGCAGTCCCAACTCGTGGACGACGGGGCCGTGCTCCTTCGTCCGGGCGAGCGCGACACGCTGCGCTACGTGAAAAACGACGGCGGCCCGGAGCTGAAACCCAACGTCATTCAGATCACGGTCGAGAGCCTGAGCGCGGATTTCATCAGCATCTTCAATCACGCGTCGAAACTCACCCCGCACCTCGAAGCGATCGCGCGCCACAGTTTGGTGTTCGAGAATTTCTACGCCACCGGCAACCGCACGGATCGCGGCATGGAGGCGCTGACGCTGTCGCTCCCGCCGACCCCGGGCCGCTCGATGATCAAGCGCCCGCACAACGAAGACATGTTCACGCTCGGCGCAGTGTTCCGCACGAAGGGCTACGAAACCGCGTTCATCTACGGCGGTTTCGGCTACTTCGACAACATGAACTACTTTTTCGGCCACAACGGCTACAAGGTCATCGACCGCAACTCCGTGGCCGCGTCCGACATCACCTTCGCCAACGTCTGGGGCGCGTGCGATGAGGACCTCTACCGCTGGACGATGCGCGAGGCCGACGCGGCGCACGCCGCCGGCAAGCCGTTTCACTACTTCGTGATGACGACGTCGAACCACCGCCCCTACACGTTTCCGGAGGGCAAGATCGACCTGCCGTCGAAAACCTCCGGTCGCGCGGGGGCGGTGAAATACACGGACTTCGCTATCGGCCAGTTTCTCAAGGACGCGGAATCGAAACCGTGGTTCAAGAACACCGTGTTCGTGATCGTCGCGGACCACTGCGCCTCGAGCGCCGGGCGCGCCGAGTTGCCGGTGCAGAATTACCACATCCCCCTCTTCATCTACGCGCCCGGCGGCCAGATCGCGCCCGGTCGCGTGAAGGCGCTGACGAGCCAGGTCGACTACGCGCCCACGCTGCTCGGTTTGCTCAACTGGAGCTACGTCTCGCGTTTCTACGGCCACGATGTTCGCCGCACGCCGGCCGCGGCGGCCCGCGCGCTCATCGGCAATTATCAGAAACTCGGCCACCTGCGCGGCGATCATTTCGTCGTGCTCCGCCCCCAACGCGGCGCGAACTCCTACACGGTCGATCTTCCCACCGGCACGCTCACGCCCGCCCCGCGCGATGAGGCGAACGAAAACGCCGCCGTCAGTTATTATCAAAGCGCGAACTACCTCTACGCGCACCGCCTCTACAACGCGCTCACGCCGGAGGAGCTCGCGCAGTTCACCGCCGAAGGCGAGAAACGCGCGGCGGCCGAAAGAAAGCCCGCTTCTCTGTGACGAACGATAGTCATTCGTAGAGCCGTAGGGCCTCACCTCGCGTGAGGCCTCGCGCGCGAGCGTGGCCCGCGCCGCACCCGCCGCCGAGGCTCGACACGAGGTCGAGCCCTCCACTAACCCGCCCCATCCCGCCCTTCCATGCGCCCCGGTTTTCTCGTTTTGTTCGGTTATTTGGCGTTCGCGTCACTCGCTCGCGCCGACGATCCCGTTGCTGGTCCGTCCGCATCCGCCCCCGTTGCGCGCGAACCCAAACGCGAGAAAGCCACCGACGACGACCTGCGCATCCGCGGCATCTTCAACAGCGCGCTGCCCGGCACGGAAAAGAAGAGTTCGCTGCGCCTCATCGTTCATCCGCATCTCGGCGATCTCACCAACCGCGACTCGATCCGCACCGCCCTCGGCCTGCGCTACGGTCTCACCTCCCGCTGGGAAGCGACGGCTGAAACCGATTCCTATTTCACGCACGGCATGAAGAAAGGTGGCTTCTTCGAGGACAGCGGCCTGGCCTCGATCCATCTCGGCACGAAATACCGCATCGGCGATCCGCTGCACCTCGGCGTCGACACCTCGGTGGGCATCGACTGGTCGCGGCCGCTCGGCACTCCGCCGCCCGATGTGACGGATGGACTGAAGCACCTCGCTCCGTTCTTCACGATGTCGCGCCAGCTCCAGTCGCGTCCCGGCTGGCGCGTGTTCTGGGGTTTCGGCTACGATGACGTCACGCACACCGACGTGGTGGGCCAGCTGGATAAAAACGATCTGCGCGACGACTCCATCGGCCTTTCCGGTGGCGTGCTGTGGGAGCGTGGCCCGACCACTTACACGCTCGAGACGACCTATCACACCACGCGCTTCACGAGCGACAGCAACCGCTACGTCGTCGGCGTGCGGCCCGGTGTGGTGTGGACGCTGCCGCCGAAATATACCTTTCACGCGAAGGGAAAATGGCTGTTCGGTGTCGCGCTGCGGCTCACGCACGGGCCCGACGGCAACGACGTGGGTTTCGGCGCCAAGCTGCGCGTGAACTTCGACTTCAAGCGCTTGCTCGGTCGGAAAAAAGCCCCAGCGTCGGGCCAATGACGCCCCGCGCGCCCGAATTTCTCGACCGCACTCTCTGGCCTGCCGTGCTGCTGCTCGGCGCCGCCTTCGCCCTCTTCGAGTTCACCGACGTCGATCTCGCGCTGCAGGATCATTTCTACGATTTCGCGCATCGCCGCTGGATCGTGGATGGCAACGAGCCGGTCGGCCGGGCGATCTTCTACAATTACCCCAAGATCGGTGTGATCCTGACCGGCGTGACGCTGCTCGTGCTCGCGCTCGGTCCGGCGCGTTGGCGCGATCGCCTCCGGCTGGATCGACGCGCGCTCTGGGTCGCGGTCGCGACTCTGGCCACGGTCCCGGCGCTCGCGGGGCTGGGGAAGAATTACACCAACACCTTCTGTCCGTCCGAGGTGCGGCGCTATGGCGGCGATGTGCCTTACGTGAAAGTCTGCGAGCCGTATCCGAGTGATGATCGTCCGGCGCGGCGCGGCCATTGTTTCCCGGCTGGCCACGCCAGCGGCGGCTTCGCCTTGATGGCACTCGCCTGGCTTCGGCCCTCCCGCCGCGCGCGGCTGACCGGCCTCGCGCTCGGCCTGGGCTTGGGCTGGTGGATGGGCACGTATCAAATGCTCAAAGGCGCACACTATCTCAGCCACACCGTGGTGACGATGTTGCTGGCCTGGATCGTCGTGCTCGTTTGGCGCCGGATCATCGTGCTCCGTGCGGGACAATCTCCCGCGTAGCCGCCCTCGCGCACCCTCCGACCCCGATTGGGGCGCGCCTTCGAAATGTCATGGCGAGGAGCCGCCCGGTGGCGGCGTCCGGTGAAGACCGGGCGCCCCAAAAATAGCGGGAGCTTCCAGCTCCCGCGTTCCGCGGCTTTCCCCAAACACGGGAGCTGAACGCTCCCGCTACTCACCCCGCGTGCTTACGGCAGCTTCGCCTGCACCAGCTTACTCGCCGCTCCGAAGTCGATGAGACCGGCTTCGGGACGCTGCTTGAGCGCGCCGATGACCTTGCCCATTTCCTTCTTCGAAGTCGCGCCGGTGGCGGCAATCACTTCGACGATCAACGCCTCGAGCTTCGCGGCGTCGAGGCCCTGCGGCAGGTATTTTTCGAGGTGGCCGATTTCTGCGGTGTTGGCGGCGACGAGGTCGGCGCGACCGCCTTTTTCAAATTCGGCGCGGGCGTCGGAAAGGTTTTTCACGGCCTTGCGAATCGTCGCGATGGCGAGCGAGTCGTCGAGCGGCTTGTTGCCGTCGAGCGCGGCGCGCTGGATCGCGGCGTCCATGGTGCGAAGCGCGGTGGCGCGGGCGGTGTCGCGCGCCTTCATGGCGGTGATGATGTCGGCACGGAGAGTTTCGTAAACGGAAGCCATGGCGCAAAAGATGTCGGTTTCGCGCCAAAGCGAAAGCGCGGAGTGTAACCCGGGCGGCGCCATGCCGCCAATCTGGCGTAATACGCCATGAGTCACGAGCCTTGCCGCCACAGTCGTGCCCAGAGCGAAAACCGAGCGCGCGCTGCGCAGATCTGGCGTATTACGCCATGAACTGAAATCCGCTCACCACAGCTTCAACTGCACGCCGCCGGGGCGACGGAAGTGGGCAGTGGAGAGAGTGAATTCCTCGCGATTCAGGCCGAGGCGGCGAGTCGTGACGGCGAAGAGCTGGCGCAGCTGCTCGGCGAAGACTCCTTCGCCGCGTCCGCGCACGCCGAAGCGCGCGTCGTAGAGCTTGCCGCCGCGCATCTCGCGCACGCGGGCGAGCACGCGTTCCTTTTTGCCGGGTTCGTGCGCATCGAGCCAGTCGAGGAACACATCCTTCACCGTGTGCGGCAGGCGCAGGGCGATGTAGGTGGCGCGTTTCGCGCCCGCATCGCGCGCCGCTTCCAGGATGGACGGCAATTCGTGGTCGGTCAGCCCGGGGATCACCGGGGCCACGTTCACGTTCACGGGCACGCCGGCGTCGGCGAGCCGCCGGATGGCGCGCAGCCGATGCTCGGGGCGCGACGCGCGCGGCTCGAGTTTGCCGGCGAGGGCGGCGTCGAGCGTCGTGACGCTCAACGTGACGATCGCGCACTTCCAGCGGGCGAGTTCGGCGAACAGGTCGAGGTCGCGCGTGATGAGGAAGTTTTTCGTGATCACACCGACCGGATTCCTAAATTCCGCAAACGCCTCGAGGCACGCGCGCGTCAGCCGGAAACGGCGCTCGGCCGGCTGATAGCAATCGGTCACCCCGCTGATCATGACCGGCTGAGGCTGCCATTTCTTCGCGCCCAGCTCGCGGCGCAACAGCTCGGGTGCGCGCCGCTTCACCATGATCTTCGTTTCGAAATCAAGGCCGCTGCTGAAGCCGAGGTAGTCGTGAAACGGCCGCGCGAAACAGTAGGCGCAGCCGTGCTCGCAGCCGCGGTAGGGATTCATGCCGAAGGCGGCGCCGACGTCGGGCGAATCGTTCGGGGTGAGAATCGACTCGCTCGCGTCATCAAAGAATTGCGTGCGCGGGTGCGGACGCTCGACCGGCACGCCCTGTTCGTCGAACTCGACGAACTCCGGGTCCGCCTCGAGGGCGATGCGTTCGAAACGATTCGCCGGATTGATGCGCGCGCCGCGCCCGTTCGAGCCAGGAGCGGAAGCCGGCGCGGCGGAGGTCATGAGGCGAACGTATGCAACTCCGGCTTCCTGCCAGCACGAAGTGCGCGCGAGCAGGATTGCGCTGCGCGGCCCGGCGGAGTGAGCTCTGGCGATGCCCCCGTCCGACGAGCGTGCCCTCGAAGTTGCCTTCGCGTTCCTCGCGGCCCCGGATGTGCTGCCGGACGAGCCGGCGGATATCGTGCTCGGGCTGGGGCATTTCGACCGGGCCATTCCGCGACTGTGCGCGGAGCTGGCGCTGGCCGGGCGCGCGAGGTGGATCGTGTTTTCCGGCGGCGTCGGCGCGGGCAGCGGCGATTTCGCGCAGGCGGAGGCGCTGGAGTTTCGCGACGAAGTGCGGCGCCACTGGCCGGCGGCCGAGGCGCGGATCGCGTTGCTGGAAACGCGCTCGACGAACACGGGCGAGAATCTTGCGTTCACGACGGCGGCGCTCGCCGCGGAGCGACCGGAGCTGCAGCCCGGTGCGGGGTTGAGATCGGTGATCGTCGTGGCGACGCCGTGTCGGTTGCGCCGGGCGATCGCGACCGTGCGCCGCCACTGGCCGGAGGTGCGGAGCGTCGGCACGTGCGCGGTGCGAGCACTGGCGGAGGAGGAACAGCTTTACCGACAGCACGGTTTGGCTCTGCGCGCGCAGGTCGTCGGGGAGTTCGAGCGGTTGATCGCGTATCCGGCCCGCGGTTTCTTTGCGCCCGTGGCGATCCCGGCGGAGGTGCTGGCGGCCGCGCGGCTGCTCGGGGCGCGGGTGTGAGGGGGCGGGCCTCGACCACGGCGTGGGGCCGGAAATTCCGTTGAACGATTCCCGCCGTGCGGTGTCGAATGCCCGCGTGTCCCACCGCTTCCTTGCCCTGTGCGTCCTTTTGATCGTGTGCGTCGTGCCGTCGTTTGCGGCGGAGACGCTGGCCGAAAAAACGCTGAAGGAAATCGTCGAGCGCCAGAAGCAGCTCTTCGCGCAGGCGGAAAAAGAAGGCGATCAGCTCGACGAGGCCCGCTTCGCCGCGGAGGCCAAGGCGCTGGCGGGCAGCTATGACGTGTTCATCCAAAAGAACCCCGACTTCGCTCCCGGTTACGTCGCGTATGGCGTGTTTCTTGGCAAGATCGACATGACCAAGGCGGCGGTCGCGATGCTCCTGAAAGCCAACAAGCTGGATGCGAACATCCCGCTGGTGAAAAACCAGCTGGCGAAACACCTCGCCGAAGACGGCAAGCCGCTGGAAGCGCTGCCCTATCTGACCGCCGCAATCGATCTCGCTCCGAACGAGCCGCTCTACCACTACCACCTCGGTCAGCTGCTATTGGAGGCGCGCGAGGATTTCCTGCGCGAGGGAGGCTGGTCGCGCGCGGCGCTCGACAAATCGATGCTCGAAGCCTTTCAACGTGCCGCCGATCTCTCGCCGGCCGACCTGTCGCTCGCATACCAGCACGCCAAGGCCTACTACGAGATCGAGCCGCCGCGCTGGGACGAGGCGCTCGCGGTGTGGGAAAAACTGGGCGGACGCGCCACGACCGAATCGCTCCGTCAGCTGGTGAAACTTCAGCGCGCCAACATCCTGGCGAAACTCGGCCGCGGCGCCGAGGCGCGCGCGTTGCTCGATCAAGTCACGGATCTGAAGCTGACCGACGAAAAACAGAAGGTCATCGACGCGATCGCCGCGGCGAAGAAGTAGGGCCGGCTTCAGCCGGCCCGAAGTCGCGAGTAGCGGAAAACGTGAGCTTTTCGCGCGCGCGAATAACGAAAGGCTTGCGGGCGCGTTCCGCTACCACGCTTCGAGCCGCACGCCACGCATGTGGTAAGCGATGCGGACCAGGCATCGGCCTCCGGGGCGCGAGGGGATTTTTCCGCGCCCATTCCATTTCGCCGCTCGACGCTTGCGCGCGGGCGGCCGGGCTGGCAGTTCGAGCGCATGTCTTTTCTCGGTCGCCTCGAACGCATGCTCGGACGCTTCGCGATCCCTAACCTCGCGCTCTACCTCATCGGCGGGCAGGTGATCTTTTTCACCCTCTCGCTGCTGGCGCAGTTCAGCATCCTGCGGATCGTTTACGTGCCGGCGTTGGTGCTCGAGGGCGAGGTCTGGCGACTCATCTCGTTCGTGTTCGTGCCGCCGGTGTCGGGACAGTTGAGCATGGTCGGCGCGGTGTTTCTGGCGATCAGCTGGTATTTTTTCTACATGGTCAGCCAGGCGCTGGAGAACTACTGGGGCACGTTTCGCTTCAACCTGTTTTTCTTCATCGGCTGGCTCCTGACCGTGGCCGTGGGGTTTCTGACGCCGCATCAGATCACGGGCTACGAATTTTTCGCGGTGTCGGTCTTCCTGGCGTTCGCGTTCCTCAATCCGGATTTTGTCATCTACGTCTTCTTCATCCTGCCGGTGAAGATCAAGTGGCTCGCCCTGCTCGCGTGGCTCGCCTACGGCTACGCGTTTGCGGTCGGGAGCTGGAATGCCCGCCTCGCCATCCTCGCGGCCGTCGGCAACTTCCTGTTGTTCTTCGCGCGTGAGATCAAAGACCGCATCACGACCGGTCGACGGCACATGCAACAGCAGGTGCGCCGCACCAAGCTCCGCGAGGAGGCGAACGAACCGCGCCACCGCTGTGTGGTCTGCGGCAAGACCGATCTCACGCACCCGCGGGAAGAGTTCCGCTACAGCGACGACGATCAGTGCTACTGCTCCGAGCACCGCCCGAAAAAAACCTGAACGATGCCGGCCCGCCCCACAACGATCGCCGAATGGCTCGCCTGGGCGCTGCGGCGCTACGACAAGCACCGCGTCGCGCTCGGACAGGTGGCGGATAACGCGCACGATGAAGCGCTCTACCTCCTGCTGCGCACCCTCGATTTGCCGCTGGAGAGCCCGCGCAGCGTGTTGCGACGGAAGCCCACGGCCGGGCAGGCGGAAAAGCTGGAAGAAGTTTTCCGTCGGCGCACCGAAGAGCACGTGCCGGCCGCGTATCTGACGCGGGAGGCGTGGCTCGGCGGACACAAGTTCTACGTCGACGAACGCGTGATCATTCCGCGTTCGTATTTCGTCGAGTTGCTGCCGGAGGTCGCCGACCTCGTCGAATGTAGGGCGGGGTCTCCTGACCCCGCCGCGAGCGGACAACGACGGACGAAAACGGCGGGGTCGGGAGACCCCGCCCTACACGGCGGCGCGCGCCGTCCCGTGAAGCGCGTCGTCGACGTGTGCACGGGCAGCGGCTGCCTGGCGGTGTTGCTCGCCGAACGCTTTCCTGACGCGAAGGTCGATGCGATCGAGCTCTCGCCTGATGCCGCGGCGGTGGCGCGATTCAACTTTGCGCAAAACCACCTTGGCGCGCGCATCAAACTGCACCGCTCCGACGTGTTCGACGCCGTGCCGATGGCGAAATACGACGTCATCCTGTCGAACCCTCCCTACGTGCCGACGCGCGAGATGCGCGACCTGCCGGAGGAATTCCGGAAGGAGCCGGCCATGGCCCTCGATGGCGGGCGCGATGGCCTCGACATCGTGCGCAAGCTCCTGCGTCAGGCCCGCGAGCGCCTGCAGCCGCACGGCATCGTGACGCTGGAGGTCGGGCAGGCGAAGGCGGCGCTCGACGCCGCGTTCCCCGAACTCGAACCGCACTGGCTGCACACAGAAGATGGCGAGGACTGCGTGTGTGTCATCACGGCCGCGCGCCTGCGCGCCTGGCGGGAATAACTCGCCGGCGAGCGGCCGTTGCTACGAGGACGGCACGATGGAGTCCGCCGGTGCGTAGCGCGGGCAGGGCCGTCCCGGGTGCACGACCCGCGTGGCTCGCGCCGGATGCGCACACCAAAGCCATTCTTCGGCGAAGGGATCGGAGCGGATCGTCTGCGCAAACGCGCAATCGAGGCCGCAGGAATGCCCGTCGTCGGGCGGCGGGACGAAATTCTCGGACGGGGAAGCGGCAAAAAATTGGCTCACGGCGGCGTCATTTCTTCGTTTCGAGCTGGCGGGTGGGCAGACCGGCATCGACCCACTCCTTGAGTCCGCCGGCGTTGGCGACCTTGTAGCCTTTTTCGGCGAGCGTGGCGGCAATGTTGCCCGCGCGTTTGCCGGAGCGGCAGTAGAGAATGAGCGTCTTGTCCTTCGGTGCCTTTTTCAAAAACGGCTTCCACTCGAACTGGGCGTTCTCGAAATCACTCTGCGGCAGCAGCACGGCCGGTGTGGCGACTCCGGTCTGGAACCACTCGGCCGGCTCGCGGACGTCGACGAGCACCGCCTGACCGTCGGCCACGAGTTTCGCGGCCTCGGCGGGCGTGATACGCGCGACCTCGGCGGCGGACGACACCAGCGCGCTGACGAGCAGGAGAGCGGCGAGTTTCTTCAGCATGAAGCCACGATGCGCGCAATGGCGCCCGCGGCAAGGTGTTCAGTTTGTCTTAGCGGCAGCGAGGGCGCGTAGCGGAAGCCGTGAGGCTTTCGTCGGGCGCGGCGGCGAAAAATCTAAACCGCGAAATTCTGACGAATTCCGCTCCGCGCGGGCGAAGGAGGCGCGGTGAACGAATCCGCTCCCTGCGCGGGCTAGTTGCTCTTCGCCGCGGCCCCAGCGGACGGGGCTTCGTAGGAGACACGGATGAGCCCGCGCCATTCCCAGGCAGAGTAGCCGTTCGCCTGGTCCTCGGGATAGTGGCGTTCGAGCAGGTAGCGAACCTGGGGTTGCAACGAATCGGTGTTGCCGTGACACAGCAGACATTTCGGGCTGACGGCGATCGGCCGATAGACGCGCCACTCGGTCGGTGCGGCAGGCGCGTCGACTTTTTGCACGACGATCTTGGGCGGGGCCTCGCCGGCGTTCAGCGCGATGCGCACGACATCGAGGGCGGCGAAGTCGGCCTCGTCGGGCGTGTTTTTCGGCGCGCGCACGCGCAGGCTGGTGAGCTTGATGGCCGTGACGCGCGGCTTGCCGGGAACGGGTTTCGGTGGCGCGAGGGATTTCAGGTGCATCAGCTCGACCGCCTCATCGAGCCCTTTGGTGGCGAGGACGCGATCGACCTCGACGAGCAGCGAGCCGCCGATGCGATCAATGAGCTTGTCACCGGCGGAGCGCACGGTGTCGGTCATCGGATCGTCGTCAGGGGCCCACGCGAACTTCAGCTCAGGTTTCGCGGGCTCTTGCGCCCACAGCCAGGCGCACAGGCAGGCGAACACCGCGGGGTAGGCGATGTTTTTCATGGGGAAATGATACACCCGCGCGCGCGTTTTGCCTACCCCGGGAATGCGTGGCAACCGATGCGCAGCGGTGCGAAGCACAAAGCACGAAGACGCGCCGGGTCTTCCAAAGGAGCGGCAGCTTCCAGCTCCCGTGTTTAGCGGCGACTCGAACGGGAGCTGGAAGCTCCCGTGACTTTCTGCCGGTAAGGCCCCGCCGAGCGCGAACTCGGCAGGGCCCGCCATGTGAGCGCGGCGCGCGAACGCCGCGCCACCCACCTGCGCTCAGGTGAAAATGACTCGATCGCGGGCGACCAGCCGAGGCGGGTTGCCTGACTGCTTTGGCGCGAGCGATGTGTTCACTATGGCACAGCCGCGCGGCGGGTGCTGCGCGCGCTTTGGCAAACCGAGCCGGCTCGCTCGATAGCTGCCGGCGTGTTGGCCCGCAGAAGGAGGGCTAACGCGCCGCGCGGACTCAGTGTGATCGACGAGCGAGCACCTGCACCACGGCGCTGCGACCGGTGTGGCCGCCGCCTTCGTGCACGTCGCGTTCGAGTTCGCGACCGATCTCGAATTCCAATCCGGGCAATTCGGCGCGCAACTGCGCCAACGTCGGCGTCAGCGCGGGATCTTTCGGGCCTCCGGTGCCAAACGCGAGCTGCGCGGGCGTGTAGGCCTCCATCACGAAAACGCCGCCGGGACGCAGGCCGGCCACCGCTCGTGCCAGCACGTCGCGGCGCAACTCCGGCGGCAGATGCATGAAGATCGCCACGCCGCCGCTCCATGCGCTCGCGGCGATGCGGTAACTCGTGAGATCGGCGACCTCGGTCGTGAGCGAAACGCCGCGCTGCGCGGCGAGCGCGCGGGCCTTGGCCAGCCCGGTGGCGGAGAGATCCGTGGCGGTCACCGCGTGGCCGCGCGTGGCGAGGAAGACGGCGTTGCGGCCTTCGCCTTCGGCGAGACAGAGCACCGGCCCGGCGGGAATGCGGTCGGCGATGGAGCGAAGAAAATCATTCGGCTCCGTGCCGAAGACGAAATCCGGCGTAGCGTAGCGGTTGTCCCAGAATTCGGCGCCGTAAGCGGGGTTCAGTGCCATGCGTTGAACACCCAACCCACAATCGTCGTGCCGACAAGCACGACTGCGGAAAACATCACGAGCAGCCGCACGGTCATCACGCTGCGGAGCATGACGAGTTCGGGCAGCGACACGCCGACGGCGGAGAGGAGAAACGCCAGCGCGGTGCCGAGCGGCACGCCTTTCGCGACGAACGCTTCGAGCAGCGGCACGGTGGCGTTGGCGCTGACGTAAAGCGGCAGGCCGGCCGCGGCGGCGAGCGGCACGGTCCAAGCGCCGCGACCGGCGAAGAGCGATTGGAAGAAATTCTCCGGCACGAAGCCGTGCAGTGCCGCGCCCAGCACCAGCGCGCCCACGAGCCACGGGGCGATGTTGCGCAGGATGCGGCCGCTAGTCTGCGCGGCGTCGACGAGGCGCGCGCGCCAGCCTTCGGGCAACGGTTCATCGTCGTCCTCGCCGGCGAATGACGCATTCGGTTGCAACCAGCGCTCGGCCCGCAGCGCGCTGAGCACGAGTCCGCCGGCGATGCCGAGCAGGATGCCGGCGGCGGCGTAGCCGAGGGCGAGTTTCCAGCCGAACGTCGCAGCCATGATCGCGACGGCGATTTCGTTGACCAACGGCGAGGTGATGAGAAACGCGAACGCCACGCCGATCGGGAAGCGCGCCTGCACGAAGCCGAGGAAGATCGGCACCGACGAACACGAGCAGAACGGCGTCAGCGCGCCGAACAGTGCGGCGGCCGGGTAGCCGAGCAGGCGGCCGCCGCGGCCCTCGAGTTTGGCGCGGAGCTTGTCGTGGGGAATCGCGCCGCGCACGAGCGCCATCACGAACGAAACGCCGAGGATCAGCACGACAACCTTCAGCAGATCGTAGACAAAAAAGTGCAACGCCGCCCCCGCGCCGCGCGCGGCATCGAGTCCGCTCGCCGCGACGACCTGATCGGCCATCCATTCCGCCCAAAGCCACATGGACCGATTCGACGCGTGGGAAAGGAGGCCGGGCAATCGTCAAATTGCCCGACGACGCCGGAGGAATCGGAGCCGGGGCGCGCGCGAAGGCACGAAAACAGCCTCGGATTGTGGGCCGCGTGGCAGCGGAGAGCCGGAAGCAATCGTGCCGCGTCGGCGCGAGGCGCGGTGGGTGGCGGATGAGCGGGCCTGAGCCACACGTTCCCGGGCCTGCCTTGACGCACTCGCGCCGCACGCGTAGAGACTGCGCCGTCGATCGGGATGCACGAGGGCCGCGAGCAACCCAGGTCGCGTTGGCTATGTTGCATTCTGCCCTCCCCGTGACCTCTCCCTTTCCGCGCCGCACCCGGCGTCGGCCGGCCATCAGCTTCGGGACCGCCGACTTGAGGGCGTTGGAGGAGTTCGGTCCACCGAACGGGACGATAATCACGCGGGAACCGTGGAGAACGGCGCCTACGCGAGTGGAATCACCCTCAATCCGAAGCACGAATAAACCTTCCGGCCCGAGCCGTTCCGGATTTCCGCCTCCTTGCAGAACGCAAGCCACTCGACCGTAATCGCTGATGCTTCAGGGCGAGTTTTTCGCTCGGAGGCTGAGTAACACTGATCACGGAAAGAGTTTCTCCTCCCCCCAAAAAACATGTCTACAAATCGATTCACCCCCGAAAAATACTACGACTTTTGCATCGTCGATGATGACGGCCTAGTCGTCGGCCATGTCCGCGTGAAGCCAAGCGGGATTCATTGGGCGCCCAAGAATTCCAAGAAGTGGTATGCCGTATCGCTTGAGAAATTCGCCACTTGGATGGAGCAAGAAGGAAACAGGAAGTCGAAGTGAAGAAAGAGTTCCTACCAACAGCAGCCATGCCTCGCGCGCACCTGATTCGATGATGACATCTCCGCTCAATATGGCCCAGCCATTCAAAAGCGTCGGCCCCCCAGCTCGGCGGGTGTGGCTGATTTGAGTCGTCGGGCAAAATATGTGCTCGTTCATTACTTGGATTTCCGAGAACTGGCCCGATTTACTGAAGGACCTTGTTCTCACGACCGTCAGCGTGGTGATCGGCTATTGGCTTTCGGTGCGCTGGAATCGCGTGCAGATCGAGATTGGCCGCAAAGAAGAAAAGAGGAGTCTTGCTCGAAGTCTGGCGCTTTTCGTCTGCGACTGTGCGATTGCGATGCGAGATGCGCGAGGGAACCTGCTCCGCGACATGCCTCCGCACCGTTCGATACCTTGCTACGGTATCGAATATTTTCAGGTCGAGTTGATGCGCCACGAAGAGAAGGAGCTTGTTGCTTCAGTTTCCACACTGCGTAGCTCTATCGAGCAAGCGAATCAGCTAGTGCCGGCCATCATCCAAGAGTTTACCGCCATGTCGACCGACGCAGCTGCGCGGGCCGCCCACCAGCCGGTTTTGCACGCCTACTGCCAAGAGACGATGCGACGCTACGAAGATATTCAGAAGCACTGCGAGATGCTTGGTGCCAAGATTGACGCGATGCTGAAAGAAAGCTCGTAAGTGAAACCGGCCCAACTCTGAGGACTCTGCTGCGTCGGAGCGCGCAGCGGGGCCAATCCCGTCTTAAGGAAGGACTGAGTGGCGCGAACGAGGCAGCGTTCGCGCGGCGGCGTCACTCGTCCTGCTTCAAGCGGCAGGTGTTCACCCCCAGCGGCAGATAGGCCGGGCAGAATCCGAAGACGGCGGTGAGCAGTGGCACGAGGCCGATGAGGCCCCACCAGCTCTGGAAATAGTAGCCGGCGCCGAGAATGGCGCAGCCGATGATGGCCCGGAGGACGCGATCGATGAAGCCGACGTTGGTTTTCATTTTTGGGGTGGAGTTCGAAGTTTTGGGAAAGGGCCTTCGGAGAGGATTACCACGAAACACACGAAAGACACGAAAGCGGATTCACGCCGGAGAGATGCGTCTCCTCTTTAGTTCCTCGCTCGATGGCTCTGCGGTCTGGAGGTCTCCTTTCGTGTGTTTGGTGTGTTTCGTGGTGCCTTCGATCCGATGGTCGTGCGCTCAGCGCTGTTTCGGCGCGCAGATCGGCCAGCCGGCCTTGTCCCAGTCGCGCAGCGAGCCGGCGTTCACGGCGTCGAAGCCGCGCTTTTTCAACAGTCCGGCGGCCAGGCCGGAGCGCGTGCCGGAGGCGCAATACAGCAGCAGTTTCCGCGAACGGTTTTTCTCGAGGAACGCGCGCCATTGCGGACCGTCGGCGCGCAGATCGCTGAACGGCATCAGCGCGGCAGACTTGGCGACGCCGCTGGGCCACTCGAGCGGCTCGCGGATGTCGACGAGCACGGCGGTGCCGGCGTTGAGCGCGGCTTTGGCGTCTTCGAGCGGCATGCCGGGGCGCGCGACGATCAGCTGGCGCACGACCATGAAGAGCACGAAGGCGACGAGAAGGAGCAGAAACCAGTTCATGTCTCGGAGGCGGAAGAGGAGGAGCGGGATTCGACCATGAAATACAACACCGGCACGGCGAAGCGGCTGATGAGCAGCGAGGCGATTTCGCCGAACATCAGGCTGATCGCGAGGCCTTGGAAAATCGGATCGGCGAGGATCACCGAGGCGCCGACGATGACCGCGAGCGCCGTGAGCAACATCGGTCGGAAACGCACGGCGCCGGCCTCGATCACGGCGTCGCGCAGCGAGAGCCCGTGCGCGCGGCGGAGTTCGATGAAGTCGACGAGAATGATCGAGTTTCGCACCACGATGCCGGCGCCGGCCATGAAGCCGATCATCGACGTCGCCGTGAAGAACGCGCCCATCGCCCAGTGCGCGGGCAGAATGCCGATGAGCGAGAACGGAATCGCGGCCATCACGACGAGCGGCGTGATGTAGCTGCGGAACCAGCCGACCATGATCATCGCGATCAGCACGAGCACGGCGGCGAACGCGAGGCCGAGGTCGCGGAAGACTTCGAGCGTGATGTGCCATTCGCCGTCCCATTTGAGTGCGGGCGCTTCGTCATTGGTGGGCAGGTTGAGGTGGAAGATCGGCAACTCGGCCGCGGTCGCGCCGAAGCGCCGGGCGTCGAGCGCGCGAATCTGTTTGTCGGCGGCGAACATCGCGTAGGCCGGACTCTCCACGGCGCCAGCGGCGTCGGCGGTGACGTAGGTCACGGGCTTGAGGTTCTTGTGATAGATGTTCCGCTCGCCGGTCATGCGTTCGAGGCGGACGAGTTCGGACAACGGCACCAACCCTTCGGCTCCGCTCAGGGCGGGCGGCGCGGAGTCAGAGCGGACCTTCAGGGCGAGCAGCGTTTCCGGATGCGAACGCGCGGCGGCGGGCAACTCGAGAATGAGCGGGACGTCTTCGCGTTCGGCGGGGCGGTGCAGTAGGTCAATCGCGGCGCCTTGTGCGGCGAGGGAAATCGTGGCGGCGATGGAGGCTTCGCTCACGCCGTGCAGCGCAGCCTTGGCGCGGTCGACGACGAAGCGGACCTTCGGTTGCGGGGCCTCGACATACCAGTCGAGGTCCACGATGCCCGCGGTGCGCGCCAGGATGCCGCGGATTTCCTGAGCCAGCGCGACGCGCTGTTCTTCATCGGGGCCGTAGATTTCCGCGACGATGGACTGCAGCACGGGCGGGCCGGGCGGGACTTCGGCGACGGCGACGGCGGCACCGTATTTTTCGGCGATGGCGGCGACGAGCGGGCGCACACGTTTGGCGATCGCGTGGCTCTGGTCGGAACGCTCGCCCTTGCCCACGAGATTGACCTGGAGATCGGCGACGTTGGGGCCGCGGCGCTCGAAGTAGTGGCGGACGAGTCCGTTGAAATTAAACGGCGCCGCGGTGCCGGCGTAGATTTGGTAGTCGCGCACTTCGGGCACATCGCGGAGAGCGGCGCCCATTTCCTGGGCGATGCGAGTCGTCTGCTCGAGCGTGGTGCCTTCGGGAGTGTTGAGGACGATCTGGAACTCCGACTTGTTGTCGAACGGCAGCATCTTCACCTCCACGGCGCCGAAAGGCACGAGGCTCATTGCGGCGAGGAGCAGGAACGCGATGGCGGCGATGAAGGCCCAGCGCGCGCGCACGCGATCGAGCAGCGGCTCCATCACGCGATGGTAGAGGCGCGTGAACCAGTCGCTCGGGGCGTGATCGTGGTCGAACGTCAGCGCGGCCCGTTGCGCTTCGGAGAGGTTTTCCTCGCAGACGGCGCGGCGGCGGAGCACGCGAATGGCGGCCCACGGCGTGATCGTGAACGCGATCGCGAGCGAGAAGAGCATCGCGGCGGTCGAGCCGATCGGAATCGGCCGCATGTAGGGTCCCATCAGGCCGCCGACGAAGGCCATCGGCAGAATCGCGGCGATGACGGCCCAGGTGGCGAGGATCGTCGGGTTGCCGACTTCGTCGACGGCTTCGAGCGCGACCTGCGACAGCGACTTCTTCGCGGCGCCGGGCAGGCGAATGTGGCGGACGATGTTTTCGACGACGACGATCGCGTCATCGACGAGGATGCCGATCGAGAAGATCAGCGCGAAAAGCGTGATGCGATTCAGCGTGTAGCCGTAGAGATAGAAAACGAGCAGCGTCAGCGCGAGCGTCGTGGGGATCGCGAGCAGCACGACGAGCGACTCGCGCCAGCCGAGGAAAAACAGGATGAGAATCGCGACGCCGAAGACGGCGATGCCCATGTGGAGGAGCAGCTCGTTGGATTTTTCGGCGGCGGTGTGGCCGTAGTCGCGCGTGATGGCGAGGCCGACGTCGGCGGGTAGCAGCGTGCCGCGCACGCTCTCGACTTTGGCGAGCACGGCGTTGACGACGTCGATGGCGTTGGCGCCCGGGCGCTTGGCGAGGCTCAGCGTGACGGCGGCTTCGAGCGGTTGGTTGGCCGAACCGTGCAGGACGTAGTTGGCCGGCTCGGCGGCACCTTCGACGATTGTGGCCACGTCCCGCAAATAGACGGGGCGGTTGTCGTGCACGCCGACTACGACGGCGCCGACGTCCGCCGCATCGCGGAGGAACGTGCCGGTTTCGAGGAGCACCTCGGTGTTGGCAAACGGTCGCGAACCGGCCTGCGCCTGACGGTTGGCGGCTTGGAGCGCGGCGGTGAGCTGCGACGGCGTGAGGCCGCGGGCGGCGAGGGCGGCCGGATCGAATTGCACACGCACGGCGCGGCGGGTTCCGCCGATGAGAGTGGTTTCGGCGACTTGCGGGACGGATTTGACCAACTCGTCGAGCTGCGCGGCGAGCCGGCGGAGTTCGAGGTGGTCGTAGCGGGCGCTGTGCAGCGTGAGCGCTAGGATCGGCACGTCGTCGATCGAGCGCGGTTTGACCAGCGGCGGGCTGACGCCGACCGGGATGCGGTCGAAGTTGGTCTGGAGCTTCTGATTGAGGCGGACGAGGGCGGCTTCGATGTCGGTGCCGACCATGAAGCGCACGATCACCATCGCGCCGCCGGGGCTGGAGGTGGAGTAGAGGTATTCGACGCCCGGGATTTCCCAGAGGAGTTTTTCCATCGGGCGCGTCACGCGGTTTTCGACTTCGGCCGCGGTGGCGCCGGGCATGGCGACGTGCACGTCGATCATCGGCACCTTGATCTGCGGCTCCTCCTCGCGCGGGAGCTGCCAGACGGCGAACAAACCGAGCAGGATCGAAGCGATGACGGCGATCGGCGTGAGCTTCGAAGTGACGAAGGTCGACGCGAGTCGGCCGGCGAGGCCGAAACGCGGGGCCGCGGACGCGGCGGGCGAGTTTTCGGTCTCGGGGCTCATGAGCGAACCTCCAGCGGCTGGCCTTCGCGCAGCGCGGCCGGCGGGGCGACGATCACGCTTTCGCCCGCTTCGAGACCGGAGAGAATCTCGATGCGGTCACCGTGGACGCGGCCGGTTTTCACGAGGCGGAGAACGGCGCGCTTTTCTGCGCCGACAACAAACACGCGCTCCATCTGACCGAAGCGCGTGACCGCGCCGGCCGGCACGAGCAGGCTGCGCACTGCCTGGCCCGGCAGCAGCACGCGAGCGAACTGCCCGGCGCGGATATCGGTGCCGGCCGGCACGGAAATTTTCACCAACACCGAGCGAGCGCTGGCATCGGCCGCGGAAGAAATCTCGGCAAGCGTTCCGGTGAACTGGCGCGCCATCGATGGCACGTTCACGGTCAGCGGCTGCCCGAGCGCGAGCGGAGCGACCAGCGAGTCGGGGACGGCGACTTCGATTTGGAAATCGTCGATGCCGTCCAGGCTGAGCAGCGGTTGCCCCGGCGCAGCGAGGTCGCCGGCGTCGACAAATTTTTTGGCGATCACGCCGGCGAACGGCGCGCGAAGTTCGGTGTAACCCAGCATCGTTTCGGCTTCACGCAGTTGGGCGGCGACGAGCGCGTGGCGGTCCTCCAGGCTGCGAACGAGATCGCTCGTGCTGGCGCCCTTGGCGAGCAGGGCGCGCTCGCGCTCGAGGTCGCGCGCGGCGATGTTGAGTTGCGCGCGAGCTTGGGCGACGCGGGCGGCGATCTCGGTGGCGGAGAGCTTCAGCAGCAGGTCGCCGGCGGCGACGCGCTGGCCGAGGGACACGGGCAGTTCGGCGACGGTGCCCATGACCTTGGCGGCGACAGTGGCGCGTTGGACCGCGCGAACGTTTCCGGACAGCTCGGTCGGGAGCGCGATGTCGGCGGCTTCCACGTGCGCGACCGTTACGGGCAGGGCGGGAAGCGCGGCGGCGGACTGGGTGTTCGGTTTGGAGCATCCGGCCAGCAACGCGAGGGCGACGAGGAGGACGGTGGAGGGGAGTTTCATAAATGTTGGCTGGAGGGGTAGGGCGGACCGGCCCGGTCCGCCGAGAATGCGATGCCACCGGCGCGGCGGAGCGGGCCGCTCCGCCCTACCTTTCGCGGCAAGAGTGATTGGTTGAGTGACGTGCATGGGATCACGGTTGGCCGAGCGGCATGAGGCCGAGGGCGCGGTGGAGTTCGGCGAGGGCGATGCGTTCATCGGCTTCGGTGACGGTGCGACGGAGGCGGGCTTCGAGGAGGCGGGTTTCGACGCCGATGAGGTCGGCACCGAGCAACGCGCCTTGCTCGAAACGTGCGCGACTGAGCGCGGCGCTCTCCTCGGCTTGCGCGACGGTTTGCGTGCTGACGGCGAGACGTTCGTGGGCGGAGGCGTAGGCGAGGCGGGCTTGCTCGGCTTCCAAGGCGAAACCGAGTTCGGCTTTGCGGAGCATTTCCTTCACTTGAGCGAGCTCGGCTTCGGCCTGGCGGATTTTTCCCGAGGTCTGGCCGCCGTCGAAGACGTTCAGGTCGACGGAAACGCCGGCGACCCAGCCGTCGGCGTGGCGGTCGAGCTTCCAGCCCTGGTCGTATTGGTAGGACGCGAAGGCGTTGACGGTCGGACGGCGCGCGCCGCGGGCGACGGCGACCCTTTTTTCCGCGGCGGCGAGGCGCTGGCGGAGGCCGACGAGCTCGGGGCGGTCGGTGCTGCTGGCGGCGGCGGGAACCGTGAGCGCGGCGAGAGCGGCGTCCTCGGTCGCGACTTCAATCGGCTCGCTGGACACACTTGCGCGACCGAGGACAAAGAGAAAGGCGCGTTCCGCGAGCGCGGCGCCGTGGCGGGCGCTGGTGAGTTGTTCGCGGGTTTGGGCGAGTTGCACCTCAAGGCTGAGGAGGTCGGCTTTGAGGACCTGGCCGGCGTCGAAGCGGAGGCGGGCGTTGCCGAGGGCGGCCTCGTAGGCGCGCACGCCGGCTGCGAGGGCGGAGACGGCTTCGCGGGCCTTGCGGAGATTGAGCAGCGCTTTGATGGCTTCGGTCGCGAGTTGCTGGTGGGTCGCGCGGAGGTCCTCCTCGGCGGCGCGAGCGCCGGCACGGGCGGCGGCGCGGCCGGCGGTGGCGCGTCCGCCGCTGTAGAGATTGTAGCCGACGGTGCCCGCGAGGTTGAGGTTGTCGATGCGGCCCGGCTGGTTGAAATCGAGGCCGAAGCTGAAAGCACGCTGGTTCAAGATGGAGCCGAAGGCCGTCATCGGGCTGTTCGTCTCGGTGTAGCGGCCGGAGACGGAGAGTTGCGGCATCCACGCGGCGTTGGCTTGTTCGATCATCGCTTCGGCGGCGGCGATGCGCTGGCGGGCGAGGGCGGCGTCCGGGTTTTCGCGCAGGGCCGTGGCGACGGCGTCGGCGGCGGTCCACGGGGCGGCCGAGGCGCTCGTAAGCGGGAGCAGGCAAAGCGACCAGGCGGTCGCGACGAGAAGCGATTTCATGGTCAGGAAGTCGAGGAGCGCTGGCCGAGCGCGACGAAGAGTCCGAAGACGGCGCCAGAGAGAGCCCCACGCCACCACGTGGCGGTGAGCGGGCAGGTGCCGGAGGCGCAGGAGGCGAAATAGCCCAGCGCCGCGCCGAGGGCGGCTCCGGCGATGACGGGGAGGAGGAAACGGAGCCCGGCGGGCATGGCGTCAGTTCCGACCGCCCCAGTGAATCACGTCGCGATCATCGACCCAACCCAGTTTGCGCAACAGCAGCGTGGGCGGACAGAAGCCGGTGAAGACGGACTGGATGAGGTTCAGGCCGACGAAGGCCGGGAGGAGCAGCCACCAGGGGCTGACCCAGTAGGTGAGCGCGACGCCGAGGAGCGTGACGGAGCCGGCGAGGAGGCGGATGAGGTCGTGGGTGGTCATGGCGAGAATGCTTATTGACTTTATATGAGCATAAGCGCATATAGTTGCCACGATGTCAAGCGCGTGTTTCCTGCGGGCCATGCCGAAAAACCGACCCCTCACCGAGGAGGCCCTGCAACTCGTGGCGCACCGTTTCGCGGTGCTCGCGGAGCCGATGCGTCTGCGGCTGATCCAGGCTTTGTTCGACGGGGAGAGGAACGTGACGGAGCTCGTCGAGGCGACGGGTGGCACGCAGGCGAATATTTCACGTCACCTCCAGACGCTGACGGCGGCGCACGTTCTGGCGCGACGCAAGGAAGGCTTGCAGGTGTTCTATCGCATCAGCGATCCGACGATTCCGAAGCTGTGCGAGCTGGTGTGCGGCAGCTTGGAGAAGTCGCTCAGCCGGCAGATCGGGCATCTGGCGCCGTAGCGTCACGGCGGGCAGCGCGCGGAGGTTGGGCTTCAGTTAGGGGTAAAATCGGCCGATAGAGGGTTGTTATGGTCACCTCTGGCGTCCTTACCGAGGTGCTGTTCCAGGATTTGGCGCAGCAGCTCCCTGCGGCTCCGCGTCTGCTCGCGGAACTCGGCAAACTCGTCCGTGCTCCCGCAACGGATGCGCGGGACGTCGTGGCGTTGCTGAAGCGTGACGCGGCGATCGTTTCGCGGGTGTTACGCATGGCCAACAGCGCCGCTTACGCGCGTGCGGAGCCGATCGGTGCAATCGAGGATGCGGTGATCGCGGTGGGCTTCGCGGAAGTGCATCGTTTGGTGGGCGCGCTCGCGTCGGTGCAGCTTGCGGACACGCCGCTGCCTTTGCACGGCGTGAGCAGCGCGCGCTATCGGGAGAACTCTCTGTTTGTTGCGACGCTGATGGAGGAGTTTGCCCAGCGCGCCGAATTCGATGCGCATGCCTGCTACACGATCGGCCTGCTGCGCAGCATCGGGATGCTCATTCTCGAGCGGGCGGCGGTGCGCGAGAATCTCTCGGTGACGCCGTTTCACGCCAGTGGCGAAGAGAGCCTGGCGGCTTGGCAGCGCCGCTTTTGGGGCACCGATGGATGGCACGTCGGCGCGCGAATTCTCGAACAGTGGCACCTGCCGCACGACGTCGTGCTGGCCATCGAGCATCACGACGAGGCGATTGTTCGCGCGGAACCGGTGGTGCATCTGCTGGATCTCGCGACGACGGTCGCCACGCAGAACGGCTACGGACTGCCGGGCGACCACCCGGACGCGGCGCCGCAATCGCTCGCGGTGGCGGGGCTCACGCCCGATCAATTTCACGGCGCGGTCGAGCGCGCGGAAGAGGCCTTCCTGCGGCTGCGGGCGTCGGTGGTGTGAAGTAGGGCCGGCTTCAGCCGGTCCCGATGCGGATACGTGGCGCGAAGTGACGGCCGAGGAGGCGCGCTGTCGTGTCGCCAGGCATGTCCTTGGGCCGGCTGAAGCCGGCCCTACTTACGCGTGCGCGGCGTCGCTGATGGCGTCGTCCATCTCCTCGTTCGAGAAGACGGCTTGGACGTCGTCGTTTTCCTCGAGCGACTCCTGGAGCTTCACGATGTTCTTCGCGAGATCGAGGCCAGTGATGGGCACCGACACGCTCGGAATGTAGGCGATTTCGGCGGAGTCGGGCTTGATGCCCGCCTGCTCGAGCGCGTGGGCGACCTTGTCGAACGCGTGGACGGCACAGCGAACCTCGAAGCCCTGTTCGGTCGTGATCACGTCGTCGGCGCCGGCTTCGAGGGCGACCTCCATCAACTTGTCCTCGGTCGTCTTGCCGGCAGCGATGAGGAACTGGCCAGCATGCAAAAATTGGAAGGAGACGGAGCCGGTTTGCGCGAGATTGCCGCCCCAGCGCGTGAAAACGGAGCGGATGTCCTGCGCGGCGCGTTGCTTGTTGTCGGTCGTGACCTTCACGATGAACGCCACGCCGCCGGGGCCGTAGCCTTCGTAAGTCATCTCTTCGAACACGACGCCCGGCAACTCGCCCGTGCCCTTCTTGATGGCGCGGTCGACGTTGTCGGCGGGCATGTTCGACTCGCGCGCCTTGAGCAGGAGCGTGCGCAGGCGGGCGTTGGCGTCGGGCGAGCCGCCGCCGGCCTTCGCGGCGAGGGTGATGTCACGCGCGAGGCGCGAGAAGACCTTGCCCTTGCGCGCGTCGGTGACGGCTTTGAGGCGTTTGACTTTGGACCATTTATTGTGGCCGGCCATTCTCGGAAGTAGCGAGTAGTGAGTAGCGGGTAGCGAGTAGAAGCAGAAGCGGGACTCCGGCGGTGGGGCCGGATGCTCGCTACTCACTACTCGCTAGTCGCTACTTCTTCTTTTTCGGCGTCACGTTCTTCATCCCGCCCGCGGTGGCGGGGGCGCCGGGGAGCTGCGGCTCGGGCATTTTGTTGATGAAGATCTGCTGGCCGATCGAGAACAGCGCGTTGACGGTCGAGTAGAGCGCGAGCGCCGAGGCGAAGTTGTAGCAGAACAGGGCGAACATCCACGGCATGATCTTCATCATCGTGGCCTGCGCCGGGTCCATGTTGGGCGACGGCGTCAGCTTCATCTGATAAATCATCGTCGCGCCCATGAGGACGGGGAGGATGTTGATGTTCAGATGGGTCAGGCCGAGGATCGGCAGCGTGACGGCGCCGAAGGAGTAAACAGTGTCCGGCGCGGAGAGGTCGACCGCCCACAGGAACGGCGCGTAGCGGAGTTCCGCGGCGCCTTGCAGCACGGCGAAGAAACCGATGAAGAGCGGCATCGTGATGAGAATCGGGATGCAGCCGCCGAGCGGGTTGACCTTGTTCTCCTTGTAGATGCGCATCATCGCTTCCTGCGCCTTCTGCGGGTTGTCTTTGTATTTCTCGCGCGACTCCTGAATCAGCGGCATCAGCTTTTGCATGCGCTTGGCGGAGCGGGACGCGGCGAGGGTGAAGGGCAGCGTGACGACCTTGAGCAGGATCGTCATCACGACGATCGCCCAGCCCCAGCTCGGAATCCATGCGTGGACCCAGGTGAGCAGCGTGAGCAGCAACGGGCCGAAGAACTGCGAGAGGAAGATCTTGTTGAAGAAGAACGGGGCGAAATTCATCACCTTGTCCTCGCTCTTCTTGAAGTTGTCCGTGCGCGCGAGGCGGCGGTATTCCTTCGGGCCGGCAAAGTAAGTGGCGCTCCACTTGGCGGTGCCGTTGGCCGGGATCGGCTTGAGGTCGACCTGCAGCTCGCCGGTGACGGCGTAGGCGGTGCGGTCTTCGGCGGGTTTGAGCGGATCGATCTTCACGCGCTCGATGCGCAGACCGACGCCCGGCTCATCGGGCGTGAGGATGGCGGCGAAGAACTGGTTCTTCACGGCCGCCCACGAGATCGGCGCGACCTTGTCGAGGAACGGCATCGGGGGCTTCGAGGTGAAGAAGCCGCCGCCGGCGAGTTCGTCGCGCTGGATGAACTCGGTGCTGTCGCCGTTGTAGTAGCCGGCGTTAACATACATGCCCGTGTCGAGCGGGCTGAGCGGGGACGCGGTGCCGAGGTTGAGCGACGTGCGCGGGAGCGCGAGCGGCTGGTCGCCAAGGTTGCGGAACGTCGTCTCGTGGCGGACTTGATACGGGTCGCCAGCGGTGCCGCCGAGGAGTTCGTAGCGGCGCGTGACCTCGAGTTTGCCGTCGACGATCGTGCGATAAACGACTTCGCGCTCGGTGCGCGAGACGAGCTCATAGCGGGCGTCTTTATCGACGCCGGGGAAGGTGCTGAAGCTCAACGCCGGGGCGGCCTGCGGGGCGTTGAGGACGTAGCCGTCAGCGGAGGGCTTGCCTTTGACGTCGAGCGTTGCGGCGTGCTTCTTCAGTTCGACGCGGTCGATGGCGCCGCCGGCGGTGGTGAAGCGGACGGTGACAAACTCGTTGCTGAGCGCGACGTATTCGGCGGGCGCGTTGCTCCCTGTCTTGGGTGCGGAAAGGGTCGTGTCGGCCGGCGAGCGCGCGGGGCCGGCGGCGGGCGCCTCGTTGGTGGCGACGGGGCTCGTGATCGGCGTCGACGAAATCGCGGGGGGCGGAGGCGGCGGGGAGAACTTGGCGCTGAAGTAGAAGGCAAGCATGGCGGCCACGAGGAGCAGCACGCCGATGACGGTATTTTTCTTATCCATGAATGAAGCTTTCAGCGATCAGCGGTCAGCTTTCGGCTGCCGTGATCTGGGAGGTGACTTTGACGCAGGAGAATTTTCGCGGTGGCACCGGATCGATGCCGCCGGGGTGCCACGGACCGCACTTCGCCAGTCGGCGCACGGTGAGCGCGACGCCGGTGAGCAGGCCGTGTTCGCGCAAGGCTTCGCGCGCGTAGTGCGAGCACGTCGGCGCGAAACGGCAGCCGCAGGAGGGCGCGGCGACCTGCAGCGCGGGTGACACGAGTTTTTGGTAGAGCCAGAGCAACGCGTCCACGGCCCGCGCAGGCAGGCGGGCGATGAAATGGAACGCGGCGTTGATCGGCTCAGGCATGGGGCGGAGTGGCGGGAGCCAGCTTCCGACAGGCGGTGATGAATCTTTGCTCCACTTCCGTGAATGGCTGGCGGAGCGCGGCGGCGCGGGCGGTCAGCACGAGGTCGAGCCCGGCGGGCACGAGTTGCTGGTGCTTGCGATAGATTTCGCGCAGCCGCCGCTTGGCGCGATTGCGCAGGACGGCGGCGTTGCCGACCGCGGCCTTCGAGGCGACCACGCCCACACGGGCGGGGGTCGCGTCATCCGGCGCGGGTCGGGCGCGCCAGACCAACAGAAACGCGCCGCAATCGGCGCGACGACCGTGTTCGCGCACGGCGCGGAAGTCGCGGTTGCGCTTCACGCGCTGCGCAGCGCGGAGGCGCTGCGACGGCGGAGGCGTGTCAGCGCCGGGCACGACGGACGGAAATCAGGCGACGGTCAGGCGCTTGCGGCCCTTGCGGCGACGGGACGAGAGGACCTTGCGGCCACCTTTGGTGGCCTTGCGGGCGCGGAAACCGATCTTGCGAGCGCGCTTCTTGCGGTGCGGACGGAATGTAGGTTGCATGGTTTTGTTAAAAAAAGAGGGTCAACGTCAGTGGACGGGCGGGGGGGTGTCAAGCGTCAGGATTTCGGCCGGGTCAGGCTGCGCAAGCTTCGGGTGGCTACAAGTCGGCGCCCGGCTTCCGGCTAAGGCGGCCCCTTGGGCTCATTCTCGTTCTCGTAATCTTTCTCTTTCTCTCTGCTTTTGCCGCTCCGGGAGCCGGGCCGAAGAGAACGATTAAGGTTAAGAGAACGAGAAAGATGGCGGGCCGGCAAAGTGCTGGCCACGCGGAAGCTTTGTGAACACGTTGCGCACAAAATTGCCTTTGCCTCCGCCTGCTCGCGGCGCACGGTGAGGCTCGTGTCCGATCCATGCAAAAAGACCCCTTCACCGGAGGAGAAACATTCCTCGAAGGCCCCCGGCTCCCCGGCGGCGAAGCATGGGGACGGATTCTGGACGGTCACGGGCAACGACTTCGGGCGCTCGATCAAGTGGGCGCGGCGGCAAGGCAGTGCGCTATCGGCACAGATAAAGACCACGCACTCGTCGTCGCCCAAGGAGACGAAGTAGGCCTGCTCGAAGCCGCGGAGCCCCGTTGGGCGGAGTTCGGCGCGGCGATCCGCGCCTTTCGCGCGACGCTGCCGCTGGTGCGTTTGGAGGACTTCGGCTTCGATTCGGAACTCGACGACCCCTTCGAGAGTAACACCGCACGACTGCACCGCATCGGCGGCGGAGTCGAGGCGCTGGCCTTCGCGGATCGGCAGCACTCGGTCTACAAATTTTTCCTTTTCCGTGAGGGCGGCGATGTCGGCGCGACGTTTCGTTTCGATTGGGACGAACATGGCCACCTGCGCGCGACGGCCGTGCCGGGCAGTTACCGGCGATTATTCGAAAAACTGCGGCTCACGCACATCGTCGGCATGCCGACGGAGATTGCCGGCATCACGCACGAAGGTGTGCTCGTTGCCAAACAGACTTACGGCCGTCCGCTGCCGGAAAAACAGGACGTCTCCGGGCTCGATCCGGATCGCTTCATTCCGATTCCGTCGCGTTTCCTGCGCGCCGACCGCGATCATCCGCGCCTGGCTTTTCTCGACGGTGAACCATGGCTCGTGGCCGATACGCACGATCGCAATGTCGTGCGCGACGAGCAGGGCGCGTTGCGGGTGATCGACCTCGTGGCCGCGCCGTTGACGCGCACGTTGCTCGACCGCGCGGCGTTATTCGACGATTGGATTGCGCGGGCGAAACTCGATCCACGCGCCGAGGTGCTCGCGCCCGTGAATGACGATGAACTGTGATCTGAAATGTTGGTGCGCGCTTTCCCTGATAGGGCGAACCGTCCCTGGTGAGCCGTCGCTGAACAGTGAGGCCGCGCAACGGCTCGGCGGGGACGCCTCGCCCTACCACGAGCCAACCCAGGTCTTTCGCCCATGACCTGGCTCCGCGCCAACGCCTTTCTGCTCGGCCTGCTCGCCGTGACGGGCTTGGCCTTCGTGTTTTCCGCGCCCGGCGCGCGCGGCGGTTGGATGCAGCCGGAACTGCTGACCAACGCCGGCGTGGCGCTGATTCTGTTTCTCCAAGGCTGGTCGCTGCCTTTCGAAAAAGTGCGCGAAGGCGCGGCGAACTGGCGGCTGCACGTCATCGTGCAGGCGTTCACGTTCGCCGTCTTTCCGCTCGTGGGACTCGCATTGAATGCACTCGTGCCGAGCCTCTGGCCGGCGATGCCGGCCGCGATCCGCGACGGTTTTCTCTATCTCTGCGTGCTGCCGTCGACGGTCTCGAGTTCGGTGGTGTTCACGTCGGTGGCGCGCGGCAACACGGCGGGGGCGCTCTTCAACGCCGCGTTCTCGAACGTGCTCGGTGTGCTGCTCACGCCCGTGCTCGTGCAGCTGTTGATGCGCACGACCGGCCAGACCACGCCGATCGGTCCGCTGCTGCTGAAGATCACGGCGCTCACGCTCGCGCCGTTCGCGCTCGGCGCGTTTGTGCGCACGCGCGCGGCGGCGTGGATCGACGCGCGCAAGAAATGGGTCACACGCCTCAGCAATGGAGCGATCCTCTTCATGGTTTACGCGGCGTTCTGCGATTCGGTGCAGGACCGCGTCTGGCAGCGGCACGGCGCAAGCGTGACGTTCCAGACGCTGGCGCTCGCGGTCGGGTTGTTCGTGTTCATGTCGGTGCTGATCGCGGCGTCGTGTCGCGCGCTGAAGTTGAACCGCGAGGATTTCATCGCGGGCTATTTTTGCGCGGTGAAGAAGACGCTGGCGATGGGCGTGCCGCTCGCGGTGCTGATCTTCGGCGCGCGCGCGGATCTGTCGCTGATTCTGTTGCCGATCATGTTCTATCACCCGATCCAGCTGCTCGTGAACGGCGTGCTGGCGAACCGCTGGGGTAGGGCCGGCGCGTAACAAAAATTTGTAGGGCGGGGTCTCCCGACCCCGCCGCGGTGGGCGGCATCACTCACGAAAAAAGGCGGGGTCAGGAGACCCCGCCCTACAATCGATTCGACGCGCGCGTGAATTGGATGCTCGCGCGTCAGCTCTTCTGCGCCGCGAGGAACGCCAGGACGTTCTCCGCCTGCTTGTCGGTGACGCCGGTGTCCTTGTAGACGATCTTGCCGCCGCTGATGATGTAGCACTCGCGCGAGGCGAACATCATCGGGCTTTGGCCGAAGGCGCGCGTCACTTTCTTGTCCAGGTCGGCGATGAGCGGGAACGGGAAATTATTCTTCTCCTTAAATTCCTTCTGCTTTTCGACCGGATCGATGCTCACGCCGACGATCGTCGCGTCGTAAGCTGTGATTTCCTTGCTGCTGTCACGGAGCGAACAGCCCTGCTTCGTGCAGCCGCCGGTGAGCGCCTTGGGATAAAACCAGACGACGACGTATTTGTGCTGCTGGTAAAGCTGACCGAGATCGAGCGTGGCGCCGCTGTCGGTGACGCCGCTGACGACGGGCGCGGCATCGCCCACTTTAAGTGAATCGGCGAAGAGGGAGGTGAGGGAGAACATGGCAGCGAGAGCGAGGAGGAGGCGAACGAGCTTCATGGTGGAGGAGGGGAGTGGAACGACGCTACTCGCGCGCGGAGTGGGCGCAAGTGGCGCGTGTTTCCCGAAAATTACGGGCGAAATTTCGCGGTGGATGCGCCAATTGTCCCACGCGCGGGAAAAAAGCCGGCGCCCGACAAGTCGGCGGTCGCAGGGTTCCACGTTGACGGAAAATTTTCCGCCGGAACTTCGCGCGCAACCGCGTGTTTTCATCCGCGTGCGCAACAACATGCCGCGCTTAACCGCACAGCTCCGTTGCGGCGCACAACCAAGCAAAAACTAACCATGAATAACGTTCCTTCCTTCAAAACTTTTGTCCTGGCCGCGGCGGTCTCGCTCGGCCTCGCTTCCGCGTCGTTCGCGCAGAGCGCGAATGTCGCCGTGCCGAATCCGGCCGATGCCAAACCCACCGGCCTCCTCGGTCAGAACTACGCCACGCTCGGCTACGGTTACGTCGATCTCGACAACACCGGCATCCACGCGTCGCGCTTCTCGCTCGCGGGCAATCAGAGCCTGCGTGAAGGCCTCGATGGCATCCTCGAATACGGTTACACGCGCTCGAGCAAGTTCGCGGGCACGCGCCTCACGCAGCACGACCTCATGGCCGGCGCGCGCGCTTACATGACCGCGGGCGGCATCAAGCCCTACGTCGAAGCCGGCATCGGCTGGGTTTGGCAGAAGGGCGGCGGCGCGAGCGACGACTCGTTCGCGTGGGGCGCGGGCGTCGGTGCGGAAATCGACGTCGCTTCCGCGGTCACGGTGACGCCTTACGTCCGCTACGAGGACATCACCAAGGGTTCCGGCAATGACTCCTGGAACTACGGCGTGAAGGGCAATTACTGGCTCTCGAGCCGCGTCGGTCTGCAGCTCGGCGTCGAACGCGACGACGACAAGAACATGACCTACTCGGCCGGCGTGAACGTCCGCTTCTAAGCTTTGGGTCCAGACAGATAAGTGTGTGCAGAATCAGCCGCGGTGGCCGCAAGGCGCCGCGGCTTTTTTGCGCGTAGCGCCGGCTTCCAGCCGGCAATTGCATTCCGGGTGCCGGTGGGCCACCGGCGTAAAGCGGTTCCAAACGATTGGCGCCGACGCACCGTGGTAGGTGGCGCGCTCGTCGCGCCACTCGCTCGAATGTCGATGGCGTGTAAAGACGAGTTGCGCGCAAGCGCGCAACCCACCTCGACACGCCGGTTCAATGTCGCCGCGCGCGCCTCACCCTCCGCCCATCGTCCGCTGCGCGAACTCCGAGTCCTGCGTCAGCGAGCGGCACAGCCCGATGAACGTCTGCTCGGCGAGCGAGAGCGTGCGGTCGCTCGCGTAAGCGACACCCCACGTGCGCGTGAGCTTGCGCTTGCCCAGCGGCAGCGCGACGAGCGCGCCGCTCGCCAACTCCGCCTGCGCGATCCATGGCGCGAGCACCGCGACGCCGAGGCCGATCTTCACGAGTTCCTTGATCGCCTCCATGCTGCCGAGTTCGATGACGTGCGCCAGCGGCACGCGCTCGCGCTGGAAATATTCGCTCACCAGTTGAAACGTGTGGCTCGTGCGGTTGTAGAGCACGAAGGTCTCGCGCCCGAGGTTCTCGCGATCAACCTCGCCCGCGCTCACCCACGCGTGACGCGGATGCACGAGGAAACACAACTCATCCTCGAACAGCGGCACGAACTCCGTGTCACGCCCGGCGCCTGGTGCGAGCAACAGCGCGAGATCGACCTGACTCGCGTTCAGCAACTCCACCTGTCGTCCGTGGTCGCCTGGTTGCACGACGATCTCACAGTTCGGAAAACTTTCGCGAAACTCACGCAGCACCGTCGGGAGGATGTATTGGCACGCGGTCGTGCTCGCGCCGACGCGCAGCCGCGCCTGGCCCCACTCGGAGCTCTCGTCGAGTTCCGCCCGCGCCGCCGTCATTTCGCGCATGATCGCCTCGGTGCGGCGCAGCAATTTTTCACCGGCGGGCGTGAGCTGCGCTTGTCGCCCGCTGCGTTCGATCAGCCGCGCGCCGACGTCGTCTTCGAGCGCCTTCAAGGCATGACTCACCGCGCTCTGGGTCAGGCAGAGATCCTTCGCCGCGTGCGTGAAGCTCAGCCGCCGCGCGACGGCGGCGAAGGCGGCGAGCTGACGACTGTCGAGCGGCTTGTGCATGGATGAACGGCGCTCATGCGCCGGATTAAAACTTTGCCAAGCAATCGACGGGCCAACTCCGCGCCGTGGCACGGCCCCGGCTGAGTTAATGACACAATGAACGCCTACCTCCGCCCGCCGCGCCCTTCCGCCACCGCTCTCCGCGTGGGCTTCCTCGCGCTGACGGACGCCGCGCCGCTGCTTGTGGCGCGCGAGCAGGAATTGTTCGCGAAGCACGGCGTGCGCGTCGAGCTGACGCGCGAGATCGGCTGGGCGACCATTCGCGACAAGATCATCCACGGCGAACTCGACGCCGCCCCCGCGCCGGCTCCGATGCTGTGGTCCACGCGACTCGGCATCGACTGCGCGCGCGCCGACGTGCTCACCGGCCTCGTGCTCAATCTCCACGGCAACGCGTTGACGCTCTCGCGGCGCCTGTGGGACGCGGGCGTGCGCACGCCCACGGATTTCCGCCACGAAGCGCTCCGCCGCCGCGGCGAACAGAAGCTCACGCTCGGCGTCGTCTTCCGCCACTCGGCGCATCACCTCCAATTGCTGCACTGGCTCCGCCGCGCCGGCGTCGATCCGCAACGCGATGTGCGCATCGTCGTCGTGCCGCCGGCGCAAACCTTCAGCAACCTCGCCGCCGGCACGCTCGACGGCTATTGCGCCGGCGAGCCGTGGAACACGCTCGCCGTGCAGGCCGGTGCCGGCTGGTGCCCGACGTGGAGTTCCGCGCTGTCGCCCGGCCACGTTGAAAAAGTGCTGATGGTGCGCGAGAGCTTCGCCACCGAGCGGCCCGACGAGCACGCGCGCCTGATCGCTGCGTTGCACGATGCGTGTGCGTGGTGCGACGATCCGGCGAACCGCACCGCGCTCGCGGAAATGCTCAGTCGCCGCGATGCGCTCAACGTTCCGCTCGGCGCGCTGCTGCCGGCGCTCACCGGCCAATTCGATGCCGGCCAGGGCTTCATGGAGCGCGCCGCGGATTTCCTCGTGTTCGCCCACGGCGCGAACGCGCCGACGCTCGCCCGCGCGCAAACCCTCCAAGCCGAACTCGTCGCCGCCGGCTTGCTGCCTGCCGGTGCCGCGACTGCCGCGCTGCCCGCACAGATTTTCCGCGAAGACCTGCATCACCAAGCCGTCCGCACACCCACGCATGAAAACGTCCGCACCTCCGCCCCGCTCCTCGGCCGCCCGCGCCCCCGGCTCGCTTGATCGCCGTCAGTTCCTAAAACAAGGCGCGCTCCTCACTGGCACCGCCGCGCTGTTCGCCGCGCTGGGCAATAGATCCTGGGCCGCCACCGCGGCGCCCGCGTCGGAGGCACCCGAGTCGCCCGACGTGAAGTTCGGCATCATCGCGCTCACCGATTGCTCGCCCATCGTCGTCGCGCACGAAAAAGGTTTTTTCAAAAAATACGGCATCCGTTCGAAGATATCGAAGGAGGCCAGCTGGGCCGTCATCCGCGACCGCCTCTCCACCGGCGACAACCAGGCGACGCACATGCTCATCGGCATGCCCTACGCCTCGACCATGGGCCTCCTCGGCTCGCCGAAGAAACCGATGGTTTACGCGTGGATGCTCAACCGCAACGGGCAGGCGATCAGTTTGAAAAAATCCTTCCGCGGCAAAGTCGCCGCCGATGCGACGGCGCTGAAGCCCTTCGTCGACGAGGCGAAAAAAGCCGGCAAACCGCTGATGTTCGCGATGACGTTTCCGCCCGGCACGCACGCGATGTGGATGCGTTACTGGCTCGCCAGCGGCGGCATTCACCCCGGCGACGCGTTCGGCGCGGGCGCGGATGTGAACCTCGTCACGATCCCGCCGCCGCAGATGGTTTCGAACATGCGCGTCGGCAAGATGGACGGCTTCTGCGTCGGCGAGCCGTGGAACGCCCGCGCGATCGACGACGGCATCGGCTACACCGCGCTCACCACACAGGACATGTGGAAAGACCACCCGGAAAAGGTCCTCGCCTTCACCGAGGAATTCGCGACGAAGAATCCGAAGACCGTCAAAGCGATCCTCAAGGCCGTGCACGAAGCCTCCGCGTGGATGGACAACTTGGACAACCGCTCCGAGATGTCCGACATCGTCTCGGCGCCCGCCTACATCAATTGCCCGAAGGAAATCATCCTCGGCCGCATGCTCGGCGACTACGACTACGGCGACGGCCGCAAAAAGCAGGACGAGTTCTACATGCATTTCAGCAAGCGGAACTGCAATTTCCCGCAGCCGAAATACGGCCGGTGGTGGCTCACGCAGTTTCGCCGCTGGGGCATGGTCAATGGCGCGCCCGACTACTCGATCGTCGACAAAGTCTGCCGCCACGACCTCTACAGCGAAGCGATGGCCGAACTCGGTGTCACCGGCCGCGGCCTCGACAACTCCCCCGAGAAACTTTTCGACGGCTCGGTCTTCGATCCGGCCGGCGACCTCGAAGCCTACGCGAAGAGCTTCGCGGTCCACGCGCTGAAAGGCTGAGCCGATGAAACCCTTCAAATTCGACTGGCTGATCCTCCCGCTCGTGATGCTCGCGCTCTTTCTCGTGGCGTGGCACTTCTACTCGGTCGCCGACCAGAGCAAGGACGACAGCAACTACTTCCCCGGTCCCGCCGAGACCTGGCACGACTCGAAGAGCTACATCACCGATCCGCTCGCCTACCGCGGCGAACAGGATCAAGGCATCCTGCGCTTCACCTGGAAATCGCTCTACCTCGTCGCGAAGGGTTACTCGCTCGGTCTACTGCTTGGTGTGCCGCTTGGTCTGATTCTCGGACTCTCGACGCTCTTCACGAAGGCCTTCGATCCGATCATCCAGATCGTGCGTCCGATCTCGCCGCTCGCGTGGTTCCCGATCGGCCTCGGTCTCTTCAAGGGCCTCGACGGCGCCGGCCTGTTCACCATCGCGTTCTGCTCGATGTGGCCGACGGTGCTCAACACCGCGCAAGGCGTTCGCTCCGTGCCGCAGGATTATCTCAACGTGGGAAAAGTCCTGAAGCTCTCGTGGCTTCAGATGCTCCAGAAGATCATCGTGCCCTCGGCGCTGCCCTACATGTTCACTGGTTTCCGCCTCTCGCTCGGCATCGCGTGGCTCGTGATCGTGGCGGTCGAGATGCTCACCGGCGCGCCCGGCCTCGGCGGCTTCCTCTGGCAGGAATACAACGCGCTCAACTACCGCCACATCGTCATGTGCGTGATCGCGATCGGCCTGATCGGCTTCGTGCTCGACCGCCTGATGAGCCTCGCCGAGGCGAAACTCCGCGCCGCGACCTGACCGCGCTCTATCACCTTCGCTCCCCTTCTGCTGCTGCGCTCCGGTTCGTTCCCGCCACCCGGCCCGACACCCAACACCCAGCAAATGACCAAGCTCTCTTCGTTTTCTCGCCCTGCTTGCGCCGTCCCCACCGGCGAAAGCGCCGCTGCGCTTTGTCACCTAATAGGTGACAAATCTTCCGCCCCTTCACGCCAGTTTCACTCTGTGTTATCTCGTTTTTGTCATCTATTAGGTGACAAACCGGCTGGCGCGGTGCGGTCGATTTTCGCGCGAGCGATGGCCGCGGGCGCGCTGCTCGCGGCGTCGATCGCCGCGCCCGCGGCGCACGCCTACATTTTCGGCGACCCGATCACGCTCGCGGACGGCAAGCTCGCGCTCGATTTCAACGCCCGCGTCCGCATCGAGGCGCGCGAGAACACCTTCGATTTCAATTCGCTCACCGACACCGCGAACGACGACACCTTCGTGCTCACGCGTCTGCGCGCCGGAGCGAAATACACGGTGTCGCCCACACTGTCGTTTTACGGCCAGCTCCAGGATGCGCGCGAATACGACTCCAAGCGTCCGAACGTTCTCTACGTGAACGCCGCCGAAGGCGACGCGCGCGTCGATCTGCGCCAGCTCTACGTCGACGTCGGCGATCCGCGCGACTCCGGCTGGTCCGCCCGCGTCGGCCGCCAGATGATCGCCTATGGCGACCAGCGCCTCATCGGCGGCTTCGAATGGAACAACTACGCCCGCGTCTTCGATGGCGCGAAAGCCGTCTACAACTGGGCCGATCAGCGCACGACGTTCGACCTCCTCGCGCTGTCCGTCGTCACGCCCGGCGAGACGACGCCCGATCGCGTGAAGGACCACACGCTCGACCGCTCGGACCAGGACGACCTCTTCCTCGGCGTCTACGTGCAGAACTCCGGCGCGATCAAGAACACGAAGCTCGACGCCTATCTCCTCTACCGCGGCAAAACGGAGAACTCGCCGAACTTCGTCGTGCCCGCGCCCGCGTTCGGCAACGGCAACGTGCGCGCCTTCGACGTGCCCGAGAAAATCTACACGCTCGGCTTCCGCGCGCAGAACATCTCGATCGCGCCGCTCAAGGGCTTCGATTACATCGTCGAAGGCGCCTATCAGTGGGGCAAAGCGCGCCCCGGCCTGCCCGCGACGACCGTGACCGGTTTCGATTGGTTCGACCACCGCGCCTACGCGTTCCACGCCGAGACCGGCTACACGTGGGAACGCAACCCGTTCATCCCGCGCCTCGGCGTCGAATACAACTACGCCTCCGGCGACAGGAACCCGAGCGACACGAAGAACGAGGGTTTCCTGAATCTCTTTCACACGAATCACCTCCACTACGGCTACATGGACGCATTCTCGTGGAAAAACATGGAGAGCGTCGCCGTCACGTTCCGCGCGCGTCCGTTCATCCTTCTCGACCGCTCTCTCAAAAAAGGCGTGCTCCGCCTCGACTACCACTGGCTCTCCTTGGCGCGCACGACGGACTTCTGGTATCGCGCGAACGCCATCGCCGTAGTCCGCCCCGCCGCGTCGCGCACCGGCGCGCTGCCGAAGGACGCGGGCCGTGAGTTCGACGCCACCTTCACGTGGTCGCCGAGCCCGCCCTACGAAATTCTGCTCGGCTGGAGCCACTTCGATGCGGGCGATTACCTCGCCGCCACCGGCCGCGCCGACAACGCCACCTTCGGTTACGCGCAACTGGTTCTAAAATTCTGAGCCTCCTTTCTCATCCATGCCACCGCTTCCCCGCATCTCCACCGCCGATCCCGCGCCGGAAACCTACCTCCAGCTCACCGGTGTCTCGAAATCCTTCCGCACCGAGAGCGGGCGCACCGAAGTGCTGCGCGACATCAATCTTACTGTGCAGCGTGGCGAGTTCGTCGCGATCGTCGGCTATTCCGGCTCGGGCAAGACCACCCTCATCAACCTCATCGCCGGTCTCACGGCGCCGGATACCGGCACGGTCACTTGCGCGGGCAAACGCGTCACCGAGCCGGACTCCGATCGCGGCGTCGTGTTTCAAAACTACTCGCTGCTGCCGTGGCTCACCGTCTACGAGAACATCGCGCTCGCCGTCGACCAATGCTTCCCCGTCTGGCCGTCGGAGCAGCGGCGCGAGCACGTCGAGAAACACATCGCGATGGTCAATCTCGCCCACGCGCGCGACCGCCTGCCGCGCCAGCTCTCCGGCGGCATGCGTCAGCGCGTGGCGCTCGCGCGCGGCCTCGCCATGAATCCCCGCGTGCTCCTCCTCGACGAGCCGCTCGGTGCGCTCGACGCTCTCACGCGCGGCACATTGCAGCAGGAACTCGCGCGCATCTGGGAAAGCGACCGCAAGACCGTCGTCCTCATCACCAACGACGTCGACGAAGCCCTGCTCCTCGCCGATCGCATCATCCCGCTCACCACCGGCCCAGGCGCGACGTTCGCCGAGCCAATCGCCGTCAACCTCGCGCGTCCGCGCGACCGCAAGGCGTTGAACCACGATCCCGAGTTCAAACACCTCCGCGCGCACATCACCTCGCGCCTCCTCGAAATCGGCCAAGCCCGCCGCGGCCGCGTCGAGGGTGAGCAACTCGCTCCGCCCGCCATGCGTCCCGCCGATATCTCCGCGCGCGGGCGCCCGTTCTTCCACTGGCACGCCCGCCGCCGCCTCGAAGCCGCCTGCGCCACCGCGTGAGGAATTAACCACGAAACACACCAAACACACAAAAGGGAAACCGATGCCCTGCGCCTGTCATTCTGAGCGAAGCGAAGTGCAGCCGAAGGCGAGCCAGCCATCCAGTCATGAACGCACCGCATCATTTCTGGATTCTTCGCTTCGCTCAGAATGACACGTATCGTGGATCGATCCCTTTTCGTGTCTTTCGTGTGTTTCGTGGTTCCTCTTCTCCGACATTGATCCCGCTCGGCGCTTCGTAATCCGTCCGCCACCCTCCGCTTCTCTCCGTGTCTGAACCTCTCCTCCAACTCACCGGCATCCACAAAGCCTACGGTCCGACCGTGATCGTCGAGGACTTCAACCTCGAGTTCGCGCCCGGCGAGTTCATCTCGCTCATCGGCCATTCCGGCTGCGGCAAGTCGACCGTTCTCTCCATGATCGCCGGCCTCACGCCCGCCACCTCCGGCACGATCCTGCTCGACGGCCAGACGATCACCGAACCCGGCCCCGATCGCGGCGTCGTCTTTCAAGCGCCGTGCCTGCTACCGTGGTTCAGCGTCCTCGACAACGTGCTGCTCGGCGTGAACCAGGTCTACTTCGCCTATTCACCCGCCCAGCGCCGCGAACTCGCGGAATACTACCTGAAGATCGTCGGCCTCGGCGACGCCTTGCACAAAAAGCCCGGCGAACTCTCCCAAGGCATGCGCCAGCGCGTCGGTCTCGCGCGGGCCTTCGCGCTGTCGCCGAAGCTGCTGCTGCTCGACGAGCCGTTCGGCATGCTCGACTCGCTCACGCGCGCCGAACTCCAGGACGCGCTGCTCGAAGTCTGGCAGCGCCAGCAAATCACCGCGCTCATCATCACCCACGATGTCGACGAAGCGCTCCTCCTTGCCGACCGCGTCGTCTGCATGACCGACGGCCCGCGCGCCACGATTGGCGAGATCCTCACCGTGCCGTTCGCGCGCCCACGCGATCGCCGCACCTTGTTCGAAGATCCCGAATACTACCGCTGCCGCGAAAACCTGATCTCGTTCCTCGAGGAACGCAGTCACGAACGGCCAACAAAAACGAGCCGCCGCGCGCTGCCTCATTCGGCGCTGAACGCCACCATCGGCACGTGAGCCGCACGACTCGTAGGGCCTCACCTCGTGTGAGGCCTCGTCTTCGAGCGCGGCGCGTGCCGCACACGCTGGTGAGGCTCGACACAAGGTCGAGCCCTACGCACGACAAACCTTCTCCGCTTACCCGCTCTTGCCCGTCGCACCGCACCTGATTTCCTCACCGCCACGATGTCCGCGTCGTCCACGCCCGAGCCCGCGCTGTTGATCGCCCTGACCGGTTCGCCCGGCGAGGGCCGCACCAGCCAGCTCGCCGCGCTCGCGGCCGAAATCCAGCAACGCGGCCACCGCGTCGCGGGATTGCTCGCGCCGGCAGGCAATCGCGACGGTCGCACGCGCGGCGCGGCGTCCTACCGCCTGCACATCCTCGGCGAAGCGGGCGATCGGCCCTGGGCCGACCGCGACGACTCGCTCCAGCCGCCGTATCGCTTCAGCGAGGAAACGCGCGCCGACCTCACCGTGTGGGCGGAGGCGCTGCGCGACCAGCCGCCCTCCGACCTGCTCGTGCTCGATGAGTTCGGCCGCTACGAAGCCGAGGGCGAGGGACTGTTCCCGCTCTGGTCCGCCATCGTCGCCTCAGCGCCGCGCATCGTCGTCATCGCCGTGCGCGCCGGCTACGTTTCTGAAATTGAGGCGCGCCTCGGTCGCAAATTCGACCTCTGTCTCGCCGCGGCGCACCCCGCCACCGCCGAGCGTCTGCGACAGGCGTGCGCCGAGTTCGGCGAGTGGACGCAGGTCGGCCTCTGGGGCGGTGCGGCCGGATCGATCGAGATGACGCTCGGCTCTGCGCTGCACACGATGAAAATTCCGCTGCGCGGCGCGACGCTCAGCAGCATGCAGGCCGCGACGCTGACGTTCGCCTCCGCGCGCCTGAATCCGCCCGGACGCGTCGCGTGGGTCTCGTTCATTTCTGCAGGCCTGAAGGCTTTTTCGCCCGGCGGCGGCCGCGTGCGCCCGATGGTGGCGATTGCGATGCAGGGCACGCTCTTCAGCGGCGCCGTGCAGTTGCTCGGTTGGAATTTTCTCTCCGTCGCCCTCGGCGGAGCGTTGATCGGCGCGTGGGCGGCGTTGCAGGGTTTCCTGCTGCAATACCTCCTGCTCGGCGACGACCTGGTCCAAGCTTACCGCAAGATCGTGCAATGGCTCGCCGAGAACTGGCAGATTCAGGCGCCTTCGATGCCGGTGCTGCTCGCGGCGTGGGCCGCGCTGCACGCGCTCATGGCCGGCGGCGCCGCACTCGTCGCCTGGAAACTCCGCGCGCCGCCGCGCGCGTTGCGTTCCATCCTTGAGCGCGAGGCGGCCAAAACGCCCGCTACCGCTCCGCTTGCCTCCACATCCTCCACTGCTGGCGCAGCACGTCCGCCGCTGCCGCGCCGGATCGCCCGCGAGTTTGCGCGCTGGCATTTCTGGGTGCCGCTCGTCGCGGTTGCTTTCGTGCTGCTCGCCAACGGCCGCTCGTGGGAAAGCATCGCGTGGCTCGTGGCGCGTTTCGTGGCGGTCGGCGCCGTGTTTTTCGCGCTGCTGTCGCTCTTTCAACCCGTGCGCTTCGTCGCCGCACTCCGGCGCCGCGGCTGGTGGGGGCCGGCCGCCGCATTTGCCGAGGCGCTTTCGCGCCGTCAGCCAGGCAAGTAGGCGCCGCGCGCCGCGCGTGGGCGTTACGCGCCGGTGACAATGACGCGTTCGCGTCGTCGCCCCGTCAGGCTGGCATGCGGGCAGCTTGCAGCGCGGTCATGACGTCGCAGCCCGACTCGCATCCCCTGAATCTCGGCCCCGACCGGATTTTCGGGCCGCTCGACGAGGACTTGGCGCATCGCACGGCGCAGCTCCCGCCGGCCCAGGCATCCGCGCCGTCGATCGTTTTTCCTCCGGTGGCGCGCGACGCGGCCCCGAGCTATTGCGCGTGGCCGGCCAAGCTGCTCGAGCGGCCGTGACGCCCCGCGCGGACGTGAGCACGGCTCATTTCGCCATTCGCGACCGCGCTCCACGATGAGCCCCGCTCATTCGCGCATGAATTCTTTGCGCGTGCCGGGTGGACGCACCGTCGATCGCTGGCATGAGCGGCGCTTGGTCGGCGGTCGATCATGGCCACGCCCGCGCCCATTTCCGGAGGCTTCACCGCTCAGCAAAAGGAATACCTCAGCGGTTTCCTCGCTGGTGCGTTGAACGCCTCGCCTTTCGTCGGCCTCACCGTCAGCGGCGCGCTCACCGGCTCACCTGCCGCCGCCGCGACCGGCAATCTCGCTGCGCCGGCTGTTGCCGCCGAGGAAACCGTCTTCGGCACACCCGTCTCCGATCTCTCGAAACCCGAACGTTGGAAACTCGAGGAGGACGCGCTCGAGATCTGGGAAAAACTTTGCGCGCACGCCGCCGCCGACAAATTTCCGAACGAAGCCGACGCGTTCCGCTTCAAGTTCCATGGGCTCTTCCACGTCGCGCCGGCGCAGGACAGTTTCATGATTCGCCTGCGCATTCCGGCCGGCGAGATTCACGCGCACCAGCTCCGCGGCCTCGCCGATCTCGCCGACGAGTGCGGCAACGGCCACGCCGACATCACCACGCGTGCGAACCTCCAGCTGCGCGAACTGCCGCCGCGCTCGATTGTCCGCGTGCTCACCCGCGTGTCGCAGCTCGGCCTGACCTCGCGCGGCGCCGGTGCCGACAACATCCGCAATATCACCGCGACGCCCACCTCCGGCTTCGACCCGCGCGAGCTGATCGACGTCCGGCCCTTTGCCCACGCGCTGCACCACTACATCCTCAATCACCGCGACCTCTACGGCCTGCCGCGCAAGTTCAACGTCGCCTTCGATTCCGGTGGCACGATCTCCGCCGCCGCCGACACGAACGACATCGGCTTCTTCGCCGTCCGTGTCACCGCAGCCTCGCTCGCGAAGGTGGAGCGCGTTGACCCCAACGCGCTTCCTGCACCAGGTCTCTACTTCCGCTGCGAACTCGGCGGCATCACCGGTCACAAGGATTTCGCTCGTGACACCGGCCTGCTCCTCACGCCCGAGCAGCTCGTGCCCGTCGCCGCCGCGATGATCCGCGTCTTCCGCGAGCACGGCGATCGCACCGACCGCAAGAAAGCGCGCCTGAAATACCTGCTCGAGCGCTGGAAGGGGCACGAAAAATTTTTCGAGGAAACCCAGAAAAGACTCTCGTTCCCTCTCGTGCGTCTTGCGCGCGCCGCCTGCGAGCCGCGCGCGCCGATCGAGAAACGTGCGCACCTCGGCCTCCACCCGCAGGTGCAGCCCGGCCGTTTCTATCTCGGCGTCGGCGTGCCCGTCGGCCGCCTGACGTCCGCGCAGATGCGCGGCCTCGCTGCGCTCGCCGAGCGCTACGGCACCGGCGAACTCCGACTCACCATCTGGCAAAACCTCCTCATCCCGCACCTCACGGTCGAAAACGCCGGCGCCGCGGCCGAAGCCGTGCACGCGCTCGGCCTCCACACCGACGCCCACGCCACCGCCGGCTGCGTCATCGCCTGCACGGGCAACCAAGGCTGCAAATACGCCGGCGCCGACACGAAGAGTCACGCGCGCGCCGTCGCCGCGCACCTCCGCACGCACGGCCCCGCGCTGGCCGCGCCCGTCAACATCCACCTCACCGGTTGTCCGCACTCCTGCGCCCAGCACTACTGCGGCGACCTCGGCGGCGTGGCCACGAAGCTCCCCGACGGACGCGAAGGTTACCACGTCGTCCTCGGTGGCGGCATGGACCAGGAGCAGGGCATCGCGCGCGAGATCTTCCGCAACGTCGCTGCCACCGACCTGCCCGCCCTCGTTTCCCGCACGCTCGCGACCTTCGCCGCACGCCGCACCGGCGACGAGACGTTCGTCCAGTGGTCGCGCCGCCGCAGCGTCGACGAACTCAAGCAGCTCCTCACCTGACCTCGCCCTTTCTGTGTCCGCTCCGTCCATCCCATTCATTCCCGATTCCGCGCCGTTCACACCGGAGCAGCGCGCCTGGCTCAACGGTTATCTCGCGGGCCTCTTCTCGCGCGCGACAGCGCCAATCGAAAATCCGAAATCGAAAATCGAAAATTCAGCGGCGCCGCAGGCGCCTCTGACGATTCTCTTCGGCTCCCAAACCGGCACGTCGGAAAATCTCGCCAAGAAAGCCGCCAAACTGGCCGCCACGCGCGGCTTTGTGCCGACCGTCCTCGACGCGGCCAATGCCGATGTTCCGCGTCTCGCTGCCGCGAGCGCACTGCTCGTCATCACGAGCACCTACGGCGACGGCGAGCCGCCGGACAACGCGCGCGCTCTCCTCTCCTCTCTCCGCAGCCTCAACGGTGCGCAGCTCACGCAGGTTCGCTTCTCCGTCTGCGGCCTCGGCGACACGAACTACGCGAAGTTCTGCCAGTGCGCGAAAGACTTCGACGCCGCGCTCGCGCGCCTCGGTGCCACCCGCGCCGCCGACCGCGTCGACTGCGACCTCGACTACGAGGGGCCCTTCCAGTCCTGGCTCGAAAAATCGCTCGCCTCTCTCTCCGCCAGCGCGGCCGGCGCCGCCACCTCCGCTGCAGCCCCAATCGAAAATCGAAAATCCAAAATCGAAAATTCAGAGGAGCCACGCTTCTCCAAAAAGAACCCCTTCGCCGCGCCCGTGCTCGCCGTCCGCTGCCTCAACGCCGCCGGCTCCGCCAAGGAGGTGAACCACGTCGAGTTCTCCCTCGCCGATTCCGAGCTGACCTACGAGGCCGGCGACGCGCTCGGCGTTTTCCCGCAACACTGTCCGCAACTCGTCGCCGACGTGATCGCCGCGCTCGGCTGCGACGGCGAAGAATCCGTGTCGTCGCCGGCCGGTCCTGCGACCTCCCTGCGCCGCGCCCTCACCGACCTCTACGACCTCGGTCGGCCGTCACCTGCATTGATGGAATTCCTCTCGCTCGACCCCGAACAGCACGGCCAGCCGCACGACGTCCTCGACGCGCTCCGCCAATCGAAAATCGCCTCCAGCCCGCAGGGCCTCAGACATCCAAAATCGAAAATCCCCCCGCCCGCGGATTTCGTCGTCGCCCTCAAGCGCCTCCAGCCGCGCCTCTACTCGATTTCGTCCTCGCCGCGCGCGCACGCCGGACAGGTTCACCTCACCGTTGGCGCCGTGCGCTACGACCTCGGCGGTCGGGCGCGCAAAGGCGTGTGCTCCACCTTCCTCGCCGAACGCGCGCTGTCCGTCGGTCGCGCCGGCGTGTTCGTGCACCGCAACCCGAACTTCCGCCTGCCCGCGTCCGGTGACACGCCGGTCATCATGATCGGTCCCGGCACCGGCATCGCGCCGTTCCGCGCTTTCCTCGCCGAGCGCCGCGCCACCGGTGCCAAGGGTCGCAACTGGCTCTTCTTCGGCGACCAGAAATCCGCGACCGACTTCCTCTACCGCGAGGAACTCGAGGAGCTGCAACGCGACGGCACGCTGACGCGCCTCGACCTCGCCTGGTCACGCGACACCGCGACGAAGACCTACGTGCAGCACCGCATGCTGGAGCACGCCGCGGAGCTCTTCGCCTGGCTCGAGGCGGGCGCAAATTTCTACGTCTGCGGCGACGCCTCGCGCATGGCGCGCGACGTCGACGACGCGCTCGTCCAAGCCATCGCCCGCGCCAGCGGCCGCACACCCGACAAGGCCGCGGACTACGTCGCGCAGCTGAAATCCGTCCGCCGCTACCAGCGCGATGTCTACTGAGCGCCCGCGATGAGCACTGCCGGCGAATCTGTAGCGGCGGTCTATGACCGCCGACCCTCACGCGAGGTCATCGCACCTCCGCCGTGCAGTTCGGTGGGAGGGGCTTTACGCCCCGACATTGCACCCCCGCCGACGGGCAGCCTGCGCGACTTCCTCGCCGAGTTGCTCGCCGAGCAGGGCCGCCTCGACACGCCGGTCGCGCACGCGAGCCGGGCTTACGACAAATCGTCCAGCGCGCAGCGCCTCGGCCAAATCGAGTTCAGCCCGCTGGGCCTCAGCCATCCAAAATCGAAAATCTTCGAGTCCCTCATCCCGCTCAGCGCCCCGCGCGTGGGCGAGCAATACGCCTTCGAGGTCGATCTCGACGCCTGCACCGGCTGCAAGGCCTGCGTCTCGGCTTGCCACGCGCTCAACGGCCTCGACGAGGACGAGACCTGGCGCGACACCGGTCAGTTGCTCGGTTGCGCGTCGGCGTCGCCGGTCGTGCAGACGATCACGACCGCGTGCCATCATTGCGCCGACCCCGGCTGTCTCAACGGCTGCCCGGTGCTCGCCTACGAAAAGGATCCGCTCACCGGCATCGTCCGCCACCTCGATGACCAGTGCATTGGTTGCCAATACTGCATTCTGAAGTGCCCCTACGACGTGCCGAAATACAACGCGCGCCTCGGCATCGTGCGGAAGTGCGACCTCTGCCACCAGCGTCTCGTGCACGGCGAAGCGCCCGCCTGCGCGCAGGCGTGCCCGACGCAGGCGATCCGCGTGGTCGTCGTCTCCACCGCAGAGCCGGCAACGCAGAGGTGGGCGTCGCTGTCCCCAGCGACGCCAAAAAACTCACGCAACGAGCCGCGCGCAACGAACGTCCCTGTCGCCGCTGGCGGCACCCCCCTCCGCAGCGAGGGCGCACTTCGCGCTCCAAAATCCGCCATCGCGTTCCCCGGTCACGATCCGACCTACACGCGGCCGACGACGCGTTACGTCACCACGCGCGAACGGGCGCCCGATCTCCGCTCCGCCGACGCGGGGGCTTTGCGGCCGCAGCCGGCGCACTGGCCGCTGGTTGTCATGCTCACGCTGTTGCCGTGGGCGATCGTCTTGCAGCTGCTGTTGCTCACGCCGCTTGAAGGATCCCCGAGCGTGGAGACCGGCTCAGTGTTAGCGTTCAACACCGCGACTTCGACGAAGGCCGCCGGGACGCTCGGCGGGTTTGTAACGTATTATGTTACAAACCCGACGGCGCGTCTCGCGCTGCTACCGATCGCGCTCGGCGCGCTCGGACTCGCGGCGGCGACGTTTCACCTCGGCCAGCCGCTGCGCGCGTGGCGCGTGTTTCTCGGGCTGCGCACGTCGTGGTTCAGTCGCGAAGCGGTGTTGTTCGGTGGCTGGTTCGGTCTGACGGCGCTCGCCGCGATTCTCCCGCAGCTGCCCGCGGTGACGATGGCCGCGGCGGCGACCGGCCTCGCGGGGCTCGCGTGTTCGGCGATGATCTACATCGACACCCGCCGGAGGTTTTGGCGCGCGGCGTCAACGGCGCCGCGGTTCCTCCTTGGAGGCGCACTGCTCGCGTGTGCGACGATCGCTTGGAGTGAAACGAGCCTCGGCGTCCCGAGCAGTTTTGCGTATTATACAAAACCCGTCGCAGCGCTTCTTCTGGCGCTGAAGCTTGCGGTCGAACTCGCGTCGCTGCGCGGCGACGCCATGTCGGCGCGGCTGCAGCGTGGTCCTTTGTTTGGTGTGTTGCGTGTCCGGCTCGGTCTGGCGGCGGGTGCGACGGTTCTCTTTAACCTCATCGCGCCCGTCGCCGCCGAGCCGGATCTGGCGTATTACGCCAAATTGGCGGCGCCGCTGGCGCTGTTGCTCGCGGGCGAGATTGCCGAGCGGCATCTCTTCTTCCGCGCGGTCGATGCGCCGAAGATGCCGGGCTACGCGACGCGATGAAGGACACGCTCGAACGACTTCTGCACGCGCGCGAAGGCGTGATGACGAGCGAACTCGTCCTGCGTCCGGGCGATTTCGGACTCGGTCACGTGCCGTCGCGCCTCGCGCCCGCGGGCACGACGACGAGTATCTGCGGGTTTTGCTCCACCGGTTGCTCGCTGAAAATCCATCTCGGCGCCGACGGCGCGGCCGTGAACCTGTCGCCGAATCCGGACTACCCGGTGAACCTCGGCATGGCGTGTCCGAAGGGCTGGGAGGCGCTCACGCCGCTCGCGGCGACCGACCGGGCCACGACGCCGTTGCGGCGCATGCCGAACGGCGAACTCGCACCGATTTCGTGGGCCGAGGCGCTGGATCGGTTTTGCCGGCGCATGAAGGATGTGCAGTCGCGCCACGGTCCGGCGAGCGTGGCGGTTTTGAGCACGGGCCAGATCGTCATGGAGGAAATGGCGCTGCTCGGCGCGCTGGCGAAGTTCGGCATGGGGGTGCGGCACCTCGACTCGAACACGCGGCAGTGCATGGCGACCACGCACGTGGCCTACAAGGAGTCGTTCGGCTTCGATGCGCCGCCGTTCACCTACGCGGATTTCGAGGAGAGCGACGTGCTGGTGTTCATCGGCGCGAATCCCTGCCTCGCGCACCCGATCATGTGGCAGCGCGTGATGCAGAACCGCCGCAACCCACGCATCATCGTCGTCGATCCGCGCCGCACCGAGACGGCCGCGGCCGCGTGGCGGCATTACGCGCTGCGCCCGAAGAGCGACCTCACGCTGCTCTACGGCCTCGCGCATCTGCTGCTCGTGCGCGGTGCGGTGGATGAGACGTTCGTCGCGGCGCACACGGAGGGATTTGAAGGCTTCGCGGATTTCGTGCGGGCGTTCACGCCGGAGCTGGTGTCGCCGCAAACGGGTTTGAGTGTGGACGAGCTGAACGAGTTCGCCGACGCGATCGCGGATCGCTCACTCCGCGTGTCGTTCTGGTGGACGATGGGTGTGAACCAGAGCCACGAGTCGACGCGCACCGCGCAGGCGATCATCAATCTCTCGCTCATGACCGGCCAGATCGGCAAGCCGGGCACAGGGCCGAACTCGATCACGGGGCAGTGCAACGCGATGGGCTCGCGGCTGTTTGGCAATGCGACCTCGCTGCTCGGCGGTTACGCATTCGAGAAGGCAGCGGATCGCGCGCACGTGGCCGGCATCCTCGGCATCGACGCGGGGCTGATTCCGACCGAGAAGAGCATCGCCTACGACCAGATCCTCGACGCGATCGATCGCGGCGAGGTCCGCGCGCTGTGGGTGATCGCCACCGATCCAGCGCACTCGTGGATTCACCTCAACCGCTTTGCCGAGATCGCGGCCAAGCTCGAGTTCCTCGTCGTGCAGGACATGTTCACCAGCACGAGCACGGCGAAGCTCGCGCACCTGATTTTGCCGGCGGCCGGGTGGGGCGAGAAGGAGGGGACGTTCATCAACTCCGAGCGCCGGCTCGGCGCCGTGCGCAAGGTGGCGCGCGCGCCGGGTGAGGCGCTGAGCGATTTTCGGATTTTCCAACTCATCGCCGAGCGCTGGGGTTGCGGGCCGATGTTCCGGCGCTGGTTGTCGCCCGCGGCGGCGCTGCAAATCCTGAAGGAACTCTCGCGCGGTCAGCCGTGCGATTTCAGCGGCGTGCGCGATCACGCGCACTTGGCGGAGAGCGGCGGAATACAGTGGCCCTATCCGGCGGCGGGCGCTGGGGAATTGCGGAATGCGGAATGTGGATTGCGGAATGGAAGCGCTGAAGCCGCGAAGAGCGCGCCCGGTGGCGGCGCGGAAGTTAATTCCGCAATCCGCACTCTCCAATCCGCATTCCAGGAGCGTCGGCTGTTCGCGGACGGAAAATTCTTTCGGCCGAACGGGCGTGCGAAGTTCGCCTTCGATCCGCCGCGCCCGATGCCGGAGCAGCCGTCGGCCGAGTTTCCGCTGATCCTGCTCACTGGCCGCGGTTCGTCCGCGCAGTGGCACACCGGCTCGCGCACCGACAAGAGCGAAGTGCTGCGCCGGCTCGCGCCGCGCGGCGCGACGGTCGAAGTGCACCCCGACGATGCCGCCCGCTACGGCCTGGCGGACGGCGCGTCCGCCCTCGTGCGCTCGGCGCGCGGCGAGGCGCGTGCGACGACGGTCGTCACCGCGACCGTGCAGCCCGGACAGATTTTCATGCCGATGCACGATCCCGCGGTGAACCGATTGACGTTTCCGTCCTTCGACCCGCACTCGCGCCAGCCGAGCTACAAGGCCTGCGCCGTGTGTCTCGCGCCCGCGTCGGCCGATCGGGGGCCGCGCCGCCGCACACACCGCTCCGAATGAACGCTCCCGCCAAGACCGTCCCGAGCGTTCGTAACATAATACGTTACATCACGAGCGAGTCCGCCCGCAAGAGCCGGGCGGCCTTTTGTAACATAATACGTTACAAACCGGCGGGCGCGGGAGTGGCGAGGGGCGGTGCGGGGGATGGAGGTGCGGGTGGGGTCGTGTGGCTGGTGGGGGCGGGGCCGGGCGATCCGGAGTTGATGACGCTGAAGGCGCAGCGGCTCGTCGCGGAGGCCGACGCGATCGTGCATGACGCGTTGATCCCGCGTGCGGTGCTGGGCTGGGCGCGGGTGGGCGCGGAGCTGTTCGACGTCGGTAAACGCTGCGGCGCGCACGCGGCGCGGCAGGACGAGATCGACGCGCTGCTCGTCCGGCTCGCGCGGGCAGGGCGGCGCGTCGTGCGGCTGAAGGGCGGCGATCCGTCCGTCTTCGGGCGCGTCGGCGAGGAACTCGCGGCGTTGCGCGCGGCGGGCGTGGCCTGCGAGATCGTGCCGGGCGTGACCGCGGCGCTCGCGGCGGCGGCGGCGCTGCAGCTGCCGCTGACGGACCGGCGGGCGAGCCCGGCGGTGGTTTTCGTCACGGGTCACCCGGCGCCGGACGCCGGGCACGCACCGATCGACTGGGCGGCCTACGCGCGGCTCGACGCGACACTGTGCGTCTACATGGGCGTGCGGTCGTTCGCGCGCATCGTCGGCGAGTTGATCGCGGGCGGACGAGCGGTCGACACGCCGGTCGCGCTGGTATCCGCCGCGGCGACGCCGGCGCAGCAGATCCAGGTGGCAACCCTCGGGACGGCAGCAGCGGTGGCCGATGCGGTGGCGTTGCCGACGCCGGCGTTGGTGATTGTGGGCGAGGTCGTGCGCGCGGCGGAGATCGCGCGGGCGTGGCCGACGCCGGAAAACGCGGTGGCGTGTGCGGATGCGGGTGACGTGGAGGGCGCGTGAATGAGGTGTGCTTTGGGGAAAAGGCAGTTAACCACGGATTGCACGGATGACACGGATAGTCCCCACGCGATTCGCGCGGGAGGCGTTGTCGCAGATTTTCAACTCAATCCGTGCCATCCATGAAATCCGTGGTTCAACTGCTTCCGCTGTCATGATTCGCGTGCGCCACATTTTCGTTTCGCCGGGACACAATTACTTCGGGCGCTACGGGCAGGCGGCGGACACGCATCCGATCACGGAGGTGGCGGAGGTCGAGTGCGTCGCGGGCTACGGGCTGCGCGGTGACCGGTTTTTCGGCTACCGGCCGGACTACAAGGGCCAGGCGACGTTTTTTGCGGTCGAGGTTTTCGATGCGGTGCGGCGCGAATTCAACGTGCCGGCGCTGTGGGCGTCGGCGTTTCGGCGCAACGTGATCACGGAGGGCATCGACTTGAACGCGCTGATTGGAGAGCGCTTCACGGTGCAGGGCGTGGTGTTCGAGGGTGTCGAGGAGTGTCGGCCGTGTTTTTGGATGGAGCAGGCGGTGGCGGCCGGCGCGGAGGACTGGCTGAAGGGGCGCGGCGGGCTGCGCTGCAAGATTCTTTCCAGCGGCTGGCTCAGGCGCGACGGGCCATGAAACGCGGCGAACTCACCGGCGTGGTGCTCGCGGGCGGGCGGTCGACGCGGATGGGGCGCGACAAGGCGCGACTGTGTGTCGACGGCGTGGCGCTGTGGCGGCGGCAGCAGCGGAGGCTCGCGGCGGCGGGGGCGCGGCCGGTGATGTTTGCGCTGCGGGCGAGGCAGCGACGGTTTGCGCCGGGGCTGATGGTCGTGCGTGATACGCGCAGCGGCATCGGGCCGATCGCGGGCGTGCATGCGGCGTTGCGCGCGTGCGAGTCGGAGTGGCTCGCGGTGCTGGCGGTGGATTTGCCGCGGGTGGATGCGGCGTGGCTGCAGAAGCTCGCGCGGTGGTGCCGGCCGGGGCGCGGAGCGGTGGGAATCTCGCGGGAGGGTTTCTTCGAGCCGTTCGCGGCGATCTATCCGCGGGCGGCGCTGGGCGAGATCGAGCGCGCCGTGGCGGAGGAGGGCAGTCACTCGCTGCAACCGCTGCTGCGCGCGCTGGTGGCGCGCGGCACGATGAGGGCGGTGCGGCTGTCGGCGCGCGCGCAGGCGACGCTGTTCAATTGGAACGCGGGCGCGCTGCCGGAGTGAAGGGGCGCCGGCGGGGCGCGAATTGTCCGCGTGCCGCGGGCGCACGGAGGGCGGTTGAGGGCAACCGCCCCTACCGAGCTTTATCCATCGTCAGAGCGGCGCGTGGAAGCCGGCGCTGGCGCCGACCCAGGTCTTGCCCTTGTTGAAATCGACGCCGTGCATCGCGCCCTTGGTGAGGCGGACGAGTTGGGTGAGAAGCTTCGGCATCTCGCTGCCGTCGCCAGCGAGGATGAGGCGCACCTCGGCCTTGGCGGGGCCGTCGGGCGTCTCGAGGATCGGTGCGTAGACGACCTTGCGCTGCAGGAGCCACTCGGCGGGATTCGGGAGCGCGGTGATTTTCTCGCGCGTGGGCGCGATGTCGACGCCGAGGCCGGCGAAGGAGTAGAGCGGCTTGAGGACGTAGTGCTCGAGGTCGGCGGGGATGTTGCCGCCGAGATCGCTGACGAGGCGGCAGTCAGGGACGTAGCGGCTCTTGAGGAAGGGCAGCGTGTGCTTGCTGATGCGGAAATACCAGTTCGGGTGGCTGACCCACTGCACGTCGAAGCGATCGTCGCGGAGATTGAAACCGGGTTTGAAGTCGGGCTTGCGCAGGAGTTCGTCGAAGATGACGCGGTTGTAGATGCGGTGGATCGGCACCTCGCGTCCGCCGGAGAAATACACGAGCTGGCGGCCGCGCTGGCGGAACTTCGAGAGGCACATCGGGCGGACGTTGAGGAAGCTGTGGGTGCAGGCGAAATCGATGCGGGTCTTCTGTTTCTCGGGCTCGATCTCGAGGAGGACGACGTTCTCCGGCAGGCAGTCGCCGACGATGGCGGAGCGCAGCTCGTCGAGGTAGCGCTGGTCCTGCTCGGCGGGCGTGAGGGGGGAGGAAGCGGAGGGCAGGCTGGAAGCCTGCGCTACGTCCCCGAAGTAAGGCGTGAATTCCGGCGGGATTTCGGGGAAGTGCGCACGGTAGGCGCCGGTGAGGAGGACCTGCCAGCAAGCGACGGTGGGGAAGCCCTGCAGCTCGATCAGCTGCGGCACGACGCGCCCATCGGCGCCGTGACAGAGCGCGAAGTCGATGCAGAGGAAGTGGGGAAACTCGGTCTCGTGCGGGACGGAGAGGTTTTTCGGGACGGCGCTGGCGGAGTGCTGGCGAAACTCCGGCGTGGCGAGCTGGCGCGTGATGTCGGCCGCGGCGTCGACGAGGGCGCGGGTGGTGGCCTCATCGAGGAAGAGCGGCGATTCGGCGACGCGGAAGTCCACCGGCCAATACATCGAGCGGTTCAGCTCGCGCGTGAAGGCGGCGTAGCGGGCGTCGGTGAACGCGGCGTTGAAGCGCTGGCGGAGGGCGGGGATCATCGGATGCGGGAGTGGTGCCGCGGCCGGGCGTTTTGTTTTTTAACCACGGATTGCACGGATGACACGGATGGTCGGATCGGGAAGATGCGGATCATAGCTAGCACCGAGTGACGCGCACGAATCCAACGCCGGAACATGGATCCATTGGCGTTGCCGCGGAGTCCAGCTCGTGAAACGCCATTTCCTGCAAACGGAAAGAGGCCGGCGCACGCTGAGTAAGGCCGAATCGTTGCTCGCCGTCGCGCAACACGAACGCTTCGTTTCCTGCGATGTCGCGTGTTACCTTTTCAACGACAGCGGTGAACGGCGTGGTAGGCTTCCAGCCTTCGAGTTTTCGAATTTCGACTCGATCGCCAGCGCGAAGAGTTTCGTTGGAGTCGGCCATCGGCTAGATCAGGAATTTGCCCTTCGCCATCACTTGTTCGTCGTCGAGCCAGATGTCGAAGTTGCGGCCGACGCAGTCGATGTGGGTTGTGCTCTTCCAGGGCTGGCCGGTGTGCTCGCTATACGGGTGGCCGAAGGCGATGTGGATGCCGGGGAGCTTTTCGTCCTGCAGGATGTGGCCGATGATGTGCGTGCAGGCGAGGTTGGTGCCGATGGCGAATTCGCCGACGCGGTTCGAGTTTTCGTCGGTGTGACAATAGGCGTCGAACTCACGGAGCAGTTCCTGGTTTTCGCACGCGAGGCCGGCGATGCGATTGTCCTTGATGTCGATCGTCAGCGGCGTGACGGCGATGTCGCCGTATTTCTGGCAAAGGTAATCGCCCACGACGCCGTCGACGACGAAGCGGCCGTTCGAGTTGAACGGTGAGGTGAAGATCTCGCCGCCGGGGAGGTTGCCCCACTTTTCGGGCGAGATGAGGCCGGAGGTTTTGACCCAGTTCAGCGACGGGGAAAGTTCGGCAACGTAATCGGTGCCGGCGGCGGTCTTGCAGGTGACGCGTTTGGCGCGGCGGCATTTTTCGATCAGCTTTTGCGAGAGGGCGTCGACGGCGAGGAAGTCGGCGCGCATGCCTTCGAGCATGATCTGGCGGTTGATGTTCACCATGTGCCCGTGGCGGATTTTGCGCGGATTGATGACGTCCATCATCTGCATGCGCGTGCGGAGTTCGCCGGTCTGCGTCTGGCACGCGTAGATCGAGACCTGCGACTGGGCGAGATGGGCGAGGATCTCGGCGGGCATGTCGCGGTGCGGGCGTGACGCGTATTCCTCGAGGATGAAGACGTCGTAGGCGGCGCCGGTTTGCTCCACTTCGGCGACGAGCGCGGCAGCGATCTCGGCGCAGGCGTTGTCGGCGATGATGGTCATGCGCTCGTGTTTCTTCAGAGCGAGGCAGACGTGGATCGCGTTGCGGGCGCCGGGCGTCAGCTCGGGGTCGAAGGTTTTCGGGAGCGTGGCGGCGTGCATCGAAGAATTGCGGAAGGCGGAGTGCGGATTGCGGAATGCCGGAGCGGGCGGCGTGGAGCGCGGGGCGTCGGAATACAAAGGAGTGGAGAGGGAGCGTGAAAAGTGAAGGTGATCGAGTGCGGAGGCAGGCGGGACGCCTGCGCTACAGCACGAGGCCGTGGTGCGTTTCGGAAATGATGTAGTCGACCACGGCTTTGAGATCTTTCGTCTTTTCCCACACGGCGAGCTGGCGGTCGGCGCCGGTGCCGTTGGCGAGGATGGTTTGGACGTAGTTGATTTCGTTGCGCGAACCGAGTTCGTCGACGACGTCGTCGATGAACTCGAGCAGTTCCGCGATGAGCGAGCGGGTGGCGACTTCCTCCTGTTTGCCGAAATCGATCATCTTGCCGTTGATGCCGTAGCGGCCGGCGCGCCAGCGGTTCTCGTTGATCAGGCGGGCGCGGTAGGTGCGGAAGCTCATGTTCTGCCGGTGCAGTTGGTAGAGTTTGACGATCACGGCCTGCATGATGGCGGCGAGGCAGATGGTCTCGTCGACGCGCATGGGGATGTCGCACATGCGGAACTCGAGCGTGCCGAAAAGCGGGTGCAGGCGGATGTCCCACCAGATTTTCTTGGCGTTATCGATGCAGCCGGTCTTCACGAGCAGGTTCACGTAGCTGTCGAATTCCTCGACGGATTCGAAGAGGTCCGGGATGCCGGTGCGCGGGAAGCGTTGGAAAACCTGCAGGCGATACGAGGCGTAGCCGGTGTTGCGGCCGACCCAGAACGGCGAGTTGGTCGACAGGGCGAGGATGTGCGGGAGGAAGTAGCGCGCGGTGTTCTGGAGCTGGATGGCGGTCTCGCGGTCGGGCATGCCGAGGTGGACGTGGAGGCCGAAGATGAGGTTGGCGCGCGCGACCATCTGAAGGTCGTTGATCACGCCTTGGTAGCGCTCGCCCGGGGAAATTTTCTGGTCGATCCAGTGCGAGAACGGGTGCGTGCCGGCCGCGGCGATGCGGAGGTTGGCCTTCATCGCGAGCCGTGCGAGGTCGGTGCGGAGCTCCGTGACGGAGCGGCGGGCGCAGGCGACGTCGGTGCAAATGTCGGTGCCGACCTCGACGACCGACTGGTGCATCTCGGGTTTCACGCGCTCCTTCAGGATCATCTTGCCGCCTTCGATGATCTCTTCGATGTGAGATTTTAGCTCGCGGGAAACCGGATCGACGATCTGGAACTCCTCTTCGATGCCGAGGGTGAATTGGTGGGGTTTGCGCGTGGACATGGGGACGAAGGCAGTAGCGAGTAGCGGGTAGTGAGTAGCGAGTAGAGACGGGCGCGGTGAGGGCGGTCGGTGCGTGCAGCGTGGTGCTTAGTGTGGGGCGAGGTCGTTGGACCGCGCCTGCATTCGAGCGCGGCATCGCGTGCGCGGCGGGGGCGGGAGGCACCGCTCTACAGCGGAGGAGCGAATGGGCGCTGGCGTGGTGTGCACCAGTTCTTTTTTGCGACGGTGGCGGCGCTCTTTTTGGGCCGGTTAGAAACCGGCCCTACTTTTTGCCGATGGATTTGCCGGCGGCGCTTGCCTGCACGTATTTGCCCCAGGTGAGGTTGTCGGCGCCGTCCTTGTGCGCCTTGGCGCGGGCGACGAGCATCTTGGCGGCGGCTTCGACGACCCAGGCGAAGTTTTCCTCGCCGACGGAATTGCGGTCGGCGTCGGGCGCGGGGTTGCAGAAGTCGATCGCGTAGGGGACGCCGTTGCTCACGCCGAATTCGACGGTGTTGAAGTCGTAGCCGAGGGCCTGGTTGAGCGTGAGGACGTCGTGTTTGATGCGCTCGAGCAGCGCGGGCGCGGCGGGCGGGCGGTCGACCTTGTAGCGGAGGTGATGCGCGTTGCGCGGCTCGTAAGGCATGATGCGGACGTCGGTGCCGCCGATGCAGTAGCAGCGGTAGTAGTCCTCGAATTGCACCTCGGATTGCAGCAGCATCACGAGCTGGCCGGTCTCGGCGTAGGCTTTGAAAAACTCGTCGGCGTTGTGGACCTTGTAGACGTTTTTCCAACCGCCGCCGGAGTGCGGCTTAAAATAAGCGGGCCAGCCGATGTAGCCGAAGATGCCGTCCCAATCCAACGGGAAGGCGAGGTTGCTGAAGGACTCGGCGGAGCAGTCGGTCGGATGATCCTTCGAGGGCAGGATGACGGTGTTCGGCACGGCGACGCCGAGTTTGGTGGCGAGGCAGTTGTTGAAAAATTTCTCGTCGGCGGACCACCAGAACGGGTTGTTGACGACGGCGGTGCCGTTGAGCGCGGCGTTTTTCAGATAGGCGCGGTAGAACGGCACGTCCTGCGAGATGCGGTCGAGGATGACGGCGTAGGACGAAGGTTCGCCTTGTGCGACTTGGTTGATGTTTACCGGCTCGGCGACGAGGCCGGGCTCATTGAGGGAGTTGATGCGCTCGATGAGCGCGTGGGGGAAAGTGCGTTCCTTGCCGTGGAGGATGCCGATTTTTTTCATGGGGAGATTGGGCGGGAGAGAAGAAGGCCGGATTTGAGGGACCACGAAACACACGAAAGACACGAAAGCAGGGACGCAGCCAGACGCTATCGACTGCGGTTCTGGGGGGATGCGCGTTGGCGTGAGACCGCCGCCTTCATTTCGTGTGTTTGGTGTATTTCGTGATTCTATTCCGGAGCGCAACGCGACTCGAACAAGGAAGACGCTCGGAATCAGGTGTGGAGCAGCGACAGGTAGTGCGGAAACATGTCGCGCCAGTAATTCCAGTCGTGACCGCAGTCGCGGCGGTCGTCGAGGAAGTGGGAAATTCCTTTCGTGTTGAGCAGCTGCGAGAGATGGAGATTGCGATCGCGGCACACATCGCGGTCGCCGGTGCCGAGGACAATGCCCATGCGGCGAAGGTGGTCGAGAAACCACGGGTCGCCGAGATTGGGCAGGTAGTCGACGGGGTTGTTGAAGTAGGCGTTGTCGTCGTAGTGACCGTCGAGGAACGAGCGGATGTCGAACGCCCCGCTGAGGCTCACGCAATAGGCCGCGACGTCCGGGTGACGGAACGCGAAGTTCACCGCGTGATAGCCGCCGAAGCTCGCACCCGCGACGGCGATGCGAGTGTGGCCGGTCTCCTGTTGCGCGCGCGCGACCACCTCGTGGAGGATCACGCGTTCGTAAGCCATGTGCGTCTTCACGCGATCCGCCGGGTGGATGGATTTGTTATACCAGCTCTGCTCGTCGATGCCGTCGGGGCAGTAAATTTTTATGCGTCCGGCGTCGACGAGAGGCGCGACCGAGCCCACGAGGCCGAAGTCCTTGTTTTGGAAATAGCGACCGAGCGACGTCGGAAACAAGATGACGGGCAGCCCGGCGTGGCCAAATACCAGCATTTCAAAATCGCGGCTTAGGTTCGGGGTATACCAGCGGACGTATTGCTCGTGCATGCGAGGGGGGAAACGGGAGCAGGCGTTGTGCCCTTTCTGCATACGCAGGTGACGGCGCGGCGCAAGCCGCCGCGGGAGGCGGCACCAATCCACGGGGAAAGGAGGCGAGAAGCGAGGTGGGTTGCACGCTCGCGCGCAACTCGTCCGAGGGCCGTTCGGGGAAGTGACGCAGCAAGCGCGCCACCTACGCCGGAGCGGCGATCTCGTGGCCGTGCTTGCTGTCCGGGCTGCCGCGCCGGTAGCTTCCGCAGCGCCTGATGCCTGCTCCCGAGAAACTTCCTCGCTCCTTTCGTCCGCGCCATATTCAGCGCGGGCCGCAGCTGCGCGTGCTCGCGCGCTTTCACTCGCGGATCTTCCGCAACAGCCGCGACGTCACGATCTGGACGCCACCGGGCTACGGCGATCCGCGCCGGAGGCATCCGGTGATCTATTTTCAGGATGGGCAGAACGTCTTCGATCCGAAGACCGCGTTCGGCGGCGTGGCGTGGGGCGCGGGCGAAGTGGCGGAGAAACTCGTGCGCGCCCGCGAGATCGCGCCGCCGATCCTGGTCGGCATCGCCAACACCGGCGTGCACCGCATCAACGAATACACGCCAACACGCGCCGACTACGACGGTATGGACGGCGCGAAGCTCCGCAGCGCGGGCGACGCCAAGCGCTACGCACGGTTCGTCGAGACCGAGCTGAAACCGTTCATCGATGCGCGCTACCTCACGTTGCCGGGGCCGCGCACGACGTCGGTCGTCGGCTCGTCGATGGGCGGACTCGTGTCGCTCTACTTCGGGCTCTGGCATCCGCGGGTGTTCGGCAACGTCGCGGCGATGTCACCCTCGCTGTGGTGGGATGACCGGATTGCGTTGCGGGATTTTGCGCGGCTGCCGCGTCGACCCGACGTGCGCCTCTGGCTCGACGTCGGCACCGCCGAGCCGGGGTGGGCGGTGGTGCCGCTATTTCGCGACACGCTGGTGGGCGTCGGCTGGACCCAGGGCGCCGATCTCGAATACCGCGAAATTTCCGGGGGCGAGCACAACGAAGCCGCATGGGCCGCGCGCCTGCCGGACGTGTTGCGTTTTCTGGTCGGACGCGAACGGCGCTGAGTTGCCTTGGTGGAACGCGTTGACCTCAACGCGTTCGGGCGATGAGCGCATTGAAGTCAATGCGCTCCACCTCGACCAGAGAGAGCGCGCCTGGATGAACAGAAATTAATCCGGCGTTCATCGTGGGCTCATGCCCGTCTGGCAGACTGGGTCGCGTGAAAGCTCTCCTTTATGGTGCCATGTGGTGCGGTTTGCTGGCGGTTATGCTGCCAGCGGCCGAGCGGAATCTCGTGATCGACTCCGCGCGTTCGCGGGTCGACATCCAGGTCAAGGCGACGGTCGACTCGTTCGTGGGCAAACTCGCGGCGTATGACGCCCAGCTGACATTCGACGACGCGACGCGCCGCGTGAGCACGGCGGTGTTCCGGTTCAAGTTCAACGACGTGAAGACCGGCAAACCCGATCGCGACGCGCAGATGAACGAGTGGCAGCAGACCGCGCAGTATCCCGAGGCGGTCTACACGCTCACCGCGCTGACTCCGGCCGGGGACGGCCGCCTGACCGCCACGGGCACGTTCCGGTTGCACGGCGTGGAGCGCCCGTTGACTTTTCCCGTCGCGGTGACGGAAGACGATTCGGTGGTAGCCATCGATGGCGAGGTGAGGCTCGACACGCGCGAGTTTGGGCTGCCGGTGATCCGGAAATTCGCCGTGCTGAAAGTTGATCCGCTCGTGACGGTCCGCTTCCACCTGCAAGGGCCGCGTCCGACGAACTGACTTCGCGTATGATGGCGGAACTTGTCCTCTCAGATCGTCTGGCTCGCGCTCTCGCCCGGCATGCGCCGCGCGCGGGCGCGACGACCGGCGGTTTGCGTGCCGCGCTGGCGGATGCCGCAGCACAGCGCGGTCGCTCGGTGCGCGCCGGTTTGCTGCTGGCGTCGGCCGAGGTGGCGGGCGTGCCTTCGGAAGAAGCCGACCGCCTCGCCTGCGCGGTGGAATTCTGGCACCTTGCGTCGCTGTTGCTCGATGATCTGCCGTGCATGGACGATGCGACGGAGCGCCGCGGCCAACCGTGTCTGCATCGCGTCCATGGCGAGGCCAACACGATCCTGACGGCGCTGGCATTGATCAATCGAGCCTACACGCTCGTTGGCGAAGCGTTCGCGAGCCGGCCGGAAGCGGTGCGACGCGAAGCACTCGCGGCGGTGGAGCGCGTGATGGGACCGCAAGGCATCCTCGGCGGACAATCGGCCGATCTAGGTTTTGCGCGGAGCGATCGCAGTGCGGCGGAAGTTGGCCGGATCGCATGGCGGAAGACCGGTGCGCTGTTGTCGCTGGGCCTGCTGTTGCCTGCGTTGTGGAGCGGGGCGGCGCCGGCGCGGTGTCGGGATTTGCGGCGCCTCGCGGTTTACTGGGGGCTCGCGTATCAGGCGATGGACGATCTCAGCGACCTGCTGCTCGCCGAGCAATCGGGCAAGACGGCGCATCGCGATGCGCCGCTCGGACGGCCGAACCTCGTGCTGGCGCTCGGCGTGCCGGGCGCGAAGCGACGAATCGCGCGACTGGTAGCCGGGGCGCAGTTCGTCATGCAGCGGCTGGCGGCGGAAGAGCCACGGCTCGCATTTTTGGGTCAGTGGCACGACGCGGTGTTCGCGGTGCGGGCGGCGCGGCAAGCGGCGTAGTTCCCGATTTTCATGCGCAGTCTCTCGTTGGTCTTCATCAATCTGCGGCGGCATCGGCTGCGCGCGCTGCTTGGCGTGGCCGGTATCGCGTTTGGCGTGGCGGCGATGCTCACGATCCTCGCGATCGTGCGCGGTGCGATTGGGATGTTCGAACACATCCTCGTCACCGACAGCCAGTATCTCGTCTTCGAGAAAAACGTGTCCGACCTGTTCTTCAGTTCGGTGCGCGATGCCGACGTGGCGGCGATCCGGGCATGCCCAGAGGTCGCGAGCGCACAGCCGCTGCTTTTCGGCATCGTGTCGTCGCCCGGCTACCCGGTGATCACGTGTTTCGGGCTCACGGCCGACGATCCGCGCCTGACGCAGGCGGAGTGGCGCGTCGGGCGCCGCGAAGATTTCGGTGCGCGCACGGGCGAAATATTTCTCGGTGCGCGCGCGGCGGAATTTCTGAAGGCGCAGGCGGGCGGCACGGTGGAGATCGGGCCGACGACGTTTCGCGTAGGCGGAATTTTTCGTGCGGCAAATGGCTTCGAAGACGGCGGCGTGTTCCTGCCGCTGGCGGAGGCGCAGGCGTATTTTCACCGGCCGGGCGTGGCGTCGGTGGTGGCGGTGAAGTTGACCGATCGGGCGCAAGGCACGGCGTTCAAGCGCGCGGTCGAGGCGGCGCATCCGGGGCTCGTGGTGCTCGAGGACCGCGAGTTCAGCCAGAGCTACAACTCTTTCAAAATCCTCCGCGCGACCTCGTGGGCGGTGGGTATCTGCGCGTTCCTGCTCGGTGGACTCGGCGTGGCCAACACGATGTTGATGTCGGTGTTTGGGCGCATTCGCGAGCTGGCGGTGTTGCGCGTGTGCGGGTTTTCGCAGCGGCAGATTGCGGCGCTGATTTTCGGCGAAGCCGCCGCGATCGCGCTGGCGGGGCTCGCGCTCGGCGGCGCGCTTGGCGGCGCGGTGCTGGCGGTGTTGCCGCACGTGCCGCAGTTGCAGGGTTACGTGCGGGCCGAAATCAGTCCGGCCGTGCTGCTCGGTATCGCCGCGATGGCATTGCTGACGGCGGTGGCGGGCGCGATTTATCCGGCGCGATTCGCGGCGCGCATCGAACCGGTGGAGGCGTTGCGCTATGAATGATTCCCGAGAGCCGCTCATCGTGGCGGAGAATCTGACGAAGGCCTACGACGGCGGGCGCGTGCCGGTGCTGCGCGGCGTGTCGCTCACGGTGCGGCCGGGCGAGATCGTTGCGCTCTGGGGCGCGTCGGGCTCGGGCAAGAGCACGCTGTTGCACCTGCTCGGCGGTCTCGATGTGCCCGACAGCGGCAACCTGCGCGTCGTGGGGCGCGATCCGCGCCTCGAGGCCGAGCGGCTCGAGTTGCGGCGCAGCGCGGTGGGTTTTGTCTTCCAGTTGCACAACCTCATTCCCGATCTGACGGTCGAGGAAAACTTGAGCGTGCCAGCGCTGGCGGTGAATCGTCCGGCGGCGGCCACGCGGGCGCGCGTGCGGGAAATTGTCGAGCGGCTCGGCATCGGGCACCGGCTCGGGCATCGCATCCAGGATTTGTCGGGCGGCGAGCGTCAGCGCACGGCGATCGGGCGCGCGCTGATGAATTCGCCGCGCGTGCTGCTCGCGGACGAGCCGACGGGTGCGCTCGACGAGAAGACGGGCGAAACGGTTTTCGCGCTGATGAAGGAGTTGGCGGAGAGCGGCGGCATTGCGGTCGTGCTGGCGACGCACGAGCGGCGTTTCGCGGAGGCGTGCCACCGCATGGTGCACGTGCGCGACGGGCGGCTCGAGACGTGAAGGCGGGCGTGGCAACGACGACGGCGCGGCATGCGCTCGGCTGGCTCGTCGCCGCGAATGCGGTCGGCGTGCTGCTCGCGGCGCTGTTGCTGTGGCCGGGGCTGAACGGCCAGCTGGGTGCGCTGACTTACGGGCGCTGGATGCCGCTGCACATGAATTGGCAGCTTTACGGCTGGTGCTCGCTGCCGCTCGTCGGCGCGCTCGGCGCGTGGTTGCTCGCGACGGACGATGCGCGCGGGACGCGCGAGTTTGCGTGGGCCATGCGGGCTTGGACGCTCGCGCTGGCGCTGGGCGGGGTCAGTTGGCTGGCCGGCGTGACAAGCGGGAAACTGTTTCTCGACTGGCACGGTTGGGCGCGGCCGTTGCTGCCGTTGGCGATGATCGGCCTGTGGCTGGTGTTCGCGCGGGCGGCCGCGCGGAGCTGGGGCAATTGGAGCATCGCGGGACGCGTCATGCGCGGGGCGGTGCTCGCGGTGCTGGCGGCGGTGCCGGGCGTGATGCTTTGGTCGATGGGGCGTGAGGTTTATCCGAGCGTGAATCCCGACAGCGGCGGTGCGACGGGGGCGGCGTTGCTCGGCTCGACGCTGGTCTTCGTCGCGCTCGCGGTCTGGCTGCCGCACGCGCTTGGGTTGTCGCGAGCGCGCGGACGGAGCGCGGCGTGGTTTTGGATCGCGCTGGCGGGATCAGGCGGCGCGTTCGCGGGCATGGATCACGGCGACACGACGCATCACGCGCTCGGGCAGATCGTGGGGCTCGGCGTGTTGCTCGCGTGGGTGCCGTTGCTCGTGGTGTATCTGCGCGGCTTCGGGTGGCCGATGGCGGCGCGACGCTGGCTAGTGGCGGGCGCGGCGTGGTGGGCGTTGCTCGTGGCGACCGGGTGGTGGATGTTTTTGCCCGGCGAGTCCGAGCGCTGGAAGTTCACGCACTTGCTGGTGGCGCACGCGCATCTGGCGATGGCGGGTGTGGTGACGTGCCTCGGCGCGACGGTGCTGGTGGCGCTCGGGCGCGGGCCGGGTGGCGGCGCGGGGGCGTTTTGGTTGTGGCAACTGGGACTGGTCGCGCATCTGGCTTCGCTCAGTGCGCTCGCGATCGGCGAGGGCACTGACGCGGCGGGATTTTTCGGCGGCGCGGATTGGGTGACGGCGGGGCTGGCGGTGCGATTGGCCGCGGGTGTGGCGATGCTGGGCGCGTCGATCGCGTGGCTGAAGGAGGCGGCGAAATGAAACCGACGCGAAGCGAGGAAGGACTGGAGAAGGCCGTGCGGCCCGGTCGTGCGCTTGTGGCGATCGCGGCAGTGGCGGCGACTTATGTGTATTTTCTCGTGTTCGCGGAATTCGCGTTGCTGGAACTGGCGGCGGTGCGCGCGCGCGAGTGGCCGTTGCGCGCGGTGATGGCCGTGCTGGGCGCGGGCGGTGTGCTCGGCAGCGTCGCGGCGGCGTGGAGATTTCGCGCGGAGCGGGTGCGGGCGGCGCTCGCGGGCGGATTTGTCGCGGCGGCGCTCGGGGCGGGCGTGGTGTGGGGGGCGCGGCACGCGGGCGCTTTTGTCGGCGGGACGGCGCTGGTCGGTTTCGGACTGGGCTGGTTGACGGTGACGCTGGCGGCGGGCTTGCGCGCGGCGAGTGGCGCGTGGCTCGGGCGCGTGTGCGGCCTGGGCACGGGGCTGGCGTATGCGCTGTGCAACGTGCCGGCGGTGTTCGCGGCGTCGGCGGAGACGCAGACGGCGCTGGCGGGCGTGGTGGCGCTCGGGGGAGCGTGGGCGGTGCGCGGCTGGGCGCGGCCGACGAACGCTGACGAGGCGGACGCGGCGACGAGTTTTCGGCGCGAGCCGCTGGCCGGTTGGCTGGTGGTGTTGCTCGCGTTGGTGTGGATGGATTCGGCGGCGTTTTATGTGATCCAGCACACGACGGCCTGGAAGGGTGCGATGTGGTCGGGCGAGGTGCGGTTGTGGGGCAATGTCGGCGTGCATCTCGTCGCGGCCGTGGGGGCGGGCTGGGCGCTCGATCGCGGCTGGGCGGGACGCGTGGCCGCGGTCGCGGGCGCGTGTTTGCTCGGGGCGTGTGCGCTGTTGAGCGCGGGGAAAAGTGCGGCGCTCGCCGTGGCGCTCTACACGGGCGGCGTGTCGCTTTATTCGACGTTGCTGGTGTGGTATCCGGCGCGGACAGCGCGGTCGCGCGTGGCGGCGATCGTGTTTGCCGTGGCGGGTTGGGGCGGCTCGGCACTCGGCATCGGCATGGCGCAGGATCTCGCGGGGATTCCGGTGGCGTTCGTGGCGATCGCGGCGCTGGCGATCGCGGGCGGGCTGTGGTGGCGGCGGCGCTCCGTCGCGATCGCGGCGACGCTGGCGCTGGCGTGCGGTCTGGCGTCGACAGGGCGCGCGGAGGACGACGCGCTGGTGGCGCGCGGCCGGGAAGTTTACGTGGCGGAGGGATGCCTGCATTGTCACTCGCAGTATGTGCGGCCGAACGTGCGGGCGGACGTGGAGCGCTGGGGCCCGGCGCGATCGTTGGCGGAGACGAAGGCGGAGCGTCCGCCGCTGCTCGGCAATCGGCGGCAGGGGCCCGATCTCGCGGCGGTGGGCGCGCGGCGTTCGGGGGAGTGGCAGCGGCTGCATTTGCTGGATCCGCAGGCTCTGGCGCCGGGATCGAGGATGCCGGCGTATGCGCATTTGTTCGCCGGCGACGGCGAGCGCGGCGCGGCGTTGGTGGCTTATTTGAACAGTCTCGGGGCGGAGTCGGCCGCGGATCGCTGGGGGCGCGCGGCGGTGTGGCGGCCGGCGGCGGCCGTGGCGACGACGAATGAAGCTCCGAGCGCGCGCGCGGGCGGCGAATTGTTTGCGCGTTGGTGCGCGGCTTGTCATGGGCCAACCGGACGCGGCGACGGCGCGCTGGGGGCGCGGTTGAGTGTGCGTCCGCCGGATTGGTCGCGCGAGCCGTGGCGGCGGATCGCGCCGGGCGAAACCGACGTGGAGGCGGCGCTGGCGCGGATCATCAAGTTCGGGCTGCCGGGCTCGCCGATGGCGGGACACGAGTATTTCAGCGACGCGGAAATCGTTTCTCTCGCGCGGACGGTTTCGGGCCTGCATGCTCCGGCTCCGAATCCGCCATGAGAATCCTGATTGTTGAAGACGAGCGTCGCGTCGCGGCCTTCATCGAGAAGGCGCTCGCGGAGCAAGGCTACGCGGTGCAGAGCGTGGCCACGTGCGCGGCGGCGCGCGATGCGTTGGCGGAAAACGCCTGCGATGCGGTGGTGCTTGATCTCGGGCTGCCGGACGGCGACGGGCTGGCGCTGTTGCGCGAGTGGCGCGCCAGCGGTTTCAACGAGCCGGTGCTGATCCTCAGTGCGCGCGATGCGGTGGAGGATCGCATTCGCGGTTTGAATGTCGGAGCGGACGACTACCTGTCGAAACCGTTCAGCGTCGACGAACTGATCGCGCGCTTGCGTTCGCTGTTGCGCCGTCATCAAGGGGCGAAGCAGACCGTGCTCACGCGCGGTGCGTTGCGCATGGATCTCGTCGCGCACGTGGCGACCTGCGCGGGTCAGCCAGTGGATCTCACGAGTCGCGAGTTTGCGTTGCTCGAACTTTTCCTGAGCAATCCGAATCGCGTGCTCACGCGAACCCTGATCGCGGAGAAAGTGTGGGAGGCGAGCTACGACATGGAAACCAACCTGATCGACGTCTACGTGCGACGGCTGCGGCAAAAACTGGAGCCACTCGCGGGGCATGCGCTGATCAAAACCGTGCGCGGTTCGGGCTACCAATGGTTGTGACTTCCTTCACCGTGCGGATCACGGCGCTCCTGGCGCTGATGGTCACGTTGACGACCGGCGTGGTGCTCGCGACGGGCGGCTGGCTGTTGCACCGCCAGACGATGAGCGGGCTCGAAGTGCTCAACGCGGCCGAATTTAGCGAGGTGGAGGATCGACTCGGACCTCTCGCGGTGCCGACCGCGGCGGAAATTCAAGCGCGGTTGCGGCCGCATACGGAGACGGACGCGACGCTGTTCTTCTTCCAGGTCTGCGGACCGAACGGCGAGTTGCTATTCCGTTCGGCAAATCTCGGCCAAGTCGTCATGCCGGTCTCGATCCATCCGCCGCATAGCCGCGAGGAAACCCTGCCGGGCTTTGGCCGCGTGCGGATCTCCGAGTTTCGTCATGGCCAGTTGCTCGTGCAAATCGCCGCGTCGAGCGAAGCGGCGGAGCGGCTCGTGCGCGTCTATGTCCGCACGAGCGCATTGCTGCTCGGCGCCGTCGCGCTCGCGAGCGTGGGACTCGGGTGGTCCTTTGCGCGCTTCGTATTGCGGCCGGTGCGAGCGATCCGCGAAACGGCGAGCCGGATCGGCGGGGGCGACAATCTCGGCGAACGCATCCCGGTGCCGGGCGGTGGGGATGAGTTGGCGGCCCTGGCAACGATGCTCAACGCGATGCTCACGCGATTGGAGGCCTCGTTCCAGGAGGTGAAGCGGTTCACCGCCGACGCCTCGCACGAGTTAAAGACACCGCTGGCGTTGATGCGGTTGAACGCGGAGAAGTTGCGCGCGCGCGTCGGTGCGGACGCGGAGGCGAACGAGGCCGTGGGCGCTCTGCTGGAGGATCTCGATCGATTGCGCGGCATGATCGACCGGCTGCTTTTCCTGGCGAAGGCGGATAGCGGCAGCTTCACGCCGCCGAGTGTGGAGATTGCCACCGGCGATTTTGTGCGCGCGCTGGCGGAGGACGGAGAGGCGCTCGCCCACGACGTCGGCCGGCGGTTCGTGCTCGGGGCCTGTGACGACGGGCGCGTGCGCGGCGACGCGACGCTGTTGCGGCAGCTGGTGTTGAATTTGTTCAGCAACGCGTGTCGCGCCGCCACGGGCGGCGAAGTGCGATTCGAGGGAAGAATCGAGGGCGAGACGTGGCGGTTGATCGTCACGGACAACGGTCCCGGATTGCCGCCGGAACAGCTGGCGCGGATGTTCGAGCGCTTCGTGCGCTTCACCCCGCCGGGGCGCGAAGCGCAAGCGGACGGCGGACACGGATTGGGTTTGGCCATTTGCCAGAGCATCGCGCGTCTGCATGGCGGACATATTCGCGCGGAGAATCGCATGGATGGCAGCGGGCTGCGCGTGATCGTGGAGCTGCCGATTGCGCCGCGGGTGAGCGCGTGAGGCGAGAGCGCGGGTCGTCCGCAGGAGCGCGGCCCGATCATCCTGACGGAGCGGCCGTTGATCCTGCGGCGGGTTGCTTCGGCGCCCGAAGCCGCGCAACGTCCCAAGCGTGACTCTCCCTGATCCCCAGGAAAGAAAACGCGATCGCGATAGCGGTCTGTTCGCTTGGTTCGCGGCCTTGTTTGGCACCTCAGATGCGGCGACGTCACACGACGGCGGCAATGGCGGTGAGGTAGCGCCGGATGAAGCGGGCACGGCGGGCGAAAGCTCGGATGCAGGCGCCGGAGGGGCGGACGGCGGCGATGGAGGAGGCGGCGATGGCGGCGGGGGAGATTAATCGCGAAGTCATCGCGCGGCGACCGCCGCCAAAACCGGCAGCGAAGAAGGCCTTCACGGCGAAGACGCTGTTTCTCGTGCTGGTGGGTGTGCTCATCGGCGGCGGCGTGGGCTTTCTCATCGGGAAATACGGCAGCGGGCTGTTGGTGCCTTTCGACGGATCGAAGTGGCTGAAACTCGTTGAGCTGTTCGGTCTGCCGCTGTGGTGGTTCGTCGCGGTGGGTGTGCACGAGCTCGGCCACGTTGTGGGCGGGTGGATTGGAGGCGGGCGATTGCTGCTCTACGTCGTGGGTCCGTTCATGTGGCGGCGGACGCCGGCGGGACTGAAATTTAGTTGGAATCGGCAGGTCAACCTGGGCGGCGGGCTCGCGGCTTGTCTGCCGCTCGACCCCCGCGCGGTGAGCGCGAAGCGTTTTGCGGTAATGATCGCGGGCGGGCCGGTGAGCAGCTTGGTGCTCGCGGTGCTGCTGGCGGGCGCGGCGGGACTGTTGAGCCTTGGCGAGCCGGGCACGGCGCGGGCGCTGCTCCAGCATCAGGCGGTTTTCGGCGCCGCGATCTCGTTGCTCATCTTTGCGGTGACGGCGTTGCCGGGCACGGCGGGAGGTTTCAAGTCGGATGGGCGGCGATTCTGGGAGTTGTTGCGCGGCGATGCGCGCTCCGAGCAGGAAAAGGCTATGATCGTGCTGACGGTGGCGTCGCTCGGCGGCGTGCGACCGGCGGACTACGATCCGGCGCTCATCGCACAGATCACGGCGTTGCGCGACGGTTCGATGTTCGATCTCTACGGTCACTACACCGCGTTTCACCACGCGATGGACTGCGGTGAGCCGGCGCGGGCGCAGGCGGTGCTCGACCACGTGTTGGCGGGAGAAGAGAAACTCGCGCCGTTCCTGCGTGACGCCGCGCGCTGCGATTACGCGTGGTTGCTGGCGCGACACACGCGCGATGCCGTCGCGGCGCGCGCGTGGCTCGATTCGGCGGGGACGCTGGCGTTCGATCCGGCGACGCGGTTGCGGGCGGAAGCGGCGGTGTTACTCGCGGAGGGAAAAAAGACGGAAGCGGCGGCGAAGGCGCGTGAAGGGCTCGTGGCGCTCGAAACCAAGAGCCTCACCCCGGTGAAAAGCGCGTTCGCGACGGAGGTGCTGGAGGAGATTTTGCGGGACGCGACGGAGGGGACCGGCTGAAGCCGGTCCTACCTTTGGAAGAGCGCGTCGAGGAGTTCGGTGTCGGGTTCGCCGACGCCATGGGTGGATTCGTTCTTTCGGAAGAGGCCGAAGTTGCCCTTGTAGTCCCAGTTGGCCCAGGCGACGCCTTCGCGCTCGAGCACGCCGATGAAGTCGCGGTAATAGCGCAGGCGGTCGGCGCGTGGGACGGTGGGCAGGCAGCCGAATTCGCCGCAGTAGAGTTGCAGGCCGAGTTCGCGGGCGCGCTTGATCGCGGGCATCAGGTCTTCGCGGATGGTTTCCGCGTTCCACTCGCGGCGGGCGCTGGCGAACTGATCGATGACGTGCTGCGGCTGCGTTGCTTCGACTTTGGCGAGTTCCGCAGCGGGCATGGGGTAGCCGGGGTATTGCACCGGACCGGTGTAGATTTTGAACGGCGTCCAGCTCGCGCGATAGTGTGTGAACGTGAAGGGCTCGTAGTTGTGCGTGCTGAGGATGATGTTCGGGTCGCCGGCGGGGACTTTCAGCGCGGGGAATTTCCAGGCGCCTTGCCAGCGGTTTGAGCCGATGACGATGACGCGCGTCGGCTCGGTGGAGCGGATTTGCGCGTGCGCGGCGGCGACGAGGCGGTTCCAGTCTTCGTCATCGTCGGCGACGGCTTCGTTGAGGATTTCGTAAGCGACGGCATCAACCGGCTGATCGCCCAAGCGGGCGGAGAGTTGTTTCCACAGATTGAGGAAGTGGGCTTGCTCCTTCGGGTCGGTGAAGAGCGTGTTGGCGGTGCCGTCGTTCACGGCGTTGAAGTGGTGCGAGCGCACCGTGTGCAGGTCGACGATGACTCGCAGCTGATGCGTGCGCGCCCAGCCGAGCGCTTTCATGAGGTAGCCGAAATTTTCCTCGTTCGGCTGGCCGTTCTCAGCCCACAGCTCCTTCTCGTCGACGGGCAGGCGCACGTGGTCGAAGCCCGCGCGGGCGATGAAACGAAAATCCTCCTCGGTGATGAATTTGTCGCGCGGCGCCCCGGCGTATTGCGAGAGCCAGTGGCTGAGATTCGTGCCGCGATGAATGCGGAAGCCGGAGGGATTGGTGGGCGTGGCGGGCGTGGGAGCCGGGGCGGCGGACGCGAGCGCAGTCGCGAGGCCGAGGCAGGAGAGCAGCAGGGCGAATTTCATGGGGGAGGCGACGGGAGATTTATTTCAGTTGAAGGGAGAACAGCGCGACGCCGAGTGCGGGCACAGCGAGCGGTTGGGTGGCGTCGACGCCGCTTTGTTCGACGATATCAATCGCGCGCGGCTGGCCGGGCGTGTTGTGCGCAAACTCAGTCGGGGCGGCGATGGTCCAGCGCGTCGCAGAGCCAGCGAGGCGCTCGCGCGGGAGATCGAGCGGGAGTGCGACGGCGGCGTTGGTGGGGTTGACGATGGCCACGGTGAGCGTGCGGCCGTCGGCGGAGAGCGCGGCGGCGACGTCGAGTGCGCCGAAGTCGCCTTCGAGTTTCAGCGGCGTGCGGCCGAAATGCGCGCGGTAGAGCTGAAGCACGAGGCCGGTGGTCTCCATCTCCGCGGCGGTCTTGGTGGTTTTGATCGCGCCGATGACGTTCACGGTTTGCGCGTAGAACGCCATGGGGATGACGTCGCTCTGCCGGAAGTATTCGTGCAGGCCCATGGCGACGCCGAGCGCGTCGGCCTGATCGTAGACGCAGCCGAGTTCGCCGTAGACGTAGTCGCGATGCCAGTAATTCCACTCGTCCATCGTGATCGGGATGAAACGGCCTTTCAGGTTCGGCAGCGTCGGCTGAAGTTTGCGGTGTCCGTCGGCTTTCTTGCGGATGGTGTGCTTCAGTTTCACGACCTCGGCGGAAAGTTCGCCGCGTCCGTTCTGCGCCCAAGGCAGGCGGCCTTCGTAGAAATGTTCCGAGATAAGGTTCATGTGGTCGGCGGAGGCGAGCAGCATACCGTGCGACCACGGGTGGCCACTCTTCACCTGATCGGGGTCGTGCTTGGCGTTGATCGTTTCCAAGTCGCCGACGGCGGCGAGTTGCAGCGACGGGTCGACCTTCCACATGGCCTCGGCGACGAGGTTGTGTTTGATCGTGTAGTGCGCGAGCTGCATGAAGCCGAGCTGCCACGGGCCGAACATTTCGTTGCCCACGCACCAGTAGCGGACGCCGTAGGGTTGTGCGTGGCCGTTTTGCGCGCGCCAGCTGCCGGCGAGCGTGGTGGCTTCGCGGTTGCAATACTCGACCCATTGCGCGGCGGAGTGCGCGTCGCCGAAACCGGTGTTGGCGGCGATCATCGGCTCGGCGCCGATCTCGCGGCAGAAGGCGATGAACTCGTCGGTGCCGAAATCGTTGTGCTCGACGCCGGTCCAGGCCGGGTTCTTGCGCGGCGGGCGGCTGTCGCGGTCGCCGATGCCGTCGTGCCAGTCGTAGCCGCTGACGAAGTTGCCGCCCGGCCAGCGATAGATGGAGCCGTTGAGCTGTTTGAGGAGTGCGAGCGTGTCGGCGCGCAGGCCGCGGACGTTGTCGGCGGGCATGAGCGAAAGCGTGCCGAGGAAAACATCGCTATCGGCTGCGCGCACTTCGAGTTGGGCGCGGTCGGTGGCGGCCCCGGCGGTGAAGGAGAACGCGTGTTTCGCGTAAGCGTCGGGCGCGGCGGTCACACGCACGGTGGCGCGAGCATCGGGGCTGTCGCCCCAGATGAGCGTCACGTCGACGGCGGCTGGTTTTTCACCGGCGGCGCGCAGCCACACGTAGCCCGTGTAATCGCGACCGGCGACGACGCCGAGGTCGTGTTGGCGGATGCCGGCGCCAGCACGCACGAGCGGCGAGTGTTCACCGACGAACGCGTTTTCCTTCACCATGCGCACGCCGTCGGGTGCGCCGATGATTTCCCACGGCGAGGCGCCGACGACGGGAAATGCGGTGCCGGTGAGGCTCTTGTAGGGCGCGTAATCGGCCGTGATCGGGAAGTAGAATTTGCGGTCCTCGAGCATCTCGGCCCAGATGCCGCCGTAGATGCAGCGGCCGAGGTGCTCGATGAACTGGCCGTAGATGAACGGATTGATCGGCGCACCCGTGCGAGCGGGATCGATTTTGACGACGGTGACGGGAGCGGACGCAGCGGCGAACAGCGGTGCGACCGCGAGCGTGCTGGCGAGCAGCAGAGAACGGAGAAGGCGCATGGGGTGATTGGGGGACGAGGCCCGATCACTCAAGCCGACGCGCGCCGACGGGCAAGGCCCGCGGGTTTCTATCTATTGCACGGCTTTGAAGTTTGTTTGCCGACGCCGGCGCTCAAGTGGATGCCAGAGTTCCCCGCGAATTTCGCGAATTCACGCGAATGGAGAACTTCTCCCGTGCGACGTTGCCGCGTTGGCGTCATCGCGAGAGCGACAGAGACGGATTTTTTCCTGCGGCATTCGCGACCATTCGCGTGATTCGCGGGCGATCTTATTCCGGAGATCGCTTAGTCGCGCAGCTGGCGATCGATCCACGAGGAGGCGACCTGCGTGGCTACGACTGAAAATGTGAAGAGGTAGAGTCCGAGGCCGACTTGCAGCTGGGCGAGGCCGGCGGCTTTCATCGTGACGATCAGGATGGCGACGACGAAGACGTCGAGCATCGACCACTTGCCGAGCGCGGCGACCCAACCATGCAGACGCTGGATGCGCGAGAGGTCCTTGTCGCGTTCGAGCCAGATCAGCGCGAGGAGGCCGAGTTTGGCGGCGGGGAAGACGAGCGTGAACAGCGTCAGCACCGCGAAGAGGAAATATTCGCCTTCCTGAAAGAGCGTCACGATGCCGCCCACGACAGAGATCGCTTCGTGGAAGATCCAGAACTTCGCCACGTGGAAGAAGGGGAAGAACACGCCGCTGAGAAAAAGCGCGGCGGCGACGACGAGCAGCGCGGGCACGGCGGCGGTCGAGCGGGCGGGCGTGGATTCAGCCATGCCGCCTTTCTGAGGCCTGCGGACCGCTCGGCAACCGCAGATTGTGTGCCACGGCCGGCTGATGTAGGGCGGGGTCTCCCGACCCCGCCGATCAACTTGCCGATTCGTTTCAGATGCGTAAATGTCCGCGCGGGTAGGGCCGCCCCGTAGTCATGAACCTGCCCGACCGCGCTCATCTTCGGCGCCTTTCGAACGTCTGGATCGAAAACCCGATCTATTTTCTGACGGTTTGTGTGGCGCAACGACGACCGCTGTTGACGAAACGTGGCATCGCGGAAGCGCTGCGCTCGGCTTGGGCTCAATCTCCGGAACTGCACCGTTGGGCTGTCGGTCGCTATGTGATCATGCCAGACCATGTGCATTTCTTCGCGCGTGCCTACCCTGATGCGAAACCACTCAGCGGTCTCATTCGCGATTGGAAGAAGTGGACAAGCCGGCACATCAGCGCGGCTTTGTCCGTGCCCGCACCGATTTGGCAGGCGGAATATTTCGATCATGTGCTGCGGTCGGCCGCGAGCTACGACGAGAAGTGGCAGTATGTCTTCGCCAACCCGATGCGCGCCGGATTGGTCACACAGCCAGAGGAGTGGCCCTTTGCAGGAGAGTGCGAGCGGTTGACGTTCTGAGGCGGCGGGGTCGGGAGACCCCGCCCTACATCACGCAGCGGACCTTTAAACAAAAAGAGGGCCCGCCTTGCGGCGGACCCTCGCGCACCCAGACAAGGCAGGCAGAATCGGGTCTACGTGGGAGCGAAAGCCGCGAGACTTTCGTCGCACCGCGAGAGCGAAATTCTCACGAGTTCCGCTACGGCGTGTGCGGTCCGGTTTACTCGAGACCGGTGACGTTGACGTCGTTCGGGTGTTCGACGGTGAACTTGACCATGATCTCGCGTTTCTCGCCGGGCTTGAGGTCGAGCGTCCACTTCAAGGATCCTTCGTCGGTCGGCTTCACTTCGCGCGCGTCGGGCGCGAGCTGCTTGATGACGATCTTCTCGTTGCGGGAGAGCGGGAGCTGGTCGACCACGATGACGCGCTCGGCGGTCTTCTTGTTGTTCTGAATCGTGAGCAGATACTCGTAGGTGATGCGCTTGCCGGAGTTGGTGAGACCGGTGTCCTCGGTGAATTTTTGCACGCGCTTGTGCTTCACGCTGATTCCCTCGTCGGCGCCGAGGGCGAGGTCGAACTTTTCGCCGGCCATCACGGTGCGAAGATTGCTCGTGGCGACGAAGGTGCCGTCGAGGAAGACATTCATCGCGCCGGCGAGCAGCGGGAAGTCGGTCGAGTTGACGACCTTCGTGGTGAGGAACGCGGTCGCCTGGCGCTTCGGGACGGTGAGGTATTCGGGATTGGCGGCGAGCTTGGCGGCGGCGATCGGGACCTTTTGCGCAGATCCGTCGCTCGGGATCGTCGACGCAGTGGCGATCTTGAAGGAGGCGCTGGTCGCACCGGATTCGACGCTGGCGCCGGCCATTTCGACCTCGGGCGGCGGAGCGGCCATGTCGGCGGCGACGTTGGTGGTGAAGGCCTGGAGGTTCACTTCGCGGGCGGCGTTGGCTTTCGCGCGCATCTCAAGGGTTTGGGCGCGAGCCGCCGCCGGTGCGGACACTGGCATCGGACGATCGATCCACACATCCAAATTCCACGCCGTCAGCGTCGGCGCTGCGCCGCCGAGCGACGGGCGGGCGGTCGAGAGCGTGAGCGCGACGTTCTTCCAGTCTTCGCCGGTGGTCTGGCGCACGACGCCGAAGTAGCTCAGCGCCACGGCGCGTTCGCCGCTCAACACGCGGGCGTCGTAGCTGGGTGTCCAGCGGGCGTTGCTGACGGTGTAGGAGAGCGCGAGCTCGAGGTTGCCGGCCTGCGCGGCGGAGACGCGGACGACGACGGTCTTGAAACCCTTGCCGCCGGTGCCGCGGAGCTCGTTGAGCTGCTGCTCGAGTGCGGCGATCTTGTTGGAGAGTTCCTCGCGCTGCTGGTCGAGCTTCTGGTTGGCTTGGGCGATTTCGAGGAGCTGTTTCTGGCCGAACTCGAGCGTGGCGCGCACGTCTTCGAGCTTCGGGCGGCCGGCGTCCTTGGTGGCGGCGACGGCGTTTTTCATGAATTCGTTGATGCTGTCGCGCTGGCTGCCGAGCACGGCGACTTCGTCGGCGAGGCGGCGGTCGTCGTTGCGGAGCGCGCGGAGCTGATCCTCGATTTCCTTCACGCGGGCGTTGGGCGTGAAGTCGACGAAGGTGCGGCGCGCCGCGACGTCGAGGATCGTGGCCTGGGCGGTGCCGCGGCCGCTGACTTGCACGGATTGGTCGAGGAGCGACTCGGGCAGGTTGGCGAAGATGAGTTCGCTTTGTCCGCCGCCGAGTTCGACGGTGGCGGTGCGGGTGACGACGGCGCGGTCGGTGTAGACCGTGACGGCCGATATGGTGGACTCGACCGGCGCCGCGGTGAGCGCGGCGGCGAATAACGAGAGGAGGGCAGTGAGCCGGAGGAATTTCATCGGGTGGATTGGGTGCAATGGAGACGACGCAGCACGGCCAATTTTCTTAGGTGCGGCGTGGCACGACGCTGTTAACTGCTTGGCGGACAAGCGACTTAACGCTTGTCGATCAAATTGAGCAAGTCGCCGACTCTGCGATGCGACTCGAGCGGGTGGCGCAGGCGGTAGCCGCGGTTGATCTTGTAGCGATTGCGCTGACCTTCGCGGGTGCGCGTCAGCACGCCTTCTTCCTCGAGCGCGCTGACGATCGCGTGCACGGCGCGCTCGGTGATGCCGACTTGCTGGGCGACCTCGCGCAGCGTGATGTCCTCGTTCTGCGCGAGGCACACCAGCACGTGCGTGTGGTTCGTCAGAAAGGTCCAACTGGCGGGTGCGGGCGTTTCGGCCATGGCCGGAAGATGGCGGGAGCTGGCGGTGGTTTCAAGAACAGTAAATAATGAAGTTGACTTCATGTTTTATTCTTCATCGTTGGCGGACATGCCGCTTTTGCCGTCGTTGCTCGAAAGTCTGCTCTCGCCCATGGTGTTGGCGTTTCTCCTGGGTTTGATCGCCGTCTGGGTGCGCAGCGATCTGAAGATCCCGGAGGAATTTTATGCGGCGATGACCATTTACCTGCTCTTCGGCATCGGGCTGAAGGGCGGAGCCAAGCTCGATGGAGTGGCGGTGGCGGACTTCGCGCGGCCCGCGGCGGCGGCGCTGCTGTTGTGCGTGGCGATTCCGATCTGGTCGTTCGTGATTCTGCGGCGGTTGGGACGTTTCAGCGGCACGGACGCGGCGGCGGTGGCGGCGCACTATGGGTCGGTGTCGGTCGTGACGTTCGGGGCGAGCCTGGCTTTTCTCGATGCGCGTGGCGTGGCGCACGAAGGGTTTTTGCCCGCGGTGCTGGCGTTGATGGAGGTGCCGGGGATTTTGGTCGCGCTGTTGTTCGCGCGGTCGATGGGTGCCAGCGCGAGCGCGGCGGTGCCGGCGACGGCGAATGCGTTTCTGCCGGCGACGTTTCGCGCGAGTGAGTGGCGGCAGCTGTTGCACGAGTTGTTCGCGAGCAAGGGCATCCTGCTGCTTGTCGGCGGGCTCATGATCGGGCTGCTCTCGGGCAAGAAGGGCTACGAGCAGGTCGGGCCGTTTTTCGACGCGCCGTTTCGGGGCGTGCTCGCGCTGTTTCTGCTGGAACTCGGTCTTTCCGCCGGACGGCGGTTGGCGGATCTACGCAAGGCGGGCGCATTTTTGGCGGGATTTGCGATCTTGATGCCGTTGCTGCACGGCTTGCTGGGTGTGTGGTTGGGGCAGCAGGCGGGGCTGAGCGTCGGCGGCGCGACGGTGCTGGGCACGCTCGCGGCCAGCGCGAGCTATATCGCGGCGCCGGCGGCGGTGCGGGTGGCGCTGCCGCAGGCGAATCCCGCGCTCTATCTCACGGCTTCGCTGGCAGTGACGTTTCCGTTCAACGTTGTGATTGGCATCCCGACCTACTTCGCCTTCGCGCGGTGGTTGTTCGGCACGGCGTAGAAAAATCCGTCGCGTGACGCGGTGGTGCGTGCCACGGTGCGGCCATGCCTCAACTCGCGGGTCAGGTCGTTATCATCACCGGTGCGTCGTCGGGCATCGGCGAAGCCACGGCGCGCCGTCTCGTGCGCGCTGGCGCGAAGGTCGTCATCTCCGCGCGCCGGCAGGACCGGCTCGATGCGCTCGCGCGCGAGATCGATCCGAACGGTGCCGCGGTGCTCGCGGTGGCGGGAGACGTGACGAGCGACGCGGACCGGCGACGCCTCGTCGAGGCGACGCTGGCGAAGTTCGGGCGCATTGACGGCCTCGTGAACAACGCCGGCTACGGCACGCGCGGTCCGGTGGAGATCGTCCCGGTGGAGGCGATTCGCCGGAATTTCGAGACGAATGTGTTTTCGCTCATCGCGCTGACGCAGCTCGTGCTGCCGACGATGCGCGCGCAGGGCAGCGGCTGCGTCGTGAACATTGGCTCGGTGGCCGGCCGCATCGCGCGGCCGTTGTCGAGCATCTACGATTCGACCAAGCACGCGCTCGAGGCGATCACGGACGGATTGCGCGGAGAACTCGAGCCGTTCGGCGTGCGCGTGACGTTGATCCGGCCGGGCTACATCCTGACGGAGTTCGTCGCGGCGGCGGATGCGGCGTCGGACAAATTTCTCGAGCAGGCGGGGCCGTATGAACCCTTCCTCGCGGGCTTTCGCGTCGGCTACAAGAAGCTGCGCCGTGTCGCGGGCATGCCGGACGACATCGCGCGCTGCGTCGAAACGGCGCTGACGAGTGTCAGCCCCGCGCCGCGCTACAACGCGCCGTTGCACGCGAAGTTCTTCCTGTTCCTGAAGTGGCTGCTGCCCGCGCGCCTGCTCGCGCGCATCACGCGGCTGCGGCGGTGAGCCATCCCGCGGACGCCCGGGTGGCTAGCGCTCGCTCAATGTCTGAGGTGGTTCGGACCGGTGATCCTTCTTGCGGAAGGCCAAGGTGCCAAGCCACACGGCGAGCGCCGCTCCCGCGAGCAGCGCGATGACGCTGGGCCAGAGCGGCATCGCGTGACCGGCGATGCGAACCTCCGGTTGAAAGAGTAGCCGCCCGAGATGGCCGACGGCAAACAGGCCGAACAGCACGGTTGAGACACGGAGGCCGAGTGACCGCGAATGAAGGACTCCGCGGGGATCGAGGTGGTGGACGTTCATGACAGCTCCTTTCGTTTCGATGGCGCGGTGCGCCGACGCTAGGTTACCGCTCGTTGTCGGGCCCGACGAGCGCTATTCTTGGAATGCCTCCGGCGCCGACTGTCCGGACTCGTCCGGCGAATTCATCGCAGGCGAGGAAGAGGGTTTGCTCAGGAACGCGTGGAGCTCGCTCGCGAACTTCGGGCCGATGCCTTCGGCTTGGGCGATCTCTTCCGGCGTCGCGGCGCGCAGGCGGTCGATGGAGCCGAAATGGGCGAGGAGCGCGTTTTTTCGCTTTTCGCCGAGGCCCGGGAAATCGTCGAGGATGCTCTCCTTGATTTTTCGCGAGCGGAGATCGGCGTTGTAGGTGTTGGCGAAACGGTGCGCCTCGTCGCGGAGGCGCTGCAGGATGTTCAGGCCGGGGTGGCCGAGCGGGAGATTCAGCGGGTCGCGACCGTCCGGGAAAATGATCGTCTCGTGCTTCTTCGCGAGGCCGATGATCTTCGGGGGCGGACATTCGAGGGCGAGAAACGCCTTCAGCGCCGCGGCGATCTGGCCGCGGCCGCCGTCGATGACGACGAGATCGGGGAACTGCTTCTGCTCCTCGATCAGGCGGCGATAGCGGCGGCCGACGACTTCCTCCATGGCGCGGAAATCGTCGTTGCCGATGAAGCTCTTGATCGAGAAGCGGCGGTAGTTGTTCTTGTCCGGCACGCCGTCGGTGAAGTGGACCATCGAGGCGACGACAAACGTGCCGCTGATGTGCGAGATGTCGAAGCACTCCATGTGCACGGGCGGGCCGGGCAGGCTGAGCGCTTCGCCGAGCAGGCGCAGCGCCTCCTCGTTCGGACGCAGCTGCGTGAGGTCGCGCGTGAATTTTCGCGTCTTCGAGAGCGTGCGCTCGAGTGCGAGCACGACATCGCGCAGCTCGGCGGCTTTTTCGTATTCCTGTTTCGCGGCGCGCGTTTTCATTTCCTCGCGCAACTCGTCGAGCCACTCGCGGCTCTTGCCGTCGAGGAAGTCGCAGGCTTGCCCCACACGCGCGCGGTAGTCGGCGACGGTGACTTCGTTGGGCCAGCCGTAGAGCTCGGCGCGGACGTCTTCGTAGAGTTGGTAGCGGCCGTCGGGAAGTTTGATCGGGTGCGCGTCGCCGAGGAGCACGCCGAACTGCTTGCGCATCGTCGCGAGCGTGCGGCGTAGGAGGCCGGAATGGGCGAACGGCCCGAAGTAGCGCGAGCGGTCCTCCTTGCGGAAGCGCGTGAGCGCGAAGTGCGGCATCTCATGCTCGAGGTTCACGCGGACGAGGAGGAAGCGCTTATCGTCGGTGAAGTCGGTGTTGTATTTCGGCCGCCACTGTTTGATCAGCTTGCCCTCGAGGAGGAGCGCTTCGGGCTCGGACTTCACCTCGATCGTTTCGAGATCGGCGATCATCTCGATCAACGTGCGGATCTTCGGCTGGTGGCGCAGCTGGCGCGTGCGACCGGGCTGGAAGTAGGACGAGACGCGCTTCTTCAGGCTCTTGGCCTTGCCCACGTAGATGATGCGGCCAAGGCGGTCCTTCATCAGGTAAACGCCCGGCTTCTCCGGCAGGAGTCGGAGCTTTTCGCGGATGGCGTCGAGGGAGCGAGGTTCGGGCACGGCGGTTGGGCCACGAGAAGGCACGAGAAAGCACGAAAAACTCAAGGCGGAGTCATGAGGTATTTTTTCACGTGCAGCCTGGGGGTGCCGAAATTGATGAGCAGGCCGGTTTCGGTGCGACTCGAGCGCAGGTAGCCGAGCAGTTGCGCCACGTGCTCGTCGGCGATGGCGCGCACGGCCTTTAACTCCACAACGAGGCGTTCATCCACCAGCAGGTCAGCCAAGAAATCTCCCAGCGGCGTGCCGTCCTCATCGTAAACCGAGATCGGGCGCTGCTGATCGACAGGGACGCCGAGCTTGCGGAGGCGATGTGCGAGGGCGTTCTCGTAAATCTTCTCCACATGACCGTGGCGATGATAGCAATGGATGGCGAATGCCGTCTCGCGGACGATGTCACAGAGGCTGTTGATAGGGGCGTCATTCATTTTGTGGCTTGTTGTGCCTCTTCGTGGCCCCGAAGACAGCGGCTGGATTTTTGGGAATTTAGCGCTACGGTCCGGCTTTGGACATGGCCGACCACCCGACGAACAATTCCCAGCCTGCACCGGCTGGCAAATCAACTCCGCGCTTCGAGCTCGTGACGCTCGGCGACGAGTTGCTCCTCGGTCTCACGGCCAATTCGCATCTCACGTGGATCGGCGCACAACTCGGGCGGCGGGGCGTGCAGCTGGATCGCAACGTCACCGTTTCCGACGAGGCGGACGTGATCGCGCGGCAGTTTCGCGAGAGTTGGGCGCGGGCGGATGTAGTGATCACGACCGGCGGTCTCGGGCCCACGTGCGACGATCGCACGCGCGAGGTCGTGGCTGACGTGCTCGGGCAGGAACTCGTTTTCGATGCGTCGATCATGACGGCGATCGAGGAGCGGTTCGCGAAGTTCAACCGCCCGTGCACGCCAAACAACCGCAAGCAGGCGTTTCGTTTCTCGCGCGGCGAGGTGCTGCCGAATCCGAGTGGCACGGCGCCGGGTCTGTGGGCGCAGCAGGATGGCAAGGTGCTCGTGATGTTGCCGGGACCGCCGAACGAGTTGCAGCCGATGTTCACCGAGCAAGTGTTGCCGCGACTGGCGGCTCTCAGGCTCGTGGCGGAGGGCGAGGCTTACATCCAGCTCCGCACGGCGGGTGTGGGCGAGTCGATGCTCGAGACGCGTTTTCAGCCGGTATTCGAGCGCTATGCCGGGCTCGGCATCGCGTATTGCGCGCACCAGTGGCAGGTGGATTGCCGCATCAGTTCGCCCGACGGCAAATACGCCCGCGCGACGCTCGAAGCCATCGCGGAAGAATGCGCCACGCTGCTGGGCGATGATTTGATCGGCATCGGCCACGACTCGATCGCGAAGGTGACGGCCGATCACTTGCGTCAGGCGGGGCGAACGCTCGCGGTCGCGGAGTCGTGCACGGGAGGGCTGCTTTCCAACAGCTTCACGGACATTTGCGGGGCCTCGAAATTTTTCATGGGCGGCATCGTCGGCTACAGCAACGACGCGAAGATGCTGCTGCTCGATTGTCCGGAGTGCCTGCTGTCGCAGCATGGCGCGGTCAGCGCGGAGTGTGCGGTGGCGATGGCGTGTGGCGTGGCCGAGCAACTTAGCGCCGACTACGGACTGGCGATCACGGGCTATGCCGGCCCGACGGCAGGGGACTGTGAGGAAAACGGCGTCGGCACGATTTACATCGGACTGCATTCGCCGGCGGGTGATTGGTCGAAGAAACTCAGTTACCCGGGCCAGCGCCGCACGGTGAAGCAGCGGGCGGTGACGGCCGCGATTGATTGGCTGCGACGCGAGGTCGTGCGCGAAGCGCGGCGGGCGGCGCAACCGCTGGTGAATTGAACGAGGGCACCGCGCGAGGGGAGACGACGGGGGCGGACCGACGAACCCGCCATTGCGAGGAGCGTAGCGACGAAGCAATCCAGAAGCTCGCGGCTGAAGTGCGGTGCGCTGGATCGCCAAGGGCGGCTGGGCCGCCCTCGCGATGACAATCAGGAGAAGACGTGTTGATGCGGCATCAGAACGTCTCGCTTGCCAGCGGGCGCGGCGGGCGTTGTGTGTTGAGCGATGCCCGGCGCCAAACCCTTCGTCTTCATCTGCGGTCCCGATGACTTTCTCGTCGGGCGGCTGGGCAAGGATCGCTTCGAGGCGATGGCGAAGGAGGCCGGCGCGGACGATTTTTCCCGCGAGATCCTCAGCGGCTTCGCCAACAACGTCGACGAGGTCGAGACCGCGGTGAATCGCTTTCGCGACTCCGTGCAGACGGTCGCGATGTTCGGCGGCAAGCGCGTGGTGTGGTTCAAGGACGTCAACTTCCTCGCCGACACCGTCACCGGTCGCGCTGAGGGAACGCTCCGGCAGGTCGAGGCGTTACAGGAGATTCTTGAGAAGGTGAACCCCGACGAGGTGGGCGTGATCGTCACGGCCGCGCCGCTCGATCGACGCCGCAGTTTTCCGAAATGGTGTGAGTCACACGCGGATTTCGAGCTGGTGGGCGGCGATGCCGACAGCGCGGCCGAGGGCCTCGCGGGCGTGGCGCTGGCTGAGGCGCGGGCGATCGGGGCGAGCTTCGGCGATGGCGCGGTGGAGTTGCTCCTGACCAAAGTCGGCGCGAACACGCGGCTCATCACCGAAGAAGTGCGCAAGCTCGCGACGTTTGCCGGAGAGGGTGCGGCGATCGAGGAAGCGCATGTGGCTGAGCTGACGCCGAACGTGGCCGAGGGAGATTTCTTTGAGGCGGCGGATCGGTTCTTCGCGGGAGATCTGCGCGGCACGCTGGGTGCGCTACAGCGGCATTTCTTCGCCGGCGGCGATTCGCGGCCATTGATCTCTTCGTTGCAGAACCGCAATCGCATCCTGATCCAGGCACGCGTGCTGATCGACGCGGGCGAGCTGAAGCCGCCGTCGGAGCGCTTCGGTTTCGACAAATCCGCGTGGGCGCGGGCACAGGGCGTCTATGCGGCGCACTTCGGCGGCGATGCCGAGAAGAGCTCGTTCAATCTCTTTACCCAGAACCAATGGTATGCGGGCAAACTCGTCGGCGGCGCGAGGCTGCCCACGCTGCGTCGTCTCATCGACAATCAGCAGGAATTCATTCGCGCGTTCGAAGAAATTATCCGCCGCCCCAACGAGCAGGAGACGGTGATGCGCGAGATGGTGGTGCGGTGCCTCGGGGCGTGAAGTAGGGCCGGTTTTCAACCGGCCCGAATGAATTCTCACTCGCCGGCGATGCGCGCGAACGGACGTCGAACTGGGCCGGTCGAAAACCGGCCCTACCGCTCGACACTCGTGGGATCGAGTTCGAAGGCGGTCGGACGCGGGCGGCGCGGGAACCAGCGCGGCACGGCGCGCTTGTAGTCCTCATACATCGCGCCATAGCGAAACCCCATCTCGGGCTCTTCATGGAGGACGACGAAGAGCTGCGCGATGCACGCGAGACAGAGCAGATAAAGGGCGATGCGCCAGGATTCGAAATAGATCGCTTCCGACGCCACGACGGCACCGAGCGAAATATACATCGGATTGCGCACCCAGCGGTAGAGGCCGCGCTGGACCAGCTTGCGCGGACCATCCCACGGCGCGACGGTCCCGCGGCCTTTGCGCGTGAACTGCCACGCACAGCTGGCGTAAGCGACGATTCCCGCGGCGGCCAGGGCGACCGCGAGCCACTCGTGCGCGGCCATGTAGCCGTCGTCCCACGCCGGATAATGTTCGAACATCACGAGCGGAATCCAGCCCGTCATCACGGCGGGCAGGAGCACTGCAAAAAGGACGCTTCTGACGGGCAGGAGCACGGGGTTGGTGCGGGGAACAAATCCCAGCCGCCCGTCCCGAGCAAGCAAATGTCCGCCGGACTCCTTGGCGCGCGTGTCAAAGGCCGCCGATGGGCAGCTCGAACCAAAAGACGGAGCCGCCTTCCGCGGGGAACTCCGCGCCGACGCCGCCGCCCTGCGTGGCGACGAGTTGTTTCACGATGCTTAGCCCGACGCCGTGGCTCTCCTCGCCGCCGGTCGGACGCGGAGACAAGCGTGCGTATTCCGTGAACAACGCGTCGCGTTCGGCGGCCGGCACGCCGGGGCCGTTGTCGACGACTTCGACCCGCGCGCGCAGTCCGGCTTGGCGGGTCCGGATGATGATCCGGCCGCCGGGTGGGGTAAACTTGAGGGCGTTGCTGACGTAGTTGGTCAGCACTTGGTAGGAATGGCCGGCGTCCGCGCGGGCGGGCGGGAGCGCTTCGCCGAGCTCGAGCGACAGGATCATGCGCTTGGCTTCCGCGGCTGGCTCCTGCTGCGCGGCGACGGCGGCCGCGAGCAGGTTGAGATCGCAGCGCCCGGCCGCGGTTTGCGCGCCGGCGCGGCGCAGGTCGAGGAACGTGTCCACGATGCGCTGCATCTGTTTCGCCGAGGCGTGGATGCTCTCGAGGTATTCGGCGATTTCCGGCGCGGGTTTTTTGCGCTTCGCTAGTTCGCCGGACATGAGGATCAGGCAAAGGGGATTGCGCAGGTCGTGGCTCGCGAAACGCATGAAGCGCTCCTTCAGCGCGAGCTGTTGCTGCAATTCGCGCTGCAGGCGACGGATCGTGAGGTGCGTGTTCACGCGGGCGAGCGCCTCTTCGTGCTGGATCGGCTTCGTGATGTAATCGACCGCGCCGGCCTCGAACGCCTTCAACTTTTCCGCGGTGTCCGTCAGCGCGGTCATGAAGATCACGGGGATGTCGCGCGTTTCGGCGCGTTCCTTGAGCCGGCGGCACGTCGCGAAGCCGTCGATGCCAGGCATCATCACGTCGAGCAGAATGAGATCGGGCGCGCTGCGCGCGGTGAGCGCGAGCGCGTCTTCGCCGTCCTCGGCCACGAGCAGCGAAAAGCCGGCGTCACTCAGGCACTCGGCCAGGACGCTGAGATTGGCGGGGGTGTCGTCGACGAGGAGGATGGTTTCGGACATGTCAGGCGGATGGTTGCTCGCGATAGCGCGAGACCAGGGAGCGGATAGCCTTCATCTTAAAGCGCGCGGCCAGCTCGTTAACCTGCGTCGCAAAAGCGGCGAGGCGCGGGTCGTCGGTGGCGATTTTCTGCACGAACGCCCGCACGGCGGCGACGTCGCCGCTGCTTGCGAGTTCGAAGAGTTGGTCGGCCTGCGCCGGAGTTGGCGGGAAAGGCAGCGAGGGGAAAGGAGCCGACGTTTCACTCGGCACCGGTGCGTCGCTGAGCTTCCAGGTGAGTCCGAGGTGGCGGCCGATCAGGTAGAACAGTTCCTCGTCCTTGAACGGTTTGGCGAGAAACGCGACGCAGCCGGCGGCGAGCGCGTTGGCGTGCTGCTGGTCATGCGCGCTCGCCGAGATGGCGATGGCGATCGGGGCCTCGGCGCCCAACTCGTCGGCGATGCGCCGCGCGGCGGCGAGGCCGTCGAGGTGCGGCATGCGCACATCGAGCAGCGCGAGATGCGGCTTGGTGTCGCGCGCCACGCGAACGGCCTCCTCGCCGTCCGTCGCGGTGACGAGTTCGAAGCCGAGCGGTTGCAGGAGGTCGAGCAGGAGGATGCGGTTCGGCTCGTGGTCGTCGGCCACGAGGACGCGGCGCCGCGCACCTTCGTAGCCGGTGATACGCCAGGGGGAATTCGAGCCGGCGGGTGCCGGGGCGCGGGTGCCTTCGCGCAGCACCACGTCGAACCAGAAGCGCGTGCCCCAGCCGACGCGGCTCTCGACGTGCAGGCGGCTGCCCATCTGCTCGACGATGCTGCGACTGACATTCAGGCCCAGGCCGGTGCCGCCGATATGCTGGCGATGATCGCCGAGCTGCGCGAACGGTTCGAAGAGGCGCGTCTGATCCTTCTCCGGAATGCCCGGGCCGGTGTCGCTGACGGAGAAACGCACGGCGCCGAACAACGAGCGCTCGATCGTGAAGACCACGCCGCCGTGCTGCGTGAATTTCACGGCGTTGCTCAGCAGGTTGAACAACACCTGACGCAGCCGCTGCGCGTCGCAGATGACGGTGCGCGGGAGGTCGGCGGCGAAAGACGTTTCGAGGCGCAGGTTTTTCTCGCGGGCACGCGGCGCGAAGACTTCGGCGACGTTCTGGCAAAATTCCAGCAGGCCGAACTCGCTCGGGTGCAACTCGAGTTTGCGCGCCTCGATCTTCGCGAGGTCGAGCACGTCGTTGATCAGCGCGAGCAGATGCTCGGCCGATTGGTGGATGATGCCGAGGCCGGAGCGCTGCTTCTCGCTTAGCGCGGCGTCGCGACGGAGGATTTGCGTGTAGCCGAGGATGCCGTTGAGCGGCGTGCGCAGCTCGTGGCTCATGCTGGCGAGGAACTGCGTCTTGGCGCGGCTCGCCTCGTCGGCGGCCTCTTTCGCGGCGCGCAGGGCGCGATCAGCTTCGCGGCGGGCGGTGATGTCGATGACCACGCCTTCGAAGTGGTCCGGTTCACCGCTGGGGCGTCGGATCACGCGCACGGATTCGGAAACCCAGACGTGGGAACCGTCGCGGCGCAGAATTTCCGACTCAAAATCGCTGACCTCATCGGCGCTGCGGATGAGTTGGAGGAACTCATCCCGGCGAGCCGGTTGCACGTAGAACTTCGCGCCGATGTCGTTCACCGCCTCGATCATCTGCTCGGCCGTGTCGTAACCGAGCATCTGGGCGAGCGCGGGATTCACGCGCAAGAAGCGGCCATCCGGTGTGGATTGGTAGAGGCCCTCGACGGCGTTTTCGAAGATGCCGCGGAACTGTCGCTCGGCGCGCGCGAGCGCCTGCTCGGCTTCGCGGCGACGGACGGCGGCGGCGGCCTGTTGCGCGACGAAGTCGACGAGCGCGAGGTCGTCCGCGTCGTAGGCGGCGGCGTTGTCGTAACTGTGGAGGGCGAGCGCGCCGACGACGCGGCCATCGATCAAGAGCGGCGCGCCGAGCCGGACCAGCGGGGCCGTGGTCGGCGGGCGGTAATCGCCGCGCGCGTAGAGAATCTTCGTCAGCTCCGCTTGGGTGATCAGCGTCGGCCGTCCGGACTCGATGACGTATTCGGTGAAGCCGAGGCCGAGCAGGCGCTCCGGCGGCAGATGCGGCTGCCCCCGGTCGTGTTGATCGGAAAAATAGGGGAACGAGACGCTGCGGCCGTCAGGGCTGAGGAGCGCGATGTAGAAGTTTCGCGCCGGCATCAGCCCGCCGATGATGCGGTGCACCTCGGTGAACAGCGCATGCAAATCGCCGCCGGCCAGCACGGCGCGGGAAATGCGGTAGGTGGCCTCCTGCACCTGTTCGCGACGCCGGCGCTCGGTGAGGTCGATGGCGGTGATGAGCATCGCGGGCCGGCCGCCGAGTTCGAAGACGTCGGCGTTCAACAGCACGTAGCGAGGCTCGCCGCGCTTGTTGTGAAAGACGGTCTCGTAATCGTGGACAAAGCCGCGGGCGCGCAGCTCGGTGAGGACGCGCTCGCGTTCGAGCTTGTCCACCCACACGCCGAGATCGATCGAGGTGTGGCCGATCACCTCGTCGCGCGTGAAGCCGGAGGCGCGCAGGAAGGCTGCGTTGGTCTCGAGGATCTTCGCCGTCGCGAGGTCGGCGAGGAGCATCAGCGCGGGGCTGGCGTGAAAGGATTTCGTGAAATAGTCCTGCGACTCGCGCTGGATCTGCTCGCTGCGCCGGCGTTCCACGGCGCTCGCGGCCTGGCTCGCGACGAAGGTGAGCACGCGCTTCGCCTCTTCGCCATAGACCGTCTGGTCATGATAATCCTGCACCGCGACCACGCCGATGGCGCGACCTTCCACGATGAGCGGCGCGCCGAGCCACACGGCCGAGGGCGTGCCGGTGGGTTTGTAGCCCTGGCCGGCGAGAATTTCGATCAGCTCCTCGGTGCGGGCGAGGAGAGTTTTCTTCGAATCGATGACGTAGTCCGTGAGGCCCTTGCCGCGGGGGCGCGGCGCGGGGCATTGCGAGCACTCATCTTGATAGTAAGGGAACGACACTTCGCGGCCGTCGGGACTGACGAGAGCGAAGAAGAGATTTTGCGCCGGCATGAGGCCGCCGATGATCTCGTGCAGCTTCTTGAACAGCGCGGCGAGGTCGGCAGTGGAGTTGGTAGCCTCGGCGATGCGGTAGACCGCGTCCTGCTCGCGCTCACGCTGGCGGCGGGCGGTGTTGTCGAGGGCGATGATGACGACGCACTTTTCGCCGTCGATCTCGGTGACCTCGGCGTTGAGCACCATGTCGTGCTCGACGCCCCGGTGGTTGCGAAAGCGCGCTTCGAAATCCCGGGCGCGGCCCTGTTCGAGGAGGAGCTGGCGGTATTCGACGCGGCGCGAGTCCTCGATCCAGATACCGAGGTCGGTGATGGCGCGGCCGAGGGCTTGTTCGCGCGTGAGATCGCCGGCGGCGAGGAAGGCGGGATTGGCGTCGAGCAGCACGCCGTCGCTCAGCCGCGTGATCGCGAGCATGGCCGGGCTGGCGAGGAACGCGCGGAGGACGTTCTCGCGAGCGGCGATGGGCGGAGCGGAGGCGGGGCGCGGGTCGGCCATGCGGTCGGGGAGTCTTTGCGGCGCGGAGCGCGCGCGGCAATGCCGGAAGCGAAAAGTAGGGCCGGCTTCGGCCGGCCCCCTTGCGGCTGACCGGACGTCCGGTTGGCGAACGGGAGTCTCTGGGTCCGGCTGAAGCCGGGACCTACCGCCGGCGGCGCCGCGGCGCGTTCAGCGATACGAGCAAGATCGAGACGAGCGCGATGCAGCCGGCGAGCAGGAGCAGACCGGCGTCGACGCCGGCCACGGTGGACTTGGAGAGATGATCGAGAATGGGAGTCATGGACGGACAGGATTTCGGGGTGCGGGTTCGAGACCCGCACCCCGAGTGTTACCCCTGTTGTTGACCAACGGGCGCTATGCGCCCACTGGAAGTGAAAGAGTTATTTTTTCAGCGAGCGCAGGTAGGCGACGACCGCGCGGGCGTCGTCTTCGTTGAGACGGAACTGCGGCATGGGCGGACGCGGCATCTGGCCGTCCGGTTTCGTGCCCTTCGTGAAAAGGGTGACGGCCTGTTCGTCGGTGTAACCGGGCAGATCTACGATCGACGGCGTCACGGCGCCCCACGCAGGCATCGGCACGGTGGGGGCAAAGGGCAGCGTTGTGCCCATCAAGTGGGTGGCGGCGACGATCTGGCCGCGCTGGTCGCGTTGCGAGTGGCAGTCGGCGCAGCCGATCACGTTTTCCACGAGATAGCGGCCGCGGGTGACGGCATCGGCGCGCGCCTCGGTGGAGGCGGAGGCGGCGGTTGCGGTGGCGAGCAATGTGGCGGTGAGGAGGAGGACGTGGTTCATGTTCAAAGGGACGGAGGAGATCGTGTGGTGTGTGTCCGTCGGCGGAAAATTTTCAGGCCAGCACGAGCAGGGTGAAGCTGGCGAAGAGGAGCACCGCTTGGATGAGGGCGGCGACACAGGCCCACGGCGGCAGCGGGGCGTCGGAGGCGAGGGAGTTGAGCGGAGAGTTCATCGCGGAAGCGGAGACGAGACTCAGGCCACGCGGGCTTGCTGGGCGGCGCCATCGCGCGCGCCGGCCTTCATCGTTTCGGCGAGGAGCCAGTAAACCTTGGCCCACGCGGCCTTCGTCTCGGCGGTGAAGTCGGCGCCGAGGCCGCGCTCGAGCGTCCAGAGCAGCGCGGCGCCGACGGTTTCGTAGTGTTCGTCGCGCACTTTGTAGCCGGCGTGGCGCAGGCCCATTTCGCGAACGATCGGGACGATGGTCGTAAGGCGGTCGAGGCTGGCGACGCAGAATCCGATCGCCTGCATGAGCTTCTTGCCCTGCGCGGCCATGTCGCCGTGGAAGAGGCTGCGCAGCGCCGGATCGAGTTCGAACAGGCGGGCGTAGAAGAGCGCGGCGGCTTGGTCGGCGATGGGCACGACTTTGGTGAAGGAGGAGCGGACGAGTTGGATTTCCTGGGGCGTCATGGCGTGGCGGCGAGGTGTTGGATTTGTTGCGGCCGACAATACCGGGAACGTCCGCGCGCGACTATTGGCCAGCGGGCGCGGGCCGGACGGCTAGGCGAATCGTCCCGTTATCGGGACGCGCGGACGCGAGCTGGCCGCTTTACTTCGGCCGGGCAGCTGACCAATCTGCGGCCCGTGGAAAAAATCCTCGTGATCGACGACGAAGCGCCGATGCGCCGGCAGATCGCCGCGCTGCTCGCTGCGGAAGGTTATCAAACCCTCGAGGCGCACAACGGCCGCGAAGGCGTGGCGCTCGCGCTCAAGGAGAAACCCGACCTGGTGGTGTGCGACATCACGATGCCCGAAATGAACGGCCACCGCGTGCTGCAAGCGCTGCGCGAACAACCGGGCACGGCGGCGACGCCCTTCATCTTCCTCACCGGTTGGGGCGAAAAGGAGGATCTGCGCGCCGGCATGAATCTCGGCGCCGACGACTATTTGGTGAAGCCGGTCGAGCCGAACGATTTTGTCGCCGCCGTCGCCGCGCGTCTGCGCCGCCGCAAGCAGGCCGGGGGTGGCCGATCGGCCTCGGTGGCGGATGCGACGCCGGCCGCGCTCGCGAGCGCGTTGGGCCTCACGCCGCGCGAAGCTGAAATTTTGTCGTGGGTGGTGCAGGGAAAAACAAACCCCGAGATCGGCACGATTCTCGGCATCCAACTCACGACCGTGAAGAAGCACCTCGAAAGCACGTTCGTGAAACTCGGCGTCGAAAACCGCACCGCGGCCGTGACGCTCGCGCTGGAGAAGATCGTGCCGCAGGGGTGAGTGCCGAATTTCAGGCTGCTATCGGCGGAGTAATTTGGGGAATCTGCGCGGCGGTTTTCGGCGGCCTCGCCCTTTACGGCTTTAAAAACAAGCGGTTTCCGCTGCGCGGGTGGGGCTATCTCAAACAAGCGGACCAGCCGGTTCGCTTCAGGCGATGGCTGATAATCTTTTGTGGTGGATCGATCTTCGCGGGCTTTATCGGTGCGGTCTGGATCGTCCAGGCGTTCGTCGATTAGCGCTACTCACAACTTCGGCAAGTGCCCCTGCGCATCGTGTTCGATGCGGGCGCGCGTCTTCACGAGGCTCTCGCGCACGAGCTGGCCCATCGTCGTGCAGGCGAGGAAGTCTTTCGATTCGTAGTGGTCGGCGAGGCCTTCGCGGAGCTGATGCACGTGGTCGTCGGGCGCGATCGGGTCGACGGCCATCGCGTCGAGCAGCGCGTCGAGGCGCGCCTTCGCTAGTTCGGCGCGTTGGAGCATGAGCGTCTGCTCCTCGCGCTGGTATTGGAACGCGGTCTTGGCGTGCAGGGCCTTCGTGCAGAATTGCACGAGGGGCGCGTTGTCCTTGAAGAACTGCGGCAGGTAGAAATTTTTCCGGCCGTGGTGGCTCTGCTGGTCGAAATCCATTGCGCGGATGCGGACCTGTGAGCTTTCGAAATCCGGCGTGATGACGAAGACGAAGTTGTAGCTGCGCATATCGCCGAGCAGGCGGATGAAGCAGCGCTCGTTGAACTTCACCAGTTCCTTCGCGATGCGGATGGGGCGGAGCGACTCGTCGCCAAGCCAGCGGTCGATGAAGACGTCGCCGGGGACGCCGGCGATGTGCTCCTCGATCAGCGTGTTGCCGTGCGTGAGGAAGTTCAGGCGGTTCGGCGAGAGGAGATGCTCCAGCTCGAGGCCGTAGATGCGCGACGCGTCGGCCTTCTTCACGTAGAAGTGGTCCGGGTTTTCGTTGTAGGCGTTCACGATCCGCACGCGGAACGGCATCGAGTTGCCGAAGCTGCAGAAATCCACGCGGTCGATGTAGAGGTGCTGCATCACCGAGAAGTCGCCGTCGACTTTGAGGAGCGCGTAGATGCGTTTCAGGCCCTCGTTGATCTGCTGCATTTCCTCGGCGCGGTAGACGACGGTGTCCCAGAGCGTGTTCTTGCCGTCGTTGTCGACGAGCGGCATGGCCTCGTGAAAATCGCGCAGGCGCTCGTAGGTGACGGGCAGGTCGCGTTCGCGGCGGTAGCGGCGGAGGTAACCGCGCAATTCGTCGCGGATCGGGTAGGCGGGCTTTTTCGGTGTGCGATCCTGAATGATGTAACCCGGAGCGGACATGCGTGGGTGAACGTAGGCGCGGATGCGCGCGGCGCAACTCCGCAGGGAGTGGCCGGGTGGGTGTGCGGGGCGCGGGGCAGTGTGATGACGGAGGTGAAAATGTAGGGCCTCACCTCGTGTGAGGCCTCGCCTGCGAACGTGGCGTGTGCGGGAATCCCGAGTCAGGTTCGACGCGAGGTCGAGCTCTACAGTTCAAGCCGCCAGCAACCGCTCGCAGAGCGCGATGAGCCGCGCGCGCAATGGCTGGCTTCGCTCGGCAAAGCTGCGCTGGAGGCGTTCGTAGTCGGCGCGGCCTTCCGGCGTTTCGATCGCGATCGGCGCGAGACCGAGCGACGTGCAATCGTAGGGACTCGCGCGCATGTCGATCTCGCGAATCTCGCGGGCGAGCGCGAAGCAGTCGGCGATCAACTCGCTCGGCGTGAACGGCGCGAGTTTGAACGCCCACTTGTAGAGATCCATGTTCGCGTGCAGGCAGCCGCGCTGCTCGAGCTGTGCGGTGGTCGTGCGCTCGGGTTGCAGGCGGTTGAGCGGACGCGCGGCCGGCGTGAAGAAACGGAACGCATCGAAATGCGAGCAACGAATCGGGAGCGAATCGACGATGCGCGCGATCTCCTCCGGCGGAAAGCGCAGCGGCAGCTGCGCGTGGCGAATCTCGCCCGGCGTAAGACGATAAACCATCGCCCACTCGTGCAGGCCGAAGCAGGCGAACTGCGGGGCGCGATCTTGCGTATTACGCAAAAGTCCCGCGAGCCATGTCAGCGACTCGCGGCGCTTGGGATCGAACGCGCCGCAGTTCACGCGCACGCCTTCCACCGGCGTTCCGGTGGGGGCGTTTAGCGCGTCCGGTGCGACGCGCACGAGTTCGTATTCGGGCCAGCGCAGGTAGTCGCGCGCGGCCTCGCCGAGCAGCACGACGTCCGGTCCCGGATGCCAGCGTCGGAGCCAACTGGGTCGATACGAATAATATTCCCAGAGGAAATCTTCGACCGGGTGCTTCTCGCCGCGCGATTGGCGGGCTTGGTGCGGATCGGCCCACACGCGCACGCGTGCCTCGTGCGCACGCCGCCGCTCGAGCCAGTCGGGCTCCGGGAGGATCTCGCGAGTGAGGACGGTCGTGGTCACAACTTTGCGACAACAAGCGTGCGACGGTAGATAATCAACCCGCAAGCCGCGCGCCCACGTTCAAAGCACGATCACCTTGATGCGGAACGCGATGAACGGCACATCGGCCGCGGGAACAGTGACACGCCACGTTTCCTTAGTGCTGTCCTGAGCGATTCGTTCGTTGGAGCCGGTGGTGGTCCAGTGTTCGAGGTCCGTAGAGATTTCGACCGAGTAGGTCACGTCGGAGCGATCAACGGGGCGCGTGTAGATGAACACCCAGGTGTCATTTGCGCGAGCGACGGTGCCGACGGCCTGGGGCTCGGCCGTGTGAGGATCGGTGGCGAACGCGTATTCGAGCGTGTTGTTGAGTCCGTCGGCGTCGGGATCGGCGGCGGGGCCACTCCAGGAGGGATCGGCAAGTTCGAGATCGGAAAAGCGGCTGCGTTGCCAGACGACGAAAGAGGAAACAACCGCGAGGGATGCACTCGCGGAAGCGACATCGGTTTCGACGTCGTTTGAAGCCAGCGCGCGGAACAGCGCGCCGTGCAATTCGGTCGTGACGAGCACGGCGAGAGTCTGCGTGCGGGTGCCGGAGAACGTGGCGTTGTCGACCAGAGTGATCCAGCTGGCGCCTTGATCGATGCTTCGCTGCCAGACGAGGGTGGGAGAAGGCAGTCCGGTGACGGCAACGGTGAAAGTGGCCGTGTGGCCGACGGCGGCGCTTTGCGCCTGCGGTTGGAGGGTGAACGCGGGCGTGGTCGGCCCCATTTCCTCGGCGGCAACCGGGATGGCGGTGGTTGTGACGAGTCCGGCGAAATCCTCGGCGAACACCTCCACAATCGGAGCGCCCGGTCGTGCGGGGAGCTCGAGACCGCCCTCGCTGCGGGGCCATCGCATGGTGGCGAGGGTGACGCCGGCGGCGCGCACGGTGAGTTGCTTCAATCCGGTTTCATCGGCCGCGCGCCACGAAAGCAGCAGGCGGCGATCGGCCGTGCGGGTTGTCTCCGCGAGCACGACCGGAGGTTGGACATCGGCGACAGGATTCACGAGACGGACGAGCGTGCGGCTGGTGTTGTTGGCGTCGTCGGAGGCGTTGACCGCGGCGAAGTGGATGCCGGGGGGCACGACCGCGTCGGCGGACCAAGTGGTGGTCCCGGTGACGGTGCCGATTTGGGCGGTGGGCGAGTCGAGGAAAACACGAGGACTCGAACGCTCGTCGCTCGCGGTGCCGGTGAGGTGCACGCGGCCCGCGGTGTCCGCCACAAAGGTGCTGCCGTCGACCGAGAGGACCGGCGGGACGGCATCCTCCGCCGAGACGACGAATTGCTCTGTGACGGCACCGACGGCGTTGGTCAGGGTGACGGAATAGGTGGCGCTTTCTCCGACGGTCACGGTCAGGAAGGGGTCGGCGACCTCGGGGATCACGACGCCGTCGCGGCGCCAGACACAGGTGACGGGGGTGTCGGAGGCGGCGTCGATGTGCAGGGTTAGGGTTGTGCCGGGCGGGGCGGTCGGCGTGTTGGGCGAACGAGAGCGCACGATCGGTGCGGCGGGTGGGGCGGGCGTTTCGTTCCAGCTGACGGCCAGCATGGGGCGCACGTCAGCGGAAGCCGCATTGGCGGAATGAAACGCGACTTGGTAGTCGGAGCGTCGTGCGCGGAGGATTAGTCCGTAGTTTTCCCAAGTTCCATCGAGCCAGTGGTTGAACTCCGCCGTCAGATCGAGATTCCACGCGGAACCGCGGTAGACGTCGGAGATGCCGGCGCCGTAGTCGATCGCCTCCGGCACGCTGCGCCAGATGAAAGTGCTGTCGTTGAGGAGCGTGAGGTTCCGGTTGGGCAGCATGGGCTGGATCTGTCCGCGGGTGGCGGAGTTGCCGGTGGGATTGAGTTGCAGCGTGGCTTGGGTGAGAGGCCGCGGAAAAGACGAGAGTTGGTAGGCGGGAAACTTGAGGTAAGCGTCCATGAAGCTGTCGGGCCGTCCCGGTCGCCCGTGCGAAAACCGCGCGACGATTTCCTCGCCGTTATCGATCACTTTGGTCGTGTCGTTGTCGCTGCTCCAGAAGTAGGCATCGCTCGGAAGTTCTTTGCGCGCGGTGATGCGTGCGGTGCGGGCGAGCGCCGTTTCCGGCACGGCGAGACGGCTCCGCAGGCGGGCGCCGACCGATACGTGGTCGACCATCGTGAACCGTGCTTCGGCGCCTTGGGACGACGCGACCCAGCCGAGAAATTCCTCGGTCGGGCCGGCTTCGCACCGCACCCAGACCTGCTCGCCGTGGTCGAGCTGATCGGAGACGAAGCGCGTATCGCTTCTCTCCATCACCGCCGTGAAACGCGGGGCGGTGATCGTGATGCGACCCAAGCCGGCGGGTTTATCGACGGTGAGGCGCCGGGGGCCGCTGACGGCGCCGATGGGGACGATGTTGGGCACGAACCGGCGGTTTTCGGTGATGACGAACCGCAGCGGGTTGTCAGTGAGCGCCGGATCGCCCCAATCGCGCAGCGTGTAACCGTTGCTGACGGTCGCGAGGATCTCCACCAGGGCGTTGGCGGGGAACAGCAGTTCGCCGTTCACGAGCGTGGGCTCGGGAGTGAAACTGAATCCGGCCGGGCCAGAGTTGACGATTTCCACCTTGAAGGCCGGCGTGTTGGGGTGGAGCTGCACCGTTTTTTCCAGGCGATCGGCCATCGTCGCCCCGGGCAGCCAGGCGAGGACCTGCACGGTCGTCGCTTCATTCAGCAGTGCCGCCGGGCGGAGCGTGCCGGCGTCATCGATGGCGGCGAGGGAGGTGTTGGTGGTGTCCCAGCGCGCAACCGAGGTGACAAGGGTTTCGCCGGTCGTGGCGGTTGCGACGACTTGGTAGCTGCCGGTCTGTCCTGCGATCAGCTGGTCGGGTCCGACAATGCGCCAGCCGGCGGCGTTGGGCGCGCCGCTGCCGTTTGTGGGCGGCGGGGTCTCGCGCACGAGAGTCGCCACCTTGCTTTGGCCGAACGTCACGGTGATGCGGCGGGCGGTGACTGCGGTGCCGTCGACCACCCAGCGGACAAAGCGGGCCGTGCTTGTGTCCGAGGGGGCCACCAACTCGGCGGTTGCGTCCGCCGCGCCCGACAGGCTGGCCGGCGGATTTGCTGACGTGGAGCCGGTCGTTCGATGGATCTCGATCGCGGCGATCGGGCCGATGGCCTGCAACTCGACGAACGCGGTGCGTTCGGCCGGGGCAGAGACCACGGCGGCACTGCTGACGGCGCGCACGAATTCGGCCGCGTCCTTTACCAAAACCAGCGTGGCGGCGGTCTCCCGGGGCAACGCCCAGAACATCTCCGACGGATAGCTCGCCAGCCGGGAACGGATGTCCGCGACCTGGGTGGTGGCGTCGATTTGCAGGGCCTTGAGATCGACCCCCGTGTATCTTTGCGGATCGAAAACCTTCTCGAGCAGGATGCTGGCCGAGTTGATGGCGATGGGATAAGAATAGCGGGCGCCGCCGATGACTTCCTCAACGGTGTAATGGAGCTCCATGTGTTCTCCGACCGTCTTTGTGGCGGCGGAGAGAAGGTCCTGCACGGTGTCGTCAGCGATCGTGAGCGCAGTCACGCGCGTCAGCTGGGAGATGCCTTGGGCAAATTGATTGGTCGTGATGCGGTAGCGTTCGAACGGCGCGGCGATGGCGCCGAGATCGACCAGCGTGGGGACGTCGACGTGGCCGCCGTCGGAGCGCAGTTTGGCCACATAGCTGGCGCGATGCGGGCCAACCATGCCGCGACCGAGATCGAGGCGGCGGGCTTTCAAGAAATCGCGCAGGACTCCGAATTGGCTGGGGGAGAGCGCACCGTTTTCCACGGCGGTGCGCGCCTCGGCCAGAATACGCACGACGTCCTGCCGGGCGTGATGAATGGTCGCGTAGGGTGTGTCGCCCCGCCGCCCGGCTTCGGACGTGAGGTTGCGCACGGCGAGGAAGTTCGGGCCGTTGGGGGGGCCGAAATAAACGTGGTCGAATGCGATCTGCTTGTAGGAGCGCACCGGGGCGCCATTGAGCCGAACCTTGTGCTCCGCGGTCATGTCGGCGATCAGCTGAGTGGCGCCGATGTCTTGGGCGGCCGCGGTTTGCTGGCGCATCGCCCATGCCCGCACGTCGGCTCCGACCATTTCCGCACGCTGCGCGAAGGAGCTGATTTGGTCCGGCAGGTTTACGGTTTCGGTGAGCACGCGCAACAGCGAGCGAGTGATGTTGGGGTCCTGCAGAATCCCTTCGTCCTTATCGAGCAACTCGCTCACCTCGACCAGCCCCACGGCGTCTTTGACCAGACGCGAGCTCGACAGCAGCAACATTGCCGCCTCGTAGTGAGTGTCGCCGAGGTCGGCCAATCCTTCGAAAGCGAGTGCGGTGTTGTCGCAATCGAGCCAGATCTTCATTCTGGCCCGGTCTTCGAGCAGCGCGAGCTCGTTCAACACTTCTGTCTTCGTGCCACTCGTCTGGGCCGCCAGGTGCGCTGCTGTCAGGAGCAGCAGGAGCGAAAAATAGCGGCACCATCGCATGACTGGATGTGGGGTCTGATTATTCCGCGCGCAGCACGCGCCAGCGTTGGCCCGTCGCTGGCATCGGCACAGTGCGCACGCGCGAGAAATGCAGCAAGTGCCTAAATGGTCATGAGGCTTGAGTTTTCCCGCTCCGGAATTTTGAACACGGCGAATGCAAAGGAACCGCGCCCAGTGTCGAACTTAGCTGAACGGCTCCGCTAAACCGGCACAGCCTCGATCCGTGTTCTCACGGGCGGACTAGATCAGTCGCGCAGCAGGAGGCGGCGGACGCCTTCGCTGGGGGGGGCGGTGATGAAGTGCATTTTGACCGGCCAGGCATTCGACTCGGCGAAAGCGGTCAGCGCGTATTTGGCCGCGGCGTTGTTGAGCACACTGCCGCTCACGCCGCACGTGATGTCGCGCGCGCCGGGGAAAAGTTTTTCGGTGACGAGACGGCCCTGGGCAACGAGCTCGCCGATCGAGCTCGCGAGTGCCACCTGGGCCGGACGGCAGCCTGTCTGCGCGAGTTCAATCACACGGGGCGCGAAGGCGGCGACGCGGGCGTTGGCGTCGGATTCGGCGTAGAACATCGCCTTGATGCTGCTCGCGTCGGTCAGGCCGGTGTGCGCTTGCAGCGCTTCGCCGAGTCCGCTCCCGGCGCTCCAGCCGGTGAGTTCGAGCAGCGCGGCGGCGATGGCGCGGCGACCGAGCTCGTAGCCGCTGCCGGGATCGCCGAAACGCCAGCCGAGCCCGCCGGCGTAGTGCACGGAGCCATCGGGGGCGCGGGCGGCGACGAACGAGCCGGTGCCGGCGTGCAGCACGAGGCCGGGGCCGCCGTTGGTGGCGAGTTCGAGCACCGGCAGGGAATCCGGGCCGTGGGTCACGACGCCGTAGCCGTGAATCAACGCCGCGATTTCGCGCCATGTGACGGAGCTGCCGGCGACGTAGAGGCGGGTGGCGGAGATTTGAGATTTGAGATTCGAAATTTGAGACGCGGCGAGCAGAGCCTCGAGTGCGGTGACGAGGACGGTGCGGGCGCGGTCGGCGCCGAGGTGGCTCGGGTTGCAGCCGGGGCCGATGTGTCGGGCGACAATGCTGCCGGTGGAGTCCACGAGCAGGAGCTCGGTTTTGGTGCCGCCGCCGTCGACGCCGATGCGATAGGAGGTATTCGCCACGCGCTGACGAAAGAGGGGAAACTGGGACGCGACGAATCAAAATACGCCGCGGGCGGCGGGCCGATGGACGAGGGATGTCGCGAGAATTGAGGTGGAGCGCGCTGACCTCAACGCGCTCGGAACGGGTTGAGGTCAACCCGTTCCACCACGCACCGTGGCGCGCGACGCTGGCTCAGTAGAACGTCGTGATCGCGATCGAGCCGAAGACGTCGTTGCGGGCCTGACCGCGGAATTCCTTGGTGCGCAGGTTCTGCGTGTAGGTGAGTTGAAAGCGCGGGAACGTGACGACGAGGCCGCCAGCGAAGTCGCCCATCAGCGGCTTCTTCTTCACGGCGTGGCTGTCGCGCCAGGTGTTGCCATCGAGGAAGATGTTGCGAGCGACGGCGCGCGCTTCCGCACTGAGATACAGATGGGCGGAGAAACCGGACTTCGCGCGCGCATTCGCCATACTGCCGCCGGCGGGGCGAATGAGATCGGCGCCGAAATCGGGCGGCAGATTCCAGCCGAGGCGCACGCGGGCGCCGCCGGCGGCGTGCGTGGAGACGTTGCCGAGCGTGAGGCGGACGCGGCTGATGAAGTCGAAGACGCGATGGCCGTCCATCACCAGGGTGTAATTTCGGTAACGACGTTCCCACGACAGCATGATCGCGGGTTCGTCGTGGAGCTGGTTGGCCCAACCTTGCGCGTGCGGGACCTGGATGACGTCGTGCCAGCCGTTTTGGGCCTGTTGCCCGAGGGCGGAGGGGCCGACGACACCGAGCGAGAGTTCGACGACGCGCAGCATGCTGCCGTCTTTTTCCTGCGCTTGCGCGATCAGCGACGCGTAGAGCCAGCCGGCGTAGGGACGGTCGTCGGCGATGAGCGCGGTGGTTTCCGTGTCGGCGGGCGTGTAGATGTTCTGACCGAGCGCGAAGCCGGCCTTGTAGCGCTGCTGGGCTTCGACGCCGCGCAGTGTCGGAATGAACTCCGAGACGGCGTGCAGGAACTGTTGCGAGCGATCGAGCGTGGTCTCGCCGAGCCAGAGGAACTTGAAACCGTTGGTGTAGTGCCGGTCGGTGCCAGCGAAGTATTTGTCGTTTTCCGTGACGACCGTGAACGACCCTCTCCGCACCGAGAGATCGTGCCAGATCGTGTCGTCGCTTCCGCGAACGGCGGCGCCGAGCGCGAGGCTCAGCGCCACGGCCGCGAGCGTGCGGCGGATCATCCCTTGTAGGCGATCACCTCGATCTCGACGCGGCAATCGAGCGGGAGCTTGCCGGCCTGGATCGTGGTGCGAGCGGGTTTGTGCGGAGCGAAGGCCGCTTCGTAGATGGCATTCATCTTCGCGAAATCAGCCATGTCCTTCAGATAGACAGTGGACTTGGCGACGTCCTGCAGCGTGAGGCCGGCGGCGGAGAGCACGGCCTTGATGTTGGCGAAAACCTGATGCGTCTGCGGCTCGATGTCGCCTTCGACGAGTTTGCCGGTGGCGGGATTGAGCGGCGTCTGGCCGGAGCAGAAGACGAACGGACCGGCGTGGATCGCGTGGGAGTAGGGACCGATGGCGGCGGGAGCTTGGGGAGCGGAGATAACGTTCATGATGCGGATAGGAGAACGAGGAACGAGAAGGAGAACGAGAACGATTTGGAACTAAGCGGCGTCGGGTAGCGCAGGCGTTCCGCCTGCGGGCAGGCGAGGGCAGGCGAGACGCCTGCGCTGCTTCACGCCGCTTCCCAACGGCCGTAGATGCCGCAAGGGAGGATCTTGCCGTCGCGCTGGATCGGCAGGCCGACTTCGCCGCCGTGGATTTTGCCGCCGGCGTCGTGCAGCAGGCCGTCGAGGAGATTGATCACGACCGAGGGCGAGAGGCGCGCGGTGTAGGCGTTGATGAGGAAGAACACCGGGCGGTCGCTCAGCACTTGTTTGCACTCGCTGAGCAGTTCCCAGAGGTGATCTTCGAGCCGCCACATCTCGCCGGTGCTGCCGCGGCCGTAGGTCGGCGGGTCCATGATGATGGCGTCGTATTTGCGGCCGCGCTTGATCTCGCGGCGCACGAACTTCAGGCAGTCGTCGACGATGTAGCGCACGGGCGCGTCGGCGAGGCCGGAGAGCGCGGCGTTTTCGCGGCACCACTTCACCATGCCTTCGGCGGCGTCGACGTGGCAGACGCTGGCGCCCGCCGCGGCGGCCGCGACGGAGGCGGCGCCGGTGTAGCCGAAAAGATTCAGGACGCTGACTTCGCGGCCGGCGGCGCGGGCGGCTTTGATTCTCGCGGAGAACCAATCCCAGTTCACCGCTTGCTCCGGGAAGAGGCCGGTGTGTTTGAAACTCGTCGGATGGATGCGAAACGTGAGCGCGCCGTAGTTGATCGTCCACTGATCGGGCAGCTTCGTGCGGAACTCCCATTTGCCGCCGCCGCTCTCACTGCGGTGATAGAAACCGTCCCAGCCCTTCCACGTGCGATCACCGGTTTTCGGCCAGATGATCTGCGGGTCAGGGCGGACGAGCGTGTAGGCGCCCCAACGCTCCTGCTTCATGCCGTCACCGCAGTCGAGGAGTTGGTAATCCTTCCACTGGTCGGCGACGATGAGGCCTGGGCGGTCGATGTGCATGCGATGCGGGGAGGATTGCCGACGAAACCGGCGAAAGGACACGAAAAAATGTCGGGCGGGAGTGGGTGCGGAGGCACAGCGTGCGGGCGGGAGCAGTGCCGCGCGCGAGCGATTTTTACTAACCACGGATTACACGGATGGCACGGATGGCCGAAAGCGCACCGAAGCCAATGCCTTCATCCGCGGTATCCGTGCAATCCGTGGTTAAATAATCATGCGAGCGCGGCTCCGTCCACGTTTCGGCGCCGATCTGCTCTCGTCCGCGCAGAAAGACGAAAACAGGCGAAGAGGCGCAGCGGCACTCAGGCGCTGGAGCCGACCGCCGGTCGTGGGCGCGGAATCTCGATGCGGATGCGCGTGCCCACGCCGAGCGCGGAGCGAATCCAGAAGCGTCCGCCGAACTGCTTGGTCACGAGAAACGCCTTGGTCAGGCCGAAGCCGCCGCCCATGGTGCGCACGTGCGCGACGTTGCTGCCGCGCTTGCCGTAGTGGACCACCGTCGCGAGTTCATCGGGCGGGATGCCGCAGCCGGTGTCCTGCACCGTGAACTTCAGGCGATCGGCGGTTTCATAGAGGCCCGCGCTGATCGTGCCGCCGAGCGGCGTGTATTTGCGGGCGTTGGCCATCAAGTCGCGCATGACGTCCTTGAACAGCAGCGGCAACGCGACGTAGCGGCCGTTGTCGCTCTCGATGGTGAGGTCCACGTAGTAGTCGGCCGGCTCCTGTTGCGCGAGGTTGTAGATGATGCGGTAGCGGCCGTGGCTGTTTTTCTCGATGGCCGCGAACACCTGTTGGAAATCCGCGCGCAGCTCCTCGATGCCCATCTGCACCCATTCAGCCGGAGCATGGGCTCGGGCGAGCAGTTCGCGGGCGCGCACCTCCAGCACGGCGAAAACGGATTCAATGTTCGCGACCGCCTCGAGGACCTCCGGCGAATTCGCGGCCTCGGGGCGGGCGCGCCGCGCGGCGTCGATCGCGGTGCGGATCGAACGGGCGTGCTCCGCGATGGCCTCCGTGTGGCGCAACGCCGCGGCAGGCGAAATGAGATCGCCGCGGATGGTGTCGCAGCGCGCCAGTGCCGGAGCGAGGGCGGCGTCGGCGCCGAGCGTGTCGCCCAGCACATAGAGTTCGCCGTAGAGCACGTTGAGGACGTTCAGCAGCGAATGCAGATCCACCAGCGAAGCCTCTCCCGGCGAAAGCGGCGGGATGGAGGTGATTTCGAGTTCCGGGTGAGACATGCCTCTCTTGGGTTATCGGCACAAATGCGGGCGAGGGCAAATAGTCATCAGTATTCCTGCTCCGTCTTCGCGTTCGTGCCGCGCTCGAGTTCGTCCATCGTCTGCACGAATTCTTTCTCGAGATCGAAGCCGTAGAGCTTCGCCAGCACGAGCACGCTCCACAGACAGTCGCTCAACTCATGGGCGAGTTTCGCGTCGACGTCGCCCTCGACACGCCGCGCCCCGGCCTTGGCCATGACGAGCTTCATGAGATCGCCGACGTCGACGACGAAGCCTTGGGCGATCTCCTCGCGCGTCCACGTGCGGCCGACGCGGCGCTGTTCGTAGCGGGCGAAACACTCGCGGATCTGCATCGCGCGGTCGGAGAGCTGGGAAAATTCCATGCGGCCACTTCACGCGGGCGCGGCGCGTGACGCAACCTTGGAGGGCGGGGCGGTGGCCGCCGCATTGTCCGCTGGCCGAGCGTTTCGCGTGCGAAGCGGATGGGCGGGAAGCCGGTTTACCTGGCCTCACGCCAAGCCCGCACGCGGGCGCCGAGGCGGCTGGCGATGAGCAGCGGCGCGCACATCACGAGCATCACGATCACGCCGAGCGGCAGCAGCGAGCCGCCGGGATTTTTGGCGAACATCACGAGGGCCTGTCCGATGGCGAGACCGGCCCAGGCGAACCAGCGCGAGCGCGGCCACACGTAAGCGAGCACGAATGCCGTCAGCGCAAACACCGGATACGCGCCGCGCCAATAAGCGGGCGAATCCCAGGCTTCGCTGCGACCGCTGAGCCGACACGCGATTTCCCAACCGGCCGCGCCGATCGCAAAGGCGATCGCGAGCGCGAGCCACGGAAAGCGCGGCGGCGGGATCACGGGCGGTTCAGCGGGGGCGTTCATTTCCGCGTAGCAGCGGCGGTAACGGCGCTGTGGTCAGCCGTCTCACGACGGCTGCGACCGAGAGACGTGCGGAGCGGGGCGCGCGGAATCACGTGCCGTAGAGTCGGTCGCCGAAGTCGCCGAGGCCGGGGAGAATGTATTTGCGCGCATTGAGCTGGCGATCGACGGCGCCGACGTGGATCGGGATGTCGGGATGCGCCTGCTCGAGCGTGGCGACGCCTTCCGGCGCAGCGACGATGCACACGAAACCGACATCCGTCGCGCCGGCGGCTTTCACCAGCGTGATGGCCTGCGCGGCGCTGCCGCCGGTGGCGAGCATCGGATCGACCACGAGCACGCGCGCGCCGGCGAGCGGCGGAAGTTTGCAATAGTAGCTGCGGGCGATCGCGGTTTCATGGTCGCGCTCGAGGCCCACGTAGCCGACGGACACGTCGGGAAACACATCATGGAACGGCTGCAACATGCCGAGACCGGCGCGTAGAATCGGCACGACGACGAGCGGCTTGGCGAGGACCTTGCCCTTCATTGTCTCGAGCGGCGTTTCGATCTCCTTTTCCACCGTGGCGAGGTCGCGGGTCGCCTCGAGCGCGAGGAGCAGCGAGATTTGATAACTCAGCGTGCGGAAGAGAACCGGCTTGGTCTTCTTGTCGCGCAAATGCGTGAGAACGTGGTGTGCGAGCGGATGAGTGAGAGCGTGCAGGGCCATGGCGGAATTTTCGATTTTGGGTTTCGGATTTTCGATTTTCCGATCGACCGAGGCAGATTTCGGATAAAGCCCGCGCGTGGCCAGCCGGAAGAGTAGGGCCGGCTTCAGCCGGCCCGCTCAGGCCGCGTTCGCAATGACGGCGTGCAAACGTGCTTCCAATGGGGCCGGCTGAAGCCGGCCCTACTCACGGCGTGAGGGTCAGCGTGTGCTGCGCCTTGCCGGGCAGAAACGGCGCGGGTCGGCCCTTGGCCCAGTCGTCGTGACCCGCGCGGAAGAACGGCGAGAGCGGATGGCCGCTTGGGCCGCCGGGCATTTGGAAAATGGCTTCGTCTTCGCGACCAGGCGAGACGACGAAGCGCTCGGAGGCGCCGAAGCTCACGCCTTGCACGCGCGGCATGTTGCTGTCGCCGGGCAACGGCTCCGCGGGCATGCTCACGTGGCGCCCAATCCAGCCGGGGAGAAAGCGCGCGAAGGGATGGCGCATGCGTAATGTGTTGCGGGCGCCCCAGGTGTATTTGGCGAGCGTGACGCCCTGTTGCTCGGCGTCGGCGAGAACGTCGTCCGCGGCGGCGAGCAACAGCGACTCCCAGGAGCGGTGGTCGGGATTGAGCAGGCGCGCGGGTTTCTCGGTGACGAGTTGCCAGACCGCATCCTCCATCATCGTGCCCCACTTGAAGCCCTCGTAAGTGCGCTGCGGTTTGTCGAGGAACGGCGCGAGCGTGCGCTCGGTGACTTTCGTGCGGAACATGCGGATGATCCGGTAGCCGGCCGAGTCGATGGACGCGTGGCCCTGCCACGCTTTCGCGAGATCGCGCAACTCGCCGCGCGCTTTCTTCTGGCTGACGGCGTCATCGGTGAGCACGTCGAGCAGCAGTTTTTGCCAGCGATCGAGGTAGCGGCCGCGATCGTCGAGCTGGATGGCGAGCAGGTCGGCGGGTGTGGCTTTTTTCTTCGCCACAAGTTCGCGCAAGTCGTCGCGGATGGCGGACGCGCGCAGGCCGTTGTCGTAACCGCCATCGCCGAGCTTCGCGTAGGCGGCGCCGCCTACGATGCGGTTGTTCGCGGTCCAGAGCACGCCGTCAGTCGGGTCGGCGACGATGGGCACGTCTTGCTCCGCGAGCCAGCCGTCCCACCGGCGATCGCCGTAGCCCCACATGGCGGGCAGGCGGCCGTCGAAGCCCGTGCGTTTCGGGATGCGGCCCGTGAGCGTCCACGCGATGCGACCGCTGCGGTCGGCGAGCAGGATGTTTTGATTCGGCATGCCGATGCGGTGAGCAATCTCGGTTGCTTCGGCGACGGAGCCCGCGGTTTCGAGTGCCATGATCTCGAGGTTCACGGCTTCCGGTGCGTGTGCGTTCCAGCGGACGACGTGGTAGCGGCCGTCGGTGTCGGGTGCGATTACCGGGCCCCACTCGGTCCAGCGCGTGGTGAGGGTGACGTCGGCTTCGCCTTTCACTTTGATCGTTTCGTTGCGCTCCTCGAAATCCTTCCAGCCGTCAGGTGAGCGATATTGGAGATCGGCGTAGGTCTCCACGATGATGACGTCGACGGTGTCGATGTAGGAATTGGTGAAACCCCACGCGACGCGGCCGTTGCTGCCCGCGACGACCGACGTGGCACCGGGCAACGTGACGCCAGCGACGCGCTGCGCCGCCCCGGACTCGTCGGTCCAGTTGAGTTCCGCGCGATACCAGACGTGCGGCACGCTGAGCCCGAGGTGCATGTCGTTCGCGAGGATCGCGGCGCCGCTGGCGCTGCGCGCGCCATCGACGGCGAAGCTGTTGCTGCCGGGCAACAGCGCCGGCTCATACCATTCGGGCGCGAGTGAGGCGGTGGGTTTTTCGTCCGGCGCCTTCAGACGTAACGGAGGCAGCGCGGGAGCGGGAAAGGTGGAGCCGTCGAGTGCGGCGTCCGCGGACGTCCCGCGCGGCGCGAAGAACGCCGCGCCGGCCAGACCGTAGGCGTTTTGGAGGGCGCGGTGCGAACGATCATCGTGGCCGACGCTGTCCTGCAGATCGAACCACATGGCGTAGACGCAGAGGATCGAGTCCTCCGCCGTCCACGCGCGCGGCGGCACGCGCAACACGAGGTATTCCCACGGCGTTTTGGGCAGCGCGGCGAGACCGGCGTTCACGCCACTCACATAGGCGTCGAGCAGCGCGCGGCGCTCGGGTGCCAGCAGCGCGATGGCCTTCGTCGCTGTGGCGCGGAAACCATGCAGACGCGCACTTTTGTCCGTCGCCAAGGCGGCGGGACCGAAGATCTCGGCGAGTTCGCCGGCGGCGCGGCGGCGCATCAGGTCCATTTGGAAGAAACGATCCTGCGCGTGCACGAAGCCCAGCGCACGCGCGACGTCGATGCGGTTGGCGCCGGTGAGGCGCGGCACGCCTTGCGCATCGCGCTCGATTTTCACTGGAGCGGCCAAGCCCGGCACGGCGCGCGAGCCATCGAGCTGCGCGAGACTGCCGCGCAGTTGGTAGTAGCCCCAACCGAAGGCGACCAGGGCGATGATCACAAGGACGCTGAGAACCGAGAGCAGCAGCTGAAGCCGCTTAACAAGAGGCGAGGTCATGGCCGGCATGCGGCGCGAGGATTTCCCAGCGCGCGAGAACTGGCCAGACGGAAAAACTGCGCTGCGCCATTCGGCGTAGGTGGGTTCAGCGCCGTGTCGCCGCCAGCCGACTTGGGCCAAGGTTTTTCCTCAGAAAATTTTCCGCCCCCGGCGGCACTTACCGGGTGCGTTGCAGGTAAAGCGCGGTGGCCACCGTGCCGATCAGCCACGTGGGAAAATTCACGATGAGCTGATGGAAGGGCATGTGGTAGTGGTGCACCGCCCAGATCACGGCGACGTGTTTCACCGCGATCAGGGTCCAGCAAAGCAGGATGAAACGCATCAGCTGCGGGTCGCGCTTCGTCCGCGCCGGCTCGATCTCCACGCCCGTCACGAAAGCGCCCGCATAGGCGCTGCTCGCGGCAGGGCGGCGGACGATCCATTGCGTGAGCGCGGTCAGCATGCGGGACCAAGCTACTCAGCGCGGCCTGATTGCAACCGCGAAACTCAGTCGAGCGATCGCGTCATTTGCCATTGCGACAGCGGCGTGCGGGCGAGTCCCGCGGCGAGAAACGCCTCTCCCATTTCCTCGGGGAAAATCGCCGACGCTCGCCATTCTTTGTCCGGATAGCGCGCCATCACCGCGCGGAGGAGCGCCAGCGAGCTGCCGCGTCCGCGGTGCGCACGGTGCGTGACGAGCGCGCGGATGCCGATGACCTCCGCGGCGGGATTGGTCACGAGCGCGGCTGAGGCGCCGAGACGGAACGCCACGGCCGGCGGCGTGGCTTGGGCGATGGTCTCGGGCGAAATCTGCCACGGCAAATCGGGCAGACCTTGCTCGCTCACGATCGCCGCGAGTTCACGCGGATCGATTTCCTCAAGGGCGGCCGGGGCGTCGGCCGAAATCGGGGGCCGGCCGGCGTGGCCGGTGAGCCGCCGGATTTTTTGGAAACCGCAGCTTTCATAGAGCCGCACGGCGGGCGCGTTTTGCTCGATGACTTCGAGCACCATCGTGCGTTCGTCGCGCGCCTTCGCTTCGGCGCGCAGTTGCGCCATCAGCGCCTTGCCGACGCCGCCCTTCCGCGCTTCCGGCACCACGGCCATGCCGGCGAGACGCGAAGTCCAGCCGCGGCGGGCGATGAGCGCGGCGGCGACCGGGTTGCCGTCGCGCACGGCGATGCGGCTCACGGTCAGGTCGACGCTGTCGGCCCGGGCCATGCCGAGCAGGATCGCGGGACTCGAGGCGATCGGCACGAAGTAATCGGAAAAGCCGCGGGTGAACACCTGCGCGGCGGGTTCGAGGCCAAATTCAAGGACGCTGGGGAAGGCGAATGGCATGGCGCGACGAAACCGGCTCGGGCAGGAAATTCAACGCCGCCGCGACGAACACCGCGTGCGCCACGACTGGACGCGCACGGCGAATCGTGTAGCAACGCAGGCATGTCCCACTGTTCACGCCTGCTGCTAGTTGGGGTTTGGCTGGTCGCACCGCTGATCGCCGTCGCGGCGCTGACGTCCGAGGAGGAGAAAATCGCCGCCTACATCGATGCGCACCGCGCGGAATTCGTGCGTGATCTCGAGGCCGCGGTGAAGATCGACAGCGCGACGGAAAATTTCGCGGGCGTCCGCCAGATGAGCGAGTTCTTCGGGGCGCAGCTGCGGGAGCTGGGCTTCGACTATCGGTTTGTGCCGCTGCCCGCGGAGACGAAACGCGCCGGCCATCTCGTGGCCGAACGCCAGGGCCGGCAGGGCAAACGCGTGTTGCTGATCGGCCACCTCGACAGCGTGTTGCCCGGCGGGACGTTCCGTCTCGAGGGCGACAAGGCTTACGGCTCCGGCGCGAGTGACATCAAGGGCGGCGACCTCGTGATGATCTATGCGTTGAAGGCGCTGCACGCCGCGGGCGCGCTTGAGAACACGCAGATCATCGTGGTCATGACCGGCGACGAAGAGGCGCCGGGGCAGCCGCTCAGTCTGAGCCGGCGGGATTTGTGGGACGCGGCGAAGCGCAGCGACCTCGCGTTGGCGTTCGAGGGTGCGATCGGACACTCGGCGACGATCGCGCGGCGCGGCATCGTCAGCTGGGAACTCGAAGTGCAGGGCGCTACGGGCCATTCGTCGGCGATCTTCGCGCCGCACATGGGCAGTGGTGCCGTGTTTGAGATGGCGCGCATCCTGGCGGAGTTTCACGCCGAGCTGACCCAGATGGACGGCATCAGCTGCAATCCCGCGCTGGTGGTTGGCGGGACTGACGTCGAACTCGAACGCACGGGCGGCAAAACGACGGGCAAGGGCAACATCGTGGCGCAGCGCGCGCTGGTGAACGGCGATCTGCGTTTCCTCAGCCTGAAGCAAAAGGAAGAAGCCCAGGCGAAAATGCGCGCCATTGTGGCGAAACATTTGCCGCGCACGTCCGCGGAGTTGCGTTTTCTCGGCGACAGTTATCCGGCCATGGAGGCGACGGCGGAGAACCGGGCGCTGCTGCTGCAGCTCGACGCGGTGAGCCGTGATTTGGGTTACGGCGAAGTTAAGGCCTACGACCCGAAAGCGCGCGGGGCCGGTGATGCGTCGTTTGTGTCGCCGCCGCTCCCGGCACTCGACGGCCTCGGGGCGAGCGGACGCGGCGCGCATGCACCGGGTGAATACATGGATATCGCCACGATGCCGGAGATGGTGAAGCGCACGGCGGTGCTGCTTTATCGGCTCACGCGGTGAAGATGCCGCGGGCGGCAGCGCGAAATAGAGTCGCGGCACGCGAGTGCAGCGTAGCCGGAGCTTGAGCCAGCTCTACGCGGTAGACCGGCGTTCGTCAGCCGACGAGCGTCGGCTGCTACTGTTGAAACTCACCCAAATAGGCGACGAGGCCCTTTGGCGTGGAACCGATTTTAACCGGTCCCAAACCGGCGGCGCAGCTTTCTTGGGCCGGATAAATCCGGCCCTACCTTCGCTGCGTAACTTCAACGGTGATTCTTAACAGGAGCGACGGAGTTGCGTCCGGCGTTTCCCCGTCGCGCGGCCGGGTTTGCTTGGTGTGACCTGACGCGATGGCGCGTGTCGTTGATGCCGAGCCAATCCTCGCCACGGGCCAAATGCTCCTCGCACTTTTCCTGTTCGTGTTCGGCTGCAACGCCCGGCTCGGCCTGAGCCTGTTCGGGTGGGTTCTCGGTGCGCTCACGCTGCTCGCGGCGGGCGTGTTTCTCCTGTGCGAGCGGTTTCGCGGGCGCGTCGATCGTCGCTGATCAGGAGAGCCGCGCGCACTCGCGGTGACATGGACACGTGACCAGGTGATCGTTGGTCATTCCCGTCGCCTGCATGAACGCGTAGCAGATCGTCGAGCCGACGAACTTGAAGCCGCGCTTGAGCAGATCGCGGCTCAGTGCGTCGGAGACGGGCGTCGTGGCGGGAATCTGGTCGCGCGCTTTCAGTTTGGGTTGCAACGGAGCGCCGCCGACAAAGGTCCAGATGTAGCGATCGAAAGAGCCGAACTCCTCCTGCACGGCGAGGAAGGCGCGGGCGTTGAGCTTGGCGGACGCAATCTTCAGGCGGTTGCGGACGATGCCGGGATCGGCCAGCAACGCGGCTTCTTTGCGCGCATCGAAACGAACCACCTTCTCCGGGTCAAAATTGGCGAAGGCGCGGCGGTAGTTTTCGCGTTTCTTGAGGATGGTCGTCCAGCTGAGGCCGGCTTGCGCGCCTTCGAGCATCAGCATCTCGAAAAGGTGACGATCGTCGTGCGAGGGCACGCCCCACTCGGTGTCGTGGTAGTGATGGTGGATCTCGGCTTCGGCCCAGGGGCAGCGGTTTTTCATCGAGCGCGACGATAGCGGAGCGTCGCGACAGCGTTATGTCAGCAGCGATTCCGCGGTTTGGGTCGTGGGGGAAGGCAACTGTGCTCTCGCCAACGCGGGGCCGCTGTGCAGCGTCGCCGCGTTACCTCTCTATGGCCCTCCAGCAATTGACGGATGAGCAGGTGCGGACGATGTCCCGCGCCGAAAAAGACCGGTGGTGGTTCGAAAATATTTATCGCGGTGACATGCCGCAGTTGACGCTGCGGTCGGGTGCGACCGGCTTCGTGGTCGGGTTCGTGCTCGCGGCCACGGCGCTCTACATCGCGGCGAAGACCGGCATCTCGATCGGCGTGAACCTTACGTCGGTGATCGTGGCCTTTGCGGTGTTTCGCATCATGGCGAAGGCGGGCTGGGCGCGTGATCTGTCGATCCTCGAGAACAACTGCACGCAGTCGATCGCCTCGGCGGCGGGCTACATGGTGACGCCGCTGACGACGAGCCTCGCGGCCTATATGGTCGTGACCGGACACATTCTCCAGTGGTGGCAGATGCTCGCGTGGATGGTGGTGGTGGCGCTGCTGGGCGTGCTCGTGGCGTTTCCGATGAAGCGGCGCTTCGTGAACGAGGACCAGCTGCCGTTCCCCGAAGGTCGCGCGGCAGGCGTCGTGCTCGATGCGCTCTACACGGGGCAGGAGGCGGCGGGGTTGTTCAAGGCGAAGCTGCTGGCGATCACGACGCTGTGCACGGGTCTGTGGCAATTCCTCATCAGCGACGGCTGGATGCGTTTCGTGCAATTCACGGTGCTGCGCATGCACCAGTGGGCGGGGCTGAAGGAGCCGTGGTATTTCCAAGAGACGATCGACCTCTACTATTACGGCGCCGCGGCGAAATATTCCTGGTGGGTGCCGAAGATCATGGGCACGGACATCCGCCAACTCGGCCTCCGACTCACCGTGGATGCGGCGATGCTCGGCGTCGGTGGTCTGATGGGTATCCGCGTCGCGACGAGCTGCCTGTTGGGCGCCTTCATTAATTACGCGGTGCTCGCGCCGATCATGATCCAGCGCGGCGAGATCAAAAGCTACGTCGCTCCGAGCGGTGTGCTCGTAAACATCTCGCGCGGCGAAATCGTGAACCAGTGGGCGTTGTGGTGGGGCGTCGTGATGATGGTCGTGGGCGCGATGGTGGGCCTCTTCGGCAAGCCGGAGCTTTTCACGCGGGCGTTCGCGACGATCTTCAAACGCAAGAGCGCGGCGGAGGTGGCGGCGGCACGCGAGAACGACGTGTTGCGCAACATCGAGCTGCCTTTGTGGGTTTCGTTCGTCGGCATCCCGATCCTCGGCGTGGTGGGTGCGTGGGTGAATCACGCGTTCTTCGGCGTGCCGTGGCTGCTGTCGTTCCTGTCGTTGCCGTTGATCATCCTGCTCGCGGTCATTTGCACGAACTCCATGGCGCTGACGTCGTGGATGCCGACGGGATCTTTGTCGAAGATCACGCAGTTCACGATGGGTGCGATCGACCGGTCGAATCCCGCGAGCAACATCCTCCCGGCGGGCATGACCGCAGAAATCTCGTCCAATGCCGCGAGTCTCCTCTCGGACATCAAGCCCGGTTACATGCTCGGTGCGAAGCCGCGGCAGCAAGCGATCGGTCACGTCATCGGCGTGCTGTCGGGTTCGTTTGCGGTGATTCCGCTCTTCTTCCTGCTCTTCGCGCCGGCGAACAAGGAGGGCGTGCGCTCGACGGCGACGATCATTTCCGAGCAGTTCCCGATGCCCGCCGCGCTGCAGTGGAAGGGCGTCGCGGACATCATTGCCAAGGGCGTGCACAGCCTGCCGACGTCCGCGATCATCTCGATGATCGTCGCGGCGGTGGCGGCGGCGACGTTTGAGATTTTGCGCCTCAAGTCGAAGGGGCGCTTCCCGATTTCGGCCGTGTCGGTGGGTCTCGGCGTGGTGCTGCCGCCGGCGTCGTGTTTCATGATGTGGATCGGCGCGATGATCTTCTGGTGGAAAGGCCGCCAGCACGCCGCGCCCGGCACGAAAGGTCACGATTTCTGGGTCGAGGGCTGCGAACCGATCTGCGCCGGTCTGATTTCTGGCTCCGCGCTCGTCGGCATCGGCAATGCGATCATCAACGTGCTGCTGGGGTGAGGCGCGTCGCTGATTTTCCCCTGTAGTGGCGGTCTATGACCGCCGATCGAAGACGGCACCGCGAACGCCCCGGCGGTCATAGACCGCCGCTACAGAGAGAGGCGCCGCGAGTGAATTTTACGGCGCGCTATTTGGCGTGGCAGCGCGGGAAGAGTTTCACCATCAGCTCGTGCATCATCGCGTCGGAGGATTTTTTCGTCACGCCCGGATGAAAGTAGCGCGCGGTCGAGATGATGACGTTGTAATTTTTCTTCGGCCGCACGGAGACGTTGAGCTCGATGAGATAGGCGCGGAAATCCCACTCCTCGCGGGCATCGTAGGTGACGATGAGGTCGGTGTCTTCCGGCATCATCGTGAGATGGCCGACCTCGGCGGTGTAGCCCAGCGCCTGGAGTTCGGCGGCGAGCTTGCGGCCGACGCCGAGATTGTCGTTCAGGCGCTGCTCAACCCAGACGCGGCGAAATTTCCCCAGATCCGTGCGGCCGGACGTGGTGAGCGAACCGCAGCCCGTCGCGAAAACAACGAAGCCGAGCAGGAGCCAGAGGGAGAATTTCATGGACGCCCGGAGACAGGCACTTCCCACGGTGGTTCGCAATCGCAACCTCCATCTGCCAAACCCGCATTTCGACCCTGAGAATCCGGCCGAGCGCGGCGGGGTGATGCCAGAGCCTCAATCGAGGATCACGCTGATTCTGGCGTTGCGGGCGGCCGAGCGGTGCCTACCGTTCGCGCTCCTATGGGACGTCAATGGCTGCACGCGAAACGCGCGATTGTTAACCTCAAGAAAGGTCAGGTCGTCGGCAAACTGGTGAAGGAAATCACCGTGGCCGCGAAGCTCGGGGGCGGCGACGTGACCGCCAATGCGCGATTGTTCGCGGCGGTTGAAAAAGCCAAGAAGGCCAGCGTGACGCGCGATGTCATTGAACGAGCCATCGCCAAGGGCGCCGGCACCGGCGGCGAGAAGCTCAACCTCGACCACGTCTCCTTCGAGGGTTACGCGCCGCACAAGGTGCCGGTGATCGTCGAGTGCATGACCGACAACACCCAGCGCACCGCGCCGGAAATCCGCGTGCTCTTCAAGAAGGGCGTGCTGGGCACGGCGGGTTCGAACAAATTTCTCTTCGACCACACCGGCATCGTCGAGGCGCATACGGCGGCGGTGGGCGCGGATCTCGAGGCCGCCGCGATCGAGGCGGGCGCGAACGACTTTGCTCCGCTCACGCACGCGGAGAACGACGACATTCCCGAAGGCGCGACCGGCGCGCGTTTCCTGTGCGATCGCACGGCGGTGCACGCCGTCGCCACCTGGTTGAAGAGCAATGGCTGGAACGTGATCACGGCGGAAATCGGCTACGTCGCGAAACAGTTTCCGGAGTTGAACGACGCGCAGCGCGCGGAGGTCGGCGAGTTCCTGCAGGAACTCGAGGATCACGACGACGTGCAACGCGTGTGGGCCGCGGTGAAGTGAGCGGGCTTGGCGTAGCGCAGGCGTCTCGCCTGCTTCGAATCGCAGGCGAGACGCCTGCGCTACTCGCGTGAGCCCGATCCGTTTCATCGACGGCCTCCATCTCGGCCGGCCGAAAGTCATCGGCACCGGTGTGGTGGGCGACGCCGCCGGCTCGCTCGCGCTCGTGGATTGCGGGCCGGAGTCGATTTTCAACAACACGGTCGCCGGTCTGCAGCACGCGGGACTCCGCCCGGAGAACGTCACGCACGTGTTCGTGACGCACATCCATTTCGATCACGCCGGCGCCGCCTGGCGCTGGGCGGAGGAATACGGCGCGACGGTCTGCGTGCACCCGAAAGGCGCGCCGCACCTCGCCGATCCGACGAAGCTGCTCGCGAGCGCCACGAAAATTTTCGGCGATCAGATGGGTTACCTGTGGGGCGACATGCGCCCGGTGCGGGCGGACAAGCTGCGCGTCGTGCAGGACAACGAGACTGTCGAGGCCGGCGGCACAGTGTTCACCGCGATCGATACGCCGGGACACGCCCAGCACCACCATGTGTGGTGGCTCGAGCGCGAGCGCACACTGTTTTCTGGCGACGTCATGGGCGTGGTGATCGACGGCGGCCCCTGCCTGCCGCCGTGTCCGGCGCCGGACATCAACATCGAGCAATGGCTCGGTTCGCTGCAGCGCATCATGAAGCTGCAACCCGCGCGCGTATTCCTCACGCATTTTGGCGAGATCGATGATCCGGCGAAGCGGCTCAACGAATTGGTCGAACGTCTGCTCGATTGGGCGGAGTGGATCGCCGAGGAGCTGAAGATCGGCATGCCTGAGGAAAAAATCGTGCCGCTGTTCGAGCAGCGCGTGCGCGCCGAGCTGAAGATGGCGGGCTTGAGCGACGAGATGCTCGACACCTACGAGCAGGCCGACCCGGCGGCGATGAGTGTCGGCGGTCTCGCGCGCTACTGGCGGAAGTTTCGGCCGGAGCAGATCAAGTAACGCGAGCGGCCCGGTCCGCGGCGAACGCTGTCCGAATCTCTTCGGACGAGTTGCGCGCGAGCGCGCAACCTACCCGGCTGCGGTGCCGCGCCGGCGCTTGCGGTCGTTCGAGTTTTTCCAGAGGAGCACGAACACCGTGATGAACGAGAAGAACAGGCCGAGGAAAAACCAAAGCCAGGCGCTGCGTCCGGTGTTCTGGGCCCACAGCGCGCAGAACGCGCCAAAGAGGATCAGCGTCAGACCTTGATCGTTGCCGATCTGGGCGATTTTGGTTTCCAGCCGCTTCACGCGGCGTTCGAGGCGACTGACGTTTTCCGACGGCGGTTGAGGCTGAGCATGAGCCACGGCCGGGAAAATGCCGCCGAGGAGAACGGCGAGACAGAGCAGCGAGACGATTTTCATGGGGTAACGAGTTTCGGTGGCGGCCCGCGGTGGAGCGGAGTGGAAGTGGCGCCGCGACTCAATCGAATCTTCGGCGCTCGCATGTGGCGCGCGGTCTGAATTCTTCGCCGCCACTCGGGAATTCTCGTTCCACAAAAAACAAAACGCCGGCTCCGAAGAGCCGGCGGCTTGGGGTAGAAGAAGCAACAGCGGGTGTTACTTCTTCTTCTTGCCGGTTTTCTTGGTGGCCTTTTTGGCCGCTTTTTTCTTTGCCATGAAAAATTTTTAAGCAGCTCCGCGGCGTAATGCACGGAAAATATTTCGGTGTGACGTGCAGTGCGGTTGAACGGCGCGCGTCCGGTGAATGTCGTTTCGCGCGTGTTGCGCGCAGGTGATGCGGGATTTTTGCCGCGCGCTCGCGTTCACTTCGCCTCGATGTGTCGGTCACGAATGTGCCGCGCGCAATTTTTCAGCGACCGTAGAGTTGGGTGAGTTCGCGCAGATAATTCGTCGTGCTGCCGGAAAGTTTCTCGAGGTCGCTCGCGTGGTAGCGCCACTGCCAGTTGCCTTCGGGTTTGCCGGGCGTGTTGAAGCGCGCGTCGCTGCCGAGCGAGAGCACGTCCTGCAGTGGGATCACGGCGAGGCGCGAGGCGCTGGCGTAGGCGGCGCGCAGAAAATCCCACGCGACCTCCTGGCCCGAGACGCGGAAGTAGCGACGCACGTAATCGCGCTCGTGCTCGCTCGCGCTGCGATACCAGCCGAGCGTGGTGTCGTTGTCGTGCGTGCCGGGATAGATGACGCTGTTGGGCGTCGCGTTGTGCGGGAGGTAGCTGTTCGTGGCGTCGCCACCGAAGGCGAATTGCAGCACGAGCATGCCGGGCAGACCCGTTTGCGCGAGGAGCTCGCGGACACTCGGCGTGAGATCGCCGAGATCCTCGGCAATGATGCGCGCGGCGGGAAATTCGCGGTGAAAGGCGCGAAAGAGATCGAGGCCCGGGCCGTGGCGCCATTCGCCGACGCGGGCGTTCATCGCCGGCAGCGGAATGCGCCAGTAGGTGTCGAAGCCGCGGAAGTGATCGATGCGCACGAGGTCGTAGAGTTCGAAGGCGGCGCGCATGCGCTCGATCCACCAGCGGTAGTTTCCCGCGCGGTGGGCTTCCCACCGGTAGAGCGGATTGCCCCAGAGTTGACCGTCGGCGGAGAAATAGTCGGGCGGCACGCCGGCGACGGCGACCGGGCGCTTCGTTTGCGGATCGAGTTCGAAGAGGTCGGGATTCGACCAGGCGTCGGAAGAATCGAGTGCGACGAAGATCGGCAGGTCGCCGATGATCTCGACGCCGCGCGCGCGCGCCTCGGTGCGGATGACATGCCACTGGCCGAAGAAGAGGTATTGCGCGAAGCAGCAGCACTCGATCGGTTCCTCGAGCAGGGTGCGCAGATCGGATTGCTCGGCCGAGGCGAAGTCGCGCCACTCGGCCGGCCACTCGGTCCACGACGCACCATTGAAATGATCCTTCAGCGCGGTGAAATACGCGAAGGGCATCAGCCACGAAGCGTGGCGGTGCTTGAAGGCTTCGAACTCGCCGTAGGGCGCGGCGACTTCGCGCTCCTTGAAGTTCTGATAGGCGCGCGCGAGCAGCGGGCGTTTCTGCTCGTGCAAGGCGCCGAAGTCGACGCGATCGGTCGGCAGCGCGCGCAGCGGGGCGAGGTCGGATTCGTCGAGCAGGTCGTGCGGCACCAGCGCGGCGAGATCGATGAGGTGCGGGTTGCCGGCGAACGCGGAGAAGCACGCGTAAGGCGAGTCGCCGTAGCCGGTGGGGCCGAGCGGGCAGAGCTGCCAGTATTTGACGCCGGCTTGCTGGAGAAAATCGAGGAAGCGGAGCGCGTGCGCGTCGAAAACGCCCACGCCCTGTTCGCCGGGCAGCGCAGTGGGGTGGAGCAGCACGCCGGCACCGCGCGTGTTCAGCCAATTAAACAGCGGCAGCGGCGCTGCGGCGTTGCCGGCGGACGCGGACGTCGGGGGGACGGACTTCGTGGCGGTGCGAGCGGAGGATTTTTTCACGCGAGGGACGGGCAGCGTAGCGCGCCGCGCGCGGCGGTCAAATCAGGGAAAGGTAGCCAAGGCAGGGCGGGACCGCTGGGTCCGCCGGGAACGTGATGCGGCCTGCGCGGCGTTAGTTGACTTCCACCACCGTGCGCGCGGCGCTGCCGAAGCGGTCGAGGTCGTCGAGGACGGCGTTGATCGCGGCGGCGTCGAGCGGAACGTGGCGCGTGACGATGGGATCAAGCCGCAAGCGTCCGTCGGTGGCGTAGCGCAGCAGTTCGGGAATCTCGGTGGCGAGGTGATCGGAGACGCCGATGATCTCGGCCTCCTGATTGATCACTTCGTAGTAGGGATCGACCGCGAGCGGCTGCCGCGTGAGGCCGGCGAGGGCAGCGCGGCCCATTTTGTTCAGCACGCGGACGGATTGCTGCATGGTTTGCGGCAGGCCGATCAACTCGAGCGCGACGTCCACGCCGCGACCACCGGTGGCGCGGCGAATCTCGGCGACGGGGTCGAGTGTGCGGGCGTTGACGGGCGTTGCGCCGAATTGCTCGGCGAGTGCGAGCTTGTCGGCGTTGATGTCCACCGCGAAGACCGCTGCGGCGCCGAGCGCGCGGGCCAGTTGCACCGCCGAGGCGCCCAGCCCGCCCACGCCGAAGATGGCGACGCTCTCGCCGGGGGCGAGACGGGCTTTGCGCAGGGCGTGGAGGGCGGTGGCCGACGAGCACATCATGACGGCGCCGTGGGCGAAGGAGATGGCGTCGGGCAGCGGGAAGACGCTCGCGGCGGGCATGACGATGAATTCCGCCATGCCGCCGTCGCGGTGGCGGCCGATCATCTGGCCGGTGCCGCAGAACTGTTCGTGGCCACCGGCACACCAGGCGCACGTGCCGCAGGTGGCGAGGTAGTGCACGCACACCCGCTGGCCGCGAGTGAGCGAGCGGACGTTGGCGCCGAGCTCGGCGATCGTGCCGGCGACTTCGTGGCCGAGCGTGAGTGGCAAGCGGTCGAATTGCGCGACGCCGTTGCGGTAGTGTGCATCCGAGTGGCAGATGCCCGCGGCCCGGACGCGAATCAGCACGTCGTCGGGCCCGGGCGCGGGCACGGGAACGTCGTGCAACTCAAGCGGGAGATGGGGAGCGACGAGGCGGAGCGCCTTCATGTGAAGAGTCGATCGAGGCAGCATCATAGCCGAGCGGTGCGCGGCGGCTGGGCCGCTACAGCGTCGCGAAGATCAGCATGATCGTGGTCACGAACGCCAGGCACAGGATGAACCAATAGGACGTGGCGACAACGAGCGTCCGCCAGATCGTCGATCGCCAGCCGAGGCCGAACAAGCGGCGGAACATCAGAAACGGATACACCGTGAGCCAGATTCCCGCGGCGAAGGAAAGAGCGCCGCCAACGTGCAGGAAGCTGCCGAGCCCGACCCAGCCGTCGCGCACGAGCAGGAAGAGGTAGATGAACGTATGAAAGTGCAGCGCGAGCACGAGGTGTTGCAGGTAAACGTGACCGGACCTGCGGAAAAGCACCCGGGTGCAAAGAGCGAAAAGCGGCAGGCAGAAGAGCAGCATCTTCGGCAGGGCGTGGACGAAGGCCTCCTTCAGCTTGTCGGGGTGGGCGAACGCGTAGTCGCCGCGCTCGGTCAGGTAGCGCTCGAAAGCGGTGTCGTTTTGTTCACTGAGGCTGAGGTTAAACCCGCCCGGCATCGCGGTGATCGTTTTCGTCGCGGGCTTGGCGGCTGGTGCCGGCGCCGGCGGGTTCGAGGGGGATTCTTTTGCTGGCGCGTGCGATTCCTGTGCTGTCGTCGGGGGGGCCTTCCGACGCTCCTCTTCCAGGAACGAAGACGAACTGCGGCCGACGAAGCTGAGGAAGAAGAAGAGCACGCTCACGAAGACGTAGAGCCGGAAAGGCGGCATCTGCGACGCACGTTTGCCGGCATTGAAATCCGCGGTGAGCACGCCGGGCCGAAAGAGCAGCGTGACGATGTTGCGAAAGAATTTTGCGTCGAAGTGGAAGAAGTTCTCCAGCGCTTCGAGGAACACGTGTCCGAACGAGCGATGAAACTCGAAGTCGTGCTGTCCGCACGCGTGGCAAAACGGCCCCTTCAATTCGGTGCCGCAGTTCTCGCAATGCGTGTGGGACGGCCCATGCGCGCCGTGGTGAGGGTCGGCTGCGTGTGCCGCGACTTGATCGGCGGTGACGGCGGACGTGAGCGGGTCGGCGTCAGGCGTAGGAGGTTCCAGGGACACGCTGCGGAGTGGAGCAGGCGAAATCGAGGCGCGCAACTCCGCAGCCAAACGCCGCGCAGCCCAGAATTTTAAACACAGAGGGCGCAGAGCACACAGAGAGTGGAAGAGGCAAAGAGGGAGTTTCTCTGTGCTCTCTGCGGCCTCTGTGTTCAGCCGTCTGGAGCTTTGGGGCGAGACCGCACGGAAGACGGCAGTGCACCCTCAGCTGCGCAGGGCGACGATCAGCTTGGCGCGGCTGTTGACGCGCAGTTTCTGGAACACGCCGCTGAGCTGCACTTTCACGCTGCCCTCGGTCTTGTTGAGCTGGGCGGCGATCTCCTTGTTCGTAAGGCCGGCGCAGACGAGCTGGGCGAGTTCGCGTTCGCCGGGCGAGAGCTGGCGCAGGAGGCGGTCGGAGGAAGCGTCTGGCCGCGTCATCACCGGCTCGGCGGATTCGCTGACGCGCAGACGGGCGACGAACACGGGTTTGGTCAGCGTGCCATTTTTCTCCGGCCGCAAGGTGATGAGCGCTTCGTGACCGGGCTGACGCGAGAACACATGGCGCGTGGGGGCGTTGCCCTCGACGGGCAGCGAGCCGCTGGGACGAGCCTGCCATTCGCGGCGGAGTTCGTCGCACGCCGCGCGAATCTCGTCGGGGATGGCGAACACCGCCTGCGGCGTATAGCTGCGCGCGCGTTCGTGGCCGAGGTTCCACACGGCGCAGAGCGCGAGCGCGTCCTGCGAGACGTAGATGGGCTCCAGGTTCCAATCGAGGAAGAGCACCGCATCGGGCTTGGCGCGATAAAAGCCCTCGAGCAGGCGGCGGCGCTGCCGCTCCTGTTCGAAGATCTTCATGCGATCGAAGGCGACTTTGATGTGCGGATGCACCGCCTCCAGCGTGCGCATCTCATGCGGCGTGAAGTCGCCCTGCTCGGCGCGCCGCCGCAGCGCAAACGACGTCTCCACGCCGCGGCCATGCCAAAACAGCAGGTGCGCCGAGTAGCGCCAGTCGTAACGCGACATATAGCGGCGGTAGTAGGGCGCGCGGTCGATCTTCCGCGGATCGGAAACGAGCTGACTGTGCTGATAGGCGGGAATGCCGTGATGGAGATCGAGAAACGGCTGGAAAAACGCACGACCTTCGGCAGCGACGAGTTGATTCGCATGGTCGTCGTGCGGATGGCGCGAATGGGCGGAGGAGAAACGCTTCGTCGATGTCTCCTTTTTCCAATCGAGGTAATTGACCGACATCACGAGCGTGTCGTGCGGCACGAGTTCCTCGAACAGGCCTTGGAGCGCGTCCCAGAGTTCGTCGAACTCGAGCGCGCGATGCAGATTCAGCAGCGCGTTTTGTCCGGCGGCAGCGGGAAGCAGGCCCAAATTGTGTGGCTTCGGGTGACTCAACGGCGTCGAACGGAGCACGCGCCGGGCCACCGGTGCGAGTCTCAATCCGGTCGTATGACGAGTGGGGGTGGTTTATTAACCTAAGTTAGTTTGTGCGGGCACGCGACCGGCTGAAGGGTGGCCGCACCCCTCGCACACACTAACACCTATGAACCTAGAAGCCTCTCGTTTGGTCCGGGCCGCGCTTTTATTCGCGCTGCCGGTATTTGCTTTCGCGCAGACGGCGCCGCAGGCGCCCGCGGACAAAGAAGATTCGAAGAAAATTCCCGTCGAAGCCGCGAAGCCGGCCGAGTCCGAATCCGACGCAGTGCGACTCGAGCAATTCGAAGTCACCGGCACGCGCATCCGCACGCTCGGCCAGGAGCAAGGTGCGATTCCGGTCTTCGCCGTCCCTCAAATCGAGCTCGAGCGGCGCGGTGTCACGCGCCTCGCCGACATCCGTTGGGCGATCCCGCAGCTCGGCGGCGCAGTGGGCTTCAACGACAACATGCAGAACAGCGGCACGTCGCGCGCGCAGACCGTCGGCACCTCCTTCAATCTCCGCGGCGTCGGCGGCAACTCCACGCTCGTCCTCATCGACGGCCGCCGCATCCCGCACACCGGTCAGGAAGCGCCGGGCGGCGCGGGTGGACGCGAAGATTTCTCGGTCGACGGCATTCCGGTCTCGGCGATCGAGCGCATCGAAGTGCTCCCCCAGGGCGCCGGTGCGATCTACGGATCCGAGGCCATCGCGGGCGTCGTGAACGTGATCCTGAAGAAAAACTATCGCGGTGCCGACCTGCGCGTGACCTACGACAACACGTTCGACACCGACGTCGCGCAGACGACCGTCAGCCTCACGGCCGGTGCGCGTTACGGTAAGCTCAGCACGTTCGTCACGCTCTCCGGCGAGAGCCAGAATGCGATGAAGGCTTCCGACCGCTGGTGGACGCGCACCTATGACGACCGCGTCTTCGGCAGCACGAGCACCAACTTCCTCTACAATCCCGCGCCGGGCGCCGGCACGCTTTCCACGCAGTGGTGGCACTACACCGCCAGCACGCCGGCGATCACCGGCCTGAGCACGCACGTCGTCGCGCTGCCTTCCGGTTCGGTCGGCACGACGGCCGCCAACGCCGCCTACAGCACCACGGTTCCGTCCACGCCTTACGATGCCGCGCCCTACGCCTACTCGATCGATGCGAGCACGCGCCTCAGCGCCGTCGTGAAGGGCGATTACCAATTCGCGACGTGGGCCAACGTCTACCTCGAGGCCCGCGCGAGCAAGTTCCGCAACGACTACATCGGCACGCCCGTCACGCTCACCCAGCAGCTACCTGCCGGCTATCCCGGCAACCCGTTCAACCAGGCGCTTTACCTGCAAAAAGTATTCTACGATCTGCCGCTCCCGCGCACGATCTCGGCGCAGGAAAACCAAGGCCTCGTGCTCGGTATTCGCGGCGATTTCCTCCAGGATTGGCGCTATGACGCCAGCGCGTCCTTTGCGCGCAACATCGTGTCCGACGACGCGCTCAGCGGCTCGTCCTTCAACTCCGGCCTGCTCAGCGCCGCGATGGCCAGCGCGAACAAACCGATCCTCGCCTACGACAGTTCGCGCGGCGTCAATCCCAACGGCGCCGGCGTGCTCGAGGCGCTGATGCCGTTCCACGACCACAAGGACACTTCCGACACCACCCAATACAGCGTCATGGCCGACGGTCCCGTGTGGGAAAGCTGGGCGGGAGCCTGGCACGTTGCCGTGGGCATCGAGGCCACCGAGGAAAAGGTGAAATTCTGGCGCGAGCAAAACGCCTCCACGCCCACCTACGTGCTGACCAAGCCGTTCAGCCGCGAACTCACCGCCGCCTTCGGCGAAGTCAGCCTGCCGCTGCTGTCCGACAAGCAAGGCATCCCGTTCGTCGATCGCCTCGAAGTCGGCGCGGCCTATCGCGCCACCGACTACTCTGACATCGGCGAGGCCCAGTCGCCGACTTACCGCGCTTTCTATCGGCCGCTGAAGTGGCTCTCGCTGCGCGCCTCGCGTTCCGAGGGCTTCAAGCCCGTGCGCCTCTACGATCTGCTCGCGCCGGTGACGACGTTCCCCACCACCATCGGCGCGACCAACACGACGGTCGATCCCGCCCGTGGCAACACGCTCATTCCGCGCACCGCTTACACCTACAAGAGCGGCGGCAATCCTTCGCTGAATCCCGAGGACTCCGTTTCGCGCAACGCGGGCATCGTGATCGACGTCCCCGGCGAGTGGTTCAAGGGCCTGTCGTTCTCCGCCGACTATTACGAGATGAGCTTCACCGAGCGCTCCGGCTCCACGAATCTGCAGACGCTGCTGCGCTACTTCCCGGAACGCGTCTTCCGCAATCCGCTCACGCCGGCCGACCAGGCGCTTGGCTACACGGGCGGCACGATCATCACCGCGGCCGACGGCGGCATCGGTTGGGACGCCAGCAACATCAACCTCGCGGGCGTGAAAACCAAGGGTTGGGATTTCCGCGCGACCTACGATCGCACGTTTGATTTCGGCCGACTCACGATCAACGCGGCGATGTCCGATCCCAACGTCACCTGGACCCAATCCACCCCCGCGGCCGCGCCGAGTGCCTCCTTTGGCCATCAACCGCGCAAGCTCAGTGGCTCCGTCTTCTGGGGCAAGGGACCGTGGGATGCGGGCGTGTCGGTCGACCATCAGGCCACTTATTACATCAACGGGCTCACGAGCACGCCGTATCCCGAACTCACCACGGTCAATCCGCAGGTTTCCTACAACTTCGGCGCGGTGGATCGCTACAGCGCCAGCTCGAAGATCTGGTGGGAGCGCGCGCTGAGCGGCACGAAGATCACCGTGACGATCATGAACGCGCTGAACGAGGAGCCCGAGATCATCAACGGCAGCCCGCGCTTCGCCGGCGATCCGCGCCTGCGCCGCTACATCCTCACGCTCGCGAAGAAATTCTAATTAGCCAGCGGCTCCTTGAGTCGCGAACAACCTCCCTGGGCCAGTCACAGACTGGCCCTACTTTTCCTTTCTATGCGCTTCCTCCTTCCTGCTCTCGTGCTTTGCACCGTCGCGGTGGCCGACGTTCCTTCCGCCCAGAAATCTCCTGCCGCGCCAGCCGCTCCGGCGACAGCGGCGGCCGCGCCCGCCGAAAAATCCGCGGCCGATCGAGCGCAGGAGGCGCTGTGGCAAATCTGGCGCGAGGAGGCGCCGGCCGGCCTTGAGCGCAAAGATCCCGCGTTTTGGGAATTTCAGGACAAGCAGATGCGCGCGTTTGCGACGGCGGCGCGCGATTTCGCGGCCAAATTTCCGGACGACCCGCGGCGCTGGGATGGACTCATCCAGTCGAGTTTCACGCGCCCGTGGTTTCTCACGGGTTTCAAGCCGGAGTTCGCCACCGCACCGGGCGAGCGCAACCTGATCGTCGATCAGGCGGCGCGCGATGTGTTCCGCGCCGAGCAGGCGAGGTTCCTCACGGCGGCGATCGAGCACCCGGAGGCGACCACGCGCCAGCGCGGCGGGGCGTTCTTCGCGTTGCTCGCCGATGCGCGCGGAGCGGCGGCGAGTCGCGGCGCGACGTTCGACATCGAGGTGTATCGTCCACTCGTCGAGCGCGTCCTCGCGACCATGCCCGATGAGCGCGCGATGCCGGTGATCGAGCAATTCGCCGGCGCGCTGCGCCAGAAATCTGCCGAGAGCGCCGACGCGTTCGAAGCCTCGCTCCAATCGAACCCGAAGATCGCCGCGGCGCTCGCCGAGGTGGCCGCGAAGCGGAAGGAGGCCGCGGCGCAGGAAGCCGAGGCGGCCAAGGCGCGCGCTGCCGGCGTGGGCGAAATGCATTTCACTGCCGCGGACGGCCGCGAGGTGGACCTGAAAAAGCTCCGTGGCAAAGTCGTGCTCGTGGATTTCTGGGCGACGTGGTGCGGACCGTGCATCGCGGAGTTGCCGAACGTGAAGAAGGTTTACGCCGCGTATCACGACCAGGGCTTCGAGATCGTCGGCATTACGCTCGAAAATCCGAATACGCGTCCGACTGACAAACCGGAGCAGGTCGCGACGAAGCTCGAAGCGGCCAAAAAGAAGATGCTCGATTTCGCGGCGAAGAACGAGATGCCGTGGCCGCAGTATTTCGACGGCAAGTGGTGGAAGAACGATTACGCGGCGAAGTTCGGCATCAGTGCCATCCCGGCGATGTTCCTGCTCGATAAGGACGGCAAGATCGCCGCGACCGACGCGCGCGGCGAGAAACTCGAAGCCGAGGTGAAGCGCCTGCTCGGGCTCTGAGATGGTCGCGGAACGCTATTGCCTGTTGCCGGAGCCGGTGACGAACCGGCATCACCTATTCCCGGCGGAGCCGCGCGTGCTGCTCACCGAGGCGGAGTGTCGCGTGCTCGAATTGCTCGCCGCCGGCTACAGCAACAAGGAGATCGCCGCGATGCTCGGCAAAGCGGAGGCGACGGTGAAGAACCAGGTTGCCTCCATCCTGCACAAGCTCGGCCAGCCGACGCGCGCGCGGTTGATCGCGGCGCTGCGTTGACCATGCGGCACTCCGAGCACGAGAGCGGGGGCGGCGTCGTGAAGCTCACGCCGGCGGAAGCGGAAGTGGTGGCACAAGTCGTGCGCGGGCTCACGAACAAGGAAGTCGCGCGCGCGCTGCGGAAGTCGGAGCTCACGGTGAAAAACCAGCTCGCGTCCGTGTATCGGAAGCTCGGGCTGAAGCGTCGGCTGCAACTCATCGCGCAGTTTCGCGCGTGACTTGTCGCGGCGGTCCAGTCCGCCCAGTTCACCGCGTGAATGGTGTGAGACTCGAGGCGTGGTGGCGGAACGCGTTCGCGCGGTGTTGTTCGCACGAGCGAAAAACTCACGTTTTCCGCTACACAGAGTCCGGCGAGGCCACGGGGGCGATTCAGCGCCCGCGCGTCACGTTTTCAGCGCGGCGTCGACGACTTTCTTGAGATCAGTCAGCTGGAACGGCTTCGCGAGCACGGCGGTGGCGCCGAATTTTTCCGCCATGTGCAGGTAAAGCTTGGGATCGTGCGCGAGGCCGCCGGACATGGCGATGATGCGGGCCTTGGGGAACTCGCGCCGTAGATCGCGGATGGTGTCGAGGCCTTCCTTTTCCGGCATCACGATATCGGTGATGACCAGTTCCGCCGGTTGGGCGTGAAACATATTGAGGCCTTCGATGCCGTTGGTGGCCTGCCGGACCTGATGTCCCGCCTGCTCGAGCGCACTCGCGAGCACATCGCGGAACATATCGTCGTCGTCGATGATGAGAATGTCGGCCATCCGGGCGCCAATCAATCGGGACACTTGTGCTTTAGCAAGAACGACGCGCGATTCGGTGCGCGCAGCTCACGAGCCGGCGCGGTGGAGCAGCGCGTGCACCTGGCGCAACAGTGCGTCATGGCTAAAGGGTTTGATCAGGAAGCCGTCCCCGATCTCGTCGCCGGTGGCCGCGCCGCTGTTGAGGCCGCTCATGACGAGCACCGCGACACGGGGGAGGCGATGGCGGAGGAGGCTCACGATTTCGCTGCCTCCGAGCTGGGGCATGATCATGTCGGTGATGACGAGCCGCAGGTCCGCGGTGAACGCGGGGTCATCCAGCCACCGGTGCGCGGCGGCGCCATTCTCGGCGGTGGCGACCCGGTAACCGTGTTGGCGGAGCGCGGCCTCGACGAGTAGGCGGACCTCGGGTTCGTCGTCGATCACGAGCACGCTTTCGCCGGCGCCGCGAGGGACGGCCGTGTCCAAACTCTCGGGCGTCGGCGCGGCTTCGGTCTGCTCGGCGGGAAGGTAGAGGGTGAATGTCGTGCCCTGGCCAAGCACTGAGTCGACCGTGCTGAAGCCGTTATGTCGGGCCACGATGCCGCGGACGGTGGAGAGGCCGAGACCGGTGCCGCGTCCGATTTCCTTGGTGGTGAAAAACGGTTCCCAGATGCGGGGCAGCACGTCGGGGGCGATGCCCGTGCCGGTGTCGCCGACCTCGATGCTGAGGTAGCGCCCGGGCTGCGACCCGGGAAACCGGGCAGCGGCCGTGGCGTCGACTTCGCGGTTTTGGAGGCGCAAGGTGAGCGCGCCGCCCTGCGGCATGGCGTCGCGCGCATTCACGCAGAGGTTGAGCAGCACTTGGTGAATTTGCGTGACGTTGGCGCGCACGGGCCAGCTGTCGCTCGGGATGTCCTGGGTGAGCCGGATGTTCCGCGGGAAAGTTTCCTCGACCATGGCGGTGATGTCGCGCGCCACGTGCTTGAGCTGGACGGTGCGCAGCTCGTCGCCGCCGCCTTGGGCGAAGGAGAGAATCTGCTTCACCAATGCGGCGCCGCGCGCGGCGCTTTGTTCGAGCGTGTCGAGCAGGCGCTGGTGGTGTGGGGCCGCTTCGGCACGGAGCAACTGCGAAACCATCAGCATTGGCGTCAGGATGTTGTTGAAATCATGGGCGATACCGGCGGCGAGCAGGCCGAGGTTTTCCATGCGCTGAGCCCGGAGAAATTGTTCCTGCAGGCGGCGTGTTTCGGTGATGTCGCGACCAATGCCGACGAGTTCGAAAGTGCCGTCGGGGGCCGAGCCGCGGTTCACCGTGAACTCCACGTCGGCGACGCCGCGGGCGGTGCGGAGGCGGAGAGCGAAGACGCCGGGATCGACTCCGGCGAGAATCTCATTGAAGCGGTGTTTGGCCCGCTCGATGTCGTTCGGATCGACGAGGCGGATGAAGTGCTGGCCGATCCATTCCGCCGCCGGCCAGCCGGTGATGGTGTGAAAGGCGGGGTTGAGGGTCGTGATGATGCCGTCGGCGGAGAGCGAAAAAATCGCATCGCGCGCTTCCTCGATGAAACGTTGATAGCGGGCGTGAGCCGACTGGAGCGAGTGCTCCGTCTCCTTCAGGCGCCGGCGTTCGCGGGCATCGAGCACGGCCCGACGCAGCGCGGTGGGCAGGCGGCGGTAGCGGTCCTTGATGATGTAGTCGGCGGCGCCGGCGCGCACGGCGGCGATCGCCTGATCTTCACCAATGCTGCCGGAGAAAAACAGAAACGGCACCGACGGTGCGTGCTGTTGCGAGAGCGCGAGCGCTTCCAGTCCGTCGAAACCGGGGATGGTGTAATCCGACAGGACAACATCGATGTCGCAGCGGCCCAAACAAGCCACGAATTCCGAGCGGGTGCTCACGTGCACGAGCTCGAACTCGGGGCACTCGGTGCCGAGCAAAACGGAGACCAGTTCCTGGTCGTTGGGGTCGTCTTCCAAGTGGAGAATTTTCATGCGACCTCCTCAGGAAACGCACTCCGCGCATTCGTTGACGGTGCCCCAGAACCAGCCGAGCTGGCCGACGGTCGCGATGAATTCGCGAAAATCCATTGGCTTGACGACAAACGCGTTGGTGCCGGCGTCGTAGCTGGCGGCCACGTCGCTCTCCTGGCGCGAGGAGGTGAGCACGACGATGGGTAAATGTCGCCAGGTCGGATCCGCGCGCAGGGCGCGCAAAACGGCGAAGCCGTCGACGCGCGGCATTTTGAGATCGAGGAGCAGAACTGCGGGAGGCTGCGCGCCGCCGTTGGCCGCGGCGGCACGGGCGCGCAGGCAGGCCAGCGCCTCGGCTCCGTCCTGGGCGACGATGATCTCGTTGGTGACCTTCATCGCGCGCAACGCGGTCGTCATCAGCTCGACGTCGGCAGTGTTGTCATCGGCGATCAGGATGGGGCGGAGCGTTTTCATGCGGGCGGGGAGTTGGGAGCGTCGTCGGGCAGGGAGAAGAAAAAGGTCGCGCCGGCGCCGGGCTGGCTTTCGGCCCAAACCCGGCCGCCGTGGCGCATGACGATCCGGTGCACGAGCGCGAGGCCGATGCCCGTGCCCTGATAGTCGCGATCGCTGTGGAGGCGGCTGAAAACCTTGAAGAGCTTGTCGGTGTATTGGGGATCGAAGCCGACGCCGTTGTCGCGCACGGCGAAGATCGTTTCGCGGGCGTGATCGTCGTGCGTGCCGAAGACGTGGATGCGAGGCGGCGTGGCGCGGGCGGAGTATTTGGCGGCGTTGCCGAGGAGGTTGCTCCACGCCTGGCGCAGCAGCGTGGCGTCGCCGGAGACGGGCGGCAGCGGATCGATTTGCCAGACGGTGCCGGGAACGAAATCGAACTGGCCTTCGTTAACGAGACTGTCGACGAGTGCGGCGGAGTCGATCTGCTGGCGGCGCAGCGGCGCGCGGCCGAAGCGCGCGAATTCCAGGAGGGCGTCGATGAGCGCGCCCATTTTTTGGGCGGAGCTCTCGATGATCGTGAGATGGCGGCGACTTTCCGGATCGAGACGCGCGCCTTCCTTTTCCGCGAGCAGGGTGGAGAAGCCGGCGAGATGACGGAGGGGCGCGCGCAGATCGTGCGAGACCGTATAGGAAAATGACTCGAGGTCGCGGTTGGCCTGCTCGAGTTCGGCGCTGTGGCGCTGGAGGTCGCGGTGGAGGGTGGCCAGGGTTTGTTCGGCGGCGCGGCGCTCCGTGATGTCATGGAGCGTGCTGCGGCTGGAGGCGTAGTTGCCGTGCTCATCGTAGAGCGCGGAGGCGTTGATGGAGACGTAGAATGTGGAGCCGTCCTTGCGTTGGAGCTGGAGTTCGTTGTTGCGGGCGGAGCCTTCCGCTTTGAAGCGCGGGAAGTATTCGGCGAATTTGGCCTGATCTCCGGGGGCGAGGAGTTCGTGATAGCGTTTGCGGCCGACGACCTCGTCGCGCGTGTAGCCGAGCCACTCGAGCTCGGTGTCGTTCATGTCGACCACCAGACCGTCGGCGTCGAGAGAGTGATAGCCGCACGGCGCGCGGTTGTAGAGATCGCGAATCCGCTCGGCGGAACGCTGGAGTGCGGCCGCGGCGGCCTTGCGCTCCGTGATGTCGCGGATGGCGGCGAGCACGACGCGTCCCTCGTCGGTCTCGAGCGGGCTGAGCATGATATCGACGGGGAACTCGCGGCCATCCTTGCGCTGGGCGAAGAGTTCGAGGCCGGCGCCCATGGCGCGGAACTTGGGGGCGGCTTGGAAGCCCTGCACGTGCGCTTGATGGCGCTCGCGAAAGCGCGGGGGCATGAGCGTCTCGATGGATTTCTCCACCAGCTCCGCGCGCGGGTAACCGAAAAGATCTTCGGCGCGGCGATTGAGGCGGCGAATGATGCCGCTGGTGTCGACGACGACGATGGCGTCGGTGGATTGCTCGAAGAAAGTTTCAAAGAGGGCGCGCGTGCGGCGGAGCGTCGCATCGGCGACGCGGCGGGCGCGGAGGTCGCGTTGGATGCGCGTGCCGGCGATGGCGGCCAACAGGAGCGACACGACGATCGCGAGGAGGAGCAGGAGGCGGGTGCGGGCGGCGTTTTGTTGCATCACCTGCGCGCGGTCGGCGAGCAGCTGGCTCTCGGCCTCCTCCATCGCGCGGATGAGATTTCGGATCTCATCCATCAGCTCCTTGCCTTCGCGGAGGGTGGCGGCTTCGAGTGCGGGAGCGAGGCCCTCGGTGCGGCGCGTTTCATTACGACGGGCCATCAGCGCGATCTCGCGCTCGACGAGCGGCACGAGGCGGTCGAGGCGAGCCTGTTGCGCCGGGTTATCGCGGGTGAGCACGCGAAGGGCCGCGATGGCGTCGCGGATGCGGGACACTCCATCGTCGAAAGGGGCGAGGAAGGCGGGATCGCCGCTCAGCGCGAAGCCGCGTGAGCCGGTCTGCACGTTCAACGCGTGAACCTGAATCTGCTCCAGGCGGTTGAGGACAACGTGGGTGTGTTCGACCGATGCGAAGGTGCCTTCGAACCGCGCCAAGCTGAGCCAGGTGGTCGCGCCAATGCCTAGCATCACGGCTAGGGCGAAAACAAATGCGCCCGCGATCTTGCGCTCGACGGTCAGTGGCATGTGCGTGGTGCTTCCGTTTCGTGGCGGAAGCAACTGGGGAGTGGACGCACAACGGCCCGTGTGTTGCGCGCACGGCAAGATGCACTGAGTGCGGCGAACTAACCAACCCAAAAATGACGAACCGGGGTAGGATATTCCCCGGTTCGGTAGTGAGAGAGACTTTGAGAAACGGTCGGCTTACTTCGTTTGGCGCAGGGTGATGGTGCCGTTCATCGTGGAGAGCTGGATGTCGACGCCGCCGCCGTTGAGCGTGCCGACGATGGATTTGCCACCGGGCCAGCCGGGCAGCGGGGGCAGCGGAGCGATCGCGGGCTGCGGCGCGCTGGCGGCGACGGGAGTGGCGGGGGCCTTGGGCGCGGCGGGAGCGTTTTCTTCTTCCTCGTCTTTGTCGTCGGCGGCATCGGCGCGGGCGAGCTTGGCGTGTTCGCGCGCGACGCGGCTGGCATCGCGAGCGACGCGCTCGGCGTGGCGGGCGAGTTCGCGGACCTGATCGCGGTTGGGACCGTAGGTATACGAGTGGGCTTTTCCGCCGCTGACCTTCTCGGTTTTGGCCTGGAGCACACCTTCGGGGAAGTTGGTGCGGATGGAGCCGTTGTGGGTGCGCAGGCGGAGATTGGCCTTCGTGTCGGTGGGGAGGCGGAGGTCGATCTCGCCGTTCATCGAGGTGATGGAGACGGCTTTGGCGGGCGCTTTGCGGAAGGTGGCGGTGACTTCGCCGTTCATGGTATTGATCACCGCGGAGGAGCCGATGTCGGTGAGTGCGACTTCGCCGTTCATCGAGTTGATATCGATGTCGCCGTCGATGTTTTCGACTTTCACGTCGCCGCCGGCTTCGGTGCGGAGGACGAGGTTCGTGTTGCGCGGAACCTGGACATGGAATTCGGCGCCGTGCGCGGACCACAGGTTGTCGCCGGACATCACGATGGTCGCGGTGTTGTTCTTTTCGACGACTTCGAAGGAGACATCTTCGTCGAGGCGGCGGAAGCCGTCGGGGTCGACTTCCTTCGACTTGCCCTTCTGCTCGATGCTGGAGGTGACGACGATCTCGTTGCCGTCGGTGCCGGTGACGTGGACTTCGGCCCAGGGGAGCGAGACTTTCAAGATGCCGGGTTTGGACGGATCGCTGAATTTGGAGCGGATCGTGTTTTGTTCGGAGTTTTCGTCCGCGGCGTGCAGCGCGGTGGCCGTGAAGGCCAGCGCAGCGCAGGCGGCGCTGAGGCGAAGGAGGGAGCGGAGGTGGGTTTTCATTTTGTGAGGGTTGGCGGGCGGAAGGCTCAGACGGTTTTGCCGCGCGAGGACTCCGGGTTTTGGGCATTCGGGTTCTGTTCAGCGGGTGACAGGGGCGTGCGTAAAGTGGCGAGGGCGCGCTTGGCGGCGTCGCGGACGTTTTTGTCGGCGGATTCGTCGCGCGAGAGGCGGTCGAAGAGGGGCGCGGCCTCGGTTTCGCGGACGTTGGCGAGGAGCTCGATCATCGCCATCTGCACGAGCGGTGCCGTCTCGCGCGGCAGTGCGGCGAGGAGACCGGCGCGCACGACGTCTTCCTGCGCGTGCGGCGCGAGGGCTTCGACGGCGGAGAGGCGGACGTTGACGGAGGGATCGAAGGCGAGCGCGCCGACGAGATCGGTGAGGACTTTGCGGTCGGGCGACTTGAGGTCCATTGTGGCGAGGATGCTCGAGAGGCGGTCGCTCGTGGATTTTTGCTGGAGCAGCGAATACGTGACGAGTTTGCCCATGTCCTTCACCTGCGCGCGGAGGTCGGCGAGTTCCTGTTGGGATTTCGCGTCGGGGGTGACGATGGCGGGCTTTTGCAGCCAGCGGGCGCCGGCGAAGATGCCGGCGGCGAGCAGTGCGAGGGCGAAGGCGAACTGCAGCGCGGGCTGTGCGGGGAGAATGGCTTCGAAAAAGCGGTCGAGGCGGCTCTTCGCGAGGGCGAACGGGCTCGGCGCATCGAGGTCGCGCTGGTGCGTCTCGAGCATGGCGTAGAAATTTTCGCGCAGGCGGGCGGAGGGCTCGGGTTGCGGGAGCTGGTCGAGCTTGCGGGTGATTTCCTGCAAGGCGGACCATTCGCGCTGGCACGTCGGGCACGAGGCGAGGTGGGCGCGCATCTGCGCCGCTTCATCGGGCGGCAGGGAGCCGTCCTGGTAATCGATGAAGAGTTCGGTGACGCGGGAGCAGTTCATGGCGGAGCGAAAGTTGAAAGAGAAACGGGCGTGGTCAGCGGAGACGCAGGAAAAATCCAAACGCCAAATCACAAACGCCAAAGCCGGCGGGTGTGACGGCGGACGCGAGTGGGCGTTGAGAGAGGCGGTGCATGTTTTGAGATTTGAAACTTGGCCCTTGGAACTTGCCGCGCGGAGTGCGGCCTAGGCGGCCTGATCGCGGCGAAGTCTGAAGTAAACGTCGCGCAGTTCTTTCAGCGCGCGGTGGACGCGGACTTTCACGGCGCCGACGGAGGTGTCCATCAGGCGGGCGATTTCCTTGTGCTCGACGTTTTGGAGGCGCGAGAGCACGAGGACTTCGCGGTGTTCGTGCGGAAGACGGGCGAGGGCGACGCGGAGGATTTCCAAGTCGTCGCTCGTCGCGGCGGAGCGGTCGGGCGAGATGCCGTCGTGGTCCGGATGTTCGTGCAGATCGACGGGATCGGTGGCGGTGGCGGCTTTGGCGTGTTTGCGGAAATGGTCGGCGGCGACCTTGCGCGCGAGGTGGTAGATCCAGGCGGTGAACTTGCCCTCGTCGCGGTAGGTGTGGCGGTATTTCAGGATGCGGTAGAAGACGACCTGCACGAGGTCCTCGCTCACCGCCGGCTGGTTGGTCATGCGCACGAAGAACGCGTAGAGGCGTTGCTGGTAGCGCTCGAAGAGGTCGCCGAGCTTGGCGACGTCGCCGGCGCGCACGGCAATCATGAGTTCGTGATCGGTGGCTTCCACGTGGGCAGCGAAGCTAACGACGGACGCGTCGGAGGGAACCCGGATTTCGGTGACTGGAGCGGTGGCGAGCATGAGGCGGGAGCATGGCGGGTGTGCAGCGGGGAATACCGCGCGCGGCGCGGGTGGTTACAGGAAAGTTTTAGCCCCCAAGGCGGCGGTGACGCACCGCGATCGGTGGGCGGGAGGACAATTTGCCGTATTACGGCAAATTGCCGCGGGCGACTCGGGGCAGCGAGATTCGCGCTGGCGGCGTCGGGCGGGGCGCGTAAGTTCCTGCGCATGAATCGCCGCGAATTCCTCGCTACGACCTCCGCGGCCGTCTCGCTCAGCTTGTTGGCGAGAGGCTCGCTGTTGGCCCAGACCGCCACGACGCCTCCGGTTTCTGCTCGCACGCCGCCGACTCCGGCGCCCACGCCGCCGCCGGTGCAAGTCGAGTTCAAGGAATTGCGCCGCGGCGTCGGCTATTTCACCGGTCGCGGCGGCACGATCGGCTGGCTCGCCAACAAAGACGCGCTGGTCGCAGTCGACACGCAGTTCGCGGAGACCGCGGCGAAATTTCTCGAAGGCCTCCCCGGTCGCAACGGCCGCATGCTCGATGCGGTCATCGACACGCACCACCATTGGGACCACACGGGCGGCAACGCGACGCTCCGGCCGGTGGCGAAAAAAATCGTCGCGCACGAAGCCGTGCCCGCTCTCCAAAAAGCCGCCGCGGCGCGCAGCCCGCAGATGGGCGAGCCGACGCTGCCCGACACGCTGTTCGCCGACACGTGGCGCCTCGACGTGGGCGACGAAGGGGTGAGCGCGCGGCATTTCGGGCCCTCGCACACGGCGGGCGACATCGCGGTCTATTTTGAAAAGGCCAACGTCGTCCACGTCGGCGATCTCGTTTTCAACCGGATGTATCCCGTCACCGACAAGGCGGGTGGCTGCAAGGTGCAGCACTGGCGCGATGCGCTGCCGAAACTCGCCGCGACGTATCCGGCGGACGCGCTGTATATCTTCGGCCACGGCAACCCGAAGTTCGGCGTCACCGGCAGCAAGGACGACGTGCTCGCGATGGCGACTTTTCTCGATGCGCTGGTCGCTCATGTCGCCGCCGAGATCAAAGCCGGCAAGTCGAAGGCCGAGATCGTCACGCGGCACAATCTCGACGCGTTCCCCGATTACCACGCCGCGCAGAACAGCCGGTTACCGGGCAATCTGGGTGTCGTCTACGACGAGCTGACGGGAGCGTGACGGCCACGTCGGCTTCCGGCGGATGCGGGCACGATCGTTGCGCGAGGATTCGATTAGGGCGCCGCTCTAATAGGTGTTGTCATCGCGAGGCGCGCTTCGCCCGCCGTGGCCGATCCAGCGAGCCGCAGACGGATTACCGCAGCGCCGCCCACGGGCGGCTCCTCGTCATTCCTCGTCATGACAGCTCGAAGATGTTGCCTAGGGCGTTCTCCCTATTTTTCCTCGCGCCGAGGCGGACGGCTCCACACAGTGCGGCCGATGTTTCCGCGCTCCCGTTTCGTGGGCTTGTTTACTGTCGTGTGCATGGCGTTGCTCGCTGTGGCTCCGGGACGCGCTGCACCCGCGGCGTCCGGTTGGCAGGCCGGGGCACGCGTGATCGTGGACAAGGCGGGCGCCGGCCACCGCGCCGTGGTGTTGCGCGCCGAGCCGTCCCGGGCGTTTGTCGCTTACGAAGGTGCGGACGAGGCGTTTGACGAATGGGTGGAGAACGATCGGATCCGCAGCGCGCGTCCGCTCACCGCCACGCCGCCCGCGACAGAAACCGCCAAAGCCGAGACGCAGACTCCCGCCGAGGCCGCAGCCACGCCGGTGCCGGAACCGCTCCCGCGGACGCTCGAGCTTCCCCGCGCCGCGCGCGACGCAGTAGTGGCGCAAACCTGGCTCGAACAACTCCCGCGCACGGACCCGCAAGCGCCGGTGCTCTTCAACACCGCGACGCTGCCGGTCCCGCAATTCAGCTTTGGTGCCACTGCTGGCGTCGCGACCGCGCAGCCGCCGTTGCGCGCGGCGCTCTTGCATTCCGGTCCGCGCGTGCGCGGCCTGGCTGCGATCGAGGGCGGCGTCATGCTCTATGCGCGCGACGAGACGGCGGGGTTCAAGTCCAAGGGCCAACTCGATCTGGCCAGCCTCGACGGTTTCCCGCCGGAAGTATTGCTGGCGGCCGATCTCAATCACGATGGCGAGAGCGACCTCGTCGTGGCCGCGGGACCGCTCGTGCAGGTCTTCTTCGGCTCGGCCGACGGCGTGTTCGTGCCGTCGTTGAAACCCTATCGCTCCACGGAGCCGATTCGCGGCGCGGCGACCGGCCGTTTCTTCACCGGCGCTCTGGGCTGGGGCATCACGGCGATCGAGGGGCACAATAGTTTCCGCCTGCTGCAGGTCGCCCAAAGCGGCATCACTCCCGTCGGCGAAGCCTACACCGTGAAGTTTGACCGGATCACGCGCCTCGCGGCCGGCGACTTCGATGGCGACGGTTTTGCCGACATCGCGGTGACGACGGAGGACAAGGGGCGCTGCACCGGGGCGTGGATGTATTTCAACCAGCGCGGCGTCACCAAGCCGTTCCTCTGGCCCGTGGGCGGACGCGACGATTTTGCGCGCGATCTCGCCGTCGCCGATCTCGATCACGACGGGCGCGCGGACCTCGTCCTGACGGACAGCGATGTGGAGCGCGGCGAACACATCCGCGTGGTTTTCGGCGCTTCGGGCCGCGCGGGTTGGGAGGACCCGTGGGAGCTGGTGTCGAGCGAGTTTGGCCTCGGTCTCGGCACGGCCTCGGTGACGGTGGCGGATTTCAACCGCGATGGTCGCCTCGACATCGGCGTGGCGGGTCGCAATGGCCTGCGCGTTTATCTCGGAGCGGACTACCGGCGCTTCAGCCGCAACCCGGTCTGGCCGCGGCTGGCCAGCGGCAACGACTTTCCCGAGCAGCGCGTGTTTCTTGCGGCCGATTTCGATCAGGACGGCGCCGACGACCTGCTGGGCTACACGCCGGCATTCGCGACCGGCTACAATCTCGTCTACAACGCCACGCCGGCGCGGCCCGAGGGCGTCCACGTCCCCGCGCCGCTCAAGCAGCGGGTGCCGACGCAGGCCAGCACGACCGTGACAAAAGTGGAGGGCCCGCGCAGTGACTTGCCCGAAGGCTCGCCCGTGCTGCGCCATCTGGCGAGTCGCGCCGAGCCTTACGGGCAATGGCGTTACCGCATCGTGGTCGAAGTGGCGGCGTTGAGCGACAGCGTGATCGAATCGCTCGAAGCGATCTGTCGCTACGATGCGGTCGACCAGCCGACGCAGGAAGTCCAGGCGATGGTGCGGCGCGACACCGAGCAGCAATGGTCGCTCGAGGTCACGCTGCCGCGCGGTCGCACGTATGAATTTCGCATCAACGCCCGGGACGACAAGGGCCGTGCCGCCGCGCCGTTGCGCGTGGTAGTGAGTCCCTGAGCCGCAAAACCGCGGTCTCGCCAGACGACTCCCGCTGAGCCGTCGGTTCGCCGGAAAGTCTGCCGAGGTGCGAGGGTGGGAGGGGCTGCACTTCCCCTCCCACCGGGCACACAATCCCAGCACAACCACGAACCAAAGTGAACTGCCGGGCTGTTCCACGCACTGGGCCGTTGGCGATGGACCGGCCCGGCTGTCTAAAGGGGGATGGTCTCCTTCGGCTCCGCTCCAATCCGCAGTCGATGCGACGCGAAGCGCGGCGAAGCCGGTGCCACCGCGCGGCGGAACGAGCTGAAAATTTCCGCGTCGAGCGCGGATTGCGGCCCGCGCAGCAGGGGATGCTGACTCGTGCCGAGGCGCCGGGCACACTCGAGCGCGGTGGCGAGCATCGCGCTGCGCGTCGTCGCGTGCGGGTGCTGGGCCAGCACATCGACCAGCGCTTGGGTGAATGAACCGCCGGTGCGCGTGGAGTAATCGGCGCGCTCGTTGTCGCGACAGGCGCTGAGCACGACATGGTTCAGCGTGTTGTCCGATTGCACGGTGTCGCCATCGGGATCGGCGCGGTAGCCGCGCCACGGCCGCGACCACACCGGCAGCCGCCACCGGGAGAGCGAACCGCTGCCGACGGCGTCGGCGTGACAGGCATCGATCACGCAATACAGCGAGACGCGGCTTTCGGCCGGGAGCAGCCAGCGCAGGAGATCGTCGCTGCGGATCGGGCCGGCGGTCTGCGCGTCGTGGGGATAAAGAAAATCGCCGGTTTCGCTGGTCGAGGCGCCGGAGCCGGTGAGCGAGAAGCCGTGGCCGCTGAACGCGAGCACACAGACGTCTCCGGCGCGGGCCTGGATGACGAGCGCGCGCACGGCGCGACGGATCTCGTCGCGCGTCGCGTGCTCGTTGAGCAGCAGTTCGCAGGCGAAGCCGCGCTTGGCCAGCTGCGGGGCCAGCAACCACGGATTGCGGTCTGCCCCGGGCAACGGCGGCAGCGACGGCACGCCGGTGACGGCCGGATACTGCGCCACGCCGATGAGCAGCGCCCGGCGATGAAAACGGCGCCCGGCCGCCACAGCGCGGGGCGGAAGCACGAGCAGAGAATGCGGTGAGCACTTCGGCATTACCCCCTCTCTAACGCGCAGCCTTGGTGGTATATTTCAAAAAATTACGGCCTGGGCGTTTTTTCGCCGAAAGATTGGGCTGCGCTCCCGCGTTGTCACGTTTATGAATCCCACGAACATGGCTCCCGAAATCCCGCCGCCATCGACCCTGCGCACCCGCCCGACGCTGTTGTTCCGTCTGCGCGACTGGAATGACGAGGCGAGCTGGACCGAGTTTTACCGCCTCTATTACCAATTCGTCTATGGCTGCACCCGCCGCGCCGGGCTGTCGCATGCCGACGCGGAGGAAGTGACCCAGGATGTCTTCAAGCGCGTGGCGGAGACTGTGCACGAATTCGAGGCCGATCCCGCACGCGGCTCCTTCCGCGGCTGGCTGCTCAATCTCACCCGCTGGCGCATCACCGATAAGTTTCGCGCGCACCGACCGCATGAGCGTTATCCCGCGCGCTCGGCGGGCGAAGACGACCGCACGGCGACGATCGAGCGCTTGCCCAACGGCGAGGATGTGAACGCCGCGTGGGACGAAGAATGGCAGCGCCACGTGCTCGAAGCGGCGCTCGCGCGGCTCGCGCGGCGCGTGCCGGCGAAACATTTCCAGATTTTCGATCTCTACCGCCGTCAGGGCTGGTCCGTGCTGAAGGTGGCGCGCGAACTCGGCGTGAATGCCGCCTCCGTCTACCTGATCAGCCATCGCCTGACCAAGCTCCTCAAGAACGAGGTCGAACTCATTCGCGTGCGCCTGGCCTGAGCCCGGCTGCACCGCTCCGCTTCGCCCCCCTGAGCTACCGGGCGAAACGCGCGGTGCTTCGACTGGGCACTGATCTGCCAGCGCCGGCCGAAGCACCGCGTCCCATCTTCCACCGTCGGTTGCGTCCGGCCTGATTCGGGTCACTCACGGTCGCCGGACGCGCCGGCGGTGGTTCGGTGGCGGAAGCCGGGAGGCTTTCCGCGCGTGAGCGGCGTAGACCTCGCCGCAGGGTAGCGGAACGCGTGAGCGTTTCGTTGTTCGCACGGGCGAAAAACTCACGTTTTCCGCTACGCCTCAGGCTAGGTGGTGAAACATCCGGGATGGCGCGGAAGCTGGGAGGGTTTCGCGAGCAAGGCTGCGGGGCTAGCCGGGCGTGAGAGCTGGCGGGCGAGTGCGGCGCGTGCCGCGGGGTCGCGTGAGGCTCGACCCGAGGTCGAGCCCTACAGGCGGCGGGCTCGGCGCGAAATTCTGACGAATTCCGCTACGCGGCCTCGGTTGCGACACAGCGCGCTATCGACTCGCGTTGCCGGACCGGACACAACCGCGGCGGTCATGTCCGTCGTCACCTCGCCCGCGCCGCGCATTCCCGACTATGAGCTGATCCGGCTCATCGGCGGCGGCAGCTATGGCGACGTGTGGCTGGCGCGCGGCATCACGGGCGCGTTTCGCGCCGTGAAAATCGTCTGGCGCGACCGCTTTCCGAATCCCCGGCCGTTTGCCCGCGAGTTCGAGGGCATCACGCGTTTCGCCGCCGTGTCGCTGCGCGAGCCCTCGCAACTCGCTTTGCTCCACGCCGGCCGCGACGACGCCGTCGGGATGTTCTATTATGTAATGGAACTGGCCGACGACGCGGAGCACGGCCGCACCGTCGATCCGGCGACGTATCGGCCGCTGACTTTGCGCGAAGTGCAATCGCGGCACGGACGTTTACCGGTGAGCGAAGTGATCACGCTGGGCGCGGCCCTCGCGCGTGCGCTCGCGAGCCTGCACGCCGCCGGGCTCGTGCATCGCGACGTCAAGCAGTCGAACGTGATCTTCGTCGGCGGTGTGCCCAAACTCGCCGACGTCGGACTCGTCACCTCCGCCAGCGCGCCCGAGGTGACGTTCGTGGGCACGGAAGGCTTCGTGCCGCCCGAGGGGCCCGGCGCGCCGCCGGCCGATGTGTTCAGTCTCGGCAAACTGCTTTATGAACTCGCGACGGGCGTCGATCGCACGGAATTCCCGCGCCTGCCGCTGGATTTTGCGCAATGGCCGGATCACCGCGAATTCATGGAGCTGAACGAGGTGCTCCTGCGGGCGTGCGAGGGCGACGCGCGGCGGCGCTACGCGGATGCGGGAGCGCTGTTGGACGAGTTGCTGCTACTCCAGGCCGGCAAATCCGTCCGACGCATGCGTCGGACCGAGCAGCGACTGAGTCGCGCGCTGCGCATCGCGGCGGCGCTCGGCATCATCGCCGCAGTCGCGGGCGCCGGCGCCTGGGTCGAACGGCAGCGGGCCAACAGCGAAATGAAACTGCGCGCGGCGGCGGAAGCGGAGCGCGATGCACTGGCGCGGCGCAGCATCTATGCGGCGCGGCTCACGCAGGCGCAGCAGGCGTTGGAGCGCGACGACTTCGGACGCGCGCGGCGGTTTCTGGCGGAGTGCGCGCCGACGGCGGGCGAGCCGGATTTGCGCGGATTCGAGTGGCAGGCGTTGCACCATCAGGCTGCCGGCGATCCGGCGCGGGTGTGGCAGAGTGGCGGGGCGGCGGGCATGCGGGTCTGCGTGTCGCCGGATGGACGGCGCGCGGCCGTTTTGCTCGGCGGGGCGAAGGTGCAACTGTGGTCGGTCGCGCACGGAACCCTTGAGCGCACGATCGAAGGAATGACCGGGCTCGCCGCGTTTTCGCCCGACGGCCGGTGGTTGCTCGGCACGGGAGCCGGCGGACGATTGATGCGTTGGAGCACCGACGACGGACGGGCCGACGGCGAAGGAGTCGATGGCATCTACGCGCCGCTGGTCTGGCGCGATGATCGATGCGCGTGGACGTTGGTGGCGGATGCGGACGGAGTGGTCCTGGCGCTGCGCTGCTGGAATTTTGCGGAACGCAAAGTCGAGGTCGACCACCCGCTGACGGAGCGCCTCGGTCGGCGCGGTTACTACGGCGCCGCGGTTTCCCCGGACGGAACCGCGATGGTGCTGGCCACGCGGCTCAACCGCGCTTCGGAAATCGGCTGGCGGTTGCACGTGTGGCGGCTGGCGGATCTCACGCTGGTTCGCGAATGGGAGACGCCGCACCGGCCGACGGCGCTGGCGTTGACGGCTGAGCGATTGTTCTGCGGCTGGGGCGACACGGGCGAGGTCGAGGCTTGGCGGTGCAGCGATGGCGCGTCGTTGTGGCGCGCGACGCTTGGCCGCCCGCCGACGGTGCTGGCGCTGCACGACGGGCGACTCGCCGTCGGCGCGCGCGCTTCGAGTGTGTGGGTGCTCGATGCGACGAACGGCGCGGTCGTGCGGCAGTGGCGTGGCTTGGAAAGCGACGGGCAGGGCGTGGCGTGGTTGCCCGGCGGTGGCGTGCTGGCGACCGGCAACGGCGGCGATGTGCGCGCGTGGTCCGCGGAGTCCGGAGCGACGGCGGGTGCGCTCGACGGCTTCGCCAATCCCGCCGCGGGTGGCCGTGCGCTGTGCGTTTCCGCGGACGGCGCGCTCGTCGCGGCCACTGCGCCGGACAGCGCGGTGCGAGTCGCAGAAACGGCGACGGGGGCGGAGCGCGCTTTGTTTGCCGACGTGGTGGCGCCGCTGGCGTTCGCGGAGGATGGCGTCTGGCTTTTGACGCAGCAGGGGACGTTGGAGCGGCGACGGTTCGCACCGGGCGGCGACGCGGTGGCGACGGTCAAGCTGCCGTTCGTGCCGTTGCAGGGAGCGATTGCTCTGCGCGCCGAGCGGGCCGTGTTTTCCGATCGAGGCGGGATGTTGGGCGTCGTGTCCCTTCGCGGGGGCGCACCGATCACGCGGGACAGCGGGCACACGGCGATTTGGTGGGTGGCCTTGTCCAACGACGGCAAGCTGGTCGCGACGGGAGGCCGGGACAGTTGCGTGCGCTTGTGGCGGGCTGACACGCTGGAACTCGTGCGCGAATGGAAAGCGGCGCGCCCGGCGGTGAATGGCAGTTTTTCACCGGACGATCGCTGGCTGGCGTGGGGCCAGAACAACGGCGACGCCGGCGTGCGGGAAGTGGCGGGCGACGGGGCGCACACGATCGCGACGAGCAGCAGCGTGCTGCAGGCGGTGACGTTTCACCCGCGTGCGCCGCGGCTATTCCTCGGTGGACGCGAGGGCATCGTGCACGTGGTGGACACGCGCGACTGGCGTGAGCAGATCGACCTCCACGCCGCTCTTCCGGGACGCCCGGCCGGAAGTGTCGTGCGCACCGCCGCCAGTGGAGACGGCAGTGTCCTGGTGGGTTACTTGGAGGAAGGCCTGCTGCGGATCTGGCGGGCGTCGCCGAAAGATTAACTTTCCATCGCGGAGGGCGGAATCGGCTGAATGCCGCCGTCCTCGGCTTGGGCCGCGATCGTGCCGACCGGATACTGATCGTAGAACACTTCGAGTTCGCACCACGGCGCGCTGAACTCGATTTCGTAGAGATGATCGAACTCGATCCAGCCACCGGCGGACATGCGCGGGTTGGAGGGCTCGATGGCGAAGAAACCATTCACGGATTGAGGCACGCGGCCTTGATTCTCCCACGTGGGCGGCACGGTGGGAGAGGAGCCCGGGACGCGGGTGAGCTCGACGATGCGGGCGTTGGCGTCGGGCGAACTCGGGCGCGCCCACACGAGTTTGGTGCGGTGTTGTGCGCCGCTGTCGTGCAGGCCGTAACGCACGGTGCGGTTGCCGCTGGTGTTCACGTAGCGGCCGACGAGCCAGACGCTGCGGCGCGAAATGAAGCGGTTGGTCGCCGGGTCCCAAGGCGCGTAGCACTTCCAGACGATTTCGGCGCGTCCGCCCATGGTGAGCTGGATGGACAGGGTGGAGCACTCGCGATGCTGGCCGGGCGGCTGGCCACGGGAGGGAGCGCGAGCCGGGGTCGGCCAGGCGCGGTTCGAGGAAGGATTTTCGTCGGGGCGGAGCATGGGTGGGATGGGTTACGAGACGGTGATCGATAAACCTAACGAAACGATCAGGCGCGATCTTTCGGGAAAACAGCGCGGCGGCGAGTCTTCGCGCGGGTCAACGATGTGCGTGCCGCCGCGGTTGCGTTGCGTGCGCGCGACGGGAAATCGTCTCGCGGTCGCGACGGCCAGCCTTGACCACGGGCGCCGCACTCGCGTCGATCACCCTGTCTTCTCCCCATGAAAATCCCTGCTCTGTTTCGTTCGTTGGTGGCGTGCGCGCTCCTGGTGTTGGTCGGCGTGGCGGGCGCGTCGGAAGCACGCGCGTCGTCCGTGCAACTCGCGCCCGCCGACGGTGCGCATGAAGTCTCGCTGAATGCCGCGCTCGAATGGCCGGCGGTGGAAGGCGCGACGGCTTACGACGTCTATTTCGGCACCGGGGACGCGCTGGTGTTGCAGTGCCGCGTCGCGCCGCCGCGCTTCGTGTTGGAGACGTTGCGTGCGGGCACGGCGTATCGCTGGCGCGTCGACGCGGTCACGGCGGACGGTGTGAGGCCGGGGGCCGTGCGGAGCTTCACGACGGTGGCGAAACCGGGCGCGGAGGAGACGTTGCTGTGGGCGGCCCGCATCGCCCGCAGCGTGCGCGCGCTCTGGACGCCGGAGACGCTCGGTGGGTTCAACTACACCCAGGGCATGGTGGCCGAGGGAATGCACCGCATCGGTGTTCGCACCGGGCGGCCGGACGATGTGCAGTTCGCGCAGACGTGGCTGGATCGCTTCGTCGGTCCGGACGGCGTGATCGACCCGAAGGCTTATCCGCCGAAACTCTACAGCCTCGACCGCGTGCGGCCGGGCCCGGCGCTGTTGCTGACGTATGAGCGCACGGGCGACGAGCGTTACCGGAAGGCGATGCGCGAACTCGTCCAGCAGCTCGAGGAGCAGCCGCGCACGTCGGAGGGCGGTTACTGGCATCGCTCGACTTACCCGAACCAGATGTGGCTCGACGGCATCTACATGGCGGACGTGTTTGCGGTGCGCTACGGAGCGAAATTCGGCGAGCCGAAGCTGTTCGACGAGGCGGTGCACCAGATCACGCTCATCCACCGCCATACGCACGATCCGCGCACGGGGTTGTATTTCCACGGCTGGGACGAGAGCAAAACGCGTCCCTGGGCCGACAAGGTCACCGGCACCTCGCCGGAAATCTGGGCGCGCGCGGTGGGTTGGTATGCGATGGCGATGGTCGATGTGCTCGACGCGTTGCCGCCGGATCATCCCGGCCGGGCGCAAGTGCTGCCGTTGCTCCGCGACTTGTGCGCGGCGCTGTTGAAGGTGCAGGACCGCGACACGGCGGGCTGGTGGCAGATCATGGACAAGCCGACGGGGCCGAAGAACTACATCGAGAGCTCGTGCTCGCTGATGTTCGCGTATGCGTTTCTGCGCGGCGCGCAGGCGGGCTATCTGCCGGCGGAGTATCGGGAGCACGGCCGGCGCGCGCTGCGCGGGATGCTCAACCACAAGATCGACGTGAAGCCCGACGGCACGATGGACATTCGCGACACGGTGGTCGTCGGCACGCTCGGCGGCAGCGGTGGCTTCTACGATTCTTACATGAAGGACAAGATCGTGACCAACGACCAGAAGGCGATCGGCACGTTCATGTTCCTGAGCCTGGTGTTGGCGGACGACGTCGCGGCAAAGTAGCGCCGGCTTCCAGCCGGCGTCGACCGGTGGCTCAGGCGAAACGCCTGTGCCGCCGCGGACCGCTGAACGCCACGCTTTACAGACGCCGTCGCGAGGGGCAGACATTGCACCGAAACCACCGCGCTGGGCCCGCGAGATCTGTGGTTTTTGTCTGTTACCAAATAGCGCTGTCGGGCGAACAAAGATGGGCTACACACTGCAAGCTGTGATCGGAGACGAGCGTGACTTTAGAGGCCACGTCATCGAAGGCGCGCAGATAGTTCCGCTGCCACAAGGAAAGGCGTTGATGCCGATAGATGAAGACCTGCGTGAACGTTTTGGGATTCCGTTTCTTGAGTTCGGTCATACCGCCGATGCGCTACGGAGTGTCACCGAATTCGTCGCGCTTCTTGGAAAGAAGAAGCTGGCCTATGTGGAAGCCGAATTTTTTGGAGGAGCAGGCGGGCAATCGTCGGCGGTATGGACAGAAGGGAAGCTAGTTTCCGGTCCTCTTTGTGAGGACGATGCGATCAACCAAGCCCTGAGATTGTTAGGTGTCACAAGGGGCGATTCTCACGACGAGTTTGATGCTCTTGGTCTAGACAAGCATCGTGACACGGAAGATTGGAAAGCGTAGCTCAACTCGTAGCCGGCCCTGAGACGCAATAACTCCGTTGTTTGCTATCAAGCGCGTGCCGTTCTCGCTGCCGTTTCTTGGCCACGGATTTCACGGATGGAGTCGGATTGGCCGGATCGGTGTCATCCGTTTTAATCCGTCCAATCCGTGGTCAAGAAATCGCTCGCTCGCGGCGCGTCGGGCTGAGCGGGCATCAGATAACGAGGTTCGCGTGGCTGCCCGGCCGACGCGTGTCGCTGTGGGGACGGCGGCGACCACCGGCGCTCACTTCTCCGGCGAGCGGAGCGTGCCGGCGTCGAACCAGACACCGGGGGAGAGCACAAAATGCGGATCGGCGGGCAGACCGGTTTCGCCGCGGTGCAGCATGCCGACCACCATGTCAGTGGCCAGCGCGCCGAGCAGACGTGGATCGTGGTAGATGCCGGAGATGCCGTGCTCGGGGTGATTGTTGAGCATCGTGGCGAGGCCGATGTCGCGCGGCACGGTGTAGTTGGCGGCGCGCAGCCAGTCGTAGATCGGCTGCCCGCGCGTGCTGATGATCGCGTCGGGTTTCCACTCGCAGAGCCAGGCGAAGAATTTTTCGCGGAAGCCGGGGCCGGGTTCGAAATCGCACGGCGGAATGTGATGCTCGCGCGGCAGGAGATATTGTTGCCGGAGAAACGCGCCGAAGAGGCGGTTGCCCCAACTCGGGCTGTCGTCCACGTCGGCGACGACGAAGCCGAGGCGCTTGTAGCCGCGCGCGAGACACTGTTCGACGATTTGCGTGATGCCGGCGAAGGCGTCTTCGGCGACGTGGTGCAGCGCCGGGGCGCGCAGCGTGTAGCCGAGAGCGACGGCGGCGAAGCGTTCCCAACACAATTCGAGTGCCGATTGCCCGGGCGGTAGGCGGCCGAGGAGCACGCCGGTGATCGCGCGGCGACTGAGGATGTCGCTCATGCGCGTCGGCGTCATGCCCGGCTCGGCGAGCCAGAAGTGCTCGAGCTTGTAGCCGAGTTCCTCGGCGCGTTGTTGCGCACCGGGAAAAAAGTCCGGGCGATCGTGGTGTTCCGGGCGCCAGCCGTAGCGCGTCGGGTAGTTCGTGATGTAGGCGATGCAGACGTGCTTCACCGGGTGACCGGAGCGGCGCGAGCGCATGAGCGTCGCGACGAGCGGGTTCACGCGGTAGTGCATCTCGTGCGCGATTTGCTGGATGCGTTCGCGCACCTCGGGGCGGATGCGCGGGCTGTTGCGGAGCGCGAGCGAGACCGTCGAGCGGTGGACTCCCGCTCGTTGGGCGACGTCTTCCAAAGTGGTTTCCGGAGGCATGGGCTGGGGGCGGCCGTGGGTGCGCTTCTCCCGAAGAATGGGCCGCAATGTCACGTGCGGCGCGAGCGCATTCAAGCCCGCAGTGGCGTCATGGAAAGCGCCACGGGAATTCGAAGATGATCGCTGGCGTCCCGACGGGTGCCGAGAGACGCACCGGGCGAGCGCGTTGAGGTCAACGCGCTCCACCGGCCGGCCTGCTTATGGCGCGACGACGAATGATTCGAATTGCGCGGAACCCGGGTTCGCCACGCCCGGGCGCGTGGTGGCGAAGAGGCCGACTTTGGCGCCGACCCAGTGGCTCGAGGTGGCTTGAAATTCCGGACCGATGGCGGTGAACGCGGCGCCGTCGACGCTGTAGAAGAAGCGACAGCGCGCGCCTTCGGAAACGACGACGCGCAGGTGGACTGCTCCGCCGGGAACGTCGGCGGTGGCGAGTTCCTGCTCGTGGCCGTCTTTCTGCGCCGTGCGGCAGGTGCGGAGCACGAGCACATCGTGGCCTTCACGGCGCACACGGCCCAACCACGCGTAATCGTAGCCGAACACCAGCAGGCCCGCGGCATCGCCGTCTTCCTTCAGATCGGGGCGCATCACCGTCGTCACCGTGAAGGCGGGCGCGGGAAACTTTTGCAGCAACAGGTGCGGCGTGAACCAGAGTGAGGTCGCGGACGCGGCGGGGGCGCAGTGGAGTCGCAGCGCGCCGCGTGGCTCCGTGAGCGAGAACCATTCCGCGCGCGGGTTCGCTTGCCATTGCCACTGCTGGCCGAGCGAGGGTGCGGCGAAGTCGTCGGACGTGGCGGGAACGGCGACCGGTTGCGCGGGGAGCGCGGGTTTGGCGTGGCGAAGCACGGGCTCGCCTTTGCCGTCGCCGTCGGGGTCGTTGCCCATCACGGGCCAGCCGTCGTCGCGCCAGCGCATGGGCTGGAGGTGCACGACGCGGCCGTAGGCGGGCAGCTCTTGAAAATGGAAAAACCAGTGTTCGCCGCGCGGCGTGTCCACCCATGCGCCTTGGTGCGGACCGTTGATGGGCGTGGAGCCTTGTTCGAGGACGATGCGGTTTTCGTAGGGGCCCCAGATGTTTTTCGAGCGAAACACGGCTTGGTAGCCTTCGGTCACGCCGCCGGCGGGCGCGAAGACATAGTAATAGCCGTCGCGCTTGTAGAGTTTGGGGCCTTCGAGCGTGCGCCAGCCGGGGAGTTGGTTGGCGTCGATGATGACCTTGCCTTCGTCGAGCACGCGCGAGCCGTCGGGCGCGAGGCGGTGGAGGGTGAGTTGGTTGTTGATGCCGGCGCGGCTCTTGGCCCAGCCGTGGATCAGGTAGGCTTGGCCGTCGTCGTCCCAGAGCGGGCACGGATCGATGAGGCCCTTGCCCGCTTTGACGAGCACGGGCTCCGACCACGCGCCGCGCGGGTCGATGGCGGTGATGACGTAGAGACCGAAATCCGGGTCGGGATAAAAGATCCAGAATTTGCCCGCGTGATGGCGGATCGACGGCGCCCAGACGCCCTGGCCGTGGCGCGGCGTCGCGAAGTGCTCGCGCGGCACGAGGGCGGGCAACGCGTGGTTGACGAGCGTCCAGTTGACGAGATCGCGCGAATGCAGAATCGGCAGCCCGGGCACGTGGCCGAAGCTCGACGACGTCATCCAGTAATCGTCGCCCACGCGGACCGCGTCGGGGTCCGAGTAGTCGGCGCAGAGAATCGGGTTTTGGTAAGTGCCATCGCCGCGATCGGCGGTCCACGGCGCGGGAGCGGGAGCGGCGCTCGGCGCAGACGACGAGAGGGCCGGAGTGAGGGTCATGAGAAGAGGAAGGGCGAGCGCGCGGAGCACGGGATTATTTTTGGCCGATGCGCGGCACGAGCAAATGCATGATGAGCAGCGCCGACACATACATCACGGAGGCGACCGCAAACACCGACGCGTAGCTGCCGGTTTTGTTGAGGACGACGCCGATGATTTCGGCGGTGAAGCCGCCGGTGAAATACGCGATGAAGCCGCCGAGGCCGACGAGCGAACTGACGGCCGCCTTCGGCATCGTGTCGGAGGCGAAGCTGAATTGGTTGGCCGACCAGCCTTGATGTGCTGAGCCCGCGATGCCGACGATGAGCACCGTCAGCCACACGCTCGACACATACGGGGCGAGGTAGATGGGCAGCACGGCGACGGCGCACAGCAGCATGGCGATCTTGCGCGCGGCGTTCACGCTCCAGCCGCGGCCGAGGAAATGTCCGGCGAGCCAGCCGCCGGCGATGCCGCCGAACGAGGCTACGAAGTAGAACAACGCGGTCCAGTTGCCGACCTCGACGAGCGAGAGGTGGTAGTGCTTCTGCAGAAAGTCCGGCAGGAAGAACATGTAGATCGTCCACACCGGTCCGGCGAGGATGCTCATCGCGATGTAGGCCCACACGGCGCGGTAGCCGAGCAAGGAGAACCAGCCGACCTTGGCGGGCGTCGCCACAGGTTTTTCCTCCGCGACCTGCGGCTGGCCGGCGCGGATGTATTCGCGCTCCGCCGCGGAGAGGCGCGGGTGTGTCTCAGGGTTTTCGTAGAGCCACCACCACGCGATGAGCCAGAACACTCCGAGGCCGCCGGTGACGTAGAACGTGATCGGCCAGCCCCACGTGGCATACATGCGCGGCACGAGCACCGGGCAGAGAATCGCGCCGATGTTGGAGCCGGCGTTGAAAATGCCGGTCGCGAGCGCGCGTTCCTTTTGCGGGAACCACTCGGCCACGGTCTTGATGGCGCCGGGGAAGTTGCCGCCCTCGGCCAAGCCGAGCACGACGCGCGCACTGATGAAACCGAGCACGGTCAGCGGGAACACTACGGCGGCGGTTGCGCCCGCGGTCTTCAACCACGGCAAGTTGAGCGAGATCGTTTCGCCCAGCGGGATCAGCGAGCACAGACCGTGCGCCGCGGCGGCGACGCTCCACACGGCCACGGCCAGCGGCAGGCCGCGTTTGATGCCGATCTTGTCGATCAGGCGGCCGCCGAGCAGATAGCCGAACGCGTAGGCGAACTGAAATGCGGACGCGATATGCGCATAGTCGGTCTCGCTCCAGCCGAGTTCCTGGCTCAGCGGCCCCTTGAGGATGCCGATGATGTTTCGGTCGATGTAATTCAGTGCGACCGAGAAGAAGAGGAGGCCGCAGATGGACCAGCGAAACTGGCCGCCACTGGGGCGTGCGCCTTCAGGCGCAGAGGAGGAAGAGCCGGTGCTCATGCAGACGACGCGAGGGGTGGGGTGCGACGGTAGGTGAAGACTAACAGCAGGCAGGTCGCGGAAACACCCTCACTAAGTCGCGCGGTCTCGGCGTCGGCAACGGCGCGCAAATTCGCATCGTTGATTGTCGCGCGCGGTGTGTATTTCGAAGCGACGTTGATGACAGGCGTGTCGTCAATTTGTTCAACGATGCGAACGTGCCTTCCGTTGCCGCGGCACATCGCGGGTCACACACTCCCGCATCATCCGAGTGAAGCCGCGCTGGCGCGCTTCCCCGGTGTTTGCGTCCGTTCTACCCACCCCTGTCTCTTCCCCCCGTCCCGCTGTCCGCGGTTGATGCTCTGCAGCAGCCGTCGCCCGGGAGCCACCCTAGCCAATGCAACCCTCCGGGTTGTCACCCTTCTCGCTCCTTCTCCGGCGCGCTGCACCGTGTCTCGCCTCGCTTTGCGCGTGGGCGGCGCTGAGCGCGATGCCGGCGAGTGCCTCCGCGGCCGCTTACGATCCCGCGGAGCCGATCGCGCCGATCCGTGCGCCGTTTCCGATGCCGCAATTGCAACGGCCGGTGTTTCCGGCGCGCGCAGTCAGCATCGTCGATCACGGCGCGGTGGCGGATGGCACGACGAAGAACACCGCCGCTTTCGCTCGCGCCATCGCGGTCGCGGCTGAAGCCGGTGGCGGTCGCGTGGTCGTGCCTGCGGGCCGCTGGCTGACCGGGCCGATTCATCTGCGCAGCAACATCGAACTGCATCTCGCCGAAGGCGCCGTCGTGGTGTTCAGCGACGTGTTCGAGGATTACCTGCCGCCCGTCCTCGTGCGCGTCGGTGGCGTCGAGTGCTTCAACTACTCGCCGTTCATCTATGCGCGAGGCTGCGAGAACATCGGCGTCACCGGCCCCGGCCGACTCGACGGCAACAGCGAGGCGTGGTGGTCGTGGAAGAAAAAAGAAACGCGCGCGCTCTTCGACGCCGGCGCGAAAGGCGTGCCGGTCGAACAACGCGTGTTCGGCACGCGCGAGGCGGCGATCCGCCCGAGCTTCGTGTCGTTCGTCGATTGCCGCAACGTGCTGCTCGAGGGCTTCACGATCGGCGGCGGCCCGAATTGGACGCTCCATCCGATCTACTGCGAAAACGTCATCGTCCGCCGCGTGCACGTCGAGACGGCGGGTCCGAACAACGACGGCCTCGATCCCGATTCCTGCCGCAACGTCCTGATCGAACACTGCACGTTCTCCACCGAGGACGACTGCGTCGTGCTCAAGTCCGGCTACAACGAGGACGGCTGGCGCGTCGCGCGTCCGACGGAGAACGTCGTCATGCGTCATTGCACCAGCCAGCGTGGCCACGGCGGCCTCGTGATCGGCAGCGAGATGTCCGGCGACGTGCGCAATGTCTACATGCACGACTGCGACTTCGAGGGCACCGACCGCGTGCTCCGCATCAAGTCGCGCCCCGGTCGCGGCGGCGTGGTCGAAAACGTCTGGGTGGAAAACGTCACCGCGCGCGACCTGAAATACGAGGTCGCGATCCTCAACATGGATTACTCCGCCGACACGAGTGCGATCGTGAATCCCGCGCCGCCCACTTTCCGCAACATCACCGTGCGCAAGGTCGCCGCTTCCGGCGCGCCGGTCGCGGTGCGGATCACGGGCTTGCCGACGTCGCCGATTCAGAACGTCACGTTCGAAGACTGCGCCTTCGTCGCCGAGCGCGGCGTGCTCCTCACGCACGCGCGCGACGTCGCCTTCCGCCGCAGCGCCATCGCGCCGGCGCAGGGCGAGCGCTTCGTCCTCGATCACGCCGCGGGCGTCACGGTCGACGGCCAACCCTTCTCCGTCGCGCCGCGCTCGCCGTGAGCCGCGCCCCTTTAGTCAGCAAAAAGCAAACCCAATCCCCATGAAACAACGCCATCGACTGCACACCTCGCAGCGCACCTTCGCGGTCGCGCTGCTGGCCCTCGCCGCCTGGACCGGTTCGGCGTGGGCGCAATCGGCTCCCGCGTCGGCCGCCGCTGCCCCCGCGCCGGAAGAGCCGGGTTCGAAGCTCACGGACGCGAACACCGTCGCGGCTCCGGCGGCTCCCAAAGAGGACGTCGTCATGCTCTCGCCGTTCGCGGTCAAAGCCGACAATCGCGGCTACTTCGCCTCGAACACCATGTCGGGCACGCGCCTGAACTCGAAGATCGAGGACCTCGGTCAATCGATCACGGTCATGACGAAGGAGCAGATGCTCGATTTCGCGATGATCGACATCAACGACGTGTTCGACCACATGGCGAGCACCGAGGGCACGAATTCCTATTCCGACTTCGTCACCGACCGCACGGGCGCCGTCGTCGACAACGTGGCCCTCAATCCGAACAACGCCAATCGCGTGCGCGGCATCGGCAACGCCAACATCGCGTTCAACAACATCGCCATGTCGGGCCGCGTGCCGGTTGACCCGCTGTGGATGGATTCGCTGGAACTGAGCCGCGGTCCGAACGCCAACATCTTCGGCTTGGGCAACGCCTCCGGCACCGTCAACCAAGTGCCGGCCACCGCCAACGTGACGCGTGATTTCTCGCGCGTGGAGACACGCGCCGACAGTTACGGCGGCTGGCGCGGCTCGCTCGACGTGAACCGCATGCTCTACCGCAACAAGCTCGCCTTCCGCGCCAGCTACGCGAAGCAGCACACCGGTTTCGTCCGCAAACCCTCCGGCGAAGACGCGGACCGCCTCAGCTTCCAGGTGAAGGCGCAGCCGTTCAAGAACACGACCATCGCGGCCTCCTGGTATCACTACAAGAACAGCTCCGTGCGGCCCAACTACACCACGCCGCGCGACTACTACACGGATTGGTTCGACGCGGGTCGCCCCGGCTGGAATCCCGTCACGGGCTTGGTCACGTTCGCCGACGGCCGCGTCATGGGTGACGGCAACGTTGTCGGTTCTACCACGCCATATAAGGCGGCACCGTCGTTCATCACCGGCGGCGCAGAGACGCGCTCACCCTTCCAGATCGGCGCGCCCGGCGAGGCGCCCTATTGGACGATCGCGCGCTACACCGGCAATCCCAGCTCTCCCGCCGGAAACAATTACGGCACCACCGATCCGTATTCCGCGTCGGCCGTGGGTATCGGTCTCCTGACCACCGGCGCCTCGGACACCTACTCCGCGACGCAACAGCCGCTGTATAACTCCGTCGCCCGCCCGATTGCCGATCGTTCGATCTACGATTGGACCGAGATCAACCTGATGGGCAACAGCAAGGCCTGGGACAACGTGAACACGTATATGGCCCAGATCGACCAGATCATCATCAACACTCCGCGCCAGACCCTGGCCGCGCAGGCCACCTGGTTGCGTGAGAACGCCAAGCGCCTCGAAAACCAACCCATGGGCCCCGCGAGCGTGAACAGTAACGTCGGCCAGCTCCAGGTCGACGTGAACACCCACTACCTCGACGGCACGCCGAATCCTTACTTCGGTCGTCCCTATCTGCGCAGCAGCGAACCCTACCTTCGCGACAAGCCGTTGCTGTGGGACACCACTCGCGCGCAAGCCGTCTATCGCGTCGATTTCTCGCGGGATAACGGCCTGACCAAGTGGCTCGGCACCCAGCAGATCCTCGGTTACTACGAATACAAGGATCAGAAGACCTGGAACTACAACTATCGCCATACCGCGCTGAACCTCGATAAGGCCTACCAGCAAAGATACGCCAGCGCCGGTGCCCCGTTGGGTGCGCAAAATAATGCCAACCTCCACTCCAGCCACCTGAACTCGTCCGGTGCGCTGGTTCCGCTGAACAACTACGCTCGCCTCAACGAACAATACTACGTCGGCAACACGGTGGGCGGCGCCATTGAATATGCCCCGAGCTACTTCCCGGAAGGCATCAGTCTGCCCTACGTCTGGGGCCCGTCGTCCACGCAGATGTTCCGCGATGTGAGCGCGGTAGGCTGGACGCCCGCTTACGGTGGCGGCCTCGCCAACCTCAACACCGTGGTGAAGACCTTCGGCGGCGTGCTCCAAAGCACCTTCCTCGACGGCAAATTGGTGGCCACCTACGGCCTGCGCGAAGACACCGTGAACGACCGGAATTCCCTGATCGTTCCGCTGTCCTCGGACCTCCGGTCCTACAATCGCGCCGCGGCCGATGAGTTTGGCGGCGACTGGCGCGTCGCCTCGGGCAAGACGAAGACCGCTTCGGTCGTCGCCCGCCCGTTCCGCGACTTGCGCTTCATCCAAGACTCGATCGAGCGCGACACCGGCATCAAGCGCCTCTTCGCTGAAGCGGTCGGCGGCCTCAGCCTGACCTACAACAAGTCCGACAACTTCATCGCGCAGGGCCCGGCTTACGATCTCTTCCTCAACAAGCTCCCCAACCAGACCGGCACGAGCAAGGACCTCGGCCTCTGGCTGACGCTGTTCGATGGCAAGCTCTCCATCCGCTACACCCGGTTCGAGACGCTGCAGCTCAACCTCCGCAACGGCGACATCTCCACCATGGCCCAGCGCATCCTGCGCTATGAAGGCTTCGTCTCCAACGATGCGTGGAACCTGCGCAAACAAGCCACTGCCTGGCTGAGTGGCGTCGGCACCGGCGGCACCGCCTCGGATGAGCAGATCGCCGCGGCCATCAAGATGCCGATCGAGCAGTATCGCGGCCTGACCCAGATCGGAGCCAACGGCACCTACGCCGCGGTCAACGACATGGAGTCGAAGGGCCACGAGGTGGAAATCAACTACAACCCCACCAGGAACTGGACCGTCAGCGCCTCCGTCACCCAGACCGAGGCGATCAACACCTCCGCTGGCGCCGCGGTGGACGACTACATCGCCGCCCGCATGCCCATCTGGACGACGCTCGAGGACCCGCGCTACACCCAGACCACGGCGACCATCAACGGTGTGACCACGACCATCAATGCCACCAACCTCCCCACGGGCGCGACGGGCCACTTGCTCTGGTGGAATATTCTGGGCAGCACGTTCTCTTCCGGCACCACCAACGGCGGCTACAACGCCACCAACTCCGCCGCGACGAACTTCGCCGGTAACCTCAACGCGCCGATGTCCGTCTTCCGCGCGCTGATCGGCCGCCCCCGGCCCCAGATCCGCGAATATCAAGCCAAGCTCAACACGAAGTATAACTTGGCGGGCATGACCGACCAAAAGATCCTCAAGAACATGAGCGTCGGCGGCTCGCTGCGCTATGCCAGCAAGGGCTCCATCGGCTTCTACGGCCTCGGCTACACCGACGGCATGGACCTGACGCAGGCCTCGAACAAGATCCTCGAACTCGATCCGAACCGGCCGATCTACTCGCCGTCGGAGACGTTCGTCGACGTGTTCGTGACCTACAACACCCGCATGTTCAACGGCAAGGTGCGCGCCAAGTTCCAGCTCAACGTGAAGAACGTCTTCGAAGACGGCGGCACGCTCCAAGCCGCGCAAGCCTTCTTCGATGGCAAGGCCGCGACCTACCGCATCGTCGACCCGCGCCAGTTCATCCTGTCAGCGACGTTCGAACTCTGATGCTCGGCTGATCTCTCACTTCATCGCCGCCACTTGCTCGCAGGTGGCGGCGATTTTTTTCCTCTGTCCGTGAGTCGCGCGCGAACACACCTCTCTCCGGTGCCGAAAACGATGAACTCGCCCTTGCGGTGCCGTATCGTAGCGGTTTCGAGCGCAGCGACAGTCCGTTCTTCGTGAGAATTTCGCACCTCGGCACTCGCGAACGCCTCCCCGCTTCCGCTACACGGTTAATATGCCGATGAATCGTCCGCGACACCCCGCCTCGCCCCCGGCTTCTGCTGCTCCGGCTCGCTCCTGGCCGACCGGCGCGGTGTTCGTCGTTCTCCTGCTCGCCACCTTCGTCGCCTACTTCCCCAGTCTCCGCGGTGCGCTCCTCTGGGACGATGTCGGCCACGTCACCAGTCCCGCCCTGCAATCCGGGTCCGGCCTTCTGCGCATCTGGTTCGAGCCCGGAGCCACGCAGCAATATTACCCGCTCCTCCACACCGCATTTTGGCTCGAACACCAACTCTGGGGCGACGCCACGCTCGGCTATCACCTGGTCAACATCCTCTGGCACGCCACGTCCGCGTGTCTGTTCTTCGTTCTCCTGCGCCGACTCGCCATCCCGGGAGCGTTCGTCGCGGCCGCGCTCTTCGCGTTGCACCCAGTCTGCGTCGAATCCATCGCGTGGATCTCCGAGCAAAAAAACACGCTGTCGCTCGTCTTCTACCTCGCGGCCGCGCTCGCGTGGCTGCGTTTCGACGACGCATCGCAAACTCCTCCGTCTGTAGCGGCGGTCTATGACCGCCGTTCGCCTAAGCCGGACGGCGGTCATAGACCGCCGCTACAGCACTACCTCGTCGCGACGCTCTGGTTCCTCGCTGCGCTCCTAACCAAAACCGTCACCGCCACGCTGCCCTGCGCCTTGTTGGTGCTGACGTGGTGGCGCCGCGGTCGCTTGTCGTGGCGCGGCGACGTGTTGCCACTCCTGCCGTGGATCGCGCTCGGCGCACTCGCCGGCCTCGGCACCGCGTGGTTCGAGAGCACCCAGATCGGCGCCGCGGGCGCGGAGTTCACGCTCGGTCCGATCGAGCGCGGGTTGCTCGCCGGTCGCGTCGGATGGTTCTACTTCGTTTCGATCATCTGGCCGCTCGACCTGGCGTTCTTCTACCCGCGGTGGACCATCGACTCCGGAGTGTGGTGGCAATGGCTCTTTCCGCTCGCGACCGTTGCGGTGCTGGCGCTGGCCGCGTGGTGGAGTCGCCGCGACCGCGGTCCGCTCGCCGCGGCGCTGCTGTTCGGCGGGACACTTTTCCCCGTGCTCGGCTTCGTGAACGTCTACCCGTTCGTGTTCTCGTATGTGGCCGACCACTTTCAATACCACGCCAGCCTCGCGCTCTTCGCTTTCTTTGCCGCCGCCGCCGTGCGCGGCTGGGATTATTTTCAATGGTCGCGTGCAGCCGGTCGCGCGGCCGCTGTTGCCGTGCTGTTGGTCGCCGCGACGCTGACCTGGCAGCAGAGCGCGCATTACCGCGACGTCGTCACGCTCTACCGCGCCACGCTCGAGCGCAGTCCGGACAGCTGGGTCGCGCACCTCAATCTCGGTGTCGCACTCGACGAGGCCGGCGAGACGCAGGAAGCGCTGCCGCATCTCCAGCGCGCACTCGCGCTGAAGGCAGATCACCCCGAAACGCTCAACAGCCTCGGCAATGTGCTCAACCGCCTCGGTCGCTCCGCCGAAGCACGGCCCTTGCTGGAGCGCGCGGTGCAGTTGCAGCCGCGCTTCGATTCCGCGCACAACACGCTCGGCGTTTCGCTCATGGCTCTCGGCCAATCCGACGCCGGCATCGCCGCGTTCCGACGCGCCCTCGAAATCAATCCCCGTCTCACAACCGCTCGCGTGAATCTCGGCTGGGCGCTCGCCAACACCAGCCGCCCCGCCGAGGCGTTGGTGCAGTTCGACCAAGCCCGCCGCGAAGAACCCGAAAACGCCGACGTCTGCTTCAAGACCGCCTGGGTTCTCGTGACGATGCGTCGCCTGCCCGACGCGCTGCCGCCCGCTCGCCGCGCCGTCGAGTTGCAACCCGCCAACGTCGACTACCGCCTCGTGCCCGCGACGATCCTGCTCGAACTCGGCCGTCCCGCGGAAGCCGCGGAGCAATTCGAAGCCGCGTTGGAACTCGCGCCCGGACACCCCGGAGCGCTCCACGGTCTCCAGGAGGCGCGCCGCCGCCTCGGCCGCTGACCCTTCCTTTCTCCGCCGACGATGCTGCGTTTTCATCCTCAACTTCTCGCCCTGTTCCTCTGGCTCGCCGCGTCCGCGGCGGCATTCGCCGCCGAGCGCTTGCCGATTCCGGCACTCACGCCTGCGCCGCTGCCGGCGAGCTACGATGCCATCGTCGAGCCGCCGCCGCGCGATGCGCGCACCAATCCGCTCCAAACCGCGATCGACGCTGCGCCGGATAATGCGACGAAGCCCTACGTCATCCTCGTCAAACCCGGCCGCTACCGCTGGCAGCCGACGCTCATCCCCGCGACCAAGCGTTTCATCCACCTGATCGGCGAGGACCCGAACACGACGCTGATTAGTTATCACCTGAACGTTTACGAGACGCTCAAAGCCCGCCGACTCGAGGGCTACGATGGCATCACGCTCACGGTGCTCGCGGACGATTTCTCCGCGACCAACCTCACGTTCGAAAACGCCTCCGGCGAACACGGTCAGGCCCTCGCGCTGCGGCTCGACGGCGATCGCGCCACGATCCGCAATTGTCGCCTGCTCGGCTGGCAGGACACGCTGCGCTCCGAGAAAGGCCGGCACTACTTCCGCGACTGCTACATCGAAGGCCGCGTCGACTTCATCTACGGCGGCGGCACCGCCGTCTTTGAAAATTGCGAGATCCGTAGCAAAGCCGGCGGCTACGTCACCGCGGCGAGCACGCCGCCCGAGAGCGCGTTCGGTTACGTTTTCCTACGCTGTCGCCTGACTTACGATCCGATGCCGTGGGAACCGGGCTTGCCGTCGCGGCCCGCGTTTCTCGGTCGTCCGTGGCGTCCGCACGCCGCCGTTGCTTTCATCGAATGCGAACTCGGCGACCACATCGAGCCCGCCGGCTGGCACAACTGGAGCAAACCGGAGAGCGAAAAGACCGCGCGCTACGCCGAATACAGCTCCACTGGGCCCGGTGCGAATCCCGGCGCCCGCGTGCCGTGGTCGAAACAACTCACCGCGGCCGAAGCCGCCGCTTACACCGTGCAAAACGTCCTCGGCGGCGCCGATGCGTGGATGCCGGCTCAACCCTAACTGTTTTCTCTCCATGTCAGTCGCTCGCTCACTCCGCTCCGTTTTCCACGCCTGCGCGCTCGCCGCTTCGGCCGTCGTGCTGCACGCCGCGCTCACCGCGCCCGTCGTGCCGGCCGCTCCCGTTGCGCCGCGCATTCCCGATACGCGCGTCAGCCTCGCCGACTTCGGCGCCGTGCCGGACGGCGAGACGCTCAACACGGTCGCGTTCGCTCGCGCGATCGCCGCGCTCGCCGAAAAAGGCGGCGGCACGCTCGTCGTTCCTCCGGGCATTTGGCTCACCGGCCCGATCGAACTGCGCAGCCGCACGCGCTTGCATCTCGAAGCCGGCGCGCTCATCCAGTTTTCGCGCGACCACACGCTTTACCCGATGCGCGTCTTCGATGCGCGCGGCGAGAAAGACATCGAGAAAACCTCCCCGCTCTCCGCCGAACGCGCCGAGGACATCGCCATCACGGGCGCCGGCGTGATCGACGGCGGCGGCGACACGTGGCGTCACGTGAAAAAATACAAAGTCACCGAACCGTTCTGGAAAGCGCTCGTCGCCTCCGGTGGCGTCGTCAACGCCAAGGGCGACGAATGGCTGCCCGCTGCGCCCGGTTTCGAGGCGCCGGCCCTCGTGGCGAAACTCGCCGCGAGCGGCTCGCTCAACCCGGCCGACTACGAGCCCTATTGGTTCGTCCTTCGGCCGCGCCTGCTGCGCTTCCTCGAGTGCAAGCGCGTGCTCCTTGAAGGCGTCACCTTCCGCAACGCGCCCAACTGGACGCTCCACCCGTGGCTCTGCGAGGACGTGACGCTGCGCGATCTGAAAATCTTCAACGAACGTTGGGCGCAGAACAGCGACGCGATGGACATCGACTCCTGCCGTCGCGTCCATGTCACCGGTTGCATCGTCGACACCGGTGACGACGGTCTGTGCATCAAGTCAGGCAAGGACGCCGCCGGCCGCCGCATCGGCGTGCCGACCGAGGACGTGTTGATCGAGAACTGCACCGTCTACGAAGGTCACGGCGGCTTCACCATTGGCAGCGAAATGTCGGGCGGCGTGCGCAACGTTCTCGTGCGGAACTGCACTTTCGTCGGGACGGATCTCGGTCTGCGTTTCAAGACGCTGCGCGGGCGCGGCGGCGTGGTGGAGAACATCCACATTCAAGGCATCCGCATGACCGGCATTGTCGGCAGCGCGATCGACTTCAATTTCTTCTACGCGGCGAACGGCCAGCCGGCCGCTGCAGTGACGAAGCCCGATGAAGGCACGCCGACGTTCCGCAACATTCTCTTCGAGGACATCGTCTCGCGCGGCTCGAAAGCCGCCTTCACGCTGCGCGGCCTGCCGGAAATGCCGCTGCAAAACATCACGTTCCGCGATGTCTCGCTCTCCGCGGAGCGGGGCGCCGATCTCGCCTACGCCGACGGAATCATTTTCGAGCGCGTGAGCATTCGCGCGCGGCAGGGCGAGCCAGTCCGGACCTCGGAAGTGCGCAACTCCCGGCTCGTTCTCGCCCCGTAACCTCTCTGTGTCCTCCGCGTCCTCTGTGTTTAATTTCTGAAATTTTAAACACAGAGGTCACAGAGAGCACAGAGTTAGCCTTTCGTGTCTTTCGTGGTTAATCCCTCTGCTGCTTTTCCGATGAAATTCCTCCGCTCGTTTGTGGCTTTTGTTCTGGTCGTCCTCGCTGCTCAGTCGGTGCGCGCCGCCGAAGCGCGCGTCATTCGCGACGTCGAATACGGGCAGGCGGCCGGCGTGAGCCTCAAGCTCGATGTCGGCATCCCGCCGGGTGACGGCCCGTTCCCCGTCGCCATCCTCGTGCACGGCGGCGGCTGGACCAGCGGCAGCAAATCCGGCAGCGACAAGCCGGGCAGCGGCAGCGACATCACGCCGTGGTTCGACACCTTCACCGCGGTGGGCTGCGTGTGGTTCTCGATCGATTACCGCATGCTGCCGACGCATCGCTGGCCCGCGCAACTCGAGGACACGCAAACCGCGATCCGCTGGGTCAAGGTGCACGCGGCCGAGTATCGCGGCGATCCGTCGCGCATCGTCATCGTCGGCCACTCCGCGGGCGGACACATCGCGTTGCAAGCGGCGGTGCTCGGTGAGGGCGACACGCGCGTGCAAGCCGCCATCGGCTACGCGCCGGTCAGCGATCTGGAGTTCGACGCGCAGGTGCGCGGCGGTGCGAGCACGGGGTTGCAACAACTCTTCGGCGTGCCGCGCGATCTCACGCCGGAGTCGCGCAAGATTCTCCTCGCCGGTTCGCCCGGCAGCTACATCAAGCCCGGCCTCCCGCCGATGCTGATGCTGCACGGCGACGCCGATCGCACCGTCGCGATCGCGATGACGCGCCGCTTCGAGGAAAAGATGCTCGCGGCGGGTAACGTGTGTGACGTCATCGTGCTCCCCCGCGCGCCGCACGGCTTGCTCGCGTGGGACAAAATCGTCCCCGGTTATCGCCAGCAAGTCGCCGACTGGCTCCGCGTGCATCTGCGGGCGCAGTAGATCCGACTATTTGGTCGTAGCGGAAGCCGTGAGGCTTTCGCCGTTCGCCAGAGCGAAATTCTCACGGCCAGAGCGAAATTCTCACGAATTCCGCTACTCGCTGCGCCGCTACATTCCCGTCCCGTCAGTCCCCGCGTCGAGTTCGTGGCACGCGTGCAGGAACGACGCGGCCGACCACGCCTGATAGGCCTTGCCCATCGGGCGGCCGGTGGCGCCGTGATACCATTCGTTGAACTCCCACTCCTGATCGCGGCCCATCTGATTCATCTGCGCGAGTCGCACGAGTTCGCGGCACGCCACCTCGTGGAAACCGAGCCGCTGAATGAAGCGCACCCACATGCCGCCGACGAACGGCCAGAGCCCGCCGTTGTGGTAGTGATGCGGCAAGTTGAGCAGATTCACCGTGTAGTAGGCGCGCCAGTCGGGATCGCCCGACTGCACGACGGGATAGAGATTCGCGACCGGCCACGGCTGGTTCACACCGACGCCCCACATGAAACGAAACGCGGTGCGCGCGCGCTCGAGGTCGAGCAGGTTCATGAGGAACGCGAGAATGTTGGCGTAGACGTCGCAGCGCCAGTTGAAGGCGAACGGTGTGATCTCGGCCAACAGGTATTGCGTATCGCCGAGTGCAAACTGCCGGTCGGCGAACCGGTGCGGGCGCCGCGCCTCTTCTTCGCCGGGCTGCGTCGTCGTCCAAAACGTGCTGAGCACGCGCGCGCGGATGCGTTGCGAGGCGCGCAAGTAGGCCGCCGCCGGCTCGAACTGCCCCATGAATTCGAGGATGCGGCCGTAGCAGACGTTGGCGCGATACCACAGCACCTCGTCGTAGAGCACGTTGTAGCTGCGGCCGAAAAGGTCGGTCCAGTCGCCGGCCTCGGGGATTTCGAGCAGGCCGTCGTTGTTGCTGTCGTGCGCTGCGAGCCAGTTCATCACTTTCGCGAGTCGCTCGGCGTGGCGGAACAGCAGCGTGTAGTCGCCCGTGTGCGCCGCGTAATTGTAGAGCGCGATGATCACCCACAGGCCGCTGTCGATCGACGCGATGTTGCCGACGCCGGAGTAATCCGGCGTGCCATCGTCGATGCGCACGTTTGCCGGAATCTGGCCAATCGGTGAAATCGCCGTGAGCAACGTCTCGAGCGTGCGCACCTGCGCGGCGCGAATCTCCGGATCGTCGATGCGCAGCGTGCTCCACACCGTGATCGCTCCGTCGCGCGCCCACACACTGCGGTAATTCACGTCGGTCCCGGTCACGCGATTATCCGTGAGCGAACAGGCGGAGAAACCGAGGGGCGTGATGTTGCGCCGCAGCGCGTCGAGGGCCTTGCCGTAGGCCGTGCGAACGTAGCTGCGCTCATCCGCGGTGAGGCTGCCGAGCTTCGTGCCCTCGAAGAGCATCTTGAACCCCGGCGCCATGTCCTCGCGGCGCTGACTTGTTTCGTGCTTCGAGGGCACGGCGCAAATCACGCCATAGTGACAGAGTCCGTCGAGCACGCCGTCCGCGAGAATGCGGCGCGAGCTGAAGATCGGGATGTCGACCGTGGCTTCGTAGAGTTCAGGGAACGCGTTTTCGACGATGACGCCGCGCACGCCGGGCAGGCGAAACATGCTGGCGTCGTTGCCCGTGTCGCCGGCGACGAGCACCTGATCGAGCGGAACGGAGAGACGTTGGGTCAGCCAGTTGAGCGAGCCGCCCTTCGTGGCGTTACGCGGAATAACATCGAGGTCGCGTCCGCTGGAATAGACCACGCGCGCCGCGACGCCGGCCTCGGCGAGCTGGCGCTTCAGCTCGCGGATTTGTTCGGCGGACGCGTTGTCCCAATACCACGAACTCTTGAATGGCGTCTGAAATTCCGCCGGCTGCGGACGCACGCCGGGCGTGCGCGCGACGACTGCGCGCGCGGCGTCGAGTTTCCAGCCATCGCCGAGGTAATCGCCGAACTCCTCGAGCACGCGACCCGCTTTCACGTCGAACACCTCGGTGCCGACGCCCCCGATCCAGAAGTCGCCGGCCGGCAACAGTCCCTCGTCGACGAAACGCCGCAGGTCGCTGAGCAGACGTCCGCTGTTGTAGACGAGCAACGGTCGCGCTTCCGGGGAGAGCGCCTCCCACGCGGCGCGGAAACGCCGCGTCGCCTCCGCATTGCCGATGAGCGTGCCATCGAGGTCGGAGCAAAAGAGGAGAATTTGTTTCGGAGTATTCACGTAAGGGAGGGCTCTGAACCGCTGTTATCTGTCCGGCCGAAAATGCTGGCGAGCGTCGCGACCTTCAACCCGCGTGGCAGACAGGGCCGCGAACGAAGGCAGCGTGGCAACGTGTCCGCAAATCGCAACTCCGCGTAGGTCGAGGCTGCCGCGCAGGGATGATTACAGGGCAAAGCCGAACAAGGTTCCGCTTGATTTGGAAGACCGGTATCCTCGCGGCATCGCGTCAGCGGCAATACTCATGTGCGATCGCGCGGTTTTCGTTCGCGCGCGGGAGTGGAGGCCGGGCGTCGATGGCTCAGCTGATGGACGGGCTGACACACAATGCACTAGCATTCTGCTCCCCTCGGTGCTTACCATCGCCGCCCCGCTGATGCCGCGCTCCGAACCTGCCGTCACCATTTACGAGATCGCCGAGCACGTGGGCGTGTCTCCCGCTGCCGTCTCGTCGGTGCTCTCCAATCGCCACGTGGAGCGGCGCATCGCGCCGGAAACCGTGCAGCGCATCCGCGATGCCGCCCAGGCGCTCGGCTACGTGCCGAACATGGCCGGTCGACGGCTGCGCGCGCACAAGTCGGCGACACGCCAATTCGACTTGGCGATTCTCACCTCATTCGAGGCGCCGCTCGCGCTGGTCGGACGCATCCTCCAGGCGCTGCAGCAAGCGGTGGACGAGCGCACCAATGCCACCACGCGCTTTGCCGTCGCGATCGAGATGTTTCACGCGGGGCGGCTGGCCGAGAAGCCCGGACTGCTCGACGCGAATCGTTACCACGGCGTCGTGATCACCAACACGCTGCCGGCCGACGACGAATTTCTCGCGAAGGCGCGGCTGCCATATCCCGCCGTGATCCTCGGACGGCGCATCCCCAATTATTGCTGCGTGCTGGAATCGCCCGGTGCGGTGGGCCGGCGCTCCGCCGAAGTGTTGCTCGATGCGGGCTGCGAACGCGTCGGCATCCTGCATGGCCGGCGGCTGACCTACACGACGATGGATCGACTCGAAGCCTTTCGTTCGACCGTGCAGGAGCGCACCGGTCGCGCGCCGGCGGTGATCGAGGCCGCCGGATTGCGGCCGATGGATGGAGCCGTCGTGCTCGAAAAATTCCTGGCGGCGAAGCGCGGTCTGGACGGTTTGTTCGTCGTCACGGACAGCTTGGCCGTTGGCGCCTATCAGGTGGTCAAAAAAGCGGGCTTGGTGGTGCCGCGGGATCTCGCGATCGTGGGAGTGGGCGACATCGAGCTCGCGGAGTTTTTCGATCCCCCGCTCACCACCGTGGCCGGTAGCAACGAGGCGATGGTGGCCGAGGCCGTTCCACTGTTGTTTAGAAAGCTGCGCGGAGAAAAGGAAGTGCCGCAGGAGGTCGTCGTGGTGCCGCCCGTGCTGCTGAGAGAATCCACCAAGCGGGGGCGTTAGCCTGCTGCCAATTTCAGCCGGGGTGGCGAAAACTCCCTTGACTTGCTAAATCCATTTAGCTTTCACTGCTGCTGCCGAACGAGAGGAGCGCACGTTATCAGTCATCAACAAAACCCGGAAAATGCTAAATCGGTTGAGCAATTCTGTTTCAGACCCTTTCGCGCGCGTGGCATCTTCGTTTCCGCTGCCGGCGCGCGGCTCTCTTCTGATTGCTGAGGCGCGCGGCGAAGTCTGAACCTGCCCTCCCGGCGTCGCGCCGCGGTCCTGTTTCTTTCCTCCATCACGCTATGTATCCCACCACCCCGATCCTTCATCGTTGGCTGATGCTGGTCGCGCTCCTCGCGGCCGGACTCGGTCTTCATGCCCAACCCGCCAACCCCACCGGAACGCTCGCTGGCTACGTCAGCAACTCCGGCACGCGCGACCGCCTGCAGGGCGCCCAAGTTGAATTACCTGCGCTGGGCCGCACCGCGCTCACGGATTTTGAGGGCGCCTACACCTTCTTCGAGGTGCCGGCGGGCAACTACGACGTCGTCGTCAGCTACGCCGGCCTCGACACGCAGCGAGTCAGCGTCCTCGTCACCGCTGGCGCGCGGGCCACGCTCAATTTCGATCTCACGACCGAGATCTACAAGCTGACCGATTTCGTGGTCAGCACCGAGCGCGAGGGTAACGCCGCCTCAATCACGCGGCAGCGCAATGCGGACAACGTCAAGAACGTCGTCGCGCTCGACGCCTTCGGCAACGTCCCGAACGATAGCTTGGGCGAAGTGCTGATCCGCTTGCCTGGCGTCGCGGGCCGCTCGGAGGACTCCGGCGAAGTCACGGGCGCCGTCATCCGCGGCGCCGCCCCGGGTCTCAATACCGTCAGCATCGACGGCAATCTCCAGTCGAGCATCGGCGGCATGACCCGCGAGTTCCGCACCAACACGCTCTCCGGCGCGCTCTTCGAGGAAGTGGAGGTCGTGAAGGGTATCACGCCCGACATGCCGGCGGATTCCCTCGGCGGTGCCGTGAACATGAAGACCCGCTCCGCGCTCTCGCTGAAGGAAAAGCGCCGCTTCAACTACCGCGCGGCCGTCCGTGCCGCTCCGGAGTTTTATCCCACCACGCCAATGCGCGAGGCTCACCGCTACCACCCGCAGATGAGCATCGGTTATCAGGAAATCTTCGACGTGCTCGGCGGCCAGCGGAACCTCGCGGTGTCCTTCAACACCTTCTACAGCGAAAACGTCTATTCAAATTACCAAGTCCTGCAGGACTACCAATACACCACGACGTCGCCGGCCTACGTGTGGGACTATCGCACCGTCGATTCCTACAACAGCCGCAACCAAGCCAGCGCGCATCTGCGTGTCGACTACAAGCTGTCCGACAACACGCAGTTCTACATCGGTGCCATCTACAACGACGCCTTCGAGCCTTTCCAGCGTCTCTACACCAGCCGCGCCTACACGTCGCGCAGCACGAACAACATCGCGGCAGGATGGACCGACACCTTCACCCGCGTGAACCCGTTGTCTTCCTCCATCGTGCAGCTGAACTCCACGATGTATAGCTTCCTGGCCCGCGAGCGCCAAGTGAACCTCGGCGCCAAGCACAACTACGCGAATTGGAAGATCGACTACGACGCCTACTACAACGGCAGCTATTCCAACCTGGGCAACGGCCGGCGCAAGGGCACGCCGGGCGGCGGCATCTTCACCATGGACGTCCGCAGTGTTGGCTGGACCCTCGACAAGACTGAGTCCGGCGAATACCCGACGTTCACCCAGACCGCGGGCTCGAGCATCTACGACATCGCCAGCTACAGCCGCGGTGCGATCGTTATGCGCGACAGCGAGCGCAACACTCGCGTGTATGGCGCCAAAGCCAACGCGGCCTACGAGCTGCCCATCCGCATTCCGACCACGCTCAAGACCGGCCTTTTCTACCGCAACCAGCTGGTCGAAGAGGTCGACGACGAGAGTTCCTACACCTACGTGGGCACCGGTAATCTCGCAGCCTTCGTCAGCCCGGGTCTCCAGACGAGTGATTCGCTCCGCACGGGCCGCCCCCTGCCGTTTGTCGAAACGCCGCTGGTGGTCGAAGACATCGCGCGCAATCCCGCCAACTGGCGCCGCGAGCTCTACACCGACACCTACAACGCGCTAACCGGCACCCGTGATGTGACCGAGGAACTCACCGCCGGCTACCTTCAGGCGCAGAGTCGCTTCGGACAGCTCACCGTGCTTAGCGGCGTTCGTTTCGAGCGCACCGAGGTCGAGTCGCATGGTCGCGTGCCTTCCGCCACGCTCACCACCACCGCCCAGCGCACGGCTGATCCGCTCGGAAGCGCTTACCTCGACGGCAACAATCCGCGCACGATCACCGGCAGCTACGACAACTTCTTTCCCAGCGTCCATCTTAGCTACAAGCTCACGCCGAAGCTGCAGGCGCGTCTCAGTTGGTCCAACAGCGTCGGTCGCCCGGCGTTCACCAACCTGATGCCGAACGAGTCGGTCAACACCACCACGCAGGTCGTCACGATCAATAACGCCGCGCTCAAGCCGCAGCACGCCGAGAACTGGGACGTCGCCCTTGAGTATTACCTCAAGCCGGTTGGCGTGATTTCCATCGGCTATTTCATGAAGGACATCGAGGACTTCATCGTCACCGGCCAGATCGGAGTCGTCGGCTCCGGCGCCGACAACGGGTTTGGCGGCCGCTACGAAGGCTACATGTTGAACAGCTCGTTCAACGGCGGCGTCGCCAAGGTCCGCGGCTGGGAATTCAACTACACGCAGCAGCTCACCATGCTGCCCGGCATTCTCAGCGGCTTGGGTGCCTTTGCCAACTACACCTATCTCACCACGTCCGGCGACTACGGCACCGCCGGCGCGCGCTCGACTGATGACGTTGCCGGCTTCTACCCGGAAACCGGCAATGCGGGTCTGACGTTCAAGTATCGCAGCTTCGGCGCCAGCGCGTCGGTCAATTACACCGGATCGTATCTCGCCTCGTATTCCGCCGACGCCTCGCGTCTCCGCTATCGCTTCGATCGCACCATCGTGAATTTCGGGGTGAACTATTACCTCGGCAAAGGCACGTCGGTGTTCGCCGATCTGCAGAACGCGTTCAACGAGCCTTCGGAATTCTACCGCTATACCGAGAGTCAGGTGGAGCGCATCACGACCGCGGGCACCACGCTGGTCGTCGGCATCACCGGCCGCTTCTGATCTGCCATGGCGCTCCGCCTCATTCGCCTGCCACTCGTTCTCGCCGTCCTCGCAGTGGCCGGGGCGACGCTGCACGCAGCGGCGGAGCGCCCGTCACCTGCGCAGGCCGACGTCGCCTACGGCGCGCATGCGCGGCAGGTGTTCGACCTTTGGCTGCCTGCGGCGTCGGCCGCCCGGCCCGCGCCCGTGCTGATCTACTTCCACGGCGGCGGCTTCACTTCCGGTGACAAGCGACAGGTGCCGGACGCGTTGCTGCGCGGGGCCCAAAGCGCCGGGTTCGCCGTCGTGTCGGTTAACTACCGGCTCTTCCCCGAAGTCACGTTTCCCGCTCCTCACCAAGACGCCGCTCGCGCCGTGCAGACGGTGCGGGCCCGCGCGAAGGAGTGGGGGATCGACCCGGAGCGCGTCGCGCTCGGCGGCAGCTCGGCCGGTGCCGGTCTCGCGCTGTGGCTGGCCTTCCACGACGATTTGGCCGAGACCGCGAGCGACGATCCCGTCGCGCGCCAGTCAACCCGCGTGCGCTGCGCGGTCGTCAGCGGTGCGCAGCCGACCTACGACCCGGCGGCGATTCGCGAACTCGCCGGCGAAAGCGCGGCCCGTCATCCGCTGTTCGAGCGGATGTTCACCGCGGTCGACGCAGCTGATGCGCCGGCGGTGCGAGCGCTCTTCCTCGCGGCTTCGCCGCTCACGTATCTCACCCACGACGATCCGCCTGTGTTTGCCTATTACAGCGAACCGTGGGCCGACGTCCCTCCCGGCAGCCGTGCGGGGCAAGGGATTCATCATCCCAAGCTCGGTCGTCACTTGCAGGAGAAGATGACGCAGCTCGGGTTGCGCTGCGTTCTTCACCACAAGGACAACGACGGTCCGGCTCTGCCGGCCCAGCTGGCGTTTCTTCAGACCCACTTGTTCCCCTCCGCCCCGGCGACTCCGACCCGCCAACCCTGAATACCCCATGCGCCGTCTCCACCGCTCCCTTTCCGGCCTCTCGTGCGCACTCGCGCTCAGCGCGGGCGCCTTTGCTGCTGCTCCGGCTTCCGCGCCGCTCGAACGTTTGTCGTATCACCAGCCCGAGATGCTCGTGGATCTCGGCGTCGGTCTCTGGGCGTGGCCGCTGCCGATGGACTACAACGGCGATGGACGCATGGACCTTGTCGTCGTCTGCACCGACAAGCCGCATAACGGAACGTGGTTCTTCGAGAACTCGGGTCAGGTCGATCCGGCGACCGGCATGCCGGTCTTTCGTCCGGCCGTGCGGCTCGGCAAGCCCGCTCCCTCTGCCGGCATTTCCTACGTCACGGGTCAGCCGGTTGTTACCGCCACCGCCTCGGTGAAGGATGGCGATACGCTGCGCTACCGGGGCCAAGTTTATCCGGATTTCGCGCGGACCCAGTTTGACGCGCCGGTTCGCCTGCAGGTGCCGGAGAAAATTCATCGTGAACCGGGCAACATTCGTCAGAACCGGTGGCAGCTCGTCGATTTTGACGGCGACGGCGTGTTGGACGTGACGCTCGGGATCGATTTCTGGGGCGATTACGGATGGGACAACGCCTTCGATGCCGCCGGTCAGTGGCATCGTGGGCCGTTGCACGGCTATGTGTATTTGCTGCGCAATCGCGGCACCAACGAGCGCCCTGACTACGCGGCGCCGGAGAAGGTTCTCGCCGACGGAAAGCCCGTCGATCCGTTCGGCATGCCCTCGCCGATGTGGGGCGACTTTCGCGGCACGGGGCGGCTCGACCTGATCTGCGGCGAGTTCCTCGACGGTTTCACGTTCTACGCCAACACCGGCACCCGCACGGAGCCGGTCTACGCGGCGGGTCGGTCGTTGCGCACGTCGGACGGCGGACGGCTGCACATGGATCTGTGCATGATCACGCCGGTCGCGGTCGATTTCAACGGAGACGGTCGGCTCGACATCGTGTGCGGCGACGAGGACGGGCGGGTGGCGTTCATCGAGAACACGGGGCGCGTCGAGGACGGCATGCCGGTGTTTCAGGCCCCGCGCTATTTCAAGCAGTTCGCCCAAAACGTGAAGTTCGGCGCGCTGGTCACGCCGTTTGCCTTCGATTGGGACGGCGACGGCCGCGAGGACTTGGTGTGCGGCAACAGCGCGGGCCACATCGCCTTCATTCGCAATCTCGGTGGCTCGCCGGTTCGCTGGGCAGCGCCGCAGCTGCTCGAAGCGGATGGACAGATCATCCGCGAACAGGCCGGGCCCAACGGCTCGATCCAAGGCCCCGCCGAGGCGAAATGGGGCTACTCGATTCTGAGCGTCGCGGATTGGGATCTCGATGGTCTGCCGGATATCGTCACCAACGGCATCTGGGGCCGGGTCGTTTGGTATCGCAACGTGGGCACGCGCACCGCGCCGCGCCTCGCCGCCGCGCAGGCAGTGGAGCTTGCGCCCGGCACTACCGCGATGGCGCCGGCGTGGAACTGGTGGCGGCCTCGCGGTCGCGAACTCGTCACGCAATGGCGCACCACCCCGGAGGTGATCGATTGGAACAGTGACGGTCTGCCCGACCTCGTCATGCTCGACGGCGAGGGCTACCTCGCGCTCTACGCCCGTGTTCGCCTGGCCGACGGTTCGCTCACGTTGGCGGCGCCGCAGCGGATCTTCGCGGGCGAGAACGCCAGCAGTTACGACTCCAATGGCCGTCCCACCAACCGTCAGCCCGGTTTGCTGCGGCTCAACGACGGTGTGGCGGGCAAGAGCGGACGGCGGACGTTCTGCATCGTCGATTGGGACGGCGACGGCGAACGCGATCTGCTCGTGAACAGCAATCCCAACGTCAATTTCCTGCGCGGCCTCGGGCGCAACGCCGCCGGCCTCTTCGTGTTTCGCGACGAAGGACCCGTCTCGACCACCCAGCTGGCCGGTCACGCGACCAAGCCCACGTTGATCGACCTCGACGGCGCGGGCCGGCGCACGCTGCTCATCGGCGCCGAGGACGGCTTCCTGCACCTGCTGCGCCGCGTCGCTCCCTGAATTTTCTCATGAATCCGAATCTTCCCCGGCAAGGCATTCTCGCTGCCCTCTGGCTTCCGACCGACGCGGACGGAAACCTCCTCCGCCACGAGTTGGCGCGCAATCTCGCCTTTCTCAAGGCCCAAGGCATCCACGGCGTGCTCGCGCTTGGGAGCACGGGGGAGTTTCCGCAGTTCGATATCGAGCAGCGCAAGCGGGCGCTCGCCACGGTGGCCGAGCTCGCCGCTCCGTTGCCCGTGCTGGCCAACATCAGCGATCTGCGCCCGCGTGCGGTGGCCGAACTCGGGCGCTTTGCCCGTGACCTCGGTCTGCCCGGCATCGCCATCATGCCGCCAGGCTTTTATCCGTCGTCGCAGGAGGACTTGCTGGCGCATTTTCTCCACGCGGCGGACGCGTCCGGATTGCCGACGCTGCTCTATAATTTCCCCGAGCTCACCGGCACACGCATCGGACCGGACACGGTGCGCGCCTTCGCCGAGCGCGCGAACATGTTCGCCATCAAGCAAAGCGGCCGCGAGTTCGACTATCATCGCGAGCTGATCGCACTCGGTCGCGAGAAGGGCTTCTCCGTCTTCTCCGGGGCCGACACCCGTCTGCCGGAAGTGTTCGCATTGGGTGCGAGCGGCTGCATTGGCGGGTTGGTCAACATTGCACCTGAGTTGATGGTGCACCTCTACCGCGTCTGCCGCCAGGGCGCGGTCGGCGAAGTGAGCCCGGCCTTCGAGCGTCTGAAGCTGATTGGGGCCACGATCGATCGGCTCACGTTCCCGCTCAATGTCGCGGCAGGCATGGAAGCGCGCGGCTTGGCGGTCGGTGCGCCCAAAGCCGTGGTGTCGCCGGAATCGCTCAAACTCTACGGCGAAATTGTCACGGGACTGCGCGAGGCGTTCACCGCTTGGAACATGGTCCCCGTCGCCGGTTGAGGGCCTCTGACGCATGAAGCCCATCGCGCCCTCAGCGCCTCTCTCCGCCGGCCGGCTGGCTTGGCTCGTCGTCGGCCTGCTCGTGCCGGTGGCGCTGCTCAATTACCTCGATCGGCAGATGCTGGCCACGATGAAGGGATCGATGGTCGCCGATATACCGTCGATCGCCAACAAGGCCGATTGGGGGCTCATCCTCGGCTGTTTCAAATGGACCTACGCGGTGCTGAGTCCGTTCGGCGGCTACGTGGCCGACCGTTTCAGTCGGCGTTGGGTCATCACGCTCAGCTTGTTCACCTGGTCTGGGGTGACGTGGTGGACGGGACACGTCACGTCGTTCCACGAACTCGTGGCGGCGCGCGCGCTCATGGGTTTGAGCGAGGCGTTCTACATTCCCGCGGCGCTCGCGCTGATCACCGACTATCATCCCGGTTACACCCGCTCGCGGGCGGTGGGCCTTCACCAGACGGGCATCTACCTCGGCCAGATCCTCGGCGGGTTTGCGGGTTATCTGGCGGACTCGCCCGATCATGGCTGGCGGTGGGCGTTCTCGACGTGCGGCATGATTGGCGTGGTTTACGCGCTGCCGTTGCTGGCGGCGTTGCGCGATCCGGTGAAGACCACTTCGGCGGCATCGGTGGGAGCGCCTGCGGCGGTGGAGAGGAGCGTGCGCGGTGTCATGCGCGGCCTGCTTGGCAACCGCGACTTCCTGTTGCTCGTGCTCTATTTCACCCTGCCGGCCATCGCGGGATGGGTGGTGCGTGATTGGATGCCCGAAATTCTGCGCGAGAAATTCTCTCTCGGCCAGGGCCAGGCGGGAGTCAGCGCGATCCTCTACGTGCAACTGGCATCGCTCGCGGGCGCACTGTTGGGCGGCGTGCTGGCCGACCGCTGGATGAGGCGCACGGCGCGCGGTCGCATCTTCACCAGTGCGATCGGCATGACGCTTTTCCTGCCCGCTCTCTTCAGCGTGGGCAATGCCGACACCCTGACGTTGGCGATCATCGGGCTGGTGATCTTCGGCCTCGGCTGGGGTTTCTTCGACTGCAACAACATGCCGATCCTTTGCCAGATTGTCCGACCGGAATGGCGAGCCACCGGCTACGGCATCATGAATCTGGTCAGCATCAGCTGCGGTGGATTCGGCGACTGGGCGTTCGGTGCCCTGCGAGATCGGCACGTGCCGCTCAACGCCATCTTCGGCGTATTTGCGGGCGTGGCGTTGCTGTCGGTCTTCATTCTCCTGCTGATCCGCCCGGGGCGCGCGGAAGTGGAGAAGGTTTCATGATGAAACGCTCCTGGTTTCCGCTCGGCGTGATCGGACTGGCTGGGCTCTTCGCTGCGCCGGCCGCGAGCGCCGCCGGCGCGGAGGAGTTTCCCTTGCGACCGCTGCCGCCGGGAACCGATGCGGCGGTCGTCGAGGAAATCAGCTATCGCCGAAACAATCCCGACGACCGCGGTTTCAATCGCGTGGTGTCCCGGGTCGCGCAGCCGACGCTGACGGTCTACCGAGCGGAGAAGCCGGCCCATCGCGGCGCGGCCGTGGTGATCTGTCCGGGCGGCGGCTACGAATACGTGGTGATCGACCGCGAGGGGCATCAGCTCGCGCGCTATTTCCAGCAACACGGACTCACGGCGATCGTGCTCAAATACCGCCTGCCGCAGCCGGCTGACGGTGCGGGCGTGCCGCTCCCGCAGCAGGATGCTCTCGAGGCGATTCGCTTCGTGCGCGTGCGCGCGGCGGAATGGGGCGTGGATCCCGCTCGTGTCGGTGTGCTCGGCTGCTCCGCCGGTGGACACCTTGCCGGCAGCACCGCCATTCTCGGCGCGGCCGAGACGGGTGATCGGCCCGCTTTCGTGGCGCTGCTTTATCCCGTGGTTTGCCTCGATGCGCCGTATGCGCACGCGGGCTCGCGCCAGCGCCTGCTTGGTGCCGACCCGACACCGGAGCGCGTGCAGGAGTTTTCGCTCGAGCGCCGCGTCCGCGCGGGCCTGCCTCCGTTCTTTCTCGTCCACGCGCGCAACGACCAAGCGGTGCCGTGGCAAAACAGCGGGCTCCTCGCCGACGCGTTGCGTGGCGCTGGCGTGCCCGTGGAGTTGTTGCTCGTCGCACGCGGCGGCCACGGTTTCGCACTCGGGCGCGATCCGGAGTCGGCGCGTTGGAAGGATGCCTTCCTCGCGTGGCTCGACGCGTTGCCGTGAGTGCGCACGGGGTGTTTTTCAAAACATGAGGACGGACTATTTCTTGGGGATCGATGTGGGAACCGGCAGCGCCCGCGCGGGGATTTTCGATGCACGGGGTCGGATGGCCGGTGCGGCCGTGGAGCCTATTCGGATGTGGAAGCCGCAGCCGGATCACGTCGAGCAGTCGAGCGAAGACATCTGGCGTGCGTGCGGTCGCGCGGTGCGGGGAGCGCTGCGGGCCTCGGGACTGAAACCCGGCGCGGTGAAGGGCATCGGCTTCGATGCCACGTGCTCGCTCGTGGCGCTCGACGCGCAAGATCGGCCGGTGTCGGTCAGCACTACCGGCCGCGGCGGACAGAACGTCATCGTCTGGATGGATCATCGCGCCCTTCCGCAGGCTGCGCGCATCGATCGCACCGACCATGAGGTGCTGCGCTACGTGGGCGGAAAAATCTCGCCGGAGATGCAGACGCCCAAGCTGCTTTGGCTAAAGGAACACCTGCCTGACTGCTGGCGGCGAACGGCGCGCTTTTTCGATCTGCCGGATTTTCTCACCTATCGTGCGACGGGCGACGAGACGCGTTCGCTCTGCAGCGTGGTCTGCAAATGGACTTACCTTGGCCAGCGCGGCCTCGACGGCGCCGGCTGGGTGCCCGATTATTTTGCCGCGATCGGTTTGGCCGATCTCGCGGCGGAGGGTTTCCGTCGCATCGGCACGCGGATTCGGCCGATGGGGCAGCCGCTCGGGCAAGGACTCACCGCGCGTGCGGCGAGGGAACTTGGCTTGGAGCCCGGCACGCCGGTCGGCGTCTCGATCATTGACGCACACGCTGGAGGTTTGGGACTGCTCGGCGCGCGGATCGAGGATCGCTCGCCGACGCTCGCTGGGCTCAACCGTCGCCTCGCATTGATCGGTGGCACGTCCTCCTGCCACATGGCGGTCGCGCCGAAGCCGCGCTTCATCCGTGGCGTCTGGGGACCCTACTGCTCGGCCATGGTGCCGGACTTGTGGCTCACTGAAGGCGGACAGTCGGCCACCGGCGCACTGATCGATCATGTCATTTTCTCGCACGCGGCCGCGGCACCGCTGGCGCAGGAAGCGCGACAGGCGGGACAGAGCGTCTATGCGCGATTGAACGCACGACTCGAAGAACTCGCGACGCAAGAGCGTCTGGCGTTTCCCGCCGCGCTCACCCGCGACCTGCACGTGCAGCCGGATTTTCATGGCAACCGTTCGCCCCGCGCCGATCCGACCCTGCGCGGCGCCATCGCGGGGCTCACGCTTTCGGCCTCGGTGGATGAACTCGCGCGCCAGTATCTGGCGGCGGTGCAGGCAGTCGCTTACGGCACGCGCCATATCGTTGAAACGCTCAATGCTCGCGGCTACGCGATCGACACCGTGATGGTTTGTGGCGGCGGCACGAAGAATCCCGTGTTTCTGCGCGAGCACGCGGATATCACCGGTTGCCGCTTGGTGCTGCCGCGTGAACCCGAGGCAGTTCTGCTCGGCGCTGCGCTGCTCGGCGCGGTCGCGGGCGGCGCGTGCACCAGTGTGCGGACGGCCATGAGCGCGATGAGCGCGGCCGGACGAATTATCGAGCCGGCTCGCGGCCGGGTGAAAAATTACCACGCGGCGAAATACCGCGTCTTCCACCGGCTCCACAGCGATTTTCTCGCCTATCGCCGGATCATGGCCGCTGACCAGCGTCCGACTTGATTCGTCGTGAGGCAGCAGTAATCGCAGCAAACACGCGGACGCTTTCCCCGAGACCGACGCACACTGAGGCTGAAAGTCGCGGCCGGGCGGTCGGCGGCTCATTCGGTCTCCGGCTGGGAGATCGCTGCGGTTTCAAAAGTGTGCGCCGGACGTGAAATGAAATTCTATCGGCGCACTTTCACTGTCGTGGTGCTGGTGGCGGCCGAGCCTCCGCTGACGGTCTCGCGTGGGCGGACGGTCTCGCCTTCGATCCAGGTCGGAGGAATTAAAATCTGGCGCGGGACTTCTGGCACGCCGCGTTCGTTCTGCATGAGTTGTGTGGCGACGAGATCTATGGCGGCGGCAGCCACATGGGGGCGCTGGTGATGGATGCCGGCAAAGTGCGCGCGGTGGGGATTCCAGTCATGCACGATCAGCGCGATGTCTTCGGGGATTTTGCGGCCAAGTTTTTTGGTCAGCCATTCGGGCACGTAAGTGTCGAAGGAGATGATGGCATCGGGGCGATGCTGCTTCACCCAGGCGCAAAAAATCGATGCTTCGCGCGCGAGGTTGTCTCCCGGAAAGAGCAGCACCGGCACGCGCTGGCGCGGGGGAATCGATTGCTGGAAATTCAACATCGCGCCGGAGTAGGTGTGATCGGAGCGGTTGTTCACCCATTGCGTGATGGCGAGGCCGATGCGCCGATAGCCGCGGGCGGAGAGTTCCGCCGTGGCTTGCTGGATGCCATGGGTCATGTTCGTGCTCACGCGGTGCAGCGCGGGGCGCTGCAGGCCATAGCCAAAAGTGGCCGACGCGAAGCGCGCGTAATCGAATTGGTGGCCGATGTTCTGCGAGGACTGGGGCGACATCAGCAGGCCCTCGATGCCGCGCGAGGCGAGGATCTGCGCGAGCCGCTTGGCGGTGATGCCAGCGCGACCGAGAAAAAATTCTTCTGCGCGATAGCCGTGCTGGCCGGCCCGGCGGCGAATATCCTCGATCGAGACGTATTGGTAGGCGGTGTCGTGCAACTCGTCCTCGGGGATATCGTCGCGCACGACGGCGATGACGGATTCCCCCCTGCGCTGGCGATAACTGCGCACGCGCGCCATGAGGCGCGCCACCTGCGGGTCGGGTTGGTAGCCCGATTTCTTGAGTGCGCTCTGCACCACCGCGCGGGTGGCGGCGGAAACGTGCGGCGAGTTACGCAGCACACGGGACACGGTCATGACCGACACGCCCGCGAGTCGCGCGGTCGCGTGGAGTCCGGAAGGGGCGGCGGCACGAGCCATTTGTTAACATAACAGCGATTGCGTTTTGCTCCGTCAAGGCGGGGCCACGTATACCACGCCTCGTTCGTTCAGTTTATCCCCTCAACCCCAACAGATCATGATTCAACGTGCTGCCATTCTGGCTGCGGTTGCCGTTTTGATGCCGGGAGCACTTTCCGGCCAGACCTCCGCCAACCCCACCTCTGCGCCGACTGCGAAGGAAGTCGTGGAGCTGTCGCCTTTTCAGGTGAGCGCGGACAACACCGAGGGCTACGTCGCCTCGGAGTCGCTGTCCGGCACGCGCATCCGTGCGCAAATCAAGGAACTGCCGTTCAACGTCAACGTGGTGACCTCGGAGTTCTTTCAGGATTTCGACAAAGTCGAACTGGAGGACGCGCTGGCCTTCACCAGCTCGATCAGCAGTAACGACATCACGCCCAGTGCGATCAATCTGCGTGGCTTCAACGCCTCCTCGCCCACGCGCAACGGCATGAGTTTCTTCGGCCTGACCACGCGTTCAAACCTCGATCGCGTCGAAGTGATCAAGGGCCCTTACGCGGCGATCTACGGGAAGACTCTTCCCGGCGGCCTCGTGAACATCATCACGAAACGTCCGAGCTCGCGCGCGCAGCAAAGCCTCGGCCTCACGATGGGCTCGCTCGATTACTACCGCTCCGAACTTTCGCTCACCGGCCCAATCACGCAAAACAAGAAGCTGCTCTACCGTCTTGATCTTGGGCATAATGAAAAGAGTGGCACGCAGAACTTCACCAAGTCGCGCCGCTCCGAGTATTCGGCGGCCGTCTCGTATCAGTTCTCCGACAACACCACCGCGTTGCTCGAGCTGAGTCGCATGGACAACTATGCGAGCCGCCAGGCGCCGGTTGTCTACCTGCGCGATCCGGTGACCAATCAATACGTCGGCAAATTGACCGACATGTTTTATTTCAACCGCAGCGGTCCGGACGGCAAGGATCGCGTCCACCAAGATTGGTTGAACGACAACATCTACGGCTACGTCGACCACCGGTTTAATGATATCTTCTCGCTGCGCGTCTCCGGCGTCTGGTGGGAGCGCACCTCGCCGGCGTTGGCGCCCGGGGGCAACACGTTCGTCTACACCAACAGCCGCAACATCACCGCGCAAAACTGGAGCCTGTCCGACATCGCCCGCGACAACCTCCAGCTTCTCGCTGATCTGCTCGCCCAATACAAAACCGGCAACGTCGCGCACAAAACTCTCCTCTCACTCACGCGTTCCGAGGAAACCGAGTCCACGTGGACGCGCGGCATGAGCGCTGCGACGCTGGCCAACACCGCGCTCGTGAATCGCACGATCAATCTCGATAACCCGGTGTGGCTCTACCCGGCGTTCAACGACTTCAGCGCCTATTCCGTGCTCTCGCGTGATCGCACCCAGGTCACCACGACCGAAGCGCTCTTCATCAGCCAGCGTTCCGATTTCTTCGATTCGAAGCTGAAGCTTTTTGCCGGCGGCCGTTTCGACAAGATCGACAACGTCCTCACCGACCGACTCACCTCGCTCCGCGAGGAGACCTCCGCGGAGGCCTTCACGCCGCAGTTCGGTCTGAACTACACGCCCGTGAAGCCCGTGTCGGTCTACGCGAACGTCAGCGAATCCTATCTGCCACAATCGCAGGTGCGCTCCAACACGCAGGAACTCTATCCGAACGAAGAGGGCCAAGGCGTGGAGTTTGGCGTCAAGACGACCTGGTTCGATGGCAAGCTGAACCTCGTGCTCGGGGTCTACGCGATCGAGCGCAATAACGTGCTCCAGACCTTTTTCGACGAAGAGCTCGGGATGAACGTCACGAACGTCGAGGGACAGATCAAAACCGACGGCGTCGAACTCGACTTCAACTGGCAGGTCACGCCGGCCCTCCAGATCGTCGGCGGCTTCGGCTACATGGATAATCGCGTGACGAAAAACGATGAGAGCCCTTGGATTGTCGGTCAGCTCGTCGCCCGCGGTCCGTCGCCGCACAATTACGGCATGGCGATGGTGTATCGTTTCCAAAGCACGCGTTGGAAGGGCCTGTCGTTGCGCGCCGACTTTTCCGGCCAAGGCGAATCCCTCGGTGAATACGGCAGCGGTCCTTATGTGCGCAACGGAGTGACCTACGCCAACGACGGGCGCGTGAACATCAAGCAGCCCGGCTACACGCTCGTCAATGTGGGTGCGAGTTACTCCTGGCGCGGTCGCAACAGCCGTTGGCGGCACTCGGTCTCGTTCAACGTGAAGAATCTTTTCGACGAGCAGTATTCGCGCGGCAATTGGATCCCGGGCGATGGTCTGTCGACCAGCTTCACGTATTCCCTTAAGCGCTGACGCGCCTACGTTCTCTGTCCCATGAAACGCTTCAGTTTGTTGGCTCTGCTCGGTTCGGTGTTGTTGGTGCCCGCGCTGGCCGATCCCGCGTTGGCCCCGACGAAACTGAACGTTGAGCCCGGCCTGGCGTATGGCCCCGCGACGCGGCCGTTTCAAGGGATACCCGGCATTGCCCGCACGCCGGGCGGACGCTTGTGGGCCACGTGGTATGGCGGCGGCGGCGACGAGGGACCGGATAATTATGTGATGCTCGCGAGCAGTGCGGACGACGGCCGCACGTGGTCGCCGGTGAGCGTGGTCGCCGATCCGGCGGGGCCGGTCCGCAATTACGATCCGGTCGTGTGGGTTGATCCGACCGGCCGGCTCTGGTGGTTCTACGCGCAATCCTACAAATGGTGGGACGGACGCGCAGGGGTATGGGCGGTCACGACGGAGAATGGCGATGCCGCCCAACCTGTCTGGTCCGAGCCGCGGCGGCTGGCCGATGGCGTCATGATGAACAAGCCCACCGTTCTGAAAAATGGCGAATGGCTTTTCCCGATCGCGCTGTGGCAGGAGGAGCCGAAAAAGGATCTGCCGGTGACGGACCGTAAGGCCGTGCCGCCGGAACAAAACAAATGGCGGGCGGAAAATGTCGGCACGCATGTCTACGTGAGTCGCGATGAAGGTCGCACGCTGACGCGCCGCGGCACCGCTCGCTTTCCCGATCTCCAGTTCGACGAACACATGATCGTGGAACTGCGCGACGGTCGCTTGTGGCTGTGGGCGCGCACGAAGACCGGCATTGGGGAGAGTTTTTCATCGGATGGCGGCGTCACTTGGACGCCGGGCAAGGAGTCGAAAATCCCCCACATCAACGCGCGCTTTTTCGTGCGCCGCCTGCGCTCGGGAAATCTGCTGCTGGTGAAGCACAACCCCACGCTCGACGTCGCCTGGCTCGCGCCGAAGGGAACCAAAGGCGCGGCCCAGCGCCGCTCGCATCTGACGGCATATGTTTCGACCGACGATGGCCAGACTTGGCGCGGCGGCTTGCTGCTCGACGAGCGTTTGTCGGTTTCCTACCCGGATGGCGACGAGGCTCCCGATGGACGCATCTTTGTGGTGCACGACTACAACCGGAAAACGGATCGAGCCATTTACCTCTCAGTCTTCACCGAGGCAGATGTCCTCGCGGGCAAACTCGTCGATCCTCGCTCGCGGTTGCGTGGCCTGATCAACCAAGCCACCGGGCCGGCCGCCCCCTGATCTTTGCGCTTGATGCCATGAATACGGCCACCGCTTCCGTTCCACTGCCGCTGGCCCCCTTGGTGGGGAAGCTGCGCGTCGCCCGCGTGATGGCAGTCGTGACGCTCGAGCAAGTGGCGGACGTGACGCCGCTGGTGGCGGCGTTGCGAGCGGGTGGTGTGCGCGCCGCGGAAGTCGCGTTGCGCACGCCACCCGCACTCGAGGCTTTGCGGCTGATGCGGGCGATCGCGCCGGATTTTTTGTTGGGCGCGGGCACCGTGCTCACACCCGCGCAAGCCGAGGCGGCCCAGGCGGCCGGGGCGGACTTTGCGTTGGCTCCCGGGCTCGATGCGGCGACCGTTCGCCACTGCGCGCAGCTGGGGTTTCCGATCGTGCCGGGCGTAGCGACAGCCACCGACATTCAAGCGGCGTGGGCCCTCGGGTGTGGTTGCCAGAAATTCTTCCCGGCTGAAGCGCTGGGTGGCGCCGCGGGTTTGCGGATGCTGGTCGCGCCCTTTGCGCATTTGCCGCTGAGCTTCCTCCCGCTCGGAGGAATCGATGAGACGCGGTTGCCGGCTTATCTGGCCATGACGGCGGTGGCCGCGGTCGGTGGTTCGTGGATCGCGCCGACCGAACTGATCCGCCGACAAGAGTGGGCGGAGATCGAGCGGCGAGCGAGAACAGCCACAAAATTTTCATGATGAAACCAGTTTTCTGCTTTGGGGAGATCATGGCGCGACTCGCACCGCCGGGGCACCTTCGCTTCCGGCAGGCGATGCCGGGCACGTTGGAAATCACCTTTGCCGGTGCGGAGGTGAACACGGCGGTGGCTATTGCGGCGCTGGGCGGCGAAGCCGAGGTCATCACGGCGTTTCCAGATAATGAAATTTCTGACGCCGCGCTGGCCGCGGTGCGCGCGGCCGGAGTGGGCGTTAAGAATGTGCTCGTGCGCCCGGTGGGACGCTTCGGTTTATTCTTCATGGAAACCGGCGCCAACCAGCGCGCCGGCATGGTGCTCTATGATCGCGAGAACTCGACGTTCAGCCTGACGGCGGCCTCAGCCTATCCGTGGACAGAAATCATGCGCGCTGCCGGATGGTTGCACACGAGTGGAATCGCGGCCGGCATCACGCGGGCGGCGGCGGAAGCGACGCTGGCGGGGTTGCGCGCCGCCGAGGCCGCCGGAGTGACGGTCTCATGTGATTTGAACTTCCGCCGCAAGCTCTGGCGATGGGATGAATCGCTCGCGCCGGAGGAGCTGGCGCGCCGCACGCTGCGGACGATGCTGCCGCTGGTGGATGTGGTGATCGGCAACCCGTCCGACCTTTCGGCCACGGTGGATTTGCCGGTGGAGAAGAGACCGACGCCGAGCGGGCTGGCGAAACTGGCCCGGACTTTGGCGGCGGAGTTCCCGCGCGTGCGCTGGGTGGCAATTACGTTGCGAGAGGGCGTGTCTGCGACGCACAACCGCTGGGGCGCGATGCTGTATGATGTGCAGCGAAAGAAATCCCATTTCTCGCCGCTGAAAAACGGCCGTTACCATCCGCACGAGATTGTCAGCATCGTCGATCGCGTTGGCACAGGCGATGTGTTTGCCGGTGCGCTGATCCACGCGCTGCGCACGCCCGAACTGGCGAGCCCGGCCAAGGCGTTGTCGTTTGCGCTCGCGGCGTCGTGCCTCGCGCATTCCACGAAAGGGGACTTTTGCGTTTGCCGCCGGAGCGAGGTCGAGGCGCTGATGGCGGGCGGCAATGGCGGCATGGTGGCGCGTTAGGTCGGCCCACCGCCCTTAATCCTTCACTCATGAAATATCGTTACCGGGTGCTTGGCGCCTGTTCCCTGCTCGCGATCATCACCTACGTCGACCGCGTTTGCATTTCCGTCGCGGGCGCGGAAATCCAGCGGGACTTGGGACTGAGCCTGCAGCAGTGGGGATGGGTGCTAGGCGCCTTCGTGCTGGCCTACGGCTTGTTCGAAGTGCCCGTCGGGGCAATGGGCGATCGGGTGGGACCACGTAAGGTGATCACTCGAATCGTCGTTTGGTGGTCAGCGTTCACGGCGCTCACGGGTGCAGCGCAGGGCTTCCGCCAGCTGTTGATCGTGCGGTTCCTGTTCGGCATGGGCGAGGCGGGAGCCTACCCCAATATCTCCGTCGTCATTGCGCGCTGGTTTCCGGTGCTTGAACGCGCCCGTGCGCAAAGCGTGGTGTGGATGGCGAGTCGCCTGGGCGGAGCGCTCTCGCCGATTCTGGTTATCCCGATTCAACAGGCTTTCGGCTGGCGTGTGAGCTTCTTTATTTTTGGCGCCATCGGCGCTGTTTGGGCCGTGGTTTGGTTCTGGCGGTTCCGCGATCACCCGGCGCAAAATCCTCGCGTATCCGACGCAGAGAAAATCGAGATTGGCGGAGATGCGAAAAGCGCGACGGTGTCGCCGACGCCGTGGAAGCATCTGTTTTCCCAGCCAAACTTGTGGTGGATCATGTTGATGTATCACGCGAACGCGTGGTGCGGCTTCTTTTATCTGACCTGGCTGCCCATTTTTCTCGTGAACGGTCGGGGATATAACGCCCAGGAGTTGCTCGCCTACTCGTGGCTGCCGTTCGTGTTCGGTGCGGTTGCCAATTTGCTCGGAGGAATCGCGAGTGACACCCTGGTGAAGCGCATCGGCCTGAAATGGGGGCGCCGTTGGCTGGGCTTCGGCGGATTGGGCGCGGCGGCGGTGCTGCTGGCCGCAACGATCTTCATCGAATCGAAGGTGCTGACCGTGCTGTGCCTCGCGCTCGCGTATGGCTGTTCAGATTTCGCACTGCCCGTCGCGTGGGCGGTGTGCCTCGATGTGGGCCAGAAGCACGCGGGCGTGGTGACCGGTGCGATGAACATGGCCGGGCAGGTCGGTTCGTTTCTTACGACGGTATTGTTTGGTTACCTGGTCGTGGCGTTTGGCAGCTACAACGCACCGCTCGTCCCGATTGCTGTCATGTCGCTCGTCGGTGCCGTCGCTTGGCTCAATATCGATGCCACAAAATCGGTCGTCCCGACGGAGCAAGCGCCGGCATAACCGGTGCAGGTTTTGCCGATAACGAGTTAGCTCACGCTAGTGAGAAATGGTGGAGGTGAGGGGAGTTGAACCCCTGTGCCCCGGGCCTTCGCGCGCCGCATCTACCGGTGTAGGGTCAGATTTGAATCTCGCCTCAGGCGCGCGTTGACCCGCGCTCGTCCCTTGGCCAGCCGTGGGTCGAAGATACGGCGGGTCCGTCACGACGGCCAAACCCGCTATTCCTGCTGTCGACGTTCCTATCCCTTAGCAGGAGTCAGAGTAGGAACGAGGCGGCCTTAGGCCGCCAGGGGCATTTCTTCGTAGGTGCCGTTTGTTTGTTTCGAAGGGAGATTTGCGAGAGGCCTTCGGCTCTCGACCGGCAGCTGCGCACTCCAACCAAGGGTCGAATCCGGAACACCCCCAAAAATTGGGAATGACGGGCGACACAGCGGATGCGCCGTCAAAGAACAGAATCGATTACCGAATCACACTCGCAGCGAAACGCAAGCGGTGGCTCGGCTTGGTTTCCGAACGATTTCGGCCGGGCAATGCGTGAGACGTCCGTGCACCCCTGCGCCCGCGAGTTCGGGTCGGAGCGGAACTGCGGCAGTCACGCTGGAGCGCCGGTCGGTCGTTGCGCCGAAGTGTCGTCGGCGCCAAGCCAACACGGGCAGCTCGATCAAGCGCGAGATGAGTGCACCGACCGCGATGGTGCCGTCTACGTGAGCGAGCGTGCAAACCGCGGCGATGGTCGATTAATGGGCCTGACGGCTCTGCCATCGAGGAATTGATCTTCACCGTGCATGCCGCAAGGATGGCTCTGGAACGGCGCCCCAGCGGCGGAGCACCTGCCGGCCGTTCCACCGGGATGGACCCCAACTTGAATTCGCCCCCGTTGCGCGTGCCGGATCGCGGCGCCCGCGTCGCCATGCTGAGCGCGAATATCACGGCGTGCCTTCTGGCGGTTGCGGGGATGGCAGGCCTGGCGACGGGATCGGCCGTGATGAGCCGCCACGGCTATTTCGAGCAAGTGACGCCGGCGGGGTTGCTTTTGATTTTGGCGTTGGGGTTTCTGTTGGAGTGCACCCGGCGCTGGGGCGAGCGGAGCGGGCCGCGCCGCACCTTGTTCGTCGCCACGTTCGTCGTGCTGGCGCTGTTGGGACTCACGATGGTGAACCATCTGCTGGGCTTTGAGAGCATCTGGCGCTGGCCGGCGCCCCTGGCGAGTGCCACGGGTCGACCGATGGCGGCGCCGGTGGAGATGGCGCTGCCGATGCTGGTGGCTGGCTTGAGCGCGGCCGGGGCGCTCGCCCTGTTGCTCCTGCGTCGCTCGCGCCGTCGCCCGGCCTTGGGGCTGGCGCTGCTGGGCTTCGGGTGCAGCGCGGGCAGTTTCATCGGCGGTTTGGCCGGGGCCGATCTGGTGTTCGGAAACACGCTGCGCTTCGGTGCGCCGCTGACGGCTGTGGGCATGGCTGCCGTGTGCTTCGCGATCGCGACCGGCTGTGGTCTGCGCGAGTTTGGGCTTTGGGTGCTGCTGGGCGCAGCGACGGATCCGAATTGGTCGGAAGAGCAGCGCCTCCGTCAGACGCGCGTGCTGTGGGTGGCCAGTGTCGTCCTCGCGGCATCCTTGGTGCTGACGGCGGTGTTTGTGCGCGCGCAGGTGCGCGAGACGGAGAAATCGGTCGGCGAGACGATCGCGGGCGTCGTGGCACTGAAAGCGCAGGAGTTCGCGCATTGGCAGCGGGAGCGAGAGGGCGATCTGCGCATTCTGCAGCAGCAGCCGGCGCTCCATGCACTGCTGCGGGGAGCGGATGCAAGCGCAGCTGTTCGCACGCTCCTGGGGGTGGTGCAGCGCAGCTACGGCTATGACGCCGTGGTCGTTTTTGATGCCCGTTTTTCGCCGTTGGTGAGCACTTCGGCGGACGTGCCAGTCGAGTTCTGGGCCACCCGCTGGACGGAACTGCGAGCGACGGCGACGCGAGAGGTCGTGCGACAGTTCGTGCATGAGCCGCGACGCGGATTGTGCCTGGATTTCCTGGGCTTGGTGCGTGACGAGGCGGGGCTCGTGATCGGCGCGGTGCTCACACGCCATGAGGCCGGTCAGGGTCTGCTGGCCGATCTGCAACGCTGGCCGGTGAGTTCGGGGAGCGCGGAGGTTCTGCTCGCGCAGATCGACGGGAATCGCGTGAGGATTTTGACCGAACCACGTCACCGTCGAGGCACGGCTTTTCGGCGCGAGGTGCCGATTACGCCCGATTCGGAGATCGTCGGTGTGCGCGGATTGTTCGAGCCGTCCGGAACCGTTTTGCGCGGCTTGGATGTGCGGGGCGTGCCGGTAATTGCGGTGACGCAGCGGGTGCCGGATTCAGACTTGGTTTTCTCCGCCAAAATGGATCGCGCCGAGGCCCTGTTGCACGCCCGCGACCAACTCCTGCAAGCGGGGTTGGTGGTGATCGTCGGTTTGGGGCTGGCGGGCACGAGTGTGCGCTCGTTGTGGCGGCAACGTCAGCGCAGCCTGCTCGCGCGGGCGCAGGAGGCGGAGACATCGCGCCAGGAGCTGGCTGAGCGCCTCGGCGTCTTCATGCGGCAGGCGAATGACGCGATCCTGCTGTTCGATCCCGAGCGGCGCATCGTCGAGGCGAATCCGCGTGCGCTGCAGCTCTACGGCTATTCCCTGTCCGAGCTGTTGCAGCTGCGGGCGCCGGATCTGCGAGTGGCGGCGGATCGGGCGCACGTGGAACGGAACTTCGTGGACGCCCTGCGCGATGGTTTGATTTTTCAAACCGTGCATCAGCGCAAAAACGGCGAAGCCTTTCCGGTGGAGGTCAGCGCGCGGGCGGTGCAACTGGGCAACCGGCAGTTCATGCTTTCGATCATCCGCGACATCAGCGAGCGGCAGGCGCATGAGCGGGAGATCGAGCGCCTCAATCGACTCTACTTGCTCACGAGCCGCATCCTCGAAGTGATCGTGCACAGCCACACCCGCGAGGATTTGTTCCGCGAGGTTTGCGCGTTGTTGGTGCAGTTGGGCCGGACCCGGTTGGCCTGGGTGGGCCTGCACGTTCCCGAAACGGCGACCATCAAACCGGTGGCGCTCTGCGGACAAGACGGGGCGACAGACTACGTCACGGATCTGCACATCGCCACTGCCGCCACGGTCGCGGAGGGACGTGGCCCCACTGGCACGGCTTTTCGCCAAGGGCGGACGTTGCTGTGCAATGATATCGTCAATGATCCGATCATGCGGCCCTGGCGCGATCGGGCGGTGGCGCATGGCATGCATTCGGCCATCGCCCTGCCGTTGCGCTGCGAGGGCGAATGCGTGGGCGTGCTTTCGGTTTACTCCGCGGAGAAGAATTTCTTCAGTCCGAAGCAGGTCGAATTGCTGGAGCGCGCGGTGGAGAACGTCTCCTTCGCGCTGGCGGTTTTCGCGCGCGACGAGCGGCGCCGCGCCGCGGAGGGCGAACTGCGGAAGCTTTCGCTCGCGGTGGAGCAGAATCCCTGCTCGATCGTCATCACCGATCTGGACGGCGCGATCGAATACGTGAACGCGCATTTCACGCGCGTCACCGGCTACACACTCGACGAGGTGCGCGGTCGAAACCCGCGCATCCTCAAATCCGATCTCACTCCGCCGCAGACCTACGTCGACATGTGGGACGCGGTCACGCACGGGCGGCCCTGGCGCGGCGAGCTGACCAATCGCAAGAAGGACGGCTCTCTCCACACGGAGATGATCATCATCACCGCCGTGACCGATGCCGCCGGGCGGCCAACCCATTACATCGCGCTGAAGGAGGATATTTCCGAGCGAAAGCGAGCGGAAGCGGAACTCAGAAAGCTATCGCGCGCCGTGGAGCAGGCTCCGCTGTCGATTGTCATCACGGACCTCACCGGCGCCATTGAATACGTGAATCCGTGGTTCACGCGGCTCACGGGCTACACGCTCGACGAGGCGCGCGGCCGGAATCCGCGCATCCTCAAATCCGGCGAGACCCCCGCGCATGTTTATACGGACATGTGGGCCACGCTCAGTCGCGGCGAGACGTGGCGCGGCGAGCTGCTCAACCGGAAAAAGGACGGCGAGGTCTACTGCGAGGCCGCCGTGATTGCGCCGATCGCGGGCGCCGATGGCGTGGCGACGCACTACGTCGCGATCAAGGAGGACATCACCGATCGCAAGCGTGCGGAGGCGGCCCTGCGCGAGAGCGAGGAGCGCTTCCGCGATCTGTTCGATCTCGAGAGCGACACGATCCTGCTACTCGAGACCGATTCCGGGCGCATTCTCCAGGCGAACCAGGCCGCGAGCGAACTCTACGGTTATTCCGTGGAGGAATTGCTCACGATGCGGAACGTCGATCTTTCCGCCGAGCCCGACAAGACGCTCGAGACGGCGCGCGCGGGAACCGGCCAGCCCGATTCGGTGGTGCAAGTCCCGACGCGACTGCACCGCAAACGCGACGGCACCGTCTTCCCCGTCGACATGAACCTGCGTTTCTTCCAACGCGGCGGACAGCCCTACTACCTCGCCGCGATTCGGGATGTCACCGAGCGGCTGCGGGCCGAGGAGGCATTGCACGAATTGGTGAAACAGCTCCGGGCGCTGCACGCGGTATCGACGGCTTTGCAGCAGCCGAATCTTCCGGTGGACGGAATTCTGCAAGCCATCGCGCCGCATTTGTTGTCGGCCTTGCGCTCGCCGCGGGATGCGATGGTTCGCCTCTACGTCGACGCCGCCACCCTGCGCGTGGGCGAGATGGGCGAGACGATCGAGCGCTTCGCGGCGCCGGTGCTCGTCAACGGACGCTCCGCCGGTTCGCTTGAAATCGGTTACGTGCGCCGCCCGCCCGACCGCGAGGGGACGCTGATTGATCCGCGGGAGTGCGAAACGATCGAAAGCGTCGCGCACACGCTCGGACTCGGGTTGGGCGCGCGCGAGTCCTTCTCGGCCGTGCAAAAGTTCAACGCCGAACTCGAACAGCGCGTCACGCTCCGGACGGAGGAGCTGGCGGCGCGCAACCGCGAGATGCGGGCCTTGCTCCAATCGATTCCCGACCGAGTCGTGCGCGCCCGGCGCGATGGCACGATCGTTCATTCGCAGGGCGGCGAGGACGGCGTGCACACCCCCGCAGAGCCGGCGGAAGCGCTCCGGCCCGATTTGCGCGCTGCATTGACGGCCATCGGCCTCCGGGCGCTCGCGGCCGGAAGCGTGGTGGTGGAGGAGTTCAATTCCGCGGCCACCACGGAGCGGAGCGCGGCAGTGCTGGAGCTCCGGGCGGCTCCCGTGGCGGACGACGAGTTCGTGGTGTTCATCCGCGACATCACCCAACGCAAGCACATCGAGGCGGAGACGGTCGCGATGTTGAAACGCGAGCGACAAGTCTCCGAGATGAAGACCCGGTTCATTTCGGTCACGTCGCATGAGTTCCGCACGCCGATGGCCGCGGCGCTGGGATCGGCCGAGTTACTGCGCAATCACCTCGACCGGCTGACGCCGGCGAAACGGGAAGAGTTGTTCACGCGAATGGGCGACGCCATGCACCGCATGACGGAGATGTTGGACGACATCCTGACGTTGAGTCGGGTCGATGCGGGCCGGGTGCGATCGCAGCCGGTGGCAATGAACCTCGTGCGGTTTGCCCAGGAGGTCCTGGATGAAGTGCGGCTCGGTGATCGCGACGCGCATCGGTTCGAATTCAATGTCGAGGGAACGGGCGAGGAGATCACGAGCGACCCGAGTCTCCTGCGGCAGATCCTGTCGAATTTGCTGACGAACGCCGCGCGGTATTCGCCGGCGGGCTCCACCGTGAACACGATCGTGCGGTTGCGCGCGCAAGGCGCGGAGATCGAGGTGCGGGATCAGGGTATCGGCATACCGAGCGAGGACCTCGGACGTATCTTCGACGCCTTCGAGCGCGGTTCGAACGTCGGCAATATCAAGGGCACGGGCCTGGGTTTGAATATCGTCAAACGCATGACCGAATTGCTGGGCGGCTCCGTCTCCGTGCAGTCCGCCCCGCAGGCGGGCAGCCGCTTCACCGTCTCGCTGCCCCATGATTGCCCACCCCGCCTCCACCATTCTCGTCATCGATGACGATGCGTCTGTCCGCCAAACTCTGGTCGATATTCTCGAGATCAACGGCTACGTCGTGCGTGCCGCGGCCAACGGAGTCGAAGGCTGCGCGCTGGCGCGGGCGGAGCGACCGACCCTCATCATCACTGATGTCGAGATGCCAGGCCTGACCGGATTCGAGTTGATCGAGCAATTCCGTGCGGATGAGGAACTGCGCACGATTCCCATCATCGTGGTGTCGGCGAAGGTGGATCGCGCCGCCACGCGCCGCGGCATGGAGCTCGGTGCCGACGACTTCATCACGAAGCCGTTCACTGAGGACGAGGTGCTGCATTCGGTGAAGACGCGCCTCGAGAAAAAGGAACTTTTGGACGAGCTGGATGCGTTCGCCCACACCGTCGCGCACGACTTGAAGAACCCGCTCGCGTCCCTGATCGGCCGGCTCGGCTTGCTGGAGTTGACGCTCGACACGGCGGATAAAGCCACGCTGCACCGCCAGACCGCCGAGGCCAGCGTGGCCGCCACGCGCTTGGCGGCCATCATCGACGAACTTCTGGTTCTGGCCGGCGTGCGGCGCCAACGCGTCGAGCCGGTGGCGATTGACATGGGCCAAGCGGTGGTCGAGGCGCTCGATCGGCTCGAAGACCTGCTGAAGAAATCTGCCGCCCAGATTGAAAAGCCGGCCGCTTGGCCGACGGTGCTGGGCCAGCCGGCTTGGGTCACGCACGTCTGGATGAACTACATTAGTAATGCGGCGAAATACGCGGGACCGTCGGCGCAAATCACCCTGGGCCACACCGTGCGAGCCGAGGCCGGGCGGGTGCGTTTCTGGGTGCAGGATCGCGGTCCCGGACTGGATGCCGCGGCGCGCGCCAAGTTGTTCGTGCCGTTCACCCGCATCTCGTCGGTGCGGGCGAGCGGCCACGGATTGGGCCTTTCGATTGTCCGCCGCATCGTGGAGAAACTCGGTGGCGAGGTCGGCGTGGAAAGCGAGCCCGGTCAAGGGTCGTGCTTCTGGTTCGAGCTGCCGGTGGCGAAATAATTACTGCGCCACCACGCGGCGATACAGCGCCTCGTAACGGGGAACGACGGCGGCCGCGGAGAATTTTTCCCGCGCGCGCGCGCGCGCGGCGGCGCCCATCACGGCGCGACGCGCGGGATCGCGCAGCAGCGCCTCGATCTTCGCTGCGAGCGCCACGGTGTCGCCAAACGGCGCGAGCACGCCGGTCTCGCCGTCGAGCGTCACCTCCGGAATGCCGCCAGTCGCGAAGGCGGCGCTGGGCACGCCGACACTCATCAATTCGAGAATGCTCAGGCAGAAGCTCTCCACTTCGGAGGTGAACAGGCCGAGGTCCGCGGCGTGGAGGTAGGCTTCGATGTCCGTGACGCGTTCGCGGATGAGCACGCGATCGCCCAAGCCGCGGCGACGCACGTCGTCGGCGAGACGCGCGCTGTCGGCGCCGGCGAGGAACACGAGTTTGAACGCGAGACGCGGCGCGAGCAGCGCGACGGTGTCGAGCAGGAGATCGATGCGCTTGAGCGGACGGAGATTCGAGAGATGCAGGAGCATTGGCTCGTCGTCGCGCAGTCCGAGCGCACGGCGCGTTTCGTCGCGACGGTGCGGACACGAGTGCGGCTCGAAGAAGTTATGAATCACCTCGATCGGTCGTTGCACGCCGAGCAGCCGCACGGTTTCGCGCTGCATGAACTCGGAGACGGTCGTGATTGCGTCGGAGTGCTCGAGTGCGTGGCGGATCGCCGGACCGTAGCCGGGGTCGCGACCGAGGAGCGTCGTGTCGGTGCCGTGGAGCGTGGTGATGATGCGCAGGCGGTGCTCTTCGTGCAGCATGGCGCGCGCGAGGATGGCGGCGGTCGCATGCGGCACGGCGTAGTGGACGTGGAGCAGGTCGAGCGCGTGCTGTTTCGCCACCTCGGCCATCTTCACCGAGAGCGGCAACGTGTAGTCGGGATACTTGAAGAGATCGTAACTGTTGACGGCGACGGGATGAAAAAATACGCGTGGGCCGGCTGGCATCCGAAACGGCTGCTCGTAGCTGATGAAGTGAATCTCGTGGCCGCGCGCCGCGAGTTCTTCGCCGAGCTCGGAGGCGAGAATGCCGCTGCCACCGACAGACGGGTAGCAGGTTATCGCGAGTTTCAGCGGGCGGTCGTTCATGAGCTGTAGCGGCGGTCTATGACCGCCG
>JAEYUW010000038.1 GCA_023432225.1 Verrucomicrobiota bacterium
CGAGGCGGACGGCGCGGCTGGTGGCGTCGCCGGCGGCCCAGGATTTGCGCGAGCCGGTGTTGGGCGCGTGGCGGTAGGTGCGCAGCGCGGAGCCGTCGAGCCAGGCGTGCGAAATGGCGTTGATGACTTGGTCGCGCGTGCCGCCGAGCATCGCGGCGGTGACGGCGGTGGAGGCGACGCGGACGAGGAGGACGTGATCGAGGCCGACGCGGTTGAAGGAGTTTTCGAGGGCGAGGACGCCTTGGATTTCGTGGGCCTTGACCATCGCGACGAGGACGTCGCGCATGGTAATTTGAGATTTCAGATTCGAGAATGGAGAGTGGAAGGCGGCGATGGGCGTGCTGGCGGCTTGGTGGCGGCTGAGCCAGTCGGCGGTGGCGAGGATGGCGCCGAGGTTGTCGGAGGGGTGGCCCCATTCGGCGGCGAGCCAGGTGTCGTTGAAGTCGAGCCAGCGGACGATCGCGCCGATGTTGAAGGCGCCTTGCACGGGATCGAGTTCGTAGCTCGTGCCGGGGACGCGCGCGCCGTTGACGATGGAGGTGCCGGGGACGACGGGTCCGAGGAGCTTCGTGCAGGCGGGGTAAGCGAGGGCCATGATGCCGCACGCGAGCGTGTCGGCGAGGCACCAGCGCGCGGTGTCGTAGGCTTCGTCGCTCGCGATCGGCGCGTTCAGCGCGTAGTCGGCGAGGTCGACGAGGAGTTGGTCGGGAGCGGGGCGGATGTTGGAGATGGGAGCGGACACGGGAGGGGGGAAGTAGCGAGTAGTGAGTAGCGGGTAGCTGGGGAGCGAGTGGGCGTCAGCGCTGGGCGAGGAGTGGGAGCGGGCGGTCGGCGGGGCCGGTGTAGTTGGCGCTGGGGCGGATGATTTTGCCGTCGGCACGCTGCTCGATGACGTGCGCGCACCAGCCGGCGGTGCGGGCGATGACGAAGAGCGGCGTGAACATCGCGGTGGGCACGCCCATTTCGCGGTAGGCGACGGCGCTATACCAATCGAGATTGGGGAACATCTTCTTCTCGTTCCAGAGGAGGGTCTCGATGCGCTCGGCGACGGCGAAGGTGTTGAGCGTGCCGTGGGCGGTGCAGAGTTCGCGGGCGATTTCCTTGATGATGGCGCTGCGCGGATCGCTGACGGTGTAGACGGGATGGCCGAAGCCGATGACGATTTCCTTGCGCGCCATGCGGGCGCGGATGTCGGCCTCGGCTTCGTCGGGGGTGGCGTAGCGCTGCTGGATTTCGCAGGCGACTTCGTTGGCGCCGCCGTGCTTGGGGCCGCGCAGCGCGCCGATGGCGCCGGTGATGCAGCCGTAGAGGCCGGAGCCGGTGCCGGCGATGACGCGCGCGGTGAACGTCGAGGCGTTGAACTCGTGCTCGGCGTAGAGGATCAGCGAGCGGTCGAGCGCGCGGACGTGCGTGGGTTGCGGGTCGCGTTGGTGGAGCAGGCGGAGAAAGTGCGCGGCGATGGTCGCGTCGGCGGTTTCGACGTCGATGCGTTGGCCGGTGGTGGCGAAGTGGTGCCAGTAGAGCAGCATCGACGGGAAGCACGCGATGAGCTTGTCGGCGATGTGGCGCGCGAGAATCGGGTCCTTCGGACCGGAGCCGTCGGGTGCGGAGGGTTCGGTGTCCATCGCGCCCAGGGCGGAGCAGCCGGTGCGCAACACGCCCATCGGGTGCGAGCGCGCGGGCAGTTGCTCGAGGATGGCGCGGAGCGGCGCGGAGAGGCCACGCAGCTTGGAGAGGTGGCGCTGGTAGGCGGCGAGCTCGGTGGCGTTGGGCAGGCGCTCGTGGATGAGGAGGTGCGCGACTTCCTCGTAGGTCGCGTGGTGCGCGAGGTCGGCGATGTCGTAGCCGCGGTAGTGCAGGTCGTTGCCGGAGTGGCCGACGGTGCAGATCGCGGTGTTGCCGGCGGGGACGCCGGACAGCGCGACGGATTTCTTGGCTTTGGGCGCGGAGGGTTGAGCGGAGGCGGGGGTATCGGTGCTCATCGTGGAAGGAGCACCACAGAAGACACGGAAGACACAGAAGCGGCATCTGTGTTTTCTGAGTGTTCTGTGGTTATCAGCTCTTGGTTTCCTTCGGCGGGGTGTAGCCGAGGGTGGTGTAAAGGTCGGCGCGCGTCTGCATCTTTGGCACGACGGCTTGTTGCGTGCCGTTGCGGCGGAGCGTCGTGTAGAAATCGAGCGCGGCGGCGCTGGCGGCGCGCGAGGCGCCGAGCGGATAAAGTGCCAGTGCGATGCCGGCGGAGTGGAGCTGTTCGACGGTGAACAGCGGCGTCTTGCCGAACTCGGTCAGGTTGGCGAGGACGGGGACTTTGATCGCGGACGTGAATGCCCGATAGTCGTCCAGCGTGTGCAGCGCTTCGGCGAAAATCATATCGGCGCCGGCGTCGACGTAGGCGCGGGCGCGGGCGATGGCGCCCGCGACACCTTCGTTCGCAGCGGCGTCGGTGCGCGCCATGACGACGAAGCTCGCATCGAGTTTGCCGGACACGGCGGAGCGCACGCGCTCGACCATTTCGCCGGTGGTGACGAGGTGTTTGCCGGGCAGGTGGCCGCAGACTTTGGCGGACATCTGATCCTCGATGTGCACGGCGGCGACGCCGATCGCGGCGAGTTCGCGGACGGCTTGCGCGGGGTCGTCCCAACCGGTGTCGATGTCGACGAGCAGCGGCAGCGCGACGCGGCGCGTGATGCGGCGCGCATCGACGAGGACGTCGGCGAGCGTGGTCTGGCCGATGTCGGGCCAGCCGTAGGAGTGATTAGCGACGCCGGCGCCGGAGAGGTAGATCGCGCGGAAACCGGCGCGTTCGGCGAGGAGGGCGGCGTAGGCGTTGATCGCGCCGGCGATCTGCAAAGGCGACTCGGACGCGAGGGCGTCGCGGAATTTTTGACCAGGCGTGGACATGGCGGTGGAGCGCGGCGGGTGGGGTTGGTCGGAACGTATGACACTGCTTTGCGCACTGTCGAGGGCCGCGGACACCGTCGGAACGGGTTAGTTGCGAGCGTTATGGGCGGTCCTGACGCGCTAACAGGGCCGCGAGCGCGGGCGGATTTCTCCGGGGAAAATTTCAGAACGTGGCCCGGGTGTCGTTGAGAGGGGCAGCGACTTGCTGCCTGCGCGCGACTGTGCGACGCTGGTCGCGCCCTGCCATGCTCCTCCGTTCCACGATCACCGCTCTGACTCTCGCCGCACCGCTCGCGCTGTGCGCGCAAGCCGCGTCGTCCACCGCCTCGCTCGAAGAGCGGCTCAACGCGCTTGAGCAAAAGGTGCAAACGCTCTCGCGCGAAAACGCTGAGTTGCGCGACAAGCTCGGCGTGAAGAAGGACGGCTCGCTGCCCGTGCTCGTGAAGCCGGCCGGCAAGGAGACGAGCTTGAGCGTGGGCGGGTTTGTGCAAGCGCAGGCGGAGTTCGGGCGCGCGTCGGACCCGCGTTTCACGAGTGGCGGTGCAGCGGTGCGCGATCGGTTTTATTTCCGGCGCGCGCGCATCGCGGTGACGGGCGCGTTCGCGGAACATTTCGATTTCAAGGCCGAGCTCGATTTGCAGGGCAACACGCTCGGCGCCTCGACGGGCAATCTCGCGCGAGCGAACGAAGTGTTCATCAACTGGAATCGCTACGAGGCCGCCAACGTGCGCTTCGGCCAGCTGAAGCCCGCTTTCGGCGCCGAGGCCCTGGTGGGCGACACCAAGACGCTCGCGATCGAGCGCTCGCTCTCGAGCGATCGTCTCACGGATGGCCGCCAGATCGCGCTCGGCTTCGCGGGCACGTTCCTCGATAAGCAACTCGGTTACTACGCGACGGCCGGCAACGGCAACGGCGCCAACGTCAGCGCGAACGACAACTCGAAGTTTCAGAAAGCCGCGCGCCTCACGTGGTCGCCGGCGCTGCCGAAGACCGCGGGCAAGTTGACGCTCGGCGTCGACGGGCTGTGGACGACGGACGCGGGCGTGGCGAAGAACGATTTCGGTTTTGCCGGCAACTCCTTCACCGGCGACCGCACGATGAGCGGTGTCGATGCACAGTGGACGTGGCAGCGCCTCGACCTCAGCGCGGAATGGCTGCGCGGGACCTTTGAGCCGACGAGCAAGACGCCGCGCGCCAAGCTGCGCGCGGAAGGCTGGCAGGCGACGGCGGCATTTTTCCTCGTGCCCGCGAAGCTGCAGGCGGTGGTGCGCTACGACGCGTTCGACCCGAACACGGACCTCGGGGGGAACACGTATCACACGACGCTTTTCGGTCTGAATTATCTGATCAAGGGCGACGATCTGCGCTTGATGATCGATTACCTCGACGGCCACGTGCCCGGCGCGACCAACGACGGCGGGCGGCTGCTCACGCGTTTGCAGGTCGTCTTCTGACGACCGGTCGGGCGCCGGCGACGGCGGCTTCGGGCTCGCGTTGGCGGGCGGGCCGCGCATTTAAAGACACGGCGCCCGGGTGGCGGAATGGTAGACGCTGCGGACTTAAAATCCGCTTTTCGCAAGAGAGTGCGGGTTCGAGTCCCGCCCCGGGCACCATTTTTTTCGCGACGATGCGCGCGTGTGGCACGGTGTGACTGGCGCAGGTGTTGCTCGAAGCGGATCAGATTCGTGTTTCGTCGCGACGTTGAGCCGCGAGGGCTTGACATCGCTGTGAATTGGCACACTGGTCCGGGCAGACATGAATCCGCATCGCCAACTTCGACACAGCCGCTGCTCGCGAGAGACGGTGCTTGGCGCGTTGCCGATCTGTCCGGCGCGCGCCGGTGCAGGTAACTGAGGCGGGCGCGATCGCGCCGCACATTACTCAGACCTGGCACCGGAGTGCCTAAATCGTTTTTGCGACACGGAGTGACCTCGCGCTGAGGTGCCCGTCTTCGCCCCACGCAGCCGAGCGCTGCGTTTTCTCCCCCGCAAATCAACCGAGCCGCCTTGGGCATGTCCGCCTGGCGCGCGCGAAATCCTGGCCCCGCCATGACCATTCTTCACGTTACTGATCTTCACTTCAACTCGCGGTGGTTCCACTGGCTGCTGCACCACGCTCCGGCGCACGACCTGCTCGTGATCTCCGGTGATCTGCTCGATCTCACTGATCCCGCGCCGCAACGCGCCCAGATGGCCTGGGTTGCCCGTTGGCTGAGCGAGTATCCGCGTCCGCTGTGCGTTTGCAGTGGTCCGCATGATCTCGAATGGGACCCGCGCGAGGAGCGCTGGCATCCGGCGTATTGGCTGCGCGCGCTCGCGCGGCCCGGTCTTTGGATCGACGGTCAGATCGCCGAATGTGGCGATCTCCGCGTGCTCGCCATCGATGCGACGACGAGCCCCAAGGGCGGCGCGGCGGACTGCTGGGTCGTGCACACCGGCCCCAGCGGCACACCGGTCACCACGCGCCGGTCCGGCGGCGACGCCGGAGACCCGCGCCTGGCGGCGGCGGTGCGCCAGTATCGTCCCCGCGTCGTGTTTTCCGGCCACGTGCACGCGCCACGACATTGGCGCGGGCAGATCGACGATACGTTGATCGTTAACCCGGGCCACTCTCGCGCGGCGGAATTTCCGAACCACGTCGTGGTGCACACGGAGCCGCTGCGCTGCGAATTCTTCAGTGCCGATGTGCCGCACGAGGAGATCGCCCCCGCCGCTCCGGTCCTGGCCGGCGCGTTCGCTGAACAAGAACTTCAACTCTCCCTTTCAACCCATCCGACCTCATGAATCCCACTCCTCTCTATATCCCTCGCGACGACTACAACAAACTCCGCGTGCTCGTGAACACCGTGCTGCGCACCAACACCAGCGCGACGCTGCAGAAGTTGCGCGGCGAACTCGATCGCGCCGCCGTGATCGATCCTGCCGCGTGCCCCGATGACGTCGTCCGCATGGACACGCGCGTCGAGTTCGAGGACGTCGCCACCGGCGAGATCGAGGAATACATCCTCAGTTATCCCGACCGCGCCGACGTCGAGACGAAGCGCTTGTCCGTCCTCGCGCCGATCGGCACGGCCTTGCTCGGCGCGCGCGTCGGGCAAATCGTGAACTGGCCGACGCCGGGCGGCGATCGCGAGATCCGTCTGCTCCGCGTCACGCCGGCGCCGCCGCCGCGTCCGGTCAATCCGCTCGCCCAATTGCTCGGCGTCGCGTCCTGACGCGGCGCGATTCACTCGTTCGCGTTTTTGTCATGCGCATTTCCCGCTGCCGCTTTTCCCGTCCGATGTCTGCGCCACGCGCCTCCCGCGCGTTGGCGGCGCGGCTGCATCGTGCCCGGACGGCGGATGTGGGGCGGATGCATCGAGTCTTCCATGGTTGAGGCCGGCGTCCGCCCGCACGGGCGACGCTGGCCGGTGATCGTCTTCCCACCGCCGTGCTGAGCGCGGCGACAACAGGCCGCGCCGTGCGGCCAACATTCACCGTCATTTGCGGGCGCAAGCCCGTCCAACCATGGAAAACACCTCTCAATTCAAACTCAGTAATAACAAACTGCGCCGCCTGCAGGGCTGGGCGCGCGCTGTTCATCCCGGCAACTGGCACGACCGCTGTGCCGTCGTCTCCAGCTACCTCGCGCAACTCGACGAGCCGACGGCGCAGGCCTTGGTCAACCAAGGCTGGCCCGCGGTTTTTGCGCGCGCTGAACAGGAGTGGCCGGAAGCTTTTGCGGAGTGGGACGGGTCTGCCGTTCCCCCTGCGACGCCGGCGCCCGCGCAAGCGTAGTCGCGTCCGCGCGCCGCACCGCGGCGGGCGTCTCACATTGCCTCACAATGGAGACGCCCGCTTCGGCGCGGCTGCGCGGGACGCTCTCTCACCACCCCAAGCTTCGCCCTCGCCGCGGCCCGGCTCCGCCGCGCGACGCGCGCGAGCAAAACCCAGGAATACGTCGTCATGCCCGCTCACAAAACTCCCGAAAACGAACCGAAACTCATCATCCGCGGCGTCCACCTGTCGCTGACTGCCGCCATGAAAGAAGCGCTCGAGACGAAAGCCCGCCGGCTTTTCCGGCACGATTCGCGCATCGTCCGACTGCGGATCGAAGTCGAACCCGACGTCCGTCGCGGCCTGCGGCGGTTTGCCGCCAAGGGGCGCGTCGAGGTCGCCGGGCCCGATCGCACCGCGACGGTTCTGCACGAGAACGCCTACGCCGCGATCAATCTGCTGATCGGCAAACTCGATCGCATGCGGCGCCGACGAGCGAGCGGCCTCCTGCGCCGCCGGGTCGCGGACGACATCCGCGCGCACCCCGCTCCCGCGTCAGCAGGGTAAGCATCCCGCGCGTTTCACCCGCGCTCTTCCATCCTGTGACCCGCCGCCTGCGGTGCGCTGTCGTTTCCCGGCAGCTCCGACGGCGGACGGGTCGTTCGCGCCGCGATCTCGTCTTTGAACGACGAGACGCGGCTCTCCGCCAACGGCGCGTTCGCGCGCTCCTGAATGAAATCACGCCATGATCAAACAACGTCTCATGGGCCGCACCGGCCTCAAAATTTCCGAACTGTGCCTCGGCACGCTCAACTTCGGTTGGAAGACCGACGATCGGATCGCTTTCGCGATTCTCGACGCCTACCACGCCGAGGGAGGGAATTTCATCCAGGCGACTCATCAAAGTCCGGAGCTGTTGCTCCCGTCGGCGACGGTGGCGGCTTCGGAGGAAATCGTCGGTCGCTGGTGGACGATGCGCAAACTGCGCCGCCAGGATCTCTTCCTCGCCACGCGGATACACCTCCGCGCGCCGGCGGACGCGGCGGACGGCACGCTGACGAAGCTCGCGAGCGACGCGTGCCGGGAGGCGTTGCGTCGGATGCAAACGAACTATCTCGACCTCGTCATCTTCGAGTGGAGCGAGGGTTTCGCCTCGTTGCGCGAGCCGTTGGCGGCCTTCGATCACGTCGTGCGCCGCGGGCTGACGCGCTACGTCGGTGCCGGGAGTTTCCCGACGTGGCGGGTCTCCGACAGTCTCGCGCGGGCTTATCTGCGCAACCACGCGCGCTTCGAAGCGCTGCAGGCCGACTACTCGCTGATCACCCGCGCTCGTTTCGAGCTCGAGGCGATGGCGCTGTGCCAGGAGCAGCGTCTGGGCTTCTTTGCCCGGTCGCCGCTCGCGGGTGGTTTCCTCACGCGCCGCTTCGATCTCGAGACGATCTTCCATTCGGGTCGTCGCGACTGGTTGATGGAGCGTTATGGCAACACCTACGGCGAGGCGGCGCAGACCGCGACCGCGGAAGTCGCCCAGCGGCACGAAGCTTCGTCGGCGCAGATCGCGTTGTCGTGGGTGCTGCACAATCCGGCCGTCACGTCCGCTGTGATCGGCGTGCACTCCGTCGCGCAACTGCACGAGCTGGTGCGTGCGACTTCGTTGGTTTTGTCGGCCGACGATCTCGCGCATCTCGATCACGCGACCGCCGCCGAAGAAATCCGCCTGACGCCGGAAGTGGCGCGGGCCGATGTCCCGCGGCGCGCGTGGATGCTCGCGTGAACGCGTCGCCAGCGCCAGCGCGAGCCGCTCCGTTTGGCGGCTTGCGCTCCGCGGTCGGCGGTCGGTCGTCCCGCTGCCACTTGCAACTGCCAACACCCCAACGCCCATGATCTCCTCTCCCTCCTTTACTTCCCTGGCGCGCGATCTTCCTGTGGCCGCGGCGGGCGCGATTCTCTGTGACGCCGACTTCGCGCCGGCTCCCGATGCGATTCTCGAAGTCGCGGCGACGTGGGCCCGGCACTGCGACGCGCTGCTACGGGTGGTGCATACGGTTGACTTGCCCGGTGCGCTCCTCGGCCAGGCCCGCGCGGTGCGTTGGGTCGTGGCGAGCCGAAAGCGCGCGCTGCGGCAGGTGGCGTCGGCGTTGCACGTGCGCGGCACACGGGTCACGGAATCGGTGCGCTTCGGTCGGGTGGACGAGGTCTTGAGGCAGATCGCGGCGACAGAGGAGACGCGCCTGATCGTGCTGCATCCGTCGCGATCCCGCCGCCGGTGGGGCGGGCTGGCGGGTAGCGCGGCGTGGCGCCTGGTCGAGGGCGCGCCCACGCCGACGCTGGTGCCGCGCGCTCCGGCGGTGCTGAGGGCGTGGTTGCGCGGTGAGCGGACACTGCGAGTTTTCGTGGGTTTCAGTTTCACGCCCGCGTCAGAAGCCGCGTTGCGATGGGTGCGGCAACTGGTGGCGCTCGGCCCGATTGACGTCGTCTTGGGCTGCGTGAATACGCCGAAGGTTTCGCCTGCTCGTGCGGGCGATGGAGTGCCGTTCGGTTTTGGAGTCGGTGCGCCACCGGCGGGCGCGAGCCAAGTGCGCGAGCTGAGTGCACGCGCGCGCATGTTGCTGGGTTTGCCGGCGAGCTGCCGGATCGAGTCGCGGCGCGGGCGAACCGCGTCGCAGCTGCTGGAAATGGCCACTCAAGAGCGCGCGGACCTGATCGTGATCGGCGCTTCCTCGGTGCGCGAGTTCCGGCGTTGGTGGCGGCCTTCGGTTGCGCGAGCAGTGTTCGAGGGCGCGGGGATCAACACCGTGCTCGTGCCTCTCGCGCCAGATCTCGGTTGAGCAATCGCGAACGTCCGCTTCACCGGTGGCCGTAATGCGGGCTGGTGGCGTCCATCGGCGCGATCGCGGAATCGTGGAAAAATTTCGCGGCGGCCTCGATCCGCGCTCGCATGGATGCGCAGTGATTATCTTAATCACGGCACGGGCAGACGGCGCGACTCCGCGCCCGGCTCGTTTTCCTGCCTATGTCGCTTACCCTCTATGTGATTCTCCCGGCGTTGCTGGTGGCGGTGGTGCTCGCGGCCGTGTGGCTGGAACGTTGGAGCGTGCCGGTGATTCTCGTCGCGTTGGGCACGGGCATCGTGTGCGGGAGCGACGTGCTCCGGCTCTGGCACTTCGAGGATATGGTGCTGACCAACCAGTTCGCGAATCTCGCGCTGGTGTTCATTCTGTTTCACGGCGGCTTCATGACGAAACGGGCGGATTTCCGCGCGGTGGCGTTGCCGGCGGGCGGTCTCGCGACGTGGGGCGTGTTGCTGACGGCGGCGGCGACGTTCGCGCTGCTGCGGTGGGGTTTCGGGTGGTCGATGGAGCTGTCGCTGCTGTTGTCGGTCATCATCTCGTCGACGGATGCGGCGGCGATTTTCTCGATCTTGCGCCGGCAATCACTGCCGCCGCGGCTTTCCTCGACGGTGGAGATCGAAAGTGCGGCGAACGACCCGATGGCGATTCTCTTGACGACGGTCGCGGTGGCGACGCTGGCTTCGGGGGAGAAGTTCAGTGCGATGACGGTGCTGCTCTTTTTCTGGAAGTTCGGCGCGGGGCCGATCTTTGGTTATTTCGCCGGCCGGCTGGCGCTGTGGCTGTTCAACCGGCTGAAGCCGGAGGACCGCGGCTACTATTACGTGCTGTTTGTCGGTCTCGTCCTGCTGGCGTATGGCGTGGCCGAGTTGGCGCAGGCCAGCGGCATGCTGGCGGTGTTCACGGCGGGCTTCGTGCTCGGTAATCACCCGTTCGTGCACAAGCAGGGCGTGCTGAATTTTTCGCAGGCGCTGTCGACGATCGTGAACATCGGCATGTTCGTGTTGATGGGACTGCTGGTGTTTCCGCGCGAGTGGGCCGGGCTCTGGCCGCAGGGGTTGCTGCTGTTTGCGGTGCTGACCTTCGTCGCGCGACCGGTCGCGGTTTTCGTCGGCACGCTGGGCATGGGGATGGGATTCCGGGAGCGCTTGTTCGCGTCGTGGGCGGGCTTGCGCGGAGCGGTGCCGATCGTGTTGGCGACTTATCCGGCGGCGGCGGGCCTCGCGCTGGGCAATCAGGTGTTCAACCTCGTCTTCTTCGCGGTGATTCTGTCGATCCTGTTGCAGGGCTCGACGCTCGGCGCGGTGGCGAAATGGCTGAAGCTCGCCGAGCCGGCGCGGCCGAAGCCGCTGTTCAGTCTCGAAATGATCACGATGGCGAAGAGCGACTACGACGTCGTGGTGATCGAGTTGCCCGGCCCGCAGGGCGTCGAGGGGCCGCGCATTCGCGATCTGGCGCTCCCGGAAGGCGCCGTCATCACGCTGGTCACGCGCGGCGATCAAGTCGTGTTGCCCAAGGGCGAGACGCGGTTGCAGGGCTGGGATCACGTGACCGTGCTCGCGCACGCGCCGGACGAGGATCGCATTCGCGAGCGGTTCATGCAGGCGTTTCCGGCGGAGGCAGCGCCAGGTGCGGGGTAGGGCGGAGGGGCGGGGAAAGGTGCTGCGGCTAGCCTAGGCGAGGTCTCGGGAAAGGCCTTGCGCCGCGCAAGGGGCGTGGGCACACGTGACGTTCCGCGCATGAAAATCGGTTTCCTCGGTGGCTCCTTCGACCCCGTGCACTTCGGCCACCTGATCGCCGCTCAGGACGTATTGGAGCAATTCCACCTCGACCGGCTGATCCTCGTGCCGGCGGCGCAGGCGCCGTTGAAGCCGAACGACGTCCAATCCACCGCCGATGACCGCCTCGCGATGTTACGCGCAGCCACGGAGTGGGATCATCGGGTGGAAATTTCCGACTACGAATTGGGCAAAGGCGGCATCAGCTACACGATCGACTCGGTGCGGCACTTCAAAGCGCAGTTCCCGCAGGACCAGCTCTACTGGATCATCGGCGGCGACCAGCTGCCCTTGCTGCACAAGTGGAAGGAGATCGGCGAACTGGCCAAGCTGATCGAGTTCATCTTCCTCGAGCGTCCGAAGCACCCCGCGAAGCCGCACCCGGAGATTCCCGGACTCGTGCTGCATCGCTGCGATGGCCATTTGATCGAGATCAGCTCGAGCGAACTCCGCGCGCGCGTGCAACGCGGGTTGTCGCTGCACTATTTTTGCCCGCAAAAAGTCATCGCCTACATCGAGGCGAACGGACTTTATCGCTGACGCCGCAATGACCACCCGCAAACCCAAGAAGCCCGCTGCCAAGAAGCCCGCCGCCAAGAAAGCCGCGGCTCCGCGCAAGAAGAGCGCCACGCCGCGCGCACCGAAAGCTGCCGCTCCGGCGCCGAAGGCCCGTGTTTATCCACGCCTGCTCGCGCAGGTTGTCCGCGCGCTCGATGCGAAGAAAGCGGAGAACGTCCAAGTGCTGCACGTCGGCGAATTGTCGAGCATCACTGATTACCTGATCGTCGGCACGGCCACTTCCGACCCCCACCTGCGCGCGCTGCGCGTCGAGCTCGAGAAGGTGATCGACGCCGAAGGCGCGAAGATCCTCGGCATCGATACGAGCAAAGGCAGTGGCTGGACCGTCGTCGATGCGTTCGATGTCATGGTGCACTTGTTCACGCCGGAGAACCGCGAGAAATATCGCCTCGAACTCCTCTGGCGGGATGCGCAGGTCGTCCCGGTGGCGGTCCTGCTCTGACGCGACCCTTTACGAATCCTTCGCAGCTTTGCCCTTGAGCGGCAGGCCTTGGCGCGCTTGGATGCGCGGCGCCCGTAAGGGCAGTAAATCATAACCCCGCTGAACATATGCAAAACCACACACGCTCCACCAAGGGCTTCACGCTCGTCGAAATCATGATCGTCGTCGTCATCATCGGCCTCCTGGCTGCGATGGCGATTCCGGCGTTCCAGAAGGTCCGCGCTTCGTCGCAAGACAAGGCCGTGACGAACAACC
>JAEYUW010000022.1 GCA_023432225.1 Verrucomicrobiota bacterium
ACACCACAAAAAAAAAACAACCCCCGGGGCCCGCCCAAAGGGGGGGCCCCTCCAGACTCCAACTCCCGACTAGAATTTAACATTAAATTGGATGAGTGCCGCGCCCCGAAAAAAACGCTATCGCCTGCTTCCCCTTCCGGTTGTTCAGCGTGAGGCGAAGAAACTGCTGACGCCGGCGCAGCTGCGGGAAGGGATCAAACTGGTCCGACAGCTGCGATTCTATCCCGAGGTTCCGGATCTGAGCATCGAGCCGTGCGGAAGTGGAATGGAACTCCGAGTCGAAGGAAGCGCCATCAACCCGCAGGGTTGGTTGCGAGCCATCTTCTGGGTGCACGAGAAGAGGAAGACCATCTACGTGGTCGACTTGTTCTGGAAGAAGACGAACCAGATTTCGTTGGCGGACCTCCGCCGGGCCAACCATCGCATCGTGAAGCTCAAGGTCCTGCTCGCGAGCGGTGGGCACCCTTGGAAATCAGAGCAGTAGCTCGCTGACATCGACGCCGAACGCGATGGCGAGTTTTTGCAGCGTCTTCTGCTGCGGGAAGTGGTCTCCAGTCTCGATCACCGCGACATAGCTGCGACGCAGGCCGGCTTTTTTCGCCACTGCGGCCTGGGTCCTGAGTCCGGCCTGAGCCCGCAGCGAGAAATATTTTTTGCGGAAGGCCTGCAGGCGCTCCGTATCGTCGGCCAAGGCCTTGGCATGGGCGGGATCTTCGTCGGCCAGCGCCTCGTCCCATTCCTCGACGGTAGCCGTCGGTAGCTCCAACGGAGCGTTGGCGCTGATCTCCTCCAGAGTGCGGAGGATGTTGGCCTTCTCCCCGGGATCGCTTTCCCGATCGTATTCGAAGCACAGCTCGACGATGGCTTCGATGCGCTGACGATCTTCGTCGCTGGGTTTGGCGCCGCGCACCGCGCGGTCAGCGCGGACTAACGCCGCCCGCAATGCTGGACGTGAGCCCATCTGCTCCGACCCAATCCGATGCTCTGCGATGATTTCTAGGACTCCCATGGGCTCAATTTTTTCGATCAAAATCGAGCAATTTATGGCAAATTCAAGCGGCAATTCTGACCAAAATCGCAACTCTTCCTCGGGTTAGGCGATTGGGCGAAAAATAGTGACGCGCTTTCCCGAGTTGGTGGAAAGATCGAGCCCAGGCTTGTTGCGAAAAGGCACACCTTCGCTTGCGGGCCACCGTGCCGATCACACCGCGGCCCGCGCCGCGTCTCGGCGAGAAGAAGGCTTAGTGACGCCCAACTGATCGGCGCAAAAAAAAGCGGAGCATTGGTCGGGTGCTCCGCTGACGGAAAAGAATTTCGGGACAGCGCGCGCTCAGGCCTCCAGCTGCGGGCGGGTCGGCTCGGGCCAGTCAACGTGGAAGAACTTGCCACGCGGGGCGTCGACGCGCTCGTAGGTGTGCGCGCCGAAGTAGTCGCGCTGCGCCTGGAGCAGGTTCGCCGGCAGGCGGGCCGAGCGGTAGCTGTCGTAGTAGGCGAGGGCGGACGAGAACGTCGGCGCGGCGACGCCGTATTCGGCGGCGAGCGAGACGACCTTGCGCCAGTTTTCCTGCGCGGCCTTCACCGTCTTGTTGAAATACGGATCGAGCAGCAGGTTCGCGAGGTCCGGGTTGCGCGCGTAGGCCTCGGTGATCTTTTGGAGGAACGCGGCGCGGATGATGCAGCCGCCTCGCCAGATCTGGGCGATCTCGCCGAAGTTGAGCTTCCAGTTGTATTCCTTCTGCGCGGTGCGCATGAGCTGGAAGCCCTGGGCGTAGGAGCAAATCTTCGAGCAGTAGAGCGCATCGTGGATGGCCTGGATGAGCGCCTTCTTCGAGCCGCGGTAGTTTTTCTTCGCGGGGCCTTTGAGGATCTTCGAGGCGGCGACGCGCTCCTCCTTGATGGCGGAAATGCAGCGCGCGAAGACGGACTCGGCGATCGTCGGAGCGGCGACGCCCATATCGAGCGCGTTGACCGAGGTCCACTTGCCCGTGCCCTTCTGGCCGGCGGTGTCGAGCACGACGTCGACGAAGGCCTTCCGCTTCGTCTTCGGGTCCTTTTGCTGGAGAATGTCGGCGGTGATCTCGATCAGGAAGCTGTCGAGCGCGCCGCGGTTCCACTCGGCGAAGATCGCGGATTGCTCTTCGGCCTTCAGGCCGAGGAGGCCGGACATCAGCGCGTAGGCCTCACAGATCATCTGCATGTCGCCATACTCGATGCCGTTGTGGACCATCTTCACGTAGTGGCCCGCGCCGTTCTCGCCGATGTAGGTCGTGCACGGCACGCCGCCGGTGACGGGCTGGCCGGGCTTGGCGCCGGGGATGGGCTTGCCGGTCTTCGCGTCGACCTTGGCGGCGACTGCTTCCCAGATCGGCTTCAGCTCCTTGAACGCCGCGGGATCGCCGCCGGGCATGAGCGACGGGCCGAAGCGCGCGCCCTCTTCGCCGCCGGAAACGCCGGAGCCGATGAAACGAAAACCTTTTTCCTTGAGGGCCTTTTCGCGACGGATCGTGTCGGTCCAGAGCGCGTTGCCGCCGTCGATGATGATGTCGCCGGGCTCGAAGACGGCGGTGAGGCCGTCGATGACGGCGTCGGTGGCCTTGCCGGCCTGGACGAGGATGATGGCCTTGCGGGGCTTCGCGAGCGACGCCGCGAATTCCTGCAGCGTCTTCGTGGCGACGAGGCCGCCGGGCGTGTTCGGGTTGTCCGCGACGAACTTGTCGGTCTTCTCGACGGTGCGGTTGTAGACCGAGATCTGGAAGCCGTGGTCGGCGATGTTGAGCGCGAGGTTCTGACCCATGACGGCGAGGCCGATGAGTCCGATGTCAGAGTGCGTCTTGGCCATAAGAGGTAGGAGCCGCACACCGTAGCGGTCGCACTCGCGAACACCAAATCAAAAGCCGGTCAACACGTTGCTTATTACGCGGGGTTGGGTGCGAAGTTCACGGGCGAACGAGTCGGCGCGGTGGGCGCTCACTCGGGCGTGGGGGAAGCCGTGAGGCTTTCGCCATCGGAAACCCGCGAAATTCTGACGAATTCCGCTACTACGCTTCGAGCGCTCAGGGCGCCTTGTGCTGCTTGTTCGAGTAGGAGCCCGCGCTCGGGAAGAACGGCGCAATCTTCTCCACCACCGGCGTCAGCCACTTGGGCTCGTTGCGGTTATAGATCCAGGAGAAGAACACGATGCTCACCACCACGAACACGATCACGCCCAGCACGATTTTGTTCATCTGTGCGACTTTGCGCAGGATAATGATCGCCAGGACGAACGCGGCGATGCCGATGCCAAGCTTCACCCAAGTGGCGGGCGGGATCTTCTGCGCGGTCTCAAGAGCGGAGGCGGCGAGCAACAGCATCATGCCCCACCGCTAGCGCGAAAGCCCGGCGAGACGAGCGGATTTTGGAACCGCGCCGCGTTTGACGAGGCTTTGGCAAACGCCGTCGGCCGACGGCAGCGCACCGCGCGCAGCGACCCTCGCCCGCGCGCGGATCAGCGAAACTCCGGCCGCGGCGGCGTGAATACCTGCAATTCGTCCGTGTCCTCGAGGATCTCGATGCTGTGCTCGACCCCGGCCGGGATCGCATAGCTGTCCCCCGGCCCGAGTTCGCGCGCATCGTCCCGCGTCCGCACGCGCGTGCGCCCGAACAGAATGTAGCCGATCTGCTCGTTGGGATGGGAGTGGAACGGGACTTGGTTTCCGACGCGGTAATGCATCTTGGCCATCATGCATTGCGGTCCGGTCGCGAGCAGGTCGAATGCGACGTCGAACGATTTTCTTTTCTGAGCCTCAGCGGCGAGTGTGACGTGGATCATGGTTAAATGGGGCGCTTTCCGGCCGCGAGCAACGCGCGGCCAAGGATCTCCCAGAGTGTTGGCGTGGCGGCGGACATCGGTGGCCGCTAGGTTAACCCGTTCTCCGAATCACCGCGCCCCGGTATCGCGCAGAAACATGCCCGCGTCGCTCATTTCGCGGCGGCGCCGCGCAACTGCCGCGGGCTCTGGCCGAAATGCCGGCGAAACCGCGCGGAAAATTGCGAGACGCTGTCGTAGCCGACTTCATAGGCGACTTGCACGACGGACAACTCGCTGGATTGCAGCAGCACGAGCGCGCGGCCCATGCGCACCTCCTGCAAGACGCGGCGGAACGTCGTCGCCTCGCTCTCCAGGCGTCGGCGCAAGGTGGCCTCGCTCATGCCGAGCTGGCGCGCCACGGCTCCGGCCCGCCAGCGCCGCGTCACCTCCGAACCGACCAACTGCCGCACGCGCGTGGAGACTTTGTTGGCCGCCGCGTGATCGAAACGCAGCCCGCATTCCGCGAGCGCGAGCAGCACCTCCTTCACTTGGTGACGCGCCACACTCAAGGGCGGACCGACGGTTTGATCGCAAGCGGTCAGCGCCCGCGCAAACGCCGCGCTGAGAAACTCCGGCGGGCGCGCGATCAGCCGCACCTCCGCGATCGGCGACAGGCCCGAGCCGAGCAACGCACCCTCCGCACAGAGCGCCGGGTCGATCGAAAGGCTTTGACCGAGAAACGGGCCGTCGGGCGGCGGCGTGTTGGTCACGTCGACCGAAAAACCGCCGGCCAGCGCGATCATCTCGCCGGTCTGCACCACCAGTTCGCGTTTGCCGCAGCGCAAGTGCTTCACCCCCGCGCGCACGGTCAGGAGGGTCGGGAACTCCACAAACACGCGCCAAAGCGGACGGCCGCCCTCCTGCACGACATGCAACGCCATGCCAAGCCCGGGCCGGATGCGGAGCGCACGTTTCATCGGATCAGCAGTGGGTGGGCGGGCGGCAGCCAAGGTCATGGCGCATCGGCGTTCAGCCGAGGATCTGCGGGGTGGAGGGACGAAAACGCCAGCGCGACATGGGAGGCGATTTGCCCGAGTCGGGGCGGGTTGGAAAGCTCGCTTCCGCACCGTTGCGGAATTGAGCGATTGCGGCATGGCTTTGCGCGGAACGGGGCGGTCAGCGACGAACATTTCGGCTACGCTGCCGCCCATGAATCTGCGACGACCGATGGATCAGCTCGGCGGTTGCGTGTGGCTGGCGCGCTTCGTCGACAAGTGTCGCCGACATTTCGCGGGCACGCTGCCGACGGATTATCAACTGCCGTTCTGTCATCCGCTCGCGACGGACGGCGCCTTCCTCGCGCACTTCGGGCTGACGAAGGAAGATGCACTCGCCGCCGTCGCTGCAGCGCCGGACGATGCGGCCGTGGTCGCGGAGCTCACGGCGCGCGGCACGCTCACTCCGGAACGGATCGCCGCGTGGAACGCGCTCGCGCCAAATCTCGGTCGGCCAGGTTTTCCGTGCGAGAAGTCCCTCGCGTGGGCCCGGCGCAATCTTTACTCGGCCGGCGCCGATCCGCGCGTCGACAGTGTGTTCACCACCATCGCCTGCGACGAAGGGTTTCTCGACGAGATCGCGCCGCAGGATCGCTGAGCTTTAGTCTGCGCTCGTCCTGCACAGTGTAGCGGAAGCCGTGAGGCTTTCGCTCTCCCGCACGCGGCGAAATTCTGACGAATTCCGCTACGGCGCTCAGTAGCGACCGGCGCGGCCGAGGTAGTCCAGCAGCCACGCCTCTTTCCAGATGCGGAACCGGCCCTCGGGTGTGATCTTGCCGTGTTCCTCGCGCTCGGCGTGCGGCAGCAGGAAACCGAGTTCGGTGTTCACTTGCTCCATCGCCTGCTGCTGACGGTTCAAATCGTCGAGCGGATCGGTTTCCCACGCGATCGGCGTTTCGCCGGCGCGACCGAGCCGCGCGAGGTGGTGCGCGACCAGTTTCGGCAGCGCACGCCGCCACGGACAACGGTCGACATACCAGTTTTCCGGATAGAAGCCGCCAAACGGCAGGAAGAAATTGTCGGTGACGAACCGCCGGCCGCTCTGCGTCTCCGTCGAGAGGCTGTAGCAGACCGTGATCGCGCCACTGTCCTGCGGCAAAAACGCCACCTGCAATCGCATCGTGCGGTCCGCACTTTGGTAAACTGAAACGCGCAGCCAGATGCCGCCGCCGACTTCCGCTTTCAGCGCCTGCACGGGCGTGAAGCGGTTGTCGCGCAGCCAATCGCGCACGCGAAGCAACCTCTCCTGCACCGGCCACTCATCGCCGCTCGTGTTGGCGGTGAATTTGGGGAACAGCGGCAGCGGGCTCAGGCTGATGGCGGAAACGCGGAGCCAGTTGAAGCCCGACTCGGCGAGAAACCACGCGAGGAACGTTCCTACCGCGATCACCCAGAATGGCCGGTCGATCCACTCAAAGCGCTCGTTGGTCTCCGCAAGGAACAGCGCGAAGAGCACCCAACGCAGCCACCGGATCGGAATCGCGAGCAACGGCGAGGCGATGCGCAGGTTGATGTAGAACAGCAACAGCAAGAGCGCTGCGGCTGGAGCGAGAAGAAGCGTCACCATCTCGGTCATGGCGCGTCCGCGTGCTGTAGCGGCGGTCTATGACCGCCGAATTGAGCACGGCATCGGTTTTGTCGGCGGTCATAGACCGCCGCTACAGGTCTGAGTTGGGCGTTCATGGCCTGTCGGCGCGAACGCCGCTTCGCAAACTTAGCTCAGCCGCACCGGCATGATCACGCACACGAAGCTCTCCAGCGTCTTGAACACGCCGGGGCTCACCTCGTCCTTCAGTTCGAAGAACACCTGGTCCTTCGTGAGGGCGCGGAGCGGATCCATGATGAATTGCGGGTTGAACGCCACCTGCAGATCCGGGCCGCTGTAAGCGATCGCCATCGATTCGTGCGACTCGCCGAAGTCCGGCGAAGACGCGGTGATCTCGAGCAGATTGGCGGAGAGCTTGATCTTGACCGAATTCGACTTCTCGGAAGTCACGAGCGCGGCGCGATGCACGCATTGCAGGAAAAGCTCCCGCTCCAGCCCGATGCGCTGGTGCGTCTCCTTCGGGATGACCTGCTGGTAATTCGGGTAATTGCCCTCGACGACCTTCGAGAAGAGGTAAATCGCGTCGGTGAGGCCGGAGTTGTCCTTGTTCGTGTCGATCTGGAACGCGGCGCGGCGGTCGTTGAACGCGATCTTCAGCTGGTCGCCCTTGCCGAGCAGGCGGAGCAGTTCGGAGACGGTCTTGGCGGGCAGGATGATGGCGCCGGCGCTGTTGGCGGGCACGGGCATCTCCTTCGCAACGAGCGCAAGGCGGCGGCCGTCGGTGGCGACGAGCGAGAGCTTGCCGTCCTTGAAGTTGAAATAGACGCCGTTGAGGATGTAGCGCGTTTCGTCGGTCGACTGCGCGTAGGCGACGTTGCCGAGCATGCCGGCGAGTTCCGCCTGCTCGAGGGAGAACGTCTTGTCGTCACCCGTGTCGGGCAGTTTCGGGAACTCCTCCGCGCCGATGCCCATGATTTTGAAATTGGAGCCGCCGGACGCGATCTTCACCTGGTGGTTGGCCGCGGCATCGACGGTCACGTCGACGTTCGGCAGCTCGCGGACGATCGTGGCGAGGCGCTTCACGGGCAGCGTGACGCTGCCGCCCTCCTTCACCTCAGCCTTGATCTTGCAGCGGATGCCGAGGTCGAGGTTGGTGGTCGAGAGGGAGATCTGATCCTTTTCTGCCTCGATGAGCACGTTGCTCAGGATGGGCATGGCCGCCTTCGATCCCACGACGTTGAGGACCTGAGCCAGGCCGTTGCTGAAGTGGTCGCGATTGATCTTAAATTTCATCGGGCGAGCAGGGTGGTTTTGGGTTTCCCACAGAATGGATAGATAGAGAGGGATTCAATAAGGAAGTATCCGTATTATTATGGTCGCAGAATATCGCAGCAACTCCGGCGGTTTCCGAGTGAAAAACCCGATCGCAATCCGCTGCGAACAACTGACGAGAACTTGCGAATAAGCCCTGGGTTGTTCACGGCCGAAAGTTATTCGGGGTTTTCCCCACGCATCTTCACAACGCGCTTGCGAAGAACTCGCATGCGGGCGTGGCGGGCGACGCGCTGGTAATGCGCGAACAGGCCGTAAGCGATGTAGCCGAGGAAAACGAAGAAAACGGCAACCTCGCGGAGCTTCACGATGACGGCCGCGATGGCGACCAGAAGCACGAAGGTCTGAAAGCGCGTCTTCGTCTCCCAGTTGACCTGCTTGAAGCTCGGATACCGCACGGTGCTGACCATCAGAAACGCCACTAGGATCAGCAGCAGCGGCAAGGCGATCGTCAGCTCACGCAATTCGCGGTCGTTGCGGGCAAAATTGACGAGAAGCAACACCAGCGAAGCCACTGTGCCGGCCGCAGCCGGAATGGGCAGACCCACGAAATCCTTGTTCGACTCCGCTTCTGCGCGATGGAGCAGGGGATTGGTGATGACGTTGAAGCGCGCCAGACGGACCGCGCCACAGAGCAGGTAAACGAAGGCGATGAACCAGCCCAGCTCACGGAACCACTGGTAATCACCCCGCGGGGCGAGAATCAGGAAAAACACCATCAGCGCCGGCGCCACGCCGAACGAGACGACGTCCGCCAGCGAATCGAATTCGGCGCCGAACAGCGAGGTGCGCCCGCCCATGCGCGCGAGCCGACCGTCGAGCGAGTCGAAGACGACCGCGAGCAGGATGAACCACACCGCCTGCGTGTAGAGTTCCAGTGCGTTTTGCGCAGGGTGAAGCGTGGCGTATTCGCCCGCATCGGTGATGAGCCGCGCCTGGATGCACTTGATGACCGCGATGAACCCGCAAAACAGGTTTCCCGCCGTCATCAGATTCGGCAGGAAATAAATGCGGCTCGCCTGGGTGACGTTGTAGGGATTCTCGCGATCCTGGAGATCGGGCATGGGGAGCGACGGACGGTTACTTCTTCGTCAGGCTCTCGAGGTATTTCCAAAACTTCGAGTCCTGCTCAAACAGCTGTTTTTCCGACACCGGCAGCTTCAACCGGAAGAGTGCATCCTCGAGCGAATCCTTGTGCAGGATGTAATGCGTGTGGAGCTTGTCGCCATCGACCGTGAAATAGAACCGGAACTCGCCCGCGCGCAGCCGGTAGAAATCGACGCCGCCGCGGTTGAACTTGCCCAGCGGCTCACGCGGGTGCGCGAGATCGGCCGGCTTCACCTTGCTGATCGGCTCAATGGCCTCCAGCTGGGCGAGTGTGTCGAGCCGGTTGAGCTCGCGCATACTTTGATCAGAGAAAGTGACTTGGAACATGGCGTGAAAGTCGCGGTAACCACCGTGCAGGCTGGCCGTCTTGCCTGAAGTCGACAACCCACCCAACACCGCTATGGCGTCAAGGTCTCTAGCTCTCTCCCTGCTCGCAGCAACGTTAATCCCGGTCCTTGCCGCGGCCGCCGAACCCGCCTCCACCGCACCGGCGAACGCGCGACCCGAGCTCAACGCGCGCCAACGCGAGTTGCTCGAGAAATTCGACGCCAACCACGACGGGCGCATCGACGATCAGGAAAAACTCGCCGCGCGCTCCTACATGCGCGGCAAGACCGGCGGCGGACCGCAGGAGCGCACCAAGAAAGCGCTGAAACTTTTCGACAAAAACGGCGACGGCCAACTCGACGCCGCGGAACGCGCCGAAGCCGAGAAAGCGCGCGAGGAATTCCAGGCCAACCGCGAAGCCGTCATGGCCAAGTTCGACCGCAACAAAAACGGCGTGCTCGACGACGAAGAGCGCGCGGCGGCGATCAAAGCCCGCGAAGAGCGCCAAAAGCGCCGCCTCGACAAGTAGCGCCGGCTTCCAGCCGGCCCCAAAACCCTCGCGCGCTCGCCCCACGTCCGCCTCGACGGCCGCCACTTTATTCCGCCGCGTCCGCCCGCGCCGCATCTGAACGTTTCTTTTTCCCACGGATAACACGGACCAAGACGGATGAAACGGATCGCTACGCGCGCTGCACGCATCCGAGTGATCCATGCCTTCCATCCGTGGAATCCGTGGCCAATTGAAACGCGCGAACGCAGTATGGACCTTTCTCCATTCCAGCGTCGCGCGTAGCAAGTTGCGTTTGAAGAGCGCTGTCAGCACGCCGTTCTCACTCAGTAGCCGCCCGCATCCCTCTAGAAGCTCCCGCGCAAACCCACGCGGCCGTCCCAACGCTGTTGCGCCCGCAATCCGCCACGTTACCGTCCGCCGAAAAATCCCTGCTGTCGCCGCCAGGCCCGCACCACGGACCATGGCACTCCAGCCTCGCATGAACCGCACCCCCGCGCTCCCCGTTTCCCTCGCCGACATCCGCGCGGCACGTCGTCGCATCCGCGACGGCGTCGTCGTCACCGGCTGCCCCGAATCAATCCCGCTCTCCGAGATCACCGGCGCGCACGTCTTCTGCAAACTGGATAACCTCCAGCGCACCGGCTCATTCAAGGAGCGCGGCGCCCGCAACGCTCTCCTCCAACTCTCGCGCGAACAGCGCACGCGCGGCGTCATCGCCGCCTCCGCCGGCAATCACGCCGCCGCGCTCGCGTATCACGGCAAACTCCTCGGCGTTCCGGTCACGGTGGTGATGCCCGACTACGCGCCGCTGATCAAAATCAGCACGTGCAAAAAACTCGGCGCGCACGTCATCGTCCACGGCGCCGATTTCGCCGCCGCGCGCGCCAAAGCCGACGCACTCGTGCGCGACGAAGGCCTGACCTACATCCACGGCTTCGACGCCCCGGAAATCATCGCCGGCCAAGGCACGCTCGGCCTCGAAGTCCTCGAACAGGTGCGCAACGTCGATGCAATCGTCTGCCCGGTCGGCGGTGGCGGTCTGCTCGCCGGCGTCGCACTCGCCGTGAAATCCATTCGCCCACGCGTGAAAGTCATCGGCGTCGAAAGCACCGCGACCGGCAATCTCACCGCCGCGCTCAAGGCGCGCAAACCCGTCGTCGTCCCGCGCCGCGCCACGCTCGCCGACGGTCTCGCCACGCTCACAGTCGGCGCGAATTCGTTTTCCATTCTCCGGCAGCACGTCGATCGCGTTGTCCGCGTCACCGAGGAACAGATCGCCGTCGGCATCCTGCGCATGATCGAAATGGAAAAAATCGTCGTCGAAGGCGCGGCCGCGACGCCGCTCGCCGCGATGATGTCCGGCCAGTTGCCGGAACTCGCCGGCAAGAACGTCGTGCTCGTCGCCTGCGGCGGCAACATCGACCCGGCGATCCTCAGTCGCGTGATCGAAAAAGGTCTCGTGAGCGACGGACGCATCACGCGCTTCACCGTCACGATCAGCGATCGCCCCGGCGGCCTCGCCGCGCTCGCGCGCGTCATCGCGCAATCCGGCGCCAGCGTGAAGGATATCGAGCACGACCGCGCCTTCAGCGGCCCCGACGTCCACGCCGTCAACGCCGTCTGCACCGTCGAGACTCGCGACCAGCAACACGTGCGCGCGCTCCACCGCGCGCTCCGCGCCGCCGGTTTCCCCGTCGTCGTCACGAACTGACGCACCACGCGCTCGTTCCTCAATGGAGGGCGGCGCTCCGTCGCCGCCTCACCCGCTGGGAATCTGTCCCGATTTTCGTTCGCGTGGTAGGTTGCGCGCTCGCGCGCAACTTCTCCGCACATTGTGCCATCACTGCCGGTGGCGCGGCGGAACTACTCCTCGTGTGAGGGCCGGTGGTTTGGGCCGTGCCGTTCCGGGCGCGCTTTCTCGAATCTCTTGACGCAGCTCAAGGCGCCTGCGCGCACGTGGCGTTACGTTGTCGGCGCAATGAACACCGACTCCACGTCTCCCGTCTTCACTGTTGAAACCACCGTTGGCGCCATGGTCGCCGCGCGTCCGGCGCTCTCGCGCCTGTTCGAAAAGCTCGGCATCGATTTTTGCTGTGGCGGCAAAAAGCCCCTCGCCCAACTCGCCGCCGCGCGCGGCCTCGATCCCGCGACCGTGCTCACCATGATCGACGCCGCGCTCGCCGTCACGCCTGGCGCCGACGAGATTAATCCGGCGACACTCTCCCTCACCGAACTCGCCGATCACATCGAGCGCACGCACCACGAATACGTGAAAGCCGAGCTCCCGCGCCTGCTCGAGATGGCCGAGCGCGTGGCGCGCAAACACGGCTGGCGCGACGCCCGTCTCGCCGAAGTCGCCGAGACGGTCACGCTGCTCACGCACGAAATGTTCAGTCACATGGAGAAGGAGGAGCGGGTGCTCTTTCCCATCGTCCGCCAGATCGATGGAGGCGCCGCCGACAGTTTCCACTGCGGTTCCGTCGCGAACCCGATCCGCCAGATGGAAGACGAGCACGAATCCGCCGGCAACGCCGTCGCGCGCCTCCGAGAACTGACGGATGGTTTCCGCCCCGACGGCGAGGCATGCAACACGCACCGCGCCTTGCTCGGCGGCCTCGAGGAATTCGAGTCCGACCTGCACCGCCACGTGCACAAGGAAAACAACATCCTCTTCCCCCGCGCCCTCGAACGCGCCGCGGGGAGGAACTGAGCCGTTTAGCCCGCCCAAGGCACCCATAGCCGCTGTCACCGATCAGGTGACAGCCGGCGTGCCTTTACGGGAGGAATTGTCACCTAATAGGTGACAAACCGGCGGACTAGCCGACCGGCCCGGCTTGCTCGTGTTGACTTTCAACAGGAGCACCTGTTGCTTGTCCACATGAGCGACGCTGACCGCACGGAACTTCTCCAAGGCACTCTCGATTTGCTCGTGCTCAAGACGCTCGCGTCCCTCGGGTCGCTGCATGGCTTCGGCATCGCGCGACGCATCGAGCAGGTCTCGGGTGGCTCCGTGCTGCTCAATCAGGGCACGATCTATCCTGCGCTCGTGCGGCTCGAGGAGCAGGGCTGGATCTCCTCCGAGTGGGGCACGAGCGAGAACAACCGCCGCGCGCGCTTCTACGCCATCACGGCCGCCGGCCGGAAGCAGCTGCGCGAAGAAGTCGCCAACTGGCAGCGCGTCACCGCGCTCGTCGATGCCGTGCTCGCCGCGGAAACGTAACCTAGCGCAGGCGTCTCGCCTGCCATCCACTTCTCCAGCAGGCGGGACGCCTGCGCTACTCCTCCACGCCCATGAAACTCTGGATCAAATTGAAAAATCTCTTCGGTCGCCGTGCACGGGTCGCCCGCCTCGAGGAGGAGATGCGTTACCACGTCGAGCAGCTCACCGAGGAGAACGTGCGGCGCGGACTTGATCGCGTCGAGGCGCGGCGGCAGGCCCACCTCGCGTTCGGCAACGTGCTCGCGACGCGCGAGGAATCGCAGGACGCGCTCGGCTGGCCGTCGCTCGAGGCGTGGGCACACGATTTTCGCGTCGCGTGGCGCAGCTTGAGTCGGCGACCGGGTTTCGCGGTGAGTCTGGTGGCGGTGCTGATGCTCGGCATCGGCGCGACGACCGCGGTGTTCTCGCTCGTGCGCGGCGTGCTGCTCGAGCCGCTGCCGGTGGCGCATCCGGAGGAGTTGCACCTCGTGCACGCGCCGAACGGCGAGCCGTTTGAATTGAGCGGACCGGCCGTTGACCGACTCGGACGCGAAGGCGCGTTCGCCGGGCGGGTGGCAGGGTATTCGTCGAATTCCCGCGCGTCGCTCCGCGTCGATGGGGCGCCGGCGGAGTTGACCAGCCTGCAGTTCGTGTCGGGCGATTTTTTTGCCGCGCTCGGGGTGGTGCCGCAGCGCGGCCGCGCGCTCGCCGCGGCGGATGATGCTCCCGGTGCGCCGCAGGCGGTGGCCGTGGCGTCGCATCGGTTCTGGCGGCAGAAACTCGGCGGCGGCGCGGACGTCATCGGGCGCTCCGTCGATCTCAACGGTCAGACTGTGACGATCGTCGGCGTCGCGCCGGAGTCGTTCACGGGCGTGTCTCTGGGCGAAACCGCGGAACTTTGGCTGCCGCTTGGCTTGCATGCGCCGCTGCGGTGCAGTCCGTCGGCGTGGACGATTTCCGACGGGCCGATCACGCTCGAGGCGTGGCGGCAGGCGGACAATGTTGCGTGGCTGTCTGCGCTCGTGCGCGTGCCCGCGGGCACGGCGGGGGCGCAAGGTCAGCTCGAGGCAGCGTGGCGTCCGCAGCTCGACGCGGCGCTGCGGATCGTCACCGATCCGACCACCGTCCAGGAATTCCGCAATCGCGTGCCGCGCCTCGTGCCGAGCCCGCAGGGTTACTCGTCGACGCGGGATGATTTTCGCCGCGTGGGACTCACGCTCACGTTGCTCGTCGGCGCCGTGGTGCTCGTCACCGCCGCCAACTCCGCGACGCTGTTGCTGCTCCGGGTGCTCTCGCGCGGGCGCGAACTCGGCGTGCGGCTCGCGCTCGGTGCCGGGCAATGGAGGCTCGCCCGCGCGGCGTTGATGGAGGGCGTGGTGCTCGCGGCGCTCGGCGCGGCGGGCGGCGTGTTGCTCAGTTTGTGGCTGACGCCGTTGCTCGGCGCGTGGCTCGTGCCCGCGGCCGCGGGCAATCTGCCGGGCATCGATTGGAAACTGATCGGCGGACTCGCGGGGCTCGCGATGCTGCTCGGTCTGGCGATCGGCGCGGCGCCGGCATGGCTGAGCGCGCGACTGTCGCCGCAGAGCGTGTTGCAGCAGCGGGTGCTCGGGACGGGCGGCTCGCTGCGGCTGGGCCGCGCGTTGATCGTGGCGCAGCTCGCGTTGTCGGTGATGTTGATCTCGATCGCAGCGGCGCTGGCGATGGATTTGCGCCGCGTGTTGACGACGCATCCCGGTTACGAGCGGTCGGCGTTGGTGCAGGCGTTCTTCAGTCTCGAGGCGGCGCGGATTCCGGCGGAAAAACAGGCCGCGGTGCTCGAGCATCTGCGGACGGCGGCGCAGGAGTTGCCCCAAGTGCGCGCGGTGGGCTTTGCGGCGAGCGGCGTGCTCAGCGGCAGCCGGTCGGCCAGCGGGCTGTTTTTCCGCGGCGAAGGCGTGCGGCAACCGACCGACAACGTGCAGCACGAGAGCGTGGACGAGCACTATTTCGCGACGATGGGCATGACGCTGTTGCGCGGTCGCGCTTTCTCTGCGCACGACACCGGCGACCGCCCGCGGGTGGCGGTGATCAGCGAGCGGCTGGCGCGCGAGGTGTTCGGTAACGCCGACCCGATCGGGCGCCGCTTCGGTTTCGGCGAGACGCCGGGCGAGGACGACCGCGAGATTGTTGGCATCGTGGCCGATGCGCGCGTCAACGGCGTGCGCGAGACGCCGCCGGCGATGTTCTACGATCCGCTGACGCAATGGCGACGGCCGGCGGCTTGCTTGATGATCCGCGTGAGCGGGGACGCGGCGGCGGTGCGCGAGGCGTTGAAGAAAAAGATCGCGGCGACCGAGCCGGGGATTCTGTTCACGCGATGGGCGACGCTCGAGGAGCGGGCGCAGCGCTGGGTGGCGAACGATCTGGCGACGGTTCGGCTCACGGCGGGTTTCGGTGTGCTGGCAACGTTGCTGGCGGTAATCGGCGTGCTGGGCGCGCTCGGTTATCTGGTGGCGAGTCGTTCGCGCGAGATCGCGGTGCGCCTCGCGATCGGTGCGGAGCCGGGGCGCGTGTGGCGCGGTGTGTTGCGCGATGCGGCGCTGCTCGGATTGCTCGGCGCGGGCTTGGGCGTGGGGCTCTCGGTGCTGCTGCCGCGCGTGCTCGGGTCGTGGATGATGACGGGGCTGAAGGCCGATACGCTCGCGATCGTGTTGGCGGCGGCGGCGGGTTTGCTCGCGGCGGTGATCGGCGGCCTGCTGCCGGCGCGGCGCGCGGCGAAGGTCGATCCGCTGGCGCTGTTGCGATCGGAGTGAATCGATCCGTGGCGTTTCGCCTCAGGAGATTTCGAGCACACTGACCTCCGGGCGGCAGTTGAAGCGCAGACCGTGGAGGTTGCCGACGCCGCGCGTAATGTGGATGAGCCGGTCGCGCCACGGCAGGAGCCCGGCGACATAATCCTTGTCGCGCACCGGCGCAAAGGGCGTCCCGATCACCGGTAGCCGCAGTTGGCCGCCGTGGGTGTGTCCGCAGAGCATCAAATCCCAATCGTGCGGCAGAAAGAGATCCTTGGCGTCCGGGTTGTGGTTCAACACGAGCCGCAGCGCGCCGTCACGCGGCGCGAGATGGCGAAAAACGAAATCGGGGTGGCAATCCTCCGACCAGTAGTCGCCAACGCCGGCCAGTTGCGCGCGCCGGCCGCGCAACCGGAGCTCCGCACTGTCGTTGCGCAACAAGGTGATGCCCGCACGCGTAAGAACGTCGCGCAGCGGGTGAAGATCATTGTAGCCACCGGCACGCTCCGCCCAGCGCCCGCCGTCGTGATTTCCCGCACATGCGAACGTCGGTGCAGCGGCGGCGAGCGGGCGTAATGCGGCGGCCAGCCCATCGTGGTCGGTAGAGACGGTCGTGAAAAAGTCGCCGGTCAGCAGCACGAGATCCGGTTGCTCGGCCAAGCCCAGCTCCACGGCGCGGCGGATCAACGTGAGCGGCACGACGGGTGAAGCATGGAAATCCGAGAGGTGCAGCACGCGGAGTGCGGGACCCGACGCAGCGCGCGGCAGCCGGGCGGTTTTGCGCGTGACCTCCAGCCACTCGGGCTCGCCAAAACGCGTGTAGGCGGCGGCGGTCACACCGGCCCCGACGAATCCGAAAGCTCCGGTGAGGAACGCGCGCCGCGAGATTTTCACGTCAGATCCAGCCGAGCTTTTCGCGGGTGAGGGTGCCGCCGGCGTTGCCGGTGTTCACCGTGCTCGCGGGTTCGAAGAGCAGGATGCTGCACTCGTGCTCGGCGACGGGGCGGTGCTCCACGCCGCGCGGCACAACGACCATATCGCCCTCGCGTAGTTCGACCGTGCGATCGCGATACTCCATGCGAAAGCCGCCGCGCAGCACGAGGAACAGTTCGTCCTCGTGCTCGTGGTGGTGCCACACGAACTCGCCCTGGATTTTCGCGAGTTTCACGTGTTGGCCGTTGAGTTCGGCGATGATTTTCGGGTCCCAATGGGAGGAGAAGAGGGCGAGTTTTTCGGCGAGGTTGATGCGATTCATGGCGTGGAAAGGGGAACGCGTTCAGAGATCGCGCGCGTAGGCGAGGTCGCAGCGGCACGAATGCGCACCGCCGCAGGCGCGCGTGAAGCCGTTGCGTTCGTAGAGCGCGATGGCGTCCTTCAGCACCGTCGCGGTCTCGAGGGTCATGCGCGTGAAACCAAGTTCGCGCGCGCGGGTGAGCGCCCAGTCGAGGAGGCGGCGGCCTTGGCCGCGGCCGCGCAGGGTGGGAGCGAGATACATTTTGCGGAGTTCCACCACGTGCGGTTCGAGCGCAAAGAGCCCGCACGTTCCGACGATCGTCCCTGATTCGTCGACGAGCACCGCAAAATCTCCGCCGCGTGAGAAGTAGGCCGCGTCGAGATCAGTGAGATCGGAGTCGGTGCCGTGCGAGTCAGGTTGCAGACTGAATTCTGCGAGCACTTGAGTGACGAGCGCGAGGCAGGCGGCGGAATCTTCCGCGCGGGCGCGGCGTAGCTGGAGCGGCGAACCGGGCATGCCGGCACGTTGCCGGTGTGCGGCGTAGCTGTCGAATGATGTCTGCGTCGCGGCCGGCACAATCGCGACGAAATCCGTCGCGGGCGGACTCCGTGGCGCGCGATCTCAGCGCGGCGGCGCGCCGGCTTGCATCGATTGGATGAACGCGTCGGCTTCGCGGATGGATTTTTCCATGTCGGCCACGAGACGCGCGATGTCTTGACGCAGGTCGCGCGTCGTGGCGTCGAGCGAGGCGATGGCTTGCGCGTTGAGGTTATGCTTGAGGAAAAGGACTTGGTCGCGGAAGGCGCTGAGCACCGGGTCCATTCGGGCGGCGGCGGCGTCCATCACGCGCATGAGTTCGGCGTAGCGGCGCTTGGTCGTGGCGAGTTGTCGCTCGCTCTGGGTGCGCAGCGCGGGGTTCGAGTATTGCGCGAGTTCGGTGTTCCATTCCTCGAAGAGCGCCTTGGCGACGTCGTCGATCGCGTCGATGCGATGACGAACTTCTTTCGCGCGCGCTTCACTGTCTTTCAGCGCGTCGTTCAAGCGGTCGTAGGTCGCCTTCAGCTCCGACGGCGGCACTTTCGCGACAGCCAGAAACTGATCGAGGGCGCTGGCGAACTGGTCCTTCGCCTCCGCTTGTGCGCCGCGGGCGGCCTGGACGCGATCGACGAGGATCTGCCGCTTCGGCACGCCGAATTTTTCCATGGCGCCATAGTAGGCGCTGCTGCAGCCGGCGAGGGCCAGCAGGAGAATGAGCAAAGGAAGGCGAAGCATCTTGGCAGGGAAAGCGACCGGCGTCGCACAGTGCAACGCCGGTCTCGCTCGGACTCGCAGCGACGCCCGATGGTTCCGACTCGCTCAGCGCGCCAGCAGGCGATCGAGCGAGGCCTTGCCGCCGCCGAGCACGAGCAGCGCGAGCGCGGTGCCGATCGCGAGGATGAAGAACTCGATGCCTTCGCCCTTTTGCGCGCCGAACCAGTTCATGAAAAATCCGTTGGCCCAGTGCTGCGTCGAGGCGACGAGCATGACGCCACCGACGCCGAGCGCGGCGAGTCGCGTGCCCACGCCGGCAATGAGCATCAGTCCGCCGACGGACTCCGCCAGGATCGCGAGCAGCGCGAAAATCCATGGTGCGCCAAACGTGTTGGTCAGGTAACCCATCGTGCCTTCGAAGCCGTAGCCGCCGAACCAGCCGAGGGTTTTCTGCAGGCCGTGAGGGAGGATCATGACGCCAAGGGAAAGCCGCAGGAACAGCGGCGCGATCGAGTCGCTGGTGGCGACGGAGGAGCGGAGGAAAGACTTTAGTTGCATGCACAACTAAAAGCGGAGGGAAGTTGCGCATGCAACTAAAAAGTGTAGGGTGCGTGCAATGAAGCAGCCTGACCTCCCTGAAACCCACCTCGAAGCCTGGCGCCGCTACTACGTGTCCTTTTGGCGGATCTTTGCCGCGATCGAGGCGGACTTGCAGGCGGCGGGGCTGCCGTCCCTGAGCTGGTATGATGCGCTCTATGAACTCTACCTCGCGCCGAACCGGCATCTGCGGATGAGCGAATTGGCGCGCAGCGCGTTGCTCAGCCGCAGCGGCCTGACCCGCCTCGTGGACAAGCTCGAGAAAGAGAAGCTGATCGAGCGGAAGTCTTGTCCGAGCGACGGGCGCGTGCAGCATGCAGTGCTGACCGACAAGGGCGTCGAGGTGCTGAGGAAAATCTGGCCCGTCTATCGCGCGGGCATTGCGAAATATTTTGCCGCGCACCTCAACGAGGCGAACGCGCAGGAGTTTGCGCGCATGATGAGCAAGGTCGTGTCAGCGATGCAGGCTACGGGCGGCGAAGTCGCGTGCGAGAAGAACAAGAAGCTGCCGGAGTGAACATCCCGCGAAGGCGCAAATTGTAGCCGCCGCCAGGTGAGCGGCCCATGCCGCGCCTGCAGGTGTCTTTGACCACGGATTGCACGGATAAAAGACCCGGATGACACGGAGACGCGCTCGTTCAGTGATCCGTTTCTATCCGTGAAATCCGTGGACGAATAGAACGTCACATCGCGAGGTGCGCTCGACTCGCGACCTGTGCTGACGACGGCGAAACCAGGCGCTTACGTCGGCTGCCACTCAACCACTGGTCTCGCCCCCGCCTCACTTCGCCGGCACGCTCAGTTTCGCACCGACGGCGCGGCGCGTGTTGATCGCCCAGCCCGCGAGAGTGTCGATCTCGGCGGCGGTGAGCTTCGCCTCCGGGTGCATCCACGTGTAGGAAGGAAGCGGCATCTTGTGCTCGCGCACCTCTTCGGCGACCTCCTCCAGCCGGCGCGTGGCACGTTTCAGCGGATACGTGGTGAACTCGGAGAAGTTCAGGTGCTTCTTGCCGTCGCGCACGTGTTGCTCGAGCCACCAGCCGACCGGCTGGATGTTGGCATACCACGGGTAGTTCGTGGCGTTGGAGTGGCAGTCGTAGCAGGCGCGTTGCAGGATCGCGTCGATCTCCGCCGGGATCGGTGCGAGCTGCGAAAGGTGATTCGGGCCGGCGACGCTGCCGCGGTTGTTCATGGGGCGGATCGCTTGGGCGACGATGAGCAGCGCCCCGACTCCAACGAGAATTTTGGCGGAGGTCTTCACGGCGCGGAAAATTTCACCGCGGTCAACGACGAGCAAGACTTCAATCTGGCGGCGACTGCCGCGAACGAATTGGCTGTGCGGCCATGAGCTTCTCGTGGTCCGGTCGGTGCTTGAGTTTGGTTCTCTTGGCGAGCAGCGCGCTATCGCTGTCCGCCGCGCGGTTGCATCTCGCGGGCGACTCGACGATGGCGACGAAGGAGCGTGCCACGCCGAATCCCGAATACGGTTGGGGCGAGGTGTTGCAGCGCTATTTCAGCGAGCGGCTCACGGTGGTGAACTACGCGATGAACGGTCGCAGCTCGAAGTCGTTCATCAACGAAGGGCGCTGGCAAAAGCTCGTCGACGCGCTCGAGCCAGGCGACTGGGTGATCGTGCAATTCGGCCACAACGACCAGAAGGCCAATCCCGATCGCCGCACGGAGCCGCGCGGCGAGTTTGCCGGCAACCTCCGGCGCATGATCGCCGACGTCCGCGCCAAAGGCGCCACGCCGCTCCTCGCGACCTCCGTCGCACGGCGCAAATGGTCCGCTGATGGCCAGCATCTCGTCGACACGCATGGCGACTACATCGCCGCCGTGCGCGAAGTCGGCGCGGCGGAAAACGTGCCGGTGCTCGAGCTCAACGCCCTCACCACGGCGCTCGAAGAGGCGCATGGCGTCGAAGGCTCGAAGCGCCTGCACCTGTGGATCGCGCCGGGAGTCTACGCGCGGAACCCGACGAAGGGCTGGCAGGACAACACGCACTACTCGGCCTACGGCGCCGATCGCGTCGCGGCGCTCGCGGTGCAGGAGATCATTCGACTGGGGCTGCCGCTGGCGGATTTTCTGGCGGGAGACTCACCGGTCGGCGATCAGGTCGACGCCAAGGCAGAGCGCTAGGACGCTTGCGCCTCGGGCGGCGGCGCGCATGCTGGCCGCAGTGAACCGGCGAATTTTTCTCCGTGTGGCGGGGTGGGCGGTGTTCGCGTGGTGCGCACGGCCGGCGCTCGCGGCAACCGCTGGAGCCATCGACATCGTGCGCGAGGGGATCCGCCGCCAACGTTCGATCCGCCTTCGTTACGCCGGACATATGCGGCTCGTGGAGCCTCACGCCATTGGCGTCTCGGCGGGTGGACATCGGGCGCTGCTCGCGTGGCAGGTCGAGGGCGGCAGCCGCTCCGATCCGCCGACGGGTTGGCGCATGTTCCTGCTCAGCGAAATCAGCGACGTTGCCCTGACCGTGCGAGGCTTCACGGCACAGCCGACCTATCACCCGGAGAAAGCGAATCTCCGCGAGATCGAGCTCGAAGTCACGCGTCCCTCGGACGGCGAGCCCACCAATCCGCCTGCAACAGGCCGTGGTTGAACGTGCGGCGTCCGCCGAGCACGAAGCCCTGCGCGGCGAGGAGCGCATCCGCCGGCGTGAGGCGCGCAGCCGGCAGCCGCACGACCGCCCGAAAAAACGCATACATCAGCGTGTGCACCGCGCGCGCGCGTTGGCGCGCCCACCCTCGCGGCGGCACGGCAAAATCGGACACCAGCCACACCGCGCGCGGCGCGGCGGCATCCGCGAGAGCAGCGATCACGGCGTCGAGTTGCGGCGGCGCGAAGCAATCGAGAAAAAACGGCGTCGCGACCGCGTCGAACGCGCCGGCGGGCGGTCGCCACGCGGGCAACTGCGCGTGAACGAACTCCACGCGTCCCAGATCGAGCCGCGCGAGTCGCGCGCGCTTTTCTGCGGCGCGCAACATGCCGGCGCTCGCGTCGACGCAGACGACGCGCAGTGCGGGGTAGCGAGGGAGCAGCGCGTGCAGCAAACGTCCATGCCCCACGCCGGCGATCAGGAGGCGCTCGCAGCCGGTCAGTTGGCCGAGCCAGGCCGTGCGGCAGCGTTGCAACAACCGGCCCGCGACGATGCGCTCCATCCAGCCGTAGTGCGGAGCCAGCAAGTCGAAGCTCACGTCCAGCTCCACCAAGCGCCCGCGCCCAGCGCGCCGGCAGCGTAGGCCGCCACATCGCGCCAGTCGCCGGTGGCGTGAGCGAAGACGCGCGGCGCGATCACTTCCGCGGCGACGGACCACGCGGCGACGTGGAGGGCGATCTCGCGCCAGCGCGGACGGGTGTCATCGCGGCGCAACCCGAGTTGTCGCTGCAGCCACAGCGCGAGCGGCAGCGCCGCGGGGACCAGGAGCAAATCGGTGAACTGGTCGTGCCAGAAACCGTGAGCCACGTGCGCGCGCAGCCACCAGCGGCCGAAGACGTAAGCCGCGATCGCTCCGAAGCAGAGCGGATCGAGCGCGTAGCGAAAGGGCTTCAAAGCAGCCCGGCGATCAACAGACCCGAACCGATGGCGAGCGCGATGCGGAGAAAGAAATTCGCGCGGGGAGAGAGCGTGGAGAACATACGGCGAAGAAAAGGGAAATCACCCCCGTCGCAAACCGCGAAACGACGCGAGGTGCGTCACGCCACGGCGCCCCCGCGCAATCCAACTCTGCGTCAAAGCACTTCGGGGTATCACATGAAGCTGTAGGGCGGAGTCGGAATCATGCGATCGTTGAGCCTCGCGAAAGTCGGCCGGAAAGGTGGAACGCGTTGACCTCAACGCGTTCGCGCTCGCGCGCGTTTCGGTCAACGCACTCCGCCGAAATCGCGTGGTGCCGGGGCGCCGCTTGACGGCTCCCGGACTTCGTCGAGTGAGAGCCCTGCTAAGTCTGCGTGAGTCCGGCCGGGCGGCAGAGCAGGTAGAGCCACATCGGCGTTTCGTCGGGAGTCTTTTGCACGGCGCCGGAGATGGTCTCGAGGCCGGCGGCGGCGACTTGCGCGCGCCACCAATCGACCGGTTGCACCGTGAGGTGCAGCGGCGCGCCGAGGACCTTGGGGCCGAACGCGTCGGGAAAAAGAGCGATGCCGAAAAACACGCAGCGCGTGGCGGCGACGCGGAGATTGCGCAGGACCGCCGGCACGTGCTCGGTCGGGATGTGTTCCATGACGTCGGTGCAAACGACGGCATCGTTCGGCGCAGGCAGCGCGCCCTCGTCCCACATGCAGCCGAGCGTGAGGAAGCCGGGCGTTATCTTGTCGGCGAACCACGGGTCGAGGCAGTTGGCCGCGATGTCGAAGCCGCGAATGGTAAACTCGCCGGCGTGGCGCTCCATGATGCGCTGCATGAATTTTCCCGAACCGCAGCCGGCATCGAGGATCGTGCGCACGCCGAAATCGCGGAAGCGCGCGGCGAGGTCGAGGCGCTCGAGCGCGTGCAGCCCCGGAGAGAATTTCCGGTAGTCCGCGTGCTCCCACATCTGTTCGTATTTGGCTTTCTCGTGCGCCGCGGCGGAGGAATCGATGGTTTCGGTGGACATGGGAAAAGGAATGAATGGGCGCGAGCGCGAGCGAAACGCGCGCCGGTAGTCGGGCGTGGGTGCGAGCGTCGATACGCCTACATCGGCACAACCCGCCAAAACTTGGGCTCAGGCCGACTCCTGCCGTCCCCGCGAATTCCTCGAAGCACCCGAAGGAACGCCTTTCCCGCGCTGAATTCACAAATAGGCGCGCGAAGCTTGTCTCGCCGCCGAGCAGATTTTCACCGTTAATTCGCGGCCATTCGCGGGAGGATACTGCCTGAATTAGGTGGCCGGAGCAGCGCTCACGGCGGGCGCCCAGCGCACCAGCGGCTGCTTCGCGGCCACGTAGAGCGGGTGACGCGGGTGGCCGTCCTGCGTCGTGCCGAGGCACCACAGCTCGCGGCCGGCGAAGAGCTTGGCCACCGCGTTCGCGCGGGCCTGATAAACGCCGCTCACGCCCCACGCGGCGACGATCTTTTCGCAACGCTCGGCGGCGGCGAGGAGTGACGCGTCGTTTCCCGCGCCGACCGGATCGGGATCTTTCATCATCTCGTCGGGATACGGCGTGCGCAGCCCGAAGAGGTTCGCCATCCAGAAGCCATCGAAGCCTTCGCGTTGCGAAAAAGCGCGGATGCGCGTGAGCGTCGGGTCGAGCTGCGATTCGTCGGCGGTCGATGGGTTGAGGCCGATCCACATGATCAGCCGGTCGCCGAAGAGCGGATTCCAGCGATGCACGAGCGAGTAGCGGTGCCGGCGATCGGGCGAGAACTGGCAGACGTTTTCCAAGGCGAATGAGCAGGCCGCGGAAGTCGGCGCGAGGCAAGTGCGCCGGTGGCGGGTCCAACATCGCGCGCCTTAGTTGGAGGGCTCTGCTCCGTCAGCGCCGGCAACGTTCGCGGCGGGGTCGGGAGACCCCGCCCTACACGGTCAGTTGTCAGCGGACATTGGCGCGCTCGCCGTAGATGATGCCGCGGCCGCCGGTGCAGAAATACACGCGGCCGAAGACGCGCGGGTCGCCGGTCAGACGCGAGGCGGAGCCGAATCGGTGCGCGTCGTCCGTCAGGCGCACCCACGTGGCGCCTGCGTCGTCCGAGCGATAGATGCCGTGCACGCGGTCGATCGTCGCGGTCACGAAAACCGCGGGATACTCGCGGCCGGGCGCGGCTTTGCCGAAACCGACGGCGCCGACGGCAGAGAGCGCGGGAAAGGCGCGAAGCTTCGCCCCGCGCTCGGTAAACGCGAAGAGTTGTCCACCGGCGGCGAGCCAGCATTCGCCGGCGCGGCCGGGCACAGCGCCGAGATCGCCGTAATCGCGGTGCCACGGACGTTGCGTGGTCGGGGGCAACGGGTGCGAAAGGCGAACGAAGGCCGCGGAAACGTTTTTGTTCGGCGTGCCGACGTAAAGAACACCGCTGTCGGCGTCGTAGCCGTAGAACGTGGCGGAATCGACGCGATCGCCGACGAAGCGGACGTTCGCAGGGACGCCGCGCGCCTCGCGCCAAGTCTGTCCGCGGTCATCGGTGAAAAAGGCCGGACCATCGCGCGGCGTCCACGTGATGGCTTTTCCATCGGCGGAAATCGCGACCGGGCCGGGCGAGAAGCGCAGGTGCGTGTCGCGGTGCGGTGGCTGGTTGGCGAGTGCCTTCCACGTGCGGCCACCGTCGTCCGAAATCGCGGCGAGGATCTTGTCGTCGTCGTAAGTCGTGCCGGAGCGCACGAGGATGCGCGGCGCCAGCGCGGCGTAGTCGAGCCATTCGGTGTTCTTGTAGCCGGGGGCGTCGAAACGATCGGGCGGTGACACCGTGAAGTCATCGTGCACGAAGCCGTCGATGTCTCCGAGGCCACTGATCAGGTGCGCGCCTTCCGGCGGACTGATGAGCGCGAGAGGCACGGTTTCCTCGAGACCGCGGTTGTGAAAGGTCCAGCGCACCGGTTCGCCGCGGTCGGCGCCGGTGGCGTTCAGCGATGCCCAAAGGCCGTAACCGGTGGTGAAGATCACGCGATCGCGGTTGCTCGGATCGATTTCCACATCGCTCATCCAATGCCGCCACATCGTGCGCGTGTAGGGCGCGGAAGAGTGATCCCAGCGCGCCGTATCGAGGGTCGGGCGCCACGTGCGACCGCCGTCGGTGCTGCGGAACATCTCGTCGCCGGGCGCGCCGCGATTCCATGTGGTGACGAGCAGCGTGGCGGCGTCGGTCGGATCGACGGCGATGGCGGCGTAGCCGAAGCGGCGTTCAGGATTGGTCGCGTCGGGTTTTTCGGGCGTGAGTTCGGTCCACGTGTCGTCGTGCGGGAGAAATTTCCACACCGCGCCGTCGCGCATGCGGTTCGGGCCGGGCTCGTCCGCGTAGGTGACGTAGAGCGTGCCGTCGGGCGCGAGCGCGGCGCCGGTGGGGCGAAACGCGTGCGGCTGTTGCGGCAACGCGCGCCACGTCGCGCCGGCGTCGATGCTGCGGAAGATGCTGTCGCCGGTGCGCGAAATCGCGGCGTAGATGCTGGGCGTGGGCTCGCCGCGCGCGCCGCTGGTGGCCGCGATGCGCACCCACACGATGCCGACGGGTTGGGCGAGGTAGTTGAAGCGACCGTCGACGACGAGCGGCTGGCCGACGCTGCCGTCGCGCAGATCCGGAAAACTTGCGACGCGCGACCACGTCGCGGCGTGATCGGTGCTGCGCCACAGCCCGGCGTTGCGCGTGCCGAGGTAGAGGATGTTGGGCGAGTTCGGGTCGACGACGAGGCGTTCGCCGCTGCCGCGCCCGGCTTCGTTGGCGCCAAGCTTGAACGGAAGCGGCGTGCGCTGCCACGTGGCGCCGCGATCGGTCGAGCGGAGCAACTCGGCGTGGCCGACGTCGGGGCGCGTGTAGGTGCCGACGGCGAGATAGACGCGGTTCGGATCGGTCGGATCGAGCGCGACGCTCTCGACGCCTTGCAGATTCCAGTCCGGCTGCCCGAGCCAATCGAGCAGCGGCACCCAGGTTTGCGCGGCGGCGTCCCAGCGGTAGGCGCCGCCGACATCGGTGCGCGCGTAGGCGAGTCCGCGTTCGATCGGATGGAATTCCACGCCGGTGACAAAGCCGCCACCGCCGATCGCTACGTTGCGCCAAGTGTAGGTTTCAGCGGTTTCCACGTTCACGGCGAAAGCGGGACAAACGGAGGTGAGGAGAAACCACGAAAGACACGAAACACACGAAAGGTGGCGGAGCGCGGTGAAGAATCCCAGGACGAGATCGGCGCGGTGGAGCGCGTTGACCTCAACGCGTTCGATAATTGCCGCCGCAGGACGCACGTTTGAGCGCATTGAGGTCAATGCGCTCCACCCAAATGAAATTCGCCCGCCGTCCATCGCGCGCGCATCCCCCGTTTCGTGTATTTAGTGTGTTTCGTGGTTCCCCTGTTTCTCGGTGGCATGTGCGAGATCGTGCCCATTCTGCGGGAACGGCGCGAACCACGCGAAGACGATCGGCGGCACCGAGGCGACGAGCACGAACCCGAAGAACGTCGCGTAGTGTTGCCCGCACAGACCGTAGACCCAGCCGCTGATCGAACCCGTGGACCATTTGGTCAGCGCCATCACGCCGGTCGCGAACGCGTAGTGGGTCATCTTGAACGGCCCGGGCGCGATCTGCTGCATCATGTAGAGCATGTGACCGACCGAACCCATGCCGAAGCCGAACTTCTCCAGCGCCACGATGGCGCCGATCGCGATGGTGTTTTCGGGCATCGCGTGACTCAGGAAAAAATACGTGAGGTGCGGCACGTTCAGCACGAGCGCCAGCAGGAAGAACGAGCGCCGCAGCGTCATGCGCGCGACGAGGAACCCGCCGAGAAACGCGCCGGCGATGAACGCGATGGTGCCGACGGTGCCGTTGATGTGGCCGAGCGCGGCGTTGTCGAGGCCGAGGCCGCCGGCGCTGCGCGGATCGAGCAGGAAGAGCGGGCCGAATTTCTCGATGAAGCCTTCGCCGAACCGATAAAAGAAAACCACCGTCAGCATCATCCAGATGCTCGGTTTCTGGAAAAAGGACACCCACGACTCCTTCAGCGCCGGCCACGCCGCGCGCACGCCCTGGCCGCGCAGCGGCGAAACCTCGCCGACCGGCAGCACGCGCAGATGCCAGAGACCGAAGCCGCCCATCACAAGGCCGGTGGCAACCATCACGATCATCCAGCAATGCACCCACGACAGACCGGCCTGGTTGTGCAGCCAGCCCGTGAGCGACACGAGCAGCCCGGACGCGATGACCGCGCCCATGTTCCAGCACATGCCCTGCAAGCCCGAGTAACGCGCCTGATCGCGGATCGGCATCGTCGTCATGAACACGCCGTCCGCCACGATGTCCTGCGTCGCCGACGCGAAGCCGATGATCCAGAAAAACGCCAGCGACGCGCGGAAGAAGCCGTCGAGCGGCAGGCAAAACGCCACCGCGCCGAGCGCCGCCATCATCGTGAACTCCATCGCGATCACCCACCAGCGCTTGGTCTGAAACGGCTCGAGGAACGGCGACCACAGCGGCTTCAGCACCCACGGCAGATACATCTGCGAAGTGTAGAGCGCGATGTCCTCATTCGAGACGCCGAGGTTCTTGTAGATGATCGCGGCGACGACGCCGACGGTGACGTTGGGCAAACCCATCGCGAGGTAGAGCGAGGGCACCCAAGTGAGGGGATGGCGCGGGGCGCGGGGTGCGGACACGGCGAAAAGGAGCGGATTTAAGGCAAAATCAGGAGGGCGCGCGCCGCTTTGGCCAGCATAAAGGAGAGGTGGGGCGGTCGGGAGTAGCGCCGGTCTCTGACCGGCGGACTGGGAAGCTGCGCGGCGTGCGTGCGGCTCGCAGACGCAGAAAATGAGGCGGTGACGCTTGCGGAGCGATGCGAGCGCGTCGCGGCAACTATTCGCGGGCGAGCAGTAATGGGTCCGGTCAGAGACCGGACCTACTCACGCGCCGGTGACCGCCTCGCGCACAAGCGCGGCAATGGCGTCGGACAGCGGGAGACTGAGCGCGAGTTCGTGCGCGCGCGGGCTCATTTTTTTCCAAGTCTTGCGGATGATCTCGATGAACTTTTCGCGCGGGTAGTCGGCGTGCTGCGCCGCGAAGTCGGCAATTTCGTTTTCGAGAAACACGAGGCAGGCCGCGTCTTCGAGGGCTTGCGTGCCGGGGTTGGTTTTCAACGCCGTTTTTGAGACCCACGTGTAAACTTCGTCGGCTTCGTTCGCCGCGACGCCGGCTTGGACGAGCAACTCCTTCGCGCGCGCGGCCTGTTTCACGTAGAGCGACTGACGCCACTTTAGGTAACCGACTTTGCCCTCGGGGAACGTCGTGCGCGGCACGCTCCAGCGCTCAAGGTGCTGGCACCGTGCGGCGAGTCGCAGGAGCGGCGAGGCGTCCGGCACCACGCGCGCGATCCACGCCTCCATGCGCTCAGCGTAGACGAACTCGGCCGCACGGCCGTCCGCGGCTTTTTTCGGATCGGCGGAGTGGGCGGAGTCGATGAGCGAGCGAGCGGCGGCGTAGGCGTCCATGAACCAAGCGAGCCGGTCCGGTGAGGCCAGGGCAAGCGAGGGCTGCGTCACCGTTTCGCGCGAGTCGCGGCGACGGCGTGGCCCCTTCGGTCGCGAAAGCGCGCTTGTAAGGCCAGACGCGACGGCATCGGGCCAGACGCCCGCCGCAAAAACCACCCCGCCATCCATTGCTTCGCGTCGGGCCTTCTTCCGTGGGCGCTGAGGCGAGGCATCCACCGCCAACGGAGACCGTCCATGCCCTACACTGGCTTACTCGTGCGCGATTCCCTGCAAGATCAGGGAATCGTTCCCTCGCCCGGCTATCCTTACACGTCGCCGGACATCATCTGTGTTCAGCAGAACACTTACACCAACCCCGCCGCCGTTTTCGGCACCACGCAAAGCTACGCGTCGGACCCGAACCAGGCGGTGGTGGCCCAGCAAAACAACAACTTCTACGTTCGCGCCAAGAACCTCGGCACCGCCGCGCAAGGCGGCGCGATGTATGTTTACTGGAGCAAGGCCTCGCTGCTGCTGACTCCGAACCTCTGGTTCAACCAGCCGATGACGGCGCTGCTCAACAAGCAGCCGCAGAACTACGTGACGTTGCCCAGCGTGCCCGCGGGGCAGGTCGCGGTCGGCGCGATCCCGTTCAATTGGACGCCGCCCACGATCTCGTCGAACGACCACTTCTGCCTGATCGGCGCGGTCAACACCGTGCCGCCCTACAACTGGCCGCCGGCCCAGGCGCCGACGTTCAGTTCTTCCGATCAGTTCGCCCTGTGGGTGCGCAACAACCAGAACATCTGCTGGCGCAACCTCAGCCTCGTCACCAATCCCAACGCGCCCCAGTGGGACCGGCTCGACTCGTTCGCGAATCCGTGGGCCACGCCTATGCCGATGCTGGTCGGCGTGCAGTGCCAGAACATCCCCGTCGGCACGACGGTGCAGATCCTCTGCACGGCGCTGGGCATCAACACCTCGGTGGTCACGACCACGCCGAACCAGACGGTCTACTCCAGCGGCGTCACCTGTCCCTCCGGCTTCAACGGCCAGGTCGAGACGATGGCCCGCCTCAGGAGCGGTTCGTGGCCCACCGGCGCGATGCTGACGACCACCGTCTATGTCGGCATGCAGGCGAACTCGCCGGCGGCGCATCTCGCGCACCGCTTCGGCGAGTTCGAGCAGCATCCCTCCGTCGTGGCCACCAAGCAGCTGGTGCGCAAAGCCACCGGCGCTTCGGTCAACGGCGTCCTCGTCGCCATCGGCAACACCGCCACCGCGTATCAACCCACCGCCTGATCGTTTCCCATGAGCACTCCCTTTGCCTCACTCGAAACCAGTTTCTTCGTGAACGGCAGCGCGCAAACCGCGCCGCAATTCGCCATCAAGCTCAACGGCAGCGCGCCCTTCACCGTCACCGCCTGGGTGAACGCCCAGTCCATCCAGGATCCGGCGGACATCCTCGCCAAGGACGGCGTGTTTCGCTTCGGCGTCCAAGGCACCCAGCTCTACGTCGAACTCAACGGCTTCCCCGCCCTCTGGTCCGACGGCGTTACCAATCCCGTGACGCAGGACGCCTGGCATTACGTCGCCTGCGTCTACACCGGCACGCAGCTGCAGCTCTACATCGACGGCGTCCTCGATTGCGCGGCCGGCGTGACCGGCCAGGGCGCGGACAACACGAACCCGTTCGTCATCGCGAACAACCTGCAGGGCCGCCTGAACAGCGTGCGCGTCTACGCCAGCGCGTTGCCGGCGGGCCTCCTGCTCGAGGCGATGTTCCAGCCCGACCCCGCGCAGAGCTACGTCGCGAATTTCGACTTCACTCTCAACCCGCCCGCGGACACCTCCGGCAACAACCTCCCGCTCGTGCTCAGCGGCACGACGAGCGTCAACGCCGTCGCCCCCGCCGTCGCGCTCGGCGCCAGCGCCTACTGCCAGCCGATCCGCGACCCCGGCGTGAATCCTGGCGGCGCTGGCAACGATCCCTACACCATCCAGGCGTGGATCTGGATTGCGAACCCGACGGCGAGCCTCACCGCCGACGGCCTCGTGCCCGCCGCCCAGGCCGTGTTCGTCAACCAGCTCATCGACGCGCCGGTGGGCGTCGCGCTGTTCCTCGTCTACGACAGCACCGCGAACCTCTACCGGCTGGCGTCGTTGCGCGGCAACGTCGACACCGCGGGCAGCACCCTCGTCTCGCAGGGCACGCTGCCCTTCGGCCAGTGGGTGAACGTTGCGACGACCTACGATCCCACCACCACGACGCTGTCGCTCTACCTCAACGGTGCGCTCGATTCCTCGAGCCCCGCGTTCCCCGCCATCACGGCGCTCTCCGCGCCAAACGTGCTCATCGGTGGCGCGGCGGTGTCGACGCAGCCCTCCACGGTCTGGACGCTGCAAGGCTTCATCCAGACCGTCGACGTGTGGAACGTCAGCCTCAGCGCGGCCCAGATCCAGCAATGGCTCGCCGCGTATCCCATCCAGGAAGCCGGGCTCACCGCGCACTACGACTTCACCAGCCAGCTCGCGCGCAACGAGCTCAACGGCAATCTCGTCGGCCTCGCCGACCGCGCGAACGTGCACGCGCAGACCGGCGCGGCCGGCACGTCGGCCGCCGCCACCGCGCGCAAACCGCGCCGCGAACCCGAGAAGCCGCACTACCGGCAACTCGCGCCTGAGATGATGCAGCGCCTGCGCGACGGCATCTCGTTCGCCGACGCGCCGCAGTTGGACAAGCTGCTCGATGAGGCGGCGCGCAAGGAGCTCGAGCAGAACCTGCACCTGTTCGTGCCCGCGGCGCACGTCGAGCGCTTCCGCGCCAAGCTGGCCGGGGAATGGGCCCGCGTCCGCCACCTCATGAAGGAGCGGCCGCAGGAGCTGCGCTTCGTCATCACCCACCACAAGATCGACGGCGAACACATCCTCATTCACCACACGCCGGTCCACTCCACGGTGGTCTTCCGCGCGCCGGTCGAGTCGTTGGACGACTGCACCATGTGGCGCATCCGCGTGATCTGGACAATCCTGATGGGCCTGCTGTCGGTGTTCGGCGTGACCGCGGCGCTGACCAACCGCGCGCTGCAGTTCATCCAGCAGCGGATCCTGGGCAACGCCGCCCTGATGCGGGCGATCGGCAACATTCCGGCTTCGGTGACGGCCACCGGGCTCTACGTGATCATCAAGGCGCTCTACGATTTCGGCGTGCTCTGGCCGCTGATCAAGATCGTGCTGACGTCGATGGGCTGGTGGGCGCTCACCAAGCTGCTCGTGAAGATTCTGGTAAAGTTCTTCGGCGCCGCGCTCGCGGTGGCCGAGACGATCGCCTCGCTCATCGTGGCCGTGGCCCAGCTCATCTACGTGCTCACGCAGCAGCCGGCGCAATGCCCGCTCATCCCGAGCGGTGCCGGAGCCCCGGCGCCCGCCCCGGCCTGAACGACCGCGGGCAGGTTCTCGCGCCGGAGCGTGCTCGACCCGATGCGGTCGGGCGCGCTTTCGCGCCCGACGGGAACGCGCGCGCAAGCGGCTTGCCGACGCGGGCAAGGTCGGCTCCCTTGCGCGGCACATGGACGACGCCACGCCGGTCGATCTTCGTGTTCAGCTCGATGCGATTTATCGCGCCGAGGCAGGGCGCGTGTTGGCGACGCTCATCGGCTTGCTTGGGAGCTTCGAGGTGGCGGAGGACGCGACGCACGACGCGTTTCGCGCGGCCGCGGAGCGCTGGCCGAAGGAAGGAATCCCGCGCCATCCGCGAGCGTGGCTGGTTTCCACGGCGCGATTCAAAGCGATCGATGGGTTCCGCCGGCAGGCGAAACTGGAGGCGGCACAGGCGCGCGTGGCGGAAACGGTGCACGGCGCACCGGCGTTGCCGGAAAACGATGACGACGTGCCGGACGAGCGGTTGCGGCTGATCTTCACGTGCTGCCATCCGGCGCTGCCGGCGGAGTCGCGCGCGGCACTGACGTTGCGCGAGCTGTGCGGACTGACGACGGAGGAAATCGCGCGGGCGTTTCTGACCACGCCGCCGACGATCGCGCAGCGCATCGTGCGCGCGAAGGCGAAGATCCGCGAGGAGCGCATCCCGTATCAAACGCCGTCGGCGGAGGAGCTGCCGGAGCGCCTGAGCGCGGTGCTGGCGGTCGTTTATCTGCTCTTCAACGAGGGCTACGCGGCATCGTCAGGGCCGACGTTGGTGCGCGCCGATCTCTCCGCCGAGGCGATCCGACTCGGGCGCATGCTGTTCGAACTGCTGCCGGAGCCGGAGGTGATGGGACTGCTCGCGCTCATGCTGCTGCAAGAGTCGCGCCGCGCGGCCCGCGTGGACGCGGCGGGCGAGCTGGTGTTGCTCGAGGAGCAGGATCGCGCGCGCTGGGACCAGGTCGCGATTCGCGAAGGAATCGGGTTGGTCGAGCGTGCGTTGGCGACACGGCGTTTTGGCGCCTACACGTTGCAGGCGGCGATCGCGGCGGTGCATGCCGAGGCGCGCTCGGCCGCGGACACGGACTGGGCGCAGATTTGCGCGCTCTACGCCGCGTTGCTCGAGGTGCAGCCTTCGCCGGTGATCGAACTGAATCGCGCGGTGGCGGTCGCGATGCATCGCGGCCCGGCCGCTGGGTTGGCGGCGATCGATGCGCTGCTCGTGCGGGGCGAGTTGGAGAATTACCATTGGGCGCACGCCGCCCGCGCGGATCTCTGCCGGCGACTCGGCCGGAGCGAGGAGGCGCGGGCGAGCTATGAAAAGGCTCTGGGTTTGGCGCCGGGGGAGGCGGAGCGACGGTTTCTGGCGCGAAGGCTTCGCGAACTCGGATGAAAATTTTTCGATCCGCTGTCGAATTCCGCGCCGCCCAATCGACTAGTTACGGAAACGCGGCCAATTCCGGACGCTTTTCCCTTCCACGATCCTCATGAAATACATCTGCCTCGGTTTTGCTGATCCCAAGATTTTCGGTGCGCTCTCGGAAACGGAGCTGCACGCCGGCATCGATCGTTGCTTCGCCTACGACGACGAGCTGCGCGCGAAAGGCCATTTCGCCGGCGGGCACGGTCTGCAGCCGCCCAGCGCCGCGATGACGCTGCGCTCGGTCAACGGCCGTGTGACGGTGACGGACGGCCCTTTTACGGAAACGAAGGAATATCTCGGCGGCATCCTGATTCTCGAGGCGCGCGATCTGAATCATGCGGTCGAGCTCATCTCGAAGCATCCGGGCGTGGGCTTCGGGCCGTGGGAAATCCGTCCGGCTGCCGATCTCGATGAGATGATGCGGCAAAGCGAGGCGCGGCGCGCGGGGAAGATTTCCGCGTAGAACCGTGCGGCAGCGGAAGGTCGCACCTCCCGATGAATTGCGCCCGCAGCGCGGCCTGAACAACCGGCTCGCGCGGCGACGCTTCATGCACACACTGCGCGGCCATGGCTTGGCGCATCGACGAGCACGTGGTTCGCGGCGAGATCGACAATCGCGTGCGCGGGCGCGTCGTCGGAAAAATCTGGTTCGCCGGGCGCGCGGAGCCGGTGGAGCTGGAGCTGACGGGAAATTGCTGGCGTGATCTGGCGGGTCGGCGGCTGGAGTTCGTGAATCCGGACCCGAAGCCGGGATTGCCGGAGAGTTTCACGCGGCGGCAGATGGGCTCGGCAGGCGACATCACAGCCTCGCGCAAGGTGAAGGTGCTGGATTTTCCGCTCGAGGACATGCACCTCTACTACAAGACCGGGCGCGAGATGCCGTGGCATTGGGGCAACTCGCTCTACTTCGAATGGTTTTCGGAGCGGAACGGGCGCGTGGTGATCGAGAGCGCGAGTTACGAGTTGAGGATCGTCGGCGAGCCCGCGTGGGAGATGACGGAGGCCGAGGAAGAGACGCAGCGCCGCGCGAATGGCGAGGGGATGGGCGGCTTCATGGCGAAGCTCGACGACGCAGTCGCGCAGAACCGGGAGATGGAGGCGCAATCCGAAGAACCCGACGAAAGCGACGCGGGACCCGAAAGCGCAAAGCCGATGAGCGAGGCCGAGGCGGAAGCGATGCAGGCGCGCAGTGATTTGTTGAACGATCGCGTTCAGGCCCGCCTCGCGCGCGAAGGACCAAACGCCGACTACGAAAAGATTTTGGAGGAGGAGATCGAGCGGTTGATCCGGGAAGATCCGGCGCCTGAGCCGACACCGGAGCAAGAGGAACGAAACGCGGCGTGGCTTGAGAAATTCAACCGTGGCGGCGACCACGACGCGGAAAGCCTCGATCCGGAACCGAAGGCCGAAGACGAAGAGCGGAGCTTCACGCACCCGGTTGCGCAGCGGGCGACGGAGCTTTTCTATCGCTGGCAGGAATCCGCGGAAGCCGAAGGATGGGTGCCGGAGGACGCCGTGGCGGAGCACCCGGTGCAGGAGTTGCTGGACGCGATGATGAAAGCCCACGTGAAGCTCGCCGCGTGGCTGAACCGACGCGAGTGGCCGCCGGAGCTGGATTTTTGCGCCACCACGATCGTGCGGCTGAAAAAAGCGCGCGAGTATCTCGACGACGCGCTACGCGCGATGGAGTCGTGCCAGGAGGAGAAGTTGCTCACGCCGGTGCAGCTCCGCCCGATGTTCGTGGAAGTGATCGATCTCGCGGACGACATCGACGCGCTCATCGCAGAGCTGCGGGCGCGGCTGGAGCGTGGGGTGGAGTGAACGGAACGCTCGCGGATTTCTCTCATGGACTATGATGAAAAGAAAGTGGACGAAGCGGTGCCGGCTTTGTTGTGGCTGACGCGCTGGCGCGAGAAAAAGGACTGGCCGTGGCGCGCGTGGAAGGGGCACGACCGGGACTCGATGCAACGGCTGCACGAGGCGGGTTTCATCAGCGATCCGCACAACAGGAACAAATCGGTCGGCTTCACGGAGGAAGGCGAGCGGCGGTCGGAGGAGTTGTTCGAAAAGCCGTTCGGGAAGCGCGATGAGACTTGAGCGGAAATGGTGTCGTCGCTCCCTTTGCGCGCTCCGCGTTTCGAATTCTGGAAACGAACGGTTTTAGCGCGAAGAGCGCGGAGGACGCAGCGAACGCGAAGATACGGACCATGAAATCGAATCCTTCAGACGAAACCGAGGGCGAGTCGATCGAGGAGAAACTGGCGCGAGCGGATCGCGAGATTCGGCGGGCGCGGCTGGAGGAGAAGATTCGCGAACTGGGCGGCGTGCTGCCGGTGCACGGCGAAGACGACGCGGCGAGCGATTTGGAGCTCGGTTTTCTCGAACGCGTGATCGCGTGGGAAACGGGGCCGCGCTCGACGCACGGTGCCTGGCTGGCGCGGCGCGGACTGCATTTCATGCCGCCGGCGGAGCTGGCGGGGCGCGCGTTGAAGCGCGAGCTGTGGCGGCTGATCGAGGCGCTCGCGGTGGCGCGCGTGTTTTTGTATCACACGAACAACCTCAGCGACGAGGAACTCTACGCACGTTTGTGGTCGGAGGTTTTGGTCGGCGAATGTCCGGATTTCGCGCGGACGATCGACGACGCGTGTCACTGGGATTTCGCGGACGCGGGTTCGGGCGAGGAGGAGTTGTGGTTGCGTTATCACGCCACGCCGCGAGAGCGCCGTGACTGGAAGCGGTGGTTTCCTGATGTGGTGCTGCCGCCGCGCGAGCGGGCACCGTATCGGCGCGATCATCGGTTGCCGGTGCGGGATTGATGTGCGCGATGCCACATAAGAGATCGCTGGCCAAACGGGAAAAATGGGGTTTTTACTCAATGGCAAACGGTTCTGTTGGCCATTGAGAAGGGTCTTGATTCGGGCGGACGAATGAAGATGTTAGTTCTGCCCTGCTTGACCGAATGCTGACGCCTGTCGTCAGAGACTGATGTAGGTCCAAGTGGGGCTTCTTTTTGTCAGGGTTTGACCTTGGTCGGATCAACTTGATGGTGCGTCGGGATAAAGCACCAGTGAAGATATGGATCGCTCCATCGGCCGACCGGAAAAGAGGAAAGCCCGGTTGATATTCCGATATTGAAACCGCGTTTGCCGGTTACCCGCTTAATCTCCGAAAGTATCTTCTGATAGAGTGCGTCTTTCGCGACAGTGCGCTTTCCCCGGGTCGCCTGCCCGGGAAGAAGGGCGAGGTGTTTGTCGTTTAGGCGAAAGGTGATGGAGCCGAGGACCACGTCGAGCGCCTGCATCAAAATATGTTCATGAGATCGCACTTCGGTGACCGCAGAGTTTTCGAGGATAATGCCGCCAGCGGCACGAATTGTCTTGGTATTTGCGAGGCCGCTGACGAAGCCCTTGAACTTTGCGACTTGTTCGCGGGTGTCGCCGATCTCGTCCAGATAGATTCGAATTCTCGGTGGCGAGATATGCCGCGGCAGGTGCGCAAGCCCGAATCCGTGCTTCAGGAACTGGTAATAAAGCAGGTAGTAGCTCTCATCCTGTTGCTCTTTGGTCAGCCCAACCGGCACACGGAAGTTGTGGGTGAACATCACGCGCATGAAGACGCGCCGCGCCGCAATTTCGTCGAAGAAACGCGTGATGAAGGTTCCATAGCGCTCGACGACGCCGGGGCCGACTTTCTCCCACTTGATTTCGCTGGTGAGGCCGAGCGAGCGCTTGGATTCGAGCAGCCGCTCCTCAACTGCACGTAGCTCGGAGCCTGCGACCCTGATGCCGCCGTAGAAATTTGAGTAGAACGATCCCCGGCGATCTGATTCGTCGCAGAATAGAAGATATTCCTTCTCAGCGATAGGCATTCAGAACTGGGCGCGCACTCAGTAAACCTGTTCTTCGAGCAAGGCGAAGAGCTCGGTTTCCGTGATGCGGCGCTGGCTCATGCTGTCGCGCTCGCGGAGGGTGAAGGTGTCGCCGGGCTTTTCGATCGTGTCGAAGTCGATCGTCACGCACCACGGCGTGCCGGCTTCGTCCTGGCGGCGGTAACGCTTACCGATCGCGCCGCCGTCGTCGTATTGCACGGCGTAGCGACGCTTGAGTTTCGCGTAGAGCGCCTTGGCGCGGTTCGTGAGCGCTTCCTTGTTCTTGAGCAGCGGGAGCACGGCGACCTTGGTCGGCGCGATGCGCGGGGAGAGGCGGAGGACGGTGCGTTGCTCGACGTTGCCCTTCTCGTCCTTCACGTCCTCGACGGCGTAGGCCGACGCGAGCACGGCGAGGAAGATGCGGTCGGTGCCGACGGCGGGCTCGATGACGTGCGGGACGACTTTGGTCTTCGTGCCTTCGTCGAAGTAGACGTGCGGCACGCCGGAGAATTTCTGGTGCTGCTGGAGATCGTAGTCGGAGCGCGCGGCGATGCCCCAGAGCTCCTGCACGCCGAACGGATACTTGAACATGATGTCGACCGTGCGGCGCGAGTAGAACGAGAGCTTCTCCTTCGGATGCTCGTGCAGCGAGAGGTGCGACTCGGGCAAGCCGATCGAGATGAGCCAGGCTTGGCACCACTTCAGCCACTCTTCGTGGCAGGCGAACCAGTCGGCGTCGGGGTGAATGAAATATTCCATCTCCATCTGCTCGAATTCGCGGGAGCGGAAGATGAAGTTGCGCGGCGTAATCTCGTTGCGGAACGACTTGCCGACTTGGGCGATGCCGAAGGGGAGCTTCACGCGCGTGGTGTCGACGACGTTCTTGAAGTCGACGAACATGCCTTGCGCGGTCTCGGGGCGGAGGTAGGCGACCGACGAGGCGTCCTTGAGCGCGCCGACGTTGGTCTCGAACATCATGTTGAACGCGCGCGGCGGCGTGAGGCTGCCGGGCTCGCCGGTGGCGGGCGAGGGGATGAGCGGGATCTCCTCGGCGGTGGCTTCGGTGAATTCGCGGACGGGGCCAAGCTTTAGCACGCCACGGATGGAATCCTTCTTCTTCTTGGATTGAGCCTTCTCCAGAAGCTCATCCCCGATTCTTTCGCTCTCAAGGGCCGACACGTAGTATGCCGGCTTCATGTCCTTGATCAGGTTCGCTGACGAAGTTTCTGTCTTGGCGATTTCTGCGTCCGACTGATCGGTCGACGCCATGTCGATGTAGACTGCGGCGAAAAACAGCTGGTCCGCGCGGTAACGCTGCTTGGTTTCTTTGCAGTCCACGAGCGGGTCGGTGAAGCCGGCGACGTGGCCGGAGGCCTCCCAGACCTTGGGGTGCATGATGATGGAAGTCTCGATGCCGACGACGTCGTCGCGGCGGTGGACCATGTCGCGCCACCAGCAGTCGCGGATGTTGCGTTTGAGCTCCACGCCGAGCGGGCCGTAATCGAAGAAGCCGTTGAGGCCGCCGTAGATTTCGGACGACTGGTAGATGAAGCCGCGGCGCTTGGCGAGCGACACGAGGGCTTCCATGAGATTCGGGTTTTCGGCGGAGGGAGTGGACATGGTGGTAAGGAGCGCCCCCAACTGGATGTGGGGAGCAGCCGGCCAGCAAAGAGAGCGGCCGCGGGCCGGTCAAGGCTTGGGGCGTATGGGTGGAGACCGCGCTCCATCCTTCGCCAAGGCTATGGACGGCAGGCCGCGCGGGCTTAAACCTGCGCGGAGCGCAGGTTCCACCAACAAGATCCACAACCGGCCTCAGCGAGGCCGGCTACATTCAATCCACAACCTTCACGGC
>JAEYUW010000025.1 GCA_023432225.1 Verrucomicrobiota bacterium
GGACGGCATGACGCGGCGCCGTGCGCTTTTCGCATTTTTCCCCGGCTCGCCACCCTGCTATGGTCTGTTCCAAATTCAGCGCGCGGATAGGAAAAAAGGGTACTGGTTTCCCGTCCGGCCGCGCGCAAGCAAACAAGAGGAAGCCGCAAGGACCGCAATGCTGGACAAAGCCCAAGAGACAAAACCAGGCCTGAACGACGATATCGGCGAGGATACGCGGCTGGAATTGTTCCGCCTGCAGGTGTTGCTGCGGCAGGCCGAGCAGCGCGCCTTCGACCTGTTCCTGCAGAACCTGGTCAAGGGAACGAGCCATCTCTCGCTCGGTCAGGAAGCGGTCGCCGCCGGCTTCGCCGCCGCCATGAAGCCGGGCGACCTCTCATTTTGCACCTATCGCGGCCATGCCCACACCCTGGCGCGCGGCGTACCGGTGGAGCAGGTGCTCGGCGAATTGATGGGCCGCGACAATGGCCTGATGCGCGGCAAGGGCGGGTCCATGCATCTGACGTCGGTGGAGCATGGGGTGATGGGCTCCTACGCCATCATCGGCGCGCATCTGCCGATCGCGTGCGGCGCGGCGTGGCGCGCGCAATACAAGGGCGATGGCGACGTCTCGGTCTGCTTCTTCGGCGATGGCACCACCAATATCGGCGCGTTCCACGAAGCGCTGAACTTCGCCGCGATCTGGAAGCTGCCGGTGATCTTCGTCTGCGAGAACAACCACTATATGGAATACACCCCGATCGGCGAGGTGACCGCGGTGCCGCATCCGGCTGCCGACCGCGCCTCTGCCTACGGTCTCGAGCGCATCATCGTCGACGGCAACGATGCCGACGAGGTCTATCGCATCGCGATGGCGGCTTATGCGAAGGCGCGCAAGGGTGACGGTCCGTCGCTGATCGAATGCATCACCTACCGGCACAGCGGACACTCACGCGCCGATCCCGCCAAGTATCGCCCCGAGGGCGAACTCGAGAAATGGAAGGAGCGCGATCTGATCAAGATCTATCGCGAGCGCCTGCTGGACTTCGGCATAGATCCCGAGGTGATGAAGGGCATCGAGGCCGGCATCCTGCGCGAGGTCGATGAAGCGACCGAAAAGTGCAAGGCCGCGCCGCCGCCGCCGCATGACATCATCCATACCGATGTCTATGCCGATGGCGGCTTCGCGTGGAGAAATTAAAATGGCGGAACTGACCTATCGCGATGCCGTTGCGCGCGGCATCGCACAGGAGATGGCGCGCGATCCGGACGTGGTGTTTCTCGGCGAGGACGTGGCCAAGGCCGGCGGCGTGTTCAAGGCGACCGTTGGTCTTTACGAACAGTTCGGGCCGCTGCGGGTGCGCGATACGCCGATCTCCGAACAGGCGATCCTCGGCGCCGCCATGGGTGCAGCGATGACCGGCCTGAAGCCGATTGCCGAAATTATGTTCTCGGATTTCATCGCGGTGTGTTTCGACTACATCGCCAATGAATTCCCGAAGAGCCGCTACATGACCAACGGGCAGGTGAAGTGTCCGCTGGTGGTGCGCACCGGCAACGGCGCAGGCTCGCGCTTCGGCGCGCAGCATTCGCAGAGCGTCGAGAACTGGTGCATGATGATCCCGGGACTGAAGGTGGTGGCTCCATCCACCCCGCGCGACGTCATCGGGTTGCTTGCGGCGGCGGTGCGCGATCCCGATCCGGTGATCTTCTTCGAGCACAAGTCGCTCTATCCGATGAAGGGCGAGGTGCCGGACGGCGAGATCGTCGACACGCTCGGCACCGCCAAAATCGTGCGGCCCGGCAAGGACGCGACCATCCTCGCGCTGGCGCTGATGGTGCCGCGCGCGATCGAAGCGGCGGAAAAGCTCAAGGCGGAACACGGCATCGACTGCGAAGTCGTCGACGTGCGTTCGCTGGTGCCGCTCGATACCCAGCCCATTCTCGGCTCGGTCGGGCGCACGCACCGGCTGTTCACCGTGGAGGAAAATCCGCGGCTCTGCGGCTGGGGCGCGGAAATCGTGTCGATTGTCGCCGACGAGGCCTTCTACGACCTCGACGGTCCGCCGGTCCGCATCACCACGCCGCATATCCCGCTGCCGTCCGCGGACCTGCTGGAGGATGCGGTGCTGCCGACGGTCGATCGCATCGCGGACACGGTGCGGCGGTCACTGGGGAGTTGATCGTCGTAACAATACATAACATATCCCGCTCGTCCCCGCGAAGGCGGGGACCCAGCACAACAAGAAGATTGGATTCCCGCTTTCGCGGGAATGAGCGGTGGCTAGGCCGGAAGGAAATCACGCCATGTACGAAAATCTCCTCGCCAATGTTCCGACCGATCTCTGGATCGGCGGCCAATGGCGCAAATCCTCCGACGGTCAGCGCTTCGACGTGATGGATCCGGCGACTGAGAAAAAGGTTGCCTCGGTCGCGAGCGCGACGGTGGATGACGCCATCGCCGCGCTCGACGCCGCGGAAGCCGCATTTCCCGCATGGGCGGCACAGAAGCCGCGCGAGCGCGGTGAAATTCTCCGCAAGGCTTTCGAGCTGATCATGCGCGATGCCGAGCGGCTGGCGAAACTGATTACGGTTGAGAACGGCAAGGCGCTGTCGGATTCGCGTGGCGAGGTGGCCTATGCCGCCGAGTTCTTCCGCTGGAATGCGGAGGAGGCGGTGCGCAATCTCGGCTCGTTCTCGACCGCGCCCGCTTCCGGCGCCCGCATCCTGGTGCAGCACAAGCCGGCCGGCATCGCCGTGCTGGTGACGCC
>JAEYUW010000007.1 GCA_023432225.1 Verrucomicrobiota bacterium
GGACAAGTAGCGCCTTGGTCCACACCCTGGAAACGCACTTCGGCAGCGGCCGCTGTCGCTGGCACACCAAATGAAGCGCCACGAACCACGGAGGTAGGAGTTTGGTGTATGACATAAGCGTCGCTAGATGTGTGCGGCTATTAGCTTTTCAAGGGAGTTTCTTCGCCAACTCGCTTGCCTTTAGGTGCGTATACCGTTTCAACATCTGCAACGTACGATGTCCACTGATGCTCGCTACCTCCATTGGGTTGAGTCCCAGCTCGAACAGGCGGGAGACCGCCTCGTGCCGGAGGTCGTGGAAGTGAACATTCGCGAGAAATCTCGGGTCGGGCTGCATGGCATCCCTTGCGCAGGCTTCGCAATATTGGGTGCGGGCCGCACAGACTGTCCGCCGAAAGGCTACTGAGACTGCATGGGGGGTTAGCTGGAAAACGCGTTGGGTGCTCTGCGTGCGACTCTCTCGCCTCTTCAAGATTCCAACTGCCTCGCTCGACAGCGGGACGGTCCTGGCGTCACCGTTTTTCGTATCCGACAAGTGCGCTGTCCTGGCATCGATATCGATGTCGTCCCATGTCAGGGAAACGAGTTCACCCGCCCGCATGCCGGTCGCGACTGCCAGCCTGATTAGGTCGGGTAGGTCAGGGGATCCGCCCGCAGCGCAAAGCGCGTCAATCTCTGTGGCAGTAACTCGTCGTGCCCGAGCTCGCCCCGGCGCAGGCCGTCGTATCCGCCTAACCGGGTTCTCTAGGTCGCGATACCCCCACTCCATTGCTGCATGCTGATACACGGCAGATAGTGCCGCCAACGCGTTTCTAATCGTAGCAGGGGCCGTCCCCTCTGCGAGTCGATCATCTCTCCAGGTGGCAATAGCAGAGGGTGTTACGTGGTCCAGCGGGGTATCTGCGAAGGACTGTCGTCGCCACTGACCAAGTATGTAGGTCTCTGCCCGGGCATTTTTCTTCTTGGGCGTGACTTCTCGGACGTATCGCTCAAGCGCATTGCCTAGTGATTCTGTACCGCACCGATCCGGCCTTCGCGGGTCCTGGTAGTCGCCGCTCTCGATGGACACTTCGATTGACCTTGCCCACTTCTCCGCAGCACCTCGCGTGAGGAACGTTTTTGCGATAGGCTGCGCGCCCTGTCTCTTGATTCGCGCCTGCCATCTGCCCTGCCGCTTTCTGAATGAAGCCATGGCCCACCTTCTTGTGAGTTGAAAGGTGGACACCAGGGGGACGGGATGCCGTGCGGCAAGTAAACTAGCGGCTAAGTCTCTGTTGTAGCAGTGCGGGCCTGTAGCTCAGTCGGTTAGAGCAGAGGACTCATAATCCTTTGGTCCTGGGTTCGAGTCCCAGCGGGCCCACCAACGCAGGAGCGAGCATGAGGCATCGTTCGTCGTACTGCGCTCCCCTGACGGTCGCGCTCGCCGCCACCTTGCTGTTCCTCGCTGGACCGGGGCGGTGTGCCGATGCGCGCGTCCGCGCTCCGCTGGTGTTCGTGCATCCCGTGCCTTATCTCGACCTCTGGTACGGCGGCTGGCCGTGCTACATCGGCCCGTGCATGTCCTACGAGGAATTCCGGATGTGGGAGCGGCGTCTCGAACGCGAGCGCGAGCGTGCGCGTGTCCCGGAGCGGCCGGCGCCGATGGGCATCGAGGCGTGGCATGCATGGCCCGGCAACGCCCTGCGGCGCATGCCGGAAGGTGATCCCGCGAACGCAACGGCCGAGTACGGCGACTCGGGGCGAGTGAAGGAGGAGTACGAGGACAGCGGCGAGTTCCTGCCCGAGTTCCTCGAGGGTCGCGCGCGTCCGCGTTGACGTCGCCGCCTATAATCCTTCCAGCATCCTACGGACCTCGCCATGCCCCGCTTTGCCGCGAATCTGCATTACCTGTTCACCGAAGTCCCCTTTCTCGACCGGTTCGCGGCTGCCGCACAGGCAGGTTTCCGAGCGGTCGAATTCCAGGTCCCCTACGATTACGAAGCCGCCCAGTTGCGCGAACGGCTCGACCGCCACGGTCTGCGCATGGTGCTGTTCGACGCCCCGATGGGGGACTGGGCGGCGGGCGATCGTGGACTGGCCGCCGTGCCCGGGCGCGAGAAAGAATTTCGCGCGAGCCTGCCCCATGCCGCGCGCTATGCGGAAGCGCTGGATTGCGACCTCGTGCACGTGATGGCCGGGGCGGTCGGACCCGGAGTGGACTATGCGCTGGCCGAGCGCACCTACGTTGACAACTTGCGCCACGCCGCCGCGTTCTTCGAGCCGCTCGGCGTCCGAGTCGTGATCGAACCCATCAACCGCCGCCTGGGCATCGTGCAGGGCGGGCCGTCCTACACGACCGAAGGCATGCACGGATATTTCCTCAATCACACCGATCACGCGCGCCGCGTAATCGAGCAGGTGGGCAGCGACAATCTGTTCCTGCACCTGGACGTCTATCACATGCAGATGCTGGAGGGGAACCTCTCCGAGACGCTGCGTGCGAACCTGGATCGGCTTCGACATGTCCAGATTGCCGGGGTACCGGGTCGCCACGAACCGAGTGTGGGTGAAATCAACTACCCTTACCTGTTCGATCTCCTGGACGAGGCAGGCTACGACGGATGGGTGGGCTGCGAGTATCGGCCGCGCGGGGAAACCGTCGGGGGCCTCGCCTGGGCATCGCCATACGGCATCGGGGGCGTCGCACCGCGTGCAGTCGTGAACGGGTCGAAGGTGCCGTAATGATTCCCAGGGCGCCGTAA
>JAEYUW010000047.1 GCA_023432225.1 Verrucomicrobiota bacterium
GTAGGGCGGGGTCTCCCGACCCCGCCTCCCACGCAGCGCATGCCTCCTGCGCGGCGGGGTCGGGAGACCCCGCCCTACAGGATGCCGCACGTTATCAGGTGGTCGTCGCTGTCCCAGCGGCGACCACCTTGTGGCGAAAAGAAAAAGGCCGGTCGTGAGACCGGCCTCGAATGAGGAAGCAGGCGGGACGCCTGCGCTACGACGGAGGCGTCGCGGCTACTTTAGCACTTCGGCCAGCTTGGCGGGCTCTTTGCCGCCGCCCATGGCGAAGTCGGGCTTGCCGCCGCCTTTGCCGCCGAGCTTGGCGGAGAGTTCGCTGATGATCTTGCCGGCTTGATGTCCGGCTTTGATCGCCGCGGGCGAGCAGAACGCGACCACGCTGGCCTTGTCGGGGAATGCCGCGCCGAGGGTGACGACACCTTCGCCGATCTTGTTCAGCACCTGACTGGCCAGCGAACGCAGCGCGTCAGGGTTCTCCACGCTGACGATGGCGGTGACAAACTTGAGTCCATCCTGGGCGACGGCTTTTGCGGCGAGTTCCTCGGCGAGTCCGGCGGAAGCTTTGGCTTCGAAGGCCTTCAGCTTCTGCTCGAGTTCCTTCTGACGGGCGAAGACGGCTTCGAGCTTTTGCGCGACGTCCTGCACGCCGGCGTTGAGGCGGGCGTTGACAGTCTTGAGCGCGGCTTCCTCGGCGAGGACGAACTCGTAGGCGGGTTGGCCGGCGACGGCTTCGATGCGGCGGGTGCCGGCGGCGACGGCCATTTCGGCGACGACCTTGATGAGGCCGATCTCGCCGGTGGTCGTCACGTGCGTGCCGCCGCAGAGTTCGCGGGAGTAGCCGCCGATGTCGACGACGCGGACGATCTTGCCATATTTGTCGCCGAAGAAGGCGAGGGTGCCTTCGGGCTTCTTGTCGAATTCGGTTTCGTAGGACTCAATCACGGCGTTATCGAGGACCTTCTCGTTCACGAGCTGCTCGACCTCCTTGAGTTGCGCGGCGGTCATCGCCTCGAAGTGGGAGAAGTCGAAGCGCATGCGCTCGGGCGTCTTCGAGGTGCCGGCCTGGCGGACGTGCGTGCCGAGAACTTTGCGCAGCGCCCAGTGGATCAAGTGCGCGGCGGAGTGGTGGCGCGAGATGGCGCGGCGGCGCGCGGCGTCGACGACGAGTTCGGCGTGAGCGCCGGGGGCGAGCGGGGCTGATGTCCCAGCGGCCGGCACGGAGGCCGGCCCTCCAAGTTTATGCAGGTGGCGGCCGGCCTTGTCCTTCACCGTGTCGACGATGTCGAATTTCTGGTGGTTGATCAGCGCGTGGCCGGTGTCGCCGGCTTGGCCGCCCATTTCGGCATAGAAGGGCGTTTGGTCGAAGACGAGGAAGGTGTCCTTCTCGGTCTTCACGACCTCGAGGAGCGTGGCCGGGCCGGCGGTCATCGTCTTCGTCATCGTGTAGCCGAGGAAGGTCGTCGGCTTGAGATCGGCGACGGTGTCGCCCTCGGTGGCGGCGACGACGACCTCCTTCTTCTGCGCGGCACGGGCACGCTCGCGCTGCTGCTCCATGAGCGTTTCGTGCCCTCCGACATTGATTCCAATACCCAACTCAGTCGCCAGCAGCTGGGTCATGTCCACAGGGAAACCGTAGGTGTCGTAGAGTTCGAAAACAGTCTTCCCCGACAACGTGAACGATTGGATCCCTGCCGCCGCTAGCTGCACATTAACTTGGCTATCGAGCTTAACGACCACCCGAGGTGAGTCGGGCTTAGCCGAGAGTTCTCCATGAAAACCGGCGCCTTCCATTGCGACTGTGAGGTCGCGGTTCGAAATTTGATCTGCGATGTGGAAGCGTAGCTCTTGGTAGAAATTCGAAAAAAGAAGAGCCAGCCCTCGCTCCAGCGTCCGCCCGAAGCTCTCTTCCTCGCTCCGGATCACGCGCGCGATCACTTCCTGCTGCTGCTTCAGCTCGGGGAAGACGTGGCCGAGGGACTCGACGACGGGGGCGACGAGTTGGGAGAAGTCGCCGACTTTAAAGCCGAGTTTTTTTCCGTAGAGAATGCCGCGGCGGAGGATGCGGCGGATGACGTAGTTGCGGCCGTCGTTGCCGGGCATGATGCCGTCGGCGATGGCGCAGCTCACGCAGCGCGCGTGGTCGGCGAGCACGCGGAACGCGACGTCGATATTTTCCTGCTCGGTGAGGCCTTCGCGCTTGGTCGGGACGGTGCCTTTGTAGGTCTTGCCGGAGAGCGCGGCGACTTGGGTGAAGAGCGGGGCGAAGACGTCGGAGTTGTAGTTCGAGGGCTCGGCGGAGAAATCCTTGAAGCCCTTCGTCGTGGCGTAGATGCCGGCGACGCGCTCGAAGCCCATGCCGGTGTCGACGTGCTTGGCGGCGAGCGGGGCGAAGGTGCCGTCGGCGTTCGCGTTGAATTGGATGAATACGTGGTTCCAGATCTCGATGCAGCGCGGGCTGGAGCTGTTGACGAGTTTGCGGCCCTCGGTCTCGTCGTCGGACGGGAGGAGGTTGAAATGGATTTCGGAGCACGGGCCGCAGGGGCCGGTGTCGCCCATCATCCAGAAATTGTCCTTCTTGTTGCCGTTGACGATGTGGATGGCGGGATCGAGGCCAGCGTCGGTGAAGAGCTTCGCCCAGATCGCGTAGGCTTCCTCGTCGCGCTCGGCGGGATCGCCCTTGGATTTGTCGGGATTGTAGATCGTCGCGAACAGGCGCTTCGGCGGGATGCCCCAGACTTTGGTGATGAGCTCCCAGCCCCACGTGAGCGACTCCTTCTTGAAGTAGTCGCCGAAGGACCAGTTGCCCAGCATCTCGAACATCGTGTGGTGGTAGGTGTCGAAGCCGACGTCCTCGAGGTCGTTGTGTTTGCCGCCGGCGCGGATGCACTTCTGGGTGTCGGCGGCGCGGGTGTCCTTCGACGGGCGGACGCCGGCCCACTTGGAGACATCGGGTGCGCGGTCGCCGAGGAAGATGGGCACGAACTGGTTCATGCCGGCGTTCGTGAAGAGGAGTCCGGGCGAATCCGGCAGCAGCGACGACGACGGCGTGATCGTGTGGCCGTGCGAGGCGAAGAAATCGAGGAAGGACTGGCGGATTTCGGCGGAAGTCATTGCGGAAGACGGAGTGACGGAGAACAGAGAACCGCGAGCGGCGGGGCGAGTGAAAAGTTGGAGGCGACGTGGGCGGGCGTGAGTCATGCCGGGACTAGGGCTATATTTCCCTGCAATGCGTGAGTGGAACATCGCTCCAGATGCGGAGAGTCGTAACGCTGTAATTGCTAAGCTAATTTCGTCGCATCGGCACGGGCCGCTGATGCGAAGCATACCCCCATGTCCACGTCGGCCTCGTCGTCTTCTTTTTATTCGCTTCTGCGGCTCTCGCGCGCGGCGAGATTGGCGCTGATCTATGCCGGCTTTTCCGTGTTGTGGATCGTCTTTTCCGACCGCGCGGTGGCGAAGTTGGCGCCGGATGTGGAGACGCTGGAAAGGATCTCGATCCTCAAGGGGTGGTTCTTCGTCCTGACTACGTCGTTGATGCTCTATGTGCTGCTGCGCGCGAGTTTTCGGCAGCTGGCGCGTGAGGCGACGGCGCGCGAGCAAGCGGAGCGGGCGGCGCGGCGCAGCGAAGAGCAGCTGCGTGCGCTCGGCGACAATTTGCCGCAGAGTTACGTGTTTCGCTACGTTCCCACGACGTTGGGGCCGCGCTTCTTGTATGTGAGCGCGGGCGTCGATCGGGTGCATGGCGTGACCGTCGAGGCGGTGCTGGCCGATCCGGCGGCGCTGCGCGATCAGCTCGATCCGGAAGACCGCGCTTGCCTGACGGAGATGGAGCAGGAGAGCCGGCGGTCATTGACGGATATCGAAATGGAAGTGAAGTTTCGGCGCGGGGATGGCCGGCGGCGATGGCTTTCCTTTCGATCGCACCCGCAGCGGATCGAGAACGATGTCGTGGTGTGGGACGGCGTGGCAACCGACATCACGCAACAAAAGGAATGGGAGATGAACTTGCGCCTGTCGCAGGCGAAATTCGTGCAGGCCTTCGCCAGCAATCCCGCGGCGATCGCGCTGACGCGACTGAGCGACGGCGTGGTGTTGGAGGTGAATGACACGTGGGTGGCGCTCACGGGCTACACGCGCGAGGAAGCGATCGGGCGCTCCGCGCGCCACATCTGGGCGACGCCCGAGGCGGCGGCGCGGTTTGTGCGGGAGCTGAAAGACAAGGGCGTGGTGCAGGGGTGGGAGGAGCTGTTTCTCAAGAAAAACGGCGAACTCTTTGCGGCGGAGCTTTCGACCCGCCTGCTGAACTCGGAAGGCGACGCGGTGATTCTCTCCACGCTCGTCGACGTGACGGCGCGGCGGCGGCAGCAGCGGCGAGTGACGTTGCTGGCGGACATTTCGCGCCGCCTGGTGGTGGGCGACGATCCGCGGACGTTGCTGCGGGGGATTTTTGCGGACATCGCGCGCGAGCTCGAATGCGAGATTTTTGCCAACTACCTGGTGGCGCCGAAAGGGACTCACTTGGTCCTCAAATCCTGCGGTGGGCTCGATCCGCAGCAGGAAAAGGATTTCGCGGAGCTGGCGTTCGGCGTTTCGCTTTGCGGCGTGGTGGCCGAGCGTAAGCGGACGCTGACTTTCGCGGATCTGCCGAGCGTCGCGCTGCCGCAAGCGCAGGGGATGGTCGCGCTCGGAGTGCGCGCGTATAGCGGACACCCCTTGTTGGTCGGTGACCGGCTGATCGGAACCATTTCCTTCGGCAGCCGCAAACGTCACCGCTTCGTCGAAGAAGATGTCCGGTTGATGAAGGCGGTGGCGGACCAGGTGGCGACGACGCTCGATCGCCTGCAGCTGCACGAGCGCTTGCAGCAAAGCGAGGAGCTGTTCCGGCAGATGGCCGAGAACATCGACGAGGTTTTCTGGATGAGTTCGGTGGCGAAGGACCACATCGTTTACGTGAGTCCGGGCTACGAGAAAGTGTGGGGCAGCAAGCGCGAGTCGCTTTACGCGAATCCGCGGCAATGGATCGATGCGATCGTGCCGGAGGATGCCGCCCGCGTCCTGGCCGCCGCGACGCGCCAGGCGAGCGGCGACTATCGCGAAGAGTATCGCATCATCCGGCCCGACGGCACGGAGCGCTGGATTTCCGACCGCGCGTATCCGGTCTTCGGTGCTGATGGCAAAGTGATCCGTATCGTGGGTGTGGCGCGGGACATCACCGAGACGAAGCGGCTGGAAGAGCAGTTTCTGCGGGCGCAGCGCCTGGAGGCGGTCGGCACGCTCGCCAGCGGTGTGGCGCACGATCTCAACAACATCCTCGCGCCAATTCTAATGGTGACGGGGCTGCTCGGGGAGCGGCACACCGATCCGGAGACGCGACGCTTTCTCGAGATGATGGAGACGGCAGCGCAGCGCGGCGCGGGCATCGTGGCGCAACTGCTGACTTTCAGTCGCGGAATCGGCGGCGAGCGCGTGCCGTTGCAGGCGGAGCATCTCGTCGCCGAGATGGCGCGACTGCTGCAGGAAACGTTGCCGCGCAGCATCGAGATCGTCCGCCACGCGACGCGCGATCTACCGCCGGTGCTGGCGAATCCGACGCAGGTGCACCAGGTGTTGATGAACCTCTGTGTGAACGCGCGCGATGCGATGCCGCAGGGCGGACGCATCGAACTCGGAATCGGCATTCGGGAGATCGATGCAGAGGTGGCGGCGCGGCACGACCATGTGCGGCCGGGCACGTTCGTGGTTCTGACGGTCAGCGATACCGGTCAAGGCATGTCGCCGGATGTGCGGCGGCGTTTGTTCAATCCATTTTTCACGACGAAGGAAGTGGGCAAGGGCACCGGCTTGGGTCTGTCCACCGTGTTGGGGATCGTGCGCGGGCATGGCGGGTTCGTCGAAGTGGAGTCGGAGCTGGGGCGCGGCTCGCGTTTTGAAGTTTGTTTCCCGGCGCTCGACAATCCGGCCACGACGGCCCCGGTGAGCGTGGGCGAGGGCCTGCCGCGGGGGCGCGGGGAGCGCCTGCTTATCGTGGACGATGAAGAGTCGATCCGCTTCGCGCTGAAGGAAGTGCTCGAGCAGTTTGGCTACGAGGTGGTCGTGGCGGACGGCGTGGCGTCCGCGCTCACGCTGTGCCGGATGCAACCGGGATTGATCCGCCTGGTCATCACCGACCTGATGATGCCCGGAGGCGACGGCTGGGGGCTCGTGCGCGAACTCGGCGGCACGGTGCCCGTGATCATTTGCAGCGGACTCGCCCAGACGGTGACGGAAGACGAGTCCGCGCGCGCCGGTGTGCACTGCGTGCTGGCGAAGCCGTTTACCGCGCCGGTGTTGCTGCGGGAAATCGCCGGTGCGCTCGCAGGCCGGCCGCGTGCCAAATAACATTTGCGGACGCGCGCGCGCCGGGGATTCTGGCGAACGTGAAGATTTATCCGCTGCCCTCCGGTCCGATTCAGACCATCGGCTACCTGCTGACCGAGCCCAAGACGGGCGAGGCCGTGCTGGTCGATGCCCCGGCGGAGGTGTGGGAAAAAATCCAGCCCGTGCTCGCGAAGGACGGCTGCACGCTGAAGGAACTGTGGCTGACGCACGGCCACTGGGATCACACGCAGGACGCCGCGAAGATCAAACGCGCGGCGGGCGTCGTCGTGCGCGCGCACCGCGCGGACCAGCACCTGATCGAGACGCCGGAGGTGATGCGCGCTTTCCTCATGCCGGGGATCGAGCTCGAGGCGGTGAAGATCGACGCGTTCGTGCAACAGGGCGATCGGCTCGCGGCGCTGGGGCGGGAGTTCGAGGTGCGGCATGTGCCGGGACACTGCCCGGGCAACGTCTTGTTCTATCAGGCGGAGGCGCAGGTCGCGCTGGTAGGCGACGCCTTGTTCAATGGCGGCGTGGGACGGTGGGATTTGCCGGGCGGGGATTTCGAAACGCTCGAGAAGTCGATTCGCGGGCAGATCTACACGTTGCCGGACGAAACGGTCGTGCTGCCGGGCCACGGTCCGCGCACGACGGTGGGCGAGGAAAAGGAAAGCAATCCGTTCGTGCCGGGGGCGCGGCGATGAAAGCAATTTCGGCAGAGAAAATCTTTTCTGTAGCGGCGGTCTGTGACCGCCGGGGCGGTTTCCTTTCGGCGGTCACAGACCGCCGCTACAGCAGCGAGTGGAGGCTCGGCGCATGAAAGAGCTCGATCACACCTGGTTCATGCGGCGCGCGATCGCGGTGGCGAAGCGCGGCTGGGGCGACACGCATCCGAATCCGCTCGTCGGTGCGCTCATTGTGGAAAACGGCGAGATCGTCGCCGAAGGCCATCACGCGAAGGCCGGCGAGGCGCACGCGGAGATCAATGCGCTGCGCGCGCTCGGGCGAAAGCCGCTCGCGGGGGCGACGCTTTATGTGACTTTGGAGCCGTGTTGCACGCACGGGCGCACGCCGCCGTGCACGGAGGCGATCATCGAAAACAAGTTCGCGCGCGTCGTCGTGGGCGCGACCGATCCGAACCCGGCGCACGCGGGCCACGGTTTCGAGATCCTGCGCGCGGCGGGCATCGAGGTGATTCGCGGTGTGCTGGCGGCCGAGTGCGAGGACCTGAACCTGATTTTCAATCGCTGGATCACGGCGAAGCAGCCGCTGTTCGCGGCGAAGGCCGGCGTGACACTCGATGGCAAGGTCGCGACCCGACTCGGCGAATCCAAGTGGATCACGGGAGAAACGGCGCGGGCGAACGGACATCTGTGGCGGCGCTATTTTCCGGCGATCGCCGTGGGCGCGGGCACGTTGCGCGCCGACAATCCCCGCCTGACGTCGCGCTTGGAGGGTAGCGAATGGTGTCCGGTGCGCTTCGTGTTCGATGGGCTGCTGCGCAGCGTGCTCGATAAGGCGATGCCGAACCTCTACACCGACGAGTTTCGCGAGCGGACGATCGTCGTGACGACTTCGCACGGCGGACTCGGCTACATGCGGAAGTTGAATGCGATGGGCGTGCGCACGTGGGTTTTGTCGAACGCCTCGCCGAAAGTGGCTTTCCCGGATTTTCGGAAAAAGTGCGCGGAGGAAGGCATCACCGGAGTTTTTTTCGAAGGAGGCGCGCAACTCGTCAGTGAACTGCTGCAGGCGCGCGAGCTGGATTACTTGTTCAGCTATCAGGCGCCGGTGTTATTCGGCGACGACAAGGGCAAGACGATCTTTCGCGGGTTGCGCACGGAGCATCTGGTGAACGCGGTGCGACTGGAAAGCGTGCGACACGAAACGCTGGGCGAAGACGTGTTGACGCGCGGTTTCGTGAAGTATCCGGAGAAGATGTTCGTGGACGAGGCGACGTTCAGCAAACGGAGTCTGATCGAGTGATCCGCCTTCGCCAGGGCTCCGGCGAGACTGGCCGGTGGGCGTGGCTTTTCTGTGGGGCCTGACCTTGTGCCAGGCCGATCATGATGCCGCGGGCCGCACGAGGCTCGACACGAGGTCGAGCCCTACAAGAGTGGGTCGTGATGATCATCCATCTCGCATCGGGCAATAAGCACAAGGCGCAGGAAATGCAGCGGCTGGCGGACGAGACGCCGGCGAGCCGCGGGCGCGGGATGCGCATCGTGCCCGCCGAGAAGATGCCGGCGGTGGAGGAGGACACGGGAACTTTTGTCGGCAACGCACGGAAGAAGGCGATGGCGTTGCAGGCGACGCTCGCGGCGGACGCGTGGGTGTTGGCGGACGACAGCGGCGTGTGCGTCGATGCGCTCGGTGGTGCGCCGGGCGTGGAGTCGGCTTATTTTGCGGGGCCGCAGGGCGACGCGGCGGCGAATCTGCGCAAGCTCGCGGAGGTCATGTGCGAGGTGCCGGAGGGGCAGCGCGCGGCGCGTTTTGTGTGTGTGTTGCTGTTGCGGGGCCCGGGGGGGGAGGAGCACGTGTTCGAGGGACGCTGCGAAGGCGTGCTCTGTCGCGAGCCGCGCGGCGGGAAGGGATTTGGCTACGATCCGCTGTTCGTGCCGGAGGGTTTTGCGTGCACGTATGCGGAGTTGAGTGAGAGCGAGAAAAACGCAATCAGCCACCGCGGCCGCGCGTGGGCGCAGCTGGCGCAGTGGCTGGCGGAGCGCTGAGCAGCCTCAGTGCGGGAGCGCCTCGATCTCGCCTTTCTTCGTGGTGTATTCGGAGGCGCTGATCTCCATGTAGCGGCGGCGGCTGTTGGAGAGCAGCACGGGCTCGAGTGGGACGTCGTGACCGGCGGTGCGAAAACCTTCGTGCAAACCCCAGAAGCGATCGGGCGCGGCGTAGCAACGGATGTTCCAAGGCTCCATTGCGACGCGGCTTTCGAAGAGGGCGACCATGGAGCCGCGGATGACGAGCTTGGCGTTGTTGCCGCTGCCCATGTCGCAGTGCCAGTCTTCGATGAGGCGGGGAAAGTTGTGGGCGCCGCCGCTGTATTGGCCGTTCGCGGCGCTGTTGGGAGTGCCGTCGGTCAGGCCGGAGGCGTTGTGATTGCTGGGCACGATGCCGACGAGCAGCGCGGTGGAATACTCGGTGTCGACCGGCGGCAGTTTCGTCTGCCACGTGCTGCCGGCGGTGCCGGGGCGGCTGCTGGTGGGCATGGCGCCGGGGCGGATGGCGGTCGCGCTGCTGCCGAGGCCTTCGTATTGGTTGGAGCTGCTGGGAGCGGCGGAGCGCCATGACGAGGACCAGGAGCTGTTCGTGATGCGGAAGGCGCTGAGGGCGTCGTTCCAGCCGTTGGTCTGGGAATAGGGCGTGGTGGCGGAGGAGAAGACCGGTTGGGAAAGCAGGGTAACGGCGTCACCCATCACGGCGCAGAGTTTCTCGTCGGCGTTGTCGGGATAACGGGCGCTGTAGCCGCCGTTGCCGGTGGCGGTGGTCGTGATGTTGACGGAGCCGTTGGCGTTGAAGTGGCCGACGATGTAGACGGCGTCGTTGGTGGCGAAGGTGAAGCCGGTGCGATTCGTCGCGGTGAGCGTGGCGACGTTGCCGCGACCGTTCCAGAGTCGGACGGCGGAGTCGATGCGGTTGGGCGCGCCGGAGGTTTGGGCGCGCACTTCGGCATCGACGGAGTGAATGTAGACGGCGAGACCATCGACCCAGGCGTCGGGAGCGGAGCCGTCGTAGAGCGCGGACGGGAGAACGACGTAGTCGCGCGGGTCGTTGTAGATGTCCGTTCCGTTGGGTGAGTTCGGCGCGTAGTAGAGGCGGAAGGGATCGGGGCGGGTGCGTTCGCTGAGCGAGCCGGCGGCGGCGGGCGGGAAAATGGTAGCGGTTAGGCCGGCGACGTCGGGGTTGTCGGTGCCGAGATCGAGGGTGGTGGTGGTGCCAGCGGAGTTGTAGATGGAATTTGTCCAGCTGGAGGCATCGGGAGGCTGGAGTTTATAGCAGCCAGTGGCGGCGGTGAGTTGATAAACGGAGCGGGCGACGAGCATCTTGAAGCGGCCCAGGTCGAAATCGATTTTCGCGATGGCGCGTGGGACGTAGTTGGTGCTGCTGCGTGCGGTGCCGCCGGAGACGTTGCTGGGGTAGCCTTGATTGCCGTTGGCACGACGGAGGTCGTAGAAGTAGGCGTCGTAGGTGGGGTAGGGAGTCGTCGAACCTTCGGCGGGGAAGGTGGGCACGGCGGACGCGATGTGATCGTAGCCGGTCCACTGCAGCGGATCGACGATGGTGAGCGTGTCGTCGCCGACGGCGGTGGCGAGGCCGGTGGCGAGGCCGACGGGGGCGGAGGTGACGCCGGCCGTGGCGACCACGGAAACCAGGGCACGATTGCTGAGGGTGCCGACGGTGAGGAAATTTCCGGGGACGAGGGTGCCGGTGCCGGTGTCGAGCGAGATCATGTTTGCGCCAGCGGCGTAACCGGCGGCGTTGTTGATGAGGTAGCCGTTGGCGGTGCCGAGCGTGCAGCTGAGCGCGGTGTCGAGGGAAACGCTGGCGTTGTTGGCGGCGGCGAGGCGGAGGCCGGGCGAGGCAATGCCGATCGTGATCGTGGTGGTGGCGGCGCCCGGGGGCGTGACCGGAGCGGCGCTGACGAGGTATTTGTAGGCGCCGATGGTGACGGTGTTGCCGGGGAAGATGCTGCCGGTGGCGCCGTCGATCGCGAGTTCGGTGTCGCCGACCACGTAGCCGGCGGCCTTGTTGATGAGGTAAGCGCCGCCGGTGCCGACTTGGTTGATGGCGTTGAGCGTGATGGCCGCATTGTCCGCCACGGTCGTGCGCAGTCCGGGCGCGGCGAGCGTGATGGTGCCGGCGTTGAGGCTGCCGACTACGAGATAGCGATAGGTGCCGATGGTGACGACGTCGCCGGCGGCGATGTAGCCAGTGCCAGTGTCGATGGAGAGAGCGGTGGTGCCGATCGGGTAGCCGCCGGATTGGTTGATGAGATAACCCGTGCCGCGGGTGAACACGGTTTGGGGCATGCGGAGGAGCTGGTTGCTGCCGGTGGCGGTCTGGGTCGTGTAGCGGTTCGGCAGGGTGTTCGGATACATGAAGTCGTCGGACGGGTCCAACGGGGTGGAGTTGTTGTCGTAGCCGTAGGTGGGTTGGCCGGGGAGGACGACTTCGGTGCAGATGCGAGTGCCGGCGGCGTTGGTGGCGTTGATCCACGCGCGGTAGCTCTGGCCGAGGACAGTGGCGGTGGAACCGTCGGGAAGGGTCGCGGTGCGCGCGGTGTTGTCGGGGTTGGCGACGATGTAGAGGCCGGCCTGCCAGGAAATTTTGGAGGCTTTGGAGTCGGCGTCGTCAGTGGTGGTCGTCCAGGCGCCCGAGATGTATTTCTTCGGGTCGGGTGGCTCGATCAATTGGCGGCCGTTGTTGCGGTCGTCCTCGGGTGTGCTGGTGAGGTTGGTTTCGTTGTAAGAGCCGATGCCCGGGAGTTCGAGTTTGGTGACGCCGTGGATGTTCGTGCGGACGTTGGTGCCGTAGGTCGTGGTCGTGAAGGTCTTGAAGTTGTTGAGCGTGGTCGCGGACTCGGTGCTCTGGCCGTATTTGTGATCCCGCCAGATGCTGCCGCTGTAGAGATTAACGACGGTGCCGTTGGTGCGGGAGTAGTTGACGGCGCCGGAGCCGCCGGCGCCCGCGGTGTTGCCGCCGGCACGGTTGCGGTAGGCGACTTTCATCTGGCCGTCGGCGTAGAGTCCGGCGGCGGCGGAGACGCGGTCAGAGAAGGTCAGGACGGCGGTGCCACCGACCTCGCCGCGGGCCATGAGTTTGCCGTTGGTGTGCACGGGGCCCATGATGCTCATGTCCTGGCCGGGGAAGAGCTCGAGATCCATGTTGTAGAACAGGCCGAACTGGAAGAGCGGCGTCATCGCGATTTCCATTTCCTGAAGCACGTGGGCGGTCTGCGCGCCGATCGACGGGTGAGTCACCGTGGCTTTGGCGATGATGGGCACGGTGGCGGTGCTGACTTGGAGGCCGTAGTTGGGGTCGGTGGCGTCCGTGACGAAGTTGTAGGGACTGGGCGCCAGCATGCCGGCGCGAACTTCCATGCCGGAGGTGGTGGCGAAGGTGACGTTGGACAGGACGGAGGTGTTGCCGGAGCTGTCGGGCAGGTGAATCTGGTTGGAGCCGCCGATGAAGGCCATCGCGGCGGTGGCGCGGGAGCGATAGAGTTTGGTGGTGAGTTGCTCGGCGGCGTAGACGGAGATGTTTTCCGCCATGTTCTTGGCGCGGAGCTGCACGCGATTGCGCTCGTTGCCGCGGCGCTCGTTGATCGTGTAGCGCAGAATACTGGTGGTGAGGATCGCCATGATCGCGGTGAGCAGAATCACCGTGATGAGCGCGGAGCCGCGGCGGGGGCGAGCGAGGGAACGGGGCGAGTGCATGGCTTATCTCCGGGGGGAAACGGTGTAGTTGAAGCTCGAGCTCGAGAGCATGTTGATCGTGCGGTTGCCCTGGATGAACTCGACGTTGATGGAAAAACTCTCGTTGGTGGCGGTGACGACGGGGCCCTCGCTGCAGAAGATGGGGTAGTAGTTCGAGGTGGAGCCGATGCGGCGGCCTTTCGCGGTGGCGGTGATCTGGCGGTTCGAGTCGCCGGTGCGGGCGTAGTTGGAACTGCTGCTGATCGTCTGCGTGGTCGCGTTCCGGGTGTAGGTGGTGTTGGAGCTGAGGTTCACGGCGTTGAGCAGCGACGTGAGCGAGTCGGCGGTGCCGGTGGTGCCATAATCCTGGCTCTCGTAGTAGCGGACAGGCGCCTGGAAATTCACGTCCGCGGTCTTGCAGACGCGGTAGTAGATGCGGAACTGCCGCACGCGCGCACCGGTGTCCAAGCTGGTGCGCGTGACCAGGACAATGCAGTCGCCACTGGCGAGCATCGTGCCCCAGCTGTCGGCGGCGGGCACCGCCAGATCGGAGCTGCCATCGCTGGCGTCGATATCGATCGAACCGTCGAGCTTGGTGTAGTCCGGCAGGAGATAGAACTCGGACGAATCAACGGTTTCCTTGGCCATCTGGGCGGTGAAGTAACGCAAGGAGGCGTTCGTCTGGAGGCGGATGGTGTCCTTATACATCATTCGCGAACCGATGAGGAACGTGGACATGCACATCGCCATGCAGATGCCGACGATCGTCATGCTGATCATCACCTCGACGAGGGTGAACCCCGCGAAACGCGGGCGGTGAGCGGAGCGGCGGCGCGTGTTCATTGATCGTAGCGGGTGCGGAGAAACACTTCCATGTCGCGCACGGTCTTCGTGCCGTTGGCGTCGCGAAACTGGTAGGTGTAGACGACCGTGATGCGTTTGACGTCGCTCACGTCCTTAGCCGTGTCCGGGATTTCGTCGATCCACACCCAGAGGTTGAGGGAGAGATCCTGTGAGGCGGTGCCGGTGACGGTGGAGAGCGGCAGGTTGCCAATGTGGTTGTCGATAGCTCCCAGCGATGCTGCCGTCGCTGTGATCGAGGGGCAGGTGAGCGGAGCCTTGGGCGTGTTGGGATCATCCGTCGACCGAGTGTGGACGACGCGGAGCCACACGGGTTTGTCCTGGTGAATGCGCAGGCGGATATAGGGCGGAACCTTGGTCGCATCTTCATCGTCGGCGTAGTCGTCGACGTCGTAGCTCGGCATGAGCGTCGTGTAGTCGAGGCCCTTCATTTGCTCGAGCAGGCCGTAGACGAGACTGGTGGCCGCGGATTGCAGGATGCTGGTCTCGGTGGCACGGCGCGATTGCAGGAAGGTGCCAATGAAACCCAACATGACCGTCGCCATCAGAGTGATGGAGACCATCACCTCCACGAGAGTCAGCGCGCGGATGCTCCGGAGGGCGCGAGAGTCACGGGCGGGCGTGCGGGCCGGGACGAACGGGGGCGCGTTGTGCATGCGTCCATTATGCCTCGTCCGGCCCTAGGCCGACATGGCCGACGGATTACTGCATCAGCCTCTCTCGAAAGTAGAGGCTTTCGCCTCCCTGTGCGTAAATTGACGAGGACGCGCGGGCGATCCGGCTCAGAGCGATTCGCGCTGCGCTTCGGTGTAAAGCGCGGCCGCCTGCGCACGGCGGGCGATGCCGAGTTTGTCGAAAATCGTCGCGAGGTAATTCTTCACGGTTTTCTCCGTGAGATTGAGCGCGTCACCGATTTCCTTGTTCGTCTTGCCCTCGGTCAACAGGGCGACGACGCGTTGCTCTTGAAACGAGAGCGACTTGATCTTGTCGGTGGCGCTGAGCTCGGGGCCGCGGCGGACGAGGCTTACGACTTGTCCGGCGAGCGTCGGATCGAGGACGGAGCGGCCGGCGGCGACTTGGAGGATCGCGGCGGCGAGCGTGGCGCTGTCGTTGTCCTTGAGCAAATAACCGTAGGCACCGGCCGCGATGGCTTGCTGGACGTTTCGCTCGTCGGTGGCGGAGGTGAGGATCAACACGCGCACGTTTGGCCAGCGCTCGGAGATTTCGCGGCACGCCGCGAAGCCGGGTTTGTCGGGCAAGCGCAAGTCGAGGAGCACGAGGTCGGGCTTCAGGCGCTCGGTCGCGGCGACGCCGGCGGCGGCAGTGCCTTCCTCGCCGACGATCTCGATGTCCGAGCGGTCTTCGAGCGCGGCGCGCAGACCGAGACGAATCAACGGGCTGTCGTCGACGAGCAGGACGCGAATGCGACGAGCGGGAGCGGCGTTCATGCGGAAGGAGGTGAGGCGAGCGGCAACGTAAGGAGGACGCGAGTGCCTTTTCCAGGCGCGGAGTCGACGTGCAACGTGCCGCCGAGCGCAGTGGCTCGCGCGCGCATGTTGGCGAGGCCGTGGCCGCCGGTTCCCGTTTGGCTCAGCGAAAAGCCCGCGCCGTCGTCGGCGATCGCAAGGGCGAGCGCACCGGCGTCGTGCGCGGCGCGCAAGGTGATGCGTTGCGCGCCGCCGTGGCGCACGCTGTTGCTGACGGCTTCGCGCACGATGTTGACCAACTCGGAGGCGTGTTCGGCGGGGATCAGCTCGAGGGCGGCGGGGTCGAAGCGCTGTTCGACCGCGACGTGGTCGGGCACGATGCCTTTGAGGGTGGAGGCGAGTGCGGTGGGGAAGGATTCGCGGCGAAGATTTTCCGGCTCGAGCTCGCGGATGTAGGCGCGGACTTCCTGGTTGAGGCGGCGCAATTCGACGACGCACTGATCGAGCCGCTCTTCAATGACGGGCGCGGCGGTCATTTTTTTGCGGACGCTTTCGAGGGCGAGGCTCACGGCGTAGAGCGTCTGGCTCATGTTGTCGTGGAGTTCGCGGCCGAGCTTGATGCGCTCTTCCAACGAGCGGTCGAGCAGCGTGCGGCTGACTTGCAGATCCTCCTCGGCGCGGCGACGGGCGTCGTGTTCGCGTTCGAGCGCCGCGCCGCGTTCGACGGTGAGACGCGCAAATTGCTCGAGGCCGGCGGCGTCGCGCCGCCACGGCGCGCGGGTGTCGCGTTCGGCTGACGGACGCGAACTGGCGAGGCTCAAGACCAGCGGCACCGAACCGAGCAGCAGCGCGAGAAAGATCGTGGTGACGAACAGCCGTTGATGCGAACGGCGCAGGTGCTCGAGCGTGGGTGAGTTCCCCGTCGCGGTGACGGCCCATTCTGGATTCTTGAGCAGCGGAATCGCGATGAAGATTGCCTCCGCGGACGGCGAGCTTGCCACCGGCGCACGTTGCAGCTGCACCTCGGCCTGCAGGAGCGCACCGAGCTCACGACGGTAGGCCTCGTCCCATTTTTCGAGCGGACGAGGAGCGAGGCGGAGCGCGGCTTCCAAGGTTCGCCCGAGTCGATCGACCGCTTCGCCGCGCGCCGCGGCTTCCTGTCGCAGCCACCACGCTTGCAGCGAAAACGCCGCGACCAGAAACACGCCGACAAGGGCGATCGAGAGCAACAGGGCGCGGGCAAGGGAACTCATGGCAACGTTTCCGAGGGTGTCCTAGCCCGGCCGGCGAGTCCCGTCAAAATCTTCGACAAACGGTCCGTGACCACTACTTTGACCGTTCTTTTCATGAAGTCGTTCTACCTGACCACCGCCATTGACTACGTCAACGGCTCGCCGCATCTCGGCCACGCCTACGAAAAGGTGCTGTCCGACGTCATCGCGCGCACGAAGCGAATGCAGGGGCAGGACGTCTTCTTCCTCACCGGCACCGACGAGCATGGTCAGAAAATCCAGCAAAGCGCTCGCGCCAAGGGCGTGCCCACGCAGCAGTTCGTCGACGAGACCGCGCAGGAATTCGTCCAGCTCGCGAAGCTCCTCAACCTTTCCAACAACGACTTCATCCGCACCACCGAGCCGCGCCACAAGCAGGTGGTGCGCGATTGCCTGCAGCAGCTCTTCGACAAGGGCGAGATCTACAAGGCGGAATACAAGGGCTTCTACTCGCCGCGGCAGGAGCAGTTTCTCCAGGAAAAGGACCGCCTGCCCGACGGCAAGTGGCCGGAAATTTTCGGCGAAGTCATCGAGATCACCGAGAGCAACTACTTCTTCAAGCTGCGCGCCTACCAGCAGTGGCTGATCGACTACATTACCACGCACGAAGACTTCGTGTTCCCCGCGCACCGCCGCAAGTCGCTGCTCGAGTTCCTCAGCGAGCCGCTCAACGACCTCTGCATCTCGCGCCCGAAGGACCGTCTCGAGTGGGGCATCCCGCTACCATTCGACGAGAACTATGTGACCTACGTGTGGTTCGACGCGCTGCTGAACTACTACACTGCGGTGAAGGACCTCGGCCGCTGGCCCGCCGACTACAACGTCATCGGCAAGGACATCCTCATCCCCGCGCACGGCATCTATTGGCCGATCATGCTGCACGCGCTCGGCCTGCCCCCGCCGAAGGGCCTGCTCGTGCACGGCTGGTGGTCGATCAACGGCGCCAAGATGTCGAAGAGCACCGGCAACTTCGTCGATCCGGTCGAGTTCACGAAAACCTGGAACGTTGACTCGCTGCGCTACTTCCTCGTGCGCGAGATGACCGTCGGCATGGACGCCGATTTCTCGCAGGAGCAGTTCCTTGTCCGCTACAACAGCGAACTCGCAAACAGCCTCGGCAATCTCGTCAACCGCACGCTGAACATGACGACGCGCTTCGCGGCGGGCGTCGTGCCGACATTCGAAGTTACCGAGGATCCGGAGCGCGAGTTGCAGGCGTTGTGGCCGAAGACGCGCGACGAGTTCCTCACGCTGTGCGACGGCTTCCAATTCCATCTCGCCCTCGAACGCGCGATGCAGTTCGTCAACGCGACCAACGCCTACATCGAGAAGCGCGCGCCGTGGAAGCTCGCGAAGGACCCGTCACCTGCCGCGCAAGCGCAGCTCCGCACCACGCTGGCGACGATCGCCGAGGCGCTGCGCCTCGGTTCCGCGCTGCTCTGGCCGGTGATGCCTGCGGCGGTCGACAAGATCCGCACCGGCCTCGCCTTGCCGCCGCTTGCGAACTGGGAAGGCGAACTGGAGTGGGGCGGCCGCCTTGCCGGCGCCAAGCTCGGCACGGTCGAGATTCTGTTCCCAAAGCCGGCGACGGAGAAGAAGGGCTGAGCCCTCCGTGCATGAACGCCGACTGCGCGCGCAACAGGTGGTCGTCGCTGTCCCCAGCGACGACGCGCAGCGTGCGCGGTGACCGCATCCTGTCGCCGCTTGGCAATGTAGGGCTCGACCTTGTGTCGACCCTCGTGCGCGAACGCGGCGCGCGCCGCGTTCGCGGATTAGGCCTCACACGAGGTGAGGCCCCACAATAGGCTCGGCCTGCCATGATCCATCTTCCAATCGATCCCGCCACCAACTCCACGCCGGAGGCGCTGCGGGCTTTTTTGGGCGACTGCGCGGAGCGCGCGCGCGCCGCGGGCACGCCACAGCTCGTGAGCATCAGCGTGGCGGTCGAGAGCCTCGATCCGCTCGCCGTGCTCGAGTCGATTTTCGAGGAAAGCGAGCCGCATTTCTACATCGAGCGGCCGAGCTCCGGTTTCGCGGTCGCCGGTGCCGAGGCGGTGCTGTCATTCGAGGCGCATGGGCCGCACCGCTTCGCCGCGGCGAAGGAATTCATCGCACGGACGCTGGCCCAAACCATCGCCGTCGGGCCGCTCGACGAAGTGTTTGCAGGGCCGCACTTCTTCGTGGCCGCGGGTTTCGCGGATGAAGCGGCGGCGGACGCGGCGTTTCCGGCGCTGCGCGTCTTTGTGCCGCGGTGGCAGGTGTCGCGGCGCGGCGACGGTTCGGTGGCGGTGGCCAATCTCGTCATCACGCCGGAGCTGCCGCTCGACTTGGTGACGGCGAAAGTCGCGAAAGCGCACGCGAAGTTCCGGTCGTTCGATTACTCGTCCGCCCGCAATCGCGAACGGCCGTCCGCACCGAAGCAGATCGAGGAGATCGGCGGAGCTGGCGCGTATCAGCGCGCCGTTGCAGCGGGACTCGCGGGCATCGCGCGTGGCGACTATCAGAAAATCGTCCTCGCACGCGCACAGCGGCTGACCACGGCGGAGCCGTTTCATCCGCTCGGCGTGTTGAACCATCTGCGCCAGCGTTACCCGGGCTGCTATGCGTTCTCGGTCGCGAATGGGAAGGGGCAGAGCTTCATCGGCGCGTCGCCCGAGCGACTCGTGCGCGTGGCTGAAGGGCGCATGCACACGGAAGCGCTCGCGGGTTCGGCGCCGCGCGGAAAGTCCGCCAGCGAGGACGCGGCGCTGGCGCGTGCGCTCGCGCAGGACGACAAGGAGCTGCGCGAACATCGCTTCGTCATCGCCGCGATTGGACGGCGCCTGGCCGACCTCGGTATTCAACTGGAGCACGCCGCGCAGCCGCGCCTGCTCGGCCTCGCGAACGTCCAGCATTTGCACACGCCGATCAGTGCGACGCTGCCGGTGGGCGTGCACATTCTCGATTTGGTCGCGCGACTGCATCCGACACCGGCCGTCGGCGGCACGCCGCGCGAGCGCGCGGTGCCGGCGATCGCGCAGCTCGAGCCGTTCTCGCGCGGGCTCTACGCGGGCACGTGCGGCTGGGTTGATCATCGCGGTGGTGGCGAGTTTTTCGTCGGGCTGCGCTCGGCGCTGGTCGACGGTTGCACGGCGACGGCCTACGCGGGCGCCGGCATCGTGGCGGGCTCGAACCCCGAGAAGGAGTTCGCCGAGACGGAGCTGAAGTTCAGGGCGCTGATCGAGGCGCTGACGGAAAGCTGAGGGGAACCACTAATGCACACTGATGAGCACTAATGTTCGGACGTGAAAAAATTAGTGTCCATTAGTGTCCATTAGTGGTTTCAAACCGAGTCATGACCGCACTCGATTTCCGCAACGTGAATTCGCTCTGGGGCAGCGTGCTCGTCGAGACGCTGGCGCGGCTCGGCGTGCGGCAGGCGGTGATCTCGCCCGGCTCGCGGTCCACGCCGCTCACGGTGCAGTTCGCTGCGCATCCATCGTTTGAAGCGATTCCGGTGCTTGATGAACGTTCGGCGGCGTTTTTTGCGCTGGGGCTGGCGCGGCAATCGCACCGTCCGGTCGTGCTGCTGTGCACGAGCGGCACGGCGGGCGCGAATTACTTTCCGGCGCTCATCGAGGCGCGCGAAAGCGGTGTGCCGCTGATCGTCATCACCGCGGACCGTCCGCCGGAGATGCGCGAGTGCCGGTCGGGACAAACGATCGACCAGCAGAAGCTGTTCGGTGGCTACGTGAATTTTTATCACGAGCTGTGCGTGCCGGAGGCGAGCGTGGCGCTGCTGCGCTACCTGCGGCAGACGGTGGCTCACGCCGTCGAGCGCGCGCAGTGGCCGGTGGGCGGCCCGGTGCACTTGAACGCGCCGTTTCGCGATCCGTTGCCGCCGGTGAAGGACGGGATTGCGGAAGCGCTGAAAGGCGAAATCACGGAGGATTTTTTCGCGCATTTGCGCGAAGCGCGTGGCACGGCGGCGCGCGGGGATTTGAGCGCATTGGGGTCAATGCGCTCCACCTGCGGAGTGATTGTCGCCGGGCAGACGCGCGTCGTCGACGCGGCGGGTTATGCGCGAGCGGTCGGACGGCTGGCGAAGCGACTGGGCTGGCCGGTGTTGGCGGATGCGCTGTCGCCATTGCGAAATTTTGCGGCGCTCGTGCCGGGATTGATCACGCGTTACGATGTGATCGCGCGCTCGGCGGAGTGGACGAAGGAGTTGCAGCCGGCGCACGTGTTCTGTCTGCATGACTGGCCGACGAGCAAGCCGCTGCGGCAATGGCTCGGCGCGGGTGATGTGCCGGTGACGTTCGTGACGGAGCGCGCGGATAATCCCGATGCGCTGCACAGCGCGACGCGGGTGATGCGCGCGAACGTGGCTGATTTTGCGGCGAACGTTCGCGTGCGGACGGCGTCGCGCGATTGGGTGCGGCGCTGGAGCGAGTTGGAGCGGCGCATCGAGGCGCGGTTGCGCCGCGGACTCGCGGATGCCGAGGGAATGTTTGAGGGCCAGGCGAGCGCGCTGCTACCGCGCGTGCTGCCGAAGGGCACGCCGGTGATGTTCGCCAACTCGATGCCGGTGCGCGATGCCGAGTATCTGTGGCCGGCCAACGACCACGCCCACGTCGTCCACTGCAACCGCGGCGCGAACGGCATCGACGGCACGCTGTCGACGGCAATCGGTCTGGCGCATCGCAGCACGCCGACGGTGCTCGTGACCGGCGACCTCGCGCTGTTACACGACACGAATGGTTTCCTGCTCGCGCGCGAGTTGCGCGGCAGCCTGACGGTCGTGCTGATGAACAATGACGGCGGCGGCATCTTCGAGCATTTGCCGGTGTCGCAGTTCGAACCGCCGTTCGAGCGTTTCTTCGGCACGCCGCAGTCGATCGATTTCGCGAAGTTATGTGCGACGTATGGTGTCGGGCACACGCGCGTGCGCGATTGGCGGCATTTCGAGAAGTTGCTGGGCAAGTTGCCGACGCGCGGTGTGCGCGTGCTGGAGGTGCGCACGGAGCGGAAGTGTGATGCGGCGTTCCGGAAGGCGCTGTTTGCGGCGGCGGCGAAGTGACGTTGGGGCGGGTAGGGCTCGACCTTGCGTCGCGCCGGCGTGCGAGTGTGGCAGGCGCCTCGAGTGTGGCTGAGGCCTCACGCGAGGTGTGGCCTTACTAGACGCAGTGCACGAAAAAGCCCGCGGCTTGGGACCGCGGGCGTGAGTTTCGATGGGCCGGCTGGAAGCCGGTGCTACTTTACGGGAACAGGCCGCGCTTGGCTTTCGCTTCGGCGACTCGGGCGATGCCGAGCACGAGAGCGGCGGTGCGGCGCGAGCACTTGTATTTGGCCTTCGTCTCGTCGACCGACGCCTTCGCCTTGGCGAGCATGCGGTGGAGTTTCTCGAAAACCTCCTCCTTCGACCAGTAGTAGGCGGACTGGTTTTGAAGCCACTCGAAGTAGGAGACGATGACGCCGCCGGAGTTGCAGAGCACGTCGGGGATCAGCTCGATGTCGCCGCGCTGTTCGATGATCTTGTCGGCTTCGTTCGTCGTCGGGCCGTTGGCGCCCTCGGCGATCATGCGGCACTGCAGCTTGCCGGCATTCTTGTCCGTGATGACGCGTTCGAGCGCGGCCGGGATGAGGACGGTGCAGGGTTGGACGAGCAGTTCGTCGTTCGTGACCGTGTCGCCGCCCTTGTAGCCTTGGAGTGACTTGTTCGCGGCGATGTAAGCGAGGGCGTCCTTCACGTTGACGCCGCCCTTGTTGTAGACGCCGCCGGTGAAGTCGGAGATGCCGACAATTTTCGCACCCCACGCGGCGAGCGCGAGGGCGGTTTCGCTGCCGACGTTGCCGAAGCCTTGGATGATGACCGTGGTGTCGGACGCCTTGATTCCCATGTCGGTGAGGTAGGCCTTGGTGAACCACGCGACGCCTTCGCCGGTGGCTTCGCGGCGGCCGAGCGAGCCGCCGAGCGCGATGGGTTTGCCGGTGATGACGCCCGGGTCGTAGTGGCCGACGTGGTTGGAGTAGGTGTCCATCATCCACGCCATGACTTGTTCGTTGGTGCCGACGTCGGGTGCAGGGATGTCGAGCTGCGGTCCGATGAAGGTCGCGATTTCCTGCATGTAGCGGCGGGAGAGGCGCTCGAGTTCGCCCATGGACATGTCGCGGGCGTTGACAACGACGCCGCCTTTGGCGCCGCCGAAGGGAAGGCCGACGAGTGAGCATTTCCAACTCATCCACATGGCAAGCGCGGCGACTTCGCCGAGCGTGACGTCGTGGTGGAAGCGGATGCCGCCTTTGGCGGGACCGGTCGAGATGTTGTGCTGGACGCGGTAGCCCTCGTAGGTGAGGACGCGGCCGTCGTCCATGCGGACGGGGAGGTTGACGGTGAGCGTGCGGCGAGGCTGCTTGGTGCGCTCGCGCACGCCGGCTTCCATGCCGAGGATGTCCGCGGCGGCGTCGAATTGGTTGCAGGCCTGCGAGAAGACCGGCGAGTTGTAGATGCTATTCGTGAGAGGCATAGATAACGATTTTAGGCGCGGGGGCGCCGGGGGTTTAGGATGACGGGAGAATGGTCGGGCCGGTTCCCTTTAGCAATTGGCTTCCCGCCGGGCGGGCCCTTCAATGAAAGCGCCTAATTACGGGAGTAATGGGCGTGATTTATGGGAGCCTTGGCCAGATTTTTATCGTGGTGTCTGCAGAAGCTGACCTTCGGCTTGCTGCTGTTGGGACTTGGCTTGGCGGGATTTGGGCTGTGGCTCTACCTACGCGACAACGTCGACTTTGATCTGCGCCGGCAAGACCTTGTTCGCGCGCTGACCGGCGAGACCGGCAAGCTGCGTGAAGCGCTCAAGGATGTGCAGGTGCGCATGGACGGCATGACGATCGACGTGGCTCGCAACGAGCAGCGCGCGGCCGAAGCGGCACGACTCGCCGGCGAGCTGGAGGCGCTGAACAGCGGGCTGAATCGGCTCACCACTTCGGGCGAACAGGTGAAACTCAACGACGAGCGTCTCGCCCGCCTGCGGCAAACCGAGAAGGAGGCGCGCGCGCAGGTCGCGGCGTTGCGCGAGGCGCTGAAGCGGACGCAGTGGGAAAAGGACGGACTGCAAATCGCGCTCGGGAAACTCGAGGTGCAGTTGCAGGCCGCGGAGCGCCAGAAGTCGAAGGTGATGCACTACGCGCAGACGGCTTGGGAGCGGTTTGGGCGGCACGTGCTGATTGTCGTGGCGATCTGGTTTCTCGCCCCACCGCTCGGACGGATGGTGGCGTATTTCATCGTGGCGCCGTTCATCTCGAGTCGCGCGCCGGTGCGACTCGGCGACCCGGCGCGCGCCGACGTGACGGTGCGCGGGAGCGAGGCCTCGATCGATGTTGTGCTCGAGTCGGGTGACGTGCTGTGGGTGAAGGAGTGTTTTTTGCAGGCGTCAGATGAGGGCCTGCTCAAACGCACGCGCTGGTTGCTCGATTGGAGCATGCCGTTCACGTGCCTGGCCGCGGGGCTCAAGGAGCTGGTCGAGATGCGCAATGCCGCGCCTGAAGCGAAGCTGCGCGCGACGTTTTCGAGTCAGGCCGATGCGCACGTCGAGCTTGCCGTCGTATCCGTGCCGGCGGGGACGAGTTTGGTGCTGCGCCCGAGTTATCTGGCCGGATTGATCGGACCGCTGGGACGGAAGAAGGCGGCGATTCGGCGGCACTGGCGGCTGTTCACGCTGCAATCGTGGGCGACGGGGCAGTTTCGGTATTTTGAATTTGTCGGCCCGTGCACGCTGTTGCTCGCGGGCAGTCGCGGCGTGCGCGCGGAAGTGCTCGTCGCGCAACCGGGCCTGCCGGTGCCGGGGCGTCGCGCGAATCAGGATGCGACGATCGGCTTCACCCCGGGCTTGGCGTATCGGCCGGTGCGGGCGGAGACGTTCTGGGCGTATTTCCGCGGGCAGAATCCGCTCTTCGACGATCTGTTCGAGGGCACGGGAGTGTTCCTATGTCAGCAGACCTCGGCCAAGGGCGAGGCGGCCGAGCAGCGGAAGGCGATGGCGAATCTGCGCGACGGGCTGTTGCGGGTGTTTGGGCTGTGATTCCTCACCGGTTGTGTGTTTCCGAAGCAGATTTTCCGCGGATCACGCGGATGAACGCGGATAAACGGATCCGCGGATATCCGCGCTATCCGCGGGGGATTTGGTCTTCGAAGGTGCGTTGTCTTCAAAGATGCGGACTGAACGTTTGCGGCGCGCCCGAGTTTGGTTAGCCGTCTCACGATGTCCTTGTTCAAACTGCACGCCGATTACCAGCCGACGGGCGATCAACCCCAAGCGATCGAGAAGCTCGTCGCTTCGCTGCGCGCGGGGAATCGCGACCAGACGCTGCTCGGCGTCACGGGCTCGGGCAAGACGTTCACGATGGCGAACGTCATTGCGCAGCTGGACCGGCCGACGCTGATCATCTCGCACAACAAGACGCTGGCGGCGCAGCTCTACTCGGAGTTCAAGAATTTCTTCCCCGAGAACGCGGTCGAATACTTCGTCAGCTACTACGATTACTACCAGCCCGAGGCCTACGTGCCGTCGAGCGACACCTACATCGAGAAGGACTCGTCGATCAACGAGGAGATCGAGCGCTTGCGCATCTCGACGACCAGTTCGCTCGTGAGCCGGCGCGACGTGATCGTGGTGGCGAGCGTCTCCTGCATCTACGGCCTCGGCTCGCCCGAGGAGTTTTCCGAGATGCGCATTCAAATCCGCCGCGGCGACGAGATGGGGCGGCAGAAGCTGCTCGAGCGGCTGGTGGACAATCTCTACGAGCGAAACGACTACGAGCTGAAGCGCGGCATGTTTCGCGTGCGCGGCGATGTGGTCGACGTGATGCCCGCTTATTTGGAGCACGGGTTGCGCGTGGAATTTTTCGGCGACGAGATTGAATCGTTGACGGAGTTCGAGCCGGTGAGTGGCGCGGTGTTGCGCAAGATCGACCAATTCGACCTCTACCCGGCGAACCAATACGTGACCTCGCGCGGCCGACTCGAGGGCGCGATCAGCGGCATCAAGCGGGAGCTCGCCGATCGCGTGGCGGTGTTCGAGCGGGAACAGAAATTCCTCGAAGCGCAGCGCATCAAAATGCGCACGACCTACGACCTCGAGATGCTGCAGGAAATGGGCTTCTGCAATGGCATCGAGAACTACTCGCTGCACCTCACCGGCCGAAAGCCCGGCGAGCGTCCGTTCTGCCTGATCGACTTTTTCCCGAAGGACTTTCTGACGTTCATCGACGAGAGCCACGTGACGGTTTCGCAGATCGGCGGCATGCATGCGGGCGACTTGGCGCGCAAACAGACGCTGGTGAACTTCGGCTTCCGCCTGCCCTCGGCGCTCGATAATCGTCCGCAGAGCTTTCCCGAGTTTCAGCAAATCACCGGACAGACGCTCTACGTGTCGGCGACGCCGGCGAAGTTCGAAATGGAGCGCTCAACGGTCGTGGCGGAGCAGGTGATCCGCCCGACGGGTCTGCTCGATCCGGAGATTTCGCTACGGTCCACGAAGGGCCAGGTCGAAGACATGATCGGCGAAATCCGGCGCGCGGTGGAGCAGGGGGAGCGTGTGCTCGTGACGACGCTTACGAAGCGCTTGTCCGAGGACATCACGAGCTATCTGCGCGATGCGAAGATTCGCGTGGAGTATCTGCACTCCGACATCGATGCGCTCGAGCGCGTCGAGATCCTGCGCAATCTCCGCCAAGGCAACTTCGACGTGCTCGTCGGCATCAACCTGCTGCGCGAAGGTCTCGATTTGCCGGAAGTGGCATTGGTCGCGATTCTCGATGCCGACAAAGAGGGTTTTCTCCGCAGTGAGACGAGCTTGCTGCAGACCGCCGGTCGCGCCGCGCGCCATGAGAAGGGACGGGTGATTTTCTATGCGGATGTCGTGACCGAATCCATCCGGCGCACGATCGAGGAGACGAAGCGCCGTCGCGAGAAGCAGATGGCCTACAACACGGAACACGGAATCACACCGCGCAGCGTCAAGCGTGCGGCGCAGGCGAGCCTCCACGTCTACGACGGCACGGGCGAGGATCGGAATGCCGTCGCGGTGGCCGAGAGCGTGGACGATGTCGCGGCGGTCATCGCGGAACTCGAGGACGAGATGCAGGAGGCGGCCAACCGGCTCGAGTTCGAGCGTGCGGCATTGTTGCGCGATCAGATCGCGACGCTCAAGTCGGGTGGTGGCAAAATCGCCCTCGCCGCGAAACCCGCACGCGGACGCGGCGGTGATTACGGCAAAGAAAAGCGCCGCCCGAAATCGGCGCGTCGTTAAACAGGAGGGCCGGTCTTCGACCGGCCCATTGATTAATCGAGGCGTGTGGGACCGGTCAGAGACCGGCCCTACCTCAGGCCCCCGAGTCCGCGTTGCGGCATTCGGCCATGACGCGCAGCCAGATCTCGCGGAGATCGAACAGGCGGGGCATCGCGAACTCGCGGTAGCGCGCCAGCAGACCGCCGTCGGAATCCGTCGAAACGGACACCCGGGCGAGCGTGTCGTTCAGTTCGCGCAGCGCGCGCTTGAAAAAGCAGATGGCGAGGGAGTAGTCGCCCATATCGAGCGATTGCACGGCTTGGAGCGCGTGTTCCCGGCCGCGGTAGAGCGAACCGGCCACCGCCAGGCTGACGGCCGGGTGGATGCGCTCGGGGTGCGCGGCGATGCGCTCCCAGTTGGCCAGCAGCGTCACGTAGAGCGCCTTGGTGGCGATGTGCACGGGATTGCGATGGACCGTGTAGAGGTCGAAATCTTCGTCGAAATTGGGACCTTCGGACTCGTTGCTGCTTTCCGCGTCGACCGCGTCGTCGTTGAGGGCCGGCTCGTCCGGCTGCATGTCCCAGCCCATGCGGCGAGCAACCTCATCGATACGATCCGGCGCGGCGGGCAGCTGTTCGTAGTGTTTCAGGTAATCCCGCACGGCGGTTTCGTGCTCGGCGAGATACTGTTCCCAATCCGCTTCGGTCCACGAGAGCTCCCGGCGTTCATCCCAGTCGTTCTCGAACATCCCGTCGGAATCTTGGTTGGTCATTTAAGGAAGTGGCGTCTGGAGGGACGCTCGCGGGAGTGTGCGTAGCGACCTGCCTCGCGCAATTAAAATTCTCGTTCTAAGCGGGTTTCGATTTGCCGGGGAACGGTCGCAATTGTGTCATGCTCCGATGGCCGACGTGCATCACGAAAACGTATTCTTTTCCGGTCATGTGCAAGGAGTGGGTTTTCGCTATCAGACCCTGCAAGTGGCCAAGGGGTTCGAGGTCTCGGGCTATGTGCGCAATCTCCCCGATGGCCGCGTCCAGCTGGAAGCCGAGGGCCCGCCCGGGGAAGTTGCGGCCTTCGTGGCGGCGGTGCACGAGCAGCTCGAAAGTTACATTCGCAAAACCGAGCGCGCGTCGGCGCGCCGGCCGGCGCAGTTCACGGGCTTCGCGATCCGATGAACGATTCTGCCGACACGCCCGCCGTGCGGCTTGAGCGCCTGGTGAAGCACTATCCGGTGGATTGGCGCGGGCGCACGGTGCGTGCGCTCGACGAAGTCAGCTTCACCGTGAGACGCGGCACGATCTGCGCGCTCGTGGGAGCCAACGGCTCGGGGAAAAGCACCACGCTCAAGCTGTGCGCGGGACTCGGGCGCGCGACGCGGGGCTCCTGTGCGGTGATGGATTGCGATCCCGTTGATGCGATGCGGGCGGGACAGGTCGGGTATTTGCCGGAGGAAACGCTGTTGCCGGACTTCGATGACGCGCGGGAGTTTCTGGGGCGGCTGGCCGCGCTCGGTGGGCTGGCCGGCCCCGAGACGGTGAAGGCGGTCGACGCAGCACTCGGGCAAGCGGGGCTGACGGAAATTGCGACGCAGCCGCTCGGCGCGTTGTCGAAAGGACAGCGGCAACGGGTGGGGCTCGCGCAGGCGTTGCTGCGTCAGCCGGACGTGCTGCTGCTCGACGAGCCGGCGTCGGGCCTCGATCCGCGCGGGCAGGCGGCGTTGCGCGAGTTGATGGCGGCACAGCGTGCGGCGGGACGCACGGTCGTGTTCAGTGCGCACTTTCTGCCGCATCTCGACGAGTGGTGCGACCAGATCGTCCTGTTGGAGCGCGGGCGCGTGGTGTTCGATGGTGAACGTGCCGCGGTCGTGGCGCGGGGCGGGCTCGAACGGATTTTTCTGGAGGCGACGAGCCCATGAAATCGCTGCGGCAATACTGGGCGCTCGTCCAGTTCTGGCTGGCGGTCGTGCTCCGGCTGCGGGCGGGGTGGGTGATCGTGGCGCTCGCCGTGGCGCTCGTGGCGGGCGGAGCGCTGATGTGTCAGCTGCACTTCGGCACCGCGGAGGCGGGATTTTTGGTGGATTACGCGGCGGGAGTCCTGGCGAGTGGCGGCGCGGTGTTCGCGGCGCTCGTCGGCCCGGGGATTTTTTTCGAGGGTCTGCGCACGCGGACGACGATGGTCGTGTTGTTGCACGGCGTGCGTCGATCGGAACTCGTGGCGGCGCAGGTGGCCGCGACGATCGTGGCGCTTGGCTGGCTTGCCCTGTTGTGCGCTGTGGCGGCGGTCGCCTTGTTTCACGGCTTGGGGCATGGCGCGTTCGCGGCTGAGGTGGTGCGCGCGCTGGCGCGGGCCTTGGGGCCGTTGCTGGTGGTGGGCGCGGCGGGAGTTTTTTTCGCCACGCTGGCGCGGAGCGCGTTGCTGGCGACGACGCTGACGCTGGCGCTCGCGCTCGCCGGCCATCTGGCGGTGGTGATCGCGCACGCGGCGGAGCGTGCGTCGGTCGCCGGGCAAATCGTGTGGTGGGCGCTGGGTGCGTGCGTGCCCCGGTTCGCGATCGCCGACAATGCGCCGGCGGCTCTCGCGGTGGCGTATTTCGGGGGCTACGCGCTCCTCTACACCGGCTTGGGAGCGTGGGTTTTCTCGCGATGTGAACTCTGAGCCACGCACCGTCGGACTGTCGTTGCTCGCGCTGGTCGGCGTCGGAGCGCTGTTCGCGTGCGCGCCGATGGTGGGAGGGAGCGGGCGCAGCGTCGCGACCGCGCTCGCGGCGGATTGGAGCTGGCTGAAGGCTGACCTGGCGTGGGAAACGCGAGACGAGGTGCGCGCGCGGAGCTGGTCGGCGCTGGCGGTGCGCGCGGCACCGCAGAGCGACTACTTTCGTTTCAACGCGGCGCGGATGCGCGCGTTCGACTTTCCAGCGTGGCGCGAGGTGCGGGAGCCGGCGGCGCCGCCGGCGTTGCGGGCGCGGTGGCGCGCGGAGTTGGGCGAAGAGGCGATTGCCCTCGTGCTGGCGGGCGGCGAGCGCAGCGCCGGTTCTCTGATCGAGGCGGGAAATCTGGCGCTCTACGCTCTGCGCGATGTCTCACGCGCGGCGGAGTTTTATCGGCGCGCGGCCGAGTTGCCGGACGCACCGTGGCACGCCGGACGGATCTACGCGGAATTGTTGCGCCAGTCCGGCCAATCGCGGGAAGCGTTGGCGTGGTTGAAACGCTGGTTGCCGCGGCTGCCGGCCGATGATCCGGCGGCCCAACGTGCGCTTGTCGCAGCGCGGATTGAGGCGTTGGAGCGCGAGTTGGCGCCGCCCGGAGAAGCGCTTTGACAACCCTTCGGGCGCAGGACTCCATGACCCGATTCGCACGATGATTGTCCATTGGCCGTATCTCGCTCTCGCCCTCGCTACGCTGTGGTTTCCGCGGCAGTGGATGCGTTTCGGAAAATTGTGGCGCAAGTCGCGCAAGGAACGCGAAACGATGGAGCGCTTCGCGCAGGACGGGGCCAACGATCCGGATGACAAATCGGTGCGCTTGGGGCGCGAGCTGAAGAACAAGCGCAATTACATCGATGTGTTTCGGGCGCTGGTGGGCGCCGTGGCGCTATGGGACTTCAGCTTCGAGGCGGAGCAGGAGAGCCGGTGGCTGATTTTCTGGCTTTGCAGTGCCGTGACGTTCGTGGCGGTGCTCATCCAGTCAATCCGTTGGCGTGAGCGCATCACCTTCTTCGCGGCGGTATTCTTTTACGCCGGACTGAGCAGCGGGATGGGGAGCTATTATCCCGGCGCGCTGGCGTTTCTCCTCGTTTGTGCCATCAACCCCGTCATCCCGACGCCGCGCCTGTTCGTGAGCGCCTACGCGCTGTTGCTGCTGCCGTTCAACTTTTTCCTGGGCGACGATTGGCGCATCGCGCTGTTCAATACGTTCATCCTGCTCGTGCCGGTCATCTGGAGCATGATGGTGAAGCGGCCGATGGTGATCTTCACGCGCCGGCGCAACCTGATGTGGTGAGCGATGGCCGGCGGCGCGAAAATCTGGATCGAAGCCGCGCGTCCGAAAACCCTGCCGGCCGCGGTGATTCCCGTGCTCGTCGGCACGGCATTCGCGCAGGCGGCGGGCGCGGGGAGCATCACGAAGGCGGCGGTCTGCCTCGTGTTTTCGCTGCTCGTGCAGATCGGCACTAATTTCGCGAACGACTATTTTGATTTCGTGCAGGGCGCGGACACGCACGAGCGCGTCGGACCGCGGCGCGCGGTAGCGGCGGGATTGGTGTCGCCGCGCACCATGCTCATCGCGACTGCGCTGATGCTCGCGGCGGCCTTTGCGGTTGGGTTGCTGCTGGTGGCGGAGGGCGGCTGGATGCTGCTGCCGATCGGTGTGGTGAGCATCGTGTGCGCGCTCGCCTACACGGGCGGGCCGTATCCGCTCGGCTACAACGGACTCGGCGATCTGTTCGTGTTCATCTTCTTCGGCCTCGTGGCGGTGGGCGCGACGTTCTACGTGCAGGTGCACACCGTGACGCTGCCGGTGATGGCGGCGGCCGCGGCGGTCGGATTGCTCGCGGCGAATATTCTCGTCGCGAATAATTATCGCGACGTGGAGACGGACGCGAAGGCCGGCAAGCGCACGCTGGTCGTGCGCTTCGGACGACGTTTCGCGTTGTGGCAATATGGCTTGTCGGCGTTGGCCGCGCTGGTGTGCGCGCCGCTGTTGATGCTGGCGGGGTGGCGCTGGCCGGTGTTGGTGCCGCTGGTGCTGGCGCCGTGGGCGATGCGGTTGACGCACCGGCTCGGAAACTCGATCGAGCCGCGCGAGCAGATCGCGGTGCTGGCGGACACGGCAAAGTTTCTCGCGGCGTTCGGCGTGTTGCTGAGTGCGGGCGTCGTTTGGGGCGCGCGGTGAGATCGTCGCCAGGAATGTAGGTGGCGCGCTTGTCGCGCCACAGTTGCGCGCGAGCGCGCAACCTACGTGGTGAAAGATACCGTGCTCGTCAGCGGACTCAGATCGGCTGCTATTTGGTGCACGGGCCCGATGGCTCCTCAGCTCCAGCGCAGGTCGTGCTTCGTGAACGGGAGCGAGCGGAGGCGTTTGCCGGTGGCGGCGAAGATCGCGTTGCACACGGCGGGCGGGAGCGGCGGGTAGCCGGGTTCGCCGAGGCCGGTGGGCGGGTTCTTGCTCTGGACGAAGTGCACGTCGACTTGTGGCGTGTCCATGATGCGCAGCAGCGGATACGTGTCGAAGTTGGCCTGCGTGACGCGACCGCGTTCGAGTGTGACTTCCTGCAGCCACGCGGCGCCGAGCGCGTCGATGACGGAACCCTGCACCTGGTTTTCCGCGCCGCTCAGGTTAATGATCGGTCCGACGTCGCCCACGACGGTAACGCGATGGACCTTCAACGTGCCGTCCGGCGCGACGCTGACTTCGGCGACTTCGGCGAAATAGCCGCGGTGGCTGAAGTGGAACGCGACGCCCTGGCCGGAGCCGCGTGGGAGTTTTTTGCCCCAACCGGCCTTCTCGGCGACGGTGCGGAGGACGTTGGCCATGCGCGGTGCGTCGTAGGGAAGTCCGCGCGGACCGGGCGCGGGCATGACCTTGTCGCCGAGCAGATCGAGACGGAACTCAACCGGATCGCGACCGGCGGCGTGCGCGAGCTCGTCGATGAAGCTCTGCATCACGAACGCGATCGCATTGCTGCCGGGCGCGCGGAGCGGGCCGGTCGGCACGTTGGTGTTCACGATCGATTGCTCGAGGTGGAAGTTCGGCACGAAACGGCCGGGAAACTCAACCGGGCTGAGGCCGGCGCTGCTGCCGGGATCCTTGTCGTTGTTGAGGCCGACCGTGACGAAGTGATTCTGCCAAGCGATGAGTTTGCCCTGCGCGTCGACTGCACCTTTCAAATTGTGCCAGCCGCACGGGCGATAGAGGCCGTGTTGCGTGTCTTGCTCGCGCGTCCACGTGAGCTTCACGGGCACGCCGGCTTTTTGCGCGATCGCGGCGGCTTCGATCACGTAGTCGTTCGCGAGGCGGCGGCCGAAACCGCCACCGATGCGCGTGAAGCGCACTTTGATTTTCTCCTTCGGAATCTTAAGCGTGTTCGCGACGAGATCCTGCGCGCCGCCGGGCGTCTGGGTCGGCGCGAGAATTTCCATGCCACCGTCGGCGGTCGGCCACGCCATGGCGTTCATCGGTTCGAGCGTGGCGTGGTGGATGTAGGGATAAGTGTATTTCGCTTCGACGACTTTGGCGGCGCTCGCGAAGGCGGCGGCGACATCGCCGTCGTTGCGGAGAACCTGTCCGGGCTGCGCGGCGAGTTCGGTCGCGCGAGCGTCGAACGCGGCAGTGCTCTGGTTGGCGCCGGCGCCTTCGTCCCAGGTCACGCGCAGCGCGGCGCGGGCTTTGAACGCGGCCCACGTCGAGTCGGCGAGAATGGCGACGCCGGAGAGCAGACCGTTGTAGTTGCCGGTGCCGTCGATCACGAACGCGTCGCGCACGCCGGGCATGCCTTTGATTTGATCGAGATTCGCGGAGGCGACCTTGCCGCCGAACACGGGGCATTTTTCGTAGACCGCGTAGCGCATGCCGGCGATCTTTTGGTCGATGCCGAACAACGGCTGGCCGGTGACGATTGCGGGATTGTCGACGCCGCCGACGCGCGAGCCGAGCAGCGTGAACTCGTCGGGCTCCTTCAGCTTGATCGTGCCTTCTTCGGGGATCGGCAACGTGGCGGCTTTCGTCGCGAGTTCGCCGTAGGTGAGGCGCCGGCCGGTCGGGCGGTGAACCACGGTGCCTTTCTCGGCGACGAGTTCGGACACGGGCACGTTCCACGTCTGCGCGGCGGCTTCGACGAGCATGGTGCGCGCGGTGGCGCCGGCTTTGCGGAGGAGGTCGTAATTTTGCGGCGTGGAGAGGGAGCCGCCGGCGAATTGGGCGCCGAGCTGCGGGTTGAGCGGTGCCTGCTCGATGACGACTTTCTCGAAATCGACCTCGAGTTCCTCGGCGACGATCATCGGCAGCGAGGTTTTGATGCCTTGGCCGATCTCCGGATTTTTCGCGACGATCGTGATGACGTTGTCCGGCGTGATACGGATGAACGGATTCGGCGTGAAGGCGCGCGCGGTGTTGTCGAGCGCTTGCGCGGGTTGCGCGAAGGCATCGGGCAGGAGCGAGAAGCCGAGGGCAAAGCCGCCGCCGGCGAGCGCGGTGACGCGGAGAAAATCGCGACGCGTGAGGGCAGCTGCCGGCTGCAGCGGCGGTCTATGACCGCCGTCGGTGCTCGCGGTGTCGTTCGGTCGGCGGTCATAGACCGCCGCTACAGGGTTGGCGGAGGCGGAGTGTTTTTTCATTTCGCGGCTCCTTTCTCGGCGGCGTCTTTGATCGCGGCGCGGATGCGCAGATAGGTGCCGCAGCGGCAGAGGTTGCCGGCCATCGTGCCGTCGATCTCCTCGTCGCTCGGGTGCGGGTTGTTTTTCAGCAGGGCGGCGGCGGTCATGATTTGACCGGACTGGCAATAGCCGCACTGCGGGACGTCGTGGTCGATCCACGCTTTTTGCAGCGGGTGCGAGCCGTCGGGCGAGAGCCCTTCGATCGTCGTGATCTGCATGCCTACGACGGTCGAGACGGGGAACTGGCACGAGCGCACCGGTGTGCCGTTGAGGTGCACGGTGCACGCGCCGCATTGGCCGATGCCGCAGCCGTATTTGGTGCCGACGAGTTCGAGGGTATCGCGCAGGACCCAGAGCAGCGGAGTGTCCGCCGCCACTTCTACGGTGCGGGCCTGCCCATTCACGTTCAGGGTAAACTTGGGCATGGAAGGAAAGCTGCGGCTAACGTGTTGAAGGCGGCGCGGGCGTCAAGCGGTGTGCGGCGAGTGGCGCGGGCGTCTCGCCTGCAAGTTCGGCCGGAAGCAGGCGAGACGCCTGCGCTACTTTCAGCGGCGCGGAGGTGGAGCGCGTTGACCGCAACGCGCTCGGAACGGGTTGAGGTCACCCCGTTCCACCTGGCGGAACTCTTCAGCGCGCTTTGCTGCGTTGCACGACCCACGCGATGATCGCTGCGTCGTCGTTCTCGTGACGCCAGGCGAGGCTCATGAACTCGGCGGGATGGATGTCGTGCTCCTTGAAGAAGCGCCGGTCGCCGCCGCACGAATACATCAGCGAGGGCGGCAGCTCGCCGCGCAGCTTGGCCTTCGTCTTCGGGATGATGCGCGGGAGCCACGAGATGCCCTGCACAGCGGCGTCCTTCGGCGGCAGTGACGATTCGTCGAGCACGCGCTCCGAGGCTTTGCCGCCTTGGGCGTTCAAGAAATAGTCACGCCGAACCAGCTCGATCGCGAGCGCGCGGTCGTAGCCGGGCTCGCCGCCGTTCAGGTGGTCCTCGGCGTAGTCGTAGAGGTGCTGGCTGTTGATGCCGTTGGCGGCGAGGAACGCCTTTTCGTTGGCGTCGAAAAACGTGTCGGCGCCGCGCTGCCCGGCGGCGTATTGCTTCACGGCCTTCTCGTAGAGGGCGCGGAACTGGTCGGCGAAATCGTAGTGCTTCATCGCCGACGAAGAGGAATCGCGATCAGGCGATTTGCAACCGGCCAATTGCCACGCGCGCGCGGAAAACGGTGCCGTTCGCTCCGGTGGAGACGAGTTCGAGGTCGCCGTCCATTTGGCGCGCGAGCAGGCGGCTGATCGAGAGGCCGAGACCGGTGCCGCCGCCGCCGCTCGCGCCGGGTGTGAAGAGTCGCGGCAATAATTCCGGCGCGATGCCGCCGGCTTGGTCCGAAACGGTGAGGTGCACTTCGCCGGCGCACTCGGTCAGCTCGACCAGAATCGCCTGGCCAGCGCTCGAGGCGCGCACGGCGTTTTGCACGAGGTTCGTGGCGATCAGGCAGAGCAGGCTGCCGCGGTGATTGTCGAGCGAGCGATGCGTGCGGTTGACGACGTCGAGTTGCACGCCGCGCGGATTGGCGTGGGCCTCGCCGCGCTGGCGGATGAGCGTGGCGATTTCGTCGGTGGAGATTTCGTAGGTGGCGCCGGTGCGCATGTCGCCGAGCAGGGCGACGACTTCGGCGATGAGCGCCTGCATGCGCTCGGTGTGAAAAGCGACGGATTCGAGATCGGGCTTTTCGCTCGGAGAGACGGCGGAGCGCAGACTGGCGACGGAGCCTTGGAGGCCGTGGATGAGGTGCGAGGTGATCTGGCCGAGAGCGGAGGCTTTGGCGGCGAGCGTCAGCTCGAGATTGGCGCGGGCGAGGCGCTCGTTGCGTTCGGCGACGAGGCGTTGCGCCCGGAGCAGGGCGAAGCAAGCGCCGCCGAGGACCAGCACGGCGGCAATCGCGCCGGCGGCGAGAATGGCCCAGGTGTGTTCGTCGAGGCGGGTTTCGATGGCCGCGAGTTCGCCGGCGAGCGCGCGGGCGTCGATGTAGTATTGCGCGAAGCCGTTGGGTTGGGTGCGGCCGGGTTCGACGAGCGGGAGGAGCACTTCGAGCACGGGCGCCGTGGTGTGGGGCTGGGCGCCGCGGAAGTAGCGATCGAGCGGGAACTCGGCATGATAGCGGCTGATGGGAGCGTTGCCGAGAAGCGTCACGTAGTCGTTCGCTGCGAGTTCGGCGAAGAGCAAGGTATCGGGCACGGCGCGCAGGAGGTCGCCTTGTTCGTTGAACACGGCGACGGCGAGCATGCCGTCCTGTTGCGCGGCGGGCAGCACGGCGTCGAGCATCTCGGCGGCGCGGAGCGCACGCGGGGCGACGCGTTTGCTGGCGGCGGCGATTTGCTGGCGCGTGACCGGCGAGAGGACGGCGGAGTCGCGGTTGACGACGGTGCGGCGAATTTCGCGGTGCAGCCCGTCGCGGAAGTAAAGGAGCAACGCGCCGAAAATCAGGAGCAGCAGCGCGCCCGCGCCGAGCGTGGCAGCGAGGAGCGTGTTACGGGCTGGCAGGGTGGAGCGGAACATCACGCGATGAAACGCCGGTGGTCGCGGAAGCCTGCCTCGTGCGCCAAACGTGCGCAGCGTGATGCGCGCGGCGCAGCGTGGTAGCGGAATTCGTGAGAATTTCGCGGTTCGTCGCTCGCGAAAGCCTCACGGCTTCCGCTACACGGCGAATGCAGCCGGGTGACGCGGAGAGGTGCGGTTGCGCGGTGGTGCACGGTCATTCGGGGACGGCTTGCCAGTCCTTCAGGCCGGTGAGGTCGAGTGCGGCGACGGCGGCGTTGAAGAGGAGGTCGCGTTGCGCGGGCGTGAGGCCGGGCTGGAGCACGGCGGTGCGGTAATCCTGATAAAGCGCGCGCAGCTGCTGCTGTTTGAAGGCGGCCGCGAAATCGGTGAGGAGCGCGTCGACCGACTTCGTGGCGCCGGCGGGCGAGTTGGCGGCGTGGCGCGCGACTTCCTCGCGCAGGGCGCGTGCTTCGGTGGCGAGCGCGGCGATGCGGCTGCGGTTTTCGGCTTCGAAGGCGGCGAGCGCGGCGCGGGCGGCGTCGGCGGATTTTTCCTTTTTGTCGCCGCGCGCGGTGGACTCGGGCTGCGCTTGCTGGCGTGCGACGCGCTGGAGGTTCGCCTTGTTGCGCAGGTAGGTTTCGATGCGTTGCTCGAGCTCGGGTGGCAGATGGGCGCGTGGCGCGGCGGGGCGCGCGGAGTCGATGCCGGCGAGTTCGCGGCGGATTGCCTCGGCGGCGCTCTCGAGTTCGAGAAAGCGTGGCTCCTGTTGGGTGGCAAGTTCACGCAGGGCGCGTTCGCGCTTCGAGTCGCTGTCGCGGTCGAGGGAGAAGAGGGCGTCGCGCAGCTCGCGTTTCAGCGTGCGCTTCTGGGCCGTGAAGGCATCGATCTGGGCCGCGAGGGTGGAAGGGATTTCCACGGGCACGCGGAGGCGTGAGCCGTGCGGGAGAAAGAAGATCGTCTCGTCCGGCGCGAAGTCGGAGGCGTCGCCGAGGTCGGTTTCGCCGAGCGCGGCGGCGAGTTCGATGACGATCTCGCGGAGCAACTGACGCTGTGGGACGGAGAGGCCTTCCTGATAGTAGGTCGCGGCACGGAGGACGGCGAGTTCGTCGCCGAGGAGTTCTTGCGCGGTGCGTTTGCTGTTGGTGTCGCCGAGGCGCCAGTTGCGGTGCTGGTTCCAATCGGCGTCGGCGACGAGGAAGCCGCCGCGATAGAGGTCGCGCCGCAGCGCATCGCCCATGGCCGCGAGTTCGGTGAGCGCGGCGTCGGCGGGGGCGGCGGGAGGGGCGGGAGAGTTCGGATTCTCGGCGGCGAGCGACTGGCGGAGCTCGGTGAGGGCGGCGGAGCGTTTGCGACGGTAGAGCTCGAGGCGCTCGCGCATGCGGCGATCGAGGCCGCCTTTCGCGAGTCGCGAGCTGAGCGGGGCGAAGAAGAGTTCGTTGCTCTCGGAGTTGAGGTCGTTCCAAATCGCGTCACGCACGGCGGGCGCGGCCGGAAGTTCGGTTTCGAGAGCGGGGATGGTCGCCGGAAAATAAACCGGCATGAGCTCGGTGAGCGCAGTGCGGTTGGACAGACCGGGAAACTGCTGGGCGTCGCGCAGAAAGTTGGGATCGCGCGGCGCGGGGCGGGATTGCGGTGCGCCGCCGCCACTGCTGCCCTGTCCGGCGATGGTGGCCTCGGCTTGCGCACGGGCCAGCGATGCCGCGGCGAGAAGCGTGAGGGCGATCAGCGCGAGCGCGGCGGCTTGACGCAGCGGTCGGGAGGAACGCGGCGGAGTGGGAGCGGAATTCGTCGGAATTTCGCGGTGCGAGCGTGGCGAAAGCCTCACGGCTTCCTCTACCGGAGGAGCGGCGAGGGAGCGCGCGGAGGAGGGGAGCGGAGCGGACACGACGGGACGATTCAGAGGGAGGCGATGCGCAAGTCGAGCGCGCAGAGGTCGCCCCGGGCGCCCGCCGCCTGTGATGCCTGGCCGACCAGACCAGTGGACACACACGTAGCTTCGCATCGACGAAGCGGCGGGCGATAACCCCGGGGCTTAAACTCAGAAGCGGAATTCGAGGCCGGCGCCGATCAGGTGGGCGTCGTAGGCCTCGAGGGCGGAGTAGCTGTAGGTGACGGACGCGCCGACGTGGGAGTTGAAGCGGTAAGCGAGCTTCACTTCGCCGCCGAAGCGCAGTTTGGTGCGCGTGTCCTGATAGATGATCGGCAGCGGGCCCGGGAGCAGGAGGGTGTTCACGCCGGTGTTGGTGAACGTGAAGTCGGAGCGCTCGACGTGCAGGAGCGGCGTGACCGACGCCGAGAACCCGCCGCGCTCGACGACCCGGAACGGCAGAGCGACGGTGTAGAGCTGCGTGGATTGTTCGTAGAGGTAGAACGTCTGCGCCTGGATCACCGGACCCGTGTCCGGAAAGATGGCGCCAGACGCAGCGCGCTTCGAAATGCGCACGTCGCCGATCGAGGTGTAGCGGAGTTCCGCGCCAATGACGGGCGTGAATTCATAGCCGACCGCAAACGTGAACGCGCTGGACGGCAAGTCCTCCTGATCGAGTTTCTCGCCGACGTCGCCGATCGATGGCGTGCCGGAGAATTCGAGCTTGGACGCGCGAAAATCGACGTAGACGCCGGCGGAGGTTGCCGTGGCGACGCCGAGGGTGAGCAGGGAGAATAGGATAGGTTTGATTGTCATGGCGCCTGCCTCTTTGCCATGCGCGTGCCAACGTGCGGCGCGATGTGCTCAAGTGGCGATGGCCGAGAAAGATAAAATGAAAGAGCGCGAAAGCCGGTTGCGGGCGGCGCGGCGCGACTGGCTGAATGCAGCCAGGTTTGGGCACGGACGAGCGAGGAGTGTTGGCTGAAAGCAGCCACGCGGCGTAGTGCAGGCGTCTCGCCTGCAATGACCGGAGCAGGCGGGACGCCTGCGCTACTCGGCGGGCTGCTCTGTGCCGCCTTCGAGGCGGTAGCGGAGGAATTGGCGCGTGACGCCGAGGCGGCGGGCGGCGGCGGAGACGTTGCCGCCGGTTTCGCGGAGGGCGTCGTCGATGAGCGCGGTCGTGACGGCGTCGAGGGAGAAACCGGACTCGGGCAGGCGCCACGCGGGGTTGCGCCAGTCGTGGAGTGGCTGGGCGGAGGAGTCGGAGGCCGGCTGGAAGCCGGCGCTACTTACGGGCGCGGCTAAATGCGCGAAGTCGAGGGGCGCGCCGGTTTGGCCGAAGATCACGGCGCGCTCGATTTCGTGGGCGAGCTCGCGGACGTTGCCGGGCCAGCGCTGGCTTTGGAGGCGGCGCGCGCCGTCATCGGAGATCGTGAGCGGGCGGAGGCGGTGGCGCTTCGCGGTGGCGGCGAGCAGCTGGCGCGCGAGGGCGACGATGTCGGCGCCGCGGTCGCGCAGCGGCGGCAGCGTGACGTGCAGGAGATTGAGGCGCTGGTAGAGGTCGTCGCGGAAGCCGCCGGTCTCGGCGAGCGCGCGGAGCGGGCGGTTGCTGGCGGCGATGAGGCGTGCGTCGATCGCGATTTCCTTGTTCGAACCGAGGCGACGGATGCGGCCGTCCTCGATCGCGACGAGAACCTTGGCTTGGATGGCGGGCGAGAGCGACGCAATCTCGTCGAGGAAGAGCGTGCCGCCGTCGGCGGCTTCGAAGAGGCCGGTGCGCGCGGTGCGGGCGTCGGTGAACGCGCCGCGTTCGTGGCCGAAGAGTTCGGACTCGGCGAGTTGCTCGGGCAACGCAGCGCAGTTGACGGCGATGAACGGCTCGGCGGCGCGCGGGCCGTGGCGGTGCAGCCAGCGGGCGAGGGCGGTTTTGCCGGTGCCGGTTTCGCCTTCGATGAGCACGGGCGGCAGCCGACGTTCGAGGCGGCGCTCGGCGGCGAGGATGGTGTCGAGCTGGCGGCGGACGGCGTCGAGGCTGTGACCGAAGAAGAGTTCCGCGCCGTCGGCGCCGGTGGCGTTCTGGTGCTCGGTGCGGCGCGCGGCGGTGCGTTGCTGGCGGCAGCGCAGGAACGCGACGGGCAGCGCTTCGGGCTCGAAAGGTTTCGTGAGGTAGTCGCCCGCGCCGAGGCGCATCGCCTCGACGGCTTGCGGGATGCCGCCGAACGCGGTCATGACGACGACGCCGGTGTTTTCCGAGAACGCGCCTTCGCGCAGGAGCATGAGCGCGTCGCCGTCGGGCAGGTGCAGGTCGACGAGCGCGAAGTCGAAGCTCAGGTCGCGCAACAGGCGGCGCGCTTCGGCGAGGTTGGTCGCTTCGGAGACTTCGCCGCCGAGCGCGCGCAGCGTCGCGACGAGCCGGCGACGGAGCGCGGGGTCGTCTTCGAGAAGCAGGATCTCGCGGCGGGCGAGGGGAAGGGCGTCGGAAGCCATCGCAGGTGAAACGAAGCGCAGTGAGGCGCGCGGGTGGATGGCAGGCAAGCCCGCGGTGACGACGGCTACGTCGCGGGTTGAGGCGCTCTGCCGATGGCTCAGCGCGGCTATCTCGCAGGTTGACGTTGGTCAGCGTTAGCAGTCAGCGCGCAGGAGCGCAGAACGATACTATGCTTCATCGTCGGAATGATCGATTTCCGACCACTTATAGACTTCGATCAATTCGTCGAAGGACTGCGCTCTCGTGATCCGCTTCTCCAATTCATCCGCCGCGACAAATTGGGTGAGGATATCATCATCCTGCTGGACCGCCTTCAAGTATGCCTGCTTTAACTCTTCGAGGTCAAATGACGCAGGCTGATGCCAAAGAATCGTAACGGTAACTCGCGGATTATACACCGTGTTGGCGAGGAGGATTCGCCACCAACTCTTTTGGATTGGTGACACGACCCTTTTCGCCGCCCACCGACGACCATCGCGATCGAATATCGTGCATTTCTCGGCGAAACCGCCCAAAGCACCAAGGGTGGTAGCCGTGATCGTCGATTCATACTGAGGTTTGAACGAGAAGTAGCCATCGGGGCCGACCTCGAAACATGGACCTTGGGGTGCGATCATCTGCATCTTTGTGGTTCAGGTTGGGCAGAACAGTTTGGGGTAAAGCTCGTCGTTGGCAGCGCTCACGGCACCGTGAAATCCAGCATGCGCTTCTGGCGGTCGACGCGGAGGATCGTGACTTCGATCGTGTGGCCGAGTTCGAATTTGCGCTTCGTCTTGCGGCCGATGAACGCCGTGCCGCTCGGGTTGAGCTGATAAAAGTCGTCCTGCACCGACGAGATCGGCACCAGGCCGAAGGCGCCGGCGGCGGCGAGTTCGACGAAGAAACCGTGATTGCGGACGTCGGTGATGACGGCTTTGAAGCGCGTTTTCTTTTTCTTCTCCGCCTCGCGTTCGAAGAACTCGGCGAGCTTCACCTTCACGGAGTCGCGCTCGGCTTCGGTGCTGTTGATCTCGGTGAGCGAGAGGTGCTCGGCGAGCGTCTCGGCGCGGGCGATGTTGTAGGCGGCGCTGTTCGGACCGGCCGGGTAGCCTTCGAACTTCACGAGGTAGTGCTCGAAGACGCGGTGGACGACGAGGTCGGAGTAGCGGCGGATCGGCGAGGTGAAGTGCGTGTAGTCCTGCTTCGCGAGGCCGAAGTGGCCGTCGGGCTTGGCGCGGTAACAGGCTTTGCGCATCGAGCGGAGGACTTGGACGCGGAGCAGGTGGCCTTGCGGGTGGTCCTTCAGGAACGCGAGGAGCTTCACGAGTTCTTCGCGTTTGTTGAGGTCGCCGACCTTGATGCCTTGCGTGGCGAGTTCACGGCGGAGGTCGTCGAGGCGTTCCTCGTCGGGGTCGTCGTGGACGCGGTAGAGCGACGGGAGGTTTTGCGTGCGGGTGAGGCGGGCGACGGCTTCGTTGGCGAGGAGCATGAACTCCTCGATGAGTTGGTGGCTCTCGTCGTTCTCGATTTTCTCGATGCGGTCGGCGTAGCCTTGCTCGTCGACGAAGATTTTCGTCTCGGGCATGTCGAGGTCGAGCGAGCCGTGGCGGAAGCGGTCGGCGCGGAGTTTTTTGGCGATGGCCCAGAGCTGGCGCGTCCACTTCTGGAGATTCGTCAGCTCGTCGTGCGAGAGCGACGAGAGCAGGCGGCCGGTGGAGCCGGTCTGGTGTTTCGGCGGGACGGGCAGGCGGCGGATGGCGTCGAGGCTGTCTTCGAACATCAGCGCGTAGGCTTGCTTGTAAGTGAGGCGCTTGATCGAGCGGATGACGGTGTTGGCGAACTCGGTTTTCTTGAGGCGTCCGCCGGAGGAGAAGGTGAAGATCGCGGCCTTGGTCAGGCGGTCCTGCGCTTCGACGAGTGAGCAGAGCCCGTTGGAAAGTTTTTCGGGCAACATCGGCACGACGGCGCCGACGAGGTAGGTGGAGTTGCCGCGCTGCTGCGCTTCGCGGTCGAGCGCGGTGCCTTGGCGGACGTAGGTGCTGACGTCGGCGATGTGCACGCCGACGCGGATGTCGCCGTTCGCGAGGTATTCGAGCGAGAGCGCGTCGTCGAAGTCCTTCGCGTCGTCGGGGTCGATCGTGAACGTCGGGATGTCGCGGAAATCCATCCGGCCGCGGAGTTCTTGCGGGCGAACTTCGGGCGGGATGGCGGCGGCTTCGCGGACGACTTCGGGCGGGAACGCGGGCGAGAGGTTGTATTTGTGGTAGATCGCGGCGAGCTCGGCGCGCGGTTCGAAGGCGCGGCCGAGTTTTTCGACGATCTCGCCGGCGGGGCTGCGGTGGCGCTCCGTCCACTCGGCGATGCGGACGACGACTTTGTCGCCGACGGCGGGCATCGGGCGGAGCTTCGAGCGCATCGGATCGTCGACGATGATGTCGAGCGGGATGCGCGGATCGTCGGGCATCACGTAGAAATACGTGCGGCCGCGGTGGAGCGTGCCGGTGGTGGTGTCGTTGGCGCGCGAGAGAATTTCGATGACGCGGCCGGCGCGCTCGTCGGACTTGAGGAAGCGGTATTGATCGCGCTCTCGACCGGTGATGAGGCGGACGACGACGGTGTCGCCGTGGAGCGCGACGCCGGTGTTTTCCGCGGCGATCTGGATGGCGGGCTCGCGCTCGGGCGAGTTGACCTTGCCTTCGGGGATGACGATGGCGGAGCCGGATTGGCGGAAGCTGATGCGACCGGTGATGAGATCGGCTTCCTGCGGGAGGCAGAGGCGGTCGCCCTTCACGAGGACGATGCGGCCGGTGCGGATGAGCTCGCGCGCTTCTTGGGCGAACTTGCGGCGGTCCTTGGTGTGGAGGTGCAGCTCGCGGCCGAGGCGCTCGAGGGAAGTCGGCACGTAGTTGCGGTGGCCGAGGTGGGAGAGAAGTTTTTCCCGGAAATTCATAGGGTAGGAGGCGGCGCTGGCGTGCGTGAAAGCGGCAGGCCCGAGCGCGCGAAGTGAAAGTTACGGTGCCTGAGGTGGGTTTGGATGCAACCGGGGAATTTTTTCTGGCGATGCCTTTACTCGACGGCGTGGCGTGGTAGCGGTGCAGACGTGGCTCTCACGATCGTCTGGTTTCGTCAGGATCTGCGCTTGCAGGACAACCCGGCGCTGCTCGCCGCGGTGCAGCGCGGTGCGGTGCTGCCGGTGTATGTGTTCGATGACGCGGGCGAGGGACGCTGGGCGATGGGCGGGGCGTCGCGGTGGTGGCTGCATCACTCGCTTGCGGCGCTCGACGCGGCGTTGCGGGAGCGCGGCGCGCGGCTGGTGCTCGCGCGTGGGGAGAGCGGCGCGGTGTTGCGCGAGTTGGTGAAGCAGAGCGGAGCGGACGCGGTTTATTGGAACCGTCGCTATGAGCCGGCTGCGATGGCGCGCGACGCGGCGATCAAGACGGACCTGAGCGCGGCGGGCGTGGAGGTGAAGAGTTTCGCGGCGTCGGTGTTGTTCGAGCCGCAGACGGTGAAGAACAAGAGTGGCGGGCCGTTCCAAGTTTTCACGCCGTTCTGGCGGCATTGTTTGACGCTCGAGGTCGCGGAGCCGGTGAAGTTGCCCGCGGGAAAAATCGCGACGCCGGCGGAGATGCCGCGCTCGCTGGCGCTCGGCGAGTTGGAGTTGTTGCCGCGGATTTCGTGGGACGCGGGCTTTCGCGCGGCGTGGGAGCCGGGCGAAGCGGGCGCAACGAAGCGGCTGAGAAAATTCGTGGCGGGCGCGATGGAGCGCTATGCGGATGAGCGCAATTTGCCGGATCGCGACGGGACGTCGGCGCTGTCGCCGCATTTGCACTTCGGCGAAATCAGCCCGCGGCAGATTTGGAGTGCGGTGCGCGCGAGTGCTCAGGGATCGGGCGTGTTTCCGCCGAACCGCGGCGCGCAGGTTTTTCTCAGCGAAGTGGGCTGGCGGGAGTTTGCGTATCACCTGTTGTTTCATTTCCCGCACACGCCGGAAGCGCCGTTGCGGGAGGAATTCGGGCGTTTCCCGTGGCGCGTGGATGCGGCGCAGCTGCGCGCGTGGCAGCGCGGGCAGACGGGTTATCCGATCGTCGACGCGGGCATGCGACAGTTGTGGGCGACCGGCTGGATGCACAATCGCGTGCGGATGATCGTGGCGTCGTTTCTCGTGAAGCACCTGAGGATTTCGTGGCAGGAGGGCGCGGCGTGGTTCTGGGACACGCTGGTCGATGCTGATCTCGCAGCGAACACGCTGGGTTGGCAATGGACCGCGGGCTGCGGAGCGGATGCGGCGCCGTATTTTCGCATTTTCAATCCGATCCTGCAGGGCGCGAAGTTTGACCCGAATGGCGACTATGTGCGGCGTTGGGTGCCGGAGCTGGCGCGCGTGCCGGCGGAGTTTATTCACGCGCCGTGGGAGGCGCCGCCGTTGGAGTTGAGCGCCGCGGGTGTGGTGTTGGGGAAAGATTATCCGCGACCGATCGTGGACCACGGCCAGGCGCGGACGGCGGCGCTGGCGGCCTTGCAGGCGATGCGCGCGCGCGAGGATTGAACGGAGAGGTAATTCGGCCCTTGCCAGTGCCGAAGGCGGCGCTGGAGATAAGCGATTCGCGTTATGGTGTTTCGCTCCAAGCTCAACGTGCTCGCCGGTTTGCTTGCCGGGATCGTGCTGGTCGGGACGCTCATGCTGACGCTCGGGGTGCCGCGCACCTGGGATCTTTGGCGCGTGCCCGCGGGCATGGTGAGTTTCATGGATTTGCGGGTCGTGACGGCGGGCGCGCAGTCGCATCGCGAGGGGTTCGATCCAATGTATCAGAATCCGCACGATTTCATCCAGCGGCTCGTGAACTACCCGCGGCTGTGGCAGGCGGCGTATGCGTTTCCGATCGATGAGACGGACACCGTCTGGCTCGCGGCGGTGGTGCTCGTGTTGTTTTTCGGCACGTTGTTTTGGGCGCTGCCGCCGATGTCGAACGTGCAGGTTGGCTTGCTGCTGCTGGCGGTGTTTTCGCCCGCGATGATGCTCGGCTATGAGCGCGGCAACACGGACCTGGTGGTTTTTGCGGTGCTCGCGCTCGCCGTGGCGGCGCAGCGGAATGCGTTGAGCTTCGTGCTCGTGCTGTTCGCGTTCGCCTTGAAGTTGTTCCCGTTCGCGGCGCTGGCGGTGCTGCTCGGTTTCGAGCGGCGCGCGGCTTTGCGCTGGGCGGGCTGGTCGCTGGCGTTTGCGGTTTTCTACGCGGCGTTCTACTACGACGACTTGCGGCAAATCATCGCGACCACTCCGCGCGGCGTGTGGCTGTCGTTTGGGCGTGATGTGGTGTCGCTGCGGCTGGCGGCCGATCAATCCGAGTGGGCGCGAGTGGTGTCGTGGGTCGGACTGGCGACGGCGGTTGGCTGGATCGCATTCGCGTTGCGCAGTTGGTGGCGCGGAGAAAGCGATGAGGTCGGACCCGACGATGCGGGCATGCGCGGCTTCCGCATCGGCGCGGCGTGTTTCGTGGGCACGTTTTTGATCGGCACTAATTTTGCCTACAAACTGGTGTTTCTGCTGCTGGCCCTGCCGCAGTTGTTGGAGTGGGCGAGGGATGCCGGCGGGTGGAGGCGGTGGCCGGCGCGGATCGCGGTGGCGGGCGTGTATCTGGCGTTGTGGCTGCCAGCGTGGGAAAAGCCAGGGTCGGACCCGCGCGCGGCGCGCGGCCTCGATTTCTGGCTTGGGCAAGCGGCGCACTGGGTCTTGTTCGGCGCGTTGGTGTGGCTGTTGGTGCAGACGGCGCCGGGGTGGCTGCGGGATTGGGCACGGCGGCGCGAGGCGCGGAGGGCGGCCGCATGATCCGGGGAATCTTTCAGTGGCTGGATGCGCATCCGGCGTTTTACTGGGGCGGGTTTGTGGCCGCGTTGCTGGCGTGGATCGTGCGCTGTCGTGCGCTCGGCGTGCGACGCGCGACGGACCGGAGCACGCTCGATCTTTTGACGTGGCTGGTGCTGGCGGGCGTGGTGCTGGCCGGGCGATGGCCGGAGCTGTTCATGGCGCGCGGCGTGCACGAGGAAGAGGCGCGAGTGGTGCTCGGAGCGCTGGGATTGGCGGAGTCGGGACGCGCGTTTCGGGCGTTTGTCTTCGAAGGCGCGGGACCGCTGACGTCGGCGTTGCTGTTGCCGACGCACTGGCTCGGCGTGCCGCAGGATTATTTCAATGTTCGACTCGTCGCGCTACTCTGCGACTGGGCGACGTTGGGAGGTGTGCTGGCGATGCTGCGGCGGCGCTACGAGGCGGACATCGCTGCCTGGGCGGGTGGCGTGCTGGCGCTCTTTTTGGCCGGGCCGTGGAGTGAGCGGTGGGCCGGGGAGGTGTCGCTCCATCTGTTGCTGGCGCTGACGGCAGTCGCGGCTCTCGTGCTCGGGCGGGAGGATACGCCGCGCGATGAGGGAGTGGATTTCCGTGGCGCCGTGGCGGGATTGATCGTCAGCGCGATGCCTTGGGTGCACCGCGAAGCGGCGTGGTGGGCGATCGCGTGCGTGGTTGCCGGGGCACTTTGGTGTCGCGGCGGTCGGCGCGCGCGCTGGTTGACGGGCGCGGCGGGTTACGGGGTGACGGTGACGACGGCGCTCGTGTGGGGCACGGGAGTTTGGCCGGAATTTTGGGACGGTTACGTGCTCGGGTCGGCGGGGGCGGGCACGGCGGGCGCTTGGTGGGGCGGGCTGGCGGCGGCAGGTGGAATAGTCGGCGCCACGCTGTGCGGAGTCGAAGCGTGGAGACGCACGGGGCGCTTCGGGAAAGCCGAAGTCGCGGCGTCGGTCGTGGCTTTGGCGGGGGTGGCGCTCGCGGCAATCTACGGTGCGCCGAACATGGTGGGGCGACTGGCAGAGCACTGGCGGCGGCCGCGCACGGAGCTCGCGAGCGAATTACGGGCTTGGGCGGAGCCGGGCGATCGGGTGGCGCTGTGGGGCGCGGCGTCGAGCGGACTCGTCGAGAGCGGGTTGCGATCAGTGACGCCTTTTGCGGTATCGGATGAGAGCAACTGGCGCTGGCAGCAACGGTGGTTCGACGTGGTTCGCCGTCAGGAGGCGGCGGTGCTTGTCGTGGCGGCGGGAGAGCGCTCGGAGGCGTTGCGCGCGCTGCTGCAGGATCGGTTTCGCTTGGGTTGGGAGGGAGCCGAGGGGAAAATTTATCTCCGCAATGAGCGCATGCATCGACACGTGATGCGGCGTCCGGGGGCCCAGCCGATCAAGATTGAGGATCTCGCGGTCGCGGAAGCGTTCGGGGGTGTCAGCGAGATTGGCGAAGGACGAATTGCCACGCATGCGCCGGCGCGACTGGTGGCTCGCGTGCCGACGGGGGCCCGCCGCGTGATGGGAGTTTTCGGGTTTTATCCGGACTCCTATCGGCATCCGGGACGAACGACGGACGGGGGCCGGTTTAGCGTGGCGTGGCTGCGGGAGGGCGGCCGCAAGCGCGAGGCCGCGATCGAGCGTTGGTTAACTCCCGCGCAGGTGCCGGGCGACCGCGGGGCGCAGGACTTTTCTTTGGAAATCCCGGAGGACGCGGAGGCGGTGGAGTTCAGGGTCGAGAGCGGTGGCTCGATGAGTTTCGACTGGGGCTTTTGGGGCGAGCTGAGATTCGAGCGCGAGCCAGCGGGGCGCTGAGATGAAGGCTGCTGCGGATGGCTGGAAAAATCCGGGCTTCCCAAGCACCCCGGGAGATGTATGGTGTCGACCTTTTATATGCAGAAGACACTCATCATCTTTAAGCCGGATTGCATGGAAAAGCGCCTCGTGGGCACCGTGCTGCAGCGTTTCGAGGCGGCGGGCTTCGAGGTCATCGGCGCCAAGCTCACGCGCCTGACGTCGGCGCAGCTGCGCGAGCACTACGCGCACGTGGCGGACAAGCCGTTTTACCCGGAGATCGAGAGTTTCATGAGCTCCCGTCCGGTCCTCGTGATGGCGCTGAAGGGCGACAATATCGTCGCTCGCGTGCGCGACTTGCTCGGGCCGACCGATTCGCGCAAGGCGGCGAAGGGCACGATCCGCGGCGATTTCGGCACCGAGATGATGAAGAACGTCGTCCATGCGTCCGACTCCGAGGAGAACGGCCGCATCGAGATCGCACGCTTCTTCAAAGCCGAGGAAGTTCTCGGCTGATTTCGGCGTTCGATAAATCTCACACTTGACGACTGCGCGGGCGGTCCGCTTAGTTCGGCCCCTCGCAGTTTTGCCCTCATCGTCTAGCGGCTAGGACGGGGCCCTCTCAAGGCCCAAACCGGGGTTCGATTCCCCGTGAGGGCGCCAATTTCAAAAGCGCGCATCGTATCGGATGCGCGCTTTTTCGTGGATCAGCGATGCGCAGGCAAGGCGAACGCTGATCTGACCCTGCGCGTTGTCTCCGATTTTTTAGCGATCTTTGGGGCGCGAACTGCGCCGAGAGAGGCGCGTCGATTTCAGCGACCGATCGCAGTCCAGAGAAGGGCCAAAACCAGAATCGCCGCGAACGTCAGCCAAGGGACAAAACACAACCGGAGCGACTTGGACTCTTGACCGGCACGGAGCGCTGCGCGAGCTGCGATAAAGCTGACGACGAGCACGACGGGATAGACCAGCGCCAACAGCTGCGCCGCGCTTCCGAGCACGACCGCGACGATCTCGCGGGGCGACGGTGCGCTGGCGCTAAGGTTCCCCACGGCAGCAACCCAGAACAGCGCCCCGACGAGCACGAACGGATAGCCGAGCAAGGGAAGCGCGGCCAAAGCGAACGAGATTCGGATGCTCTTCATCATCGACGACGAGTGCAGCCGATCCGCGCGACTCAGTAAAACACGTTCCGATCCAGGGAGCGGTATTGGATGGCCTCGAGCAGGTGCGGTGCGGCGATCCTCTCGGCACCGGCGAGGTCGGCGATCGTGCGGGCGACTTTCAGAATGCGGTCGTAGGCGCGGGCACTGAGGCTGAGTTGCTCCATCGCTTGCTGCAGCAGATCGCCGAGCGAAGAGTCGAGATGGCAGTGATGCTTAATTTGCGCCTGCGTCATCCGCGCGTTGGCGGAGGTGCGAGAATCGCGGAAGCGCTCGCGCTGCACCGCGCGGGCGGTCTCGACGCGGGCGCGGATCGCGGCGGAAGTTTCCGCAGATTTTTCGGTGCGCAGTTCGGTGAGCGAGAGAGCCGGTGCTTCGACGTGGATGTCGATGCGGTCGAGCAGCGGGCCGCTGACGCGGTTGCGGTAACGCTGGATCTGCGAGGGGGCGCAGCGGCATTCGCGCTTGGCGTCGCCCAAATATCCACAGGGGCAGGGGTTCATCGCCGCGACGAGGAGGAAGCTGCACGGCAAAGTGATTTTTCCCGCGCTGCGAGATATTTGCACGGTCCCATCTTCCAAAGGTTGACGGAGCACCTCGAGCGCGGAGCGTTTGAACTCGGGCAACTCGTCGAGGAAGAGCACACCGTGGTGCGCGAGGGAGATTTCGCCGGGGCCGGGGACGGCGCCGCCGCCGAGGAGGCCGACGTCGGAGATCGTGTGGTGCGGCGCGCGGGAGGGACGTTCGAGAAAGCGCACTTCGCCGTTCAGCGTGGCGCCGGCGGCGCTGTGGATACGGAGGATCTCGAGGTATTCGTCGAGCGTGGGCTGCGGCATGATCGTGGGCACACGTTTCGCGATCATGGATTTGCCGGAGCCGGGAGGTCCGAGCATCAGGAGATTGTGGTTTCCGGCCACGGCGACCTCGACGGCGCGGCGGACGGCGTGCTGGCCTTTGATTTCGGAGAAATCGAGATGCGCATTGCTGGTCGTGGTGCGGTGTGGCTCGCGCGGGCGCACGGGCGCGAGCTTCGCGTCGCCGGCGAGGAAGCGCGCGGCTTCGTCGAGGGATTTGACGCAGTAGACTTCGACGCCTTCGACGAGCGCGGCTTCGTCGGCCGTGACGGGCGGCAGGATGAGCGCGCGTTTGCCGGAGGCGCGGGCGAGGACGGCGAGCGCGAGACCGCCGCGCACGGGGCGCGTGGCGCCGGAGAGACTGAGTTCGCCGGCGATGAGAAAATCGTCGAGGTGCTCGTTTTTCAGGCGACCGTCGGCGATGACGATGCCGAGCGCGATCGGGAGATCGTAGAGCGCGCCTTCCTTGCGCAGACCGCCGGGCGCGAGATTGATCGTCGTGCGCGTGCGCGGCATGCGGAAGCCGGAGTTGCTGAGCGCGGAGAAAACGCGGTCGTCGGACTCCTTGACGGCGGCGTCGGGCAAGCCGACGAGGATGAGTTTCGGTTCACCGGTTTCGCCGGTGTTGACCTCGACGGATACGGGAACGGCGTCGATGCCGACCAGGGCGGCCGAGCAGATCGTGGCGAGCATTCAGCGAGCGGGAGCGAGGAGCTAGACAGTGACCAGACCATCCTGGGCGCGTCGGCGGACTTCAGCGATGTTGTCCTCGATGGCCTGCAGGTAGGCGTTGGTTTGGCCCGTGAATGAGAGGTAGCGATGGACGGCGTCCGCCTCGGTGTCGAGCATCGGGCGCACAAATTTCGTCCAGAAGTCCGGCGTCTTCAGCTTCAGCTCGGTGGCGTTCTGGTAGGGACGACGCTCCGGCGGGACGCCGTCGTGTTCGAAGGCCTCGACGAATTCCGCGAAAAGGTGATCGAGTTTTTCCGCATAGTCCGGCGCGCACATTTGCGAGAGGTAATCCGCTGTCGTGAGCAGGCAGGCCATGCGGCGGGTGACGGGTGTGCGGAATTCCTGCGCGCTGATGCGATTGCGCGGACCGGTGCAACCGATGGCGGTGCAGATGTCCTCGATCTCTTCCGGCGTGATGCCCAGTTGGGGCAGATAGGCGCGGGCGAAATCGCAACTGCGGCGCTCGTGGACGAGGGTGTATTTGGCGCCGGTGCCGTGTTCGTCGCCTTGTTGCTTGAGAAAGCCGCTGTCGTGGAGGAGGGCGGCCACGACGGTGAGTTCCGCGGCGCGTTGGCCGAACTCCGGCATTTCGCCGGACCGGTGCTGTCCGGCGACGAGATCGCACACGCAGACGGTGGCCTGCAGCGTGTGGCCGAGATCGTGATAGCGCATGTCGATCGCCAGGTAACCGGGCCAGTTGCCCCAGAACGCCGCAGTGACGTCGCCCAGCACGCGGTCGAGCAGGGCGTGGCTGGAATCCCATCCGCGCGAGCTGAAGACGGTCTTCAGGTGCGTTGCGGTGGCGCCGGGATCTTTGGCGACGATGGCGGTGGGGAGAGCCATGCGGGGTGTCCTCGAAATAGGGGTTGCTCCCCATGCAGCAAGCGCATTGTTTGCGCGTTCACGCATGGCCCAACGTGGGAATTTGATCGTCGGCCTGACCGGCGGGATGGGATGCGGCAAATCGACCGCCGCGGCATTGTTCGCTGAGCTCGGCTTTCGCCGGCTCGATGCGGACCGGACTGTGCACGACGTGCTGCTGCCGAGCGCGGAAGTGGCGCAGGCGATCCGGGAGCGCTTCGGTGCCGGCGTGCTCGATGCGGCGGGCGGCGTCGATCGCGCGAAGCTCGGCGCGGTGGTGTTCGGCGACGCCGCGGCGCTGGCGTGGCTGGAGGACTTGCTGCACCCGCGGCTGCGCGCGCATTGGGACGGGATTTATGCCACGGCACAGAACGAGAAGTTCATGGTCGAAGTGCCTCTGCTCTTCGAAAAACGCCTGGAGAATAGGTTTGATTTCACGGTCTGCGTAACCACATCTTCCGACCTGCAACTAAGGCGGCTGGAACAACGTGGTGTCTCGCCTGAGATCGCCCGCCAGCGCCTCGCCAAGCAGCTGCCCCTGGCCCGAAAATGCGAGTTGGCTGACTTCGTTCTCCTCAACGACGGCACCCTCGAATTTTTGCGCGAGCAAGTCAGCGAACTGGCCCGTCGCCTCTCCCTTATCCACTCCCACTGACCCGCCACCCGATGGCCTTGCCCCCGAAGTCCGACGAGGACAATTCCAGCTCCGCTTCCGAAAGCGCAGCTCCCAAGAAACGCCCGCGCACCCGTTCGCGCCTGACCCGCTCGAAGAAGAGCGCGCCCGCCGAGTCCCGTGAAACCGCGCCTCCTGCTCCTGCGCCGGTGCAAACCGAGTTTCCGGCTGAATCACGCCGCGAAGCGCCCGCACCCGCGCCGCGCGAAGAAGAACGTGCGCCGAAACGCGAAGAGCGTGCTCCGCGGGAAGAACGTGCGCCGCGCGAAGAGCGCCAGCCGCGGGAGGAACGCGCCCCGCGTCAGGAAGAGCGTGCGCCGCGCGCCGAAGAGCCGCGCGAATCGGCTCCGGCTCCTGCCGCCGAGCCTTCCGCACCGGCGCCGGCCGCGAACGAGAACGGCGGGCGCAGCAGCGATTCGTCACCCGCCGACGGCGGGCAACGCGACGCTCAACCCAGCAGCCAGGACACTGGCGGCAATGGAGGAGGCGGCGGCGACCAGCAAGGTGGCCAGCAGCAGGGCGGGGGCGGAAAATTCAATCGCTGGCGCGACAAGAAATTCCGCGGCAAGTGGGAAAAGCACCGTGGCGGCGGTGGCGGCGGCCAAGGTGGCCCCGGTGGCAACGGCCCGAAGCATCCGCCGCAGCCGCCTCCGCCCCGAGGCGAGGTTTACTTCGGCGATTTGCCCGATCCGGCGCGCTTCGCCGATCTCGACGCGCTCAACAAGACCGCGGACGAGATCGCCGGCAGCAAAGCCGATCCCATCTGGCTCAACGAACTCTACGCCCTCGGCCACGCCGAGCTCAGCGCGAAGGCGCGCGATCTCGGCGCGAAGTTCGACGTTGTGCCGAATCGCAAGCAACTCCTCAGCGCGATCTTCGCGGCCGCGGCCGAGCAGAAGATTCCGTTGCTCGACCAAGGCTGGCTCGACCTCACCGACCGCGGCTTCGGCTTCGTGGTGCATCCGTTCACGAACTACCGGCTCTATCCCGAGGACTCGTATGTGCCGGAAGTATTCTTCAAGAAACTCGGCCTCAAGCGCGGCCATCACGTCGAAGTGCAGGTGCAGGCGCCGTCGGGCAACGACCGTTGCCCGAGCGTCGTGCGCGTGCGCTCCGTCATGGGCGGCAAGCCCGAGGCGATTCTCGATCTGAAACCGTTCGAGGAACTCACGCCGTATTATCCGCTCACGCGCATCTGGCTCGAATCGCCGGGCGCGAAGGACGTGTCGATGCGCATGGTCGACATCATCACGCCAGTCGGCTTCGGCCAGCGCGGCCTGATCGTGGCCCCGCCACGCACCGGCAAGACGGTTCTCCTCCAGAACATGGCCAACTCGATCGCGGCGAACTCGCCCGATGCGAAGTTGATCATCCTGCTGATCGACGAGCGTCCCGAGGAAGTCACCGACTTCCGCCGCCATTGCAAAGGCGAGGTCGTCAGCTCGACGTTCGACGAGACACCGGAGAGCCACATTCACTGCGCCGAGATGGTGATCGAGAAAGCGCGCCGCCTCGTCGAACACGGCGAGCACGTCGTCATCCTGCTCGACTCCATCACGCGTCTCGCGCGCGCCTACAACGCCCTCACGTCGAACTCCGGCAAAATCATGTCCGGCGGTCTCGAGGCCACGGCGCTGCAGAAGCCGAAGCGCTTCTTCGGTTCCGCGCGCAACATCGAGGGCGGTGGCTCGCTCACGATTCTCGGCACCGCGCTCGTCGACACGGGCTCGCGCATGGATGAGATCATCTTCGAGGAGTTCAAGGGCACCGGTAACATGGAGCTCCACCTCGATCGCGACCTCGTCAACAAGCGCATCTTCCCCGCGCTCAACATCGACAAGTCCGGCACGCGCAAGGAAGAGCTCATCTATCACCCCGACGAACTCGCGCGCATCTACTCGTTGCGCCGTGCGATGCAGGGTGTCCCGGCGGCCGACTCGATCGAGATGCTCATTCAGCGTCTCAAAAAGACGAAGACCAACGCCGAGTTCCTGATGAGCCTGAATCGCTGACGCGCGTCCCGCGTCGGTCAGCTCGCTCCGCTTGACCACCGCCGACGACTTCGTTCTCCAACTCGCGCTCGATCGCGGCCTCGTCGCCGCGGACGCCGTGGAGTCGGCCCGGCGGGCGGCGGCGGAGCACACCGATCTCACCACGGCGCCGCCCAGCGTGCTCGAGTCGCTGCACGCCAGCGGTGCGCTCGACCGTCGCGCCCTCGCGGAAGCACTCGCACAACATCTCGGCATGCCGTTCGTCGCCATCGCAGAGCGGCAGATTTCCGGCGACGTGCTCGGCGCGCTGCCGCGTTCGTTCGTGATGCGTTACGGCGTCTGCGCCGTGGCGCTGACGAACGGCATCGTGCAAGTCGCCGTGGCGGACCCGCTCGACGCCGACGTGCTCGACGGTCTCGCGCACGTCTGCGAACTGCCGGTGACGCCGGTCGTCGCGGCGAGCGACGATCTGCAGCGCACGATCGCACGGCACTATGGCCGTGAAGCGGACGAGATGGAGGATTTGACCGGCGGAGCGGCGAATGCCGGCGCGTCCGAAATCGCCGTGAGCGCGGTTGACCCGACGGCGAAAGACAGTGACGCGCCGATCATCCGGCTCGTGCATTCGATCATTCACGAAGCGGTGCGTCGACGCGCGTCCGACATCCATCTCGAGCCGCTCGAGCGCCGCTTCCGCGTGCGCTACCGCATCGACGGCGTGCTCGTCGAAGTCGATTCGCCGGCGAAGCGCCTGCAGCTCGCGCTGATCTCGCGCGTGAAGATCATGGCGAACATCTCGATCGCCGAAAAACGCGTCCCGCAGGACGGCCGCATCCAAATCATGCTCGCCGGCAAGCAACTCGATTTGCGCGTGTCGTCGCTGCCCACGGCGCACGGTGAGAGCATCGTGATGCGCATCCTCGACAAGGAAGGGCTGCGCCTCGGCTTGCCCGAACTCGGCTTCTACGGCGACGACGAGACGGATTTTTCGAAACTCATCTCGTCACCCGACGGCATCCTGCTCGTCACCGGCCCGACCGGCTCGGGCAAGACGACGACGCTCTACGCGTGTCTGCACCATCTCAACAAGTCCGACCGCAAGATCATCACGGTCGAGGATCCGGTCGAGTATCAGCTCACCGGCATCAACCAGGTGCCGGTGCGCGCCGAGATCGGCATGACCTTTGCGTCGGCGCTGCGGGCGATGCTGCGGCAGGCGCCGAACATCGTCATGGTCGGCGAAATTCGCGACGCGGAGACCGCCGACATCGCGATCAACGCGTCGCTCACCGGTCACCTCGTGTTCAGCACGCTGCACACGAACGATGCGCCGAGTGCGGTCACGCGTCTCATCGACATCGGGGCGAAGCCGTTTCTCGTCGCCGCTTCGCTGCGCGCGACGATGGCGCAGCGGCTCGTTCGCCGCGTGTGCCGCAGTTGTGCGCGCGACTACACGCCGAGTGCGCGTGAACTCCTCGCGCTCGGCGCGAAACCGGAGCAGTTGAAAGGCGCGCGCTTCATGCGCGGTGCGGGCTGTGCCGAGTGCAACGGCACCGGCTACCGCGGGCGCATGGGCATTTTTGAGATCTTTTTGATCTCGGACGACATCCGCGCGATGATCTATGAAAACGCGAGTGCCACGCAGTTGCGCGCCCGCGCCCGGCGAGACGGCATGCGCACCATGCGCGAGGACGGCGTGCGAAAAGTGCTCGCCGGTTTCACCACAATCGAGGAAGTTGTCTCCGTCACCGTCGGCGATCTCGACTGAACGCCCCTTCACGCCATGAGCTACGAAATGAACGACCTGCTGGAGCTCGTCGTTGAGCAAAAGTGCTCCGATCTCCACCTCCAAGTTGGCACACCGCCCACACTCCGCATGCGCGGCAGCATGACCCCGATCGACGGTCCGGCGCTCACGCCGGCGATGACCGAGTCGCTCATGCTCTCGATCACGCCCGACAATCACGTGCAGAACGTGAAGCTGAACGGCGGCACTGATTTCGGTTTCGCGTATCTCGACAAGGCCCGCTTCCGCGTCTCCGTGCTGAAGGCGAAGGGCAACTACGGCATGGTGCTCCGCCAGATTCCGAACCAGCTCTTCGATCTCCGCCAGATCGGCCTGCCCGACAAGATCAAGGAGCTGCTCTATCGTCCGCGCGGCCTCTTCCTCGTCACCGGCCCGACCGGCTCGGGCAAGTCCACGACGCTCGCCTCGATGGTGAATTACATCAACGAGAACCGCGACGGCCACATCATCACCATCGAGGACCCGATCGAGTATTACCACCCGCACAAGCGCTGCGTCGTCACGCAACGCGAGATCGGTCAGGACGTGCCAAGCTTCTCCGAAGCGATCCGCCGCGCGCTGCGCCAGGACCCGGACGTGATCCTCGTCGGCGAATTGCGCGACCTCGAGACGATCGAAGCCGCAATCTCCGCGGCCGAGACGGGCCACTTGGTTTTCGGCACGCTGCACACGAACAGCGCCGCCAAGACCGTCGACCGCATCGTCGACGCGTTTCCGGCGAACATGAAGGAGATGATCCGCACGCAGCTCTCCACGTCGATCATCGGCGTCATTTCCCAGTCGCTCTGCAAGAAGGTCGGCGGCGGCCGCATCGCGGCCTACGAGATCATGGTCAACACGTCGTCGATCGCCTCGCTCATCCGCGACAACAAGACCTTCCGCATCACCTCGGACATCCAGACCGGCGCCGCGCTTGGCATGATCACGCTCGACACGCACTTGCTCAGCTTGGTGAACCGCGAACTCATCGAGCCGGACGAGGCGGTGGAAAAGGCGCAGGACCCCGAGGCGATGAAGAACAAACTCATCAGCATGGGCGTGAAGTTGCGCGCGCTCTGAGCGGCATTCGCGCGATGTTCGAAGGCCACGATCAATCCGTCTTCGATCTTCTGACCGAGCGTCGGCTCGTCGAACAATCCCAGCTCGAACTCGCGCTCGAGGAGCATCGTTCATCCGGCAAGCCGCTCGCCGACGTGTTGCTTGAACTGAATCTCGTCGAGAAGCCGGCGCTGCTCAGCGCCGTGGCGGAGCACCTCGGTGCGGATTTCGCCCGCGACCTGCCGGCTAACCTGCCCGGTGAGGCGCTCGCGTTGCTGGACGGCTCGCTCGCGCGCAGCTACGGCGTCGCGCCGCTCGCGGCGGACATCACGTCGGTGTCGCTGCTCGCCGTCGATCCGTTCAACAGCCAACTGGTGAACGATCTCACCTTCGCCCTCGAGCGCGACGTGCGATTGGTCGTCGCCGATCCGGAGCGTGTGTCGTCGCTGATCCGGCAGCACTACGGCGACGAAGATACTTCACTCGAGCAGGTCGTTGGCGAAATGCAGGCGCAGTTGGACGGCACGCCGGAGGAAGGAGAGATGTCGGATGCCGATCTCGAGGAGATGGCGGGGCAGACGCCGATCATCCGCTTCGTGAATCTCGTGCTCAGCCAGGCGATCCGCGACAAGGCGTCGGACATTCACTTCGAGCCGTTTGAGCACGAGTTCAAAATCCGCTACCGCATCGACGGTGCGCTCTACGAGATGGCGCCGCCGCCGAAGGCGCTCGCGATGCCGATCATCTCGCGCGTGAAGGTGCTCGCGAATCTCAACATTGCCGAGCGCCGTGTGCCGCAGGACGGCCGCATCAAACTCACGCTCGCCGGTCGCGCGGTGGATTTGCGCGTGTCGACGTTGCCGACGCAGTTCGGCGAGAGCGTGGTGCTGCGCGTGCTCGATCAGTCGGCGGTGCAGTTGGACCTGACGCAGTTGACGATGCCAGCGCCGGTGGAGACATCCGTGCGCGAAATCATTCGCCGACCGAACGGCATCTTTGTCGTCACAGGGCCGACGGGTTCAGGCAAAACGACGACGCTCTACAGCTGTTTGAAGGAGCTCAATTCGCCCGACGTGAAGATTCTCACCGTCGAGGATCCGGTCGAATACGAGATCGATGGCATCATGCAGGTGCCGGTGAATTACGCGGCGGAGTTGAGCTTTGCGCGCGCGTTGCGGGCGTTTTTGCGGCAGGACCCGGACATCGTGATGGTGGGCGAAATTCGCGATCTCGAAACGGCGCAGATCGCGATTCAGGCGTCGCTGACCGGGCACCTCGTGCTCTCGACGCTGCACACCAACGATGCGCCCGGCGCGGTCACGCGACTTGTCGACATGGGCATCGAGCCGTTCCTGCTCGCATCGACGCTCGAGGCCGTGCTTGCGCAACGGTTGGTGCGGCGGATTTGTCCGGATTGCCGCGTGCCTTACGAGCCGAGTGATGCCGTGTTGCGCTCGGCGGGCATGACGCGCGAACAGCTCGGCGGTCGGCCGTTCTACGAGAGCAAGGGTTGCCCGGCGTGCCATCAGGGCGGCTATCGCGGCCGGTTGGGCGTTTTCGAAATGTTGAAGATGAACGATGCGTTGCGCGACCTGGTCGTGGCAGGTGCGTCACTCGTGCAATTGCGGCAGAAAGCGATCGGGCAGGGCATGGTGCCGCTGCGCGAGGCGGGCTTGCAGGCGCTTCTGGCCGGCGAGACCTCGCTCGAGGAAGTTTTGAAATACATGTGACCATGCCGCGTTTCGCCTACACCGCGCTCGACGCTCGCGGAGATGAAAAATCCGGTCAGCTCGACGCCGCCACGACAGAAAGCGCGACGGCGGCGTTGAAGGCGAAAGGACTGTTTCCAATCGAGCTGAGGACAGTGGGCGCAACTCCCGCGGCCACCAAGACGGTCGAGGTAGGGCGCACCGCCCCGGTGCGCCGCGATCAACGTGCCGCGCCCGACGGCGGACCGGGCCGGTCCGCCCCACCGGTGGCGAAGAAACCAGCGCGAGCGCTCGACATGGAGATCAAGCTGCCGTTCGTGCGGCCGATCACGGCGAAGGAGCTGGCGGTGTTCACGCGGCAGCTGGGCACGCTACTAAAAGCTGGCATGCCGCTCTTGCGCGGTCTCGAAGTGCTCGGGCGGCAGGAGAAAAATCGTGCGTTCAAGAAGGTCGTCGAGACGCTGGCGGAAGATATTCGCTCCGGCGGCACGCTTTCGGAAGCGATGGCGCGGCATCCGCGGATTTTCGATCGGCTCTACGTGAACATGATCAAGGCGGGTGAGGCGGGAGGCGTGCTCGAGGTCGTGCTGGATCGCTTGGCGAAATTCCAGGAGAAGAGCCTGCAACTGCGCGGCAAGGTGAAGGCAGCGATGGTGTATCCGCTGATCGTGATGACGGTCGCGGTGCTGATTCTCGCCGGCTTGCTCGTGTTCGTCGTGCCGAAGTTCAAACAAATCTTCGCCGACCTGCTGAAGGGCGCGCCGCTACCGCCGCTGACGCAAGCCGTGCTCGCCGCGAGCGAGGCGGTGCGTTCGCACTACCTGATCGTGCTCGGCGTTTCGGTCGGCGCGTGGCTGGCGTTCAAGGCGTTCAAGAAAACGCCGAAGGGCGCGCGACTGATCGATGGCTGGGTGGTGCGCGCGCCGATTTTCGGCGAACTGATCCTGAAATCGCTCGTGGCGCGTTTCGCGCGGACGTTGGGCACGCTGTTGTCGAGTGGCGTGCCGATTTTGCAGGCGATCACGATCACGCGCGACACGACCGGCAACGCGCGCGTCGCGGCTGCGCTCGAGGTCGTGCACGATCGCGTGAAGGAAGGCGACCCCGTCGCGAAGCCGCTCGAAGGCACGGAAGTTTTTCCCGGCATGGTTTCCAGCATGATCGAAGTCGGCGAGCACACGGGCCAACTGCCCGACATGCTCAACAAAGTCGCTGACATCTACGACGAAGAGGTCGACACGACGGTCGCGGGTCTCAGCTCGATGATCGAGCCGCTGTTGATCGTGTTCCTCGCGGTCGTGGTGGGCACGATCGTTATCGCGCTGTTCCTGCCGATCATCCGGATCGTGCAGTTGCTGACCTGATTGCCGCCGACGAAGCGTCGCGTCAGAGCACGCGCGGCTGGACTGCGGACGGCGCGTGCTTTCGGCGCCAAACGATAAAGACGAGCGCGCTACAACCGAAGATCAGCGCGTAGACGGACGGTTCGGGCACAGCCGAGGCTTGGCCGGTGACGGTCCATGTGCCGATGACTTGATCATCAAATAGAATATTCCCCGAAGTTCCGAGCGCCGGCAGGTAATTCGCGATCGCGCCGCCGGGGAAGGTTGCACTGGAGAGGTCCCAGACCGATGCGCCGGTGAAGGCGGGGGCCGACGTGCTGAAATCCAATGCAAAAAAATCGTCGCTGCTAGTCATATACACGTCGACGTAAGACTCACTGGTGACGTGGGCCCACGCCTGTAGGAGGTTGAATGATCCCTGTTGGTTGCGGTCACCGAGCGTGGCTGGGTTGGCGAAATCACCAAAGCCGAGGTCCCAGTTTGTGTTGTGCGAGAAGAATCCGACCAAGACGATGGGGTCGAAGCTGGTGCCGGATTGGTTTACCAAGGCGTTGCTGCCGGTGCCGGAGAACGTGACGGCGGACAGATTGGACCAATCGATATTGATTTGGGCTTGGGCGTTCGCCTTGGCGAATCCGAAGAGGGCAAGCGTCAATCCGAAGACAGTGCGCAGCGACGTGGAGGTCATGAGGCGAGTGCGTGGGATGCGGACGGGACGTGAAACTGGCGGCGGAAACTGCCGCATGGCTCGACTCTTGCAAGCCCTTTAACATCCCTCGTCCCGCAATCAAGCGACGGCTTGCCTCGCCACAGCTGCGAGTCAGTGCGAAGTGGCGCTCGAGGAATTCGACGGCGCGTGATGCTCGCGGGCGTTGCGGAGCAGGCGCTCGGCCCTGTCTTTTTTCGCGTCGAGGCTGTCGACTTCGGCAGCGAAAACCGCTTCGGGCGTATGACGCTAAGGAGCAGCGCGGTCCCAGCGAGAAGGCCGTGGTTACGGGGCGTTCGCCGGCTGCGTGTTCGGCTTCGTGAGCAGCAGCTGCGAGTTCAGGCCGAAGTGTTTTTCGGAAAATTCGTCGACGGGCGTCTCGCCGGCGTTGCGGAGGAGGCGCTGGACCATGCCCATTTTGGCGTCGAGGTCGTCGACCTTGGCGACGAAGACGGCTTCCGGTGTCGCGGCGATGACGGCGGCGCCCCATTCGAGTTCGCCTTGGTGGGAAAGCACGATGTGTTCGAGGCGTTCGAGCAGGTCGGAGGCGAGCTTCACTTTCATGCCGGCCTTGCGCACGAGTTGGTAGCCGAGGACGACGTGACCTTGAAGCAGGCCGCGGCGGCTCTTCGAGGTGACGAGGTCGCCTTGGTATTCGATGACCTTGCCGGTGTCGTGCACGAGCACGCCGGCCATGGCGAGGTCGGGATCGACTTCAGGGTAAAGCGGCAGCAGGGCGCGCGCGGCGCGGGCCATGTGCGTCGTGTGTTCGAGCAGGCCGTGGCGGTAGGCGTGGTGCATCGAGACGGCGGCGGGGGCGATGCGGAATTGTTCACCGATGTCGTCGAAGACGGCCTGGACGGTCGCGCGGATTTCGGGGTGCTGAATCGAGGCGATGTGTTGTTGAAACTCGGTCCAGAGCGCGTCGGCGTCTTCGGGTGCGGTCTCGACTAGGTTGGCGAGGACGGTGGAGCCGGCGAGTTGCTCGGTGGTGATTTGCTCCGCGGAGAGAAGCTTGGGCGAGAGCGCGTCGCGGTAGTAGTCGAGCTTGGCTTCGATGCGCACGACGCCGCCTTCGCGGAGGCCAGTGAAGAGGTCGAACGCGGGGCTGTCGCCGAAGACGTTCAGCGAAAAGCTGCCGGTCTTGTCGCCGAGTTCGACAGTGAGGAAGGGGTTGCCGTTCTTGGCGGTCTTGCTCGTGACGCGGCGCACGAGAAGCACGCAGGCGAAGGTGTCGGAGCCGTTTTTGTCGAGCGCTTTGATGTCGCGCACGCAGAGCAGGGAAGCGATGTCGGCCATGGCGGGGGAGTTCAGCGAGTCTCATGGCGGTTGGCCATTCAAAGTTCATGAAATCCCAAACGCCAAACGTCCAAAAGCCAACGCTCGCGGCGTGGTTTGGGATTTGAGATTTGGCGTTTGGACCTTTGCGGCGAGCTGCACGTTTGGGCTAGCTTTCACTCGGGGCGCACGTAGACAGGAGGTTCCCGCATGGAGCTGAATCTTCAACCTCTCGCCACGAAGTGCTATGTGTCCGGCCGCGATTTCGCCGAGGGCGAGCTCGTGGTGTGCTACCTGGTGCGCGAAGCCGATGGGCTCACCGGCCGGCGCGACGTGATCGAGAGCGAGGCGGCGAACATGCAGGCGCCCGCGGAGGTTTTTTGTCGCTGGGTGATCCACTACAAGCCGCGCAAGGCCGGTGAGAATGCCGATCGCACGTTGAAGATGACGGCGGAGAATCTGTTCGTGACGCTGGCCGATCCGCTGAACCCGCCCGCCGACACGAACACGCCCTTGCTGCAATTCCTGGCGCTGATGCTTGAGCGGAAGAAGATCCTGAAGCCGCGTGGCCAGACGCCGGATCGCGCGCGCAACATCTTCGAGCACGCGCGCACGCACCAGATGTATGAGATTCCGGTCGGCGATCTGAACGCGGAGTTTTTCCAGAAGATTCAGGGGCAGCTCGACGTGTTGGTCGGCTCGCCGAAGAAGAAGGCGGAGGAGGCCAAGCCGGCGGAGGCGAACGTCGCGGCACCGACGAATGCGGCCGGTTCAGGCGAAGCGCCGGCGTCGAACGCGGGTGCTTCGCCGCAGGCTTGAGTTGCTTCCGGGTTTAGGTCGGCCGGGGCCGGGACAGCCGCTCACGTCGGCTGCCACAAGAGTTGCGCGCGAGCGCGCAACCTACAGGGCGGAGCGGGTCGTGCGGCGGGCGTGCACCTACGGTTTCAGTTCCACGCGCGGAGGTTGCCTACGATGGTTCGCTGCGGGTGTCTTGGGAAATCCGATCGCCGATGGTAGAGCGGCGCGCTCGAGCTTTATGAGGGTGTCGTAATCCGCGGCCGGAATGATGAAGTCGCCGGAGCCGCCGTTGGCGAAGAAACGGATTTTATTGCCGTGGGTAAGTTCGATCGCGACCAACTCCTTCTCTCCACTGACGAGGCGAACGATCGGATACGCGATGCAGAAGCAATAGGCATCGGGCTTGCCGGTGGTCGATGCCAGTTGCTTCTGAAACGCCTCGAGCCACGCGGGATCTTTGATGAAGGCCTTCTTGCCGTTGCCGAAGTCGAAGACCGCCATCTCGGCTTTCACGCTGAAGGCTGAGAACGTCGCATAGTCGGCAGTCGGCCATCCGGGAACAGGCGGCTTGGAAAGTGCCACGTCGCCCGCGTGAAGCGGGACGGAAGAGACAGCGAGTGCGAGCGCGAAGATGAGGGCGAGCGGGCGCATGGAAGGACGAGGTTCCAATCGAAGGATTCTTAGGAGGTCGCGATGTCGCTGGCCCGGGCGAAGCGCGTGGTGCGATGTTCGGCTTGCGCGATGTGCGGTGGCAAAGAAAAAGCCCGCGACGGGCGCGGGCTTGGAGTTGTGTCTCGATCGGGGCAGGCGGGACGCCTGCGCTACCGCGCTTACGCGCCGATCATCGTGACGTCCGGCTCGAAGGCGACCTGCAGACGGTAGATCTGGCCTGGGCGCATGATCAGCGGGTGGTCGCGGACGAAATTCTGCACGTAGTGGAGCTTGCCGTAGTTCGTCTTGAACTTCGGATCCGCCGTCACGACTTCGGTTTCCTGCCAGGCGGCGTGGAAATCGTCCTTGATGACCTGGCAGCGGTGGCCGTTCGGCCCGAGCACCGGGGAGGTGTCGAGGCGGTATTTCGAGTGCGGCGTGCCGATGACGAGGCAGAGGCGGAACTTGTCGAGCTGCACCTGGTTTTTTACCGTGTAGGCGAACTCGGCGCTGATCTTGTTGCCGGAGAAATTCCACTGCACCTTCACGTTGCCGATGCCGCGGACGAGTTCTTCCTTCGTGTTGATCAGCTCGGGCTGTTCGTAACGGAAGAAGAACGAATTTTTCAGGCCGAGGCCGGTCACGCACTTCTGGCCGTAGAACGACGGGATGGTGACGTTCTCGCCGAAGGTCAGCTCGGGCTGCATGATCGGCAGGTAAACGTTGTTCGGCCAATCGAAGACGCCGGGCGAGTGCGGGAAGGCGAGGCTGTCGGCCGTGGCGCTGCCGCCGGAGCTGACGAGCGGGAGCTGGAAGTGCAGGCCGGACTCGGCGTCGCGGTAGAGGAAGAGGCCCTGCTCCTTGCGGTTCGACTTGTCGAAAATGACGAAGCGGCCGGTCGTCTTCACGGGCTCGGCTTTACCGGACTCCATCGTCATGTTGACGATTTTCGCGAGGCGCGACCACTGGCAGAGGTAGCGCGCGGCGTCGAAATTGGCCATGCGTGTCGTGTGCGACGAGTAGGCGGTGCGCTCTTCGTCGCGGACGTCGAGGAAGCCGTGCTCCTGGTCCAGGTAGGTCTGGAAGAAGTAATAGAACAGGCGGCGGAGGATATCGAAATACTTGGGCTTCTGGTCGTCGGGAATCCAGCCGTCGCGCAGGCCTTGGAGCAGGAGGCTGATGCAGTGCATCTGGCCGTAGGCACCGGAGGCCTTGCCGTAGGCCCAGCCGAGGCCGTCCGCGCGGACGAGGTCGGGCATGAGTTTGATGTATTTCTCGGCGTAGGTGCGGAGCGTCGGGAGCTTGCGCTCGCGGAGGGCGGAGTTCGCGTGCAGCTGCAGAGCGGAGCGCACGAAGACGAGCGTCATCACGCCGTAGAGATTGAAGTGACCGCCGATGCCGGGCTCGGCGTCGTCGAAGAAGCCGTTGGAGCTGGTCTGCTCGATGCGCTCGACCATGCGCTCGATGAGGCGCGAGGTTTCGTCTTTTTTGGAGAGACCGAGCGAGAAGCGGCAGACGGCCTTGGCGACGTTGAAGGCCTGCCAGTAATTGTCGTAGTCGCTCCGGTGGAGCAGCTGCTTGTCGAGGCGCTGGCGGGTCTCGTCGACGAGGCGTTCCCAGACGGGATTGCGCTCCTTGGAGGGGCCGAAGCAGAGGAGACCGAGGGCGGCGTAGGCGAGGCCGTTTTCGCCGGCGGGCTCGGTGAAGGCCTGCGCGGTGATGCAGCGGGCGGCGAGGTCGATGAGGTCGTGACCCTTGAGGGTCGTCTCACCGGTGGCGCGGTAGTATTCGCCGAGGGCGTAGGCGACGTGGCCGGGTTCATCGGAGCGAGGATTCTCGCCGGCAATGGCGGTGACGGTGCCGTCAGCGTTGATCGAGTCGAGGTTATGGCCGAGCATCGAGCGGGCCATGTCGAGACATTGCTCGGAAAAGCTATTCATTCAGGGAGCGGGCAGATTGGTTGGGTTAGGAGAGGTGCGGCAAGGTCCGATTTGCGACGTGACGTGAACGTAGCGGACCTTAGCGGGCGATGAGTTTGAGGAATTCGGCGTTGGTCTTCGTTTTCGAGAGACGCGCGACCATCGTGTCGGTGGCTTCCTCGATCTTCTGCTGCACGAGCGCGCGGCGGAAGAAGTGGATGCCTTCGAGGTCTTTGGCGTCGAGGAGGAGTTCTTCCTTGCGGGTGCCGGAGGATTGGACGTTCACGGCCGGCCAGATGCGCATCTCGGCGGCTTTGCGGTCGAGGACGAGCTCCATGTTGCCGGTGCCTTTGAATTCCTGGAAAATCACGTCGTCCATGCGGGAGCCGGTTTCGACGAGGATCGAGGCGATGATCGTGAGCGAGCCGCCGTCCTCGGTGTTGCGCGCGGAGGCGAACAGTTGGCGCGGCTTCTCCAGCGCGCGGACATCCAAGCCGCCCGAGCCGGTGCGGCCGGAGTTGCGCTGGGTGTTGTAGGCGCGGGAGAGGCGCGTGAGGGAGTCGACGAAGAGCACGACGTCCTTGCCGGCTTCGACGAGGCGTTTGGCGCGCTCGATGCAGAGTTCGGCGATGCGGATGTGGTTCTCGACGGACTCGTCGTTCGACGACGCCCAGACTTCGGCGGGGACGCTGCGTTTGAAGTCGGTGACTTCCTCGGGGCGCTCGTCGACGAGGAGAATCATGACGTGGCACTCGGAGTGGTTTTCCAGAACGCCGAGCGCCATGTCGCGGAGCATCGTGGTCTTGCCGGTGCGCGGCGGGGCGACGATGAGGCCGCGGGTGCCCTTGCCGATGGGGCAGAAGAGGTCGACGACGCGCGTGGTCATGCGGCCGTCCTTGAGCTCGAGCTTCAGATGCTCGTTGGGCGTGATCGTGAGGAGATTGGGAAATTCGATCACGCGGCGGCGCGCGTCGAGGTCCATGCCGTCGACTTTCTCGATGAAGCGGACCTTCGGGTTCGGGAAGCGCGGGTCGGGTGTGGCCTGAGCGGTGATCATCGAACCTTGGCCGAGCTTGAAGCGGCGAATGAGTTCGCGCGGCACGAACGGATCAGTCGGGCGCCGTTTGCCAAAGCGGTTCAGGTCGAGCAGCTGGCCGTTGCGGCTGTTGTCGAGGTCGAGAATGCCTTCGACGCGAATTGAATTGTCCGGCTGTTGCGGGGGCTGCGCGGCCGGATTCGGTTCAGGAGCCTGCGACGCCGGAGCGTCGGGCTGTTTATCTTTTTCCATACAAAGCGTGAGTTATGGAGCTACCCAGACTTGACGCTGAAATCCGCGGGGGCATTTACCCCTTCGTCGCTTCAACCCCAAAATAGAGGAGAAACAAGTGTCGGACCAAACGATTACCTCAGTGTCCCGGGAGAGTAGAGTGTTCAAACCCTCAGCCGAGTTCAAGGGCCAGGCAAACCTTGGTAGCTTCGAAACTTACCGTAGGCTCTACACCGAGTCTGTCAACGCCCCAGATAAATTCTGGACGAAACAAGCCAACGAACACCTCGTCTGGCGCAAGCCCTTCAAGCAGGTGCTGCAATGGAAGCCGCCATTTGCCAAGTGGTTCGTAGGCGGCAAGTTGAATGTCTCGGAAAACTGCCTCGATCGCCACCTCGGCACCGCGCGCGAAAACAAGGCCGCGATCATCTTCGAAGGTGAGCCCGGCGACGTGCGCACGATCACGTATCGCCAACTTTATTTCCACGTGTGCCGCTTCGCGCACGTCCTCGAGAACATGGGCGTGAAGCCCGGCGATCGCATCGCAATCTACATGCCGATGATTCCCGAGGCCGTCATCGCGATGCTCGCCTGCGCGCGTGTCGGCGCGGTGCACACGGTCGTTTTCGGCGGTTTTTCGCCGGAAGCGCTCAAGGACCGCATCAACGATTGCAAGGCGAAGGTCGTCATCACCGCCGACGGCGGCTGGCGTCGCGGCAAGATCGTCGAACTCAAGACCAACGTCGACAAAGCCCTCGAGGGCGCGCCGACCGTCCAGTCCGTCCTCGTCGTCAAGCGCACCGGCCAGGAGATCAACATGGTCGAGGGCCGCGACACGTGGTGGCGCGAAGCTTGGCAAGGCGCGCCGAATTTCCACGACGCGAAGGCCTTCGATTCCGAGCACCCGCTCTTCATTCTCTACACGTCCGGCTCCACCGGAAAACCGAAGGGCGTGCTCCACACCTCCGCCGGCTACCTGCTGGGCGCGAAACTCAGCTCGCAATACGTCTTCGATCTCAAGGACAGCGATCGCTACTTCTGCTCCGCCGACATCGGCTGGATCACCGGTCACAGCTACGTCGTCTACGGCCTGCTCTCGAACGGCTCGACGGTGTTCCTCTACGAAGGCGCGCCCAACCAGCCCGAGCCGGACCGTTTCTGGCAGATGATCGATCGCCACGGCATCACGATCCTCTACACCGCGCCGACCGCGATCCGCGCGTTCATGCGCTGGGGCGACGCCTACGTGCTCCGCCACCGCCTCGATTCGCTGCGCCTGCTCGGGTCCGTCGGCGAACCGATCAATCCCGAGGCGTGGATGTGGTATCACAAGATGATCGGCAAAAAGAAGTGCCCGATCGTCGACACCTGGTGGCAGACCGAAACCGGCTCGATCATGATCTCGCCGCTTCCGGGCGTCACTCCGACCAAGCCCGGCTCGGCCACACTGCCGTTCTTCGGTGTCGCACCGAAGATCGTCGACAACGCCGGCAAGGAAGTCCCGCGCAACAGCGGCGGCAAACTCGTCATCACCAAACCGTGGCCGTCGATGCTGCGCACGCTCTGGGGCGACGATGAGCGTTTCAAGAAAGCCTACTTCTCCGAATTCCCGGACCACCCGGACTTCTACTTCACGGGCGACGGCGCCCGACAGGACAAGGACGGCTACTTCTGGATCGTCGGCCGCATCGACGACGTGCTCAACGTCTCCGGCCACCGCATCGGCACCGCCGAAGTCGAGAGCGCGCTCGTCTCGCATCCTTACGTGGCCGAGGCCGCCGCCGTGGGCCGTCCCGACGAACTGAAGGGCCAATCGCTTGTCGTCTTCGTCACGCTCAAGACCGGCCACGAGCCGACCGACGCGTTGAAAGAAGTCCTGCGCAACCACGTCGGCAAAGAGATCGGCTCGCTCGCGAAGCCCGACCAAGTCCGCTTCGCCGCGGGTCTGCCGAAGACGCGCTCCGGAAAAATCATGCGCCGCCTCCTCAAAGAGCTCGCCACCTCCGGCGAGATCAAGGGCGACACGACGACGCTCGAAGACTTCTCGGTCATCGCGGCGCTAAAGTCGGACGACGAGTGATCTCGACCGAACGGTAGGGGCCGTTGCCCTCAACGGCCCTTCACCCCGCGTCTCTTGCCAATCCAGGCGCGCCGCAAGCCGGTGCGCCTTTTTTCTGTTCAGTCGCACAACGAACCGCAGAGTAGGGCACCGTGCCCGAGAACACTGCAGGAGCGATCATCCGCCGGATTTGCATGGCCGGCTTTTTTGTCGCTGGGACGTTCCTCTCCGGGTGCGCGCGCGACAGTGAGGTAGCAAAGATCGAACGTGCGAAACGAGATTTGGCGCAGGTTGCCGTGGCGATTGAAGCCTTCAAATCCCACTACGGTGATTATCCGGAGGTGCCCGTGGACAATTGGGGCGACGCACCGGCATTCTCGTCGCAGCGCCTGTGGGCTGCTCTGAACGGACGCCGCGGACCACGCGCTGCTGATGCGGAGCTTTCGCCGGCTGGACCGGTGTTTAGCCAGAAGCTGGATGGCACAGAAACGGCCATAGTTCAGGATGGGTATAATCACACTCCAGCCCGTCAGTATTTAGATCCGTGGGGGCGGCCTTACCGATACTTTTATCAAGCCGGCCTGAAGGATAGACGCTTCACGCTCTACTCGGCAGGACCAGACGGAGACGCGATCACGGGAGATCCACGAGGGAAAGCGCTACGACGCGACGGTTCCTTCGTGAATCGGGACAATATCGTATTTGGCGAGACCCCGTGAAATCGCGCGCTTTTACGCTCCTCGAGCTGCTCGCGGTCATCGCTATCATCGCCGTGTTGACCGGCATCGTAATCGGCGTCGGCCGCCGCGCCTCCGAGGCGGGCAAAGTCGCGCGCACGAAAGCCGAACTCGCCGCACTCTCCGCCGCCCTCGAATCCTACAAGCGCCAATACGGCGATTATCCCCGCACCGCTGACGGAACGATCCTCGTCCAGTCGTTGATCGGCCGGCTGGGCCCGACTGGCACGACGCTGAGTCCGGCGGGCCGGGCGCAGATGGAAGCCGCGAAATTTCACCTCGCCCTCGGGGCGAATCCCGATGCGGCGGTCGATCCGTTCGCGAACACATCGGCCGTGTTCATTGATCCATGGGGGCAGCCCTATCGCTATGTCCACAAAACGAGCGGCAGTTCGTGGACCAATCCTTCGTTCGTGCTCTACAGCGTCGGTCCCGACGGCGCCGATTCACCGACACTGCTGACTGGCGGTTTCATCGATGTTGCTCCCGCCGCCAACGCCGACAATCTCTACGCCAATCGGAATTGATGAAGTCTTCAGCGCTCAGCTCTCAGCTTTCAGCCGGTTACCGATGCCGCGCCTTTTCTTTGCTCGAGCTGCTCGCGGTCATCGCGGTCATTGGCATCCTAGCCAGCCTGATTTTCCCGAGCATTTCCGGCGCGCGCAAATCGGCCAATCGCGCGAAAACGAAAGTGCAGTTCAACCAATGGGCCGCCGCGATCGAGTCGTTCCGCAGCGAATACGGTTACTATCCGACCTTCGACACTTCGAGCCTCGTCAACGGCGGCGCGACCACGGTCATTTCCGGCGACCATCTCTTCCACGACATCCTCGCCGGCAAGAAACGCAACGGCGACGTCGCCAGCACCGCGTCGACAACCGCCGCCGGCAGCCAGAATCGGAAACGCATCCCGTTTTACTCCTTCTCGGATTCCGATTTTTCCTCTGCCGATTCCGCCTATCCGAATTTGATCCGCGACGCGTTCGACAACCTTTCGATCGCTGTGCTCGTCGATCGCAACCTCGACGGTAGAATCGACGCGAGCGACTACAGCAGCGGCGGCTGGCCTCCAGTCGTGACCGCCGAGGGCACTTCGATCCGCCCGACGGCCACCGATATTCCCGCGACCGGCATCCGCGCGGGCGTGGTCTTCTACGGCCCGGACCCGAACGCAAGCGCTGCCAACCCGCAGTTCATCTTTAGTTGGAAATGATCTCATCCGCCCCACGCCGAGCTGCGTCGGGTTTCACGCTGCTGGAACTACTCGTCGTCGTCGGGCTGATTTCCGCGTTCGCACTCGTGGTCATCGGCGCGCTCGGCTCCGGCCGTGGTTCCGCGCTCCAAGCCGCCCAAGGCACCGTCGCCAACCTCCTCGTCGCCGCCCGCACCAAGGCCACCGCCGCCAACCAATCCGCGCGCGTCCTGGTGAACTTCAACCCGTCCAACACCGACCAGCCTTCGCGCTACCTCCGCTATCTCGTGTTGCAGGTGCGCAATCCCGACGGCTCGTGGCGGAGCCTGACCGATGTGTATCTGCCCGATGGTGTTTTCCTACTCCCGGGCATGAACCCTTTGCCCGCTGGCCTCGTAGCCAATCCCGGCGCGTGGACGCGGCCGGGCGACGATCAGGTGCTTCGCTCTTCCGCGTTTCGCACGTCGGTCTCTGACCCGGCAGGCAGCAGCGCGGGGTCCGAGACGTGGCTTGCCTTCGAGGTCACGGGCGACGGCATGCCCAATAACTCCAACGGCGACGTCGTGCTCGCACTAGGCAGCGCGAAGCCTCCGGGAACCTTCGCAGCGGGCGAACCGCCGGTCTTGGTCAACTCGCCCGAGCAGGTCCGCGGCATGAGTGTGAGTTCCTACGGCGTCGCGACGCTCGTGAGCGACCGGACGGGATTCTGATTTCGGTATGCGTCGCGCGTTCTCATTGGTGGAGGTCGTCATCGCGGTCGGGCTCTTCGCCACTGCGGTGGCGGTCGTGCTGGCGCTGCTTCCCGCGTTGGTCGGTCAGACGGCGGCCGCCAGCGAATCGCTCGTCGCTCAACGTTTGCCGGACCCGCTGCGCCTCGAATTGCAGCGACTCGCCACGAGCGGAGGTTTCGACGCACTCGCCGCCCGCGCACCGCTCGCGGCGACGCCGCTGAGCGGTGGTCTCGCGTTCGTGGCCTCGCGCGATGGGGCACGCCTGCATGCGCTCGACTACCTCCCTCCGACGGCGGCAGAGACGCTGCCCGAGGCGGAGCAGTTCTTCCTTATCGAGGTCTGGAAGTTTCCCTCCGCGCCGCTGGCCTACGACCCCAACGGCGCGGTGCTGCCGCTCATGGTGCGAGTCTCATGGCCCTATCGCACACCCGGCTCGGTGGTCGTCGTGACGGCGTCGAGCCGGTCTCAGCTCACCTTCAACACTGCGCTGTTGCGATGAGCCGGCGGACGGAACACGGATTCACGCTGCTGGAACTGTTGGTCGCGCTGACGCTTACCCTCGGCATTGCGGCCGTGATGCTCGCCGTGACGTCGAGCACTCTGTCGCTGTGGCGGCGCACGCAGGACAATTTCACCGTCACCTCGCAGGCGAAGCTCGCGCTCGACCTGATCGAAAAAGATGTCCAGAGCGCCGTGTTTCGCCGCGATCCGAACGCGACTTGGCTCGCGCTCGCCGTCTCCAATTCCACGAGCGGACTCACCTCCCGCGGCTGGCAGCTCGCGTCCCGGATGAAGCCCGCGACCGCGGAGAGTCGGGCCCTCCTGCCGCTCCGCGACGACGGCTCGGTGGACACGATCGCCCGGGCAAGGTTTGGGGTGGCCGGGGCATGGATCCGATTCCTCTCGACGGGCATTGCTTCGGCGTCGGAGGGCACCGTGCCGCGCGCCATCGCCTACCAGATTGCGCGTCGCCCGGTCGGCGGCACGATCTCCGCGAGCAACCAAGCCGAGGTTCGCTACGCTCTCTTTCGTTCGAACGTCACGGGCGCCACGACGTTCGCGAACGGTAATGACGTGCTGGCCTCGACCTACGGCACCACGCTCAGCAGCCCCAGTGCGGCCGACATTTTGCTGCCGAACGTGGTTGATTTCGGGGCCTGGCTCTACGTGCGCGACAACGCAGGAGCCCTGCGCCGCATCTACCCGGCCGATGCCAGCGACGACCTGCACAATGCTCGCGATCCCGGAGGCGTCGCGGACGGCAGCCGCTATCCGCAGATCGTGGATTTCATGGTGCGCGTGCTTAGCGACGACGGAGCCCGCCAAGTCGCGGCTCTCGAACAGGGCACGGTCACGCGTCCTGCCGGCTTCGCAACCGATGCGGAATGGTGGTGGGCAGTCGTCGAAGCCAATTCGACCGTCTTCGTGCGTCGGGTCGAGGTGAAGGGAGGCACGCAATGATGCCGAGCGGCTCCAAGACTCGCCGCGGCTTCGCGCTCGTGTTGACGATCGGATTGCTCGCGCTGCTGGTCCTCGCGGTTTACGCGCTCAGTGCACTCGTGCGCGTCAACGCGCAGACCGCCACCGCCGGCGTCGCACAGATGCAGGCGCGGCAGAATGCGCTGCTGGGTCTGAATCTCGCGCTCGGCGAATTGCAGCGACTGGCGGGAAATGACAGCCGTGTGACCGGCATGGCGGGCGTCGCAGGTATGCCGGCGAGCACCCAGATGCGTCACTGGTGCGGCGTCTGGGACGCCGGCGGGATTTTCAGGGGATGGTTAACTTCCGGTGCGGCGCTGTCGCCCACGCCTACTTTGACGACTTCATCCGTTATTCAATTGGTGGAAGCGAACTCTGTCGGGCAAAGGCCCGGAACTGCTTCAGCATACGCCGACGAGGAATATGTCGATGCTGGCAAGGTAGCGATCGTGTCGTTCGATACCTCGGGTGTTTCCGGCATCAGCGGAAACTACGCATATTGGGTTGGCGATGAAGGAGTGAAGGTCAGCGCCGCGGTCCCGACGGTCTCTCCGTCGGGGGCAATCCAGATTTTGACCGCTTCTGCTCCCGTCAGCGTAGCAAGAGTCACGACGGCTTTTGCTCAGTTCGATTCCGCTGATGCGCGCAAGGTCGTCGCCTTCGAGCAGGCCACCAATCTCGAATACGCGGCGAATTCGAAGCTGACCGTTACGAGTCTCAAGGACGGGTTTCACCACGTCACGTTGCTGCATCAGGCGGTATCGTCCGATGGCAGTCGCTTGGAAGGCGGACGGGTGAACATCAACACGACGTCTGCAGTGGTTTGGCGCAGCTTGGTCGAATCGTTCAATGCAGCTTCTGGCACCAAGTTCGGCACCACTGGAAAGATCACGTCGGCGACAAACTCCATTGCCAACAACATTGCGGGCAGCTCCTCCGGAAAATCCGCCAACGGCCCTTTTCTGTCGGTGGCGTCGTTTGGTGGTTCGAGCTTGTTGAGCAGCGCAATCACAGGGACGAATGGTGTCTCCGTCGCGCAGTTCATGGCAGTCTTGGGTCCCACGCTGACCGTTCGCTCAGACACCTTCCGTATCCGAGCGTATGGCGAGGTGATCAATCCTGCGGACGGGACCACGGTCGAGGCGCTGGCGTATTGCGAGGCCATCGTCCAACGCACGCCGGACACGGCTCCCAACGGGCTAGGGCGGCGTTTTGTCGTGACTTACTTTCGCTGGCTCGGGCCTGGTGACATCTAGAAAAATCTTGTGGATTTTTTCGGAAAACTGTGGCTTTTACGCCGTTCCTCGGCCGCAAGGCCGGGTTGAAGATGCCAGGGTAGCTCAGTGGTAGAGCAGGGGACTCATAAGCCCTTGGTCGCCGGTTCAATCCCGGCCCCTGGCACCAAATTTGCCGCAGCGCTCGCTGCGGCTTTTTGTTTGGCGCGCCCAGCCTACGCGTGCATCGGTGTTTCGTGGGCAATTCCTCTTCCTACGATCTCGTCATCCTCGCCGCGGGCATGGGCAGCCGGTTCGGCGGGCTTAAGCAGGTGCAGCCCGTCGGGCCGCACGGCGAACTCATCATCGAGTATTCGATCTTCGATGCGCTGCGCGCCGGGTTCGACCGGCTCGTGCTCGTCATCCGCAAAGACATCGAGGCCGACTTCCGCGCCACGATCGGTCGGCGGCTCGAATCGCGCATGGCGGTGGAGTATGTGTTTCAGGAACTCGGCGACTTGCCGGCGGCGCATCAGGCAAATGCCGTTGCGCGCACCAAGCCGTGGGGCACCGGCCACGCCGTGCTCGCGGCCCGCGACGCGGTGAAACGGCCGTTTGCCGTCATCAACGCCGATGATTTCTACGGCGCTGCGGGCTATCGCGCGCTCGCGGCGCATTTCGCCGCCTCATCTGACTACGCGCTCGTCGGCTATCCGTTACGGCAAACGCTGTCGGAGCACGGCACGGTGAGTCGCGGTATTTGCGCGATCGAAGACCCAGGCCGGCTGCGCAGTATCACGGAGCTGACCAAGATCGAGAAAACCGCCGACGGCGCGCGCTATACCGGCGCCGATGGCATCACGCATCGCTTGAGCGGCGAGGAGACCGTCTCGATGAATTTCTGGGGCTTCACGCCGGCGGTTTTTCCGCAATTGCAGGGGCTGTTCGAGGAGTTTCTCGCCGCGCGCGGGGGCGATCCGAAGGCGGAGTTCTACCTGCCGACGGCGCTCAGCGATCTCAATCAGCGCGGGGCGGCCAACATTGCGCTGCTGCGCAGTGAGGACGCGTGGTTTGGCATCACGTATCGCGAGGACTTGCCGACGGCGACGAGCGCCGTGCGCGAACTCGTGGCGGCGGGCCGGTATCCGGCGCCGTTGTGGTCCTGACGCGGCGCGGTCGGTCCGGCTGACGTGAGCGGCTACTCCGGGGCGGCGGGCAGGGTAAGGGTGAACGTGCTCCCGGAGCCCAGCACGCTCTCCAGCGCGATCCGTCCCCCGTGGGCGTCGACGACCATCTTCACGAAAGCCAGGCCCAGACCATAGCCGAGTTCGCGGGCGGGACCGTCGAGCTGGCTGTATTCATCGAAGATGAGCGCGTGATGTTCGGGCGCGATGCCCGGTCCGTTGTCGGTGACGGCGAGCTGCGCGCCGCGGGCGTCCTGAGTGACACGGAGGGTGATCTCGCCGTCGGTGCTCGGGGAAAATTTACTCGCATTACCAACAAGGTTGCCGATCACACGTTGAATCAGCCCGGCGTCGATCTGCACCACGACCGGCTCCGGGGCGTGGATCGTCAGGCGCCGGGTTCCGAGCAAGGGGCGCAGCGGTGAGGTCGCCTCGTGGCAGAGGTTGGCCAGATCGCAGCGTTGGAGCTCCAGCTTGAGTTTGCCGGATTTCAGTCGGCTGAAATCGAGCATCTGATTGATCATCTCCACGAGTTTGCCGCACGCTTGCAGGCCGCCGTTGAGCAATTGGCGGTTAGTGTCATCGGGAGCCAGCTCAAGGAGCAGGCCGAACGTCAGTTGAATGCCGAGCAAGGGGGAGCGCATATCGTGCGCGGCCATGTGGGTGAGGCGGTCTCGGAAGCGTTCGAGTTCCTGCTGACGGGCGAGGCTGGCCTGCAGCGAGAGTTGTTGCTGGCGAAGCGCGAGGTGAGTGCGCACGCGGGCATCGACCTCCTCGAACTGAAACGGCTTGCTCACGTAGTCGACGCCGCCGGCTTGGAAGGCGCGGACCTTGTCTTCCGCTTGGTTCAGCGCGCTGATGAACAGCACCGGCACATCGCGCCAACGAGCGTCCGCTTTGAGACGGCGGCAGACTTCGTAGCCATGCCCGGCATGGTGATGTCGAGGAGCACCAGGTCGGGCGACTCGGCCTCCACCGCCTTGAGCGCTTGCTCGCCGCTGGTAACCGGGCGAATGCGGTAGCCGCGCTCACGGAGCATGCTGGCGAGGATTTGCAGGTTGGCGGGGGTGTCGTCGACGAGCAGGAGGTTAGCCGGGGCCGGATTTGTCATGGGGTGTGGGGTGGTCGGACGGCAGCAGAGCAAGGAGTGCGTCCCAATCGAACGCGGCGACGATCCGTGCGAGCTGGGCGGCGCTGGAGGGATCGAGGGCGGCGAGTTCGGCGAGGATGGCGTGAGCCGCGTCGAGGTCGGCGGCCGTCGCCGCGTGGCGCAGTCGCGCGGCGAGGATCGGCGGCACAGTCGGAGGTCGGGAAGGAGTGACAGCGGAGGCGGGTTCGACCTCGTAGTCGTAGCGCAGGCCGAGGAGCTGGCCGAGTTGACCGAGAAGATCGTCGTCGCGGAACGGTTTGCCGATGAAGGCGTCGACGCCCTCCATCGGCTCGCGGAGATCGCGGATGACACTCGCGGACAGGCCGATGATGCGAACGCGTTTTGCGGCGTCGAGTTGGCGGATGCGGCGGGTGGCTTCCGCGCCATCCATGATGGGCATGCGCAGGTCCATGATGATCGCATCGGGCGCTTCGCGGGTGAAGGCGGCGACGGCTTGCGCGCCGTCGGCGGCTTCGGCGGTGAGGTAGCCGACGGATTGGAGCAGCGCGGTGAGGAGTTGGCGGTTGTCCGCCTCGTCGTCGACGACGAGCACGCGGCAGGGGGCCTGGCCGGATGCGAGGTGCACGATGCGGCCGGGTGACGGCAGCGACGGGCCGGGCTGCTCGTCGGCAGGCGCAACGCAGAGGCTGGCGGTGAACGTGCTGCCCACGCCGAGGCGGCTGCGCACGGTGATGTCGCCCTCCATCATGCGCGCAAACTCGCGGCTGATCGCCAGGCCCAGTCCGGTGCCGGTGCCGAGCCGGCGGCCGGCGGCGGTCTGTTCGAAATGCTGGAAGAGTCGCTCGATCTCGTCGCGGCCGATGCCGATGCCCGTGTCGGTGACGGACAGCTCGAGTCGCCAGTGCGTGTCGTCGGCGCGGTGGGCGGTGAGGCGGAGATGGATCTCGCCGTGCTCGGTGAACTTGACCGCGTTGCCGACGAGGTTGATGAGGATCTGGCGGATTTTCCCTTCGTCGGCGGTCACGCGTTTGGGCAGGCCGGGGGCGAGTTCGAGGTGAAAACGCAGGCCCTTGGCTTCCGTGCGCGGGGTGAAGATGGAGTGAACGTCCTGGGCGACCTGCGTGAGGTCGCAGGGGCCGAGCTTGAGGGTGGCGCGGCGGGCTTCAATTTTCGACATCTCGAGGACGTCGTTGAGGAGGTTGAGCAGGTAGTCGCCGTTGCGGTCGATGGTGCGCAGGTAATCGCGTTGGGCGGACGGGACTGCGGGATCGCGCAGGAGCAATTGGGTGAAGCCGAGGATGGCGTTCATCGGCGTGCGGATCTCGTGGGAGATGTTCGCGAGGAAGGCGCTCTTGGCGCGGCTGGCGACTTCGGCCTGGCTGCGGGCGGCCTGGGCTTCGGCGAGGCGGCGTTGCTCGGTGAGGTCGAGGGTGGTGCCTTCGTAAAACTCGACGACGCCGGCGGCGTTACGCACGGTGCGGGCATTGAGACTGAGCCAGAACAAGTGGCCGTCGCGGTGGCGGACGTGGAGCTCGACGTTGTTGGCGCGACCTTCCCGGTTGAGCACTTCGAGCAACTGCGCGCGGAGTGCCGGGTCGTGATACAACAATTCCGAGCGCGGCACGGCGCGGAGAAATTCCTCGGGACTGGCGTAGCCAATCATGCGCGCGAAGGCGGGATTGATGGCAGTGAACAAGCCGTCCGGGCGCGTCTGGAAAATGCCTTCGAAGGCGTTTTCGAAAAAGGTCCGGTATTTCTGTTCGCTCACGCGCAGCGACGCTTCGGTGCCCTTGAGTTCGGTGATGTCGACGATCACGCCCTCGACGGCGAGGATCGTGCCGTCCGCGGCGTAGATGCCGCGCCCTTGCTCGGCCACCCAGGTTTCGCGGTCGGTGCGGGTATGGACGCGGTAGGTGAGCCGGTAGGGTTCGTGCCGCGCGAGCTGCGTTTGCACTTCGGTCCAGACGGCTTCGCGCTGAGCCGGCGGGATCACGTCCGAGAGCGTCACGGTGTGGGCGACGGTGAACTCTTCGACGCGGTGGCCGAGGAGCGCGGCGCAGCCTTCGCTGATGAATTCGACGGGCCACTCCGGTGTGTTGCGGCAGCGATAGGCGACGCCGGGGAGGTTGGCGACGAGGGTGGACCAGCGCCGCTCTTTCTCGCGCAACTCCTGCTCGGCGCGTTTGCGGTCGGTGATGTCGCGGCAGTTGACCACGATGCCGCGCAGCGTCTCGTCGTGCAGCCAGGAGGCGCCCACGGCTTCGATGTGACGCCAGGAACCGTCGCGGTGGCGGTAGCGGTATTCGAGTCGGTAGCTTTCGCCCGGAAAGCCGGCGCTATGAGTGATGGCTTCGCGCGCCGCCGGGATGTCGTCCGGGTGCATGCGGGCGAAGGCGTTTTCGCCTCTCAACTCGTCGACGGGGTAGCCGAGGATCGCGTGCACGGGGCCGTCGAGTGAGATCATGTTTCCCGTGGCATCGATGATGAGGATGATGTCGTTGGAATTCTGGAGCAGGCGGACGTGGCGACGCTCGGTCGAAGCGAGGGCGCGCTCGGTCTGGCGTTGCACGGTGACGTCGGTGAGGACGGTCAGGCGCATCGTCGTGCCCTCGAAATCGACTTCGCGCGTATAGAAGGAGACGAGGACTCGGGCTCCGTCCTTGCGCCGCAACCAGCATTCGAGTCCGGCGACTTCCTCGTGTTGAGTCAGGCAGTCGAGGAGGCGATCGCTGTCGGCGGGATCGGTCCAGAGGTTCAACTCCGTGGGCGACCGCCCGACTGCCTCGGCGCGCGGGTAGCCCAGAAGGCGTTCGAAACCGGCGTTAACCTCGACGAATTCGCCGGTGGATTTCAGCGACAGGCTGATGGCGTCGGGCACGAGTTGAAAGATGCGGCTGAAGCGTTGTTGGCTGGCGAGCAAGGCCTGTTCGGCAATGCGCCGCTGGGTGATATCCTGCACCGTGCCGTGCAGCGTGCGGCGTTGCGTGGCGGGGGCGGTGATGGCGCGGAGCTTGGCCTCGAGAATGCGCACGGGACCGCGCGCGGGATGGGTGCGGTGCTCGAGCGACTGCGGCTCTCCCGTCGTGGCCACGGCTTGGGTGGCGTCGCGCAAGCGCGGCAAGTCGTCGGGGTGAATCATTCGCTCGATCTCGGCGAGAGGCGGTGCCGCAGTCGCCGGCTCGAGGTGAAGGAGACGGAACATCTCCTTCGACCACGTGGCCTTTTCCGAGCGGGGATCGAAACTCCAGCTGCCGATCTGTGCCATCGCCTGCGCGGTTTCGAGCTGCTCCTGGCTGGTGCGCAGTTGTTCGACGGCGTGGCGGCGGGCGGTGACGTCCAGCGAAAAGCCCACGAGGCGCACCACGCGCCCGGAGATGGGATCGGTCACGGGCACGACCTTGGTCGCAAGAATTATCGCCGGAGCCTCCGGCGTCCCGACATTGATTTCGAAGGACACCAGCTTCTGCGTCGCCACGCAGGTGCGGTATTGGTGGCAAATCTCGTCGGCGGTTTCGGGCCGGAAAAGCTCGTGGGGCGTGTTGCGTTGAGAACGAAAATCGCTCACCCGCAAAGGAGGATAGCCGTCGACGGCGGGATTCACGTCCACATAGACAAACCGTCCGTCGGGCTCGACGCGGGCGACGAAGATGATGTCGCTCGTATGATCGAAGATCTCGCGCAGCCGCGCCTCGTTCTGGCGCAGCGCCTCCTCGGCCTCTCTCAGACTGGTGATATCGAGCATCGAGCACCGTGACCACCCACGCTTCTTCCCCCTCCAACGCGGCCGGGGCGGCGCGCATTTGCACGATGCGTCGGGAGCCGTCGCGGTGACGACAGACGGCTTCGACCGAGGACGCGGGGTCCGTTGGGGCCCGGCGATAGAGTTCCCGGCCGACGCGTTCGTAGCTCTCATTGTCAAAGTAGAGTTGGCGCGCGGTCTGGCCGATGAGCTCCTCGGCCTGGCTGCCGAAGATGTCGGCAAAGCGCTGGTTCACCCGCTGGAACACGCGCTGGCGCAGCATCGCGATCCCGCTCGGCGCCGCGGCGAGAATGCCGCTCATCTCCGCCGCGCTCTGGCGCAAGGCGGTTTGTGCTTCGAGCTCAACGCGCAAGCGGGCGAGCTCGGCGGCATCGTGGCGCTCGCGTTCGCGGGCCAGCTGGGCGGCCGTCTCCCGCTCCCTTTGCACATGCGCCTGCAGGCGGCCGACGAGGTAATAGACCATCAGCACGATGAGGCCGCAGCCCGTGGCAAAACCCGTGAGGTTGGCGATCCAGTGTTCAACGGACCGCGGAGACGCGAAGTCTCGACCAGGTTGCGGTGGCAGAACGCCGTAGATCCAGCCCGCTCCGGCGAGAGCAATCCACCCGCAGGAAAGAGCGAAGGAGATCACCAGCATGCGCAGGCCGAGCAGCATGCCGGACAGCAGCACGCCGAACGTCAGAAACAAAGCAACCAGCGGAGTGAAACCGCGGTAGCCGAGAATGAGCAGCGCGACGAAATGGAAGAATCCGCCGAGCAGCGCGACGCGGTAGTTCACCGGCGCCTTTTGCCAGCTCGCCGCATGGGTCATTAAAATTACCAGCGAGAATAGGGCCCAGAGCAACGGGTGGCTCCACTCGACGGCTTGGGGGCGCGAAGCCGTGCCGAACACGAGGATGAACGCGCAGGCCGCGCTGGCCCACAGGCAGATCTTCAACAAGGGATCGCGCACGTCGGCCGGCATTTGAAACCGGGCGACAGACGCGGGCGGAGCGGAGGCGGAATGCACCGTAGGCATGTGCGAGCCGCTGCGTGGGGGCGTGAGAGGACACTGCGACTGCTGCCGCGGGTTGTCAGCTACAAGTTTGCCGGTGCGCGACGCAAGCCCTCGCGACGCGGCCCGGATGGGACGGACGGGCAGGTGCGGGAGCGCCGGTCGACGAGGCGCAGTTACAACGGGGCGCCGAACTCAAACTGCACGAACTTTCGGCGATCGGAGTCGTAGTCGGAATTGAAGAGCACTTTGTTGCTGGAAAACACGCGCGCCGCTAGGGCGAGTTAAAGCTCGGTGAGTATGCCCCGCAGCTCCCGCTCGGGGTCTTCGTGGTTCTGCTCGATGGCGAGTTGCAGCGCTTGCTCGAGCCACGGCTTCGCCTCGCCGGGCCGACCGAGTGAGAGCAGCGTTTTGCCGAGGAGGATGCGCGCCATCATCCAATCGGCTTTTTTCTGCGCGCAGAACTCGAGGTGTGGCACGGCCTCGGCGCTCTGGCCTTCGCGCAGGAGCGCTTGGGCGAGGCTGAAGCGGAACATCTCGTTCTCGGGCTGTGTGGCCACGAGGGCGGCAAAGCGGGCGGAGCTCATCTCACTCAACGAAGATCACGATCGCTGTCGCGTTGTCGAGGCCGCCGCGCTCGCGGGCGAGCTCGACCAACGGACGGGCCGCCGCCTCCGGTGTCGCGGCTTCGTGCAGATACCCGACGATCTCACGCGGCGTGATGCAGCGGGTGATGCCATCCGTGCAAATCAAGTAGCGGTCGCCCGTCTCCACGGCATGCGATTCGATGTCGCCCTCCAGCGGTGGCGGCTGGCCGACGCAACGCGTGAGCGCGGCGCGGTTCTCCGTCAGCGCGTAGACCGGCTCGCCGCGCGCGGCCCGGGCGCGCATCTCGTTTTCCAAATTGTGTTCGGTGGTCAGCGGTTCGAGTTCGCCGGCGCGGAGGCGGAACAGGTAGCTGTCGCCGACGTGCACGATATGTGCGGCGCCGTCGACGAAATGGGCGAGGGTCAGCGTGGTGCCAATGCCGTGGCGCGGGCTGAGCTGGCGGCCGAGGGTGAAGACCGCGTTGTTCGCGATCGTCAGCGCGGCGGCGTAGTCGAACGGTTTCGTGGCGCGCTTCACGAACCACTCTTCGATGGCATCGAGCGCCGCGCGACTGGCGGCCGCGCCGGCGGGCAGGCCGCCGATGCCGTCGGCCACGGCGTAGAGTCGCAGACCGTCATCGCAGAGGTAGCTGTCCTCGTTCTGTTGCCGATAGCAGCCGATGTCGGTGAGGGCGAACGAGCGCAGCTTCATGGTCGCTTCCAAATTGCTCGCGTCGTCGTCAAATGAAAGGACGAAAAATCCGGTCGCGATCGGCGCGCGTCAGACGTTCGAAGGTGGGCGTGGGTAAACTGGCGATGAATTCGCGGCCGTAGGCTTTCGTGAGCACGCGCGGGTCCAGAATCGTGATCACGCCGCGGTCCGTCTTGCTGCGGATCAAGCGCCCGATGCCTTGGCGAAATTTGCCCAGCGCTTCCGGCAGGGCGAGCTGCGCAAACGGGTTGCCACCTTCCGAGGCGACCCATTCGGCGCGCGCCTGCGCGACGGGATGATTCGGCGGCTCGAACGGCAGGCGCGTGATGATCACTTGCGCGAGTGCGTCGCCGGGCACGTCGATGCCGGTCCAGAAACTCTCGGTGCCGAACAGCACGCCGTTGCCGGCTTGGCGGAGTCGCTCGGCGAGTTCGGAGCGCGAGACGCCGGCTTCCTGCACCAGGCATTGGCGGCCAGCCGCGCGGTAGTCGGGCTCGAGGCGTGCGGCGACGGCGAGCAGGTCGCGGTAACTCGTGAAGAGCACGAGCGAACCGCCGCGCACGGCGAGCGTGCAGAAGCGCACGTAGTCGGTGATGGCATCGAGCGCGAGCTTGCCCTCGGCCGAAGCCGACGGCTCGGGGACGTCCGCCGCCAGGTAGACGCGCATGTGGCGCTCGTAGTCGAAGGGCGATTTCTCGATCACGGTTTCGACGCCGTGCGCGCCGACGCGCTCGCGGAACGGTTCGATGGTGCTGCCGGTCGCGAGCGTCGCGCTGGTGAGCACGCAGGAGGTCTCGCGCTGAAAAAGGCGGCGGCGCAACTCCGCCGAAACGTCGAGCGGCGCCGAGCGCAGGCTGACGACGAGTTCCTTGCGGCGGTCCGCCATCTCGGCCCAGTGCACGTCGCCTTCGCGGGCGAGATCGAGCCAGGATTTGATCGCGTCGCGATAGGCGGAGAGGCGCTTCTGCTTCGTCTCGACCTCGACGTGTGCGATGTCTTCCGGCGGCAGGCTCGTGCGCAGCGCGTCGAGGCGTGCGACGACGCCGTTAAGCGGACCGGCGAGCAGATGCTCGACGGCGTCGGCTTCGCGCCAGCGTTGGAGGCTCGAGCCGGCGGGAATTTTTTCTGCGACGGTGGCGAAAAAGTGGTCCGATTGCTCGAAGGCGATTTCCACGGCGCGCTGGCCGCCGGAATCCTTGTGCCGCACGAAGAGGCCTTTTTTGCGCTTCGGGTTGAAGAGCGCGTGGAGCTGGCGGCGCAGGCCGGCGGACGTCAGGGCGAGGCCGAGGTGTTCGGTCGCGATGTCGGGCACGGTGTGCGCCTCGTCGAGCACGAGAAAATCGTCGAGGCGGAGAATGCCGCGCGCGGGTGATTTTTCCTGCGCCGCCTGCACGGCCATCAGTGTGAAAAGCAGGCTATGGTTGACGATGACGAGATTCGCGGAATCGCGGCGCTTCTTCGCGCGCTGATAGAAGCACACGGCGCTGTCGCAGTGTTTCGACGAGCACGCGTCGGAGTCGGCGGAGACTTCGTCCCAGACCTCGGGCGCGACGCGCGGGGAGGGGAAGTCGGCGAGCAAACCGGTTTCGGTGGTCTTCGCCCACGCGTCGATGCGTGCGAGTTGTTCCTGCTCGGGCGTGGCGAAGAGCTCCTGCTTCTCCGCGAGCGCGCGCTTGAGTCGCGTCGTGCAGAGGTAATTGCCCTTGCCCATGAGCACGGCGCTTGTGAAGTCGCGATACGCGGCGAGCTCCGGCACGGCGGCGAAGAGGCGGCGACAGTTCGCGAGGTCTTTGTCGCGGACTTGCTCCTGGAGCGTCTTCGTGTGCGTGGAGACGAGGAATTGTCGGCGCGTGTCGACGGCGTGGATGATGCCCGGAATGAGATAGGCGAGACTCTTGCCGACGCCCGTGCCGGCTTCGCAGAGGAGGCTGGTGTCGCCGTCCATCGCGGCGGCGACGGCGTGGGCCATGCGCTCCTGTTCGGGGCGGTGTTCGAGACTGAGACTCGTGCACAGCCAGCCGTCGTCGGCGAACACGGCCGACGTCAGCTCCACCGCGCGCGAGACGGCCGCGCCGCCGCCCTCGTTGAGACTAATCATCAAATGCGACTGAGCTGATGACTTTCCGTGGGCGCAAATTTATTTGCGAGCGCTTGCGGTCGAAACAACCCTCGGGGCATGGCAGCCGACGCGAAACCCAGTGCGGAATGGACGCACGAGTTGATCAGATTTCTGCAAACGCAGCCGGCGGTGGCGGCGGTGCGCGTGAACTCCGCGGACATGACGGTGTCGGTCGCGACACTCGGGAGTGTCGATGGCGCGCAGCTTGAACAGCAGATCCAGCAAGTGCTGCTCGCGATCGAGGCGAAGCTCGCCACCGGTCGCACGCGCGGCGAAGGCGCGGTGACGGAGCCGGGATTTGTCGTGAAGCAGGCGGGAAGCGTGACCACCGTCGAGCGTCCGACGTGCGAGACCGCGCCGCGGTTTTATCAGTGGAAGGAATACGCGCTCCCGGCGGAGGAGCACGATCATGACGACGCACACGGCCATGGTCACGGACATGGTGGTGAGGAGGGCGAATGGAAGCTGCTGAGCACGCTGGCGGCGATTTGCGGCGTGGCAGGCATCGCGGGTTTCGTGGCGGAGAAACTGGGTGCGCCCAACTGGGCACAGTTCGCGCTCTACGGCGTCGCGTTGGTTGCGGGCGGCTGGGACGCGGCAATCGATTCGTGGGAAAATCTGCGCGAGCGGCGGCTCGATATTCATTTTCTGATGCTGGCGGTGGCGCTCGGCGCGGTGTGCGTCGGCGCGTATGGCGAGGCCACGTTGCTGCTGTTCCTCTTCTCGGCGTCGGGTGCGATGGAAGCTTACGCGATGGACCGCACGCAGCGCGAGGTGTCGTCGCTGCTGCACACGGCGCCGAAGGAGGCGACGATCATCGGTGAGGACGGCGCGCAGCAGGTCGTGGCGATTGACCAATTGAAGATCGGTCAGCGACTCGCGGTGAAGCCGGGCGAGATGTTCGCTGCCGATGGCGATGTGGTGAAAGGGGAAACAGCGAGCGACGAGTCGACGCTCACCGGCGAGGCGGTGCCGGTGGAGAAGAGCGTCGGATCGCAGGTGTTCAGCGGCACGATCAACATTTGGGGTTCCGTCGAGGTGACCGTCACGCGTCTGCCGAGTGAGAGCACGCTGCAGAAGATTATCCGTCTGATCCAAACCGCGCAGAAGTTGAAGGCGCCGAGCCAGCGCTTCACGGACCGTTTCGGCGGCAACTACACGCTGCTCGTGCTCGGCGCGGTGACGGCGATGTTCCTCGTGTGGTGGCTCGGGTTCGGGCTGCCGCCGTTCAAAAGCGTCGAAGGGCAGGCGTCGGCCTTCTATCGCGCCATGACGCTGCTCGTCGTCGCGAGTCCGTGCGCGCTCGTGCTGTCGATTCCGTCGGCGATCCTCGCGGCGATCGCGTGGGGCGCGAAGCACGGCGTGCTTTTCCGCGGTGGCGCGGCGATCGAGAAGTTGGCGGAAATCGACACCGTGGCGCTCGACAAAACGGGCACGCTCACGACGGGCGAGCTCGCCGTGGTGGCGGTCGAGAGTTTTCCGACGGGACGCGAACGCGAGTTGCTCGAGCTGGCTTACGCGCTCGAGCGTCATTCGCAGCACCCGATCGCGCGCGCGATCACCCATCATGCGCGCAAGGAGAACGTCGAGGCGCGCGAGGTGGAGCGCTTCGAGTCGATCACCGGGCAGGGCGTCCGCGCGCAAGTCGCCGGTGGGCACGCCTTCCTCGGCCGGCGCGAGTTGGTGGCGGCGGGACCGTTTGCCCAGTGGCTGGAAAAAGTGCCGCCGGCGGCGGCGGAGTTCTCCGAGGTCTGGGTGGTGGCGCCGGGGATCGTCGGGCGCTTGCTGCTGAAAGATCAGCTGCGCGCGGAATCGCGTGGTGTGCTCGCGGCGCTGAAGGCGAATGGTATTCGCACCTACATGCTCACGGGCGATCGGCGGCACACGGCGGAGTCGGTGGCGAAGGAACTCGGTTTGGACGAGGTGCGCGCGGGTCTTTCGCCCGAGCAGAAGGTCGAGATCGTGGACGGCTTCCGGCAGCAAGGGCGCAAAGTGGCGATGGTGGGCGACGGTGTAAACGACGCGCCGAGTCTGGCCGCGGCCTACGTTTCTGTCGCGATGGGCGCGCGCGGCAGCGACGCGGCGCTGGAGCAGAGCGAAGTGGTGCTGATGCACGATCGCATCGAGAATTTCCTCGCGGCGTTGCGACTCAGCCGACGGGCGCGGGCGATCATCAAACAGAATCTGGTCATCTCGCTCGGCACCGTGATCGTGATGGTCGGTGCGTCGTTGATCGGCACGATTCCGTTGAGCCTCGGCGTTATCGCGCACGAAGGCAGCACGGTGGTGGTGTGCCTGAATTCGCTGCGGCTGTTGCTGGGGCGGAACGATTGAGAAGTAGGGCCGGTCTTCGGTCGGCCTGTTCGGATCATTCGCGAGTCTTGATCGCGATCGAAAGCGGGACGGGACCGGTCGGAGACCGGTCCTACCTCAATCCTCGATCCACACCAGATCCCCGACGCGGACCTCGTCGTAGAGTTCGATGATGTCGAGGTTGCGCATCTGGACGCAGCCGCTGCTGGCGGGCGAGCCGAGGTGTTCCTCGTGGTTCGTGCCGTGGATGTAAACGTAGCGGTCGTAGGTGTCGACGGACTCGCCGGACGCATTCGTGCCGGCGTTTACGCCCGGTTCGAGACCTCGGAGCCACAGGATGCGCGTCGTGATCAGGTTCTTCGCCTGTTCGTCGGCGTCGAATTCGGAAAAGTGCCGGCCGGTGCTCGCGCGGGCCTTGAACACGATGCCCGGCGGCGCGCCGGCGCCGACGCGCTCGGCGATTTCGTGCAGGCCGCGCGGCGTGCCGAGGGAGTTCTTCACGTTGGACGGCGGGCGCAGCGAGGTGGATATGACGTAACTCTTCACCAACTGGCCGTCCCGGTAGAAACCCATCAACTGTTTGCCGATGGAAACGACGATAGAACGCGCTGACGGCTTGCGGCCGAGAGCGGCAGACTTTTTCGTGGCCCGTTCCAAGGAATCTTTCACGTGAATACCAAGTCCTATCGAGTCGGCATCGTCGGCGCCACCGGAGCAGTCGGTCAAGAACTGATCGGCCTGCTGCAGGCGCGCCAGTTTCCGCTCGCGGAGCTGAGGCTCATGGCCTCCGCGCGCTCCGTGGGCCGCGTCGTCGAGTTCGCCGGAAAAAAACTCAGCGTGATCGAGGCGAAGCCCGAGGCGTTCGAGGGACTCGACGTCGCGCTGTTCGCGGCCGAAGGCGCGATCGCGAAGGCGCTGGCGCCGGAGGCGGTGAAGCGCGGCTGTCTCGCGTTGGACAAGAGCTCGGCGTTCCGCATGCGCGACGACGTGCCGCTCGTCGTGCCCGAGATCAATCTCGCCGCCACGCGCGGTCACAAAGGCATCATCGCGAGTCCGAACTGCTCCACGGCGGTCGCGCTCATGGGACTTTATCCGTTGCACCAGCTCTTCGGGCTGAAGCGCGTGTTTTTCTCCACTTACCAATCTGTCTCCGGCACGGGTGCGGATGCGATCGATGAACTCGAGGCGCAGACGCAGGCCTACGCAAAGGGCCAGCCGCTGCCGCGCGCGGTTTATCCCTACCAGATTTTCCAGAATCTGATTCCGCACATCGATTCGTTCGGCGCCGACGGTTACACCGGTGAGGAGACGAAGATGCGCGAAGAGAGCCGCAAGATCATGGGCCTGCCGGCGCTGAAGGTCTCCGCGACGTGCGTGCGCGTGCCGGTCGTGCGCGCGCATTCGGTGTCCGTGAACGCCGAGTTCGAGCGACCCGTCGATGTCGCCGCGGCGCGCGCGGCGATCGCGAAGTTCGACGGCGCCGAACTCGTCGACGACGTGGCGAACAAACTTTACCCGACGCCGCTCGACTTCAGCCGGAAGGTGAAGTGCGGGGTCGGCCGCGTGCGCGTCGATACGGCGTGGGAGAACGGTTTGGCGTTCTGGGTCGCGGGCGACAACCTCTGGAAGGGCGCCGCGCTCAACTCGATCCAGATCGCCGAGGCGATGATCCGCGCGGGCATTCCGCTGAAACCCTCGGCGTGAGGGTGAGGTGGCGCGGGTTGACCTCAACCCGCTCGGAACGCGTTGAGGTCAACGCGTTCCACCCGCAAGCCGCGCGATTTCGCCGACAAACCCCGCGCCGGCTTTCTCCTTGCGAGGGGTAGGTCGCTGCCGTTTCGTCTCCGGATTCCGGACGCTTAGCTCAGTTGGTTAGAGCATCTCGTTTACACCGAGAGGGTCGGGGGTTCGAGTCCCTCAGCGTCCACCAGTCGACTTTCCCGCATGAAACTCCTCCTCGCCACCCGCAAAAGCCCGCTCGCGCTCGCGCAGACCAACATGGTCGCGGCGCGCTTCGCCGAAAAGCTGGGCGCCGAATGCGAACTGCTCAAAATCGTCACGACCGGCGATCGCCAAACCGATTGGTCGCTAATCAAGCAGGGCGGCAAGGGACTCTTCACCGCCGAACTCGAGCAGGCCTTGCTGCGCGGCGACGCGCACGCCGCCGTGCACAGCTGCAAGGATCTGCCGGGCGAAAATCCCGCCGGTCTCACGGTGGCGGGTTTCCTGCCACGTGAACTGACGCACGACGTGCTGGTGCTGCGCGACGGCGTGACGACACCCGCGACGATTGGATCGAGCAGCCCGCGCCGGCAGTTGCAGATCGCGAAGCTTTTCCCGGGCGTGAAGTTCACCGAGATCCGCGGCAACGTGGACACGCGCCTCAAGAAGATCGCGCAGGGCGACGCGGACGCGACGATCCTCGCTGCAGCTGGCATGCGCCGCCTGGGCATCCACAGCTGGCCGGGCGTCACGTTCCGTTCGTTGAAGTTCGAGGAAAGCGTGCCCGCAGTCGGGCAGGGCGCCATCGCGATCCAGTGCCGCACCGATCTTGCCGCGCAGCTCGCGCCGGCGCTCGATGCGGCGACGTTCCGCAACGTGACGCTCGAGCGCGCGTTTCAGGCGCAGATCGGCGGCGGTTGCCAGGTCGCCTTCGCGGCGCACGCGACGGACGACACGCTGCATTTTTTCCACGAGCGCACGGGCATCCGCCGCTTCCCGCTCACGACGGCCGATTTTGCCGCGCCGCAGGAAACGGCCACACGCATCTTGAAGGAGCTCGGTTTCTGATGGCGATTTGCCGTCAGACTGTCGCGACGAACGTAGGGCCGGTCTTCGACCGGCCCGAGAAAACGCGCGTATCGTTTGGGCCGGTTAAAAACCGGCCCTACGCCGAAGGGCTCCGCGCGTTCTGCATCAGATTTCGATAATGTCCACCAAAGCAAAGTCCTCCTCCCCGCCGCTCGCCGGCCGTCGTATTGTTGTCACCCGTCCGCGCGAGCAGGCCGCCGAGTGGCGCGCGCAACTCGAGGCGCAGGGCGCCGAGGTGATCGAACTGCCACTCATCCAGGTTACGAAACACTACGACAAGCAGACGCTCGTCGAGATCTTCACCGAGCTGACGCAATACGAGTGGCTCGTCTTCACCAGCGCGAACGGTGCGCGATTCTTCTTCGAGGAGTTCCTCAAGGGGTTTGAAGACATCCGGGCGCTCGGTCTCGTGCGTATCGCCGTCGTCGGCGAAGCGACCGCCGAAGTGATTCGCGGTCTGCACCTGCGCGTCGAACTTCAGCCGAAGAAGGCGAATGCGGAGGAACTCGCGCAAGCGATGATCGAGCGCGAATCAATCGACAGCGCCAAGGTTCTTGTCGTCACCGGCAATCTCAACCGCGACACGCTCGTCGAGAAACTCCACGAGGCGCGCGCCATCGTCGACACGCTCCCGATCTACAAAACGGAGGAAACCGATCTCGCGAAGGACCCGGTCGCGGGCGATTTCCGGGCGAAGGGCGCCGATGCGATCTTGTTCGCCAGCCCGAGCGCCGCGCAGTCGTTCTTCGATCAGGCCGGCGCGCTGAAGCTCAGTGCGAAGGCGAAGCGTCCGCTCTCCGGCAGCATCGGCGCCACGACGACGGCCACGATGAAGCAGCTCGGCTTGCCGGTCGATTTCGAGGCCGCGCAAGCGAACCTCGGTTCGTTCGTCGAGGCGCTCACGAACAAACTCTCCCGCGGATAACACGGATGTCTGCGGATAAAGTTTTGCCGTATCCGCGACCATCCGCGTAATCAGCGGAGAATTTCTCTTTTTCATGAAAGTTCCGTTCCTCGATCTGAAGCCCCAGCATCAAGCGATTCGCGACGAGGTTCTCGCCGCGCTGGCCGCCACCTACGACGCCACGCGGTTCTGCCTCGGCAAGGACGTCGAGGATTTCGAGAAGGGCTTCAGCGCGAAGTTCGGCTACGCGCGCACGCTCGGCATGAACAGCGGCACTTCGCCGCTGCACATCGGTTCGCTTTGCGGCGGCTTCGGGCCCGGCGACGAGGTGATCACGACGCCGTTCACGTTCGCGTCGAGCTGCTGGGGCATCAGCTACGTCGGCGCGAAGCCGGTGTTCGTCGACATCGATCCGGACACCTGGTGCATCAGCCCGGAGGCGATCGAGAAAGCGATCACGCCGCGCACGAAGGGCATCGTCGTCGTGCACATTTTTGGCCAGCCCGCGCGGATGGACGAGATCATGGCCATCGCGGCGAAGCACAAACTGTTCGTCGTCGAGGACTGCGCGCAGGCCGTCGGCGCGCGCTACAAGGGCACGCCGGTCGGCGCCATCGGTGACTGCGGCACGTTCAGCTTTTATCCGACGAAGAATCTCGGCGGGTGCGGCGAGGGCGGCGCATTCGTCTCGAAGCATGCGGCGGTGATGGACAAGGCGCAGCTGTTGCGCGTGCACGGCTCGCCGAAGCGCTATCTGCACACGGAAGTCGGCTTCAACTTCCGCATGGACGGCTTCCAGGGCGCGATTCTCAACATCAAGTTGAAGCACATCGATGCCTACACTGCGCGCCGTCGCGCGATCGCCGCGCAGTATCGCGCGGGAATCAAGAACCCCGCCGTCACGCTGCCCGTCGTGCCCGCGCACGGCGAGAGCGTGTGGCACCAGTTCACGATTCTGCACGAGCGCCGCGAGGCGTTGCGCGCGCACCTCGACCAGCAGGGCGTGGGCACCGACATCATTTATCCCGGACCGATGCACCTGCAGCCGTGCTACGCGGCGCTCGGCTACGCGAAGGGCAGTTTGCCGGTGGCGGAGTTCACGAGCGAGCGTTGCGTCAGCCTGCCGATTTTTCCGGAGCTGACGGACGAACAGGTCGCGCACGTGATCGCGGCGGTCAACTCGTTCGCGGGGTGACGATGAGGACAGCCGCTCTGAGCTGCGATGCCCTTGGGCGTAGGGCCGGTCTGCGACCGGCCCGGATGCGTCGTGACCGTGTGGGCCAGTCAGAGACTGGCCCTACTTTCGCGGCGCATGATTAACCACGTTCACCTCAAAATCTGCGGCCTCACCTCGGCCGCGGACGCTCATGCTGCCGCCGCGATCGGCGCGGACTATCTGGGCTTCGTGCTGCATCCGGCTTCGCCGCGACACATCACGCTCGAGAAATTCGCGGCGCTGTGCCCGGAGCTGCCGGCGCTGCCGAAGGTGGGGGTGATGGTTTACTCGGATATGGCCGCGATGGAGCAGGCGCGCGATGCGGGCTTCGATTTCATCCAGCTGCATTTCCCGAACGAAACGCCGTTCTTCGAGGCGGCGCTGTGGACGGACATCATCCCGCCGCAGAAACTCTGGCTCGCGCCGCGCGTGCCGCCGGGCAAGGAGCTCGATCCGTGCTTCGTGCCGCTGGCGGACACGTTTCTCCTCGATGCCTACGATCCGAACCAGCACGGCGGCACCGGCAAGACGGGCGACTGGTCGGCGTTCGCGTGGCTGCAGGGCAAATTCAAGAAAGTGCGCTGGGTGCTCGCGGGTGGCTTGAAGCCGGAGAACATCCGCGAGGCGATCGCGAAGAGTCACGCGAAGTTCGTCGACGTGAACAGCGGCGTCGAGGCGTCGCCGGGCGTGAAGGATCACGCGAAACTGGCGGCGCTGGCCGCGGCGTTGCGCGGGGAGTGAAGCGGCGAACGAGTTGCCCGCAAGCGGGCCACCTACTTCGCGGCGGATCAACCAGAGTCGTTTCCGGACGAGTAGGAAAATACGGCAGCCGTTCGGCGGAAGGTAGGGCGGACCGTCGTCGGTGAGCCGCGGCTCGGCGGGACGCCTCGCCCTACCACATAACGGCCGCGCTAAAATTTCGACGGCGCTAGTTTCCCGCGATCGTCTCGTCCGTGCGCGTCGGGCTCGGAGGCAGCGGGAGCGCGTCGAGTGGCGGTGGCGTGCGCGGATCGAGGCCGGAGAAATCGGCGGCGAGGTGGGCGGCGAGAGCGGGAGCTTGGCGCTTGATTGCGTCGGCGATGCACGCGGCGAGAACGTAGGCGCCGTAGGAGTTGTGGTGTGTGGCGTCCTTGCCGCCGTCGTTGAAGGCGAGCGGCGCGCGCGTCGGGCCGAGTGCTTCGTAAAACGCCGCACTCGCCGCGCGAAGGTCGACGCACGGGATGTTTTCTTCGGCGGCGACTTGTTGCACAACCATCGGATAGTCGCCGTGCGTCGTGCGGATTTTCCCTTCGGGCGTGAAGGTGCGGCGCTCGGGCGAGGTGACTAGGACCGGTTGCACACCGCGGAGCTTGGCCTCGGCGATGAACGCTTTCAGGTAGGCGCGGAAGGTGGTGTGCGGTTCGGCGTAGGTCTGCGGCCAGTTGGCTTTCTGATCGTTGTGGCCGAACTGAATCAGCATCCAGTCACCGGGCCGCACCAAGCTGAGCACCTTGGTGAGACGGTTTTCTGCGATGAAGGACTTCATCGTCTCGCCGGACTCCGCGTGATTCGCGACGGCGATGTCGGCGCGGAAAAAGCGCGGCAGCATCTGGCCCCAACTCGCGGCGGGGTCGGAGCGCTGGTCGGTGACGGTCGAATCGCCGAGGAGAAACACGGTCGGGACGTCGACGGGTTCGATGCGAATCGAGCGCACGCGCGGCGCGGCGCCGTTGAACTCGAGGGTGAGTTTGTCGTCCCACGTGAACGAGCCTTGCTCACGCGGCTTGAGTGCGACGGTGCTGGCGCCGGGAGCGTTGGGCGGCGGAGGCGCGAGCGTGGCGTGGCGGACGTTCACGATGAACGTGCGGGTGACGAACTCGCCGGCGCGGGTGCTGACCGTTTCGAGCATCAGGCGGCGCGATTCGGCGCGCACGAGCGTCGCAGCGCACTCAGTCGCGGAACCGAGGACGACCGTGATGCGGTAGTTGCCCTCGGGCACGGTGGCCGAGAAGTAGAACGGCGCGTTGCCGTGCGGGCGCGTGCCGAGGTCGAAGCCGGCGGTGGTTTGGGGAGAAAAGGCAGAGATGCGGTCGGGCGACGTGAGGTCGAACTCGCTCGGCGTGGTAGGTGCCGCTGCAACGGAGAGCGCGAAGGCGGAAGCGGAAAGGAAGACGGTCGCGAAACGAGGCATGGGGCGGGTGATTTATTTCACCACAGAATACACGGAATACACCGAAGGACTCATGCCAGCCAAGCCAGGGATGAGTGAGGCGCGAGAGGGGGCGAAGAGGTCCAAGGATGGGTGATGGCTTTGTGCGTGCTCGTGCTTTTGCGGCGAAAATTCTGGATGACTCGCGAGGCCTTCGACGGGTCTGGGTGATCGGCTTCTGAGTGTTCCTTGGTTGTTGACGCGGCGTTACGCGTCGCCGCTGGGGACAGCGGCGACCACCTCGGAGATACGGCACGAGTCGATCACACGAGTTCGCTCAGCTTCTTCGCGGCGGGGGCGAGCGGAACGAGGTTGGCGATCTCGACCGGCGCGCCGGTTTTGATCGAGCGGTTGGCCGCGATGCCGACGAGGATCGAGGCGGCGCCTTGTTCGTGGCCGGCGGAGCGGTGCCAAGGATCGGCGGGCGGAGCAGGGGAGAAGAGTTGTTCGACCATCACTTCGTCGGCGCCGCCGTGCGGGCCGGTGGCGGGCGGCATCGGGACGATGTAGCTCGGTTTGAAGTGCGGGAAGACGCGGATCCATTCGCCTTCGGCTTCGGCGCTGCCGTGTTGCTCGAGCTTGAACTCGGAGCTGATGACGGCGCGGTTCATGTGCGAGCCGATGAACTCGTGATATTCGAGGCGGCCGCGGTCGCCGTTGAAGGTGACACGCATGCCTTCGCGCGGGCTGTAGGCAATGAGAGAATAGTTGAGCACCTGGCCGGTGCGGTAGCGGACGAGCGCGGACATCTGGTCGTAGATGTCGATGCCGTCGCGGAAGACGTTTTGATCGCGCAGATAGCCGGTGTCTTTCTCGGCGTTGAGATAGAGTTTCTGAAAGCTCTCGCTTTCGCGGAGGTCGAGTTTGAAGGGATCGTCGCCGGTCTCAGCGCCGGTGTAGCGGGGGTAAGCCGTCCAGCGTTCGTCGCCGCGGGCGAGGGCATTTTGCTTGCCGTAGTAAACGAGTGAGCCGTGTGCGAAGACCTGGGCGGGGATGGCGTCGAGCCACCAGTTCACGAGATCGAAATGGTGCGTCGATTTGTGAACGAGCAGGCCGCCGGATTGCGCCATGTGTGAGTGCCAGCGGCGGAAGTAGTCGGCGCCGTGCGACGTATCGAGGAGATACTCGAGGTTCACAGATTGCACGCGGCCGATCGTGCCGCCGGCGAGGAGTTCGCGGACCTTGGTGCGGAAGGGGCCCCAGCGGTAATTGAAGGCGACGCGCACGCGGCGGCCGCTCTCGCGTTGCGCGGCGAGGATGGCGGCGCATTTCTCGGCGTCGATCGTGAGCGGTTTTTCCGTGATGACGTCGCAGCCGGCGCGCAGGGCGCGGACGATGTAGTCGTGGTGCGTGGCGTCGACCGAGCACACGATGACGATCTGCGGGCGCGTGGTGCGGAGCATCTCGTCGAACTGGGCGGGAGCGAAGGTCGGCACGGGCGCGGCGGACCAGCGCGTGGCGATGAGGTCGTTGTAGTAGGCCATTCGCGTGGGGCTCGGGTCGAGGAAAGCGACCAGCTCATTGTCCGCGCGATATTTGGCGAAGACGGGTTCGACGAAGGAAAGGGCGCGACCGCCGGTGCCGACGAGCGCGATGCGTTGGGAGGCCATGGGGCGAGAGATTTGCCGACTGCGACGCGGGTCGCAAGGCAGCGCAAGATTGTTGACGCTTTCCGCGAAAAGCAGACGGCCGCACGACGGACAGTTTGAGTTCGCTTGGGCGCGAGTGAAGACGCAGCGTCGGCGGATGCTGGACGCCGGACACGTCGGACTGTCAGGCTCCGGCGGCGTGGTCGCTGCGGGGGGCGGCCGTAGTTTGGTCCCGCGCTGTTGCCCCGCTTTCGAGCGAACCTCCGTTGGCTCGGTTCCGTTGCTCCGCTGTTTCACCCCTCAACTCTAATGATCTTCGGCAGTCTGCATTGGTTGGATATCGCGGTTGTCGTCGCGTATTTCGCGGCGGTCATCTACATCGGTCAGCGCGCCTCGAAGGCCACGAAGAGCGAGGAGGGTTTCTTCCTCGCGGGCCGAAAGCTGGGCAAGCTCTACCAATTCTTCCTTTCGTTCGGTAACGCGACCGAGCCGCAAGGCGCGGTGAGCACGGCGAGTCTCGTTTTTCAGCGCGGCGTCGCGGGCGTGTGGTTCTCGTTCCAGACGGTGTTCATGAACCCGTATTTCTGGTTCATGAACGTGTGGTTCCGGCGTGTGCGGTTGATGACCGTGGCGGACCTGTTTGAAGATCGCTTCGACAGTCGCGGCCTGAGCCGCCTCTACACGTTGAGCCAGATTGCGGTGGCATGCGTGTTTCTCGGCTTCGCCAACTTCGTCGCCTACAAGATTGCCTCGTCGCTGGTGGTGAAACCTGCCGCCACCTGGACGGCTGATGAGCGCGCCTCGGTGCAGGCGTATGAGGAAATGAAGCGCCTGGAAAAGGCGGCGCCCGCGGGACAAATCTCGGCCGAAGAGGTGCGCCAGCTCGGCGATCTGCGCGACCGTTATGCGCGCGGCGAGTTGCACAGCTACATCACGCTGCTGAAGCCGTTTCCGTTCTACCTGGCCTTCACCATCATTGTGGGCGCTTACATCGTGCTCGGCGGCATGTCGGCGGCGGCGGTGAACGAAGGCCTGCAAAGCGTGCTGATCATCGTGTTCTCGATTCTGCTCATTCCGACCGGACTCGCGGCGATAGGCGGTTGGGGCGAGATCGCCCACAAGGTGCCGAAAGACATGATGGATTTGTTCGCAGGGCAGGGGACGTCGCCGTGGTTCATTCTCGCGGTGCTCCTGCCGAGCCTCGTGCAGATGCACGCGTTGAGTCACAACATGACGATCTTCGGCTCGGCGAAAAACGAGTTCGCGGCGCGCTTCGGTGTCACGGGCAATTACCTCAAGCGCTTCATGATCATTCTGTGGGCGTTTGCCGGTCTGATCGCGATCGCGCTGTTCGGTGTCGGCGGGCTCGCCGATCCGGACATGACCTGGGGCGTGATGTCGAACCGCCTGCTCGGTCCCGGCCTCGCTGGTCTGATGCTTGCGGGTGTTCTCGCCGGCACGATGTCGACGCTCGCGGCCAAGGCGCTCGCGATCTCTTCGCTGTTCGTGCGCAATTTCTACCGCCACATCCGCCCGGACGCTTCGTCCGAGAGCGCGCTGAAGGCGGCGCGCTGGACGGTGATCGCGGTGCTCGCCCTCGGCGTCGTCTCCGCGCTGTTGATGAGCAATCTCCAGGCGGTGGTGGTGCTCGTCCTCACGGTGAACGTGCCGTTTGGCGCGGCGGTGTTGCTGATTTTCTTCTGGCGTCGTTTGACGGCCCCGGCGGTGTGGGCGGCGGTCGTGCTCAGCTCGTTGGTGATCCTGTTCATTCCGCTGACGGCCGATTACGTGCCGGCGCTGCGGCAAAGCGATGCGCTCACGATCACGGCCAACGATGCGGCGGGCAAACCGGTCGCGGTTTACTGGAAGCAACTCGTGCGCGTCGATCCGACGAATCCGGCGAGCGCCCTCGAGGGCCGCGGTCGCTTCAACGTCGAGTGCTGGCTGCTCGATCGGGTTGGCTTTAACACGTCGCGCTACACGCCGAACGGCCGCGAGACGGCCCAGTTCTTTGTCGATGGCCTTCTGCCGTTCGTGTTCCTGATCGTCTTCAGCTACCTCACGCGCCCGACCGAGAAAGCGCGCGTCGATCAATTCTACGGCAAGATGAAGACGCCGATCGGCGACACCCCCGAGGCGGAAGAGGCCGTCATGGCGCTCACGCGTCAGCAGCCGGGGCGCTTCGACCACACCAAGCTCTTCGGTGCCAACTCCAATTGGGAGTTCGCGAAGTGGGATCGCGTGGACGCGATCGGCTTCGCGGTCTGCTGCGCGATCTCCGGCGGCATCATCGCGCTTTTTGCGATTCTGTTGAAACTCGCCTCCGCTCAATGAGCGCTTCTCCTCGTATTCGCGCCGCCATCGTCGGCATCTCTGGTTACGGAAGAATTCACCTCGGCCTCGCTCGCGAAGCGGCCGCCGATGGTCTGGACCTCGCGGCCGCGGTGGTCATCAACCCGCAGGAAGAGGCGGAGAACGTCCGCCAACTGCGCGCCGCCGGCTGCACGATCTACTCGAATTACGAGGAAATGATGCGACAGGAGGCGGGGCGCGTCGACTTGTGCTTCATCCCGACGGGCATCGCCTGGCACACGCGCATGACCATCGCGGCGTTGCGCGCTGGCATGAACGTGCTGGTCGAAAAACCGCTCGCGGCCTCGGTGGCCGAAGTGGAGGAAGTGCGCGCGGCGGCCGCGGCAGCGGGGCGCTTTGTCGCGGTCGGTTTCCAGGATATCTATGCGGCCACCGCGCAGGATTTGAAGCGTCGCATCCTCGCCGGTGCGATTGGTCGCGTGACCTCGGTGCGTTTGCTCGGCCTGTGGCCGCGGCCGGCCAGCTATTTTTCGCGCAATGGTTGGGCGGGGCGGCTGCGCGCCGATGGTGCGCTCGTGCTGGATTCGCCGTTGAATAATGCCTTCGCGCATTTCGTGAATCTCGGGCTCTTTTTCGCCGGACGGGAGTTCATCTCCTCCGCCCAGGCGCGCAACGTCGAGGCGGTGCTCTGGCGCACGAATCCGATCGAAAGCTTCGACACCGGTGTGGTGCGGGCCGACACGACCGACGACGTCCACCTGTGGTTCGGCGTCACGCATGCGTCGCTGGTCAATCGTGAGCCGGAAATCGTGATCGAAGGTGATCGCGGGCAGATCGTGTGGCGCCACGAACGCGAATGCGTGATCACTCCCACGTTGGGTGCTCCCGAACGCATCGCGCTCCCCAACACGACGCACACTCGCACGGAAATGATGAAGGCCGTCCTGCGGCGTCTGAGCGATTCGACCGCGTTTGTTTGCACGCCGGAGATTGCGTTGCGACAGACCGAACTCGTCGAGCGCGTCCATCAAGTGGCGGAGATCGTCCCGGCCCCGGGTGGGGTGGAGAGCCGGCCGCGGCAGGGCGGAGGCGAACCGATGCTGTGTTCGCCGGGGCTCGAGGAGATTCTGCAGCGCGCCTTTCACGATCGGTCGTTGCCGGTCGCGGTGCGCTCGTAAGACGATCCCAGTTATGATTCGCAAGGCATTCCTGATGTCCGTGAACGCCGGCCAAGAGGCGGAATACGCCCACCGGCACCAGCCGATCTGGCCCGAGCTCGAAGCCGTGCTCAAGGCGCATGGCGTGCACAACTACTCCATCTTCCTCGACGCGGAGACGCGCCAGCTGTTCGGCTACGTCGAGATCGAGGACGAGGCGCGCTGGAACGCGATCGCGCAGACGCCCGAATGCCGGAAGTGGTGGGCGCACATGCGCGACGTCATGCCGAGCAATCCGGACAACAGCCCGGTCTCGCGCGAGCTGAAGTCGGTGTTCCACCTGGTCTGACCGCTTCGGCGAAGAGCGGCGGAGCGACGCTCAAAGTAGCGGGAGCTTCCAGCTCCCGTTTTCTCCGGAACGTTCCGCAATACGGGAGCTGGAACCTCCCACTACTCTCCGCGTTGTCGCTACCTTACTTGAGCAGCGCGGCTAACTTGGCGGAAAAGTTGGCGTAGGAAAAACTCGCGACGCGCGCGGCGATCGCGGCGGGATTGCGCGGGTGTCGCAGCAAATTGCCGACGGCGAGAGCGATTTGCTCGACGTTGCCGTATTCCACGAGCGCGCCGACCTGGTCGTCGACGACTTCGGGCGCACCGCCGGCGCGTGCGGCGAGGCACGGTTTGCCGTAGCTCATCGCCTCGAGGTAAACGAGGCCGAAGCCTTCCTTGCGGCTGGGCAAGGCGAAGAGGTCGCAGCGATGGTATTCTTCGCGCAGCACCGCGTCGTCGACGAGGCCGAGAAAACGCACCGCGTCTCCCAGTGAGCGCTCACGCGCCAGCGCTTCGAGATGGGGCCGCGCATCGCCTCCGCCGACGATACGCAGTTGCGCGCCGGGATATTGCCGGAGCACCGCCGGCATGGCTTCAATCATCAGGTCGACGCCCTTGTAGGGGTCCGAGGTGACGAGGCGCGAAACGACCAAAATGCGGGGCGAGCGCGCGCCAGCCGCCGCCGGGATCGGAATCGTGTCCGCGCGGAACCCGGGATCGAACGTGTTCGGCAGCACGACGAGGCGGGCCGGATCGAGCGAGCTGTCGAAGCGCAACATCTGTCGGCGGGTGTATTCGCTGACGCAGAAGATGCGGCGCGCGCCGCGAAGGGCCGCGCGCTCGAGCAGCGAATAGGGACGCCAGACCTCGATGCCGTGGGCCACGAGGTAGTAATCGAGCCGCGGGTTGAAGATCTGGGCGAGCCGCGCGATGATGAGTTGGTGCAGATGGCCGCAGACGAGACGCCGGCATTTGAAGGCGCGCACCAGCACGACGAACAGAAACGCGAAGCGGCTGCGTTCGCAGTTGTCGATCTTCGCGGAGTGCTCGCCGAGCAGCATGCGCAGGCGCGCGGAGGTGTCGCCGCTATCCAGTTGCGCGACGCAGCCCACCTCGTCTCCGGGCGCGGCCTGCTCGCACAGTGAACGCAGGTAGAGGCGCATGATGCGCGCGATGCCGCCCTCGGCGTGAAAGAGGTCGGGACAGATGAGCAGCGTCTTCACGTGGTGGCCTCCGCACGGTTGGCGAACGCGATGAGCATCGCGAGCGTCCAGACGCGTCCCCAGTTCTGGTTGTCGCTCGTCTGGTCAAACGTCGTCCACTCGCGCTGCGAGGCCGCGACGTCAAGCCAGGGGCAGCGCGCGAGTGATGAGTGGGAAAATGTTTCGGCGAGGAACGGCCGCAACTCGTGGCGCATCCAGAGCGGGAAGGGGAGTGTGAAGCCGCGTTTGCGGCGCGAGCGGATCTCGGCCGGCACGCAGTCGGCGACGGCGTCAGCGAGTGCCGATTTCGGCCGGCGTGGATCGAAGCGATACTGCGGGGGCTGGTTCCACCACCACTCCACCAGCGCGCGGTCGACGAACGGCACGCGCAGTTCGAGCGAGTTCGCCATGCTGAAGACATCGCTGTCGCGCAGGAGCACGTCTGACATGTAGGTGCGCATTTCCCACGCGCTGACGATTTGGATCGGATCGGCGCCGATCAGATCGAAGACAAAATCGTCCAGCATCGGGTGCGTGGAGCCCTGGCGCTGCGCCAGCCGACGGGCCTCCGGCGCGAGCAAGTCGAGCCGGGCGGCCTCGGACAAGACGCGGCGGCGCAGCGAGCAGAGTTCATGCAGATCGCGTGCGGCATTGAGAAAGTCGGCGAGTTTGCGCGCGCGCGCGCCGCGGCGGCGCAGCGATTGCACCACGCGGAGCCGAACGCGGCCGGGCACCTGTCGCCAGAGCGGCAGCCAGCGCGCGAGACGCGGCATGTCGGTGAACGAGGGATAGCCGCCGAACAACTCGTCGCCGCCGAGGCCGGAGAGCGCCACCTTTACGCCTCCCGCGCGCGCGGCCTGGCTGACGTAGTAAGTGTTGATGCCGTCGCCGGTGGGCTGGTCGAATTGCGCGATGATTTTCGGCATGTCGGCCGCGATGCGCGCTCCCGTGAGGATCTCCTCGTGGTGTTCCGTGCCGATGGCGTGCGCGGCCAGACGCGCCTCGGCCGCCTCGGAGTAGTCCGCTTCGTTGAAGATCAGCGAGAAGGTCTTCAAGCGACTGGCGCCGGTCCGGGCCATGAGTGCGACAATGGCCGTCGAGTCGAGTCCACCGGAAAGAAAAGCCCCCACGGGGACGTCGGCGAGACGATGGGCGCGGATCGTGTCCTCGAGTTTCTCGCGTAGTTCGGGCACGAAGCCGGCGTAGTCGGTGCGCGGGGTGACGCGCTGGGCGGCGGGCAGGCTCCACCACTTGTCGACCCGGCAACGACCGCCGCGCTCGACCGACAGGGAATGGCCGGGCGGAAGATTGGCGATGCCCCGATAAATCGTGCGCGGCGCTGGCACGGCGAACCAGGCGAGAAAATCGCCGACCGCCACCGGATCGATCTCGCGCGCGATGAGACCACTGGCGAGCAGCGCATTCAGCTCGGACGCGAAGACGAAGACATCGTCGGCGCGTTGCGCATAATAGAGCGGCTTGATGCCGAGCGAGTCACGCGCGGCGAAAAGGCGTTGGGCCTGGCGGTCCCACACCGCGAACGCGAACATGCCGCGCAGCTGATGCACGCACGCGTCGCCGTAGTGCGCGTAGGCGGCCAGCAGCACTTCGGTGTCGCATTCGGTGCGGAACGTCGCGCCGTGGCCCGCCAGCCGCTGGCGCAGCTCGCGAAAGTTGTAGATGGCGCCATTGAAAACCAGGTGGAAGCGACCGTCCTCGCTCACCATGGGTTGGTGTCCATGCGCCGGATCGAAAATAGCGAGTCGGCACATGCCGAGCGTGGCAGCGCCGTCAGAAATATAGCCGTCATCGTCGGGTCCACGGGGCCGCTCGCGCGCCACCATCTGGCGCACGGCCTCTTCCCGCCGCTGAGCATCCAGTTCAGGGCTGATTACTCCGGCGATTCCGCACATTTTGGGGCCAGCACAGCGATCCGGCGCGGCGGCACAAGGCGAATTCTCCGGCGCGGTGTGGTTGCTCGTCCCGCGGGAAGCTTCTTCCCCCAGTCCGGGAAAGTTCGGTCTTCACAGCGTTCTTACTAGGGGTGTTTAGCCTCAGGAATTCCCCGACGTCCGGGGATTTTGACAGATTTTTGCCTCGCGGCCTGGTTGGGGCATGAGAGAATTCCCCTACACACACACGAGGACTGAGCTCGGATTTCCGTCTCCCTTTTCCTAATCGGCGGCGGGACTGCGCAGCCAAGTCTGGCTCACAACAATGTCGCCCCCCGGACTCAGCGTTTTGCGCGCGGTGATCCTTGCTTTGCTCGCGTTCGCGAGTTGGGCAATCGTCCTTGGCGCGCAGGAAAACGCCCCGGCTCAGCCGGAGAGCATGTATGTGGAGATCGGCCAACGCACCGGCCCGGAGAATCTCGTTTACGGCCTGTTCGAGCCGGAGAGCGGTCGCCGGATCGCGCGTTTGCAGGTGGCCCGTGTCCGCCTCGATTACGGCAAGCACGGATTGTTTCGGGTCGCCTGGAAGGCGCGGCCGCTGCTGAGCGGGGTCGAGTTGCGCATCGACGATGAGACGGCTTGGCCGGCTGTCGTCGGGCAATTGGCGGATGTCCTGCACAAGATGAGCGGAGCCGGCGGCGCGTTGTTGCGGGACGTCGTGATCGTTAGACCGGACGAGACGATGCGCCTCACCGCCGCCGAGGCCGAGTTCACTCCGGCGCAGCAGCTCGTGCTGCCGCGCGCCAAGCTCGCCGACGCCACCGAGCACCGCGTGGTGTTGCCGCTCCGCGGGCCGCAAGCCGGACAATTTCAATTTTTCGATCTGCAAGTGTCACCCTCGCCTCGACCCGGGATCACCCCATGAAAGCCAAACTGGTCCGCCTTACGCTGCTCGCTCTTGCCTCGGTCGCTCTGTTGCGCGCCGCCCCCGTTGACGATCGCATCGCCGAAGGCCGCGCTGCGCTCGCGGCACACGATCTCGCCACGGCGCGCGCGAAGTTCCAGCAAGCGCGCACGGCGGAGCCCACCAATCAGACCGCCGCGGCTCTCTCCGGTCTGACTCGCTGGTTCGCCATGATCGGCGACGCGCCGGCGAACGGCGTCCTGAACGGCCTGGGGGTGTCGAGCACCGGTCGCGACGTCTACGACTGGAAGACCAGCATGCCGCAAAACGCCGACGGCGAGACGGTGCTGCCCACCGGCTACAATCTCGAGTCCACGCGCTCCTTCTGGCGCGATACCGTGGTGCCGACTTCCGCGGCGGTGCGCGCCGACCTTGCGGCCGTCACGGACGATAATTTCGTGCTCACGCTGACACCGGCCGAGACCGGTGGCGGTCACTCGCTGACCTTCGACCGCGCCGACTTTCTGGTGATTCAGGCCAGCCTGCGCGCCATCGATTTTCTCGTGAATCTCGGGCTGGGGCAGAACTTCAACGCGGATTACGAGCGGCTGCTCAAGCTCGCTCAAGGCGACGTCCTGACGTTCCGCCAGGCGATGGAAGACAACCCCGACTTGCTCAAGGCGGGCCCGCTCGAGCATCGGTTGGCGGCCAAGCAGGCGCTGCTCGATTTCGTTTCGCTTTACCGCCGGGCCTCGGCCGCGGTCCGCGCCCGCGCGCCGGGCCTTGATCGCATGTTCATGCTGGAGTCGGAGCAGGACTTCTCGGACGAAGCGCAATTCCGGCAACAACTGGTCGAGGTCGAGAAGGCGGCTACTGACTATGTGGAAGTCTACAAAGGGCGCGTCCACGCGTCCTTCGCTCCGGTGGCCACCGCGAACTGGTCGATCCGCAGCTCGCTGCCCATGATGACGAATGGACGCTTCGACCCTGCGACGATTGGCGATGCTTCGCTCGGTGGCGTCGTGCTCAGCACTTCGCGCGAGTTCTTCGCCCGCGCGCTCGTCGAAGCCGGCTACACGGCGGACCTCGGGTGGACCCGCCTCACGCCTGACCCGGTCGGCGGTTCGCTGCAGAAATATGCCTATTCCGGCACGCACCACATCGTCACCGGACAGAACGGCACGATTGGCCGCTCCGCTGACGGCGTGAACTGGACCTATGTGCAGCTGCCGAACGCGCAGGATCTTTTCTCCATCGCCTCCAACGGTGCCGGCGTGCTCGTCGCTGACGGCAACACGCAGATCTGGCGCTCCACGGACCATGGCGCCACCTGGCGTCTCGCGCACACGATCTGGCGCGGCAGTGCACCGGACAACGAAGGCGCGATTTTTGGGATGGTTTACGATGGCAGTCGTTTTGTCGCGATCACCGCGGGCGGCTGGACCTACATCTCTGCGGATCTCGGCGTCACCTGGAAACGCGGCAAGCGCATCGCACCGCTCTCGACGTCACTCTCGGTCTTCGGCCTGGACTACGCCAACGGCATGTTCGTCGCCGTCGGCGTGGCGACGATCAGCAACCAGTCGCGCTCCGCAATTTTCATGAGTGCGGACGGCGCAAACTGGTCGCTCGCTTTCACCGGCGCGACCTCGACGCTTTATCGCACGGCCACTTTCGGGGCGGGGAAGTGGATCGTCACGGGCCAGACCGGCCGCGTGGCCTACTCGACGAACAACGGCGCCACGTGGGCCGAAATCGCGCCCGGTGCGACGACGGACAACTTCATCGGCTCCACCTTCGTGAACGGCACGTTCGTCATCTCCGGCACCCGCACCGGCACTTCGGCGGACGGCGTGACGTGGACCTTTGCCTCCAATCCGGAATCCATCGCGTTCTCCGACGCCGTGGCCGGACCGGATAACTTCACCTATTTGCCCGGCCCGCAAGGCGCGCTTTACCGCTTTGCGAACGGCAACTTCACGCGCGTCGATGCGAACAATTTCTCCATCCCGCGAACCTCGTTCCTGAACGCTTCGGTGGTGTTCAACAACAAGCTCTACGTCGCCGGCAACGGCGGTGTGGTGCACGAGTCGAGCGACGGCGTGAACTTCATCGCGCGTCCGACCTCGACCACCAACACGCTCAACACGCTCGCCGTGCACAATGGCGTGCTCTACGCGGGCGCCGTGGCCGGCACGATTGTCGCTTCTAGCGACGGTGCCAATTGGAGCCCGCGCGTCAGCAATGACAGCACGCTAACGACGGCCAACATCGCGCGGCTCTCCTCCATCAACGGCCAACTCATCGCCGCTCCGTCCGCCAACGTCATCCTTACGTCCACTGATGGCACGACCTGGACCCGGCGCGCGCTACCGAGTGGCATTTCAGGCCTCATTTCGCTCACGTTTGGCGGTGGCTACTACGTGGCGGGGAGTAGCTCGACCACCTTCAATCCGACGACCGGTGCTTCCGAGGGCTCCATCGCCTACTCGACCGATCTGACGAACTGGAATCGCGTGGCGATCCCCTTGTCGTCCACGTCCGCGAATATCCGCAGCGTGCTCTTCAATGAGGGCCGTTTCTATTACCTTCTCGGCGACGGGCGCGTGCTTCGCTCTTTCAACCCCAATCCGGCCGGTGGCTGGGAACAGATCGCGAGCGATCTCGGCACGCCCACCGCCGCCGCGAATTTCAGCGGCACGTTAGCCGTCAATCTCCAGCGCGCCAACGACGACGCGCGCGCCGGCCTCGTCTACACGTTTGATCCCAACAGCGAAGATTGGGTGCGCACCGAACTGCCGTCTTCGGAATTCCCGGTGGCAGCGCCGCTGCTCTTCCAGAACCGACTTCTTTACGTCGGCGGCTCGGGGGCGATTTACCGCGCCAACGGCTCGTTCACGCGACCGGCGCCGGCGGCCAGCACGCCCGTGACGCTCGTGGGCCAGATCGGACGCGACATCACGCTCGGCGCGCCCTTCGCCGCGAGCGAGGAACTCGATTACCAGTGGTTCTACAACGGCACCGCGATCGCCGGCGCCAACTCGGCGACGTATCGGGTGTCGAACCTCACCAACGCGCGCGCCGGCACCTACACCGTGACGGCGACCGGTCGCCTCTCGGGCGCCACGGCCACGAACACCGTGACACTCCTCGTCGTCAACGGCGCCCCGACCATCACGCAGCAACCCTCCGGTGGTTTGGCGGCGACCGGCGCCTCGTTCACCTTCGGCGTCGCCGCGAGCGGCTCCGGGCCGCTCACTTATCAGTGGTTCAAGAATAACGCCGCCCTCTCCGGCGCCACCGCGAACTCACTCGTCCTGACCTCGCTCAGCTCTGCCGACGCCGGCAGCTACCGCGTCGAGGTCACGAACACCTACGGCACCACGGTCAGCGTCGACGCGCCGCTCGCGGTTTCCGCCGTCGGTTCCGCGCCGACGTTCTGGGACGACACCGAGGCGAACATGTATTCGCCGAGCCGCGTGTTCTCCGACGGCCAGGGACGCTTGTTCATGACGTGGAATGTGCTAGGCCGTGCGCAGGACGTGGTCGGCGGGGTTCGCGTCGGCAGCCTGTTCCGCCTGCACGAGGCGACCGGTGCGATCGATCCCAGCTTCGTGTGGGACGAGCGCCTCGGCTCGCCGCTGTTCGTCTGCTTCCAGCCCGACGGCAAGCTGCTGGTCGCGGTAAATCACGCCTCCGGCGAAGGCGCCACCGTCGTGCGCGTGAACGCCGACGGCTCGTGGGACAACACTTACACTGCGCCGCGCTTCAACCGCTCCATTCGGTTCATGCACCGCCAAGCCGATGGCAAGCTGCTCCTCTCCGCTTCGGATTTGATCTCTGGTAACGCCTTGCTGCCGGCCGGCGCGGTCAACGTGGCGCAGCCGACCATTTATCGCCTCAACGCGAACGGTGGCGCCGACGAGAGCTTCACTCCGGTCGTGCTGACGAATGGCGGGACGATCTTCGCTCCTCCGGTCACGGATGGTGCAGGCAATATCTATGTAGTTGGCAGCTTCACGGTCGTTAACGGTGTGGCGCGCTATGGCGTCGCTCGCGTCAATGCCAGCGGTGTGCTCGATAACTTGGGGCAGCAGTTGCCCGCTGGCTGGGTGACAAACGGGGCCTCGATCGGACGCGCGGTGGTTATCCAAAGCACCGGTAAAGCCGTGGTCGTTGGCCGGTTTGCCTACACCGGCCGTGGCAATATGTCCACGGATCCGATCCTCGCCGTTCGCTTCAACGCCGACGGCACCTACGACGACACGTTCTCGCCACCGCTGCGGTCGCAGTCGCTGATTAACTCGACGTATGGTCTCTACGGACGTTTCGCGCTCCTCGATGCCGACGACAAGTTCCTCCTGACCAGCGACCGCCTGTTGCGCTTCAATGCCGACGGCACGCTCGACAACAGTTGGCCGGCGCGCAACACCGGCTACACGAAGGAAATTTTCTGGATCTGCCGCAGCGCCCCGTCGGGAAATCTCCACCTGCCGGATCTCAACAACGACACGCCGGGCAACGTCGTTGCCCTCACCGCGGCCGGCACGCCGCTGGAAGGTTTCAATACCGGCGGCTTCGGCAGCACCATTGTGCCCGAGACCGCGATTCTGCTCAATGACGGCCGCGTGCTCGCTGCAGGTATCTTCGACCACTTCGGCAGCACCCGTCAGCCCGGCACCGCGCTCTTCGGCACGAACGGCCTGCTCGCGGGCGATTCGACGCCGTTCCACAACCCCGGCGTTCTGCTGCAGAACCCCTACGCTTACGTTTTCCAGTGGCCGGACCGTTCCTTCGCCGTGGGGCGGATGGATCAGGGCGAGCAACAGACCAACGTCGGTTACACCGACGCCACGCTCCGTCGTTACAACGCCGATGGTTCGGCGCGCGGTGACTGGAATTATACCGAGGGCAGCGCTTTGGGTTACAACTATGCCGCTTTGCCCGATGGCGGCATGATCGCCTGGCGCCCGACCTTGGGAGTGAGCGATTACGTCAACTTCGGCACGAGCGCGTGGGTGCGACGCCACAGCGCCGACGGCTCGCGTGACGCGAGTTTCGCTCCCGATCTCAGTTCGTTTGCCAGTTCCTCGCGCAACGCCAGCAACGATCTGTCGGTGGAGTTCGGCGCCGTGGGCGATGTGCAGGTCGCCGGCGATGGTTCGATCTTCGTTCTCGCCGCGGGCCGCGACAGCAAGGTCGCGCTGCGCAAGCTGCGCCCCGACGGCACGGTCGATGCCGGTTACGCGTCCGTGGCGTTGGCCGACGCCTCCGTGTCGGTCGGCTTCTCGAGCATCTTCTTCGATCCCGTCAAAAACCAACAGGTGCAGGCCGCCCAGACGATCTACAGCGCCGGCAACGTCGTTTTCCGTCTCCTCCCGGATGGCAGCGCCTGGGTAGCCGGAGCGCTGAAAATCGATGGCACGTCCCGCCGTATCGTGCGCCTTACCGCGAGCGGCGCCGTCGACACCAGCGTTCCCGACGTCACCTTGACCAACAACGCCCCGCTCGGGCTCTCCGCTTTCATCAACAGCCTCGGTCTCGACGACTCCGCCCGCCTCTACGTCGCGGGACGGTTCGACTCCGTGAACGGCACCGCCGCCAAGGGTCTGTTCCGCTACAACAACGACGGCACGCTCGACACCGCTTGGGCGCCGGGCGTCGAGATTCGCGATCCGCTCGCGCGCGGCACCAAGATCGTGGCCGGTCAAGGCTGGCTCCACCTCCTCGGCCCCGTGGCCGCGCCGAGCGATCCGCGCCCGGTCGGCTACAAGCGCGTGGCTCTCACCAACGCGGCTCCCGTCATCTTCGGGCAATCGGCGAATCGCACCGTTTACGGCGGCCAGACCGTGCAACTCTTCGCCGGTGCCTTCGCCGGCAACGGCGCCACTTACGAGTGGACGCGCAACGGCCAGCCGATCCTCGGCGCGGTCGGTCCCTTCCTCAATCTCGGCGCCGCCAACAGCGCCACCGCGGGCACCTATCGCCTCACCGTCACGAACAACGTCGGCACGGTGCAGACCAGCGACATCGTGGTGACGTTCTCGAACGCCCCCTACATTGCCACCGCGCCGGCCTCGCAGACCGTCGTCGGCGGCGCTCCGGTCACGTTCAAGGTCAGTGCCACCAGCGCGTCGCCCGTCACCTATCAATGGGAACTCAACGGCAACCCGATCGCCGGCGCCACCAGTGCGAGCTACACGATCGCGAGTGCGACCAGCACCGATGCCGGCTCCTACACCGTGGTCGTCACCAACGCCACCGGCTCGGTGGAAAGCACCGCGGCCACGCTCACCGTCAATCCGCCGCCGCCCGGCCCGGCCGCCGCCACCATCACGCAGCAACCGGCGTCGCAGACCGTTTACAGCGGCTACACCGTCGTCCTCGGTGTCGCGGCCACTCCGCCGTCCGGCGCGACGATCACCAGCTACCAGTGGTATCAAAACGGCACGCTTTACTCGACGACCAACACCAACTCCACGACCACGAGCATCAACTTCAGCGCACCCGCCAGCGGCGTCTCGAACACCTACTACGTCGTCGTCAACACCTCGAACGGCGGCAAGGCCACCAGCGCCACCGCGACGCTGACGGGCGGCAACCCCGTCTATACCACCGCCACGATCGCTGGCATGGGCAGCCGCGGTGCCGTCGACGGCACGGGCAGCAGTGCCCGATTCAGCCAGCCGCGCGGCCCGGCCGCCGATGCCGCAGGCAACGTTTACGTCGCCGATTCCATGAATCACACCATCCGGCGCGTGACGCCGGCCGGCGTCGTCACCACCTACGCCGGCGCCGCCGGCGTGAACTCCCAAGTCGACGGCGCGCTGTCTGCCGCGCGCTTCAGCAACCCCTACGCCGTGATCGCCGCGCCCAATGGCGACCTCTACGTCCTGCAGTATTCGGCCGTGCGCAAGATCTCCGGCGGCGTCGTCAGCACGCTCGCCGGCTCGGCTTTCAATAGCGGCGCGCTTGATGGCAACGGGACCAATGCACGCTTCAACTCCGTCAGTCGCGGCGTCATCGATACCAACGGCAACTTGTATGTCGTCGACGAAAACAATCATGCCATTCGCAAGATCACGCCCGCCGGCGACGTCTCCACTTTCGCCGGCACTTTGGGCGCGGGCGGCTATGCGGACGGAGCCCCGGGCGTCGGGCGCCTGAATTCGCCGCGCGGCATCGTCCGGCTGGCCGACGGCACCTTTGTGGTCGCGGATACCAACAACTCCGCCCTGCGCAAGATCGACGCGGCCGGTAATCTGACGACGATCGTGGGCGCACCGCCGCCGACTTCGCTCAGCGGCGCGCTCGATGGCGTCGGCACCGCCGCGCGCCTGTCGAATCCCAACGACGTGGCGGTCGACAACACCGGCAACCTCTACGTGATGGATGGTTCCTACGTCGTGCGCCGGGTCGACACGTCCCTGAACGTGACGACCATGGCGGGTTCTCCTTGGAACAGCGGCTCGACGGACAGCCTCACGGGCTCCGCCGCGCGCTTCAGCAACTACATCCGCGGCATCGTCTGGGCCGGCGACCGGCTGGTCGTCACCGACACCAACTCGAACACGCTGCGCACGGTGGGCCTGGCCGGTGATGTGAGCACGCTCGCCGGCATTCCTCCTGGCTATGCGGACGGCACCGGCACGGCGGCCCGCTTCAATCAGCCGGACGGCATCGTCATCGATGCCAACGGCGACTTGATCGTCTCGGACACGGCCAATCGCGTCCTGCGCAAAATCACTCCTGCCGGCGTCGTCACGACACTTGCCGGCTCACCCACCGCACCATGGAGCATGACCGACGGCTCGGGGACTGCGGCAACCTTCCTGGCTCCGCGCGGGCTCGCGCGTCATCCGTCCACCGGTGAAATCTACGTCTTCGACAACGGCAGCATTCGCAAAGTCGCTACCGACGGTGCCGTCACCACCGTCGTCGGGTCGGGCAACGGCAGCACCGGCAGCGCCGACGGCGGCCCCACCGTGGCGCGCTTCAACAGCAGCGGCTATCTCGCCTTCGCCCCGAACGGCGACCTCTACGTCGCCGATCAATGGAACAACACCATCCGCAAAGTCGCGGCCGCCGATCTCACCGTGACCACCGTGGCCGGTGTCGCCGGCCAAAACGGCAGTGTCGATGGCAGTCTCGCCGGCGGCGCCGCCAGCAGCCCGGTGCGCTTCGGCAGCCCGCGCGGTCTGACGGTCGACTCTGCCGGGAACATCTACGTCGTGCAGCAGAACGGCGGCAGCATCGTGCGCAAGATCGATACCGCCGGCAACGTCACGACCATTGCGGGTGTCTTCAACACGGGCGGCCAGCTCGACGGCGTTCCTCCGTTCACTCGTCTCGGTTACCTCAACGCGATCTCGCTCGGCGCGGATGGCCAGCTCTACGCGGCCAGCTACGGTTCGGTCTATCGCGTGGACCCTGTGTCCGGCGCCGTCAGCACGCTCTTCGGCCAACCCTTCAACTCCGGCTACGTGGACTCCAGCAGTGCGAGCGCACGGGTCGATTACGTCACCGGCATCGCACCCGCGGCCGACGGTTCACTCTACTTCGTCGACTCCAACAACAACGTCATCCGCCGCGCCCGCGCCGTGCCGGCGATCACCTTCACGACGCAGCCGATTTCCCAATCCGTCCTGGTGGGCGCGAATGTCACCTTCACCGCCGCGGCCACCGGCGTGAACGACCTTGCCTACCAGTGGATGAAGAACGGCGTCGACATCGCGGGCGCCACCTCCGCCACGCTCTCGCTCTCCAACGTCAGCACGAGCGACGCCGGCAGCTACTCCGTGCGCGCCTTCGCTGGACTTTCGACCGGCACCTCCAACACCGTCTCGCTCACCGTCAACCAACCGGTGAGTAACGACAACTTCGCTTCCGCGCTTCAACTCACCGGGTTCGCCGGAGCCGCGGCCACGATCTCGAATGCCGGTGCGACGGCCGAGACCGGTGAACCGACCCACTGGTCGTCGGGCGGCACCTCCTCGTCGCTCTGGTATGCGTATCGCCCGATGGCGTCGGGCCTCGCGACGTTCGACACGGCGGGCAGCACCATCGACACCGCGCTCGCCGTTTACTCCGGCAGTTCGCTCACGACCCTCGCGTTCCACGGTCAGAACAACGACACCCCGAATTCGAGTGCGGCCCGCCTCACGCTGCCCGTGAACGCCGGCACGACTTACTTCATCGCGGTCGTCGGAGCTAGCGGCGCGAGGGGCAATGTTGCGCTCAGCCACAGTCTCGAAGTGACACCTGAGCCCGGCGTCGTCGTTTCGACCACCGGTCAAAGTGCGTCGTTCAGCGTCCAGCCCGATGCCGGCGCCAGCGTCGGTGTGCAATGGCGCACGGACGGCACGGACATGGCGGGCGCGGTCAACCCCACGCTCAGCCAGAGCAGCGCCGGCGTCTTCCTGCCGGGCTTCATGGTCGACTCGAATCCTGTCAACTTCGCGAACAGCCTGCCGGTGGTCCAACTCAGCGCCCCGGTGAACAGCGTTGCGGCAACAGAAACCTTCAGCGGCCCGGGCCTCAGTGCGGCGTGGAATGCCACGCCGATCACCTCGATGCCCGACACGGCCACGGACCTCACGGTCGCTCGCGGACGCCTCAACTTCGGCACGGCCTACGGCACGTCCGACACCGCTTTTCGCACGGTGACGCGCACCGCGACGCTCCCGCTCGATCGTAATTGGACCGTCGTGGCCCGCGTCGGTGTTTCCGGCGGCGTGATTCTCGGCACCGGCGGCAGCGGGTCGGTCCGTCTCGCGGCGGCGCAGCTCACGATCGCCAATACGGCCGATTTCTCGGATAATCTCACAACCGGTTTCCGCCTGATCAACGACACCGGAGCCGCCAACGCGCGACTCGAGCGCTTCGCCCAGCTCACGACCAACAACGGCACGCCGACGAATCTCGGCAACGTGACGCTGTCGACCGGTTCCATCATCGTGCGTGCTGTCTTCGACGCCGCGACCGGTAATGTCACCACGTCTTACTCGTCCGGTGGCGCGTTCACCGGCGCGGCGACCACGAACCTGCGCGGCCCGTGGGGCATGAGCACCGCGGGCACGGTCACGGTCGGTGTCGGTGGCGCGGAGATGAACCTCACGGTTCCGAACGGCGCCGTCTGGGTCGACGACTTCGCGAGCGTGGTCGAGCCTCCCGCCGCGCCCACGATTGCGGTGCAACCGCTCGGCGGCACTTTTGCCGAGGGCAGCACCAACACTCTGGCGATTGTCGCCACCTCCCTCAGCTCTGCGCCGATCACCTTCCAGTGGTTCAAAGACGGCACGGCCATTCCCGGGGCGACACTCCGCTCCTACAACGCCACCGAGGCCGGCAGTTACACCATCGCGGTCACGCAGAATGGCATTACGGTCACCTCGAATGCCGCCGTGATCGCACTCGCCGCCAGCGCACCGGCCTTCTTCCCGTCCGGCAATATCTCTACTTCGTTTGCCGCCGCCGGTGGCGTCCTTCCGGAAGGCTCCAGCGCCGTGCTCAGTGTGATCCCGGCGGCTGGTTCCGCTCCGATGAGCTATCAATGGCGTTTCAACGGCGTCGATATCCCCGGCGCGACCGACGCCTCCTACTTCGTCGCTGACTGGCGCATGGCCAACAGCGGTCGCTACAGTGTGCGCGCGACGAACTCGCTCGGCACCGCCACGAGCCCCGAGGAACCGTTCTTCGTTACCCCCGAAGGCGGCTGGCGCTGGCGCAATCCGACGCCCACGGGCAACGGCGCCACGCGCGTCGCGTTCTTTAACGGCCAGTTTATCCTGGGTGGTTTGCGCGGCACGCTGCTCGTTTCCACCGACGGACTCAATTGGAGCACGCGGCAGGTGCCGGCGCAGAACAACATCTTCAAGTTCGTCACGCTCGGCGATCGCACGCTCGCGATGGGCAGCCTCAACGGCATGTTCCTCTCGAAGGACACGGTCACGTGGGAGACTCGCCCGACCGGCATCAACGGCGCCCTCACGTCGTTGCAGGACATGGTGGCGGGCAACGGCCGCGTCGTCGCCCTCGGCACCGGCGGCGTCACCGCGGTGACTACTGACGGCGTGAACTGGACCGCCGGCACGCTCGGCAACGGCATCAACGAGACGCTGCTCGGTGCGGCCTTCATCCTGAATAAATACTACGGCGTCAGTGGCACGACCGGCAAAGTGTTCTCGAGCGCAGACGGCGTGAACTGGACCGCGGTGAGCACCGGCGCGCCGTCGCTCCAAGGGCTCGCCTACGGTGTGGGCCGCCTCGTCGCCGTCGGTCCCGATGGGCAGATCGTTGTTTCGACGAATGGCACTAATTGGACGCCAGTTTCTTCCGGCACCACGAACCACCTGCGCGGCGTCAACTTCGTGAACAACCGCTTCGTGGCGGTCGGCGTCAACGGCACGATCCTCACGTCGCCCGACGGCTTGGTCTGGACACCGCGCAGCGTGCCCGGCGTGACCGCGCAATTGCAGAACACCGCGTTTGGCAACAACCGCTACGTCATCGCCGGCCAGGCGGGACGCGTCATCCTCACGTCCGCGGACGCTGAGAACTGGAGCGTCCTCACCGCGGGTCCGTATCAGAGCACGCACTTCAACGGTGTGGCCGCTTCGGCCTCCGTGGCCGTCGCCGTCGGCGACGCCGGCGCGCTCGTTTCCTCCACGGACGGCGCGACCTGGACGCCGCGCAATTCCACCACGACGAACCGTCTCCTCGACGTGACGTTTGCCCAAAGCAAATTCGTCGCCGTTGGCGCTACTGGCACCGTGCTCACTTCGGGCGACGGCACCAACTGGACGTGGCAGACCTTGAGCCCGGTTCTCTCGACGAACGGCCTGCAAGGCGTTCGCTACGCCACGAGCGCGGGAGTGTGGATCATCGTCGCCGATGGCGGCAGCATCTACACCTCGCCGGACGGCACCACGTTCACGTGGACCAAGCGCGCCACCAGCACCGCGACGACCGCGCAATTGCGTCGCTTGGCGGTGGGCGGCGGCATGCACGTGGCAGTGGGCAACACCGGCACGATCGCTTCCGCGGCCGATCCGACGGACACGTGGACGCTCCGCAGCAGCGGCACCACCGCGCACTTCAACGACGTCGTCTACGGCAGTGGCGCGTTCGTTGCGGTCGGCGTCAACGGCACCGTCTCGCGCTCGACCGACGGCATCAACTGGACCACGACCACGCTCGGCGTGATGCCGTTCTTCAGCGTCACCTATCTGAACGGACACTTTGTCGTCACGTCGCAGTCGAACAATTACTACACTTCGACCGATGGCATCACATGGACCGGTCGCACGACCGGCGCCGCCGATCCGCTCAACGACACCGCGCTCTTCGGCAACCAAGTCGTGGGCGTCGGCGCCTACGGCACGATCCTTACCGCCGACCTTCCCGTTATCCAAGGCGGCGGCGCGATCAGCGTCGATGAGAACGCCCCTGCGACGATCAAGTTCGCGGTCTCGAACTCGCCGTTCCCGGTCACCTATCAGTGGTTCAAGAACGGCCAGCCGATCAGCGGGCCGAACTCGCCGGTGTTGCGCCTCGCCTCAGTCACGTCCGCCGACGTGGGCTCCTACACGCTGCAAGCGACCAACGCTTTCGGCTCCGCCACCAGCAGCACGCCGGTCGTGCTCTCGCTGAACGTCAGCCTGAGCATCACCACGCAGCCGACGCCGCAGACTGCGCTCCTCGGCGGTTCCGCGACCTTCAGCGTCGTGGCGGCCGGTGTGCCCGCGCCGACCTACCAGTGGCGCCTCAACGGCGTCGCCATCCCCGGTGCGACTTCGTCTTCGGTCACGCTCAATAATCTCCGCCTCGCCGATAACGGCACCGTGACTGTCGCGGTCACCAACAGCGGCGGCACGATCGTCAGCAACGGCGCGGCGCTCACCGTGAACCCGCTCGCGCCCACGATCACCAGCCCGCTCACCGCGCTGGCCGTCGCGAACGTGTCGTTCCGTTATCAAATCGTCTCCAGCCAAAGCGCGACGTTCGGCGCGACCGGTTTGCCCGCCGGCCTCGCGATCAACACGACGACGGGCGTCATCGAAGGCACGCCGACGCAAACCGGCTCCTTCAACGTGACGCTCACGGCCACCAACGCCACCGGCTCCGACTCGAAGACGCTCGCGCTGAACGTGCAGCCGCCCGGCCCGGTCATCACGAGCCCGCCGTCGGCCAGCGGTCGGGTGGGGCAAGCGTTCTCCTACACGATCACCGCGACCAACAGCCCGACGACCTTCTCGGCCTCGACGCTGCCGTCTGGACTCTCGATCAGCGGCGCGACGATCTCCGGCACGCCGACCGCCGCCGGTTTCTACACCGTGACCGTCGGCGCGCAAAACGTCACCGGCGCAGCGACGCAGCCCGTCAACATCGACATCGCCGCTTCGCTCAACGCTCCGGTGTTCACCGGCGCCACGACCGTCAGCGGCACCGCCGGCGGCAGCTTCACTTACACGCCGAACTTCGGCTCCGGTAACACGAGCTTCGCGCTCGTCAACCTGCCGGACGGCACCTCGTCGACGCTGCCCGCGGGCCTCACGCTCAACCCGAGCACCGGCACGATCAGCGGCACGACGGCGCAGACCGGCACGTTCAAGGTCGCCATCCGCGCCACGAACCCCGACGGCGCCACCACGCAGGTGATCACGTTCACGATCAATCCGGCGGCGAGCGCCCCGGTCGCGACCAGCACCGGCTCCACCGTCGGCACAGTTGGTTCGGCCTTCACGTTCACGATCACGACGAATCCCGCCGCAACCAGCTTCGCTTCCACGACGCTCCCCGCGGGTCTTGCTCTGAACGCCTCGACGGGCGTCATCACCGGCGTGCCGACCGAGCCCGGCATTTCGAACGTCACACTCACGTTGACCAACAGCGCCGGCTCCTCCACGGCCGCGTTGATGATCACGATCAACTCCTCGGCGCTCGCGCCCGTGATCACGAACACGCCGATCGCCACCGGCACCGCCGGCACGGCGTTCAGCTTCACGCTCACCGGCAGCAACACGCCGACGAGCTTCACGGTCATCAACGGCACGTTGCCCACCGGCCTCTCGCTCAACGCGACGTCGGGTGTCATCTCCGGCACGCCGAGCACGCCGGGACAAGCTCGCGTGTGGGTCGCCGCGGCGAACGCCGCCGGCGGCCGCGGCCCGGCGGTCGAAATGCTCTTCGACATCCGCCGCGCCCTCACCGTGCCTGTCATCACATCGAACGGCACGGCGTCGGGTCAAGTGGGCCAGCCGTTCCAGTATCAGATCCAAGCGACGAACGCGCCGACGTCCTACACCGCCACTGCGCTGCCCGGCGGCCTGTCGTTCAGCACGAGCACCGGTATCATCTCCGGTCTCCCGACCACCGAAACGACTGCGCCGTTCGACGTGACGCTGACCGCGAGCAACGCCGATGGTGCCAGCGCGCCGAAGACGGTCGCGATCACGATCGCGCCCGCGCCAGCGACGCCGCGCATCACCAGTGCGCTCAACGTCGGCGGTCGCGCCGGCACGGCGTTCAGTTATCAAATCACCGCCACGGAGTCGCCCACGTCCTACGCGAGCGATCAACTTCCGGCGGGCTTGTCGCTCAACTCGACCACCGGTGTCATCTCCGGCACGCCGACCAGCGCCGGCACCGCGAGCGTGCAAATCCGCGCCGCGAACGCCGCCGGTCTCGGTCAGGCGTCGACGCTCACGATCGAGATCGCCGCGCCGCTCACCGCGCCGGCGATCACGAGCGACGCGACGGCAAACGGCAAGGTGGGGACGCTGTTCAGCTACCAGATCACCGCCACCAACACGCCCACGAACTACGGCCTCACCGGCACGTTGCCGCTCGGTCTCGCGCTGAACACCACGACCGGCGTCATCAGCGGCAACCCCGCGGATAACCCCGGCCTCTACACGGTGACACTCACCGCGATCAACGCCGCCGGCACCAGCCAGCCGCAGACGTTGCTCATCGGTATCGCGCCGGCCGACAACGCGCCCGTCATCACCAGCCCGACGACGGCCACCGCGATGGTCAGTGTCGCGTTCTCTTATCAGATCACCGCGACGAACGTGCCCAGCACCACGCCGTTCCCGCCGTCGATCTTCCTCGATGCGATCAACCTGCCGCCCGGCCTCGCGATTAATGCGTCGACCGGCCTGATCCAAGGCACGCCGAACGTCGCCGGCACTTACCTAGTGTCGCTCGTCGGCATCAACGCCAACGGCACCGGTTTGCCGCGCACGCTCACGCTTACGGTTTATCCGGCGCCCAACGCGCCGGTCGTGAACAGCGCGGTCAGCGTCTCTGCGCGCGCCGGCACCGCTTTCACGTATCGCATCACCGCGACGAATGATCCCACATCGTTTGAGGCGCTCGACGCTCCCGCGTGGCTCAGCGTGAACACGGCCACCGGCGTGCTCTCCGGCACGCCGACCGGCCCGGGCACGCTTTCGCTCCGCGTCGGCGCCAGCAATGCCGGCGGCTCGAGCGTGCTCGTGCCGGTGACTGTTTCGATTGCCGCCGCGCCCAACACGCCGGTGGTCACGAGTTCGCAAACCGCGAGCGGCCGCGTCGGCCAGGCGTTCTCTTACGACATCGCCGCGACGCTCTCGCCGGGCAGTTACATCGTGAGCGGTCTGCCTGCCGGTCTCACCGTGGATTCGATCACTGGTCAAATTCGCGGCACGCCGACCGTGTCGGGCAAGTTCAACGTCACGCTCAGTGGCGTGAATGCGAACGGCGAGGGCCAGCCAGTCACCCTCGTCATCACGATCGCGACGAGCATCCAACTCGCCGGCGGTTGAGTCGCCGCCACCACCGGACGCCCCGCTCATGCCTTCAACTCGGAACACTCTCGCAATGAAACTCCTCTCGTTCGTTCTCGTCCTGTGCGGCTTGGTCGCGGCCGCCCGTGCGGCCGAAATCAATCTGCCGGCTGGGCAGGCCGGCGTGGCCTACGGGCCACTCGACCTCAAAACCTACTACAACCCCGAGCCGCCGGAGGGCACGATCTACCTCGCCACCAACCTGCCGAGCGGCATGTCCGTTAACGCCGCGACGGGTGCAATCAGTGGCACGCCGCTCGAGTCGGGTGAGTTCGCCGGCGTCATCTCCCTCATCGACGGCGGAATCACGAACAACTTCACCTACAGCCTCACGATCGCGGCGGCCCTCGGCGCGCCGGAGATCACGAACTCGCTGACTGCGCTCGGCGCCGTGGGCGAGGAGTTCGTGTTTGCGCTCACCGCGAACAACTCGCCGACGAGTTTCAATCTGGGCGCGCTTCCCGGCGGACTCGCGTATGATGCCGAAAATTCGCGCATCGCCGGGACGCCGACGACCGCCGGCACCTATTATGTCAGCCTCAGTGCCAACAACGCGACCGGTGAGGGTGGGGCAGTCACGCTGGTTATCACGATCGATCCGTCCGGACCTGTGCCCGCGATCAACAGTGCGGCGACGCTCACCGCGAATCTGAACCAAGCACTCAGCTATCAAATCACCGCGACGAATTCCCCCACGTCTTACACCGCGAACAATCTTCCCGTTGGCCTTAGCCTGAACGCGACCACGGGCGAAATCTCCGGCACGCCTACCGTCGCCGGAGTGAAGATCGCCACGCTCACGGCCAGCAACGGCAACGGCGCCAGCGCGAGTTTTTCGCTCACTTTCATTCTCGGACCGGTTGCCACGATCAACAGCGCCACGACGATCACCGGCTACGCGAACGCTGCCATCGTTCCTTACCAGCTCACCGCGACCAACTCGCCCACGAGTTTCACGGTCGGCACGCTGCCCAGCGGACTCACTTATTCTTCCGGCACACAGCAAATCACGGGCACACCGACCGGGGCCGGCAACTCGACGGTGACCATCACCGCCAATAACGCGGTTGGAACCGGACCAGCGTTCACGCTCAGCATTCAAATCGCCGCGCCCATCACGCCGACGATCTCCACGCAGCCGGCCTCCCAGACCAAGAACGTCGGCGAAAGCGTCACCTTCACCGTCGTTGCTTCAGGCACCCCGGCTCCGACCTATCAGTGGAAGAAGGGGACGAGCACGATCGGCGGCGCCACGTCAGCCAGCTACACCATCGACAACCTCACTCTCGCCGATGCCGCCGACTACACCGTCGTCGTGACCAATCCGGGTGGCACGGTGACAAGCGACGCGGCGACGCTCACGGTCAACCAGGTGGGCTTTGCTGCGTGGCAGACAGCGAACTTCACGCTCAGCGAGCGCAGCGATGCCAACGTCAGCGGACCGAACGCCGATCCCGACCGCGATGGCGTGACCAATTTGGTGGAATACGCCCTAGGCTTGGATCCGAAGTCCGCCGGTATTTCCGGACTTCCCCAAGTCAGCGTGCAGGGAAGCGAATGGTGGTTCACCTACACGCGTCCCAGCGACCGCGCGGACCTCACCTACGTGGTGCAGACGTCCACGAACCTGTCGACTTGGGGCACGACCGGCGTCACCCACGAGCGCACCGCAACCGGAGCCACGGAAACCTGGCGCGCTCGGCTGACCATCACCGCCGGCCAAAGCGCCTTCTTCCGCCTCCAAGTGGAGCGTCCGTGAAGAATCCGAGCTAAGACTGTCCCTTACCTTGTCATGAAATCTCACTACTTACTTCGCAATTTCCTTGCCCGGAACGGTTCGCAGTGGCTTCCTCGCATCATCCGGCCCCTGCGCATGAAGAAATTTCTAGCTTTCGCGTTACCGCTTTTCTGCACCGCGTCTGTTTTTGCCGCTGATGTGGCCTACACGAAGCCCGTTGGAGGCATGACGGTTGCCGTGCCCTCCGGCCAAACCCGAGCTGTGTCTCTGCCTCTCTTGGGAAGTGTCGTCGGTAACGGCGCCGTTATCGGTTCAATCACGGGGATTGGCTCCAACTACATTGATGTTTCGAATGCGGGTTGGACGTCTGGGGCGTTTTCCAACGCAGCAAATCCCTATCTCCTCCGCATCACCAGTGGCGCGGCAGCGGGGCGTGTGATGCCGGTGAGTGCGACATCCAATACGGCGACGCGCCTGAACCTTACGAACGATGGCATGGCGATCGACCAAGTCGTCTCGCCGGCTGTTGGGGATCGTTACGAACTCGTATTGGCGGACACCTTGGCCACGTTTTTCGGAGCCACCACGCTGCAAGGTGGCCCGGACGCGCAGAGCGCTGATCTCGTGCAGATTTGGTCCAACACGTCGTGGGTGAGTTACTATTACAACACGACTAGGAGTCGCTGGGAGCGGAGCACCGACACTGCGGCCTCTGCATCACGCGATAATACGCTACTGAGGCAAGATCGTGGATTCCTCATCGTTCGTCGCGCGTCAACCCCGCTCACGATGTATGTGACGGGCCGCGTTCCAGACGTTGCCACGAAGCACGGCCACCTCGCTCCGGGAGTTACGTTGTTCAGCCACGGTTTGCCTGCCCCGACGACGTTGAGTGGACTGGCCTTGAACACTCAAATCCCCGGATGGCGCGGTGCCTCGAGTTCGTCAACCGCGCTTGCCGGCGCAGATCTGGTGCAGATCTGGGGTAACACCGCTTGGGTTTCTTATTATTTCGATACGACGAAGGGGAGCTGGCAACGCACAACTGACACATCAAATAGCGCGTCTCGAGATGCGATTCAGCTTGCTCCCGGTCAGGCCTTCCTAATCAGGCGTCTTGACGCTCCGTCCAGCCCCGCGCAGAACTTTATCACCGCGACTTTGCCTTACTCGATTTAACTGATCACAAACTATGAACTATTCGCTCAAGCTCATTGGCCTTCTGGCGACATCAGCGTTGTTTTGCTCCGCGCAGGTATACGTGCTGGACAATTTCAACACCGGGACCGCGACGGGCTCGGTCGACGCCAACACGTCGTGGAATGGGCAACTGACCCAGAATGTTTCCACCCTGACTGTCGGCGGCACCGCGAAAGATGACTCTGGTTGGGTCTATACTTTCGGTGCTCCCGTTGATTTTTCGGCATACGGCTATGTTGCGCTGACCGCCCAGCGTGAAGCCGCTAATGTCGCGGCAAACATGTCGCTCTCGCTCATGGACGACGTTTCTGGAAACTCCACCACGATCACGTTCAATACCAGCCTTTTCTCTGTTGGTAGCCTGACGACGGTCGTGCTGCCGATTACTTGGACTACGGCATCCGATGCAATTGCCGGATGGAATCTTGGTGGTGGCCAAGCAACACCGGGACTGGTGGCGTTCCGGATGACTTTCGACAATCTTCAGCTGCAAACGACGTCCGCCGTTCCTGAGCCGACAACCTATGCGGCAATCTTCGGCGCGGCCGCTATGGCGATGGTTGCTTATCGCCGCCGTCAAGCGTCCCGCATCCTCGCCTAATTCGAATTTGAAAAATTGCGAAGGCGGACCGAAATGGTCCGCCTTTTTCGTTTGTCGGGAGGCCGGTGGCCGACGAAATGCCTGAGTAAGTGGACGGGAGAAATCGCTGAAACTTCTATGCCCGCCCGTCGCCGCTTAGCCGGACTCATGCAGTTGACGAAGATGACCGGGCTGATAGCCCGGCCTCGGAAGTAGGGCCGGTCTGCGACCGGTCTTTGGCTGTGAGCGCGAGGCCTGTCAGAGACTGGCCCTACCGGCGGCATCGGCGTTCGCGCCGGACGCATGCATGTGACACTGAGTTCGACTCCGAGCCGCCTGGAACCGTCCGGTTCAACTGCATTGCAGCCGAGCCTCAGACGAATATGTCGTTCTCTGGCAGAGCTTTGCGCAAGTCCTGATCTCCAGGCGATGGCCCCAACTGCATGAGTCCGGCTTAGTCCCGGTTCTCGGTGAGATTTTCGGCAGGAGAAACAAGCAGTTCTCTCTCCATGTCCCGCTGAAGAGTTGAAGCCCAAAGCGCCTCGGGAAACCTATTACGAATCTCTCTCAACAGCACTAGAGCTGCGTCGCGTTGTTTCGGTGTCCTCCACTGCTCTGCCAGCTTGCGTAGATCCGTGAGTGAAGGCGACTTCCCTTGCAAATAGAGTCGGAGAGATGCGGTGAGTTCTGCCAGCTCTCTGCGTTGACCGTGGAGTTCGATCCTACGCCAAGTAATCAAGGCGCGCGAAGATTCATCCGTGGTGCGCTCTAGCTGGCGGATCGCTTCCTCAGCCTCACCAAAGGATCTCCGAGTTAATAGGTCGTCGATCCGCCTCAGTTCCTCCTTCACTTGAAATTCTGATGCTACACTGCGCTGCGCGTTGGCTGTCGAGGAGGCGGGACGCATTGAACTGGTTAGCGCTTGGGTAGTTTTGGGGGCAAGTTTTGTCGATCTTCCTCGATTCGCCCATTCCGCCATAGTCCCGGGATCGCCTAGGCGCAGCGCCGGATATCGGTTCCGCGCCAGCTGAGCCAAGTCTCCGGCCATCGGCGACTGCACTCGCGCGAGCGCTCGCCAAGCGAATCGAAACGCCTCCGGCGTAGCCTGCTTTGTAGCGAAGTAGTCCATGAGCAAGGAACGGTTCGATTCCGATGGACCATTTAGAACGTCGATTAGCCGGCGCGTGCCAACGGCCCACTGGTCATCGGCGTTCTTGCTGCTTTTCATGAACGATTCAATTTTTGCGAATTCGCCCTGAGCCCCTTGAACGTCGCCGCAGACGAGCAGTCCCTGCACGTATAGAATGCTTGCAGAGATTGGGATCTTCCCGGACGAAGCAGCCTCGGTGTAGGCCGCTTTTAGCCAAGTCGGGTTTTCCAGTTCAACCAAGGCGCGAAAGAGATAGACGACAGAAGGAAGATCAGACGCGTAGTGGAGAAAGAAGCTTCTGATCAAGTCGGTCGCCCTATCGTGATTCCCAAGCTGAATGAGTGCGACAATCTCGCGAGCCTTGGGAATTGGCCCAAACGGGTCTTTGGCCAGCCAATCAGCGATGGTTGCTTCGACTTGCGCATAGTCTCGCGCGGCGATTCCCAATTCGAGTTGCAAGAGAAAGCGCTCACCTGGAAGGCCAAATTGCTCTGGGGCGCGAAGCACCTCACGCAAAGCCGTCGCGGGGTTTCCGCTGACTAACTGGGCGCGAGCCCACGCTTGTTCCACGTGAACGCTGAATCCTTCTCCTTTGCTGTTTTCGCGGAGTGCATTGAGTTCTTGGATTTGGCCGAGCTTTTCGAGCGCGACTGCCTGCCAGCGTAGAGACTCACGGCGCAACTGGTTGGACCCTGATTGCTGTAGCTCTCGGGATGCATCCAAGAGCGTGTCGTAGTCTTGCAGATAAGTCGTAACTGCAAAAACGAAGTCACAGTATGCTTTCGGTGGCGTGCCGTGTTCGAAGCCGTCCATCGCCAGCTGTTTTGCCCGATGGAGTTGACCGATGCTGGCGAAGATCTTCGCGAGTTGAAGGCGACCGTTGAAATCCTGCGGACGATACGTGACTCCGCGAACGAGCAGCATCATCCCGGTCGCATAGCGCTTCGCTTTAATTTCTGCGATACCTTCATCGATCATCCCTTTCCCGCGCAACGCCCGCAGCTCCGCCCACCGTGTCGGCAGCACGACGTCGAGGTAGCCGACTTGGTTGTAGGGGTTGCGGCTCCAGATCCCGACAATGACTGCCGCTCCGATGAGATAGGCGGCGAAACTCAGTGAGGCGGTCCAGAGAAGAAGGCCGCGAAAGGAGAAAACGAGATTCAACCGCCGCGGCGTCTCCCGCCAGTAGTAGCCGAAGAGCTGCCATTTCCAGGATGCGTTGGGCTGTCCGGCGGGCTTCCACACCCAGTGAAAATGCGGCCGCTTCAGCTGGCCGGTCGGGGCCTGTTCGGTGGAGAGAGCCATTGTCTGCCATTGGGCGCTTCGCGGATTCTCCGCGCAAGAATGATTTTCCGCAGTTTCGCGCCTGCCGCCTCACTCTCCGTGACGACGCAGGCGCGGGGTGAACCTCGTCGTCTCCCGGTGCCACGGGAGGGAAGCGTCGCGGGAACCGATCTCCGCCGGTCCGTTTCTCAGGTCTTGCTATGCCTCGCACTGTCCATCCTCACCCTTATCTCGGTCGCGCCGCTTGGATGGCTGCCGCGACGTTTGCTGCGTTCTGGCTCTGCGCGCCCTGCTGATCCTGGCGGAACACGTCCGTGGCGATACCGGGCCGTAGCCCGCAGTGAATTGAGCTGATTTTCAGCCGGCCGCACCGTTTTTTGAACGAAACGGCGAGGGACGCATCAAACCCCCATGCCCTTTTACCTCACGGTTTGGTTGTTTGTCGCGGCTTTGGCGGTTTTGGCGTGGGTGGTAATCGGGGATTGCGAAAAAGGAAAGTAAGCGAGGGCGGGCGGGGCCCCGCGCAAGGGATGACGAACAATCGGCACGCGTTGCGTGTCCGACTTCAGGCAGATCGCTAAGCTCTCATCAGGCTGCGCTGCACGCTCGGATGGCAGGGGATGATAGCCCCTCGGGTTCGATCCCCGACGCGGCCTTCACTTTCTAGGAATTTGCCCGGTCGTTTGGGCGGGCGCACGCAGGCGCCGTCGCGCAACAAGAACCGGATGACGCGTCGAGTCAGCGGTGGTCGGCGACCATGGCCGGCGATTCTGCGTTCTCGGTATGGATCTTCGCGACGTAGTAGCCGGTCAGCAGCGGCACGGCGGCCAGCAGAACAAAACCGAACGTGGCGGCGAGAATCTTGGCGGAGAGCGAGGGCGATTCCGGATTCATGGCGGGTGAGATCGTCGGCCATGATAGCGAAGACCGGCTCGCGTGGATGCGCGCTCTTTGCCGGAAAATCGGCAACCTTTGTCGCTTTCGACTGCGACACACGTGGGGGGAGCTCAGTCTGGGAGCGTGAAACAGAATCCTGAAGCCAGACCGACGGTGGCTTCGGCCCACCCATTGCCGCCATGCCGTTGTCCGATCTTCTGCACGGCAGCCAGGCCGATGCCGGTCCCGGCAAAGGCCCCGCGCGCGTGCAGTCGCTCAAACACGCCGAAAAGCTTGTTCGAATCCTTCATCTCGAAGCCGACGCCGTTCTTGGTCCGGTTGCGTGACCGTGATCGCCCCGCAGACGACCGCGTGGAAGTTGGCCGGCTCGCGCTTGGGATCGCTGCGCGTCACGTGGAAGAGCCCGAGAAAAATCGTGCAATAGCTGCAACATGCGGACGCTCTCGCGAGGCAGGCTTTACCGTCGACACCGACCTCTCGCGCCACGCGCGTCACCTCGGATGCGACCAACGAGCGTGGTGGGCTGCGCGGCGTTGGGGATTTTCCCGATGCCTAGCTGCGCCGAACTACCGGAAGCCGCACGCGTTGGAGCAGCACAAAAGTGAGCAGCAGCCCGCCCACGACAATGCGCATCCACCACGAACTCAGACGCCCGTCGAAAAGGATGGCGGCTTGGATGGTGCCAAAGATCAAAACCCCCAGCACGGTGCCGAAAATATGGCCGCGTCCACCGCGCAGCAGCGTGCCGCCGATGACCACCACGGCGATCGCGTCGAGTTCGAGGCCGATGCCCATGCTCGGGTTGCCGGAACCGGTGTAGAGCGTCGCCACGACGCCTGCCAAGGCGGCGCAGCCGCCGTTCAATGCGTAGACGCCGATGCGGGTCGCCGCGACCGGCAAGCCCATGAGCGTGGCCGATTGCTCGTTGCCGCCGACGGCGAAGAGCGCGCGGCCGAACTTGGTGTGATGCGCGACATTGTAACCGGCGAGCATCACTGACAAAGCGATGAGCACCGTCGAAGGCAGGCCGACCGGTCCCAGCGTCAGCTCGAACGCCGACAACCCGTCATACCACGGATGCGCGATGCCCACGGATTCCGTGTTCAACCAGAACGCGGCGCCGCGCATGAAAAACATTCCGGACAGCGTGACGAGGAAGGCCGGCAACTTGAACAGCTGCATCAACAATCCCATGCCGCCGCCAAACAGCAGCCCGATCGCCACCGCGGCGCTCCACGCCAGCCACGGCGCCACGCCGTGTGCACCGATCAACGTCGCCGTGAAGATCGACGAAAAACCGATGACGGATCCGACAGAGAGATCGATGCCGCCCGCGAGGATCACGAGCGTCATGCCGATCGCGGTGATGGCGAGAAACGCGTTGTCCGCGATGAGATTCACCGCGAGCCGCGTGGAGAAAAAGCCCTCGTAGAGGAACGAGGCCGTCGCAAACAGGGCGACGAAGATCAGGGCCGTGACGAACAGCGGTGAGCCGAGGAGGCTGGCGACGGGCTTCGGTTGGTTGGGCTTCACACCGCGCCTCCTTTTCGACCGAACACGCCGCGCAGTCGCGCGCGCAGTTCCTCGGATTGAATCAAGCACACGGCGACAATGACGATCGCCTTCGGCACCGGTGCGATGGCCGGCGGCACGCCGCGGTAATACATGGTCGTGGCCAGCGTCTGAATCAGCACGGCGCCGAGGAACGTGCCGAGCAGCGTAAAGCGTCCGCCGGTAAGCGCGGTGCCGCCGACCACGACGGCGAAGATCGCGTCGAGCTCGGCGTTCTCGCCGGCGCGATTGGCGTCGGCCGCGCGGATGTTCGCTGCGGTGAGCACGCCCGCAAAGCCGGCGCACACGCCGGAAAACACGTAGGTGAGGGCCTTGATGCGCTCGGCCGACAGGCCGACGAAGCGACTCGCCGTTTCATTGTCGCCCACGGCCTCGATGAAGAGGCCGGCCGCCGTCTTGCGCAGCAGGAAGTGCGTGGCGAGGAATGCCGCGGCGACGAGCAGCGGCGCAACCGGCAGTCCGAGCAGATAGCCGTTGGCAAGGAACTCGAAACCGGCGTGCGAGAAGATGATGACCTGTCCGCCCGAGATCAGTTGCGCGATGCCGCGACCGGCGACCATCAGGATCAGCGTGGCGACGATCGGCTGCAGCCCCACGCGCGCCACGAGGACGCCGTTGACGCCGCCCGCCAGCGCGCCGACGCCAAGGGCCGCGGCGAGAGTCAGGACGAGTCCGCCGCCTTGGCCGATCACGAGCGCGCAAACTGCGCCGGAGATCGCGACGATGGAGCCAACCGACAGATCGACGCCGCCCGTGGCGATGACAAGCGTCATGCCGAGCGCGAGGAGCGTCGTGCGCGAGCCCTGCAACAGGATATCGATCGGCACGCCGTAAACGTGACCATCGCGCCAGCCGAGATTCAGAAACCCCGGATCGGCGAAGAGGTTGACCGCGAGGAGTGCGACGATCCCCGCCAGCAGCCAGGCGTGGTGGCGCATGTTGACCAGGCGGTTGGGGGCAGCAGCGCCCACCGCGGAAGACTTCTTAGGCGCGTCATTCATGGCCGGACATCACGCGCATCAGTTTAGCGGTCGTCAGCTCGGGGCCGGCAGGGACTTCGCCGGCGAGCCGTCGCTCGCGCATCACGAGCACGCGGCCGCAGGTGCGGACGATCGACTCGATTTCGGAGGAAATGAGCAGGACGGAGAGTCCTTGTGCGCGGAGTTGCTCGACCAACTGCTCGATCTCGGCCTTCGCGCCGACGTCGATGCCGCGCGTCGGCTCGTCGAGAATGATCAACTCGGGCTGCGTCGCGAGCCAGCGGGCGAGGAGCACCTTCTGCTGATTGCCGCCGGAGAGATTTTTGATGGGCGTCTCGGCGCTCGCGGTCTTGATGCGCAGCGCGGCGATGTAGTGCGTGCAGAGCTTTTCCTGCTGCGTGCGGCTGAGCGTGCGCCAGAGGCCCTGCTTGGCCTGCAACGCGATGATCAGGTTTTCGCGCACGGACAGGTTCGGCAGGATGCCCTCTGTTTTGCGATCTTCGGAGCAGAACGCGAAGCCGAGCTTCACGGCGTCGCGCGGACTCGCCACGCGCACAGCGGCGCCGCCATGGAGGAGCGTGCCAGCGTCCGGCCGGTCGATGCCGAAGAGCAGGCGCGCGGTCTCGGTGCGGCCGGAGCCGAGGAGGCCGGCAAGGCCCGTGACTTCGCCCCGACGGAGCGTGAGGCTCGCCCCCAATACGGCGCCGCGGCGCGCGAGACCGGTGGCGGTGAGGAGTGGCGCGCTGTCGATCGCGGCGGTGGCGGTCGTCGCGGTGCGGCCGGCTTCGTCCTTCACTTCATGCCCGAGCATGTGGCTGACGAGTTGCAGGCGCGGCAGTTCCGCCGCGGGAAATTCGCCGACGAGCTGACCGTTGCGGAGAACGGTGATGCGGTCGCTGACGGCGTAGACCTGATCGAGGAAATGCGTGACGAAGACGATGCCGAGGCCTTGCGCGCGGAGCTGGCGCATGACGCCGAAGAGCTCGGCAACTTCCTTCTCGTCGAGGCTGGCGGTCGGTTCGTCGAGCACGAGCAGGCGCGCCTTCAAATCGAGCGCGCGGGCGATCGCGACCATCTGCTGGAGCGCGACGGAGAGGGAGCCGAGCTCGGCGTCGACGTCGCACTCGATCTCGAGTCGCGCGAGGGCTTCGCGCGCGCGTCGGCGGAGGGCGCGCCAGTTGATGAAGCCGAATTTTCCCGGTTGGCGGCCGAGGCCGATATTTTCCGCGACGGAGAGCGCGGGGATCAGATTCACCTCCTGGTAAACGGTGCTGATGCCGGCGGCTTCGGCGTCTTTCGGCGATGAAGGCGTCAACCGCTGGCCGGCGAGGGTGATCGTGCCTTCGTCGGGTGTGTGCACTCCCGTGAGGACTTTGATGAGCGTCGACTTGCCGGCGCCGTTCTCGCCCATCAGCGCGTGGATCTCGCCCGCGCGGACGTTGAAGTCCACGCCGCTGAGCGCGGTGACGCCGCGGAAGCGTTTGGTGATGCCGCGGAGGGCGAGGAGGGGCGAGTGGTCGGGCAAGAGAGTAGCGCAGGCGTCTCGCCTGCAAATTGAACGAGGCAGGCGGGACGCCTGCGCTACTTATTCAATACTGCCGCGTCGGCAGCGCCGCGGCGGCGTTGGTGGCGTCGAAAAGCTCGTCCTTGTTGTAGGATTTCTTCGGCACGGTCTCGCCGGCGAGGATCTTGGCGACGGTATCGTAAACCTTGGGCCCAAACAACGGGTTGCACTCGACGGTGCAGTTGAGGCGGCCGTCGGCGACGGCTTTCACGGCTTCGCGGATGGCATCGATGCTGACGATCACGATGTCCTTGCCGGGCTTGAGGCCGGCTTCCTCGATGGCCTGCGCGGCGCCGAGGGCCATGTCGTCGTTGTGCGCGTAGACGATCTGGATGGCTTTGCCGTGTTTTTTTAGGAATGCCTCCATGACCTGCTTGCCGCCGCTGCGCTCGAAGTTGCCGCTCTGCGAATCGATGATCTTGAGGTCGGGGTAATTCTTCAGCGCGTCGGCGAAGGCTTTGCGGCGCTCGTTCGCCGGAGCGGAGCCGGGCGTGCCTTGGAGTTCGACGATGCTGCCTTTGCCGCCGGTGTGCTTTGCGAGCCAGTCGGCGGCCATGCGGCCTTCCTCGTAGAAGTCGGAGCCGATGAAGCAGGTGAAGAGCGATTCGTCGGCGGTGTTGATGGTGCGGTCGGTGAGGATGACCGGAATCTTGGCGCGCTTGGCTTCGCGGAGGACGGGGTCCCAGCCGGTCTCGACGATCGGCGCGATGACGATGGCGTCGACGCCTTGCGTGATGAAGGAGCGGACGGCGCGGATCTGGTTCTCCTGTTTGCCTTGGGCATCGGAGAACTTGAGCTCGATGCCACGCTTCGCGGCTTCGGACTTCATCGATTCGGAATTGGCGGTGCGCCAGGCGCTCTCGGCGCCAGTTTGCGCGAAGCCGATGCGGAGCGGTTTGGCCGCAAGGACTAGCGGAAGGGCCAGCGCGGCCAGAAAGACAGTGCGGAGGGATTTCATGGGGAAGGGGATTGAAAGACCTGCTTCAGGAACGAGACGTTCGCAGTAAAGTTGTAGCGGACATCGGTTGCACGCGCGGAATCCCTTGACCGTTCGATTACGAGCCAGCCGCGCCAGCCCATGTCGTCCAACGTGCGCTTGATGGCGGGCAAATTCACGAGCGGATCTTTCGCGAGCCAGTGGCCATCCCGATTCGACGCGTGGATCTGCACGATGCGGTTGCGGCCGAGCGCGCGGAGCTCGGAATGAATGTCGCGGCCGTTCTGGAGCGCGTTGGCGAAATTGAAGTAGCTCTTGATCGCCGGGCTGCCGATCTCGTCGAGCAATGCGGCCTCGCTGCGCGCGTCGAGCGCGGTTTCGATGCCGATGGTGACGCCGGCGGCTTCAGCGCGCTTTCCGGCGTCGCGCAGGCGCGTGACGATCGCGGGCCGGAGTTCGGGACGTTTCACGAGATTACCTTGCACGCCGAGCGGCAGGAAGAGCACGCGCGCGCCGACTGCGACGGCGGTGTCGATAGCGTCCTGCACCATGGGCTCGACGCCTTGGCGTTCGGCGAAGGACTGGGCGTAGAAGCCGGACATCGCGATCGAACTGATGCGCAGATCGTATTTCTGCGCTTCGGTGAGAAACTGGGCGCGGGCGGCCGGATCGCCGAGTTTGCTGTCGAACGTGGCGCGATTGCCGAGACCGCCCATGTCGACCTCCACGCCGTCGGCGCCGAGTTCGTGCGCGAGCTTGAAGGCGCCGAGTTTCTGGCGCTTGAGGATCATCCAATCGCAGACGGCGACGGGGTAGCGCAATTCGGCGGGCGGTGCGAGCGGCTCGGTGAGCTCGGCGGAGTAACCACTGATGCACACTAATGAGGCACTAATGAAGAGAAGGCTGAGTGGAGTCTTGATGAGAATGAGTGGTTTCATTCGGGCTCGCTGTGTTCACCTGGAGGCTTGTCATTCTGAGCGAAACGAAGAATCCAGCCGTGCGAGGTGCGGTCATCACTGGATTCTTCGTTCCGCTCAGAATGACAGGTTCTGGCTGATTTTTGTGCTTCTTGTGCTTTTTGTGGCGATCGGTGTTCTCAGTTCACCCGAAGCGATGCGATCCCGATCGAATCCGGAATCGGCGAAACGACGACCGTGTAGTCGCCGGCGTTCATACCGACTCCGTCGACGCGGATTTCCCGTGGCTCGGTGGTGCGCGCGAGACGCAGCAGGCGGTGGTCGATGAGCGAGCCGTCGACCGCGACGATGCGGAACTCGACATCGCGGCTGTCGCTGGTGTTCGTGTAACGGAGCGCGAAATCGTGTGCGCCGCCGAGCCCGAGACTGATGGCCCAGGAGAGTTCGCTGCCTTTCCTCGTCGCCGCGGCAGCAGCGTAGGTCTGGCCGGTCGCGGCGACGGAGTCGTCGGTCGCGAGCGGAGAAGCGCGAACGGTGGGCATGACGGTGCGCTGTTGCGGGTGCGCGAGCTTCGCGTGCGGATCGCGCGTCGCGATGGCGATCGCGGAGATCACGGCCTGATAGGACGCCACGCGGGGGAAGGAGACGACGAGGCGGCCGTTGCGGGCGCGGGCGGTGACGACCTTTTTGACGGCGTGCGCGTAACCGGCTTCCGACCAGAGATCGACGTCGCGCAGCACGGTGGTGTCGTTGATCGCGACATCGAAGAGGCGCCAGCGCTTCGCGTCGCTGCCGCCCGCGCTATCGCCCTGGGCCCCGCCGCGGCCATACCACGGTTCGACGAAGTAGAGTTCGACGCGGTAGTCGCCGTCGGGCACGGCGAATTCGTAGCGGAGCTTCCCGCGGCCGTAGCGGTAGGTGTGGAAGAGCACTTCGTCTCGTGTGCCGCGGACGGGCTCGAAGAACTCGCGCTGGCTGCCGAAGCGCGGCGGGAGCGCCGGGTAGTCGGCGGCCCAGGAGCGCGAGCCCCAGGTGTCTGAGTAGCGCAGGCTTCCAGCCTGCTCCGGAATAGGAGGCAGGCTGGAAGCCTGCGCTACGTCGAACCTCAAGTCGCGATCGGCGAACCACGTCTGGCCGTGTGAATCGACGAGGTCGGGGCCGCCGCAGTTGACGCGGTAGAGGTAGTTCCAATTCGCCTCGCCGCGCGTGGAGACGGTTTCGGGACCGATGAGCGTGGCGTGTTCGGCGGCTGGGACCGCTGGGAGATTTTTCAGGTAGATCGCGTCGCGGGCGACAGTTTTGCCGCCCACCCGGCCTTCGGCGTAGAGGACGTTCGTCGCGATCTCGACATCGTCCCAGCGGAACGGCACGCCGGGGCCTCCTTGCTTGCGGAGGCCGAGCGAGCGCTTGCTGGCGCCGTTGAAGAGTTCGACCTCGTCGCAATTCGAATAAGCTTCGAGGCCGCGTTTCACGCCGGGCGCGTCCCAGCGGTCGGGCCAGGTGTGCGAGACGATGTAAACCATCGGATCGCTCTTCGGCGCGTAGCTGGCGCGGTAGAGGAAGAAGGCGTCGGTCGGCTCGCCCCAGAGCGTGAGCAGGCCCTTGTTGTTGGCGGGGCCGAGGCGGTCGAGTTCGGCCCAGCCGTCGCTGCCTTGCTGGCCTTTCGAACCGATCGCGCGGCCGGGGTTTTCGTGTGTGACGAACAGCCAATGAAAATGTCCGGGCACTTGATCGCGCACGGATTCGGCGAGGCGGATTTTTTGCGCCATCAGCGCGTCGTGCCGCGACTCGCTGCGGATGCCGTCCATCACGAAACCGCCTTCGCTGTGCAGGCCGAGACTGCGCCAGGCGCCGTATTCGCCGATGAGGCGCTGGCGTTTCAAGTCGTCGGCGTATTCCTCGGGCTTGCCGCCGTAGGTGCCGGACCAGTTTTGCGGGACGTTCCAATCGGTGCCCGTGCCGGCATTGCAGGTCGTGACGAGACGCTGCGAGGACGTGGTGGGGTCCAGTTCGCGGATGAGCGCGGTGCACTCGGCGGCGAACTCGGTGGGCAGCTTGCTCTCGTTGGCGAGGCCCCAGAGGACGAGCGACGGGCTGTTGCGGCGCTCGCGCACCCATTCGCGGAGGAGTTGCTTGAAGTTTGCGCGAAACTCCGGCGTGTCGAACCACACCTGCGCGGCGAACTGCGTCCACCAAAGAACGCCTTCGCGGTCCCAATAAGGATGGTAGCGGAGATTGTGCGGCTGGTGTGCATCGCGGAAGGCGTTGAAGCCCGCGGCGCGAATCTGGTGGACGCGCGCCTCGATCTGCTCGGGCGTGAATGCGTGCGAGGCGCCGAGGTTGTGCTCGTATTCGCAGGTGCCGTTGATGAAGACCGGTTTTCCGTTGAGGAGGAACGGCGCGGGCAGCGGCGCGTCGGGTGCGGGCCAGTGGATCGTGCGGATGCCGAAGGGTGTTTCGACACGATCGAGCACGCGGGAGCCGTCGCGAATCTCGGTGATGAGCGTGTAGAGCGCGGGCGAGTCGAGCGACCAGAGGCGCGGCTCCGGCACCGCGAGTTGGTTGCGCCAAGTGACGGCGCCTTCGATGCAGCGATGTTCCGCAGAGTGCGAAACGACGAGGCGCCCGTCGGGATCGTGCACGCGGTGGTCAATCGTGAGCGTGCGTGCGCCGCCGTAGTTACGAACCTCCGTTTGCACGTGCACCGGCGCGAGCGCGGGCGTGATCGCTGCGTCGTGCCAAACGTGCACGCCGAAAGGCTCCACGCGCACGTCGTTCGTCGTGTAGAGCGTGACGGGTCGGAAAATGCCCATCGGCTGGCTGCCTTCGGAAAAACCCTGCGCGGGCGAGCAACCGCCGCAGACCCACGGCAGGTCCGTGATGCCGGACGGATGATCGGCGCGGACGGCGAGCGTGTTCGGTGCGTCGAAGCGGACGAGGTCGGTGACGTCCAGCGTGAACGTCGTGCGGCCGCCGGTGTGCTGGCCAGCGAGCTTTCCGTTTACCCACACGGTGGCGTAGGAGCCGACGCCTTCGAAAAAGAGGAAGACGCGGCGGGCGCTTTCGGTCGCGGGCACGTCGAACGTGCGGCGATACCACGCGTAGCCGTGGAGGTTGCCGTGGACGAGGCGGCGGACGCCGGCGTAGTCGTCCCAGTTGTGCGGGACGCTGACGGTGCGCCACGTGGTCGTATCGGAGTCGTCGAACGAGGGCTGTTCGAAGCCGGCGAAGTGGGCGCGATCGGTTTCGTGCATCGCGGTGCGCCAGGCGTCGGCGAGCGGCCATTCGCGACGCGGGCTGAGAGGAAGCTCGCTGGCGGCGCAGGCGACGAGCGACACGAGAAAAGAAAGGACAGCCAAGGTGGAGCGCATTGACCTCAATGCGCTCAGCGCGCTCGCGGCGACGCGCGCGTAAGTAGGGCCAGTCTGTGACTGGCCCAGGCGGTGCGCGGCTTCTTTGGGCCGGTTGGAAATCGGCCCTACGCCGAAGGGCTGCGTGTAGGGCGGGGTCTCCTGACCCCGCCGATCGTGCGCGTGACTCAAACGCGGCGGGGTCGGGAGACCCCGCCCCACAACTGCGCTGAATTTACTCACGGCTGATCGAGCAAGCGGATGACGAGCGAGCCTTTGACCTTGCCGGTCACGTTTTGCGGCTGGCCTTGCGGGCCGAGATTCGAGGGCAACGAGCCCTTCGTGCCGATCGCCGGAATGACCTGATACACGCCGAGGCCGAGGCGCGGGAGCGTGAGGACGGGGTTGTTCTTGCCGTCGCGTGGCGAGTAGACGCCGACGTAGGGCGAGCCGCCGTCGTTGAGCAGCGCGAAGCGGCCCTCGGTCGTCGTGAACGCCATCCATTCCCAGCGCGAGAACCAGCCCTTGAACTCGGGCAGCTGCCACGTGAGGCCGGGGATGTTGTCGTTGTATTCGGTGTCCCAACGCCAGAGCGAGCCGCCCTTGAGGCGATTGGCCCACACGCGATACGGGCCGCCGCCGAACCACTCCTTGGATTTCATCTTCTCTTCGGGGTAGTCGAAATCGAGGCCAAGAATGTCGACGATACCCGGCCCATCGATCTCGTAATCGAGGCGGATGTCGCCGTCCGGGCTGAGCGTCCAGCGAATCGTGCGCAAGATGCCATGGGCGAAGTTGGCGGTGACCACGGCGTCATCGCGCTGCTCGAGTTTCACCGCGCTGAAAAAAGTGAGCTTGCCGGGTGTCTGCGGGACCGGTTCGAACGTGCGGTCGTTGCGTTTGTAGGCGACGGCGCGCGGACCGTGACCGAGCGAAATGGTGCGGCCGTCGCGGGCGAGCGAGAGCAGCAGCCCGGTCTCACGATCGAAACGCGCGGTGTTGCGGCCGACGGTGACGATTGCCTCGTGTTCGTCGGCGCGGAGATCAACGGCGGCGGATTGCGGCTTCGCGTGGCCGATGGCGGCGGCGCCGGACTTCCATCGCCAGGACCAGGTCCAGAGTTCGCGCTGCTGCGCGTCGATCGCGGTGAGGAAGAGCACGTCGGCGTCGCGCCAGTCGGTGGGGAGATCGAGCTTCAGCTGGCCGTCGGCGCGCGCGGCGACGTCGGGGCCGGCGAAGCGGCCGAGCGCGAGCAGCGTGCGGTGGAAGAGCGGCGCGCCGGGCGGCGCGAATTTCATCAGGCGCCACTCGAAAGTGACGGCGGACAGGTTGAGGAAATCGTAGCGGTTGCGCACGGGCAGAGTGCCGGCGAAATCGGCGGGCAGGTCGCGCAGCGGGATCTGCACGGGAGACCAGATTTCGCGCACGGTGTAGAAGCTGCCTTCCTTTTCATGGTGCGGACCGACGATGCCGTCGGGCGCGAGATCGCGTTTCGCGTCGAGGCGGTCGTTCTCGTCGGTGCGTGCGACGGCTTCGTCCATCCACGACCAGAGGAAGCCGCCGGCGGCGTGTTTCTTCTCGCTCATGAGCGGCCAGAAATCGTCGAGGCCGGCACCGTGGCCGCCGTCGAAGAGGCCGTGGAGGAATTCGGTCGGCATGAAGATGTCGGGACCGTCGGTGAACTTCACGGTCTCGTCGTATTCGCGATAGTGGCGCGTGTTGATGCCGCGGAACGGAAACGGCGGTGCCAAGGGGCCGGGGTGAAGGACCGGGCGCTGCTGCGGATCGTGTTTCGCGAACTCGTCGTCCACCTCGGCGTTCCAGCCGCCCTCGTTGCCGTTGTCCCAAAACAGAATGCTCGGGTGGTTCACGTCGCGCGCGATGATTTGGGCAATGAGGCGGCGGCCAGTCGCGGCGTCGTAGCTGCCTTGCCAGCCGGCGAGTTCGTTGAGCACGTAGAGACCGGCTTCATCGCACAGGTCGAGGAACTCGGCGTCGGGCGGGTAGTGCGACATGCGCACGGCGTTCATGTTGGCCTCTTTCATGAGGCGGATGTCTTCGCGGTGACGCTCGGGCGAGAGCGTGCGGCCGGTCTCGGGCCAGAAGCTGTGGCGGTTGACGCCCTTGAAAGTGAGCTTGGCGCCGTTGAGGTAGAAGCCGTCGCCGGCGCGCACCTCGAAGGTGCGGAAACCGAAGCGCTGCGTGATCGTGTGGCCGGAGGGCGCGAACGTGCCGGCGCTCAGTGTGACGTCGACGCGGTAAAGGTTCGGCGTCTCAGCAGACCACGTGGCGGGCGAGGGGATTTGCCCGCGCAGCGTGATCTCGCGCGCACCGCTTGGGACGGCGGCGCTGATCGGCGTGCCGACCGGTTCGCCAGCGAGGGTTTTCACCTGCGCGACGACTTGGTTGCCGGAGGGAAGGTTGCCGCCGAGGAACACGTCCGCGCGGAACGCACCGTTGGCTTTCGCGTCGATTGCGATGCGCTCGATGAACTGCTGCGGTAGCGCTTCGAGGCGGACGGGGCGGAAGATGCCGCCGAAGTTCCAGTAGTCCGCGGTGCGCTCCGCGTTGTTCACGCTCTCATTGGCGGAACGTTTGCTGACGGTGACTTCGAGGAGGTTCGGAGCGTCGAAGCGGAGCTTGTCGGTGATGTCGTAGCGGAATTGATAGAAGCCGCCTTGGTGAACCGGGCCGACGGACTGACCGTTGAGCTTTACGTCGGTGTCGGTGAGGACGCCGTCGAACACGAGGCGGACGACGCGGCTCTTCCACTCGGCCGGCACGGTGAACTCGTGGCGATAGAGACCTTTTTCGTCAGGGACACGCTGCTGCGTCGTGAGACGTTTGCTCGGCTTGAGTTCGACGCCGTAGTCGTAGGTGCCGAAGCCCTGCTGCTCCCAGCAGGACGGCACGGCGATCTTGGTCCAGACGCCGCTGTTGCGACCACCGGTGCAGAAGAAGTCCCACGGCACGGCGTCGTGGCTGCCGGTGCCCGAGAGAGAGAGCGACTCGGTTTGCAGTGGCGCGCCGTCGACCTTGAGTTGCGAGACGGCGAGCGCGAAGACGGTGGCGGCGAGGAGGCGGAGGACGATGCGCATGGCGGAGGCGCGCGGGGCGCGCCGGTGGAAGTTTAAAGTTTAGGTTGAGGCGTTGGCGAGGCGGCGTTGGGAGTAGGGCCAGGCTGTGACTGGCCCAAGCGCTGCGTGGCGTGTGGTGGGCCGGTTGAAAACCGGCCCTACTTTCAGAGCGGCTTTCACGGTTGCACGATGCCGAGGAGGGCGAAGGCGCCGGTGCCGCGCACTTCGAGCGTGTGCGTGCCGGCGGGGTAGTCGAAGGCGTGGACGTTCAGCGGAGGGAGCGAGTCGAACTCGACGGCGTGTGTGAGCAGCGCTTCGACGCCGCCGCGTTCGCCGGCGGTGGCGTCGGTCTCGAGTTCGGGCGGCTTGCGCCACTCGGGTCCGCTGGCCTGAAAGTAGCCGACGAGGACGCGGACCGGTTTGGTGCAGGAGAACTGGATCTTCGGTGCGGCGGCGGTGGCGCGCGTGGCGGCGAGCGAGAGCTTGATGCCTTGGAGCGCTTCGAGTTCGGGCGCGAGGGTCTTGATGACGGCCTCGGAGTCGCTGAACGCGGTGTTGCCGACTTGCACGGTGAACGTTTCGAAGCCCGGCGTGAGCAGCTTGAATTCCGCGGCGGCGAGCGGCGCGTGCGAGCGGGCGGAGCCGGAGGGGTTTTCCAGTGCTGCGACCTGCGCGCGGAAATCGGCGAGTTCCTTTTCGTAGACGGGCAGCAACTGTGTCCAGTGGTAGTTCGCGGCCTTGCCGCCCGCGCCGCCGGGGAGCGGCACGCGACGTTGGGCCGTCTGCATCGAATTGGCGGCGGTGTAGGTGTCTTTCGTGAGCGCGGCGAGTATGCGGTAGTGTTCGAGGCTGTCGGCGAGTTGCAGCTCGGCGCGGCGCATGTGGGCGAGGTCTTTCGTGTGCTGGTAACGCAGGACCTCGAGCGCGGCGGCGGTCTTCGCAACGTAGCTCTGCGACATCGCGCGGATGCAATGGACGTCGTTGCGCAGGCGCTCGAACTCCTCGCGGCTTTGCGTAACGAGCGGCGCGGCGGCTTCGATGGCGGTGACGGCGCGGGCGGAGAAGTCGAGCACTTCGGCGTTGATGGAGAGCGGCGTCTCGCCTTCGTGCGGCTGGCGTTGAGCCTCGCGCGCGGCGAATTCCTTCAAGCGTTCGCCCGGAGGAGACTGCGATTCCCAGAGTTCGGGAAACTCCCGGTATTTTTCCGGGCGCACGAGTTGGTCGAGCGTCATGCCGAGCGACATCGTCTGGCGGTTGCCTTCGGTGATGCCGTAGCGACGCAGGATGCGCGGGGCGCATTCGCCGGCGGCGTTGTAGGCATCGAGGATGTGCGCGGCGGCTTCGCGCGAGCCGTAGTGCTCGGCGAGGCGCGCGGTCCAGTAGGCGCGTTCGCCGGCGGCGTCGCGGTCGGGATTCCACGCGTAGCGCGCCCAAGCCTCGAACCAGATCCAGTCGCGTTCCCATTGCTTGAGTAGCGCCGGCGTCCCCGCCGGCTGATTTTTCGATGCCGGCAGGATGCCGGCGCTACTCGGAACGGAGGCAGGCGGGACGCCTGCGCTACGATTCGCGTCGCTGCTCACGATGTCCGGCGAATACGGCCAATCCCAGTAAAAGAGCGGGTAGAGGTGCAGGCCGTGCGCGCCGAGGCGATCGCGCATGGCGAGGACGGATTTTTGGATGAACCCGGTGGCGCCGTAGCGGAACGGTTCGAGGTTCGCGAGGATGTGGACGTTGGCGATGTGCGTGGAGCCGACGCGGCTCATCGTCAGGTGCAATTGCTGGCGCACGCCGCGCGGTTCGTGGGTCGTGAGCGATTCGCCGTTGAATTTGGCCTCGGTGTAGAGGTTGCGATAAACCTTCAGCGCCTCGGGCATCACTTTCGTCGCGTCGGTGGCGTGCGTGCGGAGGACGACGGGCGGTTCGCGCGTGAGGCCGGCGGCGGCCATGCCGTCTTTCACGCCGGGGAGAATGACGTCGGTCATCCAGCGGATTTGCGCGTTCTGCTCCTGCAAAGCTTCGCCGAGGCACGGCATGAGGCCGACGTTGGGATACTCGCGCACGAAGGCGGCGATGGATTTGCGTGTGTAGTCGGCGGCGAGGTCGTTCCACGCGTGCAGTTGCGTGGAGAGGCCGTGCTTCTCGGCGAGCGGCTTCGAGATGATGATGCTGTAGAATTGCTGCACGAGCCAGATGCCGCGTCGGTCGCACTCGGCGGCGAGCCAGCGGAACATCTCGACGTTGCGCGCGAAGGTTTCCGGAGAGACTTCGACGGCTTCGGGATACTCGGGGAGCTTCACCAGCGAGGCGAACGGGTGGCCGTTCCACAGGTAAAGGGTGTTCATCCGCAGATCGGCGAGGTAGTCGAGGTATTCGGCCCAATAGGCTTTGTCGTAGAAAAACGGGAACTCCTCGGGCGTGTAGGGATACTCGTAAACTTTGCGGCCGGGCAGGTAATAGGTCTTCTGCATACCGATGCACGGGCCGCGCAGGACCATCTGCGGGGCGTCGACGACGGGTGCGCCGGCGCGCGGGAGGTCGCGTTTTTCGCGGAAGCGCTCTGCGAGTTCGAGACAGCCGTAGAGCGTGCCGGAATCGTCGGTGCCGGTGATGGTGATCGTGCCGTCAGCTGTGGCGCTGAGCGTGAAGCCTTCGGGCTTCGCCGCGTCGGCGGCGGTGGTGACGACGATGCGCGGGGCGTCAGCGGGGAGCGCGCGTTCGAGGCGCTCGATCCCGTAGCGGACGCGCGGCGAGGCGTTCGCGGGAAATTCGACGGCGGCTGACGCGGACAGAACGACGGCGAAGAAGAGGGGGCAGCGAAGGAGGAAGGCGGGCAATTTCACGAGCGATGAAAAATCAGGAAGCGTCGGTGCTGGCCGGACGATGGCGGAACGTGAGGCGTTCGACGTCGTCAGGACGATAGCCGCCGAGCGCGAGGCTGGCAACGTAGCCGGTGACGAAGAGAACGACGTGGCCGAGGAAGCCGATGAGGATCGGGTTCATCTCAAAATTGAAGCCGAGATCGAGCATGCGCTGGCGCGGTTCGGTGGCGACGGCCCACGCCGTGAACACAAGGCACGACGCCATGCCGACGTAGGCGCCGCGCCGCGTCGCGCGGCGCGTGAGAAAGCCGAGGCAGAACAGCCCGAGCGTGCCGCCGGAGAGAATCGCGGCGATGACGATGGCGCGCTCCATCACCGGGGCCGCACCTTTTTCCGGAATGAGCAGAATCGCGGCCCCGGCCGCGAACAGGCCGCCGACGGCGACCATGCAACGACCGAAGAGGAGGCGCGCGCGTTCGGAGGTGTGGGGCAGGAAATTGGCGAAGTAGTCCGTCGTCACGACCGTCGACACGCTCGCGAGGTCGGAGCTCACGGTCGACATCGCGGCGGCGAGAATCGCGGCGGACACGAGGCCGAGCACGCCGGCGGGCAGGTAGTTCATCATGAAATAAGGCATGATGCTGTCGCCGAGTTCGGGCGGCGTGACCTTCGCGAGCGAGAAGAAGCCGTAGAAGCACGCGCCGATGAACATGAACGTGAAAAACACCGGCACGCAGATCAGCGCGCCGCTGACGGCGGCGCGGCTCGCCTCGGCGTCGGTGCGCGCGAGCAGGTAGCGTTGCACGAGGTGTTGGTCCGTCACGTAGCGCCGGGCCCATTGCACGGCGGCGGTGAGCGTGAAGAGCCACACGGTGGTGTGCGTGGAATCGAAGAGACTCGCCCACGACCAATCCCACGAGCCGAGCGTGAGGCGACCGCCGCGCCAGGCTTCGGCGACGACGGCGAACGGTGCGCCCGCCTCCGGCGCGAACAGCAGGCGGCCGAGCACGAAGAGTCCGCCGAGGATCAGGACGGTGCCTTGGATGACATCCGTCCAGACGACGGCCTTGATGCCGCCGAGCACGGTGTAAGCGGCGGTGAAGCCCGCGACGCCGAGGATGACGGTGCGCAGTTCCCAGCCGGTGAGCACATTCACGGCGATGGCGGTCGTGAAGAGCGTCACGCCGATATCGAAGACGCGATCAGCGAGGAAACCGAGCGAAGTGTAGAGGCGCCCGCCGAGGCCGAAGCGGTGTCCGATGTATTCGTAGGCGCTCATGCGCACGACGCGGCGGTAGAACGGCACGATGTATTTCGCGACGAGCAGCAGCACGAGCGGCAGGATCAGGTGCGGCACGACGAAGATGAGTCCCTTTTGAAACGACGTGCCCGGATGGCCGACGAAGGTGCCGGTGCCGATGATCGTTCCCATCAACGTGAACGACACGACCCAGCCCGGGATCGCGCGGCTCGCGGTGAAATATTCCTCGGTCGTGCGCTGACGGCGCGAGACGACGAAGGTCAGCACAGCCACTCCGGCGAAATACAGGAGCAGAACGGTGACATCCAACCAATGGAGCGAAGACATGCGGGGTGACAGCGAAGGGGACCGAAAGCGAATGAAAGCGAGAGGAGGTAAAGCAGAAGAGCGGACGGGCGACGGCGTGAGGGGAGGGCGTGTGCGTCGGCGGGCGATACTGAACGAGTGCGCAGTGCGCTCGCTCGCCCGAAATCAGGCGACTTTAGCGCGTCGATGTCATCGGGTAGCAGAAGCCGGGAGGCTTTCGCGTGTAGCGGAGGGCGAAATTCTCACGAAATCCGCTACCACGCGGTCTGGCGCGTGCATTTCGCGTGAGAGATATTCGTGCGCGCTGGATCGCCACGCCCGGCTGCGCCGGGCTCGCGATGACAAGGCAGAGTTTGAAAAGGAACGTCAGGGCGACGACACCGGCGTGATCACCACGTCGTCGATGAGGAAAGAAGCGGCGGGCGCCTTGGCGTCGGCGCCGGGGAGATCGCGGCCGCCGAAGCCGCGTTCGCGATTGGCGCCGGTGCGGAACGAGAGGCGATGCACGGTCTTCACCGGATCGGTGAAGAAGGCCGGGCGCGGCAGGGGCGATTTGCCGTCCACGAGCACGGCGCAACGGTCGGCGTCGGCGTTCGCAGGAATCTCCAAGTCGAACGCGATCCAGCGTCCGGCTTCGTAGCGTCCGGCGTCGAGCCATTGCGCTTCGTGGCAGGCCCAGAGGTGTCCGTCCTCGCCGAACGCGAGGCGCACGGGACGCAAGCCGGTGGCGTCGAGCAGATCGATTTCGAGGCGGGCGTTGGTCTGGCGCGCGAAGACGCGGAAGGAAACCTTCACGCCGTGCGTGGCCGGAAAAACGCGGACGGCGCGCGCGTAGTCGTAGGGATCCTCGTCGCGGAGTTCGAGCGCACGGCCGCTCGCGTTGTCGGTCGAGGTCTCGGTGGCGACCACGCGGACGGGAGCCCACGTGGGGCTGTAGATGTTCCAGTGTTCTGGCAAGGTCCCCGGCGCGGCGGAATCGAAGGTGTCGTTGATCGGACCGTTCACCGCGGTGGCGACCGGCACCGGCACGCGGGCGACCCAGATGTCCTCCTTGTTGACGGAGTAAGTCAGCCAGAACGCGCGGTCGGCGTCGGGCGGCGTGCCGTTGCCCTCGACGATGCCGCGCACGTATTGCGGGCCCATGTTTTTCAGGTAACCGCCGAAGCGCTGATCGGGCAGCTCGGCGTGAATCGTGGCGAGGCCGTTAAACGTCGCGCTGTCGTCGCTGGTCGTGACGGCGAGCGGGTAGCGGTTGCGGCCGGTGGGATTAAATACGAGCGCGTAGCGGCCGTCGGCGGTGCGTTGCAGCCAGTATTTGGAGGCGTTGTTCGGCAGGTTGGCGGCGAAGACTTTTTCGGTCCAGGTGGCGCCGCGATCCGTCGTGGTGGCGACGAGGCGATTTTTCCAGATGCCGAGATGCGAGCCGTCGGGACGCGTGACGAACGACAGCGCCTTGCCGCGCACGCGGTAGAAGCCCGACTCGTCGAGCTGCTCCTCCTCCCACCATTGCGCGGTCATAAGCTTGTCGGCGAGCAGCGCGTCGCACGCGGCGACGAAGCCGGCGTCGGGCGACGCCGTGTAGAGCGGAAATGGCGGCGCGAAGTTCGGGAACGCGCTGTGCGAGTTCAGGCGCAGAAAATAAAGCGGGCCGAAGGAGCCGTCCGTGCGCACCTCGCGCACGGCGCGGCCGATGCCGGTGCCGTCGTTGGGCGAGGGATGCTTGCCGTAGAAGCTGAGCGTGAGCAGCCGGCCGCCTGCCCCGAGCTTGTCGAGTGGGTCCGGCGCGACATAGAAGCCCATGCGCTGATGCGCGATCGTTTGCGAACCGTCGGGCAACGCGAACGCGGGGAACGCGACGCGTGGCGCTTCCCACGTGACGCCGTCGACCGAGCGCGTGATCGATGTCACACACGGTGCCTCGTGCTCGGAGCGCGGGCCGCTGAGGTATTGCAGATAAAAATGTCCGCGCCAGTAGCACAGCATGGGCGCGTGGACGTAGGTGTCCGCGAGATGGTTGGCATGGGCCGACGCGGTGCGGTTGGCGCGATAAACCTGAATGTTCTGCACGCCCACGACGGGCGGCAGTGCGCCGTCGGCGGTGGGAGCGACTTCGGTCGGGCCGTGATACACGACGGGCGAGGGCGGCGGAGCGGCGTGCGAAAGACTGAAAGGCTGAAGGACTGAAAGGCTGAGGCAGAGCAACCCGAGGTGCGACCGCAGGTGTCGCGCGAGCGGGAGGGAAGTAGGGCCGGCTTCAGCCGGCCCAAGCGCAGCGAAGGTGCAACTGGGCCGGTTAAAACCGGCCCTACGCCAAAGGGCGACGCGGATCGTGGCTCGGGTGGTCCTCATGCGTTGGCACGGTTCTTCGCCATGCTGGCGGCGAGCTTGATGGCTTCGATCAACGAACGCGGATCGCCGCGGCCGGTGCCGGCGTTGGCGAAATCGGTGCCGTGCTCAACGGACGTGCGGATGATCGGGAGACCGAGCGTGACGTTCACGCCGCGCCAGATGCCGAGCATCTTTGCCGCGACGTGGCCCTGGTCGTGATACATCGCGACGGCTGCATCGAATTCGCGCTGCAGCGTGCGGAAGAAAATCGTGTCGCCGGCGAACGGACCGTGTGCGTCGAGCCCGAGCGCGCGCGCCTGCGCGATGGCTGGGGCGATGAATTTCTCTTCCTCGTCGCCGAAGAGCCCGCCTTCGCTGGCGTGCGGGTTCAGACCGGCGACAGCGAGGCGCGGTTTCTCGATGCCGAGGCGGCGCATGGCGTCGTGGGTCAACTGGAGCACCTTGACGATGCGCTCGGGACGGACGCGGTCGATGGCCTGGCGGAGCGAAACGTGGGTGGAGACGTGGCTGACGCGGAGCGTGTCGGCGACGAGCATCATCGTCGCGCCCGGCGCGCCGCAGAGCTGTGCGAGCAGCCCGGTGTGGCCGTCGAAGTGGTGGCCGGCGGCGTTGAGCGCGGCTTTGTTGATCGCGGACGTGACGATGGCGCCGACGTCGCCGGCGAGGGCGAGCTCCGTGGCGCGCTTGATCGATTCGTAGGCCGCCTGACCGCACATCGGGTCGATGCGGCCGAGTTGGTGGCGCGCGGCGTCGATGTTGGCGAGATCGAGGACGGCGACGCCGTCGGCCGCGAACTCGGGCGCACCGGCGGCGTTCTTGACGGCGCGGATTGGCAGGGTGGTGCCGGTGAAGCGTTGGGCGCGGGCGAGCACGGCGGCGTCGCCGACAACCAACAGCGTGCCGAGCGCGCGAACGTCAGGTTGCGCGAGGGCTTTTAAGATCAGCTCCGGGCCAGTGCCGGCCGGGTCGCCGAGGGTAAGTGCGATGATCGGCGCTGAACTCATTCCGCAGCGGCCTCGATGGCGGCGAAGTGGCGCCGCAGGCTCACCGGCCACGGATAGCTGCCGGGCTTGGTCGTGATCGCAAATTGCGGCGCTTCGGTCGGGCGCAGCGTGACGACGCCGGGGCCCCACACGTGCACGACTTCGAGGCGATGCCAGCCGAGCGACTCGAGCACGAGTGCAGTGGTGGTGCCGCCGGCGATGAGGACATGCTTGAAGGCGCGCGTCGGGCGCAAGCGGCGCACGAGCGTCGAGAAGACGCGGTTGATCGCCTTGGACGAGCCCTTGCCGGATCGCGGGGTGATGTGGATGAAAACAGATACGCGTCCGGCGGACTTCAGATGCGCGATCGTCTCCGCGGCGAGCGGCGCGGGTTTCGGAAGCGCGTTGGGCTTGAGGGCGATTTGCGGACCGGGAACCGGCGTGATCGGATCGGTCGGCGTGGCCGTGCCGCTGAGCATCAAGGTCGGTCCGAGATCAGGCATCGCGGCACGGGCTACGCGGCGGCCGGCGCGGTGGTGGTGAATCCACATGCGGAAAAAATCGGCGCCGCCGGCGGGAAAGGTTTTGTCGTCGAGGCGCGAAGCCCAGAGCGACACGTCGGCCGGACTGCTGGCTTCGCCCACGCTAACGCCGTGCACTGGCAACTCGTCCGCGGTGTGGTAACACTGCACGGGCGCGGAGCCGTCGGCGAGCAGGTGATCGACGCGGGAGGTTCGACGCGGGTGATGCGGCTCGCGGGCGAACGCCGTGCGATGCAGCGGGACGCCGGCGACGAAATAGCGGCCGTTGTTGATGATGCGACCGAGGGAGGGATTGCACGGCACCAGGAGCGTGCGCGGGAGATCGAGCGCTTCCATGCACGCCTCAATTTCCGCCATGACGTTGCCGCGGAGGACGGAGTCGACCTTCTTGAAGATGCCGGCGTTCGGAATGCCGCGCATGCGGCGCGCAAGTTGTCCGACTTTGCGCGCGGCGACGGCGGGAGTGGCGAGGCGCGTGCCGCTGTCGCAGACGATCACATCGGCGGAGATGCCTCGTCGCGGCGGCTCCGTCAGCACGACGGCGCGCAATCCAGCTTGGTAGGCCAGGGCCGCGAGTTCGGCGGCGCCGGTGAGGTCGTCAGCGATGACGATGAACGGCAGGCGGGACATGATTAACGGGGAAGAGTGTCGAGGAGAGGACGCAGCGCTTCGCGGGCCCCCGCGGAGAGCGGCATGAGCGGCGGGAACATGTCGGGTCCGCAGATGCCCTGCAAGGCCAACGCCGACTTCAGCACGGCGAGCGATTGGCCGAGCGTGCGGCCCTTGGCGTAGAGCGCGGTCGTGGCGTCGGCGTCGTGCTGGAGTTTCTCGGCGAGCGTCCAATCACCGGCGCGCGCGGCGGTGAAGAGACGAGCTGAAATGTCCGGTCGCAGATTGCCCGAACTCGGCACGAAGCCGCGGAAGCCCATTTTCATCGCGGCGGCGCTGTGTGCGGCGAAGCCCATGAACAGCGCGAAGTCGCTGCGCCCTGCGAAACGCTGCGCGAGCGCCTCGGCGCGGCCGGCGGTGTTTTCGGAGTCCTTTAAACCGATCACGTTCGGCCGCGCGGCGACGGCTTCGATCACGTCGAGGGGAATCGACATGCCGGTCGTCGGCGGGATGTTGTAGAGATAGAGCGGGCCCGGCGTCGCGTCGGCGAGTTGCGCGAAGTAGCTCTCCATCTCGGCCGGCTCGAGCTTGAAGTAGTTCGGCAGCATCGCGACGACGGCGTCGGCGCCCGCGCGCAGGTGTTCGCGGCCGAGGGCAACACTGTCGGCGAAGCAATTGTGCGCGATACACGCCAGCACGGGCACGCGGCGTGCGGTGACGCGCACGGCGATCTCCACGAAACGGCGACGCGCAGCCTCGGGGAGCGAGGCGACTTCGCCCGTGGTGCCCGCGATCAGCAGACCGCAACCCTGGCCGACGACGTGCGCCACGAGGCGCTCGGCAGCGGCTTCATCGAGACGTCCGTCCGCCGTGGCCGGAGTGACCAGCGGGACGATGACGCCTTCATGCGAAACGTTTTTCATACGAGAGGGCTTGAGCGGCGTGGCGGCGTAGCGGAATTCGTGAGAATTTCGCCTCCACCTCTCGCGACGCCACGCAACGGCGAAAGCCTCACGGCTTCCGCTACACAGCAAAATGTCCGCGCTGAAGCATTCCCAGCCGTCTCACGACGGCTGCTACGAATAAATGCAAGGGACGCGAACGACTTCATGCGCAATAGGCGGCTTGGTAGATCGCGACGGCATCGTCGCGTGAAACGGGGCGCGGATTGTTTTTCAGCAAACGCGTGACGAGCAGGCCGGCTTCGGCGAGCTGCGGGAGTTTGGCACTCGGGATGTTGTGGCGCTCGAGGCCCATCGGGACGCGGCACGCGGCGAGGAGCGCGTGCAGGCGCTCGGGCAACTGGGCGGCGGTGCGCGAGTCGTTGCCGAGGTCGGGCGCGCCCAGCGCGCGGGCAAGCGCGGCGTGACGTTCGGGCAGCGCGGTGCAGTTGAACGCGACGACGTGCGGCAGCATCAACGCAATCGACAGGCCGTGCGGCAGGTGGTGTTCGCCGCCGAGCGGGTAGGCGAGAGCGTGCACGCCGTTCGTGTTTACCGGACCGAGGCACAGGCCACCGTAAAGGCTGCCGAGGGCAACCGCGGAGCGGGCTTCCATGTCGTGGCCGTTGGCGACGGCGCGCGGCAGGTGCTGCGCAATGAGGCGCACGCCTTCGAGTGCGTGCAGGTCCACGACAGGGTGAGCGGAGAGATTAGCGTAGGCCTCGAGGCAGTGCGCGAGCGCGTCGATGCCGGTCGTGGCCGTCAGCGCGGGCGGCAGCGAACGCATCAACTCGGGGTCGACGATCGCGACGTCGGGCACGAGGACGGGACTGATGACGGCTTTCTTGGCCTGCGCGGCTTCGTCGAGGAGCAGCGCGTTCGGAGAGACTTCACTGCCGGTGCCAGCGGTAGTCGGGACGCAAACGAGCGCGGTGCCGCGCGTGGTGACGAGGCCGTTGCCGATGAATTGGCTGACCGGCTCGCTGCGGTCGTGCAGTGCGGCGGCGAGCTTGGCGACGTCGAGCACGCTGCCGCCGCCGAGCGCGTAGACGACGTCGGGTTGCGCGGCGTGCGTGCGACGGCGCAGATCCTCGCAGGACGTGATCGTCGGTTCCGCGGGCGGTTCGAAGAGAACCTCGGTCGCGATGCCGGCGTCGCGCAGGGTTTGCGCGAGCGATTGCGCGGGGGCGCTGAGCGCCGCGGTGCTGATGACGACGGCGCGGCGATGTTGGCCGCGAGAAAATTCGAGGGCCGCGTTCGCGGCGCAGCCGACGCCGAACGCGATACGCGCGGGCTGAAGCAGTGTGATCGGGCGCGGCGTGCTCATCTGGTGCGACGCACGCGCCGAGCGACGCGCGGTGCGCCGGTCGAGGCCGAACGGGTGGGGTGGGAACGAAGCATGGCAGACGAGGCCCGCTCCGATTTCGCGAAGCGTGCCCCGATATCCAGTGACGGTGATTTTTTCGATGGCAATGGCGGAACGTGTGCGCGCGGCGGGTGGAAAAATAGTTAGCTCGGAAGGGCTGGGTGAGTTGGGACGAGTCGGCGGATGGGCGGGTTGATCGCGTTAGTTGCTGAGTTCGTGCGGCTCGGGGCGGCGCGGGTGGCGGCAACCGCAAAACGGGCGGCGCAGAGGCGCTCGCGACCGCATTACGATTCCGAAAGAAATATTCCTGCCGCCGGGAGTAATTCCGGGAGCCATTCGGTAGGATGCTGCGTTCAGCGTCCGGTCTTCCGCCGGCTGCGGCACCTGTCTGGACAACGCGGACGAAATGGAGACGCTCTTCCGCACGTCACAGACGGTGTTGTCCACCCCTGTTGCTCCTCTCGATGTCACCCCGCCGCCTGTTGTTCGCCGCTCTCACCGCCGTGTTCGCGCTTGGCGCCGCGCAGGGCGTGGAAACCGCCGATCCGATCGACCGTCACGTCACGAAATTCAACGCGATGGAAGACGAGCCGGTGATCAACGCCGTGCCGAACGCCGAGTCGGCCGCGTGGCTGCGCGCGAACGTGCCGTCGTTCATCTGCTCGGATGCCGAGGTCGAGGAAATCTACTGGTTTCGCTGGTGGTCGCTGCGCAAGCACCTCAAGCGCGACACGGTGAGCGGACGCTGGGTGTTCACCGAGTTCATCACGAAGCCGCGGCCCGTCAGCAGCGCGCTGGGGCATCATTTGATGGAGATGCGGTGGATGCGGGATCAGGGTTTCGCGGACGATTACGTGCGTTATTGGCTTCACGGTAACAACAGCCGGCCGCGGGACCATCTGCACAAATATTCGCAGTGGCTCGCGTATGCGCTGTGGCAGCGGATGCTCGTGACCGGCGATCGCGCGGGCACGCTCGCGCTGCTCGACGACCTCGTGGCGGATTATCACCGGTGGGAGGAAAAGCACCGCCGCGCGGACGGCCTTTTTTGGCAGCACGACGTGTGGGACGCGATGGAGGAGTCCATCAGCGGCGGTCGCAAAGTGAAGAACGTGCGCCCGACGATCAGCAGCTACATGTTTGGCAACGCCGTCGCGCTGGCCGAACTTGGGCGACTCGCGGGACGCGCGGAGGTCGTGCAGGAATTCAGCGCGAAGGCCGCGCACCTGCGTCCGCTCGTGCAGGAGACGCTGTGGGACGAGGAGCGGCAGTTTTTCACGTCGCGCACCGAGCAGCTCGAGCGCATCCCGGTGCGTGAGCAGATTGGCTTTATTCCGTGGTATTTCGGGCTGCCGGAGCCGGGCAAAGGTTACGAACGCGCGTGGAAGCAACTGCTCGACGAGCAGGGCTTCAAGGCGCCGGCGGGCATCACGACGGCGGAGCGGCGCGATCCGACGTTCCGCACGCGCGGCATCCGCACCTGCGAATGGGACGGTGCGGTGTGGCCGTTCGCGACGTCGCAGACGCTGACCGGTCTCGCGCGCGTTCTGCGCGACTATCCGCAGGACGTGATCACGAAGCAGGACTACTTCGAGGCGTTCATGACTTACGTGCGCAGCCACCGTTTCGACGGGAAGCCCTACATCGGCGAATACCTCGACGAGAAAACGGGCGAGTGGATCATGGGCACGAATCCGCGCAGCCGTTACTACAACCACTCGACGTTCGCCGATCTGCTGATCGAGGGCGTGATTGGGCTGCGTCCGCGCGCGGACGACGTCGTGGAGATCGCGCCGTTGCTTCCGGCAGATGCCTGGACGTGGTTCCGCCTTGAGGGTGTGCGCTATCGCGGTCGCGAACTCGCGATCGAGTGGGATCGCGACGGCAGCCGCTTCGGCATGCGCGGCCTGCGGCTCTTCGTAAATGGGAAACTCCTCGCGAGCGCGCCGGAGCTGACCAAGCTGACGGCCCAATTGCCGAACGAATGACGCAACGTTTTCGAATTTTCGCGCGTAGCCGCCGACGTGAGGAGGTGGGACGCGGAGCTTTGGGGACGCCGCGTCGTCACCTCGGCCGCTACGTGGTTGCGGCGCTGCTCGCGTTTTCGATGACCGTCGCGGTGTCCGCCGCAAATTCGCCGGTGCCGGTCCGGCTCGGTCGCGGCGGGGAACTGGTGCACGTCGCCGATGCGCGCGGCAATCGCGTCCCGGATTTTTCGCATGCGGGCTACGCGGGTGGCGGCGTGCCGTTGCCGCTGTTGCCGACGCGCGTGCGCGTGGAGCCGGTGGACGGCGACGATGGCGCGCGCATCCAAGGCGCGATCGACTACGTCTCGAGCCTTACACCCGATGCGAATGGATTCCGTGGAGCGGTGGAGTTGACCGCGGGACGCTTCGACGTCGCAGGCCAGATCCGCCTTGCGACGAGTGGCGTGGTGCTGCGCGGCGCGGGCGACGCGGAGGGCGGCACGGTGATCGTGGCGACGGGGACGGATCGGCGTGCCTTGATCGAAGTTGCCGGCGTGGACCGCCGGCGCACGCTCGCGAAGCCGGTGGCGGTGACTGACGAATACGTGCCGGTGCGAGCGAATGTGCTCCGCGTGGCCGACGCCTCCGGGCTGGCCGTCGGACAACGCGTGATGATCGAGCGCGCGAGCACGATGGAGTGGATTCGCGCCCTCGGCCTCGATGTCGCGCCCGGGCGGCAAATTTTTCAATGGAAGCCCGGGCAGGTGAACGTGGTCTGGGAGCGCGTGATCACCGCGATCGACGGGCGCGCCCTCACGATCGACGTGCCGCTCACGACCGCGCTCGAAGCGAAGCTCGCGCCGGCGACGGTCACGCCGTTCGTGCAGGAAGGATATTTGGAGCAAGTGGGCATCGAGGACGTGCGCTGCGAGTCGAGTTTCGATCCGACCAATCCGCTGGACGAGCAGCACGCGTGGAACGCGATTGATCTCCACGCGGTGCGCGACGGCTGGGTGAGCCGCGTGACGGCGGTTCACTTCGCCGGCTCGGCCGTGCAGGTCGGCGCGAAGGTGGCGCGGGTGACCATCGCCGACTGTCGCTCCCTGGCGCCGGTGTCCGAGCTCGCGGGTTATCGGCGGCTGGCGTTTCACGTGCGTGGACAACAGGTGCTCGTGCTGCGCTGCTTCTCCGAGCAAGGCCGGAACGATTTCGTCGCCGGACACAGTGCGACCGGACCGATCGCGTTCGTGGACTGTGTCGCGCGCGAGACGAGCGGCTTCAGTGGCTCGATCGCGCCGTGGGCGAGCGGATTGTTGTTCGACAACGTGTCGATCGATGGCGGGGCGCTGCGCCTGGACAATCTCGAGATCTTCAACCAGGGCGTTGGCTGGGCGGCGGCGAATTCGATGCTGTGGGCCTGCGATGCGAGCACGGTGGTGTGCCGGACGCCGCCGGGGGCCACGAATTGGGCGCATGCGGTGTGGGGGCAATTCGTCGGTGACGGGCGCTGGAGCTCGGTGACGGAATTTGCGGAGCCGCGGTCGCTGTATCGGGCGCAACTCGTGCAGCGTCGCGGCGAACAGAGCTTGGCTGCGCTGGAGCCGCAGCGGCGATTCGCCGGGGAGTTTGGTGTGTTTCCGACGTGGGAACAGGTGGCGGCGCAGCTGCCGCCCGCGAAACCGGGTGCGGAGACGCCCGAGCTGCGGCTCACGCTCGAATCGGGGCAATTGAAAATCGGCGGCAAGGCGCTCGCCGGAAAGCAGACAGAAGTGGCGTGGTGGCGCGGCCGCTTGGAGCCGTCGCGCGCGAAGGAGGTTGGTCCGTCGCTGACGCGTTTCGTGCCCGGACGCGCCGGCACGGGACTCACGGACGAGATTCCCGCGATCGCGAAGGGCATGGTGCAGCGCGGCGAGGTCGTGCTGCGGCAGCATTACGGCCTGTGGTATGACCGCCGGCGCGACGATCATCAGCTGATCCGTCGTCCGGACGCGGAAGTGTGGCCGCCGTTTTTCGAGCAGCCGTTTTTGCGGAGCGGGCAGGGGAAGGCCTGGGACGGACTCAGCCGCTACGATCTCACGCGCTACAATCCGTGGTATTTCGGCCGCCTGAAGGCCTTCGCCGTCGAGGCGCGCCGGCACGGGCTCGTGCTCGTGAACGAAATGTATTTTCAGCACAACATCATCGAGTCGGCCGCGCACTGGGTTGATTGTCCGTGGCGTCCGGTGAACAACATCAACCAAACCGGTTTCACCGAGCCGCCGCCGTTCGACGGCGACACGATCAAGATGGCGAATGAGTTCTACGACGTGAGCCATCCCGTGCGGCGAGGCCTGCACCGCGCATACATCCGGCAGTGTCTGGCGAATCTCGCGGACGAGCCGAATGTGATCCACACGCTCACGGCGGAGAACAGCGGACCGCTTCACTTCATGCAGTTCTGGCTCGACGTGATCGCCGAGTGGGAGCGCGAGACCGGTAAGCATCCGCTGATCGCGCTCAGTGCGCCGAAGGACGTGCAAGACGCCATCCTCGCCGATCCGGCGCGCGCGGCGACTGTCGACGTGATCGATCTCACGTATTGGTTCCGCACGGCGTCGGGCGACGAGTTCGCGCCGAAAGGCGGCCAGCAACTCGCGCCGCGGCAGGAGCTGCGCAAGTGGAAAGGCTGCCGCCCGAGCGCGGCGTCGATTGCGACGATGGCGGCGGAGTATCGCGCGAAGTTCCCGGACAAGGCCGTGATCAGCGGGCTGCCGGAAGCGGGGGACGTGCAGCCATGAGGATCGTTCGCCGAAAGTTTCGCCGGGTAGCGGAAGCCGGGAGGCTTTTGCGAGCGCACCGCGGCGAAATTCTTACGAATTCCGCTACGACGTGCGCACATTGCGGTCATCACGTGCGCTGCACGTCGCCGGTGTGAACACCGGCGAGAACCTTGGATCTCACTGCCTTACCCTTTCCCCAATGAAACCGATCCGTTCGCTAGTCATCGCTTTTGCCGTCCTGCTGGTCGGCGCGCTGTCGTCGTTCGCGGCGACGCCTGCCGCCGTCGAGAAGTGGGGTGTGTTCGAACTCGAGCTCAAAGGCCCGATTGACGGCAATCCGTTTGTCGATGTCCGCTTCAGCGCGGTGCTCACCAACGGCGCGACGACGCTCGAGGTGCCCGGCTTCTACGATGGCGACGGCGTCTACAAGATCCGCTTCATGCCGAGTGCGGTCGGCGAGTGGCGTTACGAGACGAAGAGCAACCGTTGGCCGCTGACGGGGAAACTCGGCGCCTTCGTTGCCGCGGCGCCGTCGAAGGGCAACCACGGGCCGGTGCGCGTGGCGAACACGTTCCACTTTGCCTACGCCGACGGCACGCCGTTCAAGCAAATCGGCACCACGATCTACAACTGGACGGACACGCCCGACGCCGTGCAGGAGGAGACGCTGCGCACGCTGGCCGCCGCGCCGTTCAACAAGGTTCGCATGCTGCTCACGCCGCAGCCGACGCCCTACCAAAAATCGTTCGCGCCGCCGCGCTGGCCGTTCGTGGGCACGCCGCCGCACAACTGGGATTTCACGCGCTTCAATCCGGATTATTTCCGTCACGTCGAGAAGCGCATCGCGCAGCTGCGCGATCTTGGCGTCGAGGCGGACGTGATTCTGTTCAATCCTTACGGCAAGTTCGGCTTCGAGACGATGGATGCGGCGGCGGACGAGCGTTTCGTGCGCTACGTGGTCGCGCGGCTCGGCGCCTATCGCAACATCTGGTGGTCGCTCGCCAACGAATACGATTTCCTCCGCACGAAGACCGAGGACGACTGGGACCGCATCGGCGAGCTGGTGCAGGCCTGTGATCCCTTCGGTCACCTGCGCTCGATCCACAACGGCTCGTTACTCTACGACAATCGCAAGGCTTGGGTCACGCACGCGTCGATCCAGAACGGCGCAGCGGTCGAGGAGCCCGGTCGCGCGGAGATGTATCGCGGCGTGTGGCGCAAGCCGGTGGTTTACGACGAAGTCAAATACGAGGGCCGCAGCCCGTATCGCTGGGGCGATCTCAGCGGCGAGGAGATGGTGCACCGCTTCTGGTGCGGCACGGTCGCCGGCACCTATGTCGGTCACGGCGACTACTTCCTCGAAAACGAGGACACCTGGACGTCCTTCGGCGGCACGTTGAAGGGCCAGAGCGCGCCGCGGCTGGCGTTCCTGCGCCAGATTCTCGAAGACGGTCCGCCACAGGGACTCGATCCGATCGACAAGTGGCAGGACCCGAACACCGGCGGCGTGCATGCGACCTATTACCTGACGTATTTCGGCCGCGCGCAGCCGACGGAGTGGGCGTTCAAACTCTACAAGAACGGCGTCGAGGACGGCCAACGCTACGTCGTCGACGTGATCGACACGTGGGCCATGACGATCACGCCCGTCGAGGGCGAGTTCGTGACCAAGAAACTCGACGGCTACCACTTCGCTGACGCGCAGGGCCGCACGGTGAAATTGCCCGGCAAACCCGGCATGGCGGTGCGCGTGCGCCGCGTCGGTGCGGACGGCCAGCCGGTGAAACTCGAACTGCAACTTGAAGGAACATGAGCCGGAAAACGATCACACACTTCATGGACTCGACTGCCAGGTGGTGGAGCGCGTTGACCTCAACGCGCTCGGGTTCGGAGCGTCTTGGGGTCAAGCCGCTCCACTTGGCGCTCTGCGTGTTCGCGTTGCTGGTGAGCCCGTTTTCATCACGCGCGGACGATGCTGAACCATTGCCCGAGACCTGTTACCTCTTTGCGTATTTCTATCACGACAAGGAGACGGAAGGCTTCCGGCTGGCGTGGAGCAGAGACGGCTACGCGTTCGAGATGCTCAACGGCGGCAAGGCACTCCTCACGCCGACCGCCGGTGCCGGCGAAAAGAAACTCATGCGCGATCCGTGCCTGTATCGCGGACCCGACGGCACGTGGCACCTCGTGTGGACGACCGGCTGGACGGGACGCGACATCGGCTACGCCTCGTCGAAGGATCTTGTGCACTGGTCCGAGCAGAAAACGCTGCCGGTGATGGCGCACGAGCCGCAGGCGCAGAACTGCTGGGCGCCGGAGATCGTGTGGGATGACGCGCGACAGCGTTACCTGATCTTCTGGTCGACGACGATCCTCGGAAAATTTCCCGCGACGGAGATGTCCAACAAGCGCCCCGAGCGCAACCATCGCATCTACGCGACCACGACGACGGACTTCGTGAAATTCGAACCGACGCGCCTGCTCTACGACGGCGGCTACAACGTCATCGATGCAAACCTGCTCCGCGACGACGATGGCCGCTGGCTGATGTTCGTGAAGAACGAGACCGTGCAGCCGAAGACGGAAAAGAACATCCGGATGATTCGCGGCAAGAGCGCCGAGGGGCCGTGGAGCGAGACGTCGCCCGCGCTGACCGGCAATTACTGGGCCGAGGGCCCGAGCGCGATCAAGGTGGGCGGCGAGTATCGCGTCTACTTCGACAAGCACATGCTCGACGCCATCGGGATGGTGCGTTCGCGGGATCTCCAGCACTGGGAGGACGTGAGCGACAAGATCAAGATGCCCGCGCACGCGCGCCACGGCTGCATCGTCGCGGTGCCGCGAGCCGTCGTGGAATCGCTGCTCGCGCTCGACCTATCCCGATGACCGTGCAATCCGAACGCCGAGTTTTGGCGTGTCCACTTGTTGACCACAGGTGGAGCGGATTGACCCCAATCCGCTCCGAACGCGTTGAGGTCAACGCGTTCCACCTCCTTGTTTCCCATCGCTCCGCATGACGCGCTCGCTCGCCTTCGCTGACCTCGCCGTCCTGCTGGTCTACCTCGTCGGCGTGACGGGCTTTGGCTGCTGGTTCTACTGGCGCAACCGCGACAGCGAGCACTACATGTCCGGCGGACGTTCGTTGCCCGGCTGGGCGGTGGGGCTGTCGATCTTCGGCTCCTACGTCAGCAGCATCAGCTTCCTGGCCAATCCCGGTAAATCCTACGCGGGCGACTGGAACGCGTTTGTCTTCGCGCTGACGCTGCCGCTGGCGGCGTGGGTGGCAGTGAAATGGTTCGTGCCGTTCTTTCGCGCGACGGGAGAGATTTCCGCGTATCACCATCTCGAGCGTCGCTTCGGTGGTTGGGCGCGCACTTACGCGGTGTTGTGTTATCTGCTGACGCAGGTCGCGCGGCTCGGCACGATCATCTACCTGCTCGCGCTCGCGCTGGTGCCGCTCACGGGTTGGGACATCAAGACGATCATCGTCGTCGCGGGCGCCGCGATCATCGTTTATCCGCTGCTCGGCGGCACCGAGGCGGTGATTTGGACGGGCGTCGTGCAGGCGATCGTGTTGGTCGGTGGCGCACTCGCTTGCGTCGCGACGCTGCTCTGGAAAATGCCCGGCGGTGCGACCGAGTTGTTCGCGATCGCGGCGCAGCACGACAAGTTCAGCCTCGGCTCGCTCGGCAGCAGTTTGGCCGCGCCGACGTTTTGGGTCGTGCTCGTTTACGGCGTGGTGATCAACCTGCAGAATTTCGGCATCGATCAGAGCTACGTGCAGCGCTACGTGACCGCGAAATCCGACGCCGCGGCGGCGCGCAGCGTGTGGCTCGGTGCGCTCCTCTACCTGCCGGTCGGCGCGGCGTTCTTTTTCATCGGAACGGCGCTGTTCGCCTTCTACGCGCAACAGCCCGGCGCGTTGCCGCCCGGCACGCCGGCCGACGCCGTGTTTCCGCATTTCATCAGCACCGCGCTGCCCGCCGGACTCGCGGGACTCGTCGTGGCTGGACTGTGCGCGGCGGCGATGGACTCGAACCTGAACTGCATGTCGACGCTCTTCCTCAACGACCTTTATCGCCGCTACGTGCGTCCGCAGGCGACGGAGCGTGAGTCGATGGCGGTGCTCTACGGCTCGACGCTGCTGTTCGGTGGCATCTGCGTCGGCGCGGCGCTGGCGATGATTCGCATCAAGAGCGCGCTCGACGTGTGGTGGGAGCTCGCGGGCATTTTCGGCGGCGGCATGCTCGGGCTGTTCCTGCTCGGTCGGCTCGTGCGCCGGGCGGATGGTCGCGCCGGGCTGATCGGCGTCAGCGTGGGCGTCCTCGTGATTCTCTGGATGACACTGTCGCCGAAACTCGCGTGGTTTCCCGCGGCGTGGCGCAGCCCGTTCCACGGTTTTCTCGTGATCGTGTTCGGCACGCTCGCGATCCTCGTGAGCGGTGCCGTCGCCGCTTGGTTTCTGCCGTCGCGCAATAAAATCCATTCCTGATTTATGAAACTGCTCCCGATTCTCGCTCTGCTTCTCGGCGCCAGCACCGCTGCGTTGGCCGCGCCTTCGCCGGCAGTGATCTCCGCCGAGTTCATCAATCCCGATGCGCCCTACAAGGAGTGCCACGCCTCGACCATTGTCGAGACGACCGGCGGCGGACTCGTCGCGGCGTGGTTCGGCGGCACCAAGGAGCGCAACCCCGACGTCGGCATCTGGGTTGCGCGTCACGAAGGCGGCAAATGGCTGCCGGCCGTCGAGGTCGCGAACGGTGTGCAGGCCGACGGCTCGCCACGCCAGCCGACGTGGAATCCTGTCTTGTTCCAAGCGCCGGGCGGCCCGCTCGTGTTGTTCTACAAGGTCGGTCCGAGTCCGCGCGACTGGTGGGGCATGGTGATGGAGTCGACGGACGGCGGCAAAAGCTGGAGCACGCCGCGCCGTTTGCCCGACGGCATTCTTGGTCCGATCAAGAACAAGCCGGTGGTGCTCGCGGACGGCGCGTGGATTTCGCCGTCGAGCACCGAGGGCAACAAGGATGGCTGGCTGACGCATTTCGAGCTCTCGCGCGACCAGGGCAAAACGTGGGAGCGCACGGCGGCCGTGCCGCAAGGCCCGAAGATCGATTCGATCCAGGGCAGCATCCTGTTTCATCGCGACGGTCGCCTGCAGACGGTCGGACGCACGAAGCAGGGCGTCGTTTTCCAGACGTGGTCGAAGGACAACGGCAAAACGTGGTCGCCGCTCACCGCGACGGACCTGCCGAATCCGGCCTCCGGCACCGATGCCGTGACGCTCGCCGACGGACGCCAGTTGATCGTCTACAACCACAACGGACATCGTGCCGAAGAGGCGAAGGGCGATCGCTGGCCGCTCAACGTCGCAGTCTCTTCCGACGGGTTGAAGTGGCAGATGGTGCTCACGCTCGAGACCGAGCCGAACAAAGCCGGCTACGCTTACCCGGCGGTGATTCAGGCGCGCGACGGGCTCGTCCACATCACCTACACTTGGAATCGTGAGCGCATCAAACACGTGGTGATCGATCCGAAGCGGCTATGAAAACGGTGATCCGTTCGTGTCTGGGGTGGAGCGGCTTGACCTCAAGACGCTCCGGGCCGAAGCGCGTTGGGGTCAACGCGCTCCACCTCGTCTTGCTTACGCTCAGCCTTGCGGTGACCGTCGCCTCCGCCGCGATGCGTCCGGTGAATCTGAAATGCGAGCACGCGGCCGAACCGCTCGGCGTCGATGTGCCGCAGCCGGCTTTGTTCTGGCAAGTGACCGACGAGCGGACCGGTGCGCGCCAGACCGCTTATCACGTGCTCGTGGCCTCGACGCCCGAGCTGCTCGCGGCGGACCGCGGTGACTTGTGGGACAGCGGGCGCGTCGCGAGCGACGCCACGACGTTCATCGCCTACGCCGGATCGCCGCTGCGCGATTCGCAGCGCGTGTTTTGGAAAGTGCGCGTATGGGACGCGGACGGCGTCGCGAGCGCGTGGAGCGCGCCGGCGACGTGGACGATGGGCCTCGCGCCGGAAGCCTGGCGCGGTAAATGGATCATGGCGCCCGGCGAGCGACTGGAGAACACGCTCGCGCGCGCCGAATTTTCCGTGAAGCCGGGCTTGCGACGCGCGGTCGCTCACGTGAGCGGCCTCGGGCAATACGAATTGTTTTTCAACGGACGCAAAGCCGGCGACGACGTGCTCGCGCCGGGCTGGACCGATTATCGCGACACCGTGCTCTACGACACGCGCGACGTTACGGCGCTGCTGCGCGAAGGGCGCAACGCGGTGGGTTTCTCGCTCGGCAACGGCATGCTGCACGTGGAGCGCATCACGGGAAAACGCTTCGCGAAGTTTGTCGCCTCCTACGGGCCGCAGCGGGCGATTCTGCACCTGCGCCTTGAGTATGCCGACGGCACGAGCGAGATCATCGGCACCGACGAGACGTGGAAGACAGCGGCGAGCCCCATCACGTTTTCGAGCATCTTTGGCGGAGAGGACTACGACGCGCGGCGTGAGCCGCGGGGTTGGAAAGAGCCGGGCTTCGACGCGACGGCGTGGAAGTCCGCAGTGCCTGCGCCGGCAGATCTCGGTCCACTGCGCGGTTTCACGCACGCGGCGGAGCCGGTGATGCCGATCGAAACGCGCGCGCCAGTCAGTGTGCGCGATCTCGCGCCCGGCGTGCAGTTGGTGGATTTCGGGCAAAACGTTTCGTTCATGCCGCGCATCCGCGTGAGCGGTCCGGCCGGCTCCACGGTGCGGCTTATTGGCGGCGAAGTCGTGAAGGAAGACGGCACGATCAACTGCGATACGATGGGCGGCGCGCACCGCGGCAGCGCGTGGTGGAGCTACACAAAAGCCACCGATGGCGAGGAGACGTGGTTCCCGCAGTTCTACTACCTCGGTTCGCGCTACCTCTACGTGGAATTGCTGCCGGCCAACGAGCGCCTGTTGCGCGACGGCACGCGCGAGACGATCGCGGGCGTCGCGGCGGGGCCGCGCGCGAAGCTGGAGCAGGTCGAAATGGTTATCGTGCATTCGGCGGCGAAGCGCGTCGGGCATTTTGCCGCTTCCGATCCGCGCCTCGGTCAGATTCGCGATCTGATCGTGTGGGCGCAGCGCTCGAACATGGTTTCGATCTTCACCGATTGTCCGCACCGCGAGAAACTGGGCTGGCTCGAACAGCTGCATCTCAATGGTCCCGCGCTGCGCTACGAGTGGGATTTGGCGCGGCTGATGGCAAAGGCGAGCGATGACATGGCGGATGCGCAGTTGCCTGACGGACTCGTGCCGAACGTCGCGCCCGAATACGTCCAGTTCGAAGGCTCGTTCCGTAACACGGCAGAGTGGGGCGCCTCGTTCATCGTCGTGCCGTGGCAGCAGTATCTGTTCACCGGCGACACGCGTTTGTTGCGCACGCGCTACGGGGCGATGAAGCGCTACTTTGCGTTCCTCGAAAAGGAGGCCGCAGGTGGCGTGCTGAAGGCCGGCCTCGGCGATTGGTATGATGTCCTGATTGGTGCGGGGAAGCGCCCGAATCTCACTCCCGGCACGATCACGGCCACGGCGCATTACTATCTCGATGCGCGCGTGCTCGCCGAGACGGCGCGCGTGCTCGGCCACACCGATGAAGCGGCGGAGTTTGACCGCAAGGCCGGCGCGATCGCAGACGCGTTTCGTCGGGAGTTCCGAAAAATGGACACGAAAGAACTCTACGGTTCTGGGTCCGACAGTTCCCTCGCGCTCCCGCTGGCGCTGGATCTCGTGGCGGCGGAGGATCGCGCGACGGTCTTTGCCGCGTTGGTGAAAGCGATCGAGGCGCGTGGTTACTCGACGTCGGGCGCGGTGGGGTATCGTTACCTGCTACAAGCGCTCACGGCGGGCGGCCGGCCGGATTTGATTCTGAAGACGGCGCTGAACGAGAGCGTGCCGGGCTACGCGTATCAACTGAAGCAAGGGGCGACGGCGCTGGCGGAGTCATGGCCGGCGTTGCTCGGCGCGTCGCAGAATCATTTCTTCCTCGGGCAGATTCTCGAATGGTTCCACGCGCACCTGGCTGGGCTTGCGCCCGACCCGCGCGCGCCGGGATTCAAGCGCATGATGGTGCGGCCCGAGTTGGTGGACGGGATCACGTGGGCGGAATCGAGCCACGAGTCTTTGCACGGTCGCCATGCCGTGCGTTGGGAGCGCGATGGGGCGAAGTTCACGCTGAAAATCACGGTGCCGGCCAATACGAGCGCACGGGTGCTCGTGCCGGGGCGCGATGCGAGTTGCGTGCAAGGGGCGAAGTCGGCCGGACAAACGGCCGAGCGCGACGCGCGCACGATTTTCGAAGCGCCCGCGGGAAGCTACGAGTTTCGGAGCACGCTATGAAGCATCGTCCCAGCGCGGTCGTTGTCCGGATATTCTGTCGTGTAGCGGAAGCCGTGAGGCTTTCGCCGGCGACGGCGGGCGAAATTCTGACGAATTTCGCTACGAGGCAGGTTTCGCTGTTCGGCATGGCTTTGGCGGTCGCGCTGCCCGCTGCGGTGGCGCAGGTCGACTGGCTGCCGCCGGACTTGCCCGCGCCGGCGGCGGAAGGACCGACGCTGTGCGTGCGCGCTTACCTCACGCCGGAGCAGGGCGACGCGGTGTTGCAGGCGGCGGCGAAGCAGTTCGACACGCGCGCGACGTGGGCGGCGTATGGCGAGACCGTGCGACGAAAAATTCAGGAAGGTGCGGGGCTCGCGCCGTGGCCGAAGCGCACGCCGCTGAACGCGATGGTGAGTGAGCCGCGCGCGCACGACGGCTACACGGTGCAGAACGTGATGTTCGAACCGCTGCCGGGCGTTTACGCGTGCGGGAATCTCTACTGGCCGCTGCGCGCGCCGAAGCGGGCGCCGGCGGTGCTGACGACGCACGGCCACACGGCCGGCGTGAATGCACCCGCGGATTGGGCGCGGCACGGGCGTTTTCACGAGAGCGTGCAACGGCGCGCGGCGACGCTCGCGCGCATGGGCGCCGTGGTGCTCTCGATCGACATGTTTGGCTACGGCGACTCGCTCGTGCAGTTCGGCGCGTCGGCGCATCGCCGGCCGTTTTCGCTCACGATGCAGCTTTGGACGAATCTTCGCGCGTTCGAGTTCCTGGCGTCGCTGCGCGGGGTGGACAAGGAGCGCATCGCCGTTACCGGCGAATCTGGCGGTGGCACGCAGGCTTTCCTGTTGGCCGCAATGGAGCCGCGCGTGGCGGTGAGCGTGCCGGTGGTGATGGTGTCGTCGTATTTTTTCGGCGGCTGTCCGTGTGAGAGCGGGCTGCCCATCCACCGGAGCGCGGAGCACTTTGTGAGCAATGCGATGATCGCCGCACTCGCGGCGCCGCGGCCGATGCTTGTCGTCTCCGACGGCGGCGACTGGACGCAGGCGACGCCGCAGAGCGAGTTTCCGTTCCTGCAGCACGTGTATCGTCTCTATGACGCCGAGAACAAAGTGGCGAATGTCCACCTTGCAACGGAAGGGCACGACTACGGCCCGTCGAAGCGGGCGGCGATGTATCGGTTTCTCGCCGCGCAGTTCGGGCTGAAGGAGGACTTCGACGAGTCGCACGTGGCGATCGAGTCGCCGGACGCTTTGCGCGTGTTCAAGAGCGCGGACGAACTGCCCGCGACTGCGCTGCGTAACGTCGAAGCAGCGGAGGCAGCACTGCGCGAGCTGCAACGTTAAGTAGGGCCGGCTTCAGCCGGCCCAAGTTGCCCACGGAACACACTGAACACACGGAAGAGGGCGGAACCGGCAGAAAACCTCCCGCGAATAGCGAGAATCGTCGCGAATCTGGAGTTGCGGAAGCCGTTCTCAGGCGAGCGAAGGGACATGAGTTCGTGGCGCGAGCCTCATTCGCGCAAATATGCGAAATTCGCGGGCGTTTGCCTGAGCCCAGCTCAGCGCTGAGGCAGCGGCACATCCGAGCCGAGCACCTCGATTTCGCCAAGGGTTGCCGAGTAGCGATAGAGCTGCTCGTTGAGAAACGACTCGATGGCGCGGAACGTTGCGGCGATGGCCTCGGGTCGCTCGGCGCGGAAATCGTCCGTTTCCACGCGGAGCCGGGCGTCGACGCCCGAGCGTTCGAGGGCGGCAATCGCTGAGCGAGCTGCCGCATGCGGTCCGAACGCGCTTGGCTGGACCGGCGGGCCGCTCAGGAACCAGCCCGCGACGGATCGGGGTGGTCCGGGCCACGAACACACAAATGCCGCGACGACTACGGGCGGATCGACTTTGCGCAGCTGCTCGACGAATCGAAATTTGAGTCCGACCACCGGATCGAGTCGGTCGGGAGTGGGCGCAACCGCCACAATGCAGCGGAAAAGCTGCGGGGCCTGCACGGCTATTTCGAAAGCGCGCCGTGCGCCTGCCGCCTTGCCGATCACAGCGACGGACCGGCGACTGACCGGGAAATGCGCCGCGAGCTGGTCGATGGCGTGGGAGAAAAACGATGTCCGGTCTGGCTGCGGCGCCTGCGCCTTCACGGAACTCGGTTCATCAAATAGCACGACGGCGAATCCAAATTCCGCGAGCGCCTGAATCTCCGGGCGGTAGCGCCGGTCGGCGACGCGACCGGGTTGATCGGACATCCACACGAGCAGGGGTGCGCGCTGAAGCCGTGGATCGACGGGATAAACGAGCAGGCCGCTGACGGTGGAGCTTTCGGCCGCTGGAATCGAAAAACGCTCCGTCCGCAACGCGCGTTGGGCGCCGGTCGTATTGCTGCGACGAAGGAAGTCCCAGAGGCGTTTCGTGGCTGGCTCGTAGACCAGAAAACCTCCGGGATCGGCCGGACTTTGGGCCAACGCGAGCACGCGCCGCTCCATGTGATGGTCGACCAGCAGATCGATTTCGTGCGTTGGCAGGAGTTGGCGGAGCTGAGTCTGGATCGACTTTCGTTGTTCGCTGGTGGCGGCTCGGGCCGTCTTGGTTTGCTCGCGGAATTTCTCCACGTCTGCACGGGCCACACTGCGGCGCTTGCCGGTGAAGGCATCGACGGCGTAGCTGGCATCATCGAATGCGAATAGAATCTCCGAGGGCACTGCCGGATTCAGACCGATGACCTCCGTATTTCCTCGATCATGCCGCCCGCTGGCGAGTTCGCGGGCATTTTTACCGTCGGCATCGAAGGCGTAGATCGCGCCGCGCGAGCTGTTGCGGACCGCGAAGTAAACGAGGTTGGTTGACAGAGCGATGCGGTGGTTGTCGATCCAGGCGAGCCATCGCACTTCGGCGCGGGCGGGCACGAACGCGGGGTGCTTGTAGCCGGTGGCGAGTGTGTCGAGCGCGGCAAGCGCTTTGGTGGTGGCGTGCTCGGGATGGTCAACGTCGGCGATCAGGACCGAGATCTCGTTGCCCTCACGCAGAGTGTAACCGACGCGTTTGCCATCGGGCGAAAGGGCCGCGCGCTCGGTCTTGAGCGGCGAGAAGATACCGACAAGACGCTCGTCCGAAATGCCGCCGTGCAAACTGGCCAGCAAAGTGAGCACGAGCACGGCGAGGCGCATGCCGACACACTAAAGACGCTCCGGCGCAGGGCGAGGCTCTACTCGCGCCGCTGGCCGGGCTCGAAGAGACGGTCGGTGCCGGGAACGAGGCGGAAGTCTTTCCACGTCGACTCCGAACGCAGCGAGCCGTCGCTCCACCACGTGCGCCAGAGGCTCGTGCCGTCGGCGCGGTGGTCCCATTCGGATTGCTTGGCGCCCGCCGGAGACCAGAGCGTCTCGCGGCCGACCTTCGCGCCGAGCTGATAGGTGGCTTCGCGCTCCTTCGTGCCGTCGACGTAGAACCACCTCTCAGTGCCGTGCAACAGCACGCGGCCGTCGTCGGCGCGGCCGCTGCTCCAGATGACGCGGGGCTGGCCGGTCGCGTAGGTTTCGCGATGTTCCGTCACGTCGGCGATGCGTGCGGCGTGGCTGCGGTTCATCGCAGGATCGTCGTCGGCGAAGTTCTCGTCGCTGAGAATCCACGCCTCGTTCAGTTCGTAGTGGAGGCCGGGGTGATTGCAGGAAGTGATGAGGTGAATGACGCCGTTCGGCGCTTGGCGCGCCACGGAGTAGCCCACGCTGGGTTTGCCGCGCTGCACGGAGTAATTTCCGGGCAGGTGCTTGAGGTGCCACGTGGCGCCGTCGTCGTCGGAGAGCGCGACGTAGGAACCCTCCTCGGTGATCGAGGCGGCTTTCGGGATGCGCTTCGATGGATAGTAATCGCCGGCCATGAACAGCCGGCCACTGGCGAGACGGAGAATGCTCGGACGTTGCCCGCTGCTGAGGGCGGAGAATGGTGTTTTGCTCAGCGCGTAGGTGCGCCCGCCATCGGCGCTGATCGCTTGCGGCATGAAGCCGTCGAGGTGCGAGTTCTTGCCGCCCATGCCGAGAATACGGCCGTCCTTGAGTTGCACGAAACTCGTGTGACGACCGAAGGTGCGACCGAGCGTGTCGCGCCACGTGGTGCCGTTGTCGTCGGTGGCCCAGAGCATCGATTGGGAGCCGAGCTCGCCGCCGCCGCCGGCATCGACGGCGAGATAGAACGTGCCCTTCGCGTCGCGCAGCGTGGTGTTGATCGGTTGGGGGCGTTCGAGGTTGGGACCGAGCGGGCCGGTGATGCGCGGGTAGTTCACCGCGGACCACGTCGCGCCGTCGTCTGTGGAGGTGAGAGACTGAAACGGGAAATAGCCCTCGATCTGCGGATTGCCCCAGAAGAGGCGGAGCGTGCCGCCTTCGTGGGAGAGTAACGGGGCGTGGTCGTTGGCGCCGGGCGTGTCGACGAACGGGCAGGGCATGTCCCACTGCTCGGCGCCGAAGCGCAGGCGCGCGGCGATGAGCGTGACCTCGGGTTCGTATTCCCAGTTCGATGAATAGATCACGAGCAGCGCATCGCCGTTGGGCAGGACCTCGAAGCCGGGGCTGTGATTGTGGAAGCGAAACGACGGGTGCAGGCCGGCGCGGTGATTGCGCACGTCGTCGATCTTGCCCTCGAGCGGCATCGGCAGCATCGGGCGGCGGCGGAAATACGGCTTCGTTGGATCCGGGCCGAGGGTGGCGAGCGCTGCTGTGGTGCGCTTCACGCCGCGCGTGACGTAGGGCGCGGGCTGCGGCTTGAGCGGTGTCGTCACGGTGGGCGCGAGGACGACGCGGAAGCCGATGCGGTGAACGCCGTAGCGCTGCGGGTTGGGCTCGCTCCCGGAGTTCGGGCCGAAATTTGGCGGCGCGGCGGTGCGGTTCGAGGGGCGGCGATAGTCGTCGGGCTTGGTTTTCTCCGGCGTGTCGAGATAGCCGCCGCGGATGACTTTGGTGAGGCCAGTCGCGTAACCCGCCGGGTCGCGTGCGGCGGCGAGATCGTATTCGCCATACCAGTCGGAGCACCACTCAACGGGACCGGTGAGCAGATTGCGCAGGCCCCACGGATTGGCCTGGCCGGGTTTGATCTCCCACGCGGCGCCGTCGGCGCGGCCAGCGCGGGCCGCGAATTCCCACTCGGCTTCGGTGGGCAGGCGATAATGGCGGCCTTCCTCGCGGCTGAGCCATTCGCAGAATGCGACCGCGTCATGCCAGCTGACGCCGGCGGCGTAGGGCGCGTAGGCGGAATTGAGCGTCGCGTCGGGTTTGAATTTTCGGAACTGCTCCGCCGTGACCTCGGTTTCGCTGATGTGAAACGACGTGGAGATCGTCACGCGGTGGACGGGTTGCTCGTCCCAGTTGGCGGGTTTCACGGCGGAGCCCATGACAAATTCGCCGGCGGAAACGGGAACGAGTCGGAGGCCGATGGAACTGGTGACGGGCTCGGCGGCACCCAGCGCCCCGTGAGACGTGACGGAGCCGAGGGAGGCGAAACCGAGGAGAATAAGACACCGCGCGAGACGGAGAGACATGAAGCAATAAGACGCCGCTGAGGCCGGATGGTCACACCCGAATTCTCGTGACATGACAGCCTTCGGCTCGGCTGCGCCAGTCAGCGCGGAGGCAGCGGCACGTCGGTGCCGACGACGTCGATTTCGCCGAGCTCGACGCTGTAGCGGTAGAGGTGGGCGTTGAGAAATTTCTCAAGGTCACGGAACAACGCGGCACGCGCGTCGGCGTTCATTGCCGAATAGGGCAGATCGACGGCGGCGAAATCGCTGACCACGGCTTTTCGTTCCAGCGCGAAGGCGAGATCCTTCGTGATCGTGAATGCTGCGAATTCCTGTCGGCGGCCGCCCGCGTGTGGCACGTAGCGCGCGGAGCGCACGAACGCTGCCCCGATGGGCGCGGACGAAAGTTTGCGGACAGCGGATAGGGGATCGAAGTCGCCCAGACGACGCAGCCGATTCGGGGACGGCTCCAGCGCCACCACGCAGCGCACTTGCCCGGGAAGGGAAATCGCGGCGTTGAGGGCGAGTTGCCCCGAGCGGCCTTCGCCAAACAGCGCGAGCGCGCGGCGGCTGACCGGAAATTTCTGCGCCAGCAATTCGCAGGCGCGAAGCTGGTGCTCGATTTCGCGCATCGGATCGGCGTCGAAGCTTGGCGGCGCGGGCGGCCGAGCCGAGTTTTTTTCGAAGGAAAACGGAAGATCGGGAAAGCGGTGGAGTTCGCTGGGGTCACCGTCCGGGGCGGAACGCCAAGCCAGGCCGTCAACGACTGCGACGGCGAAACCCAGCGCGGCGAGCGCTTCGACTTCCGGATGGTAGTCCCGCCGCACGCGCGCGCCGAGATTCGTGGGTAACCACAGGATGAGCGGCGCCTTTTTCATTCGGGGATTTAGTGGCAACATGAGTGCGCCCGAGAAACGAGCACCCTTCTCGTCGGTGAAATCGAACGGCTCAAGCCGGTGGCTCCGGATCGATTCCCGCGCGGGCGCGCGCCGGACGGTGTCCCAAGCCTTCCGCGTCGCCGGATCAAAAACGACGAAGGAGCCGGGATCGGCGCACGAGGTGACGCGCGCGAGCACGCGCGGCGACGGGCCAAAGTGCGGCAGCAGCATGATTTCGCGGCCGGGAAAAAGTGTAGCAAGTTGCGACAGAATTCCGGGCTGCTCGACGATCGCGCGCTCCTGCTGCACTTGGAGCGCGGTAACGATGTCGGCGAACTCCTGGCGATCCAGCGTGTGGGTGGTCCCATTTTCGCCGTCCAGCAGACTCCATTCCCGATCACTTTTCACGAGCAGCGCGCTTCCTCGCTCGCGCAGCAGTCCGTATACGTGAACCGGGCCCATCGCTTCGCGCGCAGAGTGGATTATTCGCGCGTTAGCGCCGTCGTGATCGAAGCCAAAAACGACGCCGCGGCGATCGTTGCGGGTGGAGAGGAAGACCAGATTGCTCTCGACGATCACACGATTTGGCGACGTCCAACCAAGCCAGGTGATGCGCGAGGGATGATTGTGGAAATCTCGCTGCATGTATCCGAGCGCGTAGTCGTCCTTCGCCACCGCGACGACGCAGTTGGCCCGGGCGGGAGAAGCGACCTCCAGCGTCAGGATGGAGATTTTGTCACCTTCGCGAAACGAGTAGGCGAGCCGCTTGCCGTCCGGTGACAGCGCGGCGGTATCGGTTGTGAGGGGCGCGAATATGCTGGCGAGCGGGTCGGCGGCGCGAAGTGCGACGGAGCCGATTGCCTGCAAGAGACAGAGGCGGAGCAGGGATCTTAGGTTAGCCTTTCCCGTCGGGGTCAGGGGTGAGAAAAGAAATAGCCCGCGCACGCTCGGCAGCGTAGCGCGTGCGCCGGGTTGGTCGAGGGCGCAGTCTGCTGCAGGATTAGCCGACGGGAACTAGGTGGGCGTTGGTGTCCCTACCGACGCCTGTCGCCGCTGGGGACAGCGGCGACCACCCTTTGGCTCGGAGGCGGCTACTGGATGGGGAATGCAGTTTCGCAGGCGGACCGTGAGCCTCGAAGAGTTGGCGGAAGCGTGGCGGCTCGTTCGGAGAACTCGCGCTACCGTTTGCCGCGGTTGGCGTAGGCTTTGTGCAGCTTCGCCCATTCGAGGGAGCCGAGGTAGGTTTCGACCTTCACCTTGTGACGTTTGTAGATGTTCACGATTTCCTTGTCGGCGTCGGTGAGCATCGCGTCTTCGCGGGCGCGGAGCATGCGGTCGAGAATGACCTTCTTGTGTTCGTCGGTCAGGTCGGGCGCGATCTCGAGATAGGCGTTGTAGGTGCGGCGCATGCCGGGGCTGCGGCTCCAGGTTTCCTTGAGCGCGTCGATTTGCTCGGGCGTGAGGTGAACAGAAAGTTTTTCGAGGAACGTGCGGTAGGCGGGCTGCAGCGACGTGTAGACGGCGTCGATTTGGTGCGCGATGACTTCGCCGGGGAACTCGTCCTTCGGCACGACGGCGCGGGCTTTGGCCCATTGGCTCCAGAGGGCTTTCAACTGTGAGTCGTGTTGCTGGTGCCAATTCCAGAGCGTGACGAACCATTCGGAGACGACAGCTTGGGCGGGGGCGGCTTTGGTGGCGTCGGTGAGTTTGAGGCCGCTGATGAGACGCGAGGCTTTGGCGTCGGCGCGTTTTTGCGTGGCTTCAGCGGAGGCGTCAGGCGCGGCGTGAAGGCCTGTGAACGCGGTGAAGGAGGCGACGAGAGTGAGGAACGAAAAGAGGGTGCGGAAAGAGGCGGCGTTCATAGAGCGGAATGTGTTTGGTGATGGGTTCACGGCGTGGAGGAGGCCGTGGGACTTTCGTGGATCGGGCGGCGAAATTCTTGCGAATTCCGCTACGGGGTGAGAGTAAGTCGGCCGCTGGCGGGGATCGTGATGGAGCGCGGCGAGCCGGCGACGGCGACGTGCGCGGAGGCGCCGGGTTGGCCAGTTATAGTGGCTTGTTGCAGCCGGCCGTCGGCCCACGCGAGATCGACGATGAAACCGTCGCGCGCGCGCAAGCCGGTGACCGAGCCGGTGGGCCAGGCTTTCGGCAAGGCGGGGAGCAGATCGAGGATCACGGTGCCGTCGGGTGTGCGCTGGTGGCTTTGCAGGAGCATCTCGACGATGCCGGCGGGCGCTCCGAGGTTGCCGTCGATCTGAAACGGGCCGCAGAGATCGAAGAGGTTCGGCAGCGTGCGTTTCGCGAGCAGATCGTTGAGTTGGCGATACGCGAACTCGCCGTCGCGCGCGCGCGCCCAGAGCGGCATACGCCATGCATAGCTCCAGCCGGTGCTGCCGTCGCCGCGCCAGGTGAGAAGCTTTTTCGCGGCGGCGAGAACGGCGGGATCGGAGTCGTTGATGTCGTCGCCGGGATAGAGCGCCCACAGCGGGGACATGTGGCGGTGTGCGTTGTTCGGCACGTCGACGTCCTCGAGCCATTCTTGAAGTTGTCCGTGTTTTCCGATCAACGGTGGCGGAAGCTTGGCGAGCGACGAGTCGAGTTGCGCGGCGAACTCAGCGTCGATGCCGAGCATTTTTGCGGCGCGGCTGGTGCGGGTCCACAGCGCGCGGATCAGTTGGATGTCCATCGTGGGGCCGACGGTCGTCGGGCCTTGTTCGGGCGAGTGCGAGGGCGAGGTGACGAGCCAGCCGTATTTCGGATGCGGCACGAGGAAATCGACGAAGAACAGCGAGGCTTCCTTCATCGCGGGGTAGGCGCGTTGCGCGAGGAAGGCGCGGTCGCCGGTGAAGAGGTAGCGTTCCCACAGGTGCCAGCAGAGCCACGCGCCGCCGGTGGGCCAGATGCCGTCGATGTTGTTGATCGGTGCGGTGCCGCGCCAGAGGTCGAAGTTGTGGTGCAGCACCCAGCCGCGCGCGCCGTAGAGTTCCCGCGCGGTGCGCGCGCCGCTGAGGCGGAGGTCGTCGATCGCGTCGAAGAACGGCTCGTGGCATTCGCTGAGGCCGGTGGTCTCGGCGAGCCAGTAGTTCATCTCGAAATTGATGTTCGTGGTGTATTTCGATTCCCACGGCGGATTGAGGAGTTCGTTCCACACGCCTTGGAGGTTGGCGGGCTGCGAGCCGGGGCGGCTGCTCGCGATGAGGCAGTAGCGACCGAACGCGTAGTGCAGCGCGGCGAGAGCGGGATCGCTGGCGAGGCCGGCGCGTTTCACGCAGCGGAGGCGCTCGTCGGTGGGAAGATCGGCGGCGGCGGTGCGGCCGAGGTCGAGCGTCGAGCGGCGGAAGAGCGACTGGTGATCGGCGAGGTGGCGGGCGCGGAGCGTGGCGTAGTCGTGTGGAGCGAGCGCGACGAGATAGGCCGCGCAGCGTTCGCTCGGATCGGCGGAGATGTCCTGGAAGTTTTTGAAGGAGGTTGCCGCGACGAGGAGGAGCGTGATTTGGTCGGCGCGTTCGACGACGAGCGTGTTGTTTTCGGCGCGGACGGTGCCGCCGGTGGCGAGGACTTGGAGGCGGGATTCGAAGTGCAGGCCGTCGTCTTGGACGCGGCCGGTGAGCGTGAGTGACGGCGGACCGGGCCGGTCCGCCCTACCTTCGATGCGCGAGACTTTGTGCGGACTGTCGAGGGCGACGGTGAAGGTGAGCTGGCCGGGGCGGCTGGCGGCGAGGTGGATCGCGATGACGTTATCGGGATAACTGGCGAAGACTTCGCGCGTGAACGTCACGCCACCCACGTCGTAGCGCGTGGTGGCGAGCGCGGTGTCGAGATCGAGTTCGCGGCGGTAGTTGGTGGCGACGTCGTGTCCGGGGAAGGTGAGGCGCACGTCGCCGAAGGGCTGGTAGGGCAGCTGACGCACGGGGTCGCTGAGCATTTTTGTGCGCGCGAGGTTTTGTGCTTCCTCGACTTTGCCGTCCCAGAGGAGCTGGCGGATTTGCGGAACGACGGCGCCGGAGCCGGCGCGCACGTAGTTGTGCGGTTTGCCGCGCCAGAGGGTGTCTTCGTTGAACTGGATGCGCTCTGTCGCCGTGCCGCCGAAGACCATCGCGCCGAGGCGGCCGCTGCCGATCGGGAGCGCTTCGTCCCATTTGGCGGCGGGTTGTTTGAACCAGAGTTGAGCGCTGAGCGCGGAGGGCGGAGCGCTAGAGACAGTGGCAGGCAGCGACGAGGCGACGAGCAGGAGCGTGCCGGCGAGAGCGAGGAGGCGCATGGCGTAAACTGTAGCGGCGGTCTATGACCGCCGGAGGGCGAGATTTCGGCGGTCATAGACCGCCGCTACAGGAGAGGAAGTTGGGAGAGAGCGTTCGTAGGCGCGCACGAGGCGCACCCCTGCGAGATGCGGCGGATCGCTGCGGGGCGGCGCTACTTTACGAGCGGGTCGATGTTGTGCTTCAGATCGCGCCAGTCTTTTTTCGGGGCGCGCGGGTCGAGGCCATTGATGAAATCTTCGATATTGGTGTAGCCGTCGCCGTTGGCGTCTTCGCTGGCGTCGGCGGGGTCGCGCGGGTTGAGGCCGTGCGCGGTCTCCCATGCGTCGGGCATTCCGTCGCCGTCGGTGTCGACGTAGGGCGTGCCGGTGTAGGTTGGGTAGCCGCCGACTTGGGACGGGTGCGTGATGATGCCTTTTTTGATGAGTTCGATCTGCTCGTCGATGTGGCGCTCGGTGTAGGGTTTTTGCGCGAGTTGCTGGCGCGTTTGCGCGTCGGGCTTCGCGGTGGCGATGCCGGTGCGGACGGATTCAATGATGCGGGTGTCGACGGCGTCACGTTTCGGCAGCGTGGCGCCGGCTTGGGCGAGGACGAAGTCGTAGGCTTCGCGCGCGGAGCGGATCGGCAGGCGCGCGTGCGGCATCGGGATGTCGGTTTTTATGCGACCGAGCGCGTGATCGAGCTTCTCGTCGCGCACGCCGGGCTGAACGCCGCCGTCCCAGTTGTCGGCGGTGACGCGAGCGTTGCCCTCGACGACGTTGCCGTGAACGTAGGCTTTGCCGAAATTGTCGACGACGGTCTTGCTGCGCTCCGACTCGGGCTTGAGCAGGCGGTAGGAAATCGGGGCGTCTTTCGGCGTGGCGGGGCCGGGTTTGTAGTAGTTGTTGAAGATGTTGTAGAGGCTGCGGTGATCGCCGCCGTCGACGGTGCGGTGGACCCAGTTGAAGAGCACGTTGTTCACGAAGGTGAAGTCGCCATACATGCCGATGCTCGGGTTGCGGCCGGCGTTGGAGGCCCAGAGGTTGCCGTGGAAGGTGCTGTTGAGGCCGCCGATGGTGGAGCCGAACGCGTGGTGAAACGTGTTCAGGCACTCGGAAAAGATCGAATTCTGGATCGTGATGTTGACGGTGGGGAGCTTCAGCTCCTTGCCGGTCGGCGGGCGATACATGTGGCGATACATCGACATGTTCTCGTCGAGACCCCACGAGGCGGAGACGTGATCGATCATGATGTTGCCGACGGGATTGCCGCCGATGGAGTCGTTGCGATCGGTGACGTCGGTCTCGCCGCGGCGGAAGCGCAGGTGACGGATGATCACGTCGTGCGTCTCGAGTTCGACCGTATCGCCGGCGATGCACACGCCGTCGCCGGGGGCGGTGTTGCCGGCGAGAGTGACGTAGGGCGCGCGGACGCGGATCTTTTCCTTGAGGCGAATGATGCCGGCGACGTTGAAGACGATCACGCGCGGACCGGCGGCTTCGAGCGCTTCGCGCAACGTGCCGGGGCCGGAGTCTGCGAGCGAGGTGACGACGTAGACCTTGCCGCCGCGGCCGCCGAAGGAATACATGCCGCCGCCCCACGCGCCGGGGAAGGCCGGGATGGTGGCTTGCGGGAGATCGTGCGGGAGTCCGGCACCGGGGAGGTAGGGTTTACCGCGCGTGGCGTCGGCTTCGAGTTGGGCGCGCTGGCCGGCGAAGAGTTCGTCGGAGCGCCGGTCGGCGGCGGCTTTGCGCTCGTCGGTAGCGCGCTGCAGTGCGGGATCGACTTTCGGGTAGCCCTGCGCGTGCGCGGAAGAAGTGAGGAGAGAAAGCGAAAGTGAAAGCGCGAGGGAAACGGGGATGAGGTGACGTTTCAGCATGGGGAGAGGTGTGGCGGAGCGTGACGACGCGGGCAACGGCGCGGTTGCGCGGGATGAGGATGCGGGAGGTTTTTCGGCGAAAGCGGGAAAGGCGGCGCCGGAGCGGGTGAGAGACCCACGGAACACACGGAAGACACGGAAATGAAGGGACCACGAAATACACGAAGCACACGAAAATCGGAGCGGACTTCGGCGGGGCGCCCGCGAATATCGCGAATGAATCACCATTCAGCAGTTGGAACCACGGATTTCACGGATGGCACGGATAGCTCAAGGTATCGGCTTCGCGGGCGGTCACTCGCGAGGTGAACGCCCACTGCAGCGAGAGTTTTCCCGAAACAACTCCATCTGCGCAATCGGTATAATCCGTAGTGAATTCTTCTGCGGAATTTAGGGTGCGGTAGGTGCACCATGACGCGCGCCGCGATGCGGGCGGGACGCCTGCGTTACGAGAATGCCGACGCGGACGAGCCGCGCCCCGATCGGATTACTCGCTACCCGCAACTCACTACTCGCTACTACTTCTTCAAGTTCTTCTCCGCGTCCTTCATGTTGTAGCCGGCTTTCGAGAGGTAGTTGTTGATGCGGCCCTTGTATTTGCCGAACCAGCCGTGCTTCTCGTCGGAGGAGCCGGCTTGCATCGCGTGTTCGCGGGCCTCGAGGAGCCAGGCGTGGATTTGCAGGCGCTGCTCGGGCGTGAGATTCGGGAGCATCTGCTGGTAGACGCGGAAGGTGTTCGGCGCGACGCCGTAAGTCATGCCGTCCTTGATGGCGTCGACTTGAGCGGGCGTCAGCTCGGCGGTGAGGCGCGCGATGAACGCAAAGTGGAGGGCGGCGAGACGGCCGGTGGCGATTTGCTGCGCTTCGGTGCGTCGGCGCTCGGCGGCGGTCTGGTCGGGATTCTCCTTTGCAAGCTTGAGCGCGGTGTCGCGCTGGTCATGGACGAGGCTGAGCTGCTCGTAGTGTCGCGCGATGAATTCGGTGAGGTGTGTGGCTTGCGCGGTGTCGGTCAATTCGAGTTTGGCGACGATCTTGCCGGCGCGGTCGAGCAAGGCCGGCTTGGGCGGCGGTGGCGTATCGTCGGCGAGGGCGGCGAGCGGGATCGCGGCGGCGAGGAGGAAAGTGCGGAGGAGTGACATGGCGGGGAGGAGGAGAGACTTAAGGAAGGATTAGCCGAATTTGCGGAAGCCTAACCACTGATGAACACTAATCGGCACTGATGAATGAGTCGCCGAAAAGGCCGGCGTTCACGCCATCCTGTTTCCATGAGTGCTCATCAGTGAGAATCAGTGGTTCACGGCACTTGGGACGAATAAAACAGGCACTGAGGAAAGAAACGGAGTGGGATGGTTCGATCCATGTTCGCGGGCGGGGCAAAAAAAGGCCCGGTCCGCAAAAGACCGGGCCTTACCCTAACAAACGAAACGCAATGAACCCAAATTACCAGTTGCCGCTGACGCCGAACGTCCAGGTGATGCCGAAGCGCTTGCGGTCGGAGAGCTCCGCGTAGCCGGCAAACTGGCCGTTGTCGTCCCGCCAGACCGTGTCGCGCTCACCGTTGAAGATGTCGCGGCCGCTGAGGAAGAGGCTGTAGTGCTTGGTGAGCATATAGCTCGCGTTGAGATCGATCCGGGTCTCGGCGGGTTGGAACTTGCGGATGATGATCGGCGTGCCGTTGACGGTGGGCGTCTGACGATCACCCGCGATTTCGTTGTCGTTGCGGTAGGAGCCGCGGAGCTGGATCGACAGCTTGTCGCCCGCGTATTGCAGGCCGGCGCCGCCGAAGCGATTCGCGCGCATCGTGATCGTCTTCACGCTGGGCGTGAAGGTGAGCGTGGAACCGTCCGGATTGATGATGGAGACCGGGAGCGGCGCGGCGGGCGCGGGGAAGTCGGTCATCGACCAGCTCGCGAAGCCGGAGACGCGGCGGCCCCAGCGGCCGAGGAAGCTCAGATCCTGGCGAACTTCGAATTCCCAACCCGTGGTCTTCTGCACCGTGTCGGCGTTCGTGGAGGTGACGACGCGCCAGTCGGCGTATTCAGACGGGTTGAGGCCCATGGCATTGAGGACGGCGTTGAAGGCCGGCGTGCCGTCGTAGGTCGTGACGGTCATTGCCTGGTTGGTGATGTCCTTCGTGTAATACGAGACGGTCAACTTGCCACCGTTGTCGGTGTAGTAGGATGTCTCGAAGTCCCAGTTGTCCGAGGTTTCGGGCTTGAGGGAGGGATTGGCGATTGAGATCTGGCCCTTGGCTCCACCGTTGCTCAACTGCTCCGACTCGGTGTATTCGTTAACGGTGAACTGATTGTTGCCGGAGATGAGGCCGACGTTGCCGTCTTCGAGGTTCGGGAGCTTGAAGGAACGTGAGTAGGCGACCTTGAAGTTGATCTTCTTCGTGAGCTGGTAGGCCGCGTTGACGCTGTAGGACGGATCGCCGGTGAGCTCCTGGTCGACTTCACGCATCGGGATGAGTTGGAGGCGACGGGCGTTGATGTCGGAGTTGGTGGCGCCGTAGGGCGTGGTCGGGAAGGCGATGCCAGCGGCCGTAAGCGCATTGCGCAGGGCCGTGCCCGCGGCGGTGTTGGCGAAGAGGACGCTGCCGGCGCTGTTCATCGTCACGCCGTTCGGATTGGTCGCATCGATATAGAGCGAGCCGTCCTTGTTCTTCACGTAGTTCCACTTGTTGTCCGTGAAGGGCGCCTTGCCGGTGCGGAACTTCTTTTCCTGGCGCGCGCCGCCGACGAAGTTGAGGCGGCCGTCGAGGAACGTGCCGGAGAGCATGCCATACCAGCCGTCGGTGCCTTCCTTCAGCGCCTTCTGCTGGTTGACGTAGCTGTTGTAGTTGTTGACCGCGGTGTTCGTGGATTCGTTTTCGGTCGGCTCATAGAAGATGTCCCGCTCCTGGTTGAGCTGATAGAGCTTGTAGGTGGAGCCCCACTGCTGCGGGGCCAGACCGAAGCCGGGGCTGACGCCGATGTAGTCGGTGTCGATGATGTCGGCGACCGAGAAGGACGCGCCGGGCTTGAGGATCTGGGCGTAGCCGGTGCCGCGACCGGACTTGGTGTTGGTCTCCTCTTCGTGGCGGAAGCCGGTCTGGAAGACGAGGCGGTTGGAGCCGAGGAAGTGGAGGAAGTCGAGCGGGCGGGAAACGTCGACCTTCCAGAGCACGTTTTCCTTTTCGTTGTGCGCTTCGCCGGATTGGGCTTTGGCGCCGGTCGTGCCGCTCCAGTTGCTGAGGTCGGTGTAGTTGAGCGGCAGATTGGTCGTGCGCGTGAAGGTCTCGGCGCGGGACGGAATGCCCTCGCTCAGACCATAGAGGGCGACGCGGCCGGGGTTCAAGTTGAGGTCCAGACCGGAGAAGTGGCCGTTCTTGGCGTCTTCGTAGTCGGCCTTCGACATCGAGTAGCTGCCGGCGGCGTTGATCTGGAAGCCCCAGAAATTCGCGTCGTATTGGAGGCTGCCGCTGATCGTATCACCGATGCGGTCGCGCGTGGTGACGGTCATGGCGGTGTTGCTGTTCGCGGTGGTGCCGACGACTTGGCCGGCGTCCCAGACGATGCCGTTGGCGATCGTGGGGCGGAAGTCGAGGCGGCGCTGCGCTTCGCGGCTGTCGTAGTCGCTGTATTGGATGTTGGCGCGGAGCGTCTGATTGGGGGTCGGGCGCCAGTCGACGCGGAAGTTGCCCGACCGCTTCTCGGTCATCATCGGCGTGTTGGTGATCTGGTAGCGCGTGAGGACCGGATTGGCGAGCGAGGTGGCCTGACCCGCGGCGTTGGTGAAGGCGCCGGCGAGGTAGTTGGCCGCGTTGTTATTGTTCCACTGCATCTGGGCGCGCCAGTTTTCAGAGTATTCCTGGTTCCAGGCGGCGGTGAAGGAGATGCCGAGCGTCTTGCTGACGGGATAGGCAACGGTGCCGTCGAAGCCGGGCGTGGTCTTGAAGGTGTGCTTGTTCACCGGGCCGGGCGTCTTGCTGATGAGGTCCTTCTGCATCGTGTTCCAATTGAAGAACAGGCGGCCGCTGTAGGTGGGCTTCGCATACTCGAAGGCGTTGCGAGTGATCAGATTGATCTGACCGCCGACGGAGTTCATCGGCATGTCGGGCGTGGCGACCTTGATGAGTTCGACGCGCTCGGCGTTGTTGATCGAGAGTTGGTCGAGGCCGGTCTGGCGCGTGAGGCTGCCGGGCAGCGTGCTCATGACGGGCAGGCCGTCGATGAGGATGCTGGTGTCCTCAGGGCCGAAGCCACGGATGGAAACGCCGTTCGCGGCGCTTTCGGAATAGCCGCCGGCGCCGCCGGAGGGCGTGCCGTAGTCGAGCTGGACGCCGGGGAGGAACTTGACGAACTCGCCGACGTTGCCGCTCGGGATGTAGCCGAACTGGTCGGTGGCGACGACGTTCTTAATGTTGATCGAATTGCGCTCTTCGGCCGTAGCGACGGCGCGGGCGTTGCGGTAACGCTCGGCGTTGACGACGTAGGGACTCAACTCGAGGGTGCCGTCCTTCGCTTGCGTGGCGCCGGCAACGGCTTCTTCACGGAAGCGCAGGTCGTGGCGGACGACATCGCCCGCCGGGACGGTCACGCGGGTGATGATATCGGGCTCGCCGACGTAGCTGGCGCGGAGTTCAACTTCGCCGGCCGGCACGTTGGTGAACTCGTAATCGCCGTAGGAATTGGTGATGACTTGGCCGGCCGCGCCGGTGGCGCGGAGCACGACGTTTTCGAGTGCGCGGCCGTTGGTGGCGTTGGTTACGGTGCCGCGGATCGTGCCGGTGGCAGGAGCTTGGGCCGCCGCGGAGGCGGTGATCAGTGCGGCGGCGAATGCCATCGCGAGGACACGATTCAGGCTGGAGCAAAAGCGACTAACAAACGCTCCGGCCCGTGAGGGTGGTATGCAGCGCATCGGTGTGCAGGGTTTGAGGGGTGAATCAACCGCAACGGTAGAAATCGCGGTTTGTTGGGTATCGGGTTTATACCATGAGCCGATACCCGATTCTCCCGACAATAGACCGAAATCTGCCTAGTTCCTAAGTTCAAAATGACGAACCTGGGAATGATCCAAGCGCGCCGGGCCGTCGCGGTGGAGCTACTTCGTCGGCTCTTTGACTTCGCGGACTTGGCCGGGCTGCACCTTGTAACTGTAAATGTGAAGGTTGAGGAACTCCTCGACTTTTGCGAACGACCCGGCGCGAGCGCGCGGCAGGCCGCGGGCGTAATCGGTGGGCAAGTCCGCGAAATCGACTTCAGCGTTTTTCTCCGCCGCGGCGGCGAAAGCGCGCGCGGCGAGGTAGGGCGCGCGACGTTGCTCGCCTTCGCGGCCGGGGAACGAGAGCAGGAGAATCGGTTTCTTGATCAGCTCCGGGTGCTGCTTGAGCGGCGCAGCGTCGAGGCGGGCGTCGTCGCCGAAGGCGCTGCGCACGAGTTGGGGAAAGGCGGCGCCTTCACTCCAGTATTGTTCGCGCAGCCAGCTGCGCAGGTCGATCGGCGCGTCGATCGCGACGGCGCAGCGAAAACGATCCGGGTGATCCTGCAACGCGCGCAGCGCGATGAAACCGCCGTGCCCGCGACCGAAGAGGGCGATGCGTTTCGGGTTAACTTGAAAACGCTTCTCCAGTTCTTCGATCGTGGTGAGGATGTCCTCGATCTGCACGAGGTCGTAGCCGGGATGGAGCGCCGCCCGATGTTGCCGCCCGAGGCCCCACGCGCCGCGGCCGTTGATCTGCACCACGGCGAAACCCATGGAGGCGAGGGCGTGGATTTCGGTGCGGAAGCTCGAGCTGACGCGCTGCCACGGCGTGTCGGGGCACACGATGACCATCGGGTAGGGCTTCACGCGCGGTGTGCTCGGCACGGTGACGAGACCGGTGATGCGTGCGCCGTCGGGCCGGTTGAAAAAGAAAGGGAGCGTCGCGAACGTGTTTTTCGCGTCGAGCCACGGGGCGCGGCGGGCGAATTGGGAGAGTCGGTTCTTTTCGCGATCGAAGACGTAGAACGCGCCGGCGTCGGCCGGCCCTTGCGTGGCGACGATGAAGCGCCGGCCGGCGGTGTCCCAGTCGGTGATGTCCACGGCGGTGCCGGGCAGAAGTTTTTCGAGCTGCAGCTGCGTCTCGCGCCATTCCGGACGCAGCCAAGCGGTCGTGCGCATGGCGGCATCGTAGCGAATGCCGGCGAGAGCCTGCGTGTGCGGATCGAAGACGAGTGTGTCCGGCGGGAACGCATCCGTCGGCGCACCGATGAGATCGAAGTGCGGATTCTCGAACGCGACTGAGCCTGGCTTCCCGGTCGCGAGGTTATGGCTCTGAATGGCGAAGGTGTTGCGACCGCGGTTGGTGGCGTAAAAGAGCACGTCACCGGTCGTGTCGAAACCGAGCGGAAGCTCGCGTTCGCCGAAATAGTTTTCCGGGGAAATCGTGAACTCGCCGCGGCCGATCGCTTGCGCGAGCGGCTGGCCCGCGCCCTCGGCTTTGCGGCCGAGGTAGTCGTAGCGGAGCGGAAATTTGCCGTAGACCGAGTTCGGCACCGTGATGCGCATCAGCCCTTGTTGATCGAGGAGGAAGTCGCGCTCTTCGCGCACGCGGTCGCTCGAGACCAGCTGCAGTTTGCCGGACGTGGCGTCGACGGAGAAGAGCTGCAACGAGCGCGCGCTCCCGGCGCCGGTCGCGAGCAGGTGAAGCGCGCCCGGCCGCACCGGGTCGAGACGCAACACGCGCAGCGAGCGCGGCGCGAGACCCGGACGCTCGGTCACGATGTTGGCCGCCGCTTCTGCCGGGGGACGAATTTGCGACGGATCGGAGGCAAGAATGTCGGTGCCGAACTTGCCGCCCGCCGTATCGGTGGCCATCGGTCGGTCGGGAGAGTTGACGCGGTTTTCGAACGAGGAGTCCCGCCGGTCGATGGTGAAGCGATCGAAGAGCGGCGACTTCGGAAGATCGAACTGACTATCGGCCAGTTCCTTCGGACCGACGAGCAGACCGGCGTTGCGACCGTCGACATCGAATCCGAGCACGACACCCGACGTGCTGAGCCAGCGCGGCGGCGAGCCGACGGCGGTGTCGGTCGCGCGGTTGGTCTGGATCACGAGGCGGGTGGGCGTGGCCCACGCCATCCACAGAATGCGCGCGGGTGTCTTCTCATATTGGTAGGCGATTTGCGCGGGAGTGGATGATTCGTCGTCCGCGACGAGCACCTTGGCGCGCGCGGCGTCAGGTTGCTCGAGATCGGCGGTGACGACGTAGACTTTGTCGTCCTCGCGAATCGAGAAGGCGAGAAAGCGCCCGTCCGGTGAGAGCGCGGCTTGGTCGGTGCGCAGCGGCTCGAAGAAATCGTTGAAGCGCGTGGCGTCGGGCACGACCGGCGGGGGCAGGGCCATTTCCGGAACGCGCCGGGAGCGCGTGACGTCGGTCTGGGCAAAGGGGAGGTCTGACTGGGCTTGGGCGACGCTCGCGAGCGCGAGCAGCGCAAACAGTAACAACTTCATCGGGGTGGCACGGGTTGCGTTTCTGGAGACGACGCGGGCCCAATCGCGGCTACTCCGAGCCGCGCGCGTAAATAGGAGAGCAGGGGATCGAGCACGTCTGGCGTCAGCGGCATCCGGTGGCCGCGCGGTTCGTTCTCGGGAAAGTAGACGTAGGGCGAGCGTAGCGCATCGAGGCGGCGGCGCAGCACTGTCATTTGGTGAAGCGCTTCGGGCGACTCGGTGACGTTGATGCTCAGAAAGAGCGGCACGGTCGGCGCGGTGAGGTAGTCGAGTGCGCCGTGGGCCCGCCAGGTGGCGAGATGCGTCGTGCGTTCGCCCCAGGCACGTTCGTAGCGCGGAATCATTTTATCGTCGGCGAGGAGGTCGAGATACGTGAAGCGGCCGGAGAGCACGACGGCGCCTTGGACGTCGCTCGAAACGTTGCGGTGTTCGCCGGTGGATTCGAATTCAGCGTGACCTGCCGTCGTGGCGAGCATCAGCGCCATGCCGCTGCCGCGCGAGAATCCGACCGGCACGATGCGACCGTCCAGCGGTAGCGTCGTGCTCTCGGCGCGCAGCGTGCGCACCGCGGCTTTGATCAGCTGCGCGCAGACCGGCATGGCGTCGATGCCTTGGTAGGGCGCGGGCACGGGATGATCCGCCATCGCGACGGCGAAGCCTTCCGTGGCGGCACCCTCGAGCAGCGTGTCGGTGCAGAATTGCAGTGAAAAGTTGCCCATGCGGTTGGCGTTGTCGCAGGAGAACTCGAGCAACGCGCCCACCGGATGCGCCGGACGCGACGGGTAGAGAATATCCATCGCGAGCGCGCGTGCGCCGTCGCGCGCGAACACGACCTCACGCTTCAAACGATAGCCCGCCGGCACGATGAAGATGCGCGCGGTGTCGAGCGCGCGATCGCCGAGCCACTCGCGCCGGTGCAACTGCGCGCGCAGCGCAGCGAGGTCGCGGTTCAAATGCGGCCAGCGGGCGCGCGCATCGCCGCGGTAGTCGAGTATAGCGACGAGAAAACCCTGCGCGCGGAAATCGGCGATGAGAGCTTCGTCGCTTTCCGTGCCGATGCGCGGCGCTGCGAGGCCTTGCAAATAGATCACCAGCGGTTGCGCCGTCGACGTCGTCGCCGGTGCGGGCAGCGGCTCGCTCAATTCGATCGGGATGTCCGCATCTAGCGCGAGGCTGTGCCACGAACTCGCCGCGTGCGCGAGATCCGGCCATGCTCCCGCGGCTCCAAGCAGCGCGCATAGCGCCGCGCGGACCAGGCAGCGAAACAGGGACGGGTGATACACAGGAATCTTCGGCGGCGGCGAGTGCGGGGGTTGACCTTGGTATTTTCTTACCCAATTTCTCGCCGTCCTGCTATCGGTTTTCCCGCTGTTTCTGTTTCGTTCCTAAGACTTGCCCTACGTTTCCTTCGATCCCGACCGCCCCGATTTCACGCCGTATGGTTTCTCGTGCGTGCACTGGACGCCTTCGCCCATGCGGCGGCCGGACCACCACAATGAGATCGAGTTGAACCTGCTCACCAAGGGCTCCGTCAGCTACCTGCTCGGCGGGCGCAAGGTGCAGCTCGATGCCGGCTCGCTGAACGTGTTCTGGGCGGCGATTCCGCACCAGATCGTGGACTTCGCGAACGACACGTCGTATTTCGTGGCGACGATTCCGCTCGCGTGGTTCCTGCAGTGCAAGCTGACCGATCGCTTCGTGCAACCGCTGCTGCGCGGCGAGGTGTTGACGGAAAAGCTCGGCCCGCGTGAGCGCCAGGACATCGATTTGTTCGCGCAATGGGAGACCGACCTGCAGCAGCCGGACGACGACGTGCGGCACGTCGTGATGCTGGAGATGGAGGCGCGCCTGCGTCGAATGATCGGCACGTTGCCGCATACGGTCGCGGCGGCGGCGCCGAAGGCGAAAGCGCGTGCGACCAGCTTGCAGGGCGGCGAGCTCAACAAGGTTGAACAGATCGCGTGCGTCATCGCGCAGCGTTACACCGAACAGCTCACCGTCACCGAAATCGGGCGCGCGGTCGGCCTGCATCCGAATTATGCGATGGGGCTTTTCAAGAAAGCCTTCGGCACGACGCTCCTCGATTACCTGATGCATCACCGCATCTCGCACGCGCAGCGACTGCTCGCGACGACGGACGAAAAGATCGTCGAGGTCGCCTTCGCGTCGGGCTTCAACTCAATCAGTCGCTTCAACGAAACGTTCCGCCGCGCTTGCGGCTGCACGCCGCGCGAATACCGCGTGCAACACGCGATGTCGGAGAAACCCAAAAAATGAAAACGTTGTGCTGGGTGGGAGTGGCTCTCGCGGTCGCGATGAGCGCGAGTGCGGGCGCGGGTGAAATCTGGGTCGCGCCGAATGGTAGCGACACAGCGGCCGGCACGCGCGAGGCGCCGCTCGCCACCGTGCATGCCGCGCTGCGCAAGGGCCGCGAGTGGCGCCGCCTGAAGTCGCCCGAAGTGGCCGACGGCGTGACGATCCGACTGCGCGGCGGCGAGTATCCGCTGCACGAAACGATCATCGTGCGTCCAGAAGACAGCGGCACGCCCGCGAGTCCGACGACCATCACCGCGGCGCCCGGCGAGCAGCCGGTGGTGACCGGTGGCGTGAAGATTGTCGATTGGCGCCGCCTCGCGGAGGCGCCGGCGCGCCTGCCGGCCGTCGCCCGCGGACAGGTTTGGGTGGCGCCGTTGCCCACGTTCAACGGACGCACGCTGGAGTTTCGTCAGCTCTGGGTCGATGGCCGCAAGGCGGTGCGCGCGCGCACGCCGAACGGCGACGCGATGGAGCGGCTCGTGACGTGGGAGCGCGCGGCGCGCGTGGCCGGCATTCCCGCGGCGCTCGCGGTGCCCGAGGATCTCGCGGGCGTCGAGATGACGCTGTTGCAGGCGTGGGAGATTGCGGTGTTGCGCCTGAAGTCGCACCGCGCGGAGGGCGACGTCGCTCGCGTGCAGTTTCACGAGCCGGAGAGCCGGATTCAATTTGAGCATCCGTGGCCGCCACCGCCGATGCCGGGCAAGGACGGCAAGAACGCGCCGTTCTTCCTCGCCAACGCGCTCGAGTTTCTCGACGAGCCGGGCGAGTGGTTCGCAGACACGCGGGCGGGCGTCGTGTATTATTGGCCGCGTCCAGGAGAAGAATTGGCGCGTGCCGTCGTGGTGGCGCCGGCGGTGGAGCAGCTGGTGCGCATCGTCGGCACCTACGACCGGCCGGTGCAGCATGTGAGTTTTGAAGGCATCGCTTTCGCCCACACCACGTGGATGCGTCCGTCGCTGTCGGGCCACGTGCCGCATCAGGCCGGCTTTCCGATGATTGACGCGTATTCCCTGAAGCCGCCGGGCACGCCCGAGTGGCGCAGCCTCGACAATCAGGCGCTGATCGCGCGCCCGCCGGCGGCGATGTCGCTGTTCGCGGCGCGACACGTGCGCGTGATCGGCTGTCGCTTCACGGCCATCGCAGCGAACGCGCTCGACGCTCATCTCGGGGTGCAGGACGCGGTGTTCGAAGGAAACGTGTTTCGCGATATCGGCATCAATGCGGTCGTCGCCGGCGCGTTCGGCGAGGAAGGTTTCGAGATCCATCTGCCCTGGGAACCGAGCGACGAGCGCAGCTACACGGCGCGGCTTCGCATCGCGAACAACGTCATCGCCAACTGCGCGACCGAAGACTGGGGCGGCATCCCGATCGTCGCGGGCTTCGTGCGCGACACCGCGATCGAGCACAACGACATCCACGAAACCGGCTACACGGGCATCTCGCTCGGGTGGGGCTGGACGCGCTCGGCAAATATGATGCGCAACAACCGCGTCCACGCCAACCGCCTTGAGCGCGTCGCGTTGCGCACGGCGGACAACGCCGGCATCTACACACAGTCGAACCAACCCGGCACGGTCGTGAGCGAGAACGCGGTGTTCCCGATCACGATGAGCCCGTGGGTGCACGACGCCGATCACTGGTTCTATCTCTACACCGACGAGGGCTCGTCCTACATGTCGGTCCGCGACAACTGGGTGCCGGCGGAGAAGTTCCTCGAGAACGCGATCGGTCCGGGCAACATTTGGAAAAACAACGGCCCGCACGTGGACGAAAAGATCAAGCAGGCCGCCGGTCTCGAACCCGCGTGGCGCGAACGGCTCGCCGCTGACTTGGCGCGCTGAGAGCGCCTTGCTCACGGCGCACCCGCCCGCAGCAAACCCATGCGCTAGTCTCGTTCCGTCTCGGAGGTCTCGTGCGCCGCGCGATACTCGCGCGGCGTGCAGCCGCAGGCGCGGCGGAAGGCTTCGTTGAAGCGGCTGATCGAGTTGAAGCCGGAGCTGAAGGCGATATCGACGATCTTCTCGTCGGTCGTCGCGAGCAGCCGCTGCGCGTGCGAGACGCGGTGGTTCGTGATGTAGTCGATCAGCGTCGTGCCAAACGCCTTTTTGAAGAGGTTCATGGCGTAGTTCGGATGCAGGCCGACCGCCTCGCTGATCTGCGCGATCGTGAGCTGCTCGGTGTAGCGCTGCGCGACGAGGCAGGCCATTTGCTCGACCTTGTTCAGGCCGCCGGCGTGGAGTGCGAGCCGCTGCTTCTTGCGCGCCTCCGCGCTGCTCGGCAGGCGCGACTCGAGCCGGCGCAGGCGCGCCTCGATTTCGAGCATGACGATATCCTTCACCTTGGCGTTGGGCGTCTCGAGATCGCGTTCCCATTGCGTGAACAGCGCCTCGTCGAACGCCGCGCGTTGATCGGTTTTCTCCATCAGCACCTCGCCTTGCATCAGCTGCTGGACGAACCGTTCGGAGACGCGGCATTGCAGGAACCAGGAGAGCGGAATGGTCGCGACGAAGTATTCCGTCTTCGGGCCGAAATCGATGATCTGGTGCGGAATCGCCGCCCAGAATGCGCTCAGCGTCCCCGCGGGAATCCGCACCTTGCGGCCGCCCAACAGGTAGATCACCCAGCCCGAGTGGAGCAGGTTGATCTCGATTTCGTTGTGGTGATCCGGTCGCCGCATGGGCGAGGGAATCCAGCGCACACACGTGAAACCGTAGGGCGTGAAATCGGGGCGGTTGGGGTCGAATTGGACCATCGTTTCCGGCTTAGGATTCCGGGAAAATTAGGCGCAAACGCGGAAGAAACCACCCGGAAGTTAGGATAGTCTTTTTTCCCCGGTCAACTGCGACCGTGACCACCCCGCACTTTTCCAACTCACTAGCCCCAAATTCACGCGGGCCGGCCCCGCGTCGCTGTTATCATGAAAAAGTCCCCCGTCGCCCTCGGCGTCATTTTCGGCAACCGCGATTTTTTCCCTGATCGCCTTGTTCCGGATGCCCGCGCCGATATCACCAAGCTCTTCGGCGAACTCGGAATTGAAGCGGTCATGCTCGATCCGAGCGCGACCAAGCTGGGCAGCGTCGAGACGCACAACGACGCCCGCAAGTGCGCCGAACTCTTCCGTCAGCACCGCGACCGCCTCAGCGGCGTGCTCGTGTGCCTGCCGAACTTCGGCGACGAAAAGGGCGTGGCCGACACGCTGAAGCTCGCCGGGCTCAACGTCCCCGTGCTCGTGCAGGGTTACCCGGACGATCTCGACAAGCTCGACGTCGTGCGCCGCCGCGACTCGTGGTGCGGCAAGATTTCCGCCTGCAACAATCTCCGCCAAGCCGGCATTCCCTATACGCTGACGACGAAACACGTGGTGCACCCGAGCGATCCGAGCTTCAAGGCCGACCTAGCGAATTTCGTCGCCGTGTGCCGCGTCGTCCAGGGACTGCGCAAGGTCCGCATCGGCGCCGTCGGCGCGCGTCCCGGCGCGTTCAACACCGTCCGCTACTCGGAAAAAATTCTCGAGCGCAACGGTGTCAGCGTCACCACGGTCGACCTGTCCGAGATCCTCGGCGCCGCCGGCAAGCTCGGCGACAAGGACGCCCGACTTCTCACGAAGATCGACGAGATTCGCGCCTACGCCAACGCCACCGCCGTCCCGCCCGCCAAGCTCGCGCAGATGGCGCGTCTCGGCGTCGTGCTCGACGATTTCGTCACCGCCAATCACCTCGACGCGACCGCCATTCAATGCTGGACCTCGCTGCAGGCCAACCACGGCTGCAACGTCTGCACGTCGATGAGCATGATGAGCGAACAGCTCCTCCCGAGCGCGTGCGAAGTCGACGTCACCGGCGTGCTCACGATGTATGCGATGCAGCTCGCCTCGCAGTCGCCCAGCGCGCTCGTCGACTGGAACAACAACTACGGCGCCGCGGACGACAAGTGCGTTCTCTTCCACTGTGGCAACTGGGCGAAGTCGTTTCTGCCCGACGTCAAGATCCTCAACGCGCCGATCCTCGGCTCGACGCTCGGCGTCGAGAACACCTGGGGTGCGCTCGATGGCCGCACGCCCGCCGCGCCGCTCACTTACGGTCGCATCACGACCGACGACGTCTCCGGCAAAATCCGCACCTACGTCGGCGAAGGCGAACTCACCAACGACGAGCTGAAAACGTTCGGCAACCGCGCCGTCGCGCACGTGCCGCAGTTGCAGAAACTCATGCGCCACGTTTGCCGCGAGGGCTTCGAGCACCACGTCGTCATGAACGCCTCGCGCACCGCCGGCGTGCTCGCCGAGGCATTCGAGCGTTACCTCGGCTGGGAAGTCTATCACCACGGCGCGCCGCAGGAGTGAAATGACCGACCGCGAACTCTCGCTGAAATCCTTCGCGCTCCGTCGCCGGATGCTGCGCCTCATCCACGAGGCCGGCGCCGGTCACACGGGCGGCGGGTTGTCGTGCCTCGACATCCTGAACGTGCTTTATCACCGCGTGCTCAACGTCACGCCCGAGACCGTCGACTCGCCGACGCGCGACCGCTACGTGCAGAGCAAGGGTCACTGCGTCGAGGCGCTCTACGCCGTCATGTCCGATCGCGGCTATTTCCCCGACGCCGACCTCAACACCGTCTGCCACTACCAGTCTTACTACGTCGGTCATCCCACGCGGAAAATCCCCGGCATGGAGATGAACACCGGTGCGCTTGGCCACGGCCTGCCGATCTGCCTCGGCATGGCGCTCGCCGCGAAGATGGACGGCGAGGCGTTCCGCGTCTTCACGCTGCTCGGCGACGGCGAACTCGCCGAAGGCTCCAACTGGGAAGCCGCGATGGCCGCCGCGCACTACAAGCTCGATAACCTCGTCGCCATCCTCGACCACAACACGCTCCAGATCACCGGCCACACGCGCGACGTCATGTCGAACGAACCGCTCGACGAGAAATGGCGCGCGTTCGGCTGGGAAGTGCGCACCGTCAACGGTCACGACTACGCGCAGCTCACCGCCGCGCTCACGACGCCGCATCCGGGCAAACCGCTTTTCATCATTGCGAATACGGTGAAGGGCAAGGGAGTCAGCTTCATGGAAAACGTCGGCAAATGGCACCACGGCGTCCCGACTGACGCCGAGCTCGCGCAAGCGCTCGCCGAACTGGAAGCGGCCGAAAAGAAATTCGCGGAGGCTTCCACATGATCCGCTGCGTTCCGCCGCAGTCTTGTAGGGGCGCAGCTCGACTGCGCCCGTCGTCCGAGCGCGAGTCGATTTGGGCGCAGACAAGCTGCGCCCCTGCAACGCGTATGCTCGCTACCCACTACTCGCACCTCGCTACTGTTGCTGCCCCATGAGCGCGCCCGCCCCGTCCATGTTCACGCCTGCCGCCAAGGCGCTGGCGGAGAAACTCGGCCTCAAGAAGGGTCGCGCGAATCTCGAAGAGTTCGCTGACACCTTGCAGGCGCTCGCCACGGCCGATCGCAACGTCATCGCCGTCACCTCCGACTCGCGCGGCTCCGGCAAGCTCGCGCCATTCGGCAAAGCGTTGCCGAAGCAGATCGTCGAGGTCGGCATCGCCGAACAAAACTTGGTCGGCATCACCGCGGGCCTCGCCGCGTGCGGCAAGAAGGCCTTCGGCGTTTCGCCGTCGTGCTTTCTCACCGCCCGTTCGCTCGAGCAGATCAAGAATGACGTCTGCTACTCGAACGTTCCCGCCGTGCTCGTGGGCATCAGCGCCGGTGTCAGCTACGGCGCGCTCGGTTCGACGCACCACTCGCTGCACGACTTCGCCGTCCTGCGCGCGATTCACAACGTCACGATCATCGCGCCCGCCGACAATTTCGAGACGCGCGAAGCCGTCCGCTATGCCGCCGCGGCCCGGCGCCCGGTGTTTCTCCGCTTCGGCAAAGCCGCGATGCTCGACGTTTCGCCCGCGGGCGCGAAGTTCGAGGCCGGCAAGGCGATCACCTTGCGCGAAGGCAAGGACGTCGCCTTTCTCGCCAGCGGCGAGACCGTCGTCCACGCGTTGCTCGCCGCGGCCGCGTTGGCCGAGCAGGGCATTTCCGCCCGCGTGCTGAGCCTGCACACGATCAAGCCGCTCGACACCGCCGCCGTGCTCGCCGCCGCAGGCGAATGCCGCGCCATCGTCACGGTTGAGGAGCACATGATCGCCGGTGGGCTGGGGGAGGCCGTCGCCGCGACGCTGCTCCAAGCGGGCCTGGCACCGCGCTTCCAGATGGTTGGCTTCCCCGACGAAGACACCGTCACCGGCGCGCAAGCCGACCTCTTCCGGCACTACGGCATCAGCATGGAAGGCCTGGTCGAGACCGCCCGCGCGCTGCTCAGCCGGTAACACATAGGTCCTATAAGTCCCCTAAGTCCTATAGGTCCCATGCCACTGATCCTCGCTCTCGACCAAAGCACCTCCGCCACGAAGGCGATGCTCTTCGCGACGGACGGCCGGCTCCTCGACAAGGAGTCGCGCGATCACGCGCAACACTACCCGCAACCCGGCTGGGTCGAGCACGATGCCGAGGGAATCTGGCAAAACGTCCTCACCACAGTGCGCGCTCTGCTCGCGCGCCATGCGGTTGAGGTGAGCGACATCATCGGCTTCAGCCTCACGAACCAGCGCGAGACGATCGTCGTCTTCGATCGCGCCACCGGTCGTCCGCTGCACCGCGCGATCGTCTGGCAGTGCCGTCGCAGTGAAAAACTCTGCGCCGAAGCGGTCGCCGGCGGACACGAAGAACTCGTCCAATCGCGCAGCGGCCTGCGCATCGATCCGTATTTCTCCGCGTCGAAACTTCAGTGGCTCGTGCGCGAGCAGCCGGAACTCCGCGCGAAGCTCGAACGCGGCGAGGCGCTCATCGGCACGATCGACGCCTACCTCATCTATCGCCTGACGCGCGGGGCGGTTTTCGCGACCGACCACACCAACGCCAGCCGCACGTTGCTCTTCGACGTGCAGCGTCTGCGCTGGGACGATGAACTCTGCACGCTCTGGCAGGTGCCGGCGCAGGCGCTGCCCGAGGTGCGCGAGAGTTTTTCCAAGTTCGGCACGACCACGCTTGACGGCATTTTGCCGCGACAGATTCCGATTTGCGGCGTCATGGGCGACTCGCAGGCCGCGCTTTTCGCGCATGGCTGTTTCGCGCGCGGCTCGGCCAAGGTCACGATGGGCACCGGCTCGTCGGTGCTGCTCAACATCGGCCAGGAGTTCCGCCGTTCGTCGCAAGGCGTCGTGACGGCGCTGGCGTGGGTGCGAAACGGTAAACCCGTTTACGCCTTCGAAGGCATCATCATCGCGGCCGCTTCCACGCTCACCTGGCTGCGCGATCAATTGAAACTCGTCGACCGGCTCGACGGCGTCGAAGCGATGGCAACGGAGTTACCGGACAACGGCGGCGTTTACCTCGTGCCGGCGTTTTCCGGTCTGGGCCTGCCGTATTGGAAGGCCGATGCGCGCGCCACGATCGTCGGGCTCACGACCCACAGCGATCGCCGCCACGTGCTGCGCGCGGCGCAGGAGTCGATTGCGTTTCAGTTGCGCGACGCCTTGCAGACGCTGCGCGCCGACGCCGCGCTCGAGGTCAGCGCGATCCATGCCGACGGCGGGCCGACCGCGAACAAGTTCCTGATGCAGTTCACCGCTGATGTCACCGGTGCGGAACTGCGCCTCGCGCCTTTCGCGGAGTGCTCGGCCTTTGGCGCCGTGAGCGCCGGCCTGCTCGGGCTCGGGGTGTTTTCCTCGCTCGAAGAGCTCGCCGCGCTGCCGCGCGCGGGTCTGGTTTATCGCCCGCAAATGGAGACCGCGCGCGTCGCCGCCCTCACTCGCGGCTGGCAGCATGCGGTCCGCCAGACGATCCTGTCCCGAGAACCTTGATTCGAATCCCACGCATGAAGTCCGCTGCGGTTCTCGCGCCGCTCTCACCTGCACGTATCCTCTTCGTCGTAGCGGAAGCCGTGAGGCTTTCGCCTTCGATCGTCGGCGAAATTCTCACGAATTCCGCTACTTCGCGCCGCACGACGTTTCGACTGCGGTGCGGAATCTACGGACTGCTTCTGCTGGTTGCCTTCCTGTGCAGCAACGCCGTCGCGGGTGAAAAGGCCCTGATCGACACCACCCGGTCGCCGCACGCGCTGATGTATATGCCCGATCTCGCCGACGTTCGCTGGAACGGCGGTCTGCTCGGCGAACGCTTCGAGATCGCGCGCACGACGATGATCCCGCACATGGGCGAACTCATGAGCAACCCAGCGACGAGCCCCGCGTGGGACAACTACCTCATCGCGGCGGGCCTCAAGCAGGGACGCTTCCGCGGTCCGCCGTTCAACGACGGCGATTTTCTCAAATGGCTCGAAGCGCTCGTGCAGGTTTACGCGCTCACGAAAGATCCCGCGCTCGACCGGCAAATCGACGGCATCATCGCCGTCATCGCGAAGGCGCAGCGTGAGGACGGCTACCTGCACACGCAGACGATCATTCCGCAGCGCGCCGGCGAGAAGACGAAGGAGTTCGCCGATCGCGAGCACTTCGAAACCTACAACATGGGGCACCTCATGACGACGGCCGCGGTGCATTACCGCGCGACGGGCAAGCGCACGCTGCTCGAGCCCGCGATCAAGGCCGCCGACTACATCGAGCGTCTCTGCCGCGAGCGTCCGCTGGAGCTGGCCCGCAACGCCATTTGCCCTTCGCACTACATGGGCGTGATGGAGATCTACCGCATCACGCGCGATCCGCGCTACCTCAAGCTCGGCGAACAACTGATCGAGATCCGCAGCCTCGTGCCGCCGAACGAAGGCAGCGACCATAACCAGGATCGCATGCCGTTCCGCCAGATGACCGAGGCCGTCGGCCACGCGGTGCGCGCGAATTACCTCTACGCGGGCGTGGCGGACGTGTTCGCCGAGAACGGCGACAAGACGCTCCTGCAACCGCTCGAGACGATCGCGGACAACGTCGAGGGCAATAAGCTCTACATCACTGGCATGACCGGCGCGATCTACGACGGCGCCTCGCCCGACGGCGTGCCGCACACGCAGCACAAATACATCCGCACGATCCACCAGGCTTACGGCCGCAATTACCAGCTGCCGAACCTCACCGCCTACAACGAAACCTGCGCCACCATCGGCTACGGCATGTGGCTGTGGCGCATGCTGGCCGTCTCGGGCGACGCCGGTTACGCAGACCTGTTCGAGCAGACGCTCTACAACGGCATCCTTCCGGGCATCAGCCTCGAGGGAAAACACTACTTCTACGTCAACGCGCTGAAGAAACTCCACGACTTTGACGTCCCGCTCCGCTGGTCGCGCACCCGCGAGGCGAACATCCCTGTCAGCTTCTGCTGTCCGCCGAACGTCGTGCGCACGATCGCCGAGGTGCACAACTACGTCTACGCACTCTCGCCCGACACGGTGTGGGTCAACCTCTACGCCGCCAGCGCGCTCGACTCGAAGTGGCTCGACGGCACGCCGATCAAGCTGCGCCAGGAAACCGATTACCCGTGGGCCGGCGCGGTGAAGATCGTGATCGACGAAGCGCCCGCGCGCGACGTGACGCTGAAGCTCCGCGTCCCTGGTTGGCTGAAGAGCGAGGCGGTTTCGCTGAAGGTCAATGGCGCCTCCTTCGCCTCCGCGCTCCAGCCCGGTTCGTATGCGGACGTGAAGCGCCAGTGGAAGCAAGGCGACGTCGTGCAGCTCGACATGGAGTTCAAGCCGACGCTCTGGGAAGCCAACCCGCTCGTCGAGGAAACCGTCGATCAGGTCGCGATCAAATACGGCCCGCTCGTGTATTGCATCGAGTCGAACGACCTCCCCGCCGGCGTGAAGCTCAAGGACGTGGCGCTCTCGTTGCGGCAGCCGGCGAACTTCACCGCGCAGCGCGAGCAGATCGTCAACGCCTCCGTCGTCACCTTCACTTTAGATGCGCTGGCGCTCTCGCGTGCCGACTGGTCGCCGAAGCAACTCTATCGTCAGGTTGACGGTCAACCTCCCCGCACCATTGCCGTGAAGGCCGTGCCTTACTACGCATGGGGCAACCGGGGGGACACCGACATGACCGTCTGGATTCCCGCTCGTTAATTCACCCTTCCGCAACCCTGCAAAAACCCCATGAGTCAAGTCACGTCTTCCGCCTCGGCTGAGCCTGCGAGCAGCTCCGGGCAGGTCACCGCCCAGCAATGGAAATGGTCCGCGCTTGCGGGCATGGCGTCGTATCTCGACGCCGGCTCGATCGTCGCGATCGGCACCGGATACACGCTCTTTCAGACCAAGATGGGAATTTCGGACACGATGGTCGGCGTCCTGTCGGCAATCGGCCCCAACGCGCTCGGTTGCGCGATCGGCGCGGTGTTCGGCGGCTGGCTCGGCGACAAGCTGGGGCGCAAGTTCATCTACCAATACGACCTGATGCTCTACGCCGTGGGCATCCTGTGTCTCGCGCTCGCGGTGAACTGGCCGATGCTGGTCATCGGCACCTTCATTGTCGGCGTGGCGGTCGGCATCGACGTGCCCACCTCGCTCGCCCTCGTCGGTGAACTCGCTCCGGCCAACGCGCGCGGCAAGCTCCTCGGTCTCACCCAAGTGGCGTGGTCGCTCGGTCCCGTGATCGTGCTCCTGCTCGGCACGGTGCTGTCGTCGCTCGGCTTGCTTGGCATCCGCATCATCTTCTTCCACCTGTTCCTGGTCGCCGCGGTCACATGGGCGTTGCGGCGCGGCCTCACCGAGTCGGTGCGCTGGCAGGAAGCCAAGAAGAAGACGCCGGACGAGCGCCGTCAGATCCGCTCGCTCTTCACCGGCTCGCATCTCAAGGCCTTGGTGTGGACGACCACCATCTACCTCTTCTGGAATCTGGCTGCCGGCACGGCGGGCAATTTCAATCCCTACATCATCAGCACGCTGATCGGCAATTCCGGCAACGAAACGGAAGCCTACAAGCAGGCGATCGGCACCGGGCTCTCCAGCCTCAACTTCATCATCGCGATGATCGTCACGATCGTCGTCTTCATGCGCTACTCCGATCGCAGTTTCCGCACCCGCAAGACGCTGTGGGCGATCGGTGCGATCACGCAGACGGTCGGCTACGGCATCTTCCTCGTTCTCCCGTTCAGCATCCCGACCGTCATTCTCAACATCGTGCTCTTCGCCGGCGGCTGTGCGCTCGCGGGTGAGGCGTTCTACAAGGTGTTTAGTCAGGAACTCTTTCCGACCATCCTGCGCGGCACCGCGCAGGGCTTCACGTTCGGCATGGCCCGCGCGATTCTCGCCGCGTGGAGCATCTTCGTGCCGATGCTCACCAACTTGGACATCCGTTGGGTGGCCGGCTTGCTGACGCTGTTTCTCCTGATCAGCGGCGTCGTCGGCTACTTCTGGATGCCCGACACCTCCGGCAAATCGCTTGAGCAGATCGAAGCCGAGCGCGCCTGAGTCGTTAACCTGCTCGTAGCGTGTCATTGCGAGGAGCGAAGCGACGAAGCAATCCAGCTAGATGGATCGCCACGGCGCGCTTCGCGCCCCTCGCGATGACAATCCATAGATTGTCATGCCAGACACCCGCGTTTCCTCCCTTCGTTGTGAATACCTCGTCGACCCGCTGGGCATCGACGAGCGCCTCCCGCGGCTGAGCTGGCTCCTCGAGAGCAGCCGTCGCGGCGCGCGCCAGGTCGCGTATCGCGTGCGCGTCGCTTCGACGCCCGAGAAACTCGCCGCGGGCGACGTCGATCGCTGGGACAGCGGCCGCGTCGAGAGCGCGCAGACCACGCACGTGGTCTACGCGGGCAGGGCGCTCCAATCGCGCGACGCGTGCCACTGGACCGTCGAGATCTGGGACGAAACTGGCGCGAGTGTTCGCTCTGCGCCGGCGCGCTGGACGATGGGTTTGCTCGAACGTGGCGACTGGAGCGCGAAGTGGATCGCGACCGATCCCGAGATCATCCGCCGCGATCCGGCCGCGATTTCGCCGACGCTCACCGAACCCGGCACGCCGGGCGTTTTCCGCCGCGAGTTCGAGCTCAGCGACAAAGTGAAGCGCGCGACGATCTACGCGAGTGCGCGCGGCGTGTTCGAACTCAATCTCGGCGGTCAACGCGTGGGCGAGGATCTGTTCGCCCCCGAGTGGACCGACTACGACAAGCGCATCCATTACCGCACCTACGACGTCACGTCGCTCGTGCGCACCGGCCGCAACACCCTCACGGCCACGCTCGGCGACGGTTGGTGGACGGGCTTCGTCGGCTGGCAGGAAACGAAGGGGCGCTACGGTTCGCTGGAAAATAGCCTCATCGTTCAACTCGAGCTCGAACTCGCCGACGGCCGCCGCGTGGTAATCTGCAGCGACGCATCGTGGCAGTGCGCCACCGGCCCGATTCTTTCGTCCGACATGCAGATGGGCGAGGTCTACGACGCGCGCCGCGAAACACGCATCGGGCGCGCCACCGTCGATCAGTCGCACTGGTTGCCCGCCCGCGAAGTCGCCGCACCGTCTGCGTCGCTCGTGGCGCAGCGCGCCGAGCCCGTGCGCATCAACCTGCTGTTGCCGCCGAAATCGATGCGCGAGATCCGACGCGGGGTTTTCATCTACGATCTCGGTCAGAACATGACCGGCTGGGTGCACCTGAAAGTGCGCGCCGCCGCCGGCACGCGCATCCAGCTTCGTCACGCCGAACGGCTCAATCCCGACGGCACGATCTACACCGCGAATCTCCGTCGCGCGAAGGCGACCGATGTCTACATCTGCCGCGGCGGCGGCGACGAAGTCTGGGAACCGCACTTCACGTTCCACGGCTTCCAATACGTCGAGCTGACCGTGACCGAGCCGGAAGGTTGTAATTCACTAGATGACAACTTCCGACCCACGCTCGCGACGATCACCGGTTGTGTGATTTACTCCGCCACGCCGCTCGCGGGACATTTCGAGTGTTCCCACGCGGACGTGAATCGCCTCTGGCTCAACGGACTCTGGTCGCAGCGCGACAATTTCCTCAGCGTGCCGACCGATTGCCCGCAGCGCGACGAGCGCCTCGGCTGGATGGGCGACGCGCAGGTGTTTCTCCGCACCGCGACGTGCAACATGGACGTCGCGGCGTTCTTCACCAAGTGGATGATCGACGTCGAGGACGCGCAGACGCCCGACGGCGTTTTCCCCGATATCGCGCCGCGTCTCCGCGAGGACCTCAACTGGGTCGGCCTCGGCAACCTCGCCGGCGGCGCCGGCTGGGCCGACGGCGGCATCATCATTCCTTACACGCTCTGGCGCGTTTACGGCGACCTGCGCCTCGTCGAGCGTCACTGGGACGCGATGGTGCGCTGGCTCGACTGGATCGAGCGCCACAACCCGAACGGACTCCGCCTCCACCAACTCGGCAACAACTACGGCGACTGGCTCTGCATCCCGAGCGACACGTCGTTCGGCACGCACTCGCCGATGAAGAACCTCCTCGCCACCGCTTACTGGGCCGACGACGCCGCGAAGATGGCGCGGCTCGCGCGCGCCCTCGGTCGCGACGCGGAAGCGGCGCGCTTCCAGGCGATGTTCGAAAAAGTGCGCGCGGCGTTCCAGGCCGAGTGGGTGCAACCCGACGGTCGCATCTCGGTTGAAACGCAGACGGCCTATCTGCTCGCGCTCGCGTTCGACCTCATGCCCGCGAATCTCCGCGCCGCCGCGACCGAGCATCTCGTCGCGAACATCCGCGATCTCGAATGGCACCTCAGCACCGGCTTCGTCGGCATCGGGCACTTGAACCCGCAGCTCACGCTCGCCGGCCGCGCCGATGTCGCCTATCGGCTCTTGTTGCAGGAAAGTTATCCGTCGTGGCTTTTCCCGGTTCTGCAAGGCGCCACCACGATCTGGGAACGCTGGGACAGCTGGACGATCGCCGAGGGCTTCCACAAGGACGGCATGAATTCCTTCAACCATTACTCGCTCGGCTCCGTCGGCGAGTGGCTGTTCCGCCACGTGCTCGGCATCGAACTCGATCCGGCGACGCCCGGCTACCAGCGCTTCGTGCTGCGGCCGTTCGTGGGGCAGGGGCTCGAGCACGCGAGCGGCCACTATCGTTCGATCAACGGCGAAATCCGCAGTGCCTGGCGTCGTGACGGCACGCGCTTCGAGTGGACCGTCACGATTCCCGCCAACACCGGCGCTCGCGTGCACATTCCGTGCGCCGCGGACGCGGCCGTCGGCACCGACGGACTCGCGGTCGCGGAACGCGCTGAGGGATTCGCGATCTGCGACGCACCGGCGGGCACCTACACGTTTACGAGCACGCTCGCTGTCGGATGAAAATCACGCGTCTCCAGCCGATCATCCTCCACGCGCCCGTCACGCGCGGCGGCATTGCGGACAGCACGCACTCCATCTCGCACTGGGGCGCGCCGGGCGTCGCGATCCACACCGACACCGGCCTCGTCGGCTACGGCTTCTCCGGCACGCACGCACACCTGCCGACCGACAAGCTCATCGTCGAGTGCGCGGTCGATTCCTACGGTCCGCTGCTGATCGGCGAAGACCCGCGCGAAGTCCGCGCGCTCTGGGAAAAGCTGCACAAGCACTCGCCGATTTACTGGGTTGGCCGCGCCGGCATCACGCACCTCGCGCTCGGCGCGATCGACATCGCGCTATGGGATCTGAAGGCCAAGGCCGCCGGCCTGCCGCTGTGGAAACTGCTCGGCGGCTCCGCGTCCAAACGCGTCGAAGCCTACAACACCGACGGCGGCTGGCTCAACTGGCCGCTCGCGACGCTCGTATCCGACTGCAAGCGGCTCGTTGAAGCCGACGGTTATCGCGCGGTGAAAATCAAGGTCGGCAGCCCGAACCCGTCGAACGATCTTCGCCGCCTTGAAGCCGTGCGCGCCGCGCTCGGCCCCGAGATCCGCATCATGACCGATGCGAACGGCAAACTCGCGTTGCCCGACGCCATTCGCCTCGGCCGCCGTCTCGCGGAGTTCGACGTGGTATGGTTCGAGGAGCCGACGACGTTCGATGATGTGTTCGCACACCGTCGTCTGGCCGAAGCGATCGAGACGCCGATCGCGCTGGGCGAACAGCTCTACCTCGCGCACCAGTTCCGCGACTTCATCCACGCTGGCGCGGTGCATTACGTGCAGCCCGACGTCGTTCGCCTTGCGGGCATCACCGAGTGGTGGCAGGTCGCCGATCTCGCGCACAGTTACAGCCTGCCGGTCGTGCCGCATGTCGGCGACATGTGCCAGGTGCACCAGCACCTCTGTTTCGCGCACCCCGGCTGCGGCCTGCTCGAATACATTCCCTGGTTGCGCGACTGGATGAAACATCCGGCGCAGATCCGCGACGGCTACTTCATCGCGCCCGAAGCGCCCGGTGCGGGCATGGAGCCGACGGTCGAGGCCATGCAGCAAATCAACCGTCTCTGAACCCATGGAGCGCGTCATCGCCACTTACCTCATCGAGACCGCGTTGCCGGTCGAGAAGGCCGCGGCGACGCTCGCGGGCGAGCAATCCTCCGGCACATTCGTCGCAGTGCCCGGCGAGACCGAGGAGCTGAAACAGCGCTTCGCCGCGCGCGTCGAGGCGATCAAGCCGCTCGAAACCGTGACCGCGCCTGCAATCCCGACCGGCCGCGCGCCGGCCGCAAGTTACCAGCGCGCGGAGGTGAAGGTGTCGTGGTCGATCGAGAACTTCGGCACGAACCTGCCCACGCTCGTCTCGACGCTGCAGGGTAACCTCTACGAACTCGCCCAATTCTCCGGCCTGAAGCTGATGGATTTCGACGTGCCGCCGGCCTTCGCCGCGAAGTTCCGCGGTCCGGTGTTCGGCATCGCGGGCACGCGTCGCCTCACGGGCGTCGAGGGCCGCCCGCTCATCGGCACGATCATCAAACCGAGCATCGGCCTGTCGCCGGCGCAGACCGCCGAGATGGTGCGCGTGCTCGTCGAGGCCGGCATCGATTTCGTGAAGGACGACGAGCTGATGGCCGATCCGCCGCACTCGCCGTTCGATACTCGCGTCGACGCGATCATGCGCGTGATCAACGACCACGCGCAGCGCACCGGTAAGAAGGTGATGTATGCCTTCAACATCAGCGATGAACTCGACGCCATGCAGCGCCACTACGACAAGATCGTCGCGAGCGGCGGCACGTGCGCGATGATCAGCGTCAATAGCGTCGGTCTCGCCGCGACGAAGAAGCTCTGCGATCGCGGCCAGCTTGCCATTCACGGCCACCGCAACGGCTGGGGCATGCTCAACCGGCACCCGCTGCTCGGCATCGAGTTCCCGGCGTTTCAAAAACTCCAGCGCCTCGCGGGCGTCGACCAGCTGCACGTCAACGGCATCGCGAACAAGTTCTGGGAATGCGACGATTCGGTTGTGCGTTCCATCGCGTCCTGCCGCGCGAGCGAACCGCTCGGCCAGCCGGTGTTGCCCGTCGTCTCGTCCGGTCAGTGGGGAGGCCAGGCACCCGAGACTTGGCGCCGCACGCAGACCGTCGATCTGCTCTACATGGCCGGCGGCGGCATCCAGGCGCATCCCGATGGCGCTGCGGCCGGCGTGCGTTCGCTGCAGCTCTGGTGGGAAGCGGCCGTCGAGGGACTCAGCTATGAGGCGGCCATCGCGCGCCATCCGTTGCTCGCGAAATCAGCCGCGAAGTTCGGTCAGGCAAAATAGGTCCTATACGACTTATAGGACCCATAGGATCTATCCCCAATGCCCCGCACCCTCCTGCTCGCCTACTTCGGTGACGATTTCACCGGCTCGACCGACGCGCTGGAATTCCTCTCGCGCGCAGGCTTGCGCACCGCGCTTTTCCTGGAACCGCCGTCTCGGGAGCGGCTCGCTGCGATGCCAGCGCTCGATGCCATCGGCGTCGCCGGCCTCACGCGCTCCCTGCCGCCCGCCGAAATGGAAGCCGTGCTGCGACCGGCGTTCGCCGCGCTGCGCGACCTCGGGCCGAGACACGTGCACTTCAAGGTCTGCTCGACCTTCGATTCGGCGCCGCACGTCGGCAGCATCGGACGCGCGATTGACGTTGGCGTGTCGGTTTTCGGTGGCCGTTACGTGCCGCTGTTGGTCGGCGCCCCGGCGCTCGGACGCTATTGCGCGTTCGGAAATCTCTTTGCACGCATGGGCATCGGTAGCGCCGGGGAGATCTACCGTCTCGACCGTCATCCCTCGATGAGCCGGCACCCGGTCACGCCCGCGGACGAGGCGGATCTTCGCCTGCATCTCGCGAAGCAGACGGCGAAACGCATCGGTTTGTTCGACGTGCTGAAGGTCGATCTCCCAGAGACCGAAGCGGCGGCGGCGCTCGAACGCCTCGTCGCCGGCGGTGCGGAGATCGTGCTGTTCGACGTGATGCGCGCCGAGCAACTCGCGCGCATCGGCGCGTTGATCGATGCGGCCGCGGGCGACGCTCCGGTTTTCTCGGTTGGTTCCTCCGGCATCGAGATGGCGTTGGGCACGCATTGGGCGGAGCAGGGGAGCCTGCGGCCTCGCACCGGATGGGCGCCGGCGGCGCGCGTTGACCGCCTGCTCGTGATTTCCGGCAGTTGCTCTCCGGTCACCTCCGGCCAAATCGATTGGGCGCTCGCTCACGGTTTCGTGGGCATTCCGCTCGACGCGCAGGCGCCGCAAGTCGAACCGACGGTCGCGGCGGCACGCGTGGCGTTGCGCGCCGGCAAAAGCCCGCTCGTCTTCACCGCTCGCGGTCAACAAACCGGCCGGCCTGCATCCGCGGCCACGTTAGGGGCGGCGCTCGGCACGATCGCGCGCAAGCTCGTCGAGTCGGAATCGCTGTCCCGCGTGCTCATCGCCGGCGGTGACACGTCGAGCTACGCCGCGCGCGCGCTCGGCATCGAAGCCGTCGAGATGGTCGCCCCGCTCGCGCCGGGGTCGCCGCTCTGCCGCGCGCATTCGCCGAATGCCGCGGTGCACGGACTCGAGGTCAACTTCAAGGGCGGCCAGGTCGGCACGCCCGACTACTTCGGCGCCGTGCAGCGCGGCGCGCTCTGATCTTTCCCATGAAACGCAAGACTCTCGCTCTCGTGCACACCTCCGCGACGCTCGTCCCGGTTTTCCAGCAGCTCTGCAAGGCGCAGCTGCCGAACGTCGACACCTTCAACATCGTCGACGACAGCCTCGTGCGCGCCATCGGCGCCAAGGGCAGCCTCACCGCCGACATCGCGCGCCGCGTGCAGGCCTACATCACTTCGGCCGAGGCGGGCGGCGCGGATTACGTGCTCGTGACCTGCTCCTCGATCGGGCCCGCCGTCGAGGCGTCGTCGGCGTTCTGTGCTGTGCCGGTGTTGCGCGTCGATCAACCGATGGCCGACCAGGCCGTGCAAACCGGCCGGCGCATCGGCGTCATCGCCACGTTGCCCACGACGCTCAATCCCACGAAGGATCTCGTGCAGCGCCGCGCCGCTGCGGCCGGAAAATCCGTCGAAATCACCGCCGTGCTCGTCGAGGGCGCGTTTGAGGCGCTGATGTCCGGTGACGCCGCGAAACATGACGCGCTCGTCGCGTCGGCGCTGCGCGCGCTGGTGTCGCAAGTCGACGTGATCGTGCTCGCTCAGGCCTCGATGGCACGCGTGGTTGATACGCTCGCGCCGGAAGATCGCCGCATCTCGATTCTCGCCAGCCCGCCGCTCGCGATCGCGCATCTGGCCAAGGTGCTGGCGTAGCGCAGGCGTCCCGCCTGCCTCTTTTCCCGTGCAGGCGAGACGCCTGCGCTACTTTCCCCATACCCCATGCTCGCTTTCCGAAAACTCTGCCTCGGCATTGCCGCGGCATCATTGCTCGCCGTTCTCGCGGGCCTCGCGCTCAGCAATGCCGCTCTCTGGTCACCGGCCGCCGTGCTCGCGGCGCTGGGCCTCGCCATCGGTCTCGGCGCCGTGCCGTCGCTCAAGGGCTACCAATATACCGCGTGGATTTTCGCCGCCGTGGTGACGGCGATGATTTATCCGGCGGCGTTTCTGCGGTGGGGCAATTTCGATCTGCGCAACAAGTGGGTCGTGCTCGTCGTGGTGCAGACGGTGATGTTCGGCATGGGCACGCAGATGAGTCTGAAGGATTTTGTCGGCGTCATGAAAATGCCGTGGGGCGTGGCGGTGGCCGTCGGGTGTCAGTTCTTGATCATGCCGCTGACGGGGTTTGCCCTGATCCACTTGTTCGACCTGCCGGCGGAGATTGCGGCGGGCGTGATTCTGATCGGCTCGTGCTCGAGCGGGCTGGCGTCGAACGTCATGTGCTACATCGCGCGCGCGAATCTCGCGCTGTCGATCACGGCGACGTCGATCACCACGCTGATCGCGCCGATCATGACGCCGCTGTGGATGAAGCTGCTGGCCGGGCAGCTCGTCGAAGTGAAGTTCACTAACATGATGATCGAGATCGTGAAGATCGTCATCGTGCCGATCGGTGCGGCGTTGATTCACGACTACTTGAAACACGCCGCGCCCGGCGTGGCGCGCCGGTTCGTGGTGGCGCAGGTGGTGTGCGCTGTGGCGGCGGTGGGACTGTTCGTGAGCTTCGACGCCGCCTGGATGCTCGCGCTCGCGGAAGGGGCGCGGCTCGCGTGCGAGTTGCTCGCATTCCTCTTCGGCGCGGTCGCGTTCGGCGTGTTGTATCACCAGATCACCCGCGTTCTGCCGAGACTCGAGGCAGCGATGCCGCTGCTGTCGATGGCGGGCATCGTTTATTTCACGACGGTGACGACGGCGGCGGGGCGCAACCACCTGCTGCTCGTGGGCGGCGTGTTGTTCCTGGTGGCCGCGTTGCACAACGGAGCGGGCTACTTCTTCGGCTACTGGCTCGCGCGGCTCGCGGGACTCGATCGCGCGTCGTGCCGCACGGTCGCGATCGAGGTCGGTCTGCAAAATGGCGGCATGGCCTCGGGCCTCGCTGGCGCCATGGGCAAGCTCGCGACGGTCGGCCTCGCGGCGGCGGTATTCAGCCCGTGGATGAACATCTCCGGTTCGATCCTGGCGAACTACTGGCGCAAGCGGCCGGTGGAGGACGCGGCGCGAAAGTAGGTCCGGCTTCAGCCGGACCAGGCGGAAGTTAGCTCGCGTGTCGTGTCTGCGACTCGGACGAAACCGGACCGGCTGAAGCCGGTCCTACTTGGCTGCCACTGCACGGCGCGTCACGCGCTTCACCGTCTTCCCCGGTTGCCACGACGCGCCAATGAGCGTTGCGCGCGGGAACTCGGGCACGCCGCACTCGTTGTTGTGCAGGTGGCTGATGACCATGTCGACGGCGGCCTCGCCGGTGCGGTCGTTGTGTTGGTCCATGCCGGCCCAGTCGCGATCTTCGGCGCGGCGCTCGAGCTGCAACAGGCCGATGTCGCGCGGCACTTTAAGGCCGCGCGCTTCGATCAGGCGGCGGACAAAGCGGTAGAGCGTGAACACCACGTCGGGTTTCTCGCGATCGAGCCACGTGTAGAACTCGCGCGGATCGTTGCGCGCCGCTTCGACGGCGGTGAATGACGCGATCCGATCGCGCGCGGGCAGGGCTTGCTGGCCGACGATCATGCCGGACGTGAACCGTCCCTCCACCAGCCGGTCGATGCGTTCGTCAATCGCGAGGGCGGGGCGGCGGTAACCGAGCGCGAAGGCGCGCTCGCAGGCTTGCAGCACCAAGGCATGATGATCGACGCAGCAGAAGGAAAGCGTCGGCTCGTGCGTCCGCACGCCGGTGACGACGCACGTGTGGGCCTTCCACGTGCTGGCGAAGCGTTCAGGCAGACGGTTTTCGTCCATGAGTCCGACCACGATCACACCCCGAATGCCGCGCGCGCGCAGGATGCGGTTGAGGCGCGGGCCGTCGAGTTGCGGGTCGTGCAGCCAGAACTCATCGATGCCGTAACCTTGCGCCGCCGCGCGCCGGCGGATGCCCGCGACGTAGGTCGGGATCGTCGGGTGCGTGCGGAACGCGTCGCGATCGCGGTGAGCGTTTAGGACGGCGAGCGTGTGCTGCGAGCTTCCCTTGGCCTGTTTGCGTAGCTCGGCCATCAGGTGGGCGACGACGGGATTGCGCGCGTAGCCCAGCCGCTGCGCGGCGGCGTGCACGCGCTCGCGGGTGGAAAGGGGAATTTGGGGGTCGTGGCGCAGCGCGAGTGAGATCGTGTTTTTCGACACGTTCAGTTCCCGCGCCAGGGTCGCCATGGTAACAGCTGGCATGCGGCGCCGACGCTAGTCGGCCCGGTTTGACGGTCAAGTGCCGGAGCGTTCGCTCGGGCCGCGAGGAGGCCTACGCTTTGGACGCTGTCCTTTCCCCCATGGCTCAAGACACTTTTACCGTCGGCATTGATTACGGCACCAACTCGGTTCGCGCCCTCGTGGTGCGGACGCGCGACGGCCAGGAGTTCGGCTCCTGCGTCGTGAATTACCCGAGCGGCGCGCAAGGCGTGTTGCTCGATCCGCGCGATCACAACGTCGCCCGCCAGCATCCCGGCGATTACCTGTTCGGTCTGGAGAAATCCGTGCGCGGCGCGCTCGCCCAGGCGAAGAAGCAACGCGGTTTCGCCGCGGATCGCGTCATCGGCCTCGGCGTCGACACGACCGGATCGAGCCCGATTCCGGTCGACGCGAAGAACGTCCCGCTCGCGCTCGACAAGAAATGGGCGAAGGACCTGAACGCGCAGTGCTGGCTTTGGAAGGACCACACCAGCTGGCGCGAGGCCGCGAAGATCACCGAACTCGCCGCGCAGCACCGCCCGCAGTTCATCGCGAAGTGCGGCAATACTTACTCGTCCGAGTGGTTCTGGTCGAAGATCTGGCATTGCGCGAACGTGGCGCCGAAGGTGTTCGCCGCCGCCTATTCGTGGGTCGAGCTGGCGGACTGGATTCCGAGCGTGCTCGCCGGCGTCATCGATCCGAAGACGATCAAGCGCGGCGTGTGCATGGCCGGACACAAGGCGCTCTACGCCGAGGATTGGGGCGGTTTGCCCGACAAGGAGTTCCTCGCGCTCCTCGACTCGCGCCTCGCCGATCTTCGCGACCGCCTCTACGAAAAAGCCTACGACGCGACCGAAGCCGCCGGCCAGCTCTCGCCCGAATCCGCGAAGATCCTTGGCCTGCCCGCCGGCATCCCCATCGCGATCGGCGAAATGGACGTGCACTACGGCGCCATCGGCAGCGGCGTGCGCGAAGGCACGCTCGTGAAAGTCATCGGCACGTCGACCTGCGATTGCGGCGTCGTCTCGGCCGCGAAGACCGTGCCCGACATTCCGGGTATCTGTGGCATCGTGAAGGGCGCGATCCTGCCCGGCTACTACGGCATCGAGGCAGGGCAGAGCGCCGTCGGTGACATTTTCAAGTGGTATGTCGAAGGCGTGCTGAAGGACGCTAAACTGCACGCCACGCTCACCGCCGAAGCCGCGAAGCTCGCGCCCGGCCAGAGCGGGTTGCTCGCGCTCGATTGGAACAACGGCAACCGCACGATCCTCGTCGATCAGCGTCTCACCGGCTTGCTCCTCGGCCAGACGCTTGCGACGTCGCAGGCGGAAATTTACCGCGCGCTGATCGAAGCCACCGCCTTCGGCGCGCGCGCGATCATCGAACGCATCAAGGAATACGACGTGCCGATCGACCGCGTCGTCTGCGCCGGCGGCATCGCGGAGAAAAATCCGCTGCTGATGCAGATCTACGCTGACATCACGGGCTGCACGATGCTCGTGGCCGGTTCCTCACAAGCCTGCGCGCTCGGCTCGGCTGTCAGCGCCGCCGTGCTCGCGGGTGCGCACAAGGATTTTCCCACGGCGCAGCGCAAGATGACCTCGCTCAAGAAAGTCGCCTACAAACCGCGCAAGGCCGCGCAGAAAACCTACGACCAGCTTTATGCGCTCTACCGCCAGCTGCACGACAGCTTCGGCGGCAAGAACAAGTCCGCCGATCTCTCCGGCGTCATGAAGGAACTCCTCGCGATCAAGGAATCGGTTCACCGGTAGGTCCAGTCTTCGACCGGACCGGGCCAGTCGCAGACTGGCCCTACGCCAAGCGCCGTCCGCCTTCCGTCTACTCGCTACTCACTACCCGCTACTCGCTACTTCTTCCCTCCCATGTCCGTCGCTCTTCTCTCCACTCCCGAAATCTGGTTCGTCTGCGGTTCGCAGCACCTTTACGGCCCCGGTCCGCTCCAGCAAGTCGCCGCCAACGCCCAGGCCGTCGTCGACGGCCTCGCGAAATCCAAGCGCCTCCCGCTGCCGCTCAAGTTCAAGGCGCTGCTCACCACGCCCGACGAGATCACCAACGTGATGCTCGAGGCCAACAACGACGCCAACTGCGCCGGCCTCGTCCTCTGGATGCACACGTTCTCGCCGTCAAAGATGTGGATCCGCGGCCTCGGCGTGCTGAAGAAACCCTTCCTGCACCTCCACACGCAGTTCAACCGCGACCTGCCGTGGTCCACGATCGACATGGATTTCATGAACCTCAACCAGGCCGCCCACGGCGACCGCGAGGCCGGGTTCATCCACACGCGCATGCGCCTCGGTCGCAAGGTCGTCGTCGGCCACTGGTCCGACCCGGAGGTGCTCACCCGCATCGGCGCCTGGCAGCGCGCCGCCCGCGCCTGGCATGATTGGCAGGGCGCGAAGTTCGTCCGCTTCGGCGACAACATGCGCAACGTCGCCGTCACCGAGGGCGACAAGGTAGCCGCCGAGATGAAGCTCGGCTTCGCCGTCAACACGCACGGCGTCGGCGATCTCGTCGAGGTCGTCAACGCGGTGAAGGACGCCGACATCTCCGCCCTTTGCGCCGACTACGAGAAGCAATACGCCGTCGCGCCCGTCCTGAAGAAGGGCGGCAAACGCCACGACGAGCTGCGCTACAGCGCCCGCCTCGACCTCGCGCTGGCGAAGTTCCTCGCCGACGGCGGCTACAAGGGCTTCACCGACACCTTCGAGGACCTGCACGGCCTCAAGCAGCTCCCGGGCATGGCCACGCAGCGCCAGATGGCCGCGGGCTACGGTTTCGGCGGCGAGGGCGACTGGAAGACCTCCGCGCTCGTCCGCGCCATGAAGGGCATGAACGCCGGCCTGCCCGGCGGCACCTGCTTCTTGGAGGATTACACCTACCATCTCTCGCCCAAGGGTCATCAGG
>JAEYUW010000012.1 GCA_023432225.1 Verrucomicrobiota bacterium
CGACCGTTTCCGTCGTCGACCTCACGGTCAAGACCACCAAGGCGACCTCCTACAAGGAAATCGCCGCCGCGATGAAGAAGGCCTCCGAGACCTACCTCAAGGGCGTGCTCGCCTACACCGAGGACGAAGTCGCCTCCAGCGACTTCATCCACGACAAGCACTCTTCGATCTTCGACGCCGGTTCCGGCATCGAGCTCAACCCGAAGTTCTTCAAGCTTGTCAGCTGGTATGACAACGAGTGGGGCTATTCCAACCGCGTCGTCGACCTGACGAAGAAGATCGCCGTTCAGCTCTAAGATTTCAAAAACCGAAACCACAGAATACACGGAAAACACAGAATGAGACCCTTCTGTGTATTCTGAGTGTTCTGTGGTTTTTCTTTTCCCCCTTTCCTCATGGCCAAATTCAAATCGATTCGTGATCTGCAACTCGCCGGCAAGCGCGTCCTCATGCGCGTGGACTTCAACGTCCCGCAGGACAAGGCGACCGGCGCCATCACCAACAACGCCCGCATTGTCGCGGCGCTGCCCACGATCAAATACGCCCTCGAGCAGGGCGCCTCGGTCGTGCTCATGTCGCACCTTGGCCGTCCCGATGGCCAGCGCATCGCGAAGTTTTCGCTCAAGCCCGTCGCGGCCGAGTTGGAAAAACTCCTCGGTAAGCCTGTGAAGTTCCTCGACGACTGCGTCGGCGCCACCGTTGAAGCCGCCTGCGCCAAGCTCGCTCCCGGCGAAGTCGTGCTGCTCGAGAACCTCCGCTTCCACATCGAAGAAGAAACGAAGGTGAAGCTCGAGGACGGCTCCAAGAAAGCTGCCGATAAGACCGCCGTCGCCGCGTTCTGCGCCAGCCTCTCCAAGCTCGGCGACGTTTACGTGAACGACGCCTTCGGCACCGCCCACCGCGCGCACAGCTCGATGGTCGGCGTCGCCCTCAAGGAAAAGGCCGCCGGCTTCCTCATGGAAGCCGAGCTCAAGGCCTTCAACAAGGTGCTCGATAATCCGGACCGCCCGCTGCTCGCCATCCTCGGCGGCGCGAAGATCGCGGACAAGATTCCCCTCATCAACAACCTCCTCGACAAGGCCAACAAGGTCATCATCGGCGGCGGCATGGCCTACACCTTCCACCAGGTGAACCGCGGCATGAAGATCGGCGCTTCGCTCTTCGATCCCGAGGGCGCGAAGATCGTCGCCGAACTCGAAGCCAAGGCGAAGGCCAAGGGCGTCGAGCTGATCTTCCCGGTCGACTTCATCTGCGCGGACAAGTTCGCGCCCGACGCGGCCACGCAACCGGCCACGCTCGAGAGCGGCATTCCTGACGGCTGGATGGGTCTCGATGCCGGCCCGAAGTCGATCGAGCTCTACCGCCAGGCCATCCTCGCCTCCAAGACGATCGTCTGGAACGGCCCGGCCGGCGTGTTCGAATTCGACGCCTTTGCCGGCGCGACCAAGGCGATGGCGGCCGACATCATCGAAGCCACCGCCAAGGGCGCGACGACCGTCGTTGGCGGCGGCGACACCGCCACCGCGGCGAAGAAATTCGGCGCGGCCAAGAAGGTCACGCACTGCTCCACCGGCGGCGGCGCCAGCCTCGAGTTCCTCGAAGGCAAGGTGCTTCCCGGCGTCGCGTTCCTGGAAAACTGATTCGTTTATCCGTTGTAGGGCGGGGTCTCCTGACCCCGCCGCTACGAACGTGGTGCCGCTCACGTGGCGGGGTCGGGAGACCCCGCCCTACATTTTCCGATCGCCCGCGCGCGACCGCGCCCGAAATTTCTCCTCGCCCCGCCCGGGCCACTCGGGCCTATTTTCTCTTCCGTTTCACATGTCTACTTCGACCCAGTCCCCGATCCAGATCCGCAGAAAGCTCATCGCCGGCAATTGGAAGATGAACAAGACCGCCGCTGACGGCGCCGCGCTCACGAAGGAAATCGTCGAGCAGGTCGGTCGCGAGACCGCGGTCGACATCGTGCTCTGCCCGCCGTTCACCGCGCTCGAAAGCGTGCGCCATGTCCTCGAAGGTCAGGCCGTGAAACTCGGCGCGCAGAACATGCATGCGGAAAAGAACGGCGCGTTCACCGGCGAGATCTCCGCCGAGATGCTCCGCGCCCACTACGTCACGCACGTCATTCTTGGTCACTCGGAGCGCCGCCAGTATTTCGGCGAGAACGATGCGCTCGTGAACAAGAAGGTCCTCGCCGCGCTCGCCAACGAGCTGCGTCCGATCCTCTGCGTCGGCGAAACCCTCGCCGAGCGCGAAGGTGGCAAGACGCTCGAAGTCGTGAAGACGCAGACCGAGGCGGCGCTCGCCGGCGTGAAGCCCGAGCAGATCACTTCCGTCATCATCGCTTACGAGCCCGTGTGGGCCATCGGCACCGGCAAGGTCGCCACGACCGCGCAGGCGCAGGAAGTTCACGCGTTCATCCGCGGCCTCCTCACCTCGCTCTACGGCGCGGCGCTCGCGCAGAAGGTTCGCATTCTTTACGGCGGTTCGATGAAGCCCTCCAACGCCCCCGAGCTGCTCGCGCAGCCCGATATCGATGGTGGGTTGATCGGCGGCGCCTCGCTCGAAGCGAAATCGTTCCTCGAGCTGGTGAAGGCGGCCATGGCGGTCAGCTAAGTTGCGGCCGGTCTTCCTTCGCTTGCGCGCGCGCGGATCGACGCCGTTCTGCGCTCGCGCAATCCGCGAAAGGCCAGGGGCCGCTCGGTTCCTCCCATCCTGAGGAATTTTCCCCGGATGATATCGCGTTTGCGCGCTTGATCGGTCCGAGGTGGACCGCTTCTGTCGCCTCGTGCCTCTCCACGCCCGTGTGCTCCTGCTGGCTTTTGCCGCGTTGGTAACTTTCGCGCGCGCCGATTACACCTGCGCGCCGTCCGGTTGGGCTCTCTCGGCGGTGTTTCCCGCCGAGCCCAAGGTGGACGATCAACGGACGCCATCGCCGCAAGGCGATCAACTCGCGGAACGTCGCTACCTCGAAGTGGCCGGCGAGCACCTGATGGTGTTGCGCGTCACCTATCCGGTCGTGCCGCTGCCGACGGACCGCGAGCAGCTCTACATCTCGACGATCGAGGCGTTCATGAAATCGCGCCGGGGACAGATCAAGCAGGATGAACCCTGGCTCTTGGGGCAATACGACGGCCAGCGTCTGCTCGTGGCGCAGCCCGCGCAGAAGACCCACCGCGAGACCCGGCTCGTGCTGATCGGCGCTTCGCTCTACTTCATCAGCGCGGAATGGCCCGGCACCGAGCGGCCGAGCAAGACGGCGGCCGCGTTTCTCGCCAGCATCGACCTCAAACCCGACTTCACCAATGCGCGTCTGGTGGAGGAACGTGAGCGCTGGCGGGAGATCAAGCACGGCAATTTCACGCTGCGCTACGACGGCTCGCGCTGGTTTCGCGATCCGCAGATCACCGACCCCAACAGTGTGGCGATGCTCCGGGTCGACGAGAGCGCGGAAGCGGAGTTCATTACTTCCTCAGAGCGGCACACCGGCACCATGGAGGAACTCGTGATTGGCCGCGCCAAGGAACACGCCGAAAGCGTTGTCGTGAAAAAGCGCGGCAAGAAGCTGCGTGGCAGCTCCAGCGTGGAGGAACTGTATTTCACGGCGCGCGTCGATGGCGTCTCCTACGAGAACCACGGCTACTTCTATACCGGAGCGGAAGGGACCGTGCAGCTGCGTGCGTGGGCCGAGCAGAAGAGTTACGGAAGCGTTTCCGGTGACATCGATGAATTGCTTAACGGTCTCGTGATCACGCGCGGCGCTCCGGGTGCCTCGGCCGCGGCGAAGTGATATAGCCGCGCTTCGGGCGCCGCTTTGGTCTTCGGCGTGGAGGAGACTGGACCGGGCGAGTCCGCTGGAGGCCGTCGCCATCGCCGTGGCTCTCGAAAAGGCAGGACCGAACCGGAGATGACAGTTAAGTTGCAGGGCCTCACCTGGTGTGAGGCCTCGGCCGCGAGCGCCCCACATGCGCCGTTTGGCTGCGAGGCTCGACGCAAGGTCGAGCCCTACAAAGATCCGCTTCCTGAAGTGCAGGCGCTACGCCTTGTCGTGCTCGAATTCCGCGAGCAGCGCCGCGACGGGCGCGTGCAGCGGTTCGCCGGCGAGGTCGTTGGTGAGCTTCAGCACCAGCTGGCGCGTAGCTTCGCCCGGCGGCTCGTCGGCGGCGAGGAGCACGACGTGCAGTGCGAGCTGGCGCGCGCCAGCGGCGAGATCGGTGCGCCCGCGCAGCTCGTAGAGGAACGCGGCTTCGCGCAACAGCGCGGCGTAAGATTCGCATTTTTCCCGGCCGGCGGCGGACGTCTCGTTGGCGCGCAGACGATTCACCTGTTCGTCGGCGTCGAGCACGAGAAACTCGGCCGCAGGAATCGGGAAAAGCCGTTCCTGCAGGCTCAGCGCCAGGTGCAACGCCTCATCCACACCGGCGGGGTTGCGGTCGCGCACCAGTCGCGCCACGAACTGCCGAAGCAGTTCGGTCTGTTGCAGCAGGTAGTCGCGGCGTTGCCCGGGCATGTTAGCTCTTTCGGTCCGCCATGTAGCGAACGAGCTCCACGAGAAATGAAACGTTGCCAGGCAAACGACCGATCGCCGCGAGCGCGGCCTCGGTTTGTTCGGTCGCGTGTCGGCGGGCGGCGTCGAGGCCGTGGAGTTTCACGTAAGTCGTCTTGTCGGCCTTCGCGTCCTTGCCGGCAGTCTTGCCGAGCGTCGCGGTGTCGGCGGTGGCGTCGAGGACGTCGTCGATGATCTGAAACGCCAGGCCGAGGCTGCGGCCCGCATCGCGGAGTGCAGCGAGATCGGATTCGGCCGCGCCGCCGCACAAGCCGCCGGCCGTGAGCGCGAGGGTGATCATGGCCGCGGTCTTGTTGAGGTGGATAAAATCGAGTTCGGCGGCGGTGGCGTTGGTCTTCTTCTCGGCGAGCAAATCTTCGATCTGGCCGCCGATCAGTTTCTCAGAACCCGCGGCGTCGGCGAACTCGCGCAGCAATGCAGCGCACAGCGTCGGCGTGCTGCCGTAGTGGCGAGCCAGCAGCTGGAAGGCGAGGGTGAGGAGCGCGTCGCCGGCGAGGAGTGCGGTGGCTTCGTCGAACTGCTTGTGGGCGGTTGGGCGTCCGCGGCGCAGGTCGTCGTTGTCCATGCACGGCAGGTCGTCGTGCACGAGCGAGTAGGTGTGGATACACTCGATCGCGACGGCGGCGGGCAAGGCGTTGTGGCGGCGACCGAAGAGATCGGCGGTGGCGAGCAGCAGGACCGGACGGAGACGCTTGCCGCCGGCTTGCAGGCTGTAGCGCATGGCTTCGTGGAGGCGCGCCGGTCGCGTGTCGGCGGGCGGGATGAGTTCGGCGATGCCGCGTTCGGTGCGCTCGACGTAGGATTGAAATTGCGCGTAAAAATCCATGCCGGGCCGCACTGTTCGCCGGGTGGCGGAGGTTGGCAAACGGATTGTGGACGCGCCCCGGGCAAGAAAGGCTCGCCACCGTTGGCGGCGGGTCTTTTATCCGGTCGACGTTCACGATGCCCACCTACGAATACGTCTGCACCAAGTGCGGCCACGAAATGGAAGCCTTTCAGTCGATGAAGGACGAGCCGCTCAAAAAGTGCCCCGCCTGTAAGAAGGCCGGCCTGAAGCGCAAAGTCGGCGGCGGCGCCGGGCTCATCTTCAAGGGCTCCGGCTTCTACATCACCGACTACAAGAAGAAGTCTGGCGGCAAAGCCGAGAGCGGCGAAAAATCCTCCTCCAAGTCCGAGTCAAAACCTGCCGCGAAGCCCGCGGCGAACTGATCCCTCGCCATGGCCAACAAGAAAATCGAGAAGGCGCTCTACGGTCCCAGCACACTCGAAGTCGCGCTCGGCGCGGTGCTCGGCCTCCTGCTCGGCGTGGTGGTCGCGGCCGTCTACTTGGTTTTCAAACCGGTGCAGACGGTCAAAGAGCCACCGAAGGAGATCGTCAAAGGCGTCGTTTATCACTTGCCCGGCAAAATCGACGGCACCAAGGCGCGCGCGTGGCAGGACAAGGTGGCCACTTTCGTGCAGGGCGGCCAGGTCGTCGCGACCGAAGATGAATTGAATGCGTGGGCCGCCACGCTCTCGGGCGCGGCGAAAGCGGACGCGAAGCCGGGCAAGCCGACGGAGAAGCCGAAGACGGAAGAAAAGAAGGGCGACGGTGCCGCGACGGCGAGCGACGGGGATTTTCTCAGTGCCAGCGGACTGAATTTCCGCCTCGAGGGCGACAAGCTGCACATTTCCGAGAAGGTCGTGCTGAACTATTACGGCCTGGCCAAGGAGGTGGTGTTCCAAACCAGCGGCTCGTTCGAGCGTGGCGGTGAGAGTTTTGTTTTCAAACCGGAGTCGGTCTATCTCGGCTCGTGTCCGGTGCACATGCTGCCGGGCGTGAGCGGTGCGCTGACCAAGGCGCTGACGGCAAAAGCCAAGGTGCCGGACGATTTCCGGGCCGCGTGGGCGAAGATCACCGCGATGGCGGTGGAGGGCGGCCTCGTGAAAGTCACGACGCAGCCGTAAGCGGCGCCTGTGTCGAAGAGCCTCAAGAACATCAGCGTGGTCGCGCTCGCGACCGTGCTGTCGCGCGTGCTCGGCCTCGTGCGCGAGTCGGCGGCGGCAGCGGTATTCGGCGCGAGCGCGCTGAACTCAGCGTTCACGACGGCGTTCACGCTGCCGAATCTTTTCCGGCGCTTGCTCGGCGAAGGGGCGTTGACGGCGGCATTCGTGCCGACGCTCACGCGCGAACTGGAGCAAAACGACCGCGCGGGCGCGTTCCGTCTCGTGAGCAAGGTGGCGAGTTGGCTCGCCGTGGTGACGACGGGCATCGTGCTGCTCGCCATCCTTGTGTTCTGGAATGCGGAGGCGTTTGTGCAACTGGCGCTGCGATGGGGTGTGGATGCGGAGACGGCGCGGCGTTGGCTGCTCGGCGCGGACCTCGCGATCGTGCTGTTCCCTTACATGGTTTTGGTGTGCCTGGCGGCGGCGTTCAGCGCGGCGTGTCAGGTGATCGGACGATTCGCGGAGCCGGCGCTCTCTCCCGTGTGGCTGAATGTCGCGATCTTGAGCGCGTTGGGACTTGGCGCGTGGTGGGCGTGGGACGACGCGGCGCGCATGAACCTGCTCTGCGTCGGTGTGCTCGTTGGCGGTTTCCTGCAAATGGCGGTGCCAGCGGGCGTGCTGTGGGGCGAAGGGTGGCGGCCGGCCTTTGACCTGCGGGCGGATGAACGCGTGCGCGAGATCATCCGGCTCATGGGGCCGACGGTGATCGGTTCGGCCATTTATCTGATCAACATCTCGGTGTCGCGCTTCGTGGGCCTTTCGCTCAACGACGCCGCGGCGACGGTGCTCAATCTGGCGACGCGCCTGATGGAGCTGCCGATCGGCGTGTTCACGATCGCGATCGCGACGGTGATTTTTCCGCTCATCGCACGCCATGCGGCGAAGGAGGACTGGGCGTCGCTCACGGCGGATTATCACAAGGGCATGCGGCTCGTCCTCGTGATCAACATTCCGGCCGCGATCGGTCTCGCGCTGCTCAGTGAGCCGATCATCCGGCTGCTATTCCAACACGGTGCGTTCACCGCGAGTGACACCGCGCTGATGACGCCGGTGCTCGTGGCGTATGCGATCGGGCTGCCGTTCATCTCGTTCACGAGCCTGTCGCTGCGGGCGTTCTACGCGTTGCGCGACACCGCGACGCCGGTGCGCGCGGCGGCGCTGAGTTTCGTCGTGAACATCGGGTTGAGCGTGCTGTTGATGCAGTGGCTGTCGACCGTCGGCCTGGCGTTGGCCAGCACGGTGGCGGTGGTGGCGCAGGCGGCGTTCCTGCAATCGCGGTTGGTGCGCAAGCTGGATGGATTCACGGCGCTGACGCTGGTGCCGAGTCTCGGCAAGATCGCGATCGGAGCCGTGATCATGGCGGGTGTCGTTTGGCTGGGTGCGCGCGGCGTGACGATGCTGGGGTTGCCGATCAAGGCGGCGGATTTGCTCGTGGTGCTGGCGGTGATTCCGCTCGGCGCGGCGGTCTACGGCGTGGCGCTGTGGCTGCTGCGCATCGAAGGGCGCGAGGATTTGGAGCAGGTGCTGGCGAAGGTTCGGGCGAAGTTTTCCTGAGAGATGCCGTTTGCGCGCGCGGTGCGTGCGGCTAGCGTTTCGTCCATGAGCACCTCCGCGCCCGTCCGCCACAACGAAGCCGAGCAACGTTACGAGATCGCCATCGACGGACACGTCGCGGTGGCCGATTACCAGTTCGAAGGCGACAAGCAGGTGTTCACGCACACGTTCGTGCCGCCGGAGTTTCGTGGCCGCGGTTACGCCGAGGCGTTGGTGCGCACGGCGCTGAACGACGCCAAGGCGGCGGGCCGCAAGGTCGTGCCGGCGTGCTCCTACGTCGCGGTGTTCATCGAGCGGAACAAGGAGTTTGCCTCGCTGCTGGAGTGAGTGGCAGAGCGAGTGCAGCGCGTGCCGCGTGGTGGCGCGATCTTTTGACCACGGATTGCACGGATGTCACGGATCACGCTTCGATGCCGGGGCCTTAATCCGTGTTATCCGTGCAATCCGTGGTTAACCAAAAACCGTCGTTCGCGGCGCCCGTCTCAATCGCCGGACGGACTCCAGTCCACGAAAACAAAAACCCGCAGCTTGCGGCTGCGGGTCGGAAACAGGAATGGGAACCGGATCGGCTTTAGGCCTTGGTGACGAGGCCGGCCTTGATGGCCTTGACCGCGACCCAGACGCGCTTGGTGCCGCCGTTGGGCATCTTGACGCGGATCTTCTGCAGGTTCGGGCGGAACTTGCGCGGGGTCTTGGAGGTGGTGTGCGTGCCGATACCACCGCTCTTCTTGGACTGACCCTTACGGTTGATGATGCTGCCCTTGACGGGGCGCTTGCCAGTGATTGCGCAAATTCGTGCCATGATGTTTGTCGAGTTAAAGGGTCGTGAGTAAAGGTCCGCGTTTGCGCTACGCAAGGGAAATTTCCTCGGCCGCGCAAATCGTGCCTCAGTCGCGCAAAGCGTGGAGCGCCTGAAACTTCTGGCCCATGTTGCCGGGGTGGAGCAGGTGCATGAGGTCGTTCTTGCGGCGGCTGAAACGGCCCGCTTCGGCCGTGACCAGCGCCTGCATCGCTTTCGCCGCGCGCTTGGTCAGGAAAGCCTCCTGCGACTCGACCAGCGCCTCGCCGAAACCGTTCTGCTGCAGTTCATCGACCAGCCAGTCCCAGCAAACATGGCCGGTCAGGTCGATCTCGCCGGGGCGATCGAGCACATCGTCGCCCTGTTCCTGACGCGAGTAGGTGCGGATGCTGCCCTGCGGCAGCTCTTCGGCCAACACGTTCCAAGTGCGGCCGTAATCGAAGGCCAGAAACAGGCCCGTCCACGGTTGCGCGACCATGTGGCGGAGCAACGGCACCGTGCGGAGCGGCAGATCGATGTGGTAGCCTTCCGGCGCCTCGCGGGGCAACCGGTCGGCCGAGGCTGCGAGTTCGGCGGTCATCGTTGCCAACTCGACCTCACGCAACTCGTCGCCCTCGAGCACCACGCCGAGTTCGCGCCACGCGCCGTCGCGGCGGACGACGCGGTGGAACGGCTGCGCGTCGAACAGCTCGTTGGAAAACACGACGCAGCGTCCGCGCATCTCGATCGGCTGCGGATACGAGATCGTGCGATAGCTCTTAAACGGGTGCGCGACGTCGCGAAACGCGCCCGCGCCGGGCTCCGCGCCGACTTCGACGAGTTCGTAGTCCGCCGGATTTTTCCCCGCGAGCAGCCCGACGGCGGCATCCGCGACTAGTTCACCGAACACAGGACTGAAACTCGTTGCGGTGTAGAAATCCGAGCCCTTGTCGCGTCCGACACGTCGCCGCGTCGGCGACGTGTAGTAGCCGACCGTCGGGTGGAAGAGCGCGAGCTCCATGTAGCGCGCAAACGACACGCCGGTGGCGGCGTGTGGCTCGGTGCGGAAGACTTCGCGGAAGGCGACGGAGGAACCCATTTGCCAACCAAGGCATTTCCGCACTCGCTTGGCCATGCTCAAAAGGCTTTCCGCCATTCTCGTCGCTGCTGTGCTGGGCTTTGTGCTCGCGCACTTCGCCGCGCGGCAGTTTGGCGCGCCGAGCTGGTGGCCGAATCGCGAGCGCGATCGGAACGTCCGTTATTTCCGCGACGTGCTCGACACGGTGAAGCAATACTACGTCGACGAGAAGAAGGCCGACTACAACGCCCTCACGCGCGCCGCGCTGCGCGGCATGCTCAGCGAACTCGATCCGCACTCGGAGTTTCTCGACGCCGAGGCTTACAGTGAGACCGAGGAGGAGTTGAACAACGAGTTCAACGGCGTCGGCATTCAGGTCGAGGAGCGCGATCACCACATCGTCGTCATCACCACGATCGCCGACACGCCGGCGGAGCGAGCCGGCATCCGTCGCGGCGATCGCATCGTGAGCATCGACGGGAAGGCGATTGACGATCCAAGCACGGACAAAGTCGTGCGGCTCATTCGCGGCGAACCAGGCACGCCGGTGAAAATGGTTTTCTTTCGTCCGAGCATCGACCGCGAGGTCACCTACAACCTGAAACGCGAGCGCATCCGCCTGCGCAGCGTGCGCAACACCCAGATTTCCACCGACGGCATCGGCTACACGCAGATCACGCAGTTCAGCGAGCGCACCGGCGAGGAGTTCGACGCCGCGCTAAAGGAACTCGAGCAGCGCGGCATGCGCGCACTCGTGCTGGACCTGCGCAACAATCCCGGCGGCCTGCTCGATGCCGCGATGGAGGTGTGCGACCAGTTCTTCGACAAGGGTGAGTTGATCGCCTACACGCAGGGACGCACGAAGGAGTCGCGCGAGGAGTTTCTGGCCGAGAACAACCATTCGCGCCGCACCTATCCGATCGCCGTGCTCGTGAACGGCGGCACGGCCAGCGCGGCCGAGATCGTTTCCGGTGCACTCAAAGACACGAAGCGCGCGGTGATCGTGGGCGAAAAGACTTTCGGCAAAGGCTCCGTGCAAAGCATCATCGAAATGCAAAACGGCGAAGGCATCCGCCTCACCACGGCGCGCTACTACACGCCGAGCGGCATCACGATTCACGAGAAAGGCATCCAGCCGCAGGTGGAACTCGAGATGTCCGCTGACGACGAAGTCCGCCTGCGCATCCAGCAATCGCGCACCGACCTCGTCGAGCCGGCGGAGTTTGCCGACCGATTCGGCTTTCCGCCCGTGGAGGATACGCAGCGCAACGCCGCGGAAGAAATCCTGCGCGGCGTGATGGTCGTGCGACCGAGCGCGACGATGGTGCCGGTTCCCGCAACGAAGATGTGAACCTGCCAATGGCACACGGCACCGAGAATGCATTTCCTGTAGCGGCGGACTATGGCCGCCGAAATCTCTCTAGGTGGAGCGGATTGACCTCAATCCGCTCCGAACGCGTTGAGGTCAACGCGTTCCACCCTCACCGGCGAACGCACCGGAGAGCTTCGCGATGATCTTCGCCCTCGAAAGTTCCTGCGATGAGACCGCGGTGGCGGTGTTCGATCCGGCGCGCGGTTTCGCGGGCGAATGGGTGCACAGTCAGATCGCGCTCCATGAGGCTTACGGCGGCGTCGTGCCCGATCTCGCGAGCCGCGAACACCTCCAGCATTTCGCCCCACTCGTGCAGCGCGCGCTGGGTGTCGTGTCACCCGGACAGGTGACGCAGATCGCCGTCACTCGTGGTCCCGGCCTCGCGGCGTGCCTCGCAATGGGTTTGTCTGTCGCGAAGAGCCTCGGTCTCGCGTGGCGCGTGCCGGTGGTCGGCGTGAACCACCTGCGCGCGCACGCGTTCTCGCCGTTCATCGCGCTGCATGAGCAGGCGCCGGCGGATTTCGACGCGGCGTTTGCGCGCTTGTTGCCGCACCTCGGTCTGCTCGTCTCGGGCGGCAATACCGCGCTCTTCACCATCGACGAGGAGCGACGAATCAAGCTCATCGCCGCCACGATGGACGATGCTGCCGGCGAGGCGCTCGACAAGGGTGCGAAACTCCTCGGTCTCGGCTATCCGGGCGGACCGCAGGTGGAGAGACTCGCGCGCACCGGCGATGCGAAAGCTTTTCAGTTCCCCAAGGCGGTCGCGCAGAAAGCCACGCTCGATTTCAGTTTCTCCGGCCTCAAGACCAGCCTCCGTTACACGCTCGAAAAGATGAGCCCCGAGGAGATCGAACGCCACAAGGCCGATCTCTGCGCCAGCTACCAGCACGCCGTGATGGACGCGCTCGTGCGCAAGGCGCGGCTCGCGTTCGATCGCGGCGATGTAGGGCGGGGTCTCCCGACCCCGCCGAGCGAGCGCGGCGCAGTTGTCGATTCGCGGCGGGGTCAGGAGACCCCGCCCTACACGGAAGGCGTGCCGTTCCGCAGCGTCGGACTTTCGGGTGGTGTCGCGAACAACAAAGTCCTGCAGGGCGAGATCGAAAAGCTCGCGATGCAGCGCCAGGTGCCCTTCTTCCGCGCGCGTCCGCAGCACACGGGCGACAACGCGGGCATGATCGCGTTTGCCGCGTGGGCCGAGCGCGAACCTGGCGGTGTCGCGGGAAACTCGGACGGAACGAGCGGAGCAGGCTTTGACTTGGAGATAGCGCCGAGCTTGGCTCTGGCGCGATGAAGATCCCCGTTGCTGTTGCGGTCTGCCTCCTCGTCACCGGTTCGAGTTTTGCGTCCGCCATCGATCGCGAGGCGCTCGTCACGCGCCACAATCCGGTCGTGCGCAGCGTCGATTACGATTCGCCGCTGACGGTCGGCAATGGCGGCTTCGCGTTCAGTGTCGACGTCACGGGACTCCAGACTTTCCCCACCGAGTATCATCGCAACGGCATCCCGGTGGAGACGCTCTCGCGCTGGGCATGGGTGCAGGACGAAAATCCCGCTGGCTACAAGCTGGCCGACGCCAATCGCAACTACACGCATCCCGACGGCTCGGTGCATCCGTATCCGACGAGCAGCAACTCGCCGGCGGGCGAGTGGCTGCGCCGCAATCCGCGCAATCATCCGCTCGGCCAGATCGCGCTCGCTTGGAAAAAGGCGGACGGCACCGAGTTCACGTCCGCGGACGTGCGCGACATCGAGCAGACGCTCGATCTCTGGCACGGCGTCATCCGCAGCCGGTTTTCGCTCGGCGGCCAACGCGTCGAGGTGACGACGGCGTGCCTGCCCGACGAGGACACGGTTGCGCTGCGCATCGAGTCGGACCTCGTCGCCACGGGCGAGTTGGCCGTGAAGCTCGCGTTTCCGCGCGGCCATGATCCGAAGGTGAAGAACACGCCCGCGTTCGACTGGTCGCAGCCGGAGGCGCACACCTCGACGTTGACGAGTCCGCAGCAAATCGCGCGGCGCGTGAATGGATTCGAATATGCCGTGACGCTCAGCCGCGCGGCCGAAGTGGCGCCGACCGCGCCGCACACGTTCTTTGTCCGCGGCGAACGCGGCACGCGCGTGCTGGAGCTCGCGGTGAATTTCGGAACGCAGCCGCGCGCGAACGTCGCGGTGGATTTCGCGCGGGCGGCGGCTTATTGGCCGAAATTCTGGCAGCAGAGCGCCGCGGCCGATTTCTCCGGCAGCACCAACCCGCTCGCGCCGAAGCTCGAGCGTCGCATCGTCCTTTCGCAATACTTGATGGCGGTGCAGATGGCCGGCGACGTGCCGCCGCAGGAGAGCGGCCTCACTTGCAGCACCTGGTATGGCAAGCACCACACCGAGATGATCTGGTGGCACGCGGCGCATTTTCCGCTGTGGGGCCATGCAGAGATGCTCGCGCGCAACGTCGACTGGTATCGGCAAAAGCTCCCGGTCGCGCGCGAACTGGCGCAAAGCCGCGGCCTGCGCGGCGCGCGTTGGGCGAAAATGGTCGGCCCCGATCTGCGCGAGAGCCCGGGCGGCAATCCGCTGATCGTCTGGAACCAGCCGCACATGGTTTATCTGTGCGAGCTGCTCTACCGCGCTGCACCGACGCGCGAAACGCTCGATCGCTACGGCGAGTTGGTGCAGGAAACGGCGGATTGCATGGCATCGATGCTGTGGCTCGACCCGAAGCGCGAGCGCTACGTGCTCGGTCCGCCGGTCTGGATCGTGCAGGAAATCTACGATCAATCGAAGGCGCAGAACCCGACCTTTGAGCTGGCCTACTGGCGTTGGGCGCTCGGTCTGGCGCAACAGTGGCGCGAGCGGCGTGGCTTGCCGCGGGAAAAATCGTGGGACGACGTCATCGCGCGCCTGTCGCCGTTGCCGGTGAAGGACGGCAAATACGTCGGCGTCGAATCGACGCCTGACACTTGGGAAAACGTCGCCAGCCGGCACGATCATCCGTCGATGCTGATGGCGCTCGGCGTGTTGCCGGAGACGTCCGCGGTCGACCGCGCAACGATGGACCGCACTCTTACCGCGGTGTTACAACAGTGGGATTGGCCCACGAAGATTTGGGGGTGGGATTATCCGATGGTCGCGATGACGGCGTTTCGACTCGGACGACCGGCTGAGGGAATCGAGTTCCTACTGCGCGACGGCCCGAACAACGTTTATCTGCCGAACGGTCACGCGCCGGTGCGCAGCGACGAGGCGCTGCCGGCGAACGCGCCGCCCGGCGCGCGGCGTCGCGAGATCGCGGTCTATTTGCCGGCGAACGGATCGTTTCTCGCGGCGGTGTCGCTCATGCTCGGCGGTTGGGATGGTGCGAACAGCGAGCATCCCGGCGTTCCGCGTGACGGAACGTGGGTCGTGAAGGCGGAAGGCTGGAAGCCGCTGCCATGAGAGAAGATTGCCTCGGAAAAGTAGCGCCGGCTTCCAGCCGGCAGTTTGCTGCTGCGGAGCCGGCTGGAAGCCGGCGCTACGGCCGAGCCTTCGCCGTCTTGATGGCGCTGTTGGCTACCGTTTCCGCTTCTGCGCGCGATTTCGCTGTGACCGCGTTCGGTGCGGTCGCCAACGACGACGTGCTCGACACGGCCGCGATCCAACGCGCTATCGACGACGCCAGCGCGGCTGGCGGTGGACGCGTGGTGTTGGCGGGCGGCACGTTTCGCAGCGGAGCGTTGTTTCTCCGCCAAGGCGTGGAGTTTCACGTCGCCGCGGACGCGACGCTGCTCGGCTCGAACAGAATCGAGGATTACCCGCGCGCGCTGACGCGCGTGGAAGGCAAGCGCCAGGAGTGGCGCGTGGCGTTGCTCAATGGCGTCGAACTCACGGGCGTGCGCTTGAGTGGCACGGGTGTGGTCGATGGCAACGGGATCATGTTCTGGGCGGCGTTTTGGCAGCGGCGGAAGGAGAATCCGCGTTGCACGAACCTCGAGGTGGAACGGCCGCGTTTGCTGTTTCTCGATACCTGTCGCGACGTGCGGATTGAAGGACTGACGTTCCGCGATTCGGGTTTTTGGAATCTTCATCTTTATCGCTGCCGCGATGTATTGCTCGACGGCGTGACGGTGAAGGCGCCGGACTCCGGGCCGATCCGCGCGCCGAGTTCGGATGGCTTGGATCTGGACAGCTGCCGCGACGTTGTCGTGCGCCGCTGCCATTTCTCGGTCGGCGATGACTGTATCGCACTGAAGGGCACCAAGGGGCCGCGCGCGACGGAAGATGCCGACAGTCCGCCGGTGGAGAATATCCTGATCGAGGATTGTGTGTTCGGCGAAGGGCACGGCGTGCTCACGTGCGGCAGCGAAGCGACCGTGGTCCGTCAGGTGACGTTGCGTCGCTGCGTGGTGAAGGGAGCCAATAATCTGCTCAGCCTGAAACTCCGGCCGGATACGCCGCAGCGTTACGAGGACATTTTGATCGAAGACGTCGAACTTGCGGTCTCGGCGGGCGGCCGGTTGCTGAAGGTGCAGCCGTGGACGCAGTTCTTCGATCTGGCCGGCGCGGAGCCGCCGCGTTCGCAGGTGAGGAACGTCACGCTGCGCAACGTGCGCGGCACGATCGGCGGCGTTGGCACGCTGCTCACGCATGCCACGGCGACGATCGAGGGTTTCACGCTGGAGAATATCGCGCTGACGGCGACGGACGCGAAGCTCGCGACCGGCAAGGACGTTGACCTCACGGTGCGCGACGTGACGGTCAACGGCGCGGCGCTGGAGCGGGTCGTGAAGTAGGGCCGGTTTCAACCGGCCCGATTGAATTGTCGCTCCGTCGGGGCCGGCTGAAGCCGGCCCTACTTTTTCAGTTTCTCGCGCAGGTAAGGCGCGGTCGGGCTGCGTTTCACCTTGGCGATGCCTGCGAGCGGGCCTTGGTAGAGAATTTCGCCGCCGTTCGGGCCGCCGCCGGGGCCAAGTTCGATCAGCCAGTCGGCTTCCGCGAGGAGGTCGAGGTGGTGCTCGATCACGACGACGGTGTGGCCTTGTTCGACGAGGTTGTGCAGCACGCGGATGAGTTTCTCGCAGTCGCTCAGGTGCAGACCGATCGTCGGCTCCTCGAGCAGGTAGAGGTTCTTGATCGCGATGCCGCGGGATCGCTCGGTGTAGCTTTGCAGGCCTTTGGTCAGCTCGGTGACGAGCTTCAGCCGCTGGGCTTCGCCGCCGGAGAGCGTCGGGCTGCTCTGGCCGAGCGTGAGGTAACCGAGTCCGCAGGCGACCATGAGTTCGCACACTTCCTTGAGTTGCGCGTGGAAGTCGAAGAACGCTGCGGCTTCCTCGAATGAGAGCTGGAGGACTTGACCGATGCTTTTGCCCTTCCAGGTGATGTCGGCGAGTTCAGGGCCGTAGCGGCAGCCGCCGCAATCTTCGCACGGCTGGTAGGAGTCGGGCATGAATGCCATCTCGAGCTTGATGCGGCCAGCGCCGGAGCAGGTTTCGCAGCGGCCACCCGCGGTGTTGAACGAGAAGCGGCTGGCGCTGTAGCCGCGGACCTTCGACTCGGGCAGCGAGGCGAAGAACTGGCGGATGAGATCGAAGATACCGAGGTAGGTGGCCGGGGTGGAGCGCGGCGTCTTGCCGATGGGCGATTGGTCGACCTCGATGACGGATTTGAAGCCCTGCGCTCCGCGCAGTTCGGCGAATGGGGCAATTGCGGATTGCGGACTGCGGATTGCGGATTGGTCGGTTTGGAAACCGGTGCGCTTGACGAAGTCGCGGCCGGTGAGGCGGGCTTTGTTATTTTTGATCGCGCAGGTGACGGCCGGATGCAGCACGTCGCGGAAGAGCGTGGATTTGCCGGCGCCGCTCGGGCCGCAGGCCATCACGAGGCGGCCGAGCGGCAGCGTGAGCGATTGATCGGCGAGGTTGCGGTAGTTGATCGCGGTGAGTTCGAGGAAATCTGGACTTTGTAGGGACGTGGCTTGTCCACGCCCGCGGGCGCGCTCAAGGCGCGCCCCTACAGCGCGATATTCGCCCCGCAGCGGGTGCGGGATGCCCTTCGCGAGGAAGAGGCCGGTGAGCGAGCTTTCGTTGGCCTTGATCTCGTCGGGCGTGCCGTTGGCGAGGACGTTGCCGCCGTGCAGGCCGGCGCCGGGGCCGAGGTCGATGATGCGGTCGGCGCGTTCCATGAGCACATCGTCGTGTTCGACGACGAGGAGCGTGTTGCCCTTCGTGCGGAGAGCTTGGAGCGTTTCGATGAGCCGGTCGTTGTCGCGGGCGTGCAGACCGATCGAGGGTTCGTCGAGGACGTAGAGCACGCCGGTAAGGTTCGACCCGAGCTGCGCGGCGAGGCGGATGCGCTGGGCTTCGCCGCCGGAGAGCGTTTCGGTCGGACGATCGAGCGCGAGGTAATCGAGGCCCACGTGCGCGAGGAAGCGCAGGCGCTCCTCAATCTGGGGCACGATGTCCTGCGTGATGAGCTTGCCGCGCGTCTCGAGTTGGAGATTGCGAAGCGTGGCGATGAGTTGCTCGGGGGTGAGGCGAAGGAGCGCCGGGAGCGAGATCGGCTCTGCACGTTTCAGTGGCAGCTTCACGGCGCGGGCGATGCGGTTGAGGCGCTCGCCGTGGCACGTGGGACACTGTTTGCCGTCGGACGATGGGTCGTCGGGATCGAAATGCCGGAGCGCGTCGGCGACCTCGTCGGACATTTCCTCGTCTTCGTCTGGCTTGAGCATCCAATCGAAGATGCGGCCGTGCCCGCGGCAGGTCGGGCACCAGCCCTTCGGCGAGTTGAACGAGAAGTGCTTTGGGTCGAGTTCAGGGAAGGACTCGCCGGACTCGATGTCGGTGCGCGTGGTCGAGAACCACGAGAGCACCTTGCCGTCGGGCGTGAGCAGGAAGCAGGAGCCTTTGCCGAGCTTGAGGGCGAGTTTCAGCGAATCGGAAGTCGAGCGCGGCGCGCTGGGGACAGCGCGCCCCACCTTCAGGTCGGCGACGACGACTTCGACGTCGTGCTCTTTGTAGCGATCGAGCTTGGCAAATGTATCGACGCGCAGCAGACGGCCGTCGGCGCGCATGAGTTCGTAGCCCTGCTTGCCGATCCATTTCGCGATCGGTTCGTGGTGGCCCTTGCGGCCGCGGATGAGCGGGGCGCAGAGATAGAGGTGCTTGGCTTTGCGGGCGGCGGGGGTGGCGAGCGTCTTGTCGAGCAGGCTGCGCAATTGAGCAGGCGAGAGCGGCGTAACAGGCCGGTCGGTGTCCGGGTGATGCTGGATGCCGAGGCGCGCGTAGAGGAGGCGCAGGTATTGCGCGACTTCGGTGATCGTCGCGACGGTGGACTTGCGCGAGCCGCGGGTGACGCGTTGCTCGATGGCGACGGTCGGCGGAATGCCGGTGAGGCGGTCGATGTCGGGGCGCGGGAGCTGCTCGACGAACTGGCGTGCGTAGGGCGACATCGACTCCATGAAGCGGCGTTGGCCTTCGGCGAAGATGATGTCGAACGCGAGGGTCGACTTGCCGGAGCCGGAGACGCCGGTGACGACGGTCAGCTCGCGGTGCGGGATCGAGAGCGAGATGTTTTTGAGGTTGTTCTCGCGGGCGCCGAGCAGCTCGAGCGAGTGCGGATTGCTAACTGCGGATTGCGGATGGGACGTTTCGTAGGTGGCGGCGTCTTCGGCGACGGCGGCGAGCGGCTCGGATTCGGAAAGGGCGGCGCGAAGGAACGGCGATGTCTCTGTCGTTGCGGCGGCGATTTGTTCGGGCGTGCCTTCGGCGACGATGCGGCCACCGCCGGCGCCGGCTTCGGGGCCGACTTCGAGGATCCAGTCGGCGGACTTCAGAACGTCGAGGTTGTGCTCGATGACGATCACGCTGTGGCCGCGGTCGACGATGCGCTGCAGGACGGAGAGCAGGCGCTTCACGTCGTGGCGGTGGAGGCCGGTGGTGGGTTCGTCGAGGAGGAGCAGCGCGCCCTCTGATTTGAGGGAGGGCGAACCGTCCTCGGTGAGCCGCGGCTCGGCGGGGACGCCTCGCCCTACCACCTGAGCGCCGGCGTATTCGCTCAGGTAGCGAACGAGTTTCAGGCGCTGGGATTCGCCGCCGGAGAGCGTGTTGAGTGGTTGGCCGAGCGTCAGGTAACCGAGGCCGACGGCGTCGAGCGCGGCGAGGCGCGAGCGGATCGTCGCGTGCTCGGCGAAGAGAGCGAGCGCGTCGGTGATCGTGGTGTTGAGGAGATCGGCGACCGATTTGCCGTTCCACTGAATGGCGAGCACCTCGGGTTTGAAGCGGCGGCCTTCGCAAATCGGACAGGGAACGAAGACGTCGGAGAGGAACTGCATCTCGACGCGTTCGCTGCCGAGGCCCTGGCAATGGTCGCAGCGGCCTTCGCCGCTGTTGAAGGAGAAGCTCGAGGCGTTAAAGCCGGCTTCCTGCGCGGCGACGGTCTGCGCGTAGAGTTCGCGGATGAGATCCCACGCCTCGCTGTAGAGCGCGGGATTCGAGCGCGGCGTGCGCGACAGTGGCGATTGGTCGACGAGGACGATTTCGGAGAACGCAACGTCGCGCTCGATGCGTTCGAACGTCGCCGGGTCTTCGGTCATCTGGTTCCGCTGTGTGAGGAGACCTTGGTAGATGACGTTGTCGAGCAGCGTGGATTTGCCGGAGCCGGAGACGCCGGAAAGGCAGACGAGACGCTGCAACGGCAGGCGGAAGCTGAGGTCCTTGATGTTGTGCTTCGAGGCGCGGTGGAAATGAAGCCAGCCCTGCTTCGTGACGGCGCGGCGTTGCGGAGGGACTTCGACGGATTCGCGACCGGAGAGGTAGCGACCGGTGATGCTGCGAGGTGAACGGAGTAAGGCCGCGACGTTGCCTTGGAAAACTACTTCGCCGCCGCGCGCGCCGGGTTCGGGTCCGATTTCGAGCACGTGATCGGCGGCGCGGATCATCGCTTCGTCGTGCTCGACGACGACGACGGTGTTGCCGGCGTCGGTGAGCGTGCGGATGATACCGATCAGGCGATCGATGTCGCGCGGGTGCAGGCCGACGGACGGCTCGTCGAGAACGAAGAGCGTGTCGACGAGCGAGGTGCCGAGACAGGACGTGAGATTCACGCGTTCGACTTCGCCGCCGGAGAGCGTGCGCGAGGACCGATCGAGGGTGAGGTAGCCGAGGCCGACTTGTTCGAGGTAGCGCAGGCGCGTGACGATCGAGTCGAACGCGAGATCGCTTTGGTGGCGTTCGGCGGCGTCGCCGCTTTGCTCTTTCGGTGCACCGTGTGTGCGCACGAGCGCGAGGAGTTCGCTGACGGGAAGTTGGTAGAGCTGCGGGAGCGTGTAGCCGCGCCATTTCCAGCAGAGCGCCTCGGGTTGGAGGCGCGTGCCGTGGCACTCGGGGCAGGGGTTGTAGGCGCGGTAGCGCGAGAGGAAGACGCGCACGTGCATCTTGTAGGTCGTCTTCTCGAGGTAGCGGAAGAAGCCCTTCAGGCCATACCAGTAGCGCGGCCACGCCTTGTCCTCGCCGTTGTAGCCGGGCGAGCCGTCGATGATGAAGGCCTTGTGCTCAGCGCTGAGGTCGGCGAACGGGACGTCGGTGGGGATGCCGAGTTTTTTGGTAAACTTCAGGAGATCGCGCTTCGACTCGCCGTAGACTTCTCCTTCCCACGGTTTCACGGCGCCCTGTTCGATCGAGAGCGAGTGATCCGGAATCGCGAGACGGTAATCGATGTCGATCACGCGGCCGAAGCCGCGGCAGACCGGGCATGCACCGACGGGGGAATTGAACGAGAACAGCGCAGGCGAGGCGGGGCGGAACGTGCGGCCGGTCTTCGGCGAGTGTAGGCCGCGAGAAAAGTGGCCGGCCGGCGGGAATTGCGGATTGCGGATTGCGGATTTCGGATTGGCGGATCCGTCCGGCGTAGCGTTGACGTGGAACAGGAACACTTCGCCCTGGCCGAAGTGCAGCGCGGTTTCGGTGGCTTCGAGGAAACGCGGCTTGTTTTCCGTGGCGATGCGCAGGCGGTCCTGCACGACGAAGAGGTGCGTCGCGTGCTTGAGAGCGACGTCGGGCTTCGCAGCGAGAAGGTCGTCGAGCGTGGCGAGCGCGAGCGCGTCGATCTTTTTGTCCGCGGGGGCTAGGACGCGCGTGTAGCCTTGGTTCTTCAGCGGCGGGAGGATTTCGACCCACGGCAGGTTGTCGGGCTTCGCGACCTTGAAGGCGACGAGGAGCGTGGCGGCGGGGTGCGCGGCGAACGTTTTTGCCCAGATGGTCTGCGGGTTGTCGTCCTCGACCTTTTCGCCGGTGGTGGGATCGAAGCACTCAGCGACGTGGCTGAACCAGACTTTCGCGAAGTCGGTGAGCTCGGTCATGGTGCCGACGGTCGAACGCGAGGTCTTGACGGTGTTCGTCTGCTCGATGGCGATCGAGGGGCGGATGTTTTCGACGGAGTCGACCTTGGGTTTGTCGAGGAGGTCGAGGAATTGGCGCGTGTAGGCGGAGAAGGTCTCGACGTAGCGCCGCTGGCCTTCGGCGTGGAGCGTGTCGAACACGAGCGACGACTTGCCTGCGCCGCTCAGGCCGGTGACGACGATGTATTGCCCGAGCGGCAGATCGAGGTCGAAGCCCTTGAGGTTGTTCTGGCGGACGCCGCGCAGACGGATGAATTCAGGCGAGGAGGGACGCACTGAAATGACGGATGAGCAGGCGAAGCGGAAAGGCAACTCACCGCGTGCGCGCGACGGAGGTTGCTGACATAGGGTTGTCAGGAGGCGGGACGTAGCGCAGGCGTCTCGCCTGCTGGTTTGGTTGCAGGCGGGACGCCTGCGCTACTTTCACACCTTCACCAACTCGCTGAACAGATTCAGGTGCGCCTTGATCTGCTGCTCGGCGGTGAATTCCTCGCGCGCGTGTCGGCGGGCGGTTTCGCTGAAGCGACGGCGGAGGCCGGGTTCGCGAATGAGACGGTCAAGGGCGTCGACGAAGCCGGCTTGGTCCTCGTTCTTCAGCAGCACGCCCGACTGGCCAGGGATGAAGCACTCGCCTACACCGACGATGTCGTAGGCGACGGCGGGTAGGCCGTGAAGCTGGGATTCGATCAGGAAATTTGAGAGCGATTCACTCTGCGAGGCCAGCACCGCGAGGTCGGCCGCGTGGTAGAGCGGCGTGGGCTCCGGTTGGTAGCCGAGGAACCGCACGCGGCCGCCGAGGCCGAGGTCGTGTGCGAGGCGTTCGCAGCGTTTGCGCTCCACGCCGTCGCCGGCGAGCCAGAGCTGCCAGTCGAGGTAGCCGGGGAGCTTCGAGCAAATCTCGATGAGTTCGCGCTGGTTTTTCTCCGGGCGGAACATCGCCACGTTGAGCATTACGACGGTGCTCGGGTTGGCGCCGTAGAAGCGACGCAGGGCGTTGTTGCGTGCGCCGTCGACGTCGTGCGAGCGCAGGACGGGATTGTGAATCACCGTGATCTTATGCGAGGCGATGTCGTGTTCGTCGGTCAGCACGCGCTTGGCGACGTGGCTGTTGGCGATGACGTGACGGCAACGGCGCAGCGAGCGGCGGAAAAGGTAGGGGAGGGCCTTGCCGGTGCGCATCGTGCAAACGACGGCGGCATGCGGCAGGCGTTTTTGGATGAAGCCGGCGTAGCAGTTCGCCATGCGGCCCATGCAGAGCACCAGATCGGGCGCGGCGTCGCTGGCGGCGCGGAGCAGGCCCGGAGCGAACCAATCGAGGTGAAGGTCGAATGGCTGGAGCGACTTGAACGCGAACGGCTGGTTGTCCGCATCATCGCCGAGCGCGCCACGCGGGCGAAAGGTGAGCAACGTGACTTCGTGCCCGGCTTTGGCGGCCGCGGCGCCGAGGAACACGGCGTGACGTTCGGTGCCGCCGCTGCGCAGGTAGTCTTGGACGATCAGGATTTTCATTGCTCCCGGGTGAATCGGGTTATCGTCATGCAGGCTATGAACAACCCGTTCGTCAACCTGCTCGTGCGGTGGATGGTGCTCGCACTCGGTGTCGTGCTGAGCGCCACGCTCGTGCCCGGCATCCACTACGATACGGCGGGGACGCTGGCGGTGGTGGTGATTCTGCTGAGCTTCTGCAACGCGGTGCTGAAGCCGCTGATGGTGCTCTTTACGCTGCCGTTCATCGTGCTTTCGCTCGGCATCGGCGTGTGGTTAATCAACGCGGTGTTGTTCTACTTCGTCGGATCGCTGGTGAAAGGCTTCGAAGTGGCGGGATTTGGCTCGGCGTTACTCGGTGCGTTGATCGTGAGCGTCACGAATCTGATTCTCACGCAAATGCTCCGAAGTGCGGCGGTGCCTCCTCCACCGCCGCGTGCGCCGCGCCGCGAGGAGAAGCGCGACGACGTGATCGATATCTGAGCCGCAAGGAAAACTCCGAGCGGTCGGCGAGGCGAAATTACGCCTGCGGCGGCGGCGGAGATTGCATTTGACGCTACCGGGAGCGGGGGCGACGTTCACCGCTCAAAATCTACGCCTATGTCAGAAGCAATCTACGACTTGGTAGTCATCGGTGGCGGTCCGGCCGGTTACGCGGCGGCCATTCGTGCCGGGCAGCTCGGCAAGAAGGTCGCGTGCATCGAACTCGAGCGCGCCGGCGGCACGTGCCTCAACTGGGGCTGCATCCCGACGAAGGCCTTGCTGAAGAGCGCCGAGCTGTTCCGCACGATCCAGAAGGCCGAGAGCTACGGCCTCAGCGTGCAAGGCGCGTCGTTTGATTTTCGCAAAGTCGTGGAGCGCTCGCGTGGCGTGTCGGCCCAGATGGCGAAGGGCATCGAGTTTCTCTTCCGCAAGAACAAGGTCGATTACTTCATCGGTCGCGGCCAGGTGACCGTGCCGGGCATGGTCGAGATCATCGAGGGCGAGAACAAAGGGAAATTTTTCCGCACGAAGAACATTCTTGTCGCGACCGGCCAGAAGCCGCGCGGCCTGCCCGGCCTGCCTGTCGACGGCACGCGCGTGATGACTTCCCGCGAAGCGCTCGCCGCGAAGGAACTTCCGAAATCGATCGCGATCATCGGTGCCGGCGCGATCGGCGTGGAATTCGCGTATTTCTTCAATGCCTTTGGTTCGAAGGTCACGCTGGTCGAGATGCTGCCGCAGATTCTCCCGGTCGAAGACGAGGAGGTCGCGAAGACGCTCGAGCGTAGCTTCACGAAACAAGGCATCGCGGTCCACACCGCGACGAAGAGCGAAAACATCCGCGTCGGCGACAAGAGCGTGAAGCTCGACCTCGTGAAGGACGGCGCGAAGACCGAGATCGAAGTCGAGACCGTGCTCGTCGCGATCGGCATCGTTTCCGCGATCGACGGCTTGTTCTCCTCGAAGGTGAAGGTCGAGACCGATCGCGGTTTCGTGAAGGTCGACGCCAATTATCAGACGAACGTCCCCGGCATCTACGCCGCCGGCGACATTCAGGGCCCGCCGTGGCTAGCGCACGTCGCGACGTTCCGCGCGGTCAACGCCGTCAATGGCATGTTCGGCCACTCGAAGCCCAAGCAAGTCGACAAGTTCCCGGGCTGCACGTATTGCCAGCCGCAAGTCGCCAGCACCGGCCTGACCGAGAAGGCCTGCAAGGAAAAGGGTCTCGCCTACAAGATCGGCAAGTTCCCGTTCACCGCGGTCGGCAAGGCGGTCGCGTCGGGCGATTCCGAAGGCTTCGTGAAGGTCATCAGCGAGGCTAAGACCGGCGAAATTCTCGGTGTGCACATCATCGGCAACGAAGCGACGGAGCTGATCGCCGAATACGGTCTCGCGATGAATCTCGAGGCGACGATCGACGAGATCCACCACACGATCCACGCGCACCCGACGCTCTCCGAAGCGCTCGGCGAAGCCGCGGCCGCGACGAACAACGAGGCGATTCACATCTGAGCGCGTTGCGCGTCTTCTGAGTGTTGCCTCCCGGGCCGGCGCGATGCCGGCCTTTTTGCTGCGTGCGCCCGGCGAGGCCGGCAGAAAAGCCGATCCGGACGGCCGAAACTTTCGCGGAACTCCGGCAAAGAAGCCCTTGTTCCGGGCGGCCAAACCCGCTTTACTCCGGAATGGAGGTGGCCCCATGTCTGGTTCCCAGCAGCAGATCACCGCGATGGTTGTCGACGACGAGCGCTACTTTCGTCGTTTCGTCGGAGAGTTGTTGCACTCCCAAGGCATCGCGAAAGCCGTGGAGGCGCGCGACGGCAACGAGGCGCTTCAGATGTTCCCGGTGGTGAAGCCCAACCTGGTCATCCTCGATATCAACATGCCACGCAGTGACGGGTTCGAGGTGTTGCGCGGCATCCGCGCCCAGGCTCCGGCGGTGCCGGTGGTGATGCTGACCTCGATTGCGGACGAGGCGGTCGTCGAGAAATGCGTCGACGCGGGGGCGACCTACTTCATCCGCAAGGACGTGCCGGCGCAGGACCTCTCCCGGGAGTTGCGGGAGCTGCTGCACGAGTTCTCCGACGGCTCGGCGGCTCCGGAGTCATGAGCGCCGCATCGCGAGACCGGCTGCGCTCGCTCGACGATTTTGTCGTGCGTTACGACCTGACCGCGATGTTGCGCGAGGCGCGCGCGGATTTCAGTCCGGAGCTGGGCTCGCAACGCCTGTTGAAACAAAGCGAGATCTCCGCCCGCTTCCGCAAGCGCCCGCGGCGGACGACTCCGGGAAAATGACGCCCTTTGCGCAGTTCATCGACCTACTCCGGCGGATCGCACCGGAGCATCGCCGCCGGATCGACCAGCTGGCCGAGCAACACGAGGGGCAGCCGCTGGCGGTGATGCAGCAGGCGGTGGAGGGTGCGATCTGTTCGCAGACGCGGGCCTGCCAGCTCTGGGCGGACTGTTTGGGCGTGGCCCACGTCAATCCGCTCAACGTCGAGCTGCCGGTTGGCGAAGGTGTGCAGCTGCCAGCCGATGTCGCGCGCCGGGCGCGCGCGGTCGTGCTGACCGCGCTGCCGCATGCGGCAACGGTGGCGATGGCCGAGCCGAAGGACGAAAAGATCGTCGCCTCGCTGGCCAAGGTGTTGGGGCGCGAGATCAGTCCGGTCTTCGCGCATCCGGAGGAAATCGAAGCGATCCTGCACCTGCATTTCGGTGCACCGGAGGACCTCGCCGGCTCCCTACAGCGGGTGTGCGACGCTCTGCCGACGCTCGCGGGCGGGCGCGAGATCCGCGATGCGCGCGACGTTGCCGAGTTGGTGCACGGCGAGGCGTTTGCGGATCTTTTCAACAGCATCCTGCTGACCGCATTCCGGCGCCGGGCCTCGGATATCCACCTCGAGAGCGCGGTGGATCAGTGCCGCGTGCGCATGCGCATCGACGGCGACATGGTGTCGATCCTGCAGTTGCCGCGCGTGGTCCACGACGCGCTGATCGTGCGGGTGAAGGTGCTTTGCCAGTTGGACGTGGCCCAAAAACGTCTGCCGCAGGACGGTGCCTTCGAGATCAACTTTGGCGGCGGGCGGCCGGCGTTCCGCGCGTCGACTTTGCCCGGGCTCTATGGCGAGAAGGCGGTGTTGCGGCTGCTCGGATCGCCGGGCAACCAGTCGCTGCCGCGGCTCGGCGCCTTGGGGTTGAGCGACTCGACACGCCAGGCGCTACGACGGGCGATTCTCCGGCCCAACGGCATCCTTTTCGTGTGCGGCCCGACAGGCAGCGGCAAGACGACCACGCTCTACTCCTGCCTCAGTGAGATCAATCGTCCCGATCTCAATCTCGTGACCATCGAGGATCCGGTCGAATACCGGCTGCCCGGCGCGGCGCAGCACCAAGTCAATACTCAGATCGGACTGCGTTTCGCGGAAATCCTGCGCAGCGTGCTCCGACAAGACCCGGACGTGATTCTGGTCGGCGAGATCCGCGACCGTGAGACCGCCACCATCGCCACGGAGGCTGCCCTCACGGGGCACCTCGTGCTGAGTTCGTTGCACGCGAACGATTCCCTGCAGGCCATCACGCGCTTGATCGAGCTCGGCGTCGAGCCGCACCTCGTCGCACCGACCGTCGTGGGCGTGCTCTCGCAACGTCTCGTGCGACGGATTTGCCCGTCGTGCAAGGAACACTACACGGCAACGCCGGAGGAGCTCGCGCCGTATTTTTCCAATCCCGAAGCGATTCCGGTGACGTTATATAGTGGCCGCGGCTGTGCGCACTGCCACGGCACCGGCTTCCACGGTCGTGTGGGCGTGCACGAAATGCTCGAAGTCTCGGAAGGCATGCGCGACCTGATCCTGGCGCGGGCGTCGCCGGTGCAGATGAAGACCGAAGCGGAACAAACCGGTTTTCGCGCGATGCGTTACGACGGCTTGAAAAAGGCGTTGCTCGGCTGGACGACGCTCGAAGAAGTCGAGCGCAACACGCTGCCCGAGCTATCGCACACCGCGAGACGTTAAGGGCAAAGCCGGCGAGTGCGGTCGCGGCGGGACAGGTTCGTCGGCGCCGGTTCAGTCCGTGGGAAGCGAGTTCGGTCCGCCTTCGCCGAGGCTTCGGCGGACATTTTTCAATCGCCTCGCGAGTCAGGCGTCCTGCGCAAAAGCTTCCACCAGGGCCCGAGGCTACGGCGAACAAGTCGGTCGGCCGCCTTCGCAGCCTCGTGCGGTCATCGTTTCAGCAGGACTGAGTGACTGAGCCACGCCACCTGCTGGCCGAAGCCTTGGCGAAGACTGGTGCGAGTGCCGGGAGTCGAACCCGGATCAATGGCTTCGGAGGCCACTACACTATCCATTGTGCTACACTCGCAAAAAACGGTGCGCGCAGCATCCGGGCGCGCGCCGGTGAGTTCAAGCCGTTTTGCGTGAGCGCTGCCACTCGCGGATGAATTCCACGACCATCGGCACGACCGAGAGGATGATGATGGCGAGGATCACGAGTTTGAAATTCTTCTGCACGAACGGCTGGTTGCCGAACAGGTAGCCCGCGTAGGTGAAGAAATAAATCCACGCGAAGCCGCCAATGACGTTGTAGGCGAGGAAACGCGCGTAGGTCATCTGGCCGACGCCGGCGACGAACGGCACGAACGTGCGCACGATCGGCACGAAGCGGGCGAGGATGATCGCGCGACCGCCGTAGCGCTCGAAAAACTCGTGGGCGCGCTCGAGGTGTTTTTTGCGCAGCCAGATCGAGTCCTCGCGCTTGAACACCGCCGGGCCGATCTTAGCGCCGATCCAGTAATTGACCGTGTCGCCGAGCACGGCGGCGATGAAGAGCAGGAGCGCCATCGCGTGCACGTTGAGGCCGGTTTCGGGCTTGGCGCAGAACGCGCCGGCGGCGAACAACAGCGAGTCGCCGGGCAGGAACGGCATGATTACGAGACCGGTCTCCACAAAGATAATCGCGAAGATGATCGCGTAGGTCCACGTGCCGTAGGCGGCGATGATCTCCGCCAGGTGGCGGTCGATATGGATGATGAAATCGACGAGTTTCTTGGCCAGTTCGATCATGAGAGCGGATCGGGTAAGAAAAAGGGCAGGTCGCGAACGAGCCTGCCCTTAGGAATAAAGTGAGGTGTGGATCAAACGTCCGGCTTCGTCTTGCGGAGACCCTGCACGCGATCGCCTTCCTTCCACTGGCCGCGCTTCTTCAGGATGGCGACGCGCTCGAAGCGCTTGAGAACGTTGCGCTTCACGACGAGGCCGCCGGAAGACTTGAGGCTGTTGTGCTGGGACATGGTAAGTGGGTCGTTTAAGGTGATTTCGACTTTGGAAAGGGGTCATGGCTAGAGTTGGCCATAGCCCATGACAAGTATTTTTCGCTCACGCTTTCAGCACTCACTTCGATCCACTGCGGCGTGCGATAGGGGTGCCGTGCGTGCACCCAGGCGCTGAGGGCCGAGGTGTTGGCCGGCAGGCACTTAAACCACAGGCGAAACTCCTCCGCGCGCTCGAGTTTGCCCTCGTGATGGTAGAACGACGTGATTGGCCCGTCGATTTGGGTGCACGCCGCGAGCCGCGCTTCCACCGCGCCGCGCGCCAAGCGCTCGGCGTCTTCGCGTTTCTCGATGGTGGTCCAAGCGATGATCACGGCGGCGAGTTTCGCTGGAACGGCCTCGACCGCAAAACGAAAACGCCTCGTTTGCGCGGTGCTCTGGCGGAACGCGTGGCGGGGCCGCGGCGTAAAGATTTCCCCCTTGACGCTGGGAGGACGTGACGTAGGTCTCTCCCTTCCCAATTTCCAAACCATGAGAGACGAATACATCAAGGACGCCCAAAAGGTTATCCAGGACCCGAATATCCTGATCAACGTGGTGTCGCGCCGCGTGAAGCAGCTGCGCCGGGGTAGCCGTCCGCTCGTGGAGTCGCTCGAAAAGCTGAGCCCCGAAGACATCGCCCTGCGCGAAATCATCGAAGGCAAGATCAGCTACGAAGTGACGCACGCCTAAGCCCCTCGAGGCTCCTCGTTCCGGTCGAAGCGCGGCATCTCGCCGCGCTTTTTTATTTTTCACCGCGCGGCAGCGACGTCCTCGAGACTTTCGCAGCCGTGTGCACCATTGTCTGTCATCCTTCCCGCCCGCGCGGCTTCGTGTCTCGCCAAGGCTGCGCTAAATCCTTTTCGTAACACCTCTCCCGTCATGGCCGCCAAAGCCCACGACTCCACCCGTTTCACTGAGCTGCGCAATCCGAAGGCGCTGCGGGATTTTTTCATTCACGATAAATTCGAGGCGGGCGTGAAACTCGTCGGCACCGAGGTGAAGTCCATCCGCGCCGGCAAAGCCCAGATCACGGATGCCTTTTGCCGCGTCGAGAAGGGCGAGGTCTGGCTCTACGGCGCTTACATCGAGGAGTATTCGCACGGCGGCCTCTCGCAACACGCCCCGCGCCGTCCGCGCAAACTGCTGCTCAAGGTGAACGAGATTCGCAAACTCCAGCAGGCCGTCGAAACCGGCGGACGCGCGATTGTGGCGCTGCGCATGTATTTCAAGGAAGCCCTCGTGAAGGTCGAGATCGCGACTGCGAGCGGCAAGAAGCAGTTCGACAAGCGCGAGGACATCAAGAAGCGCGAACAAAACCTCGAGGCGCGCCGCGCGTTGCGCCGACGCTGATCTTTCATGAAAAAGAGGCCGACCCCACGCCGACCGAAAACGACCACCCGCAGTCCCCTGCAGTCCGTCACCGTTCGCGTGCCGGGCAGCACGTCGAATCTCGGCGCTGGCTTCGACACGCTCGGCATGGCCGTGGCCCTCTACAATGACGTGACGCTGCGCCGCACGCGTGAGACGGGCGTGCACGCCGCGACGCCGGATGCGATTGCGGGCGTGGACATGGCGAGCGAGGCGGCCGCGTGGTTCTTCGCGCGCGCCGGGGTGGAGGAGTTTGGTTTTTCGTTCGTTGTTCGCGGCGACGTCCCGATGTCGCGCGGTCTCGGCTCGAGCGTGACGCTCCGCGCCGGCATCGTCGCCGGGCTCAACGAGCTGAGCGGCGCCGGGCTCGACAAGGACGACCTCGCCGAACTGGTCACGAAACTCGAAGGCCATCCCGACAACGCCACGCCCGCCGTCCTCGGTGGCTTCTGCGTCGGTCGCACGGATCCGAATCGCGGTGTGTTGACCGGGGTCGTGCGCCGTGCGATCGGCAAGGAACTCGTGTTCGTCGTTGTCTCGCCCTCGCAGGAACTCGAGACGAAGAAGGCCCGCGGCATCTTGCCGAAGGAGATCCCGTATTTCGACGCCGTGCGCAGCATCAACAGCGCGAGCTACGTCGTGGCGGCGTTCATTTCGGGCGAATACGACCGTCTCACCCACGCCGTCGCTGATTTCATGCACGAGCCGTATCGCTTGCCGCTGATTCCGGGAGCGCGCGATGCGATCCAGGCGGGCGTCGCCTCCGGCGCCTTGACCGGCTGGCTGAGCGGCAGCGGCTCAAGCGTGATGTGCGTGACGCGACCCGCGAAAGCCGCCCGCGTGGCGCGGGCGATGGTGGCGGCGTTTGCCGACGCGAAAGTGCCGAGTCGCGTCTTCCGCCTGCACGCGGACAATGAAGGTCTGCGCATCGTCGCGCGAGGGTAGGTAGCGCAGGCATCTCGCCTGCATGGCTCGGAGAAAGCAGGCGAGACGCCTGCGCTACTTTCGTTGCTGTCAGGCCAAATCCCACGCGCACCAGACCGTTAAAACGTTGACCGCCTCTCGCGCGCCCGGGCAAGCTCGGCCGACCGCTCTGGGCCGATGAGCAACTTCTGGATCACTGTCACCGCGCTGGCCGGGTATTTACTCGGCGCGCTGCCGTTTGGCTACCTCGTGGCGAAAGCGCACGGCGTCGACATCTTCAAAGTCGGCAGCGGCAATCCCGGCGCGACGAACGTCAAACGCGTCCTCGGCGCCAAGGCCGGCAACACCGTGCTCGCGCTCGACATGCTCAAGGGCGCGGTCGCGACCGCGTGGCCGCTGCTGCCGTTCGTCGATGAGGAACGCAAAGTCGTGCTCCAACTCATCGGCGTCGTTGCGGCCGTGATCGGACACGCGTTTTCCGTTTTCACGCGCTTCAAGGGCGGCAAGAGCGTTGCGACCGCCGCCGGCGGCTTGTTCGTGCTGATTCCGGTCGCCGGCCTCATCGCCGCCGCGACCTGGGTCGTGTCGTTTTACGCATTCCGCTACGTCTCGCTCGCTTCGATTCTCGCCGCGGCTGCAATCATCATCGCGAGTTGGGTGATGCATTACCACGTCGCTGTCGCCGTGATCACGACCGTGCTCGCGGCCTTCGTCATCATTCGCCATCACGAAAATATCCGCCGCCTCCTGAACGGCACGGAAAGTCGCTTCGGGAAAAAATCCGCCGCCACGCCGGCGCCGACTCGCGCGGACCCGTCGAAAAAAGACGTCTCGCTCCTCTGACCACGCTTTTCGTGGTTCGGGAGTTGCGGCAGGTATGACGCATCGGCCCTGCTGGCCGCTTGCCAAGCCGCCGACCGCCGGGCCATCTAGCAATTTCTCGCCATGGCTCTCATCGTTCAAAAATACGGCGGCACCTCCGTGGGTGACGTCGAGCGCATCAAGAACGTCGCCTCCCGCATCAAGATCACGCGCGACGCCGGCCATCAGGTCGTCGTCGTCGTGTCGGCTCGCGCGGGCGTGACGAACGAGTTGATCGCGCGCGCCAAAGCCGTGAATCCGCGCCCCGACACGCGCGAGATGGACATGCTGCTCGCCGTCGGCGAACAGGAGACGATCGCGCTGACCGCGATGGCGCTGCACGGTCTCGAAGTGCCGGCGGTTTCCTACACCGGTCCGCAGGCCGGCATCGTCACCGACCTCGTCCACACGAAGGCGAAGATCAAAAACATCATCCCGACCGCGCTGCGCAAGGACCTCGATGCGGGCAAAGTCATCATCGTCGCCGGCTTTCAGGGCCTGAACGAAAAAGGCCAGATCACGACGCTCGGTCGTGGCGGTTCCGATCTCACCGCCATCGCGCTCGCCGCCGCGCTCCGCGCCGACAAGTGCGAGATCTACACCGACGTCGACGGCGTCTACACCGCCGATCCGCGCCACGTGCCGGAGGCGACGAAGCTCAACGAGATTTCCTACGACGAGATGCTCGAACTCGCCTCGCAGGGCTCGAAGGTCATGCAGTCGCGCTCCGTCGAGTTCGCCAAGAAATACGGCGTCGTTTTCGAAGTCCGCTCCAGCTTTAACCACAACCCGGGAACCATCGTGAAAGAAGAAGTCGCTTACATGGAAAAGGTCGTCGTGCGCGGCGTCGCCGTCGACAAGGATCAGGCGAAGGTCGTCATCAGCAACCTGACCGACAAACCGGGCAACGCGGCCGCCGTCCTGCGCGCGCTCGCCGACTCCAGTATCAACGTCGACATGATCGTGCAGACCGCCGCGCAGAACGGCGCGTGCAATCTCACCTTCACGGTGCCGAAGGACGACGCGCACAGCGCCGTGAAGGTCCTCCCGACCGTCTTCAAGAAACTCGGCGGCGGCGAGGTCGCGGCTTACGACAACATCGCGAAACTCTCCGTCGTCGGTGTCGGTATGCGCACGCACGCCGGTGTCGCCGCGCAAATGCTCGAGGCGCTGGCCACGGCCGGCATCAACGTCGAGCTCATTGCCACTTCGGAGATCAAGGTGACGCTGGCCGTCCCACGCGATCGCGCCGACGACGCGCAGCGAGCCGTCCACACGGCGTTCGGCCTCGGGAAGAAGGAATAAGCGCGGCTCATCAAAGGCGCAAAATGCCCAAAACATTTTTTGCGCCGTCGGTGTGCGCGCCGCGCCGTAGCAGGCGCGGTGACGAGGCTGTGCATCGTTTCGAGGTAGGTGGCGCGCTTGCCGCGCCACTGCTGCGATTAACGGACAAGTTGCGCGCAAGCGCGCAACCCGCAAGGCTGCTGGCCTGACACGAAGGACACATCCCATGAAATTCGTCTCCACGCGCGGTCAGTCACCTGCGGTTTCGTTCACCGAAGCCGTGGCGCTCGGCCTCGCGCCCGACGGCGGACTCTACCTGCCGGAAGCGCTCCCCGATCTCTCTCCGCGACTGCGCGGCTGGAGCGAACTGAGCTACGTCGATCTCTGCACCGAGTTCATGCGCGTCTTCGCGACCGACGTCCCGGAGGACGTGCTCGCGCGACTCGTGCGCCGTTCCTACGGCACGTTTTCGCACCCCGAGATCGCGCCACTGCGGCGGCTCGACGACAACCTCTACGTGCTCGAGCTCTTCCACGGGCCGACGCTCGCGTTCAAGGATTTCGCGCTGCAGCTCCTCGGCAATCTCTACGGCTGGCACTGCGAGCAAACCGGTCGCAGCATCAACGTCCTCGGCGCCACGTCTGGCGACACGGGAGCCGCGGCGATCCACGGCCTGCTCGGCAAGCCGCACACCGCGATCTTCATTCTCTATCCCGACGGCCGCGTCTCGCCGTTGCAGGAACGCCAGATGGCGTGCACCGGTGCGGCCAACGTCTTTGCTCTCGCGCTCGATGGCACGTTCGATGATGCGCAACGGCTGCTGAAGGACGCGTTCGGTGACCGCGCGTTTGCGGATTCGCAGCGTCTCTCCGCGGTCAACTCGATCAACTTGGCGCGCGTGCTCGCGCAGTGCGTTTACCACCTCTATGCGTGGATGCGGCTGCCGGAGGCGCAGCGCGAGAACGTCGAGTTCGTCGTGCCGACGGGTAATTTCGGCAATGTGTTTGCCGGCTGGATGCTCGAGCGCATGGGCGTGCCGATCGCCGGCTTCAAGGTAGCGACGAATCAGAATGACATCCTGCACCGGTTCTTCGCCACCGGTGAATACCGTGTCGGCGCCGTGCAACCAAGCCTCGCACCGTCGATGGACATCCAAGTCGCGTCGAACTTCGAGCGCTGGCTCTATTACCATTTCGACGAAAATCCGGAGCAGGTTCGTGCGACGATGGACGAACTGAAGCGCACCGGCGCGACGCGTGTGCCGCAGTTCGATGCGCACGTGTTCAGTTCTTCGCGTGCGACTGACGTCGACATCACGGCGACGATCCAGCGCGTCTACGGTCGTTACCACTACGTGCTCGATCCGCACACCGCGTGTGGCTTTCAGGAGCTGAACCCCGCGCGCACGAGTGTCGTGCTCGCGACCGCGCACCCAGCGAAGTTTCCCGAAGCGCTCGTTGCGGCAATCGATGTCGAGCCGACGCACCCGGTCCTCGAGGAGCTGAAGGCGAAGCCGCTCGTGAAACACGCGCTGCCAGTCGATCTCGCGCAGCTAAAGGACTTCATCCGCGCGCACGGCGTGTGAGGTGCGGCGGCAGCAACAAGTCGCGGGAGCTTCCAGCTCCCGTCTGTCCGAAACGTGGCGAGACGGGAGCTGGAAGCTCCCGCGACCTTGGCGCGGTCGCGGCCGAGCTTTGCGTTGCGCCACCGTGCGCCGCGGCTAGCTTCGCTCGCTCATGAATCTTTTCCACGCCGCCGGCCTGCTCGTCGCGGGTGCTTTCGGTTTCCTCGTTTCCCTCGCGCAAACGCTGCCGCTCACGCCGGATATCCCGGAAAAATTCACCGCGCCGACGGACGACTACGATTACGTCAAGCGCGTCGAGATGATCCCGATGCGCGATGGCGTGAAACTCTACACGGTGATCGTGGTGCCGAAGGGCGCGAAAAGCGCGCCGATGCTTCTCTCCCGCACACCCTACGACGCCGCGAGTCGTGCCAGTCGCACGAAGTCTCCGCGCCTGCTCGCCACGCTCTCGCTCGCGGACGAAGTGTTCGCGGCCGACGGCTACATTCGCGTCTACCAGGATGTGCGCGGAAAAAATGGCTCCGAGGGCGATTACGTCATGACCCGCCCGGCGCGCGGACCGCTCAACAACAGTCAAGTCGATCACACCACTGACGCGTGGGATACGATCGATTGGCTCGTGAAAAACGTGCCGGAGTCCAACGGGCGCGTCGGCATGCTCGGCTCGTCCTACGAAGGATTCACCGTCGTGATGGCGCTGCTCGATCCGCATCCCGCGCTGAAAGTTGCCGCACCGCAAAGCCCGATGATCGACGGCTGGATGGGCGACGACTGGTTTCACTACGGCGCGTTTCGCCAGGTAAATTTTGACTACTTTTCCGGCCAGCTGACGAAGAAAGGGCGAGGGGAGCCGGCTGCGCGTGGCAGCGTCGACGATTATGATTTTCTGCGGCGGCTCGGATCGGCGGGCGCGTTTGCGCGGCGCACCGGTGTCGATCAGTTGCCGTGGTGGAAGAAGATGGTCGAGCACCCGAGCTATGATGCGTTCTGGCAGGAGCAGGCGCTCGACCGCTTGCTCGCGAAAGTCCCGCTGACGGTGCCGACGCTGTGGCTCTCCGGCCTCTGGGATCAGGAGGACATTTGGGGCGCCGTTCACGCGTATCCGGTGATGGAGGCAAAGGACACGGACAACACGAAGAACTTTCTCGTGCTCGGCCCGTGGTTTCACAGCCAGATCAACCGCGATGGTTCTGCGCTCGGACCGTTGCGCTGGGACGGCGATACGGCGCTCCACGTGCGGCGCGACATTCTCAAACCGTTCTTCGATCAATACCTAAAGGACAACGCGCCGCGCGTGAACACGCCGCCCGTTTTTGTTTTCAACGCCGGTGAAAAGCGCTGGGAAAAATACGATCGCTGGCCGCTCGTCGGCGGAGACAGTGGCGTGCAGCCGACACCGCTTTATCTGCACGCGAATTCTGTGCTGAGCTTCACCGCGCCGTCTGACGCCGTGGCGGCGTTCGACGAATACGTCTCCGATCCTGCCAAACCGGTGCCGTATTTGCCGCGCCCCGTGAAGTTCAGCGATGGCGAAGCGTGGCGTCGCTGGCTCGTCACGGATCAACGTTTCGTCGCCGATCGTCCCGACGTGCTCGTCTATCAAACCGAGCCGTTGAGCGCACCGGTGCACATCGCGGGCGCGCCAGTGGTGCATCTGCTCGCGTCGACGAGCGGCACCGACAGCGATTGGGTGGTGAAACTGATCGACGTCTTTCCCGACGAAGTGCCGCCGCAGCCGGAGTTCGGTGGCTACCAACTGCCGATTTCGCTCGAGATTTTCCGCGGGCGCTACCGCGAGAGCTTCGAAAAGGCGGCGCCGCTCGAAGCGGGCAAGGCGCTCACCTACACATTCGCACTGCCGCATGCGAACCACACGTTTCAACGCGGCCACCGCATCATGGTGCAGATCCAGTCGACGCTGTTCCCGCTCTACGATCGCAATCCGCAGAAGTTTGTCCCGAACATTTTTCTGGCGCAGCCGGATGACTACACGAAGGCCACGCAGCGCATCTATCGCGGTGCGGCGAGCGGGACATTCATTAAGCTGCCGATCGTGAAATGAGAAACGAGCGTGGCTGATCGATCAGGCGCTTTACAGCAACGGAGCGAGTAGCCGGCTGAGTTCCTCGCCGAGAGTGGGGAAAAATCGCGGCGGACGTTTTGGCTCCGGCATCGGCTTGCAGTGGGCGAAGACGCCGCGCATCCACGCGGTCAGATGCGCCGTGTCTCTCGCGGAATAGGTCACCGCAGCGACTTCGAAGTTCACGAAAAGCGAGCGAAGGTCCATATTGGCCGAACCCCAGAGGCCGGCTTCGCCGTCGACGAGGATGGCTTTGGCGTGGTTCATCCCCGGGCCGTAGAGCAGCACGTGCACACCGGCTTGCTGCAGTTCACGCAGGTAATGTTTGCGCGCGAGATCAGTGATGCGGTGATTCGAGCGTCCGGGGACGACGAGCCGCACGTCGATGCCCGCGCGCGCTTGGACCATCAGTGAGCGCTGCAGGACTTCGTCGGGGATGTAGTAAGGCGTGACGATCCACACGCTGCGCTCGGCCTGCTGCACGAGGGAGAGGATGCCCTCGTAAAGTGGATCGCCGGGCACGTCCGGCCCGCTGGCGACGATTTGCAGTTCGCTGTCTCCGGCGGAGTGCGGCACGCCGGCGGGAATTTCGTCGTGCAGCACCGCGATCGGCTGGCCGCTGGCGTAAGCCCAGTCCGCGAGGAAAATTTCTTCGAGCAGACTGACCGCCGGACCTTCCACGACCGCGCCAAAGTCGCGAAACCGACGCTTCAGCGGCGTGGGCCCCATGTAGTCGTTCGCGAGATTGCGTCCGCCAATCACCGCGAGGCGGTGGTCAAAGACGGCAATTTTGCGGTGATTGCGCAGGTTCGCCGAGCCACGCGTCTGCAGCGGCAGCATCGGCATGAACGAAACGACTTCTCCGCCCGCCTGACGAATCGGGTCGCAGAAGGAGCCGTTGGTGAAGAAACAGCCGAGGGAATCCAGCAACAGGCGCACCTTCACGCCTTCGCGCGCGCGCTGCGCGAGCAGCTTCACCAGCCGGCGACCGACCACATCGCGGCCGAGGATGAAGGTCATGATATGGATCGTGTGCCTGGCTTCGAGGATCTGTCGTTCGAGTTGATGGAAGGCCTCTTCGCCCGACGCGACAAATTCGATGCGGTTGCCACCGACGGGAGGACACGCGCCGTTGAGCGTGAGCACGCGCGCGGCAAAAGTTTTTGCAGCGGGGGAGGGCGGTGCTCCCGGCACGACCGGACACAAGCGCGCCTTGGTCGCGGCGAGGCGCTTGAGCTTACGACCGCCGAAAAGGAGAAACAGCGGCACGCCGATATAGGGCACAAACGCGATCGCCAGCAGCCACGCAAACGTGTTGCCCGGTTGCTTGCGCTCGCTCATCAGGCGCGCGATGGCGAAGAACGCCAGCAGGAAGCCGAGCACGGTGAGCACGTGCGGCAACACGCCGAAGATCCACGGATGCTGCTTCGCAGTGTCGACTGCTTGCTCGAGCGACGGGTCCATCGCGGTGATTGAATGCATCTCCGCGCGACGATGCAAGCGGCCGCCGGCTACGCTGGTAGGGGCGAGGAGGGGCGAGCCGCGCGACGCGGTGCGGCGCAATTTCCGCGGGAGACAAGCCGGCCGGCCGCGGGACGAGGGCGGAGTTTAAAGCCGGGGTCTAGTGTTAGACTCGTGAAGGCTTTGCCGCGCGCCGGGATGAGATTACCCCAGTCTGCACCCCGACGCACCCCCGCGTCGCACCCCTCAACCCCTCGACACGCACGCGAGACTTTCCCCGTCTCTACGTGTTAATCAGCAACCGCAGACCTACGCTGTAAGGTATGAAAACCCCGACCAGAATCGCCTTGGCCGCCTTGTTCGCATCAGGTGGCTGGCAGCTCGGAGCGCAAACCGCCGCTCCTGCGAATACCAAGCCGCTCGAAGAAGAGGATACCGTCGTCCTTTCGCCCTTCGAAGTCCAAGTTCAAAAAGATAACGGCTACCAAGCCACTGAAACGCTCGCGGGCACGCGCATCCGCACCGAGCTGAAGGACGTTGGTGGCGCCCTTTCCGTCTATACGAAGGAATTCATGCGCGACATCGGCGCTACCGACAATGCGTCGCTGCTTCAATATACCACCAACGCGGAAGTGGCCGGCACGCGCGGCAGCTACGCGGGCCTGGGCAATGGCACGAGCATGGACGAGTCGGGCACGCTGCGTGCACCGGGTAGCGCCCAGCGCGTGCGTGGTCTGGCCTCGGCGGACAACACTCGCGACTTCTTCATCACGGACATCCCGTGGGATTCCTATAACGTCGACCGTATTGATATTCAGCGCGGCCCGAACGCCATTCTCTTCGGCTTGGGCAGTCCGGCCGGTATTGTGAATGCCACGACGCGCAATGCGGAGTTCCGCAACAAAGGCGAGCTCCAGTTCCGCGTCGGCTCTTATGGCAGCACGCGCAGTTCGGTCGACGTCAATCAGGAGATCATCAAAGACGTGCTCGCATTGCGGTTGGACGCGATGTGGAACGACGAGAAATACCAGCAGGAGCCGGCTTTCCAGGACGACCGCCGCTTCTACGCCGCGCTGCGCTTCGATCCGCAGCTCTTCAAGGACCGCACCTGGCACACGAGCCTCAAAGCCAAATATGAAAATGGCGACATCAAGGCCAATCGCCCGCGCATCACGCCGCCCAACGACAGCATTACGCCGTGGTTCCGCGCCGTTAATACCTCCAGCCTCGACGGCGGTATGGGCAAGCTCGCGATCAACAACGGCTACGAAGTCGGTGCAGCTCTCTCTGCGATCAATCCGTGGCTCAGCGGTGGCGGCATCGATCAACAACAACCCGCGTGGTTCATCGATGGCGTCACGAGCGCTCTCGATCGGATCTACGGCGGCTATGTCAACACCGGCGCCCGCAATGCGGACGGCACGGTTCGCGGCGTCAACGACAGCTTGGTCGCACAACGTTATTCCCAGCCGTTCTTTGGTCTCACGAGCCTGAGCTCCTATGCCGGCATCGCGAATCTCCCCGGCGCCACCTACGGCCAGTATCGCACTGCCTCGCTGCTCGACCCGACGGTTTTCGATTTTTATAATAAACTGATCGATGGCCCGACGAAGAAGGAGTGGGAGAAGTGGAATGCCTATAACATCGACCTGTCCCAGACCGCGTTCGATGACCGCTTGGGCGTCCAGCTCACCTACGACTATCAAAAATACAAGCGCGGCGGCCAGGCGCTGATCGGCACCGCCGACTACAGCAGCCCGACGCTGACCATCGACATCCTGCGCAACTTCCAGGATCTCAACGCCAACTCCAACTTCGGCCGCCCCTACGTTCTCGGCGGTCCCGGTGGCGGCAACTCCTACGAGAGCGAGCGCAAATACACCCGCGGGTCTCTGTTCGGCGAGTTCCGCGCCCGTGACATCTTCGACAGTCCTTTCCTGGTCAAGCTGCTCGGCAAACACCGCTTCAACGGCGTCTACAGCGACGAAAAATATCTCGCTGAAACGCGCCGCTGGCAGATGTATGCCAACAACCGCGCTTGGGACAGCTACTGGACTCGCGTCGATGGCAACCTGAACGGCATCAACAACCGCGCTCCGGTCGCAGTCATTTACCTCGGGCCCTCCATCGCCAACCAGTCCACCGCCGCCGGCGCGAATATCCCCGGTATCGGCGCGCCCGTTGGTCTCGCGGACGGCAATCTCTATTATTTCGACGCGACGTGGAAGAACCCCACCGGCGTCAACTTCAACGACCCGTGGACCGTCCCGGCCAATCTCCAAGCGGTCTTCAATCAGAATGCGCTACCCTCCGGCCAGACCCAGTTCCTGCAAAACTCGAATCCCGCCAACTACGTCGGCTGGACTACGAATTACCAGATGAACCTTCTCCGCTACAATGATGGCGAGAACTTGGGCCTGCTTCGCAACGCCTCGAAGAGCATGCGCACCACCAAGTCCTATGCCGGTTCATGGCAAGGTTTCCTCTGGAACGACGCGATCGTCCCGACGCTCGGCTGGCGCTACGACACCGTCAAAGGCCGCAACGTCACCGCCGCCTCGGTCGCGAGCAATCGCGCCATGCTGAACCTCAGCGAGAACGGCGCGGCCTCCTCCTTGCCCTACGCGCTGCCGAATGCCCCCACCGGCCTGAACAGCAACCAATCCTACTCGCTCTTCAAGGCCCACTCCACCTCGGGTGGCCTCGTCGTGCACCTCAACAAGATCCTCGAGCGCGATCTACTGCCGATCAACGTCAGCCTTTCGTATAACAAATCGAGCAACTTCCAGGTCACGAACACGCGCCGCGATATCTACGGCAACGTGATCGGAAATCCGACCGGCGAGACGAAGGACTGGGGCGTCCTGCTCTCCACCAAGGACGGCAAATACTCCTTCCGCGTCGTCAAATATGAGACCGGCCTGAAGAACTCCGATACCCAACTCGACGCCAGCGGCCTCACCGGCACCATCAAGAACGGCCTGAACTGGCGCAACATCATGCTCTATCGCATGACCGGTTACGCCTGGTCCACCGTTACCACCGGCAACAACATCCGCTTTGAGTGGACTCCGGCCTACGTGAACCAATACGGCCGCACCGTCTGGTCACAGGACAAGGTCAATGCCGGTCAGCCGGCGCCCGCTGGCTCGGTTCTCCAGACTGAAGCCCAGTCCATCGCGCAACGCGACGCTTCGATCCGCGCGTGGAACGACATCCAGAAATACCTCGCGGATAAGGGCTATTTCTCCGCCTGGAACTACGGCGTCGGACCCACGACGCTCGGCAAGCTGACCGACCGCGCCACCTACGAGGCGAATCCGTCCGCTTACCAGCCCGATCCGGCCAGCGTCTACGACTACCGCAACAACCCCAATCTCCAGGGCTTCGCGGTCACCGCCGACACCGAGTCGAAGGGTTACGAGCTCGAACTCACCGCCAACCCGACCCGCAACTGGCGCGTCAGCTTCAACGCCTCCAAGACGACTGCCGTCCGCACCAACGTCGGCGGCGCCGAACTCGATGCGCTCGTCGCCTACATGACGAAGCAAATTGGCACGGCCACCGTCCCCGGCGCGGCGGGCGACATGATCATGTTCAACGCGCACTTCGACGACCCGACGAACGTGATCTGGAACAACGGCACCTGGAAAAACTTCCGCTCCGGCTACACGCTCATGAAGCTCCAGGAAAACGCCGCCGCCTCCGAACTCCGCAAGTGGCGCTACAACTTCGTCACGAACTACGCGTTCACCACCGGCATGCTGAAGGGCACCGGCATCGGCGGCAGCTATCGCTGGCAGGATAAGGTGGTCATCGGCTACCCGGTCCTCGCCGACGCGAGCGGTCTCGCCACCTTCGATCTCAGCAAGCCCTACTACGGCCCCGCCGAAAAGGGCCTCGATCTCTGGGTCAGCTACGAGCACAAGCTCACCAAGAAGATCGGTTGGAAGATCCAGGCCAACGTTCGCAACCTCGGCAACAAGAACGGCCTCATCCCGATCTCCGTCCAACCGGACGGCCAGACCTGGGCGGGCGTCCGTATGCAGCCTGTCGAAGAATGGTTCGTGACCAACACCTTCACGTTCTAAGGTAGACGCAAGCCCGGCTCCTCAGGGGGAGGAGCCGGGCTTTGCCGTCCATAAACTTCCCCTCAACTTTTCCCTCACCAAGACGCGCCCCGCGCGTCGCTCCACAAAAAATGTCCGCCGCCGCGAAAAACCGCCTCTGTTCTTTTCGGTTGTTCGCGGCGTGCGTTTTTTTGCTTTTCGCCACCGCGCTCTCGGCCGCCGAGCGCTGGGTTGGCACGTGGGCCACAGCACCCTTGGCTGAAATACCCGGACCCGAAACACCCGCGCTCGCGGAAGCGACGTTCCGCCAAGTTATTCACGTCTCGATCGGCGGCAGCAAAGTCCGCCTGCGTCTTTCGAACGCCTTCGGCACCTCCGCGCTCACGCTGCACGGCGTGCACCTCGCGCTCGCCGCACCCGATGGCGCGATTCAGCCCGGCACCGATCGCGCGCTGACTTTCTCCGGCCGCGCGGCGGTGACGATTCCCGCCGGCGCCTCGTTCGTCTCCGACCCGCTCGAGTTTCCGCTGGCACCGCAGGCCGACGTCGCGATCTCGATTCACTTCGCGCAACTGCCCGAGAAGCTCACCGCGCATCCCGGCGCGCGCACGCACTCTTACCTGCATCCCGGCGACGCGCTCGGCGCCGCAACACTCCCGGAGGCGAAAAAGTCCACGCGCTGGTATTTCATCAACGCCCTCGACGTGCTCACCGAGGTCACCGACGCCGCTGCGGTCGTGTTGCTCGGCGACTCGATCACGGACGGCTACGGCACCACCACCGACAAGAACAACCGCTGGCCCGACGAGTTCGTGCGCCGCTTTCAAGCCCAGCCCAACGCCCCCGCGCTTGGAGTGCTCAATCTCGGCATCGGCGGCAACCGCCTGCTGCGCGACGGCAACGGCCCGAATGCGCTCGCGCGTTTCGATCGCGACGTGCTCGCCCAGAGCGGCGTGCGCTGGCTCCTTGTCTTCGAAGGCATCAACGACATCGGCACGCGCCTCGATGCGCGCAAGAAAGGTACGGATTTCGCGTCGGCCGACGACATCATCGCCGCGCTGCAACAGATCGCCGCGCGCGCGCGCAGTCGCGGCATCCGCGTCATCGGCGCCACGATCACGCCCTACGAAGGAGCGGATTTCTACTTTTCACCCGACGGCGAAGCCGACCGTCAGAAGGTGAACGAGTGGATTCGCCATAGCGGCAACTTCGACGCCGTGGCCGACTTCGACGCCGCGTTGCGCGATCCGAAGAACCCGACGCGCCTCGCCCCCGCGTTCGACAGCGGCGATCACCTGCATCCATCGCTCGCCGGCTACGTGCGCCTCGCTGCCGCCCTCGATCCCAGCCTGTTCACTCCCTGAAAATTTTCGTATGAGCATTTCGTTGCCCGTGGAAACTCCGCTTTATCTCAATCCTACCGCTCCGGTTGCCGACCGCATCGCCGACCTGACGGGCCGACTCACCCTCGAGGAAAAAATCAATTTCCTCGGCCACGAAAACGGCCCCATCGAGCGCCTCGGGATTCCTGCCTACAACTGGTGGAGCGAGGCCTGCCACGGCGTCGGCCGCAACGGTCGCGCCACCGTCTTTCCGCAAGTGATCGCTCAAGCAGCCACCTGGAATCGCGAGCTGATCCACCGCATCGCCACCGCCGTCTCCGATGAGGCGCGCGCGAAGCACCACGCCGCCGCGCGCGCCGGCTTCCACGGCCAGCAGTATCAGGGGCTCACGTTCTGGACGCCCAACATTAACATTTTCCGCGACCCGCGCTGGGGCCGCGGCCAGGAGACGTTCGGCGAGGACCCTTTCCTCACCGGCGAACTCGGCCTCCAGACCGTGCGCGGCCTGCAGGGCGACGACGCGCGCCACATGAAGGTTGCCGCGTGCGCGAAACACTTCGCGGTGCACTCGGGCCCCGAGCACGAACGTCACGAGTTCGATGCCAAACCGTCGCCGAAGGACCTGCACGAAACTTACCTGCCTGCCTTCGAGAAACTCGTGCGCGGCGGCGTTGAAGCCGTCATGGGGGCCTACAACCGCGTCTACGGCGAGCCGGCGTGCGGCAGCAAATTCCTCCTCGAGGAAACGCTCCGGCAACGCTGGGGCTTCCGCGGCCACGTCGTCAGCGATTGTGGCGCGATTGATGATTTTCATCGCCATCACAAGGTCACGGCGGACTCCGCCGCCTCCGCCGCGCTCGCGGTGCGCAATGGCTGCGACCTCAACTGCGGCTGCACCTACAACGACTTGATTCTCGCGGTTCGCGCCGGCCAGATCACCGAGGCCGAAATCGACACCGCGCTCGGGCGCTTGCTCGCGACGCGGATCAAGCTCGGCCTGTTCGATCCGGCCGACTCTGTGCGCTGGACCAAGATTCCCGAGTCCGTGATCGATTCTCCGGAGAACCGCGCCCTCGCGCGCCGTGCTGCCGCCGAATCGTTCGTGCTGCTCAAGAACAAGGACAACTTGCTCCCGTTGCCCGCCGCGCCGCGCAGCATGCTCGTCGTCGGCCCGACGGCCGCAAATATCGGCGCGATGCTCGGCAACTACTACGGCGTCAGCTCGCGCATCGTCACCTTCATGGAAGGCCTCGTCGCGCGCGCGCCCGAAGGCTGCCGCGTGATGTATCGCTCCGGGTGCCCGCTGTCGCAGCCCGGCGCGCCGGGCGTGAACTACACCTTCGGCGACTCCGCCATGGCGGAGATCGTCGTGGCGGTGCTCGGCCTCGATCCGACGCTCGAAGGCGAGGAGGGCGACACCGTCGCCTCGCCCGTCGGCGGCGATCGCGTCCGTATCGAACTGCCGGAGAACCAACGCGCATTCCTCAAGGAGCTGCGTCAGAATTCCAAGAAGCTCATCCTTGTCGTCACCGGCGGCAGCGCCATCGCGATTCCCGAGGAACATGACCTTGCCGACGCCGTGCTCTACGCCTGGTATCCGGGCTGCGAGGGCGGCTCGGCGCTCGCCGACGTGCTGTTCGGCGACCTCGCGCCGTCCGGTCGTCTGCCTGTCACCGTGCCACGTCGCACGGAGGATTTGCCGGCGTTCAACGACTACTCGATGCGCGGGCGCACCTACAAGTTCGCCGCCGTCGAGCCGCTCTACCCGTTCGGCTTCGGCCTCAGCTACGCAAAGGTCACCTACGAGTCGCTGATGCTGTCCGCCTCCTCGCTCAAGGACGGTCAAGCCCTCGAGGTGACCGCGAAGGTTCGCAACACGAGCGCCATCGCGGCCCAGGAAACGGTGCAGTGTTACCTCGTCCCGCCCACCGGCCCCGATGCGCCGCGTGCGATTCTCGTCGAGTTCGCGAAAGTCGCACTCGCGCCGCACGGTTCCGCCGAAGTGCGCTTCAAGCTTTCCGCCGAAGCGCTGCGGCAGGTCGACGCGAACGGTCAACGCGTGTGGCGCACCGGCGCTTACCGCATCATGGTGGGTGCCGCCTCACCCGGTCCGCGCGCCGAGGCGCTCGGTGCTCCCGCACCGTTGAGCGCGGCGTTGCAATTGGTCTGATTCGCCTCGCCGTTTCCGTTCATGTAGGAGCCTGCTTGCAGGCGATCCGGATCACCGTTTCGCCGACCTTTACTGTCGTTTGCCCTGCACGGTTCGCATCTCCTGTCTCAACTCGATGAAACTGCCCACGCTTCTCGCCGCCCTCATCGTCATCGCGCCGCTCTCTGCCGCTGAGCTTCCGCATCTTCGCACCCAAGGCACCGCGAAGCAGTTGATCGTCGACGGGCAACCCTTCCTCGTGCGCGGTGGCGAACTCGGCAACTCCAGCGGTGAACCCGATTTCCTGCGTCCGTCCTGGCCGAAGCTGAAGGCGATGAACCTGAACACCGTCGTCGCGCCGGTGTATTGGGACGTGATCGAGCCGCAGGAAGGGAAATTCGACTTCGCGCTCGTCGACGGCCTGCTTGCCGACGCGCGCGCGAACGACATGCGCCTCGTGCTGCTCTGGTTCGGTTCCTGGAAAAACAGCATGTCGTGCTACGCGCCTGCTTGGGTAAAAGCCGACGCGACGCGCTTCCCGCGTTCGCAGGATTCGATGGGCCGCGGGATGGAGCTGCTGTCGCCGTTCCACGCCATCAATCGCGACACCGACACGCGCGCGTTCGTCGCGTTGATGCAGCACCTCAAGGCCGTCGATCCGCAGCACACGGTCGTCATGGTGCAGGTCGAAAACGAAATCGGCATGATCCCCGAAGCGCGCGATCGCAGTCCCGAAGCTGAAAAAGCCTGGGCTGCTCCGGTGCCTGCTGCACTGATGGATTACCTCCAGAAAAACCGCGCGTCGCTCGCGCCTGAATTGCTCGCCACCTGGAACGCCGCGGGCGGCAAAACCTCCGGCACGTGGGCTGAAGTCTTCGGCACCTCGCCTGCGGGAGAAGAGATTTTCATGGCGTGGCATTTCGGCCTCTACGTTCAGCACGTGACCGCCGCCGGCAAAGCCGAGTTACCGCTGCCGATGTTCGTCAACGCCGCACTCATCCGTCCCGGCTACCAGCCGGGCCAGTATCCGAGCGCCGGCCCGCTGCCGCACCTGATCGACGTCTGGCGTGCCGCCGCGCCGGCAGTCGACTTCATCGCGCCCGACATTTACTTCACGAACTTCAGCTATTGGGCGCAGGCCTACACGCGCAGCGGCAATCCGCTGTTCATCCCAGAGGCGCTGCGCAGCCCCGAGGCGTCGGTCAACGCGCTCTACGCGTTCGGTCAGCTCGACGCGATCGGCTTCTGCCCGTTCGCCATCGAGGGCAACACCGAGCCGGCGGCCGGTTATCTCGCGGCGAGCTTCGATTTCGTTCGCCAGCTCACGCCATTGCTCACCGAAAAACAGGGCCGCGGTGCGATGGCCGGATTTTTGCAGGAAAGCGTCGAGAGCAAGCAGCCGCAGCAGGTGCGCATGGGAAAATGGATCATGCGCGCCAATTTCGAGCGCGCAGCCCCGCCGCAGCTCGCCGATGGACTCGCGGTCGTGATCGGGACCGAAAATTCCGCCCTCGCCGCCGGTGGACGCGCCGGCTCTGCGCCGGCGGGCGGCCTGATGATCGCGCTCGGTGACGACGAGTTTCTCTTCGCCGGCATCGGCCTTACGATCACGTTCGCGTCGACCGAACCCGGCCAGCAGGCGGGCATCCTGAGCTGCGCCGAGGGCCGCTACGAAAACGGCCAATGGAAACACCTGCGCTGGCTCAACGGTGACCAGACCCACCAGGGCCGTCACGTCCGCCTCGAGCCCGGACGCTTCACGATGCAACAAGTGAAGCTTTATCGCTACCGCTGAACGCACGCTTGCTCCAGCCGTGATCGTCGATCTCCCATCAAAGCGAGAACAAGAGGCTGGAGGGCGACGCTCCGTCGGCGCCGCGCAGAATCAACGGCGCCGACGGAGCGTCGCCCTCAGCGAAGAACGTTGGGAGGATGTCCCATGCTTAAAGAACTGACCGGCGCCGTAGTTTTCGGCGCGATGACCCTCGCGCTCGCCGCCGCACCGACGAAACGCGTCGCGCTTGTCTTCGACGATGGCCCGCGTCCCGCCGACGCCGAGCCTTTGCTCGCGGTGCTCGCACGCGAGCAGGTATCCGTGACCTTCTCGCTGGTCGGTGACCGAGTGGCGGAGAACCCCGCGATGGCGAAAGCGATTGCCGCTGCCGGCCACGAAGTGGCGAACCACTCGCAGCACCACGCGCACCCGAAGGACCTTTCGGACGACGCGCTCGACCGCGAGATCGGCGATGCGCAGAAGCGCCTAACCGAAGTGCTGGGCCGCGCGCCGCGTTGGTATTGGCCGCCATTCCTTGAGAACGATCCGCGTCACGCCGCCGTGCTGTCCCGCCACGGTCTCGCCCTTTATCCAGTGCGCCATTTGGTGGTCTCGAAGGACTACGACCTTTCGGTCGGCGCCGCGGAAATCTACCAGCGCGCGACGACCGATGTGCAGGACGGTTCGGTGATCCTCTTTCACGAATGGCGCGCCGAGACGCGCGAGCAGTTGCCGGCGATCCTCGCCGAGTTGCGTCGGCAGGGCTGCGTGTTCTTGACTTTCTCACAGCTGCACGCCGCGCTCGGCAACGCCGCCCCTTCCGCGGCACCCGCCGCCGCCGCGCCCGCCGGGACGACGATCCCGAGCGGAGGAGAGGCGCTCCAGTCGCCGAAGCTCGCCGACTACCGTTCGATGGCCGGCGACGGCAATTGGAACGCTCTCAAGTTCGAGACGCGCCACGTCGAGGGCCCGGGTTTCGCGGAGGTGCTGCACGTGGAGACGCTGCGCGACGTGAGTCCGGCCTGGGCGATCGAGGTGCGCGCTCCACTCGGCAAGAAGGTGCGGAAAGGCGACGTGGCGCTCGTGCGCTTCTTTGCGCGCGCGGTGTCCTCGACCGACGAAACCGGCGCCGGCCAGATCCGCGTCGCCGTGCAGCGCGGCAGCGGCGACTACCACCAGAGCTTGGACAGCAAAGTGCAGGTGCGCGGCGACTGGCAGGAATATTTGCTGCCGTTCACGTTTGCCGACGACCTCACCACCGGCGAAGGCGAGATTTCGTTCGGTTTCGGCTTCAAGCGCCAAGTCGTGGAAATCGGCGGCGTTGAGGTGCTGAATTTTGCGAACCGCATCGCACTCGCGGCGCTGCCGAAAACCAAATTCACCTACGTTGGCCGCGAGCCCGATGCGCCGTGGCGGCAGGCTGCGCTGGCGCGCATCGAGCAGGTGCGGAAATCGAATTTCGTGATCGAGGTGCGTGACGCCGCCGGCCAGCCGGTCGGCGGTTACTCGGTGCGCGTCGAGCAGGTGCGCAGCGCCTTCCAATTCGGCACCGCGCTGCAACTCCAGCGCCTCGTGAGCGACAAGCCCGAGGATGCCAAGTATCGCGCGGTCGCGAAGGAATTATTCAACGCGGCGAGCCCGGAAAACGACCTGAAGTGGCCGGCGTGGGAGGGCGACTGGGGCGGCAACGACCGCGAACGCTCGCTCGCCGGCCTGCGCTGGCTGCGCGACAACGGCTTCCATGTGCGCGGCCACGTGCTTGTCTGGCCCGGCTGGAAAAACCTGCCGAAGAGCGTGGTGGAGTTGAAGGACGGAAAGAAAAACCAAGCGAAGATTCCCGACCTCGTGCGGAAGCATATCGCGGACATCACCGGCGCGACGCGGGAACTCGTGCAGGAATGGGACGTGCTCAACGAGCCCTACGACAATCACGACCTGATGGCGCTGTTCGGGGCCGACATCATGGTCGAGTGGTTCAACGCCGCCGCGGCAGGCGCCGCGCCGGGCACCGCGCTTTACTTGAACGACTATGCGAATCACGACCTCCTCGCGGACCGGCCGCACTGTCTCGATTTCGTCAAGGTCGCGAAGTTCCTCACCGCCAAGGGCGCGCCGCTGAGCGGCCTCGGCTTGCAAGGACACATCAGCGCGCAGCCGAACCCGCCGGAGCACGTGCTCGCCACGCTCGACGTCTACGCGGAGCTCAAGCTCCCGATCCGTTTCACGGAATTCGACATCGATACTGACGACGAGCAGTTGCAGGCCGACTACACGCGCGACTTCCTGATCCTCGCCTACAGCCATCCCAGCGTCGTGGGCGTGCAGCATTGGGGCTTCTGGCAAAACGCCCACTGGCGTCCGAAGTGCGCGCTGTTCCGTGCTGATTGGTCGGAGAAACCTTCCGCCAAAGTCTACCGCGATCTCGTGCTGCGGCAGTGGCGCACGCGCCTGCAAGGGCAGGCCGGAGCCAAGGGCAAGGTTGCCGGTCGCGGCTTTCACGGCGACTACACCGTCGTTGTCGAGAAAGACGGCAAGCGCGCCGAGCGGACCTTCACGTTGCGCCCGGACGAGGCGAAAACTACCGTCGTGATCGCGCTCCCATGATCCTGCTCCGCTGGTTCGCCATTGTCCTCGCTGCTTCGCTCGGGATCGTGCGTCTCGCCGCGGCCGCATCGGAGTTCCCGCTGGCGGAGCGCGGCACCGCTGCGCCGTTGTTCGCCGCAGCGAACGATTGGCCCGGTGTCCTGCGTGCGGCGAAAGACCTTTCCGCCGACCTCGGTCGCGTGACCGGCACCGCGCCCGCCCTGTCGACCACGGCACCGCAAGGCGCGACCGCCGTGCTCATCGGCACGGTCGGACGCAGCGCGTTGATCGACGGCCTCGTCGCGCGCGGCAAGCTGGACGTCAGCGGTATTCGCGGGCGTTGGGAGGCCTTTCAATTCGAGGTGATCGAGCAGCCGCTGCCCGGCGTGGCCCGCGCGTTGGTCATCGCCGGCAGTGACAAGCGCGGCACGATCTACGGCATCTACGAGATGTCGGCGCGCATCGGCGTGTCGCCGTGGTATTGGTGGGCCGATGTTCCGGTCGCGCGCCGCGCGGAGCTGAGTATCGCGGCGGGACGCCACGTCGAACCCGGTCCGACGGTGAAATACCGCGGCATCTTCCTGAACGACGAGGCGCCGGCGCTCACGGGATGGGCGAACGACAAGTTCGGCGGGCTCAACAGCCAGTTCTATGCGCGCGTCTTCGAGCTGATGCTCCGGCTGCGCGCGAACTACCTCTGGCCCGCGATGTGGAACAACGCGTTCAACGAGGACGACCCGGCCAACGCGCGCCTAGCGGACGACTACGGCGTCGTCATGGGCACCTCGCACCACGAGCCGATGATTCGCGCGCAGCAGGAGTGGAAACGGCACGGCAGCGGCGCGTGGGACTACGCGAAAAACGGCGAAGTGCTGCGGAAGTTCTGGGCCGACGGCGTCCGTCGCAATCGCGACTTCGAAAGCCTCGTCACGATCGGCATGCGCGGCGACGGGGATGAGGCGATGTCGGAGGAGACGAACGTGGCGCTGTTGGAAAAGATCGTCGCTGACCAGCGCGAGATCCTGCGTCGCGAAACTGGCCGCGCTATCGAGGACGTGCCGCAGCTCTGGGCGCTCTACAAGGAAGTCCAAACTTACTACGAAAACGGCATGCGCGTGCCGGACGACGTGACGCTGCTCTGGTGCGACGACAACTGGGGCAACATCCGCCGCCTGCCGACTCGCGAGGAGCGCGCGCGAAAGGGCGGGGCGGGCGTTTACTACCACTTCGACTATGTCGGCGGCCCGCGGAACTACAAATGGCTGAACACGGTCCCGATCACGAAAATCTGGGAGCAGATGCACCTCGCGCACGCTTACGGCGCCGATCGCATCTGGATCGTGAACGTCGGCGACCTGAAACCGATGGAGTTCCCGATCGAATTTTTCCTGAACTACGCGTGGCGCCCGGAAGCGATCGCCTACGAGCAACTCGAAGCCTGGTCGCGGGCGTGGGCCGCGCGGCAGTTCGGCGAGGCGCAGGCGGCCGAGGTCGCGGCGCTGATCAACGGCTACACCAAACTAAACAGTCGTCGGAAACCCGAGTTGCTCGAGCCGGAGACGTTCAGCGTGGTGAATTACCGCGAGGCCGAGCGCGTCCTCGCCGAATGGCGCGATCTCGAGGCCCGCGCCGAACGACTCGAACGCGCACTGTCGCCGGAAGCGCGTGCGGCCTTTTTCCAACTCGCGCTGCAGCCGATCGTCGCGTGCCGCATCGTCAACGAACTCCATGTGGCCGCCGGCCTGAACCGCCTTTACGCGGTCCAAGGTCGCACCTCGACGAACCACATGGCCGCGAAAGCGCGCGAGCTGTTCGCTGCTGATGCCACCCTCACCGCGCGGTGGGACGCGATGCTCGACGGGAAGTGGCGACGCATGATGGACCAGACGCACCTCGGCTACACGTTCTGGCAGCAGCCGATCCGCAACGTAATGCCCGCCGTCCACGAAGTGCAGGTGCCTGCAGGCGGTGAACTCGCGTTGGCTGTCGAAGGCGATCCGCTCGCGCGACCCGGCGACTATCCGACTCCCGCGGTGGCAAAACTTCCGCCGCTAACGCCGCATGGTCCAGCCGCGCGCTGGCTAGATCTCTTCAATCGCGGCCAGTCGCCCGTGCGCTTCACGATCGAGAGCAGCGCGCCGTGGGTGAGGCTTTCGCTCGCAGACGGCGAACTCGGCCCCGACGTGCGCGTCGAGGTGAGCGTGGATTGGGCGAACGTTCCCGCCGGCCAGCACGAGGCGAAGCTGCTCGTCCGCGGCGCCGATCAGTCGCTGACGGTCATTGTGCCGGTCGACAATCGGCCCGCCGCTGGCCGCGGCTTCATCGAGACCGATGGTCACATTGCGATCGAGGCGCCGCATTTCCATCGTGCGGTCAACGGCGCCGGCGTGGAGTGGAAGACGCTCGCGGGGCACGGACGCACGGTCGGCGGAGTGACGACGTTCCCGGTGATCGCGCCGTCCAACGCGCCGAAGGGTGACGGCCCGCGGCTGGAATACGATTTGGTCTTCCGGTCGAGTGGCGAGTTTCGCGTCGAACTCGCGCTATCACCGACGTTCGATTTCCAGCCGGGGCAGGCGTGGGAGATCGCCGTGTCACTCGACGACCAGCCGACGCAGCGACTCAAGCTCGGCATCAACGCGACGGATCGCGACTGGGATCGCGCGGTGGCGGACTCGGTCAAAAAGCTCACCACGACGCTGCGCGTCGATCGGCCGGGTCAACACGTGTTGAAAATCTGGCGCGTGACGCCCGCCGTCGTGCTGCAACGCATCGTGATCGATACCGGCGGCGTGCGCCCGAGCTACCTCGGCCCGCCGGAGAGTCCGCTGTTGAAATGAACAACCACAGAAAACACGAAGCACACAGAATCGGACCGGCCGAACGCTCCAATTCTGTGTTTTTTGCGTGTTCTGTGGTTTCAAATTCTCTGAACCTATGAAACTCGGTTTCGGTCTCTACCGCCACATGCTCACGCCGGAGAACTTCGCGTTCGCGAAGCAAGCCGGTGCCACGCACATCGTCGCGCACCTCGTCGACTATTTTCGCGGAGGCGCGCACGTCGGCCCGGACGATCAGCCGACCGGCACCGACTGGGGTTGGGGGCTCGCCGGTGATCCGGAAAAACTCTGGACACTCGACGAGCTCGTCGCGTTGCGCCGTCAGGTCGAGGCGGAGGGGCTCGTGCTCGAGGCGATCGAGAACTTCGATCCGGCGCATTGGGGCGACATCCTGATCGACGGTCCGCGCCGCGCGCAGCACATCGAAAACGTCAAGACGATCATCCGTCGTGTGGGCGAGGCAGGCATCCCGATCTTCGGCTACAATTTCTCCATCGCGGGCGTGGCGGGGCGCACGAAGGGCCGCTACGCGCGGGGCGGCGCGCCGGCCGTCGGCATGGAAGGTCCCTACGATTTGCCGATGCCCAACGGGCTGGTTTGGAACATGGTCGTCGATCCGACCGCGCCGACGCGCGACACGGGCACGATTCCGTCCGCGACGCACGAGCAGCTGTGGGACCGTTTTAAGCGTTTCGCTGACGAAGTCTTTCCCGTGGCCGAAAAGGCCGGCGTGCGCATGGCGCTGCACCCCGACGACCCGCCCATGCCGTTCATTCGCGGTCAACCGCGGCTGGTTTATCAGCCGTCGCTCTACCAAAAGGCGATCGATCTCAATCCGAGCCCGGCCAACGCGCTCGAGTTCTGCGTCGGCTCGCTCGCCGAGATGACCGAGGGCGATATCTACGACGTGGTGGATCGCTACAGTCGCCAAAACCGGCTCGGCTACGTGCATCTGCGGAACGTCCGCGACAAGGTGCCGCACTACAAGGAGACGTTCATCGATGACGGCGAAATCGACGTGCTGCGCGTGCTGGCGATTTTGAAGCGCAACGGTTTTGAAGGCGTCGTCATTCCGGATCACGCGCCGCAGATGAGCTGCGCCGCGCCGTGGCACGCCGGGATGGCCTTCGCGATGGGTTATCTGAAGGCAGGCCTGCAGTCGTTGCGGTGAAGATGCCGGAGCGTGTCGCTCGCAGGTGGAACGCGTTGACCTCAACGCGTTCGGTATTGAGCGCATTGAGGGCAATGCGCTCCACCTTGGTTGCGTCGGGATGCTGGCTCGGTTTCGTCGTGTTCGCACCCAGCCTGCCGGCGACGTGGACCGCCGACAACGGCAACGGCACGTTCACGAATCCGTTGTTCTATGACGAATTTTCCGACCCGGACCTGATCCGCGTCGGCGACGACTATTACCTGACCGGAACGACGATGCACGCGATGCCCGGCCTGCCGGTGCTGCACTCGCGCGACCTCGTGAACTGGCGCTTGCTCGGCTACGCGTGCGAGCGCCTCGACCTCGGGCCCGAGTATCGTCTTGAGGACGGCAAGGAAGCCTACGGCCAGGGCATCTGGGCGCCGTGCCTGCGGTATCACGACGGCGTTTTCCACATTTTCGCCAACGTGAACAAGCACGGCACGCTGCACTTCACGGCGCGCGATCCGGCGGGACCGTGGACGCGCGCCCAGATGAAGCGCTCGTTTCACGACCTCTCCGTGCTGTTCGACGACGGCAAGGCCTACGTCGTCTGGGGCTACCAGGACCTCCAATTCGCGCAGCTCAACGCCGATCTCACCGACATCGTGCTGGGCACACAGCGCACGCTGTTCGAGAAATCCGCCGGCATGGGCGAAGGCGCGCATTTCTACAAAGTCGACGGGCGTTACTTCATCCTCAGCGCGTGGTGGGACGGACGCATGCGCATGGTGGCCGCACGCGCGGACCGTCTCGACGGTCCATGGGAGGTCAATCGCGACATCTCGGTCGACGAGGACTTCGGTCTCGCGGAGGGCAATCGCCTCTGGAAAACCGACGGGCCGCCGTTCGCGATCCAGCCGGGCAACCCGGCGTCGCGCGGGCGCATGTCCCTCCACCAAGGCGGCATCGTGTCGACGGTCGCGGGCGAGTGGTGGGGCTTTTCGATGATGGACGCCAACTCCGTCGGGCGACTCACGTGCCTGTCGCCAGTGACGTGGCACGACGGCTGGCCCTATTTTGGTCTGTCGGGAAATCTCGGCCGCACGCCGCGCACGTGGACGACGCCGCGCACCGTGCACGTCGCCGCGGAACCATTGGCGCCGTATCAGCGCAGCGACGATTTCTCGGGGCCGCAGTTCGCGAACGTCTGGCAATGGAACCACGTGCCGGACGACGCGCGCTGGTCGCTCGCGGAGCGGCCGGGTTTTCTGCGATTGCACGCGCTGCCCGCGCCGGATTTCTGGCGCGCTCGCAACACGCTCACGCAGCGCGCGGTCGGCCCGGCGTCGGTTGCCACCGCGCAACTCGACGCGACCGGATTGAAGCCCGGTGACGTGGCGGGTCTGGCGTTGCTGAACCTGCCTTATGCGTGGCTCGGCGTGCGACGCACGGCCGATGGGCTCGCGTTGGAGCAGTTCGACCAAGCAACCGGAAAAATCAGTCGCGCATCGCTCGCGGGTAGTTGCGTCTGGCTGCGGGCAAGCTGCGATTTCCGGCGCGAAGAGGCGACGTTCAGCTACAGCGTCGACGGCCGGGACTTCCGGTCGCTCGGCGGCGAGGTCATACTCGTTTTTCAGTTGAAGACTTTTCAAGGTGTGCGCTTCGGCCTGTTCGCATTCAACACCTCCGCCGCGAGCGGCGGCCACGCCGACTTCGACGATTTTGCACTCGATGAACCCGCGGCGCGCGGCTTGAGCCGGGCGATTCCGTTCGGAAGCGCGATTCGGTTGAAAGCGCACGGCGTGAACGTGGGACTCGGCGTGAAGGATGGCGTGCCGCTCGCGGTGCCGCTGCCCGAGGGTAGGGCGAGTCCTCCGGACGAGCCGTCGCCCGCTCGCGGCTCGTCGGGGACGACTCGCCCTACCTCGATCTCCCCGGCCGATGGCTTAGCCGAGTTCCATGTGCGCGACCTGGGCGCTGGCCGCGTCGCGTTGCGCGCGCGCGACGGTCGCTCACTCGCGGTCGAAAACGGCCGCGTGGTGCTCACCCCTGCACCGGCTGGCGATGCCGTGGCGTTCCAGTGGGTCGAGAGCTGGAACAATGATCTCATCCTGCTCTCGCTCGCGACGCATCGTTATCTGCGCCTCGACGCCGCCACCGGACAGGTTACCGCGGACGCGCCGGGGCCGGATCCATCACGGCGCGACGGAGTGTGTCTCGACTGGCAGCTTTCCTCACCCTAAACGATATCTCCATCATGCTCTCGTTTCCCGAAGCTTTCTCCCTGCGCGGCGAAGTCGCGCTGATCACTGGCGGCGGCACCGGCATCGGTTTTGCCATGGCTCAAGCGATGCACGCGGCCGGCGCGCGCGTTGTGCTGGTCGGCCGGCGCGAAGCTGAACTGAAATCAGCGGTCGCAACGCTCGGCGATCGCGCCAGCTACGCCACGCATGACGTCACGGATTTCGCCGGAGCCGAGGTGCTAGTCGCTCGTGTCACTTCGGAAGCCGGACCGATCACGATTCTCGTAAACAATGCCGGCATCCACCTCAAGAAGCCGGCGGTCGAGACCTCGACGGAGGAGTTCCAGAGAGTGCTCAATACGCACATTCTCGGCGCGCACGCGCTGACGAAGGCGGTCGCGCCGGGCATGATCGCACGCAAGCACGGCACGATTCTCTTCACCGGCTCGATGGCCTCGATCTTTGGTATTCCGCTCGTCATCGCTTATACGGCGGCGAAGACGGCGATGGTCGGCATGGTAAAAGGCTACTCGACGGAACTTGCGGCTCACGGCGTGCGGGTGAACTGCATCGCGCCGGGCTGGATCGAAACCGAGATGTCGCGCAAGGCGCTCGACGGCGATCCCGCGCGCAAGGCGAAGATTTTTGGCCGCACGCCGATGGGCGGCATGGGCCAGCCCGAGGACATCGGCTGGGCCGCCGTCTATCTCGCGTCGCCCGCCGCGAAGTTCGTCACCGGCGTGACGCTACCCGTCGACGGCGGGGCGAGCATTGGGTTCTGAAGGTGGAGCGCGTTGACCTCAACGCGCTCTCGGCGACGAACATCCTAAAGCGCGTTGGGGTCAACGCGCTCCACCTATGAGCGGGATTTTGTGCGCTGCCTGGCCAGCATCTCCACGAAGAGCGGCAGCGCGGGGTTGTCGCGATCGGTGCGCCAGACCGCGGCGAGCTGCACGTGGGCCTTCAAATCACGGATCGGCACGAGCGCGACGCCGGCGGGGCGATGATGACGGCTAGATTCGAGGCAGAAGGAAAGTCCGGCGCCGGCGGCGACGAGGCTCATGATCGCACTGTCGGTGCCGCCCTCCTGCACGATGTTCGGCCGAAATCCGGCGGCGGCGCAGTCGCGAAACACTAGGTCGTAATACGCGGGGCTCAGATCGCGCGGAATCCAGACGAAGGCTTCGTCGCGCAGGTCGGCGAGTCGCACGCTGCGACGCTTGGCGAGCGGGTGACGCGCGGGAACGGCGAGCAGGATGTGCTCGCGCCACAGCGGACGCGCTTCGAGTGCGCCCAGCCGCTCCGGCGGGTGATAGACGAACGCGAGGTCGATCTCGCCGCGGCGCAGCAGCTCGGCCTGCGCGAGCGAAGTGCGCTGCAGCAGTTCCAGTCGCACGCCCGGATGACGGCGGCGGAACCGATCGAAGAGTTTTGGCAACGCCGGTGAATAGACCGCGGTGTCGACGAAGCCGATGCGCAGGAGTCCTTCGCGACCGCTCGCCACAGCTCGAACTCGCGCCAGGGAATCGTCGAGCTGCCCCAGCACTTGCCGCGCCTCCTCGCGCAGCGCGCGGCCGGCGGAAGTCAGGCGCACGCCACGCTTGAGGCGCGTGAACAGCGGCGCGCCGATCTCTTCCTCGAGTTCGCGGATCTGCCGGCTGAGGGCGGGTTGCACGATGTGCAGGCGCTCGGCGGCCCGACCGAAGTGTTCGAGTTCGGCGGCGGCGACGAAGGAGCGGAGGTGGCGCAGTTCCATCGATGTTGCGTGGTGATGAAAACGGTAGCGAACGGGTATTGGACGCGACAAGCCGCTTCACCCATAGTGCCGGGGATGACTGCCACGCTCGAAATTCTCGCCACGCCGTTCGCGGCCTCCGACCTGCGCCAACTCGAATCCCTGCTGCGCGACTGCGTGCGCGCCGGCGCTTCGATCGGATTTCTCGTCGGAGTTACGGAAGAGGAAGCGCAGGCGTATTGGGCGAAGGTGGCTGCGGATGCGGCGGCCGGTGCGAAGCTCGTGCTCGTGGCGCGCGATGCGAGCGGCGCCATCATCGGCAGCGCGCAACTCGCGCTGGAGTCGCGCGCCAACGGCCGGCATCGCGCCGAGGTGCAGAAGGTGATGGTGCGACCGGAGTGCCGTCGGCATGGGATCGCGCGGCGTCTCATGGCGGAGCTCGAAGCGCAGGCGCAGGCGCGCGGCGTGTGGCTGCTGTTTCTCGACACGAGCGACAGCCACGCGGGCGCGCGGCAGCTCTACGAGGCGCTCGCCTACACTTATGTCGGCGGGATTCCCGACTACGCGACGAACCCGCAGGGCGAACCGGAGCCGAATGCGATTTTCTACAAGCGTCTGCCGCGGACGGCTGCGGGCTAGAGCGAGCGCTTCAGCTCGAGTGGCAACGTCGCGCGACCACGCCCGGGCGCCGTCAAGCGGCGCCCCTACTCACCGACTCAGCGAAGAACCTGCGCCAGCTCGATGGCGGCAATGCCTTCGCAGGGCTTGCCCTTGGCCAGCGCGGGATGGAATCGCAGCTCGCTGACGACCTGCGCGAGCGAAGTCTCCGTGAGTGGCGACGTGGCGGCTTGATCGCTATACGCACCCAGCGGGCGACCGTCGGCGGCCACTTTGACGTAGACGGTTTGCGGCAGCGTTTCGGCCGGGAGGCGACTGCGCAGGCCCGTCGGAATGAAGGCGCGGACGGGCACCGGCGCGAGTGTGGCGTCGCGATGACGTCCGATGTAGTCGATCACGGAAAACTGGAACGCCTCGTCGGTCGTCAGCTCGGTGCGTTTGCGCGCGACGCTGGTCGCGATCTCCTGGCCGCCATCGTAAAGGTGGACGCGGAAATCGATCAGCTCGTAGCCCGGCGGAAAACCGCCGCGTGTCAGACGGATTTGTCGCGGCTGGTTTGTGATGCGTTCGAGGGTGTCGGCGTAGACCCAGATACGGCCGGACTTGGGATCACCGGCCTGTTCGCGGTAGCGCGTTACGACGATGAGATAAGGCTGCTCGAGTGGCTGCAGGGAGGAGACGGTGAAGGTGAGGTCGAAGGCGTCGAATTTTTCCTCGGCGAGTTCCGCGCCCATGCGGGCGGCGTGCGAGCCGGCGGAATTGAGATCGGACGTGCCCGCGAAGGCGGTGCTGTTGTAAGCTTGCTCGGCGGCGCGGGCGTTCGCAGGACCGAAGGGGTTCTTCGGGTCGCCGGCTGCGAGCTGGTTTTGCACCAGATTGTAGCCGGCGGCGTTCGTCGCGGCGGAAGCACCGGCGCCGGTGGCGAACGCGCGGTTGAACTTGGTGCGCGGATCATTCTCGCGGGTGTAGGCGCGTTCGCCTTTCAGGTCGGTGACGTTGGCGGAACGAGTGGAGAGTTTCAGCGTGTCGTCGATCTTGATGCTGAGGTCGCTGCGGAGCGATGGCACAGTCACGCGTTTCCCGTCGACCTCGACGATAAACGTGCCGCCATCGACGCCGACGACCGGACGCAGCTGGCCCTGCCACTCGACGGAGAACTGCGCGCCGACCCAGAGCGTGTGCGTCTTGGGCGCGGACGGTGTGCTCGATGAAGTGGGCGCCGCGCCGAGGTCGAGGGAGAGTGCGGCGAGAAGGCACGCGATGGAGCGGGCGACGGGGAGTGACGCAGGAGTCTTCATGACGGGATGGATGGCGGCGAAATTCGGAATTGAACGTTGCTCGGCGCGCTACGGCGCGTCGCCTTCGGAAACGAGGAGCGTTTTCACGCGGGCGAGATAGGCGGCGACCTCGTCGGTGCGCTGGAGGCTGAGCGCCTTTTCGAGGTATTCGGCGGCTTGGCCGTAGTGACGGCTGCGCAGGGCGAGGTTCGCCAGTTCGAGGCTGGCGGCATAGGCGGTGTCGGCGACGCGTTGGGCGGCTTCGAAGGCCAGGGTGGCGCGCGCGGTATTTTTTTCGCCATTGTAGGCGCGGCCGATCGTCAACAACGCGCGGCCGTCGAGCGGCGCGAGGGCGAGCAACGTTTCGGCATCGCGGCGGGCGTCGGCCCAGCGTTGACGGGCGAGACAGAGGTCGGCGCGGAGTTGCAGGCGGGCGAGTTGGGCGGACGCGGTGAGTTCGCCGCGCAGGGCCGCGAGGGAGGCTTCGGCTTCGTCCAGGCGATTGGCGGCGAGTTGGACGCGCGCGAAGTGCAGGAGCTTTTCTTCGCCGCGCGATCGTGCCGGGGCGAGCATGCCGGCGTAGGCGTCGAGTGCCTCGGTCGGCAGGTTTTGCTCGGCGTAGAGATCGCCGAGCAACGCGAGTTCGTCCGGTCCGGCGGCGCCGACCGCGCGCGCGGCCTCGAGCACCGCCATCGCTTCGATTTTGCGGCGATCGGTGACGAGCAGGCCGGCGTAGCTGAGCCAAAAGCGGGTCTCGGTCGGGCGTTCCTTGATCAGGCTGCGCAGGAGCGGCTCGGCGCGGCCGTGCTGTTTTCCCTCGAGGTAGATGCGGAGCAGGCCTTCCTTCCAGTCGGCGTGGTTCGGCGCGCCGCTGAGGGCCTGCATGTAGGACATCTCGGCGGAGACGAGATTGCCTTCGCGCTCCAGGCAGTAGCCGAGCAGGCCGAAGGTCGTAGGATCGCGGTCGCCGAGTGCGACGGATTTGGAGAAGCACTCCACGGCTTCGGTGAAACGGTTCGCGGTGTAGCAGAGGACGCCGAGATTGTTCCAGGCACGAAGGAAATTCGGGTAACGGCGCACGGCGCTGCGGTAGCATTGCTCGGCGCGCTCGACCTGGTTGTCGGCGTAATAGGCGTTGCCGAGAATGAGTTCGAACGCCGGGCTGGGCTGCTCCTTGGCGTCCGTCATGGTCTCCAGGAGCTTCACGGCGAACGCAGGATTGGTCGTCAGCATCGTGACGACTTTCTCGTGCAGCGCGTATTCCTCGGGCGTCATATCCGGCTCGCGCTCCTTGAGGAACGTGTTCGACTCGCGGATGACGCGCTTCGCGTCGGTCGGCGGCGGGCGCACGCTGTGCTGATCGCGGAAGCGCTCGAGGTCGAATGCGCGGCTTGGCGAGTTGTCCTGAGCCGCGAGGGGAAGGAGCGGCAGCAGCGTCAGCCAGAAACGGAGGAGACGAGGGGCTTTCATCGGGCTTCGAAGCGGGACCGCGCGCCGAGGTTGATGCGAAACGCCTGTTGGGCGAGGCACTTCACTTTCTTGCCGCGGCGGATGGCGGGCGAAAATTCCCAGGCGTCCATCACGGTTTGCGCGACGATCGAGTCGAACGTCGGTTGTCCGGATGTTTCGGCGACACGGGCGCTGATCGCGCGACCTTGCTGATCGATCACGAGCAGGAGCACGACGCGCAGGGTGCGGCTTTCGGGGAACAGTTCGCGGGGCACGGCGGGGACTTCGCGCACGACGGCGCGGGGGGCCTGATCGACTTCGGCGGTTTGGAAGACGTGTTGCGGTTCGAACTCGAGATCCACGCGCGGCTTCATTTCCGCGTGCAACTGGCCGAACTTCACGGTGGCACGCGGCGGAATGGTCGAGGGCGGCAGCAACGCCTCGAGATCCGCCGGCACCACGGCAATGCGGACGGGGCTGTCAGATGCACCGGGTTCGAGGCCGGCAAGAGGCGGAAGATCTGCAGACGCCTCCACCGGTTGATCGCGCGGGGTCGGCGGCGGAGGCGGCGGCGAGAAGGGGAGCGAGATGACGCGAAGATCGTCGAACTCGGCCGGGGCCTCGTGCGGGCCGAGGTTTTCGAGGTGCGCGAGTCCGAGGAAGAGCGCAAAGGTGAAGCCGAGGCCGGCCAGCCAACCGATCGCGCGATCGAGGACGCGAGGCGCGTCGAGCGAGGGAGGCAGCGGTGGCGCGGAGAGCATCTTCAGTTGGCGCGGGTCGTGGCGAATTGCACGTGCTGGATGCCCGAGCGTTTCGCCTCGGTGTAAACCGCGGCAAACACCCCGAGATCGGACGAGCGGTCGCCGCGGATGATGACGACCGGGGAACGACCGATCGCGGCTTGTTTCAGCACGGCGGCGACCTGGTCGGTGCGAATTTCCTGGCCGTCGAAGTAGATCCGGTTGTCCGCGGTGATGGCGAGGAGCAGCGCGTTCTGATCGAGGTTGGTCGTGCCGGCGACATCCGGCTTCTGCACTTCGACGCCGGGGTCGCTCACGAACGCGCTGCTGATCATGAGAAAGATCACGAGCACCATGATGCAGTCGACCATCGGCACCATATCGATGTGCGTCGGTTCGAAACGCCCGTGACCGTGTCCGCGTCCGATCATGGCGTGCCTCCTGCGCTGGCGCGCTGGTTGAGGAGCTTCACGTGTTCGAGCACTTCGCGATGCGCCAGATAAACAAGCAACAGCGCCGGCAAGGCGACAAGCAGGCCCGACTCGGTGGCGACGAGCACTTCGGAGATGCCGCGCGCGAGACCCTCCATCGATTTTTCGCCCGCTTGCGCGGAGAGGCTGTGGAAGGTCTTCACCATGCCACTGACGGTGCCGAGCAACCCGAGCAACGGTGCGGCGGCGATCATCGCGGCCAGCGCGAGGCGCTCGTGGCGGAACGACTCATGCAGTTCGACCTGAAGGCGTCGCGCGTCGACCTCGCGGGTGAATGCGACCTGGTCGCGCAGCCGACGGCGCGCGCGGCGCAACGCCAATAGCAGTTGGAAGCAACGCGTATAGAGCACGACCGAGAGCGCGAGGATCGCCAGCATCGCTGGTCCGCCTTTCTCCAACAGCTCGAGCAGGGGCTTCATGACGCGACGCTGAGCGCGGCGGGTTGGCGAGCGGTGCGGGCGACTTCCACCGCGGTGGTAAACTCGAGTGCCTGACGCTCGAGCAGGAGGAGATTCTTCTGAATGCGGTGCGCGAGGAAGCCGTGCGCGATCAATGTCGGAATGGCGACTGCGAGGCCGAGTTCGGTGGCGACGAGCACTTCGGAGATGCCGCTCGAAAGCTTTCCGGCGTTGCCGGTGCCGAAGACGGTGATCAGCGCGAACGTCTTCACCATGCCGACGACAGTGCCGAGCAGGCCCATGAGCGGCGCCGCGGTCGCGATGACGGCCAGCAGCGGCAGACGCCGTTCAAAATGGAGGCGCTGGGCGAGGAGGACGACCTGCAGGCGCTCTTCAAGGATGACTTTCGTTTCCGACGCGGAGTGGAGGCCAGCCTGGACGAGTTCGCGCGTTGAGGATTTGAGAGAACGCGCGGCCTGTTCGGCTTCTGTGTTCACCCCGTGTGCGACGAGGGCGAGAAATTTCTGGTAGCTCTCCGTGGGTTCGATTCCCATCTGCGCGACGTCGCGGATCTTTTGGAGAATCATGATCAGCGCGAGCGCGCCGACTCCGATGATCGCGAAGGCGACCACGCCGCCTTTGCGCACGTGCTCCCACAACGTGCCGCTCGTTTCCTGCAGACGCAGCGCCTTGCCGCCGGAAGCGTCAGCGAGGATCGTGCCGGGCTGGCCGGCGAAGAACGTGGACGCCGAGGTTTGCGACCACTCGGGCAGGGCGTAGCTGGCCGGCAGTTTGGCTCCGTCGCGGGCGCGCACGGCGCCGACATGGCGACCGTCGCTGGAACGAAAGAAAACCTCCGGGCCGACGAAGGCGAACTGGCCGCGCAGCATCTCGCTCGTATCGGCGACGACGGCGGAGCCCTCCGCGCGGTAGCCGCCGAGCGCGCGCTCGGTGCGCGCGAGCAGTTGTTCGGCGACCTCGAAGGCGGTGGTGCCGTTGGCTCCGGCGGCGGAGTCGTCGAGTCGCTGCTGCAGCGCCTGCAACGATTCGCTTTCGCGCTCGGTCTCGCCGGGCGCGAGGCCGTCGATGGTGGCCTTCAATGCATCGTGCGCGAGCGTGGCGGCGTAACTGGTCACCTTGCGGGTCGCCTCGAGCTCCTGGATGAGCTTGCGCCGCGTCTCGGTCGAGTCGGCTCGACGCGTGTCCAGGCGGGTGATTTCGCTTTGGACGCTGACGACGCGGTCTTCCATCGCGCGCAGCTGGGTGAGCAGCGGGGCTTTCTCGGCGTCGATGCGCGCGCGAGTGCGATTCAATTCCTCGGCGGCACGAGCGACGCGCGCGCGGTAGTCCGTCGCGGCGGTTTGCAGCGTTTCGTCCAAGGTGGGCGCCGATACCGCGACACCGGCGAGCACGAGCGAAGCGATGAGCGCAGGCAGGGTCTTCATGGTGCGGACGGAGCGGGGACAGAGCGGGAAATTTGCGCGGGCACCGCGACGAGTTCGGGATCGGCCCGGTCGTGAGAAATGGCGAGGAGACGGACGACGGCGTCGAACGCGTCGTCTTGCGATGCCCAGCGCCATCCGGTGTCACTGGGTCGACCGAGCCATGCTTTGTGCGCGCGCCGATCAATGGCGTAGCCGTGGCTGAGACCCCAGTAGATCACCTCGAGCGACTTGGGCGTCGGTTCGCCTTCGATCGCGACGACCTCTTCGCCCGCACTGACGAGCCGGTTGAATTGCGCGCAGCGGTTGAGGACGTTGATCGCGAGTTGCATGCGCTCGCTCGTCGGCAGGTCGGGATTGGCGAGCGAGCGGTAGGAGAGGGCGAGCGCGTCGGAGAGTCGTGGCGGGAGCTGCGGGCGCAGTGCGTCGAGTCGCGTGGTGAGCGTGCGCAGGCGCGCGTCAGTCGTGGCAAGGTCGCTGGCGGCGGCGCGGTTCTTCCCGGCGAGCGCATCGATTTCCTCCCGCTCGCGGGCGGTCTGCGCCTTTTTGAGATCGCGTTTCTCTTCGAGCGCCGTTGCTCGTTCCTGAAGCGCGGTGATGGTGGATTCCATCAGCGCGCGCTCGGCTTGCCAGCTGGAATTGAGACGAGCGGTCTCGGTGCGGAACCGGACCCAGTCGCGCGCGAGACGGTTGACTTCCTCGAGCGGTTCGGCCGCTGCGGCGGACAACGCCAACGCGCACAGAACCGTGGCGCTGACCCATCGGGGGTGACGATGTTTCATGGGGTAAAGCGGCGAATTTGGCCCAAATCGCCGTGATGAAACGTTAAATCACCACAAGGCAGCCCAACGCGAGCCGGAAAGAACCCAGCGATTGGACGATCTGTGTGTCAGGGCCGGTGGGGCCGCGCGAGGGTGGCGCTGGCGATCAGGGAACCGCCGCAGTGTGCCGCGGCTCACCCGGAGGGTTCGCCCTGCATACTCGGACCGACTTATTAAGAGTTATCTAAACAAGTGACGAAGCCCTTTGGCGTAGGACCGGTTTTAACCGGTCCCGAACCGGGTGGCGCGGCGTTCTGGGGCCGGATGAATCCGGCCCTACTTTCGCACCGTCACTTCAACGGGTGATTTTCAATCCGTCGCCGGATTTCTCGAGTGTCAGTGATGTCCCGGCACGTGGCGCAGTTTGATCGCGCGGTAGTGATCGAGCGAGTGAGCGGGCGGCTCGATGCCGGCGGGCAGGGGACGCTGCGAGAATTGCTGGAAGTAGAGGAGGCACGCGTCGCGCCAGTCGCGCGCGTCTTTCTCCTGGCGGGCGAAGCGCTGTTGCACGTGCGTGAAGCGTTCGTCGTCGATGCGGCCGCGCAGCGAGTCCCAGTTGCGTTGCATGGCGCGCACTTCGTCGACGCCTTGCTGATAACGCAGGCACAGTTCGTCCCAGAGCGGGCGGCCGGATTTCATGCGGAAATCCCACGGCAGGCGGTGAAACCAGAGGAGGTATTTGTCGGGACAGGTTTGCGGATCGCCCCACGCGCGTTGCCACTCGGGCGCGTATTGGCCGAGCGCGTTGGTGCCGCGCGCGGTGCGGTCGACGCCGATGCCGGTCGCGTCGGCGCGATGATAGTAGACGGCGGTCCAGTCGGCGCGCGGGCGGTCGGTGACCCACGGGCCGGGACCGTAGTGGTGACCTTCGGCCATGATGTGATGCAGGCCGAGCGGCATGGAAAAGTTGACGATCGTCTCGCGCGAGCCGAGGAGGAGGCGCGAGATCGTGGAGGCGACTTGCGCGTCGGAGCCGAAGCTCAGGCGCGTCCACTCGTCGGCGATCTGCTCGGAGGTGAGCGAGTGATCCCACGCGAGGCGACCGAAGGCATACCAGTTGGATTGCGCGAGGAGGTGGCCGGTCCAGTTGCGATCGGTGCCGGTGTTGGCGACGCCGGCGATGACCGTGGGATGCTGGAGCTTCACGCTGCCGTCGACGATGCGCGCGACGGTGGTGCCGGGGCCGTTGGCGAACGTGTCGGCGTCGAGCGCCTCTTTCCAGAGCGGTGCGAGGTAGGCGAGTTGAACGGAGTGGCCGAGGTATTCCTGCGTGATCTGCAACTCGATCGCGAGGCGCGTGCGGGGCATGTGGCCGAAGAGCGGCGAGAACGGCTCGCGCGGGAAGAAGTCGAGCGGGCCGTTCTTGATCTGGATGACGGCGTTGTCGCGAAACTGTCCGTCGAGCGGCGCGAACTCGGTGACGGCTTGCTTGACGCGGTCGTCGTTGTTCGTGGCGGAGTAAACGAAGGCGCGCCAGATCAGGATGCCGTTGTGCGGCGCGAGGGCGTCGGCGAGGAGGTTGGCGCCATCGGCGTGCGTGCGGCCGTAGTCCTGCGGGCCGGGCTGACCCTCGGAGTTGGCCTTCACGACGAAGCCGCCGAAGTCAGGAATGATTTTATAGATCTCGTCGATCTTGTCGCGCCACCACGCGGCGACGGCGGGATCGAGCGGGTCGGCGGTTTTGAGGCCGCCGATTTCGATCGGCGCGCTGAAGCGCGCGGTGAGATAGACGCGGATGCCCCACGGGCGAAACTCGCCGGCGAGCGCGGCGACTTTTTCGAGGTAGGGACGCGTGAGGATTTGGGCGTTGGCGTTGACGTTGGTGAGGACGGTGCCGTTGAGGCCGACCGAGGCGAGGGCGCGGGCGTAGTCGCGGTAGCGCGGCGAGCGGATCTCGGGGAGGTAGAACCATTCCCAGAGCGAGAAGCCGGCGTAGCCGCGCTCGACGGTGCGATCGAGGTTGTCCCAGTGGTTGAGCAGGCGGCGCTCGATTTTCGGCGCGCTGGTGAGATTGAGGGAATCGAGCGGTCGCTGAAGCTGGAGATGGCGGAGGAGCGCGAACGCGCCGTAGAGGAGGCCGATGGGACGGTTGGCGAAGAGGAGCGTGCGATGGGCGCCGTTCGCGTCGGCGACGCGGCGGATGAGGTAGCCCTCCATGCCGGCGGCGCGCTGGTCGGTTTCGGAGATGGCGGCGTGGAGCGCGGGATCGTCCGGCGTGCCGAGAATGAGCGCGCCGTTGCTAGTGGCTTTGGTGACGACGGGAATGTCGCGGCCAAGCAAGCCGCGGAGGCCGGCGGCGAGTTCGTCGCGGGCCGAGAGCACGACAGGCGGGGCGTTTTCGGGGACGACGATCTCGGTGAGGGCGGCGGCGTAGGCGGTGCGGAGTGGCTCGTCGGCGATGGGGTCGTAGCGCAGCCAGAGGCGGTAGCCGTCGTCGGCGTGGAGGGCGGCGGCGAGAGCGAGGGTGAGGGCGAAGATGAGAGGGAAGAGGCGGCGCATGGGGAGGATGGGACTTATAGGACCTATAGGGCAGACGGGACCCATGAGGCAGGCGGGTAGGCGCGGAAGTTGCCGCTGACTTGGAGGAGGGCGAGCATCGTGAGCAGGCCGTTGTAGTAGCGGTAGCGGCCGGTGGGTATCGGAAGGTCCCAGAGCCGACGCACAAACGGCTCGCCGATCTCGCGATCGGCGGCGAGGGCGGCGGTGGCGGCCATGGCGAGCAGACCGGGTGCGTTGAAGCTGTCGGCGACAAGCGGCGTGCCGTCGAGGCGGTAGAGGTCGGGGATGTTTTCGCCGTGGGACGCGAGGAAGCGCAGGACGCGGTTGGATTGCTCGACTTGCCACGGGCCGGCGCGCCACCACGACCAGTCGAGCGCGGGATTGGAGAGCGTGCGCCATGCGTCGTAGGCGAAGTGTTCGTGGCCGCCGTGGGTGCCGGGTTGCGGCGTGCCGTCGAAGTTCGAGTAGTCGGGCATCAGGCCGGTCTGCGGGTGCGCAGCGCGGCGGAAGAGTTCGCGACTGATGCGCGTCACTTCGGCGAGAAAGGCGCGGTCGGAGGCATCGGCGGCCCAACGCGCCCAGAGTTCGGTAAAGGCTGGGACGTGATACGAGGGATCGGTGAAACCGTTGCCCGGCGGAGTGGGAACGAACACGATTTGCTTCACCTGCGGGTCGAACATCGAGCCGACGGGACCGCGGCTGGGTTGTTCGTGGGCATGGATCATGTCGCGCAGGATCGCCTGGGCTTCGGCGGAATAATTGAAGATGCCGTTGCCGTTGCCCCAGCGGTGCGCGGCGAAGAAGAGCGTCGTGACGAACCACGCTTCGCCGTCGGGCGCGGGGCCGTTGCTCAAGCGCCGGCCGTCGTAGCTCGTGTGCCACGCAAAGTAGCCGCGGAACGGGCCTGACTCGTGATGCATGTAGTGGCGCGCAAACTTCCAGATGCGGTCGAACTCGGCGCGGCGGTTCAGCTGCACGGCGATCATCATGCCGTAGGAAAGGCCCTCGCTGCGGACGTCGTGATTGTTGATGTCGGGCACGTAGGCCATGTCGCCCGGCACTTCGTAGTAGAGGCGCTCGGAGTCAGGATCGCCGGCGAAGAGCTGGCGCGCCGCGGCGTCGAGGCGCGCGGCGATCTCGGCGTCGGTTTTGCCGAGGTATTCCTTGAAGAGGTTGCGGTAGCGGCCGGTCGCGACGGCGCTGGAGTCGGTGGCGGCGCTGCCCGCGAGCGCGATCACGGACGAGGTTAAGGACGCGAGAAGGAGTGCGAGGCGCATCGAAAGGTAGGACCGGCTTCAGCCGGTCCAGAAGAATGTTCGCGGCGGACGTGGAGGTTCAAACGAGAGGTTCGGCAGCGACGCGAGTGCCGATGGGCCGGCTTCAGCCGGCCCTACTTGCTACGTCGCGATGCCCGCCTTTTGGCGGCGTTCGGCGAGCTCGGAGGCCATCTGAAGCGTGAGGGATTTGTTCAGCTTGCAGAACGCGATCGAGATCGCGCCACCGGCGAAGAGCAGGCCGACGATAAGGCTGGAGGAAACGAAGTAGCCGTGCACGGCGTTGGGCGCCGAGGGGAGTTTCGTGTCGTAGCCGAACGCGCCGGCCATGATCCAGAGGAACGCGGCGGAGCCGAGCGCGAGACCAGCCTTGAGCGAGAAGCCGATCGTCGCGAACACCATGCCCGTGAAGCGGCGCCCCGTCTGCCACTCGGAGTAGTCGGCGGCGTCGGCATACATGGCCCATGCGACCGCGATGGTCGGCGCGTAGACGATCGAGCCGAGCACCGCGAGGACGACCATGCCCCAAGTGTTCGTCGGTGCGAGCAGGTAGTAGGCGAACGAGTTCAGCGCGGCCAGGCTGAAGCCGGTGAAGATGATGGCCTTCTTGCCGAACTTCGCCGAGAGGCCCGCGGAGAGAATGATGAACACGATCGTCGTCGCGGTGCCGAGCATGTTGACGATGCTGTTGAACACGTCGGCGACGTTGGACGTCGCGGCGGTTTCGCGGGTGCCGTGCACGACGTAGCCGAGGAAATCGAGCAGGCCGCTGCCGCGCGCGAGCTCGGGTGTGGTGAGGCCGAGTTTTTCGACGAAGTCGAACATCGCGGCCTTGTCGGCGTAGTGGTGATAGAAGTTGTAGTGCGCGCCGCCGCGGTAGGCGAGCATGCCGAAGTTGAAGACGGTGTAGGCGACGAGCGCGATCCAGGGGGCGTTTTTGAGGAGATCGAGGAAGTCCTGTTTCGGCGACGCATGCGTCTCGGCGACAGGCTTGATGCGTTCCTTCGTGGTGAAGAACGTGACGAGGAAAAGCACGAGGCAGAGGACGGCCCAGATCGTCATCGTGACCTGCCAGCCGTGCTGGCGGTCGTGGCCTTCGGCGAACTTCGCGACGAGCGGGAGCGTGAAGCCGCCGACGATGAACTGCGCGATGTTGACGGAGACGAAGCGGTAGGAATTGAGTTTGGTGCGCTCGTTGAGGTCGCCCGTCATCACGCCGCCGAGGGCGGAATAGGGCATGTTGTTCATCGAGTAGAGCGTCATCAGGATCGTGTTCGTGATGCCGGCGTAGGCGATCATCATGCCGGTGCTCCAGCCGGTCGGCGTGGTGTAGGCGAGAATCATCACGATGGCCCACGGCACGGAGGTCCAGAGGACCCACGGGCGGAACTTGCCCCAGCGCGTGTTCGTGCGGTCGGCGAGCACGCCCATGATCGGATCGAAGAGCGCGTCCCAGAGACGCGGCCACAGCAGGATGGCGGCGGCGGCGCTCGCGGAGAGTCCGAAGACGTCCGTGTAGAAATTCAGCTGGAACAGAACCATCGTCATGAAGACGAAGTTCGCGGCGGCGTCGCCGGCGCTGTAGCCAGCTTTCTCGAGGAACGAGAGCTTCTGAACGGGGGCACTGCTCATGGGGAAGAGGGGCGGCGACGGCAGCGCGGAGGCGAGGGGAGGTGCTTACCGCGGCAATCGGAAGGGGGAAGAGGACAGCAAAAACGCGGACGCTCGCGAGCATCAATCAGCCGCGTGGGCGAGCAACGGCCCCTCTGGGCTAACAGTAGAGCGCAAGCGATCGCGAACGAACGGGAGCGACGCTTGGGGCTGGGTTGGATACGTGCGCTTCGTGCGGGGCGACGCGCGCGGTGCGAGATTTCTTCTGGCCGGCTGGAAGCCGGCGCTACTTGGCGGGCGCGGTGCGTCCGGGTTCCCAATACCCGGTGATCATGCTGAACACCGGGCGTTGCGGCAGGCCGACTTCGTGGTGGTAGAGCTGGCTGGCGAGAATATCGAGCGCCGTGGCGCCGATGAGCGGGAGATTCTGGTTGATGCCGGTGACCTGTTCGACGTGCGCGAGGCGCGCCTGCTCGACGTCGAGCGCAGCGAAGGCGACGTCGTCCGGGATGGCGTAGCCGAGCTCCGTGAGGCGGGTGAGCTGGCCGGGGCCGAAACCGATGACGGCGTCGGGACGCGTGGACTTCATCCAGCGCTTCATCTGCTGCAGCGCGCGCGTTTCCGTGGTGAGCAACGGATCGAGGCGGCGCTTGCTGAAGGTTTGTTGCGCGGCGAGGTAGCCGCCGAGCCAGGTGTAGTTCACGCGCTCGTTTTGCTCGGCATCGAGCGTGAGTGCGATGCGGCGGTAGCCGAGCGCCCAGAGTTTTTCGTAAGCGATGAACGCGCCGCGGAAATGATTGTGCGTCGCGCGATGCATCGCATGTTGCCGAAAAACGTAGCCGAGGCCGACGCAGATGAGGTGCGACCAATCGAGCTCGTAGTCGTAAACCGGATGGGCGAAGGGCGAGATGAGATTTCCGGTGATGGCGCGCGTGCGCAGCATGTGACACGTGCCGGCGGCGGATTTGCCGCCGGGGCCGAGCCAGAAGGGTTCGATGCGCATGCCGAGTTGCTGGGCGCGTTTACGCGCGCCCTCGAAGAAGCCGACGTTGGCCGAGTGATTCTTCCACTCGTCGGGCGTGGGGCCGCCGGTGAGAAAGCCGACGACCTCAGGCGCGGTCTTGTGCTTCTTCAGCCGCACCTGACTCATCAACGCCGAGACGAGGACGTTCGAGCGATAGCCGAGCGAGTCGGCGAGGTGGCGAATCCGATCGCGCGTCGCGTCGGGGATCGACGGATGGTTGCGCAGGCTCAGCGAGACGGTCGTGTGGCTAACGCTCGCCAGGCGCGCGATCTCGCGCAGCGTGGGTGGGGTAGTGGGGGTGTGCACGGACGGTGACACGCGCGGACGAGACGCGAATGCCGTGAAAACGGCAATTTTATTTGACGTGGAAAGTGACGGCGCGCTTGGCCCGAGCGTGGTCGCGTGCCACTGGTGCGACATCGGTTCGCGCTGGCGAACTACCGCCCGCCCGCCTCGGCGGACGACCAAACACCCCAACTACCCCGTCCATGAAGACTCTGTCCCAAGCACGCGCATCGGCGTGCTCGTTTGCCGCCGCCGCCTTCGCGGCCGCGCTGCCCGTAATTCTCGCTGTCGCCCCGCAAGTGCACGCCCAGACCGCCGCGCCGGCGCCGCAGCCGACCAAGGAGGAGGTCGTCACGCTGTCGCCGTTCACCGTGTCGTCGCAGGCCGACGATCGCTATCGCGCCGGCGATGCGATCTCGGCGGTGCGCATCCGCTCGGCGCTGATCGACACGCCGAGTTCCATTTCGGTCATCACGCGCGACATGATGGACGATCTTGCGCCGAACCGCGTGTTCGACGTCACCCGCTACATCGCCGGCGTGCAGGAAGGACGCGGCATTCAGTTCCAGGATCGTATGATCATCCGCGGCTTCGAGACGCAGAACGGCGCGCGCACGGTCGACAATTTCCTGCAATCGGCCGATGCCGACAACGTCGAGGAGGCGGTGATCGATCGCATCGAGGTGACCAAGGGCCCGAATGCCATTCTGTCGCCCGCGGGCGCGCCGGGCGGCTCGCTGAACGTCATCACCAAATCCCCGCTCTACACCACGCGCCGCTCGCTCAGCGCGACGGTGGGCATGTTTAGCGCGCAAAAGGCGTTGCTCGATCTCACGGCGCCGTTCTCGGCCGGCAGTCCTTTCGCCTATCGCTTGGTCGGCTCGTATCAGGACACCGGCACGTATTGGAGTGAGGACGCGAAACTCAAGGGCAAGTCGCTCGCGCCGATGTTTTCCTGGCGCATCAGCCCCGACTCGTCGCTCACGTTGAAACTCATCGTGGCCGACCACTGGATTTTCCGTGAGCCGCTGTTGATCCTCGATCCGAGCACGACCGCCACGTCGGGCGAGCCGAAGCTGCTCCCGGGCATCGATCCGAGCGGCCTGAACGGCATCCAGCCGTGGAGCCACGTCGACACGGCGAGCCAGGACTTTTTCGCCGTCTACACGAAGAGCTTCACTCCGGAAATTAATCTCCGTCTCGCCGCCAACGGTCGCCGCTATCACGAGACTTCCGACCAGAACTTCCTTTCCACGCCCGGCCTGAGCAGTCGCTACAATCCGATGACGGGCGAACTCACGCAGGATTCCACGTGGGCGCTCCAGAACTCTGCGCTCCCCTACAACGCCACGAGCAATCCCTACGTCCCGACCTCCTCGCCGTGGATCAACACCGCGAACATCCCCAATCGCGGCGACATCCAGGACACGCTTCGCCGCACGGGCAATCTCCAGGCGGACGTCGCGATGACTCGCCAACTCGGCGCGGTCAGCTCGCAGACGGTCGCCGGCCTCGCGATCTCGCGCCAGTATTCCCACAACAAGACCAAGAGCGCGGCCCTGCCGGGGATTAACCTGCTCGCGCAGACCTATGCTTATCCGGCGTATCCCACCGACTGGACGGCCGACAATCGCGCCAACTTCACCAACAGCCAGATCTACCTCAGCGAGCGCGTCGGCCTTTTGGACAACAAACTCTACCTCTCCGGCGGCATCCTGCGTTTCGCCAGCAAGCAGCAGAACTGGAACGGCCTGACCGGCGCGACCTCGAGCACGCTCGACGACAGCAAGACGATGTGGAGCGCCGCGGCCCTCTACAAGGTGACGGAAAAACTCTCCGTCTACGGCAGCCACTCGACCAACGCGAATCCCACCATCGTCAACCAAACGCAGGCTCTCTGGCGCGACGGCGAGCAGACCGAGTTCGGCATCAAGACCGAGTTCCTCGAGAAGCGCCTCTCCGTGAACGCCGCCTACTTCGAAATTTCGCAGACGAACGTCACGGTGCCCAACCCGGCCTACCAGACCGACCCGACCCAGCCACAGACGCTCATCTCCGACCTCACCAACAAAGGCTACGAGATCGAGTTGATGGGCCAGCTCACGCCGAACCTCTCCGCCATCGCCACCTACTCGCACCTCAAGATGCGTGACGCGCTCGATCGCATGGTGCGCGGTGTGGCCGACAACAACGCCTCGCTCCTCCTGAACTACCGCTTCAACGAGGGCGCCGCGAAAGGCCTCCAGCTGAGCTTCGGCACCAGCTACAGCGGCAAGCGCGCCGGCGACATTCCCGATGGCAACTTCACGCAGCTCAACGTCGTGAAAAAAGTCAGCTTCTACCTCGAACCGCATTTCGCGACGACGTTCAGCGCCAGCTACCGCTTCAACAAACAGTGGGGCCTGCGCCTCAACATCGACAATCTGTTCGACGACGCGGACTACATCTCGGTCGCCGGCGGACGCATCACCGGCACGGGCATCACCACGCAGCCCGGTCTGAATCTCCGCCTCACCACGACCTACACCTTCTGATCTGCTTGGGGAAACACCGCGACGGCGCTGTGCGCTCGTCGCGGATTGCCGGGGTGGACGCGCCCCGGCATTTTTTCGCCGCGCCCATAGCCTCCTCGCGATGCCTGAATCTGCTCCCGCTTCGTCCTCCTCCCGTGTGTTCGATGTTCGCGCCTGGGGCGCGTCCGGCGACGGTCGCACGCTCGACACCGCGGCGATCAACCGCGCGCTCGTCGCCGCGAGCGCCGTGGCGGGCACCGTGCTCGTGCCGGCGGGCGACTACCTGTGCCATTCGCTGCGTTTGCAGAGCGGCGTCACGCTGCGGCTCGAGGCCGGCGCGACGCTCATTGCCGCCGACCCGCCGCCCGCGGGCGAGTCCGGCGGTTACGACGCACCGGAGGACAGCGGCCCGAACCTCTATCAGGATTTCGGCCACTCGCGTTTCCGCAACAGCCTGCTCTGGGGCGAGAATCTTCACGACGTCACGATTTGCGGACCGGGGAAAATTTTCGGGCGCGGACTCAGCCGCGGCAACGGGCGCATCGCCGTCCCGATGGGCCAGGTCGCGCCGCAGCCCGCGGGACATTTGCCCGATGTGCTCGAAGCCGACGGCGTGATCACGCCCGAGCCCGCGCAGGCGCAGCTCACGCCGGGGCCGTTCGGCTATCCGCATGCGCTCGACACGCTCCCGGCGGGCGTGGGCAACAAGGCCATCGGACTGCGCGCCTGCCGCAACGTCGTCGTGCGCGACGTGACGATCCTGCACGGCGGACACTTCGCGATTCTCGCCACGGCGTGCGATGGCGTGACGGTGGAGGACGTGTTCATCGACACCAACCGCGACGGCATCGATATCGATGGCTGCGCCAACGTCCGCGTCGCGCGCTGTCGCGTGAACTCACCGTGGGACGACGGCATCTGCATCAAATCCTCGCTCGGCGGCGGCGTGCTGCGCCCGGTGGAAAACGTCACCGTGAGCGATTGCTACGTGAGCGGATTCGTTGAGGGCACGCTCTTCGACGGCACCAAGCGCCGCGAGATCCAGCATCGCGGCGGACCGATCGGGCGCATCAAGCTCGGCACGGAAGGCAGCGGCGGTTTCCGCAACATCGTGATTCGCGATTGCACGTTTGAATTCTGCCGCGGACTCGCTCTCGAGCAGGTCGATGGCTCGTTCATGGAAAACATCGTCGCGACGAACCTGACGATGCGCGAAGTGATGAATGCGCCGATCTTCATCCGCCTCGGCGCGCGCCTGCGCGCGCCTGACGTGAAGGCTCCCGGCACCGCGCGGCGCATCGTGATCTCCGACGTCGACGCGCGCGATGTCGCACCCGATCACGGCATTTTCATCGCCGGGCTGACGGGACATCCGGTGGACGGCGTCGAGTTGACCGATATCCGCATCGAGACGCGCGGTGGCGGCACGGCCGCCATGGCGCGGCGCGAAGTGCCGGAGTTGCCGGTGGCGTATCCGGAGCCGATGTTGTTCGGCGAACTGCCGGCGTGGGGCGTGTATGCGCGCCACGCGCGCGACCTGAAGTTCACGCGCGTGTCGCTCGAGGCGCTGCGCCCCGAAGCGCGTCCGGCGGTGTGGCTCGAGGATGTGAGCGGTTGCGATTTTCGCGAAGTGGCGATTCAGGGTGGCGTGGCGCCGGCGGATTGGGAGTTGCGCCAGTGCGACGGTGTGCGGCGGGTGTAGGGCCGGCTTTAGCCGGCCCCTCCGTTCACGAGTGCGTGGGTGCGCAAAACGGGAACGCGAGGTGCGCGCGGGAGTTTTTATGGGCCGGTTAAAACCGGCCCTACTGTCGCACTTCGTAGTCGAAGCCGTCGAAATCCGCGTGGCCGCCGGCCGGGCCGTAGCTGAAGAGTGCGACGCGCGCGCCTTTCCATTGGCCGAATTTCAATGCGATCGAGTCGCCGACGTTGCCGAAGGTTTCGCCGTCGAAGCTGTATTGCACGCGCGCGCGGTCGCCGTCGTAGGTGCCGCGGAACCAGACGACCTCCTGCGTCACGACCGGGCCGACGCCGTCGGACCAATAGACGCGCTTGGTGCCGTCGTTGTCGACCATCACGCCGACGGGCGCGAATGTCTTGCCACTCATGAACGTGAGCCCGGCGCGCTGGCCGGTGCTCAGCGCGGACACGTCCAGTTTGGCCGTGACGGTGCCGGCGGGGCCCCAGAGTTTCTGCGTGAGCGTGTTGCGCGCGAATTGGAGCGATTCGGTCGGATGCCCGCGGAGGCGCAGCCAGCCTGGGCGCTCGGTGAGCGACCACGCGCCGGAGAGTGGATTGTGATTCCATTGCCACTGCGGTGCGAGCGCGGCGCTCGCGAAATCATCGGCGCGCTGCGGGTGTTCGACGGCCGCGGTGGGGAGCGCGGGCTTTTTGCCGCCGTCGACCGGTTGACCGTGGTCGCCGAAAGCCGGCCAATCGTCCTCGCCCCAGCGTAGCGGATTGAGGTGCACAACGCGGCCGAAGTGCCCGGTCGATTTGAACGCGATGAACCATGACTCGCCGTCGTCGAGCTCGACGATGCCGCCTTGGTGCGGACTGCCGGGCGGCAGCACTTCGCGGCGCTCGTAGGGGCCGTAGAGATGACGCGAGCGCAGGACCGTTTGTCCGCCCTTGTCGACGCCGCCCTCGGGGAGCGAGATGTAATACCAGCCGCGACGCTTGAAGAGTTTCGGACCCTCGGCGACGGGGCCGCGGTAGATTTCCACGCCGTCGTCGAGGAGCTGCGCGCCGTCGGCGCTCATTTTGTGCAGGATGATCGGGCCGGCGCCAACGGCGCCGCGCACGAGGTAGGCTTGGCCGTCGTCGTCCCAGAACGGACAAGGGTCTTCCCAGCGATCGACGAGCTTCACGATGGAGCCTGTCCATGGTCCGGCCGGGTTCTTCGCGGTCCAGCGCATCAGGCCATCGTGCGGCGCGCAGACGTAGAGATAGAAGGTGCCGTCGTGATAGCGCAGCGACGGCGCCCACGTGCCCTGCGCGTAGCCGAGCATCTGGTCGTATTTCGGCGCGATCGCGAGGCGGTCGAAGACTTGGCCGATGATTTGCCAGTTCACAAGGTCGCGCGAGTGCAGCACTTGGATGCCGACGAAGTGGAAGTCCGACGCGACGAGATAAAAATCGTCGCCGACGCGAATGACGTCGGGGTCGGAGTAGTCGGCGAACAGGATCGGGTTGCGGTAGGTGCCGTTGCCTTGGTCGCCCCACGCGAGCGGGCGCTCGGCGGCGTGGACGGCCAGCGGCGCGCTGAAGTCAAGGGCGAGTGAAGCCGCAAGGAACCGTAGCGCGCGGGCGTTCATTTTCACAGCGGAGCCTGGTAGTTGTCGCGGCCGCCGTGGCGGTCGACGTAATGCTGCACGCGCTTCAACCCGAACCACGCAGCGCCGTAGAGCGCGCCGAGCATGAGGTTCACGAGACGATACGGGCCGAGAATCACGTCGCCGACGGCAGGCACGGCGAGCGTGTATTGCCAGCCTTTCAGCGCGTCGAGGAGCATCCCGGCGCCGGGGCTGATGATCACCGCGATCGCGAGCGATTGGACGATGGTGTTGGCGCCCGCCAACTGGCTATAACGCTGCGGATGAAAAACCTCCTGGGTGAGCTTGAGCTGTGCGAGCATCACGACCCAGAAGGCCACGCCCGTGACCATCGACGAGACGAAGAACGTGATCGGGCCCACGACGAAGAAGAACGTGCCGACATAGCCGACGGTGATGGCGATCAAGCCAAGGCTCAGCACGCGTGTGGCGCCGCGGGCGTCGATGAGTTGCCCGATCGGAAACGCGATTACGAGCCACACGAGCGCGGGCCACGACAACATGCGTCCGATCTGGCCGAGATCCATGTGCAGCTCGTGTTGCGGAAAAAAGATCGCGAAGCCCGACAGCCCCAGCAGCGCGCCGTAGAGGCAAATTCGGATGAAATACACCCAGAGATAAACGGGATGACGGAAGGACTCGCGGGCGAACACGCGCATGGCTTGCCACCACCGCGAGCCGCCGTTTTTCACTTCGGTGGCGGCGCCCGGCACTTCGGGATAAGTGCCTTCCTTCACGAACCAGCACAGCGCGGTGAAACCAACGAGGTTCAGCGCGGCGACGCCGACGAAGATTTCTTTGCTGTGCGTCTCGATGTGTCCGAGCAGCCAGTAGGTGATGATGAATGTGCCGCCGGCGCCGAAGACGCGGAACAGCGCGAGAAAGCGTCCCATGTGCGTTTCGGGCACGACGTCACGCAGCAGGCCGAAAAACATGGCGTTGGTCATGTTTTGCACGAGTCGGTAGAGCAGCACGAGCAGGGCGAAAACCGCGATGACCGGCGTCACAGGGAGCGCGTGCAGCGCGGCGCTCAGGCCGGGCGTTTTCGTAGCCCATTCCGCGATCTCCGGCGCGAACGGCGTCAGCGCGAGGAAGAGCGTCACGAACGGCGTGGCCCAAAACAGAATCGGAATGCGCCGGCCCCAGCGTGTGCGCAGACGGTCCGAGTAGTAGCCGAGCGGCGGCATCACGATGAGCTGCAGCGCGGCGTTGAAGGAACCGATGATGATGCCGATCTCCTTGTCCGAGGCGCCGTGCAGCTTGAGCAGCACCGGCAACACGCGCGGCTCGATCATGTCGATGAGCGTGAAGACGACTTCGGCGGCGAGCAGCCAGGCGAAGACGCGGCGCAAGCCGGCGGCGTTATAGGTCAGCGTGCCGGCGCGATAAACGGCCGGAGCAGCGGGAGGCGGGGTAACGGGCATGAGGTGGGGTGACCGAGCGGCAGCGAACGTGGAGAGCCGCCGGCGGTTTGCCGAGCTTTACTGGAGTTTCCGCGTAAACTCCGGCGGAAAACAAAAACGCGCGCCGAAGCGCGCGTTTCGCAAAAACACCGGACGGTGATGCCTCAGCCGTGCAGATACTGCATGAGGAGGTTTTCGAGATACTCCTGCTTGCCGGAGCGCGGCGTGGGTTCGCCGAGTTTCGTGAGCACGAGTTTCTCGAGCGACTGGAAGGTCGCTTTGCCCTTCTCG
>JAEYUW010000016.1 GCA_023432225.1 Verrucomicrobiota bacterium
CGAGAAGGGCAAAGCGACCTTCCAGTCGCTCGAGAAACTCGTGCTCACGAAACTCGGCGAACCCACGCCGCGCTCCGGCAAGCAGGAGTATCTCGAAAACCTCCTCATGCAGTATCTGCACGGCTGACGCGCGAAGTGGCGCGCGAGCGTAAAACAATCGGGAGCGCCCTTCGCGGGCGTGCGCTCACGCTCCGCGCGGCGCTCGCAGAGTCGCACCGGGATGCCACGTCCCGCAAATGAGCACCGTGCGCTGGAAATCCGGCACGCCGGGTTCGGCATGCAGCACGGCGTGGGACAACAGGTCGATCCCGGTCGCGGCGATTTCCTTCAGGCAGGGCAGCATGCCGGAAACCTCCGGATAGTCGGGGCGCGTGGTGATGGCGGCGAAGCCAGCGTCGGTGGGAAAGCGCACGCCGGCGTCGCGCAGCCAGAAATACGGCTGCAGGTGCTGGCAGACGATCGCGTCGGGCCGGTGCTTCTCCCACCACTTCATGAACGGCGCGGCACCTTCTGCGTGGCCGAGCAGAGCGCCGGTGTAGAGCGGCACGCGTTGCGCGCGCGGCACTTTCTGCTGGTGCAGCAGGTAGTGCGCTTGCGCGAGGCGCGCGAGGCGCTCCTCGACCATGTCGTCGACGACGTAGCCGATGCGCTTGTAGCCCGCGTCGTCCATCTGCTGCAAAATGCGCGCGAGGTGCAGCACGTAGTCGGTCGTGACGCGGTGCAGCGACGGCGTCTGCAGCATATAGCCGATCTTGATCGAAGCGAAGCGCTCGAACGGAAACCCGAGCGATTCCGTGCGGTGGGGCAGGGGGAGCACGAGCACGCCGCTGATGCCGCGCGCTTCGAGAATACCGGCGAGCCGCTTCGGACTCACACCCGGCTCGCGCAGGCAGAATGTCGCGATGTCGTAGCCCAGTCGCGCGGCGCGACGTTTGGCGCCGTCGAGAAACTCGCGGTAGTAGTAGAGTTCTTCGCGCGCCCACTCGGATTCCGGGTGATGGGCCAGCAGCGCGAGCGTGCCGCGCAGCAGCTTGCGGTGCGGTGCGCGGAATTGCCGCATGACGGATGAGGCGAGCGCGTTCGGTTTGTAGCCGAGCTGCTCGATCGCGCGCTCGACTCTTTTCTTCAGCGCGGCATCAACGGAGCCGAGCGAATTGATGACTCGTGAAACCGTGGCGACCGACACTCGCGCCGAGGCGGCGACCTGACGGATCGATGGTGGGCGTTGCGGCATGAGTAACTGTTTCTCGTCATGACCGTTGTTAACGACCGCTGGCAAGCTTGGACTGCGCGCACATCGCCCCGACTGCGGTCTCCGCACCGTGGTCCGGCAAGCGATGCGATCACCGTCACCCCAACCCCGGTCCTTCCGCTCATGAAAATCTCTCTGCGTGCGCCCCGCTCCACCCTGCTCGCGGCGTTGTCGCTCGGCCTCGCGCTGGCCGCTGTCGCACAAACTCCTCCGGCTGCTCCCGCGCCAGCGGACGAGAGCACCTATATGCTTTCGCCCTTTGAAGTGACTGTCGATCGCGACGTCGGTTACACGGCCGCCAACTCGCTCGCCGGCGGCCGCACCGACGCGCCGCTGAAGGACACGCCGGCAGCGGTGTCGGTGCTCACCCGCGAATTTCTCGATGATCTCGCGATCCCGAACTTCGCCGCGGCGGCGGAATGGTCCGTCAACAGCACGCCGACTTACCTCACGGGCGACTCGTCGGTGAACGGCGGCTACACCGTCTCGTTCCGCGGCCTGTCCGCGAGCTTTCCCACGCGCAATTACTTCATCTGGTATCTCGACAGCGACAACTACAACACCGAGCGCCTCGAGTTCGCGCGCGGCCCGAACGGCGTGCTCTTCGGCGATTCCAACATGGGCGGCATCCCCACCGTGTGGACGAAACGCGCCAACCTCTACCGCAACACGCAGAAGGTCGGCTTCGCCTTCGATTCCTTCGGCGGCCACCGCTTCACCGCGGACGTGAACCGCACGTTCAAGAACCGTTTCGCGCTCCGCCTGAACCTCCTCGACACCGAAGTGGCCAACTGGCGTGAGGGCGGCGACTGGACGCGGCAGGCCGCGCACCTCGCCGGCACTGCGCGGCTCACGGAAAACAACAACCTCCGTTTCGAAGGCGAATACGGTCGCTTTGATCGCCAGATCGTTTCCACGTATTACCAGGACCTCTCGTCGTTCTGGGACGGCGCCACGACCTTCAACGGCACCACGACGCCTCCGACCGGCCGCGGCATCTCGCGCGTGTCCACGTCCGCCTACTTCCTGGATCTTCCGTCGCAACCGGGGCTCGGCTACCTCAACTGGAGCAACTCCTACCAGACCGGCGGCACGTCGCTCGCCCTGGAGCCGACGCCGCGCTCGTTCGTCAACACGCGCTTCCCGGTCATTCCCTCGCGCGAGTTCAACGCGCAGCAACCCGACACGGTGGTCGAGATTCCTTACTACGCCTACACCGTCGCGCTCGATCACAAGGTCGGCCAGGATTTCTTCGCCGAACTCGCCTACAACCAGGTGCTGATCCAGCGCGAGGCGCCGAACAGCATCACGCTGCTCCGCGAGTGGCGCGTCGACGTGAACGAGAAGCTGCCCAACGGCCAGCCGAACCCGAAGTTCGTCGTTCCCTACACCGACCGCACGCGCCAGCGCGCCAAGACGGACAACGCCGTCAGCGACCTCCGCGGCATGGTCGCGTGGCGCCACCAGTTCAAATATTTCTTCCAGAACCTCAACGCCATCGCCGGCTCACGCATCGACACGTTCAAAGACAACGCGTGGGACGCCCGCCGCGTCAACGGCACGAATCTCAACGTCACTGCCGCGGAAAACATCTACCGCGTGCGCATCTACTACGACGAGCCCGCCGCCTACAACTGGGGCCCGTTGCCGAATCTCGGCGGCGCGCAGATCGGTTGGGTGCCGACCGCCGCGACCGACCAGGTGCAGCGCATCGACTACGCGCAGGCCTCGTCGCGCACGACGTTCTGGGGCGATCGCGTGAACCTGCTCGCCGGCGTCCGCTACGACGAATTCTACCGCCGCGCCGCCACGCTGAACGGCGCCCAGGATCCGGTCACCGGCATCCGCGTGATGGGCGCGCCGGTCGAGAGCAAGATCACCGCGACGAGCTACAACGGCGGCTTCGTCGCCTTCCCGCTCCGCTGGTTCGGCGTCTTCGGCAACTATTCCGAAACGTTCCAGCCGCCCGGCGCCGGCGCCAACCTGATCGACGGCTCCGCGCCCGACATCTCGCGCAGCCGCGGCAGCGATCTCGGCATCAAAGTCTCGCTGCCCGACAACAAACTCTATCTCACGGTCAGCCGCTACAGCACGAAGCAGGTGAACCAGCTCGCGTTCACGAACGTCCGCCAGACCGAGATCAACCGCATCTGGACCAACCTCGGCCGCATCGACCTCGCGACCGTGAACTACCGCGACTCGCGCGACTTCGAGGCAACCGGCTACGAGTTCGAAGTCACCGCGAATCCGACGCGCTCGCTCCGACTCACCGCGAATTACGCGCGCCCCGACAACGCCGCGATCAACCTGAACGCCGGCCTGCGCGGCTACTACGAAGCCAATCTCGCCACGTGGCAGGCCGGCGCCGCCGACACCACCAATCCGAACCGCGCGCAAATCCAGACCGACCTCACGAACATCAAGTCGACGCTCGATGCCGCCGTGCCCGGCGTGTTGCTCACCAACACGTTCTCCTACACGGCGAACGCCTACGCGACCTACACGTTCCGCGAGGGCACGCTGAAGAACCTCAGCGTCGGCGCCGGCGGCAACTTCCGCGGGCGCGGCAAGATCGGCGCCGAAGCGACCGACCCCTTCGCCTACGTTTACTCGCCGACGTATTACCTGCTCACCGCGCATGCGACCTACGTGAAGAAATTCGGCAAGGTCAACGCGCGCTTCCAGCTCAACGTCTCGAACCTGCTGAACAACCGCGACCCGATCTATCTGAGCACGTCGAATTACCGGCAGGACAACATCGCGACGAATCCGCTCATGACCACCGGTGCCACGTTCCGTTGGCTCGAGCCGCGCAAGATCACCTTCTCCACGACGCTGGAATTCTAAACCGCGATGTCCCCCGTCAGCGCTCCCGCGCCTGCTTCTCCTGTCAACGCCGTGGCTCCGCTCATGCGCGGCATGAGCTTCGGCTTCATGGCCAGGCGCGGCTACTACGCCTCGCCGGCCGCGCACGCCGAGGTCGAGGCGATGGCCGCCGCCGGCGTGCGCTGGGTGGCGCTGATGGCGACCGTCGCGCAGGAAACCTTCCACAGCACACGCCTGTTTCAGGACTTCGAGTTCACGCCGTCGGACAGCGAACTCGAGCTGATCATCGCGCGGTTTCACCGCCACGGCATCAAGGTCATGCTCAAGCCGATGGTCGAGTGCCTCGACAGCTCGTGGCGCGGCAACATCTCGTTCCCGAACGGCGACGAGCAAATCCAGGGCCGCCGCCACGATTATTGGGGCCAGTGGTTCGCGAGCCTCGCGCAATGCGTGGCGCATTACGCGGCGCTCGCCGAGCGCACGCGCTGCGAGTCGTATTGCATCGGCTGCGAACTGTTCGCGGCCGAAGCCGCGGTGCACAATGATCGTTGGGCCCCGGTCGTCGCCGCGGCGCGGCGCAACTATGCGGGCCATCTCTGCTACGACGTGCAGCCACCCACGCTGCTCGAACGCGCTGAGCCGCCCGCTTGGCTGCGCTCGCTCGATGCCGTCTGCATCAGCTACTACACGCCGTGTGCGACGAGTGCGGGCGCCTCCGCCGAGGACATGATGGCCGGCATGCGACCGACCGTCGCGAAGCTGCGTGCCGTTTCGCAGGCGTTGTCGCTCCCGATCATTTTCGGCGAGACCGGCTGTCGCTCGATGGCGGGCGCGGCGATGAATCCTTCCGAATATCGCACCGCCGGCACCTACTCGGCGGAGGAGCAGGCCAACTACCTCGAGGCGATGTGCCGCCTCTTCTGGGCCGAGCCGTGGTGGGGTGGCTTCTTCTGGTGGAAGTGGGACGAGCAGCAACAGCGCCCCCAATTCAAAATCGATCCGTCCGGCGACACGGGCTGGACCTTGCAAGGCAAGCCCGGGGCGCAGACGCTCCGACGCTGGTTCGAACGCACCGATCGCGCCTGAGCCCGCGTCACCTCAACTCATGAATCGCAATTCCTTCCGGCTGTTCGCCGCGGGCGGGCGCGTGGCACTCGCCGCGCTGGTTTTCGCGCCGCTCGTCGCACTGGGCGACGTTACCCTGCCCAAGCTCATCAGCGACGGCGTCGTGTTTCAACGCGACCACGCCATTCGGATTTGGGGCGAGGCAGATCCGGGCGAAAAAGTCGCCGTGCATCTCGCCGGCCGCAGCGGCCACGCCACGGCGGACGCCGATCGACGCTGGTCGCTGGAACTCGACGCACTGCCGGCGGGTGGACCTTACGTGCTCGCCGTGCGCGGCCGCAACCAGCTCGAAGTGAAGGATGTTTACCTCGGCGAACTCTGGATCGCCTCCGGCCAGTCGAACATGGAGTGGCTGCTGCGCGAGACAACCGGTGCGGTCGAGGAAATCGCGGCGTCGCAGAACGAGGGCATCCGCGTTTTCAAAGTGAAGCGCGCGCTCATGGACCAACGCCAGACGGACGTCAGCGGCAATTGGCGCGCCGCTTCGCCGGAGAACTCGGGCGGTTTCACCGCCGTCGGGTATTACTTTGCGAAGTTCATCCAGGCGAAACTCGGCGTGCCCGTCGGCATCGTCGACAGCACGTGGGGCGGCACTCCCGCCACGGCCTGGACGCCGCGCGAAGTGCTCGAGCGCGACGCGGAGTTGGAAGGTTTCATCACCCGCTACGAGGAGGCGTGCCGCGTTTTTCCCGAGAGGAATCCGGTTTATCTCGAAAAACTGCGCGCGTGGGAAGCCGCGTCGGGCCCGAAGCCGACCCGCGAGCAGTGGCTGGTTCGCCCGCCGCAACCGGTCGGCCCGGGACATCCGTCGACGCCGGCCGGATTGTTCAACGGCATGATCGCGCCGCTGACGCCGCTGCGGGTGCGCGGCGTGATCTGGTATCAAGGCGAGTCCGATGCGCCGCGCGCGGCGACCTACCGCAAACTTTTCCCGGCGATGATCGAAAGCTGGCGGCGCGAGTGGCAGCAGCCGGAATTGCCCTTCCTCTACGTCCAGATCGCAAACTACATCGCGAAACGCGATACTGCCGCCGGCAGTCCGTGGGCGGAGTTGCGCGAGGCGCAGTTGCAGACCTTGAGCGTGCCGCGCACCGGCATGGCCGTGACGATCGACATCGGTGAGGCGGAGGACATCCATCCGCGCAACAAGCGCGAAGTGGGCCGGCGCCTCAGTCTGCTCGCGCGCCAGCAAATCTACGGCGAAACGCTGGAGACCAGCGGTCCGGTGCTCGTGCGCGCCACGCGTGAGGGCGCGACGTGGCGCCTGCGGTTCAGTCACACGGCGGGCGGCTTGAAATCAAACGATGGCGGCGCGATCCGCGGTTTCACGCTCGCCGGAGCGGATCGTCGTTTCGTGTCCGCGGAGGCGCGCGTCGAGGGCGACGAGTTGATCGTTTCCGGTTCGGTGCCGGAGCCGGTCGCGGTGCGCTACGCGTGGGCGGAAAACCCGGACGCGACCTTGGCCAATGCCGCGGGTCTGCCGGCTTCGCCGTTTCGCACGGACGACTGGCCGCTCGTGACCGCGCCGCAGCCATGAAGCCGGCCGCCGCACCCACGCCTATTCCGCGCCAGAGCTGGGTGATCCTGGCGCTGGTTTTCGGCGTCAACCTGCTGAACTACTTCGACCGGCAGACGCTCTCGATCCTGAAGGCCACGCTGAAGATCGAGATCGGGCTCACGGACACGCATTACTCCTACATCGTAACCGCGTTCATGCTGCCTTACATCGCGATGTATATCGTGAGCGGGCGGCTGGTGGATCGCTTCGGCAGTCGTGGACCGATGGCGCTCTTCATCACCGTGTGGTCGGCGGCGACCGCGCTCTGTGGCGCGGCGCAAAATCTCTGGCAGCTCGGAGCGGCGCGCATGCTGCTCGGTGCGGGCGAGCCCGGCGCGTTTCCGGCGGGCATGCGGGCGCAGGTGAAATGGTTTCCGCGCGTGCATCGGGCATTCTTGATGAGCCTGAATTCGCCCGCGACCGCAGTCGGTGCGATTCTCGCGCCGCCCATCGTGGCGGCGTTGACCGGCATGTGGGGGTGGCGCGCGGCCTTCGTCGTGCCGGGGATGGTCGGCTTGCTGCTGGCGGCAGCCTGGTGGTGGGCGGATCACGATCGCCCGGGCGTCGTGGCCGAAGGGGAAACGACCGCCGCGAACGAACCGGCACCGCCGCTGCGCGTGATTCTCGGCGAGCGGCGTTTCATCGGCGTGCTCGTGGGCCGGTTGCTCAGTGAGCCGGTGTGGTATTTTTACCTGTTCTGGTTGCCGGGCTACTTGCAGGAGCGGATCGGCCTGACGCTGCCGCAACTCGGCGCGGTGGGCTGGATTCCCTCCGGCGTCGCCTCGCTCGTCGCCGTCCTCACGGCGCGTTGGTCCGACAAAGTCGCCGCGCAATCCGCGAACCCCGCCGAGGCCCGCATCCGCGCGCTGGTGGTGCTCTCGTTGTTCGCGCCGCTCGGTGCGCTGCTCGCCGGCACGTCGTCGCTGCCGGTCATTCTCGTGTTGCTGTGTTTCGTCTACACGGTCGCGCAGTCCTGGTTCTTCTATTCGGCGGTGCTGCTCGCGGATATTTTCCCCAGCAACGCCGTCGCCGGCGCCATGGGCTTCATGGGCGCAGCCTCGGCGACCACGGCGATGCTGGTGAATTTCTGGATCGGGCCGATCGTGGAGAAAGTCGGCTACGGTCCGATCTTCGTCGTCGCGGCGGTGATGCACCCGCTCGGTGCGCTCGTCGTCCGCGCGTGTTTCAAACCTTCTGCCTCCGTTCGCGCATGATCGTCCGTTTCCTTCGTCACTGGAGTGCTTCGGTTGCTCTGGCTCTCGCCGTTGCGGCGGAGGCCAATGAGGCGCCGCCGGCCTTGTTCTCCTTCGTAATTCCGTGGGACGACGCGGCGCCGAGCGTCGCCAACGTCAGCGCGTGGAACGACCGTCCCGCCGGCGCGCGTGGTCCGGTGTTCGCGGCCGACGGCCATCTGTGGCAGACCGATAAAAACTCGCCGGAGGGTCGCCGGCGCGTGCGCTTCATGGGCGTGAATCTGGCGTTTGCGGCCAATTTTCCGTCGCACGAAGAGGCGGAAAAAATCGCGGCGCATCTTGCGAAGCTCGGCATCAATTGCGTGCGCTTTCATCACATGGATCGCGACGCCGCGCCGAAGGGTCTCTGGCAGGCAGACCTGCGGACGTTCGACGCCGCGCAGATCGACCGGCTCGATTTCTTCATCAGCCGGCTCAAGGCGCACGGCGTCTACGCGAACCTCAACCTGCACGTCAGCCGCATCTATCCCCATTTTCCGACGTGGACCGGCATGCCGCTGTTTCACAAAGGCGTCGACCTCTTCACCCCGGACATGATCGCGCTGCAAAAGGAATTCGCGCGCGCGCTGCTGCACCACGTCAATCCCTACCTCGGCACGACCTACGCGCAGGAACCGGCGGTGGCGTTCGTCGAGATCAACAACGAGAACGGACTCGTCAGCCGCTGGTGGGAAAAGTCGCTCGACGAGATGCCGGAGTTCTACGCCACGGAACTCGCGCGCCAGTGGGCCGCGTGGCGTCGCGCACAAGGACTCGGCGTCGACGGCGACGCCATCATCCTCCGCCGCGACTACGCGGCGCAATCCGCGGAGCGACAGCGCGAGTGGGTGCGCTTTCTCTGGGAAACCGAACGCAGTTACTGGCGTGAGATGAAGCGTTTTCTGAAAGACGATCTCGGGGTGCGCGCGCTCGTGATCGGCACGCAGCTGTATTCCTACAGCACGCTGCCGCTGCAGGCGGAAATGGACGTGGTCGACATCCACGCCTACTGGAAGCACCCGGAGTATCCCGACAAGGCGAACCGCGCGCTGTGGACGGTCGGCAACGAGTCCATGGTCAATCATCCCGAGGCGCGCACGATCTCCGATCTCGCGCTGCAGCGCGTCGCCGGCAAGCCGCTCGTCGTGACGGAATACAACCACTCCTCGCCGAACACCTACGGCGCGGAGGCATTCCCGCTCGTCGCGGCCTACGCGGCGTTGCAGGACTGGGACGCGTTCTTCGTGTATTCCTACGCGCACGGCAACCAGCCGTGGGGCGAGGCGAAGATCAACGGCAACTTCGACATCTATGCGCATAGCGCGAAGCTCGCCACGCTGCCGATCGCTGCGGCTCTTTTTCGCCGCGGTGACGTCGCCCCCGCGACGACGGTTAACGAAACGGTCGCCACCGAAGAACAGTTTCTCGACCTCACGGCTCGCTACGGCGTCAACATCGGCGGGCAGCACTTCGGTGCGAGCCGGCTCGACGCTCTGCGCCGTCAGCAGAGTTTGCGCCTCGGCGAAAAGGCGCCGGTGTTGACCACGCCGCCGCGGAGCAACTACGCGGGGCCGATCCGCAGCGACAGCGGAGAGCTGACCTGGAACGCCCGTGCACCGCACGGCGTCTTTACGGCCGACACGTCGCGCACGAAGGCGGTCATCGGCTTCACGGATCACCAACGCATCGAGCTCGGTGCCGTGACGATCACGCCCGGTCGGACGCGCCAGGGCTGGTCAGCCATCGCGCTCACCCAGATGGAAGGCAACGCGATCGGGGCCGCCGGGCGCGCGCTGCTCGTGGCATGCGGCGACCTCGAGAACACCGGGCAAATTTGGAAATCGGCGGCGCGCGACAGCATCAGCGCGTGGGGCAGTGCGCCGGTGGTCGTCGAAGGTATTCCCGCCGAGATTTCGATTGCGACCGATTCCGCTGTGACCGTCTGGGCGCTCGATGCGCAAGGCCAGCGGCGCGCGACAGTATCCGTGCGGCGCGAAGCGGGCCGCGCCGTTTTCTCCGTCAGCCCCGAGCACCGCACCCTCTGGTATGAAGTGGTGTTCGCCGCGTCGCGCTAGGCGGAGGAGGACGTGAGTCGTCACTTCGTTTACGTCGGGACCTACACGCGCGAGGGAGGCGGCGGAATCGTCGTGCTGGAGCTTTGCGCCACGAGCGGGCGTTTTCTGCGCGAGGTGCAACAGTTCCCGGTGGAAGACCCGGCTTATCTGGCGCTCCATCCGACGCGCGACGTGCTGTATGGCGTGAACGAAGTCCGTTCGCTCGGTGGCGCGCCGACAGGAGGCGTGTGCGAGTTCGCCGTCGATGCTCCCAGCGGCCGGCTGGAGTTCCATCGCCAGTGGCCGAGCGGGGGAATGACGCCCGCGCACCTGGCGGTCGATGCTGCCGGGCGCTGGCTGGCGGTCGCAAATTACCGCGGCGCCAACGTGGCGCTCGGTCGGCTCGACGAGGCCGGTCATTTGCTCGAGCTGACGCCGCGGTGGCCGTTTTCGGGGTGCAGCGTTCACCCGGAACGGCAGCAACAACCGCATCCGCATCAGGCGATGTTTCATGACGAGGGCGTGGTGGTTCCGGCGCTCGGGGCCGACGAAATCCTCTGGCGCTCCCTCGACGGTGATACCGTCGTCGCGACCAAGCTTCCGGCGGGCGCGGGCCCGCGGCACCTGGTCCTGGCGCGCGACGGTGCGATGTGTTACGTCCTGTGCGAACTGAGTTCGCAACTCGCGGTGCTCGCGATGCGGGCGCGACGCGAACCGATGGAGCTCCGGGCGATTCACTCCACCCGTGATCGCCGTGCCGGCGCGAGCCAGGCCGGTGCGATCAAGCTGCATCCGAGCGGCCGGTTTCTCTTCTGCTCGAACCGCGGCGACGACACCGTCGCGGTGTTCAGCATCGCGCCGAGCGGTGCGGTTGAGTTGGTCCAAGTGAGCTCGAGCGGCGGTCGTTGGCCGCGCGACCTCACGCTGACGGCGGACGGACGCTGGTTGATCGTGGCGAACCAGCACTCGGGTGACCTCAGCGTCTTCGCCTTCGATGCGCGTCTCGGCCGAATCGATGAACGCAGCGAGCGCTGGCCGGTGATCGCGCCCGCGTGCGTTGCGATTCGGTAGGACGAATCGCCTCCGGTGAAACGCGACACCGCAGGGCGGCTCGCCCTGCCAAGGGGTGTCGCTCTGAACGTGAAACGGACCAGCGCGGAACGCCGCCGCTCAGAAATAGCCGCCCTTTTCGCTGATCTGTTTCACCGTCTCGCCGGCGGCGACCCATGAGAAGATTTTTTTCTCGTTCGCCTTGATCTCTTCGGCGCGGAGAAGGACGTCGTAGGCGATGTCGCGTGGCACGCACATCACGCCGTCGATGTCGCCAAGGACCACGTCACCGGGCTTGATGACGGTGTCGCCGATCTGGATGGGCGTCTGATAGTGCGTGATGAGGCAGCGGCCGAGCGAGCCGTTCGGAATGCGGTGCTTGTAGAACACCGGGAAATCCTTCTCGAGAATCTGATGCGTGTCGCGGATGCCGCCGTCGATGCACGCTGCGCGCACACCCATGCCAAACGCGGTCGCGGTCATGACGCCGCCCCAGAGCGTCGCCTTCTCGTCGCCGCTGGTGTCCCACACGACGAAGCTGTCGGCACCGAGGTGGCCGAGCATCTCTTCGCGAAATTTCATTTCGCCGGTGATCTTCACGTTCGGCGCGCTTTTCACTGTGAACGCCAGACCCGCCACCGTGCGCTCGGGGCGCAGCGGCTTGAGGTGGCACGGCAGCGCCTGGTCGAGCAGTGCGAATTCGCGCAGCACGTCGCTGATGGCGCCGGTGTAGAGTTGCTCGTAGCGCGCGAGCAGCTCCTTCACGGGAACCGGGAACGGCTTGGTCGAGATCTCTTCGCGCGCGGCGATCAGCTTCTCGAGTTTCATCATTCCGACTTCTTTGCGGTAAGTATCGATGGACATGGATCGGGAGGAGTTAAAGGGAGGCGCCGCCGTCGACGTAGAGCGTCTGGCCGGTGATGTAGGCGCCGGCCTCGGAGCAGAGCAGGAGGGCGGCGCCCGCGCAGTCTCGCGGCGCACCGATGCGGCCGGCGGGAATGCCGGCGACGACGCGGGTCGCGAACGCGGCATCGGCGAGGCGCGCCGCGTTGCGGTCCGTCAGGATCGTGCCGGGCGCGAGCGTGTTGATCGTGACGCCGTGCGGTGCGAGTAGCGGCGCGAGGTTGATGACGAATGACCCGAGCGCGCATTTCGTGGCGGCGTAGACGATCATGTTCGGACGCGGCACGACCTGCTGCACGCTCCCGATCACGAGCACGCGGCCCCAGTTTTGCGCGGTCATGGCGGGGACGCTGACCTGCAACATCTCCAGCGCGCTGTGCAGGTTGACGGCGACCTGCCGGTCGAAATCGGCGCGCGTCACGCCTTGCCACTCGTCGAGAATCTGGATCGAGGCGTTGAGCACGAGAATGTCCACGCCGCCGAGCGCCGCGACGGCGGAGCGAAAAACCGTGCTCCCGGCGTCGGGCGCGCCGAGGTCGATTTCGCAAACGGCGGCCTTCACGCCGCGGGTGCGGGCTTGAGTCGCCACGGCGTCGGCGCGCGCGGCGTCTTGATAGTGATGCACCATGACGTCGGCTCCGGCGTCCGCGAGCGTCAGGAGAATTTCGGCGCCGATACCGGTGGAGGCGCCGGTGACGAGGGCACGGCGGCCATGGAGCGAGAAGGCGGGCAACGGGTTCATGAGGCGGCGAGCCACTCCTCCGGCGAGGTGCGCACGCCGAGTGCGTCCATCAATCCGAGCAGGTAACCATCGGCGAAGAGACGACCGAGTGTGCCGTAGCCGGGTTGGTCATTCGGTTCGCCCGCCATGGTCGGCACATGGTCGCAACGGACCGGCCCGCGAAAACCCGCGGCGTGGTAGAGCCGCAGCGCGGCCGCGAAATCGGTCGGACCTTCGTCGTGAAACGTCTCCGTGAAACACTGCGCCGTGCCGACGACGTCGCGCAGGTGCACGAAATGGACGCGTCCGGTCGCCGTGAACCGCTGGATGTGGGCGGCGAGGGCGCGCTGCGTCTCCGCTCCATCGGGGCCGCTCATGAGTTTCCAGTTTGCCTGACAGAACGTGAGACCGTGATGGCGCGACGGCGACAGCTGCAGCACGCGCTCGAATTGCGCCGGTGAATGCAGAATCCGTCCGAGCCCGCGCAACGACGGCACCGGCGGGTCATCCGGATGCGCGCCGAGCCGGACACCGGCGGCCTCTGCAACGGGGAGGACGGCTTGCAGGAAGTAGGTGTAGTTTTCCCAGATGTGCGCGGCGGAAACTTCCCCAAACTCGGTTAGCGACGACGGCATCTCGGCGAGATCGAGCCGCGAGACGAGTGCGCCGCCGCGTCCGGGCACGCCGCCGTCCGAGCGATGCCAGCCGATCCCCGCCATGAAGTTGTAGCACAGCAGTCGCAAACCCAGCTGGCCCATCTGGCGCAGCATGCGCTGATAGCGTTCGATGTCTTCGTCGCGGCCCGGCAACCCCAGCTTGATGCGTGACATGTCGAACGGATCGCCCTCGAGACCGATCAACGTGAGGCCGGCGGCGGAAAGTTCCTGCTGAATGGTGCGCAGCGTCTCGGGTTCGCTCGGCGGCGGCAGCCGCGTCCAGCGCGGATCGGTCTTCACCACGCAATGTCGGATGCCCATCTGCGCCGCGAGCGACCAAAGCGGGTGGGGGCGGGGCGGGAGAAATTCGATCAGAAACACAGCGCCGATGATTGGGGTGCGGACGCGGCGCGGACACAACCGACCCGGCTGGTAACAGTTACCAGATCCCGCGCTCCGAAGCGGGCGCGCCGTCGGCGGGAGAGGTGCGGAGCAGCGCGACCAGCTGCGCGCGCGATTCGGCCCGGAGCTTCAGCCGCAGCATGCGAATTTGCAGTCGCACGGTCACCGGCGACCGGCGGCGAGCGAGGGCGATTTCCGCATCCGATCGGCCCTGGCGCAGCTGCCGCGCGATGTCCCGCTCGGTGTTCGTGAGTGTGTGGATGTGAAAATCAGGAAAACGCGACGCGGCCACGCGGCAGTCATGCGCGAACGATTCGCCTGCGGCGACAGGGCGCCGGAGAAACTGTTACTGCTTGGCTAGGTTGTTCGCGCGCGGAGATCGGCGATAGTGCCCGCCGTTCCCCGCACCCCGAAACGATCCACCCCGGCTGCGCGCCGCCGCTCGACGGTGTTGCGATGCAGCATCTCCGAAAACATGAAACAACCTGCGTTCGCGCTTCGTGCGCTCTCGTTGGCCTTGGGCCATCTTGTTGTCAGTGCCGTTTGTCTCACTCCCTTGCGCGTTGAGGCCGCAGCGCCGGCAGTCCCCGAAATAATATCTGTTGCGGAGGGGAGTTCCACGGCGGCGCAACCGGTGCTTACCTGGACCTCCGTTACCAATCCCAGCGGCGGCACGCCGCACTACAAGCTCTACCGCGTGAAGGCGAACGGCACGTCGGTGCTGGTCACGACCGTGACCGACGGCACGCTCAGCGCCACGGACACGACGCCGCCGGACCCGGATGACGGGCTGACGACGTCCCCCGAGCCGACGGACGACGCGCTGATCGACAACCGGCACGGCACCTATTCCTACTGCGTTGCCTCGTTCAACCCGGTCACTTCGGAGGAGTCGGCGATGAGTGCGCCCGCTTACTACGGCTTTCGCCGCACGCCGTTCGTGCTGAAATGGGATGACGACCGCTACAGTCCCGCGACGGATTTCCGCGCGACGAGCTGGCCCGGCGGCGCGACCGAACCGCCGCGCGTGACCGTCGCGTCCGACGGGGTAAGTCTCGTCGCGAACGGTCAGCCGATCTGCTTCATCGGCTTCAATTTTGCCTACGGCGGCTGCATCCCCGCGAAAGCCGACGCGCCGAAGATCGCGGCCCGACTCGCGCAGTTCGGCGTCAATCTGGTGCGCCTCCACAATTTCGACGACAAGCCCGCCGTCGCCTGGGTCGACACGAAGGGCGACGCCAACGCGGCCAACGACATCAATCACAACGGCCACGAAGGCATCCTGAAGGATCCGAGCAAGCCGTTCACCGGCGCGACGGACGTCGATGCCGTGGCGCTCGACAAACTCGATTTCTTCATCGCCGAGCTGCGGAAGAATTTCATCTACGTGGATCTGAACCTTCGCGTCGGGAAAGATTACGAGCTCGTAGCGGACGATCCCGGCACGACGACCGTCAACGAGGCGGTCGCGGGTCGCTACAAGGGCATCGATCTCTACTATCCCGCGCACATCACGGAGCAGAAAGCCTACGCGACTTTCCTGCTGGGCCACGAAAACCCCCACGTGTCCAAACCCGGTGGCGGCAATCACACTTACGCGTCCGACCCGGCGATCGCCTTTGTCGAGACGAACAACGAGGACGGTTTCATCGGCTCCTGGATCGGCAACCTCGTCGACGGCGGGCTGCACAACCTGCATGGCGCCGAACTGAAGAAGCAGTGGAACGACTGGCTGCGCGGAAAATATGCCGACACGAACGCGCTCCAAACCGCTTGGGCGCCGGTGACGACGACCTACGACGTCGCCACCGAGTTGCTCGCCAACTACGGCTTCGCCTCCGGCAGTCTATCGCCGTGGCAACTCGGCGGCACGAGTCAGGCGTCCACCAGCATCGTGGCGCTCGGAGCGGGCGATATTCCCAATCCGCTCAATGCCGTCGACATCAACGTCACCTCCGCGACGCCCAGCACGCCGGCAACGTGCACCTGCTCTACACCAACAGCGGCGCCGGCATCGCCACCGACACGACGAAGCCGCACACGCTGCGCTTTCACGCCCGCATCGCCGAGTCCGGCACGCGCACGATCCGCGTCGGCTGGCGTCAGCACTCCAACACCGCCGGCCTGCACAACGTGAACCTCGAACTCACGAATGTCTGGCGCGAGTTCATCGTCGTGTTCCCCGCGCGCACCAGCAACGTGTCGACCGTCGACGTATTTTTCTCGGACCTCGCGCGCCAGACCGGACACGTCTACCTCGCGAACATCTCTCGTTCAAGCGCGGCAACACCCTCGCTCCCGGCGGCCATCTCGCGGAAACCTACGACACGAGCACGCCGCCGGCGGTGCCGGACGAGCTGTTGTCGGACGGGAACTTCCCCACCACCGGAGCCCTGCCCTCGAGTGACTCGACGGGCACGACGACTTGGATCGCGAAGGACCCTTACGTTGACCTCGCACCTTTCGCGAGCACGTCGGCGCCGCCGACGGTCACGGCGGGAGCAGGCCCGTCTGGCGCCAACGCCGCGGTGTTAACGTGGCAGCAGCCGAACGAGTCGACTGGCATCTACCTGCGCCGCCTGCACACCGCTTACGAAGCCGGCCTGACCTACGCGCTCACCTTCGACGTCAAGCTCACCAACACCGGCAACCTGAAAGGGAATACTACGGTCACCGGCGGCATCTCGGGGGCGTCGTTCCTGTCCGGCACCTTCACGGCAGAGACCACGTGGAAAACCTTCACGCATGTCTTCACCGCCTCGACGACGACGGCGAACGGCGAGATCAATTTCTACGTCGGCGCGCTGCCCTCGGGCTCCGTGGCGATCGCGAACGTATCGCTGAAGAAGAACTGCGTGGTCAGCTTGCCCGCGGGTGAGACGCTCCACGCGACGCTCGATAACATTTCCGTTCCGCGCCGCGTCGATTTCCACAAACGCACCCGAGCCATGCAGACCGACTGGTTCCGATTCATGTGGCAGCTCGAGTCGAGCTACTGGTCCGGCATGCGCACGCATTTGAACGGTCTTGTCAGTGCGAACGATCGGCCGCTCTTCATCGGCACCGTGGTCGAGAACAGCCCCTGCTATATCCAGGCCGAGAGTTGGGACGTCGTGGACACGCACGCGTATTGGAACCACTACGGCGCGCTGCCTTCGGGCCTGCTGGTGGCGCCGAACTATCCAATGTCCGGCACCAAGGACCGCGCCGACACCATCACGCGTGCCAACTCCCGCCGCATCCTGAACAAGCCCTTCATCTCGACCGAATATGGCCACGGCTTCCCCGGCACCTACGGAACGGAGGCCGCGCCGGCGATCGGCGCCTACGGAGCGATGCACAATTGGCAGGCCGTGTGTTTCTTCGCCTACGAGGATCACAATCGTGAGGAGGTCTGCTCGGATTACCTGGGCCAGCCGATCAACGGCACGGGCATCACGTCCGGCGGGCGCTACGATTCCGGCTTCGAAGGCGTGTGGACGATGGGCCGCGCTCCCGCAAAAATGGCCACGGTGCCCTTCGCGGTGACCGCGTTGAAAAGCATCCCGGTCGTGCCGGCGACCGCGGCCGCACGCGTCATCACGACCCAGGCCACCGCCATCGAGGTGATGCGACAGAAACTGAAGGTCGCGATCGGGGCGGGCGATTTCGGCGCCGGAGCCGACGCGATCGATATCCGCTCCGCGTTCACGCTGAGTCTCGGCACGCAGCTCGACACGAATGATTGTTACCTGATGCGGCCGTCGCTGACGCCCGTGGAAGGCAATCTCACCGCGCCGAGCGGAGAACTGCGGTGGAGCACTACGACCACCTCGCCGCTGAACAACGCGCGTTGCATGGTGATCACCAACGCCAAAGCCAAGGCATTCTACGGTTACTACACGCCCGGCAGCGCGATCGATCTCGGTGACAACGTCTCCGTGGCGCTGCAAGCCAGCGCGCAGCGGCGTATCGACTCGAACGCGAATAGCGAATCATGGGGCGGTGTCGCACTCGTGCTGAAGGAAGGCACGGCGTTCGGCGCCAGCGGCAGTCGCTGGCTCGTCGCGATGGGTGGCTATACGGACAACTTCGAGCAGATCTGGACGCCTTTCCGCGGTCCGCTCGGGCAACAGAATTCGCCCGCGGTGTCGTCCGCCGTCCGGGGAGGCAACGGCAATTATCCGTCGATGGTCGAACGGATCGCCGGCACGCTCTCGTTCCCTGTCGGCAGCAGTCGCTTGGCTGCCTACGGCCTCGACGAGAACGGCGATCGCATTTCACCGCTCGCCGTGACGTATAACAGCGGCGTCGCCACCGTCACGATCCCGGCCACGACGCCGACGCTCTGGTATGAGATGAGCGTCGATGCGCCCTCAACGGGTTTCACGCTGGCCTTTCCGCAAAGCAGCAACGGCTACGGCGGCCTGAACGCGACCGCGATCGGCATGGCCGACACCGCTCTCGCTGCCAACTCCAACCTGCGCTCCACCGACGATGCGGTGTGGACTAAGCTCGGCACCGGCACCGATGCCGAAAACATGGCGATGTCCGCGCAGAACTCGAGTTTCACCGGCGCCAGCGGCCACGCGATTGTGATGAGCGATGGCGATGCGGGCATGCGGGGTGGCACGATCGATCTGCGTGGGCAGAACATTCCCAGCGATCGCGCCTGGGAAGTGGAGGCGGCGCTGAAGTTCAGCTCGGGAACTTACGGCACGCCCGACGACGTCAATCTGATCATCGGTCAGGACATCGATCACCCCGTGGTCGATATCGCCCTCGCACGCCCCGCGAACTCCGGCTCTGCCTTCGGCGTGCAACTGCTGACATCCGGTGGCCTGGTGACCTTGCGGCAGGGGCAGCTCGCCAACGACACTTGGGTGAAGGTCCGCGTCCGAGTCACTCCGCCCGGTGCCGCGGGCGCGCCCGCGGCCGGTAAACTCGAGTTGTGGATCAACGGCAGCAGCACGGCCGAAACCTTGTCCACCGACGGTCTGCCTTCACCTGGGGCTCTGCCCGACGAACTCTTCCTCTTCACCGGCGCCGCCGCCACCGGCAACGCGTGGGTCGACGAGATCAAGGTGACGATCCTTTGAGCAAAGCCCGCAGGCGCTCAATTAGCCGACTGATCCAGAACCGGCCAAATGAAACGGTCCCCAGCGAGTTGAAACTTGGTGACTGACACGTGGTCCGCCGTTGAAATGACGAACTGTTTGGCCAGAAAAGCGGTCGAATTTGCTACTCAAACCCGACCATTGACAGGAGGGTTGGCCAGCCTGAAGGGCGCTGACGGTGAAGTTGGCCTAGTTTTCAAACGCTTCCTTATTAGTCGTTTGCAACTTTTACACGCATGGATTGCGCAACATATTAAATAGTAGATACTTAAGATATTTAACCTCGGCCGTATAAATTCTTAAGAATCAGTGTATCAATTGGTTGTATGACAAATTCGATAATCTACTGTGCGACATGCACTCAAACCGGCGGGTGGCTTCTACCTCTCGTCACCGGAAACCCTACGGGGTCGTCCAGTCAGCAACGCTCCCTCCAGACCCATACCCACACTACGCCTAAGAAGCCCCAGAACGGTGTGTTCCAAAGCGCGAGTCCCGATGACTACGTGTCCGCGATGAGGCAAATCGGACTCAGCGGCGTCTCTGAAATAGAGAGGTCCGGATTGGTAAACGGCTACCTCACTGGCGCGCACATTGCCGATCGAATTGAGCAATACGGTGTTCCGGTCGGATTAAGCCACCTTCGCAAGGCGGTGTGTGTAAACCGAGGAGGCGCGGAGCACGGCTTCCCCTTCAGTGGGCGCTCGCCCTACGGGGCCAGTTGCTCAGGTTGCCTACATACAGTCTGACGCCCGGCCCGGCCCGCGCTGCTTCCAGATCGCGGCCTCATCCAAGCCGCTACGCTCGGGCCGCGAAGAATGGTCGGGGCCCCCTAAGGATGGCCTCTCGCGATCGCATTCGCAAACTCCTTCGTAATTTTCGGCCACGCCTCGCCGAACATGCTGACCCCTGCTTCTGAGAGAGGAAACTCCATCGGCGGGCACTCCTCCGTCGGATATTCGAGCAACGGACGCGACCACAGTATGCGAACCCAAACCTTCGGCGTGAATGCAGCGCTGGCTACCACGCTGATGCAGACCTGCGTCCATGGTGAGCCTGGAGTGAACTCGTGCTTGAGCCCGAGTGCGTGGATTTCCTGTGCGTGCCGGTAGGAAAAGAAGACGCCGTGGCACCCGGTCCGGTCGTCAGCGATTCGCTCCAGCAAAGGGACAATTCGGTCGATACTCACAGCGGTGCTCATGCGGTCTGGTCCGGCAAAGGGCTTCTGCATTGAGCGGGGAACTCGAACCATGCGGCAATCGGCCGATCGTATGGCTCCGGCGCATCAGGGTGTGACTCCTCCTCAAAGAAGCGGGCGCGCGATTCATCGTCCGCGGTGAACGCGGGTAGCATCGCCCCGCACTGGTCGAAGCAGCCGGTGGTCCCCACCATGCGCTCGAATTTGGCCTTTCGTCTTTTCGCTTCCGTCAGCTCATCAGGAGTGAGCTCCTGCAGCACGTAAGTTCGCTGGTATGGGATGTCCTCTTGGAAGCAGCAAAAGCGAAAGATGCGCCCCTGAAAGATTGCGAGCCCGGCGATCGGACCATCGTAGAAATCGCTCAGAAAATACCAGCGAACCTCAGCGGCTGGAACCCTGAGTGCCGGATTGAGCAACTCTGTGCGTGTGGGCTTCATTGCTCGTGGTGCGTAACAGGCGCGCGCCAGAGACTCCTCACTTTCGGTAGACGATCTCCTGCGTGTAGACCTGGAGCCGCTTCAGCTCCATTTGTTCTTCTGCTGTGAGTTCAGCTGAAGCGAACGCGAGCACGTCTTTCAGCGCGACTTCGAGCGCGGCGTAGCCGTCGGTGAGGCCATTCAAGGCGAAGTAGCCTCCCAGGAAATGATGCAACGCGCGAAGTGCCCGGCGCTCGCACCATTTGTCGGCGAGGTCCGTCAGGCTCTGCGTGAACTCGGCATGTGTCATGGTATCAGATCAGGCATTCCTTCAGTCGTAACCGAAGACCAAACGCGTAACCGACAGGTCGGGCTCCACGCAAATGAACTCGCGGAAAATGGTGAGCACGTGTCCCCAATCGTGGAAACGATCGTGGTCCCGCTCGGTGAGGCGCAGCACGTAGAGGGCGATGCAACGGGTGCTGATATCTGCCACAAGGGCGTCAACGGGCGCCCACTGTTCATCCGAAGCTGGCTCAGCGAAACCGTCCGGCCGCCGTATCTCCGACACTCTTCGTCTGAACTCGGAAGGCGTAAGCGCGACAAAATCGGAAGCGGATACCGCCCCGCGGCGAAAGGGGCCGTGAGCGTCTGAAAAATCATCGCGCTGCGGCCCAACAAACGACGTGCCGAATGCCGGACTGCCGACATACGCGCTCGGTGCATCGCTTGGTGTGTGGACACCGGCGAGGGTCATGGACTCGTAGTCCACCCAACCGAAATCCCAAAGGGGCAGGAGCGGTCTTTGCATAGTGCGTCGCTGCGCATTCAAGTTGAGCGGCGGTATGGGCACAAGGCGGCGGTAATGGAAGAGCGCAACGGTCGCCTGCACTTTGGCTTGTTCGCCAGCGTATCCGGGGTAGAACTACAGACGGGTTAGCTTGGGCCAGCTTTCCTTTTCTTTCCTCCCCCTGTCGCCATGGCAAAAATCCCCTCGAGAGTTGAAGCCCGGATTAAGGACGCGCTGCGCCGCTACCAGCCGGTCGTTGAAAACGCAAAAGCCCGGGATGTCGGCGAGGCCGACACCTCCACGCTGGTGAAAGACATCCTCGCAGACCTGTTCGGCTACGACAAATACTCCGAGATCACGGCGGAGTATCAGATCAAAAGCACCTACTGTGATCTCGCGATGAAGGTGGACGGCAAGCTGGCCATGTTGGTTGAGGTCAAGGCACTCAACACGGAGCTTAAGGAGCAACACATCAAACAGGCCGTCGATTACGCGGCGAACCAAGGCGTCGAATGGGTGATACTGACGAACGCTCAAACGTGGCAGGTCTACCGTGTGAGTTTCGCCCAACCGATCTCGCACGACCTGCTGATGACTTTGAATTTCGGCGGCCTCAACGGCAAGGCGGAGGCAGACATGGAGTCCCTCTTCTTGCTGACGCGTGAAGCGCAGGGAAAGTCGTTGCTCGATGAATACCATGAGCAACGCATGGCTCTTAGTCGGTATTGCGTCGGCGCGGTGGTGCTCAGCGAAGCGGTGGTCTCGGCTATTCGTCGCGAACTCAAACGCATGTCGCCTGATGTTAGGATCGACGTTGAAGAGATCGTTCAAGTGCTGACGGAGGAGGTGATCAAACGGGAGATTCTTGAGGGCGACAAAGCCGCCGACGCTAAGCGGCGGCTGGCGAAGGCCGCTGCCAAGGCTCTGCGTAAAGTGGAGAAAGCCGACGAGACAGCCCCGGGCACGACGCCGATCGGCGCCCCTGCTCCGCAGATGCCGTCAGCTAACGCTGCTGTTGCGCAAGGCTGACAGAGTTAGGGATCGAGTCGGTCACGATTGAGTCGCCCGGCTTCGCGACCCCATTTCACGGTCCTGCGTCATGGAACCTGCCTCCGACCAAGTTCTCTTCATCAGCCACGCCTCCGAAGACAAGGCCAGCTTCGTCCGTGATTTAGCCGAGGCCCTCAAGGTTCATTTCAAAGTCTGGTATGATGATTATGAGCTTACTCTCGGCGACGCTCTCCTCCGAAAGATCAACGCTGGCCTTGCGAGTTGCGACTATGGCGTGGTCGTGCTCAGCCCGGCCTTTTTCCAGAAGAAGTGGCCTCAAGAGGAACTCGATGGCCTCTTCGCCCTCGAACAGGGCAGTCGCAAGGTGATTCTCCCGATTTGGAAGGACATCGACGAAGACGGTGTGCGGAAGTTTTCACCCATCTTGGCAGGTAGGCTGGCGGTGAAGGCATCCGATGGCATCCCGCGGATCGTCGAGTCGATCAAGCGGGCGGTCGGCGTGGCAGAGCGGGTGCGCGAGTTTTCCCAATTCGATGCTCTCCAGGTGCGGATGAAACGCTTGGACCTAAACCTGTCTACACGCCGGGCCGCCGAAGCGAAATTGTGGACTGCGGAAGGTGTCAAAGAAATCGAAGCAGAAGCAGCTAAAGTCTGTGAGATGATTAAGGCGCAATTCGAGCAGATCGCAGCCGGAGCGAGCCAATTGAAGTTCTCGTTCCATCACGACATGGGGGAGTTCGAGACACGGGCGCCGTTTCGTCTACGACTGCGAATCCGTTTGAGTAGTCACGCGGTAAACAACGCGACCGATGCGCGCCTAGAATGTATCTTCTATCAGTTGGCGCCGGCGGCAGATTTTGCTCACGAACGTGCCGCTCCGACGCGCATGGACGAGAAGAACTTCAGGCCCTATTTCGGACACAGCGCCGAACCGGTTTGGACGAGTCCGAACTCTACAGAGAAATTTATGTCGTCCGAGCAAGTGGTGGCGATCCTGGCGGAACGCTTCGTCGACCTCATTGAAAAGGAAGGCGGACGGTGAGTTGATCCTCCGAGATCGGCTGGGTCAGGAGACAAGTTGCCGTAGTGGTCCGTGTAAGCGTCGTGTGTAGCCGGTTGTTTCGACCTTGCCCTGCCACGCCGCCGCGACGGCGTTTTCGGTCAGCCACCCCGGCGGCAGCGACGCGAAGGCGGTGTCGGATTCTTCTCTGAGAATGTAGAGCTTCCGGTGGAGTAAGCGTGAGATGCTCACGAGGCCCTGTTGGTCGGCTGCGGTGACAAGGTCAATGTCCCCGCGCCAGACGCAAGTCCGGTCCCGGAGGAGAACGCACGCGTTTGCGATGAAGAGGCGTGCTGGATGACCGCGCGCGTATTCTCCTTTGCTTCCGAAGCAGCGGCCATAGGGCATGCCGACGAGTAGGAATATCGCCCTGTAGTAGTCCTCAGATTTGGGGGAGGCTGGTTTCATGCTGACGTTTTCCCGGTCCGCCGATCGACGCGGCTCGAACGCAGTGACAGTAGCTGGTGGTAGATCCGGCGCGCGTAGCGCCGGTTGAACAGCCCCGGTCGGTTAAGCTGCCGCTCAACTTGGGCTTTCGTGGGCAGCAGGGTAGTCTGAGTGAGGCCGGCAAGTGAGACCTCCATCTGTTCGCGGAGGCGCGCATCCCGTTCCTTGATAGTCTGTGTGCGGCACGAGCGATGGCGCTCGGCCAACGCTGAGCAGAGACTTGGGAATCTCGCCCGCAGGGTTCTCACAGCGATGTCGATGCTCCTCGCCACAGCAAGTAGCGGTCGAGCGTGGCCGATAGGCTCGTTGAGCGCGGCCTCCAGTTGAGCCCGAATTTCAGTCCAATTACGGTCCCGCACACGGCGCAGGCTGTGCAGGTGGAATTGCGGCTGCGTGGGCACCGCGTCAGCCGCTACCGGTGGGCACCCCAGTTGTTCCGCGAGACTCGCTCCGCAGCGATGGAACGCGTGCAGCGCGAGCGGTAAGCTCGGGCGCGCCCTGCCCGTCAGCCAATACCAAGCGGTGACCTTGCTCACCCCGACCGCGTGAGCGAAGGCCGTTGGCGACTCGATTCCTTGATGGCGCGCGAGTGCAGTGAGGGCGTGTCGGGGGCTCCACGTCATTGGCGCGTGCCACTGCGCTCTTCGAGCAATGATTCGTCCGAGTTCTGCTGCCACCCATGACTCAAACTCAGATTCGGTGCGCGATGTGCGGTCCTCGACGATGTGACGCAGATCGCCGCCGCACCGAGGGCATGCCGTCACCAGAGAACGATCGTGTAGCACTGGCGGAGGAAGCCGACACCGAGCGCAGCAGCGTTGGAGCGAGACGCGGTGAACAGTGCAGGAACAAGTCGGGTGCAGCATCCACACGAGGCGGTGGTAGGGTTCGGCGTCCGTCGAAAGACAGAGTGGACACCACGCTAACACGGGGGCCAGAAAGCCGCGTGACGGAAAGAGGTGATCCCAGCCTCGCGTGGTGAGATGGCTCAGATCCGTTCGACGAGTCACTGCTTGCAACGCTTTCACCCAGGAGTCGGCTTGGTTGAAGCCGTTGACGTTGTTCCCGAGTAGAAAGCGACCGCGGCTGTGCGACCAGGCGCCGACGTTGCGCGAGCGTCCCTGATCAATCCACGTGAAGAACCGAAACACCAACTGACCTGGTCGGCTCCCGTGCAGAGCAGCTACGCGTTGAACGTAGCTGCTCAGACTCTCGCATTGATCGGTGCCGATGCCGCGGGGCGCAGGCGATGTGAGTGGCTCCCCGAGCATAACGATCACGCCGCGTCGTAGCCCACGTCGTCTCGATGAGGTTTACGCTGCCCGGGTTTCACTCGACGGTAGTGCGTTACCGATGCCGTTCGCTTGGCGACCGATTGCGTCCGCGGCCCGCACAATTCCTGCGCCGCTGCATAGTCGGCCCTGGCGGCCTCGGTGATCGTCGCGATGGGGCGGTGTTCGATGAAGAGCGACCAAGGGAGCTCCGATGCGCCTTTCGCTTTAGCGACGGTCAGCGCTCGGCGGATCCAAGCCTGCAGCCGAGTTGGGCAGCCCCACACGTAGCGGTGGATCTCCTCTCGATGATGGAGAAGGCAATCGCCAGCGTGCCACGGGATCACTTGATCGAACGAGTGCAGGATGCTCTGGAAGAGCAAGTCCTCCTCCGGGACCGCGAGGTCGTAGGGCTTCATGAGGCAGAGTTCGGTGGCTTCGGCGATTTCAGGCGAGCGCAGCCAGCGCTGCACCTGCGCGGGGCTGGCGACGATGACGTGCGTTCGCTGCATCATTTCAGCCATACGGATGATGTAGCGGACGTGCTCGATGCTCTCAGCGACATTTGATCCGCACCGCACGAGATCGCTCGCTCGACGTAGCACGTAGTAGTCGAACGGTCGCTGAGACACCAATCCGGTGACGACTCTGACGGGGTCTCTCGAGAGCTGAGACCAGTCGAACACGAGCTCTGCCTGTGGTGCGCACACGCGGCGCGAGGCTTGGAGTCGAGTTGCCTCCTGGTAGGAGTCCAAGAGCTTACGCTGCAGCGCTCGCGCGCTGCTCGCGGCCGGCGCGGTGATCCAGCAAATGGCTGACGCGCCGTTTCCGATGCCGTGCGTTTGGGCCTGGTCGTGGAATCGACTGAGCATCGGAAGCATCGACTCGTTGGCCGTAGCGCCGGCGAGAATCACTGATCCAGGCTTTGCCGAGATCATGGAGGTTCCGACGTGGCGGATGTGGTGCTCCAAGTTCGGGAGGGTGAGCGCGCCCACCTGGAGTTTGTTGAGAGCTTCCTCTACGCGCGGAGGCGCTTCGACGAAAAGGGACATTTGGACTTCGTTCATGTTAGGCGGTGGGCGCAAGGGTGAAGGTGAGGAGTTTTGACGTGTCGATTTTCGGTGCAGGCGGCCGCGCCGTGGCAGGCCTCGCTCGGCGCGCAGCGGTAGTTTCCGCGCGGATGGACTTCTCGGCATCGTTGATTGCGGTCACCAGTTCGGAGCGGCTGAGGTCGGCCGCGGTCACATTCTTGAACGGATCAGCACCTGCGGTCTGCTCGTCGATGAGTTCTGCGGCGTCGAGGATGTCCTGGGTCGGGCCGGTGAGGTCTCGACGATGGCACTCGATGGTGCGGCGGCCGCGTGGAGGAATCGCGTAGATCACGTCGGGGTTGCCGTCATCACGGCGGAGGTCGAGCCGCTGACCCGCGAAGGCCTCGAGCTCCTTTGAGTGAAATCGTTTGTTGAGGCAGCGGACCTCGCCGCGCTCGGAGACTACGCGCTTCGGACCGTCGACGAACGGGAGCAGAGCGATGCGGACTTGCTCGGTTGTCAGGGGCGAGATCGGGGCGGGACCAAATTTCGCGTCGACGGCTTGACTGACTGCATTGGGGGAAGGTTTGCGCTGGCGAGGAAGCTGGTTGCGAAGGATGCGGTCATCTTCCAGCACGAGTCGCAGGTCCTCGGTCGACCAAGCCACGCCACCTTTTAGATTGAGACGCTTGCTTAGGATGCGCGGCTTTTTGAGGAGCTTCGTGGTGCCGGGCATGTTGTGGACGAGCTGACGGTCCGTGGTTGAGAAGGTGGTCTCGACCGGCGCGCCTTTTCGGGGCGAGGATTTCTCGCGGAAGATCAAAGTGATCCCGAGAAAGGCGCACGCCTTCTGAATCCACCGGTTGTTGTGCTCCGAGCCCCAGTCGCAGACGATGATACGCGGCAGCCGTCCGTGGAGGCGCCAGCATTCCCATAGTAGATCGCGAATGCGCATGGCGTTGACGGCACCAGGCGCGGTCATCGACACGAGGATCTCGCCGGTGAAAGAGTCGGTCATGCGACACAGCGTGTCTCGGCCGCCGTGTTTCATGGTTAGGTCGAGCGGCGTGCTGTCGACGTGGGCGATTTGCCAGTTCCGTTGGCCGTGCGGCGACCCCATCACACTCGGTGCTGAATGGATTGGCTCCGACTCGTTGGCGAAGCGTTTGCCGCCACAGCTGAGGGCGCGCTCATGTTTGGGCACGGCGGCGCAGCGTCGGTAGATCGTTCGCTCGCTCGGGATGCCGCCCGTGATTTCGCCGCGCGCCTTCGCCGCGATGAGTTCGAGACGGACCCAGGCGACGCTACGACCACCGCCCTTCTTTTTGAGGCTCGTGCGGATCAATTCATCGAGTTTGGCGAGCACGTCCGGCGCGGTGCGCGGCTCCGGGTTGCCGCACTCGTGGAATCGGGGGAAAAGTGCCAAGTCGCCTGGCAGTCCATGACGCTCGTTGTTCAAAAACGCGTCCCGCCAGCGACGAATCGACCGATCTTTTGGGGTGGCGCCGGCCAACCGACCGCCGGGGAGGAACGGCGTGATCGCCGCCCGACGACGCAGATACACTTGGCGATCTTCAAAGGAAGCCAAACGGAGTCGCCGCAGGAGCGTCTGCTCGGCGCCGTGGATGCCGTGAATGCGCGGGGCCAAGTCGAGCAGGGCTTGGTGAGCGAGCTTACGAACCTTCCCGTCCGGGCCCTTCAGCAGCACGGAGCGGGCCGACACTTCCTCGACCGAATAAAGCGCATTGCGCAGGGAGATCTCAGCGCCAGGCACCAGTTGGTAACCAAGCTCCTCGAGGTTCGTCGGCTTAGTGGAGCACGAGTTGAACAAGAGGGCGAACGCCCGCTCGTCGCGATGGTCGGCATAGAGCCGAAGATCTTGGGGCTTACTGGTGTCGGCCTCGCTAAGGTGAGAGAAGAGCTGCGCGTTGGCGATGAGGTGCAGCGCGATCTCGACGCGACGGGCGGGGCTCTCGATTGGTAGTTCGCTGACCGTCATGCCGGGCGTAGCTGTCACTGCGTCGTGAACGGATTTCAGCTCGTCGGCGGTGAACGGGACCGGAGGCTGGGCGTTCACGTAGGTCTGCAGCAGCAGCGACCATTGGACGAACGGCGCCGAGAGGTTACGTTCAGTGACGATGTGGAAGGAGAAGCCCCACGCACCGAAGAAGTCTTCCACGGGCTTCGAGCGATAGCCATCGGACGTGCTTTGATAGCGGTGGGGGTGTTTCACGCACAGCGCCGCCATCTGGTCCGCGGGCTTAACCTCGAAGACCTCGACACCGGCCTTCGTGATGACCAAGAAATCCGGCGTGTAGCGGAACGTGAAGGGGACACCGTCTGCCGTCTTGCCGTGGACCGTGATGGTGCCGGGCTGGTCGATGATTTGAAGCACGTCCGGGCGCGCCAGCAGTGTCAGGAGAGTGGCGAACTCGTAGTTGCGGCTGGCGGCGGTCACGACGAACGGCATGCGCGGGTCGGCGTGATAGACCGTGTTCGAGGAGAAGCCGTTGGGGACGAGAGCGGGCGCCTCGAAGCTATTGCGGAGATAGGTCTTCGCGTCGGGGCCGGGCGGGAGGGAGAGGACGAAGGCCTCGAAGTCGAACGCGGCGCGTGCCGGGGTGTAGGCCCGCGGTTTCGGGAGATCGCAGGCCTGCTCGAGCTGGGTGGTTTTAGGAGAGGGTTTCATTTTGGTGGCTCCAAGAGCATAGCGGCCTAGAGGCCCTGCGGGCCTGTCTGAGCGTTCAGAGACTTCGGGTTAAGAGAGGGTCTCTTGTGCCGTTCTAGGATAGTCCTGTCGGAGCTAGGAGATACTTGGGACTGGCAAGCTCTCTTACTTTGGTATCCAATTGTTGGATATTTACTTATGATCTCATCGGCGCGTTCTCAAGCCGTAAACCAAGCGGATGTCGAAGCACTGCTCGCACGAGCTATTGATTCGTTAGATGCTGCTATTAGGTCACTTAACGGTGATCGGGCACTTGAGCGCCAACGGCAGTGGCTTGAGCTGTTGGTCGCGGCGCTGCGCCAACGGGGAATGTTTGGCTTGGAAGAGGTTCTGCGCGGTTCGCGTGCCGGAACGGTCGTCGAGGAAGCGCGATCATCCGCAGCAGCGGCGATCGCCGACGCCGAAACCGCGCTCAACTCGGCAGCTGGATTGCTGTATCACCCCCGGGCGGTCGATGAGCTGAGGAAGACATCCGAGGCGATCGGGGCGGTTCAGCGCCGCGTGGCCAGCAGCGTTAAAGATCCGGCAGAGGAGAGCCGCGCGATGGCGGAGGCCGATTACGTGAAGCTCCGGAAGTTCGCGGGCATGCTAATGGGCCAAGGACGCTCTGAAGATAAACTGAAAGGCTTGGCAAAGGCGCGTGAAGCGCGGAACGAGAAACGACGAATGGCTAAGCTGGACGCGAGGATGTCCAAGAATCGCGGTGTGGTTCGGGCACCGCGCCGCCCGCTCTACGGTCCACCTACGCCTCTATAGGTTGAGTATCTCCTGTCGCAACGAAGCAACCGCTCTGACCAAGACATGCTAGGAGGTGCATCATTTTCGGGCAGGGGCGGGGAAAGTCCATTGACCGGCACTGGCCGCACGCTACTGTGGCGGCGTAGGCACCACCGCATCGCACTCCTCGGGCCAGGGGGCGCGCCCCCAGCGGAGCCGCTCTGCGTCAATGACCCAAAAAATTGCTGGAATTAAGGTGAGTGGCGATTCGCTTGAGATGGTTGTGCTCGAGCAGGACTCGACCGGTGCGTTCACGTTGGCGAATCAGACGACGATGCAACTCCAGTCAGGGGATCGTGCCAGCGCCTGTAACATCCTTCATAACCAGCTGAGTGACTACCTAACCCAAAGGAAGGTGGCTTGCACATGTATTATCGGAAGCGCCGTGATGCCGGGGCGCTCGGCAACGCTGGCGTTGTTGCATTCGGCGGAGCTGCGCGGCGTCGCGATGGCGGCGGCCGCTGCCGCGGGTGACACGAAGTGCGTTACGAAGGCAAGCATCGGTCGCACGCTGGGTGATCGCAAATGCGACGAATACGTGAAGGACGAGGAGTTCTGGGATGCGCTTGGTATCCTTGGTCTTAAAAAAGGAATGCGCGAGGCCGCGATTGTAGCGGTAAGCCAATTCAAAAAATAGATGCAGTTCTCGACAGAGCTCGTAATTGGTGGACGGCTCGGGAACGGCCAGTTCGGCACTGTGTTCCATGGGACAGATCCAGTCCATGGCGCGGTAGCGGTAAAGCTATTGAAGCCAGAACCGGCGGAGACGCCGGCGGAATGGGCTCTCCGTAGCCGCGGCCTGCTAAAGGAAGGCCAACGTCTCAAATCGGCTACCCATCGCAACGTTGTGGGCGTTCTCGGGGTCATCCGTCACGAACCGACCGACGTTTTGCATCTCGTGACTGAGTTGTGCGACGGCGGATCTCTCGATGGAGAATACCGACGGGGTCCGATGCCGTTAGCGACGGTGAAGAAAATCCTGACCGATGTGAGCGCCGGCCTCGGCCATATTCACAGCCGTGGCATGGTTCACCGGGACGTGAAGCCCGGGAATCTGCTGAAGCACGGCAACGTCTACAAGGTGGGCGACTTCGGCCTGGTCAGCGACAAGCTCCTGCTGAACTACGCCTCACTGCAGGGATACTTGGATCATCTGGCGCCGGAAGTGCATCGCAACAAAGTCACCAGCGCGCGCACGGACATTTGGGCGCTAGGCATGACCGCTTACCGGCTCCTGCATGGTGACGCATTCTATCAAGAGTATCTCCAACGCGCGCCGGGCGAGATACCCCAATTGATCAAGCAGGGCGGTTTTGCCCAGCAGTTGCCCTGGCTTCCGCATATTCCGGAGCCATGGCGGCGCTTCCTGCGGTGCGCCCTCCATGATGATGCTCATCGACGGCACTCAAGCTGCCATGATTTCGCGCAAGCCTTGGTTGAGCTGCCGATACAGCCCGCCTGGGACTGTCGATTTGCAGCCGGCTCGGCGGTGTGGATGCTCACGGAAGGAAACCGCACCGTCGATGTTTCTTGGCGGGTGCATTCTCCGCGCAAACATGAGTGGTGGGCGGAGCGGACCGGCGGTGGCAAGCGCACTATGCTGATTGGAGGCCAAAAAGGAGTCACTGTCTCGTCGAGCGCGGCTCGGCGTGACTTGGAAGCGTTTTTCGTCAAGATGGCGTCGTGAGCAATCGGTCCGGCATTCGGCGGATATAGTTGCCGACGACTCGCGGCACGGATTGCCGAGCGAAGAAGCGACGTGCGATCCGCTGGCGCGGAAGAGTGCAGTGGGCGCAAAAGGCGGAAGGATCGTTCAGATTTACGCACCGTGTGCAGAAGGCGCAGACGCGAAGGTGAAACGGGGCTTCATGGGCAGAAGAAGTCATGGGGGCAGGTCAGGTCGCGGGCACTGAAGTGGCGACCCCCGGTTGCGACGGTGACCGCCACTGTTCGACAGTGACACATTAGCCTGGGCTCTGCCGAGGATCGGCACTGCGCGGGTAGGTGCGCTCCTCCTCGTAGGTGCCATCCATTTTGTGGATGCGCACCGAACCAGGGTGGTCTTGCATGAAGTCGGAGGTGGCGCGCACGGCGTCCTCCTTGGTCATTCCCTCGAATACCTTCGAGGCGCGTTCACCGCCCTGCTTCTGCAACTTCCAGCTATCACCGTCGTGGCTTAGATCGTAGCGATCCATTGTATTTCCTTGGTTTGGTTTTGATGTGGCTGCTGCCTGGAAATCAGGCGGCCGGCCGCAAAGTGCCGTTGGCGGCGTGCCGCCGCTGATAGGGTTCCGGTTTCGAGGCGAAGCCCAGCGAGTCGTCACCGCGCAGGTGCAGGCGGAGCAATTCGTAGCGTTGGCCGCCATGCAGGCCCCGAAGGAGTTCGGCGACGACGAGCGCCGCAGCCGTGGCTCCGACAAAGGACGCGGAAATCGGCTTACGCGCCAACGTCTCGAGGACGACGCCGCATTCGCTTTCATCGAGTTCGACGCCGAACAGGGCAGGGTCGAAGTCGCTGGTTTCGGGCCGCGCGGTTTCGGGCCAGAGGTCCCGCGGGTGTTTGCTCGCGTCAGGAAAGGTGTGCAGCAACAGCCGGTCGAACTGGTCCAGTGAGGAGCCGAGGCCGCACTCGACCACTAGGTCGAAGCCGGCGACTTCTAGGTCGCGGCGTCCGGTGGCCGAGTCAAAACCGCACAACGCGACGCGAGGTTCGTCGTCGCCCACGCGGGTGTTGGCGTCGAACGCCCGCTCGATCAGTTTGGTTCGGAAGCCGCGGGCCTCCGCCCATGCAGCGCACGTGCGGGTCTTGAGCGCTGTTACCACGGAGGGTTCGCACAGGAGCCCCGCGCTCCAGTTGCCCGATGTGATCACGTCGTAGTCGTGCAGGAAAAGCTGCGCTTGGCATTGGGTCGGATACGGCAACAAGCCGAGGGTCCACAGGTAGGCTTGGCCGAGGTGTCCGAGACCTAGCAGCCAAACTTTCTCCGGCAGACGAACCAGCGCAGGGCCAGCGGCACGCGGGTCCAACCAACATTGCTCTGGCGACCACAGAGAGAGGCCGAAGGGCCGGTCACAACCGCCCAAAGCAAGGCCCGCCACATCGAGAAAACAGCGACCGACCGTGATGCCGGCGGCGAGCACACCGCCCAAAGCGAAACCTTCGCTAAGCGCGAAGGAAGTGGCAAACCCCGCAGGCGCAAATCCGCCGCGCCAGCCATCAGCCAGCAGGACCAAGTCGTCTTCTCGGGACATGAGCGCTTCCCCGAGCCAGACGGTCTTGTTGGCGTCCGCTCGTTCGGTCACCACGCTTGCCCCCAAGGCTTGGACGACACTCGAAAGAAACTGCCCCTGCCAGCCCGGCAGGATGCAAGCGATGCCTTCGGGAACTTCGACTGTGACGCCGCCCAAGAACGCGCGTTTGCCCGTATTTACCGCCGTGAGCAACGCAGCCTGATACTCGGCGCGCCGAGCCACCGTCGGCGTGCAGATCAGATGGAGACGTAGCTCCTCCAGGAGCGAAAGCGCCTTCGGGTAGTCAACGTGGTGGCGTTGCATGACCGCCTTTGCGAGGCGGTTGAGATTGTCCACGGTGGGTAAGGGAGTTTTCACAGGAGAGAGAGGCGAAAGGCTGGGTCTTGGTCGGTGCAGGTGTGCCAGCGGTGATTGCCGCAGTAACGGTAGATGCCGACGCCGCGGAGGGAGAACGTGTTGGATCGCGCAAAGTGGGGCACGATGAGGGCCAGGTGGCCGACAGTGCCGACCATCGGGTGCGTCTCGTCCGCGTGACTCTGCCCCGTCCAGTCGCTAGGATGGGTGTGAACGTCGGCGACCACGCGAAGCTGGCGGGATTCGCACAGTTGCCAGAGACGAGTGTATCCGGAGCCTTGAAAGACGATGATTCCGGTATCCAACGCGCGGGGATCGAGGTCATCGTAACAAATGTGCGCGGCGATGCGCAGTCCGTTGGGAGGAGCCAACAGGAACGCGCCGCTTTCTCGCTGACCTGCCCCGCGGGCCCGGAGGTCACGGATGAGCATGCGCCAACGCCAATACGAAATGGAAACAGTTTCATTCATCGGCGGCAGGGTTGAGGGTGCGGAAAACAAAGGTGAGGTAGGCCGTGATCGTGTGTTTCGGTGTCCACCACCATTGGGAGAAAGTCTGCTTCCACCCGTCGTGCCCGCTCATCGCCGTGCGGTCGCAGGGCATGTAGAGCGCACCGGAATTCCAGCCAGGGTTGAACACCGCGTTCACGTGTGCCGAACCGCGCGGCCACCGCTCGTTGGGGAGCGGGCCGTTGGTAACGATATCCCAGGGTTGGGCTGTCGGAGCCTTGGCCGGGTAGTCATGGAGGTTAAAGCGGAGCACGACGCGGCCTTCGGCGGTGAAGCGGGGATCGCTGCGAACCCAGATCCGGCAATGCGGCCATTGCTCGAAATTTTCGCCGGATAGCAGCCCCCAGCGGCCGGCCTCGGTTCCGGCGACAAAGGGGGCCTCTTCCAGGTGCGACTGGAAGAGGCTGAGGTCTGGAGCGAGGGCATTCATCCCTGGACCTGGCAGATGTCGGCGAGGTAGGCGGTGACCTCGCATTTCGGGAAGCGGGCGTAGCTGCCGATGGCCGCCTCCTCGTTCATCGCCTGCCCGGAGGCGTCACCGAGGCGCAGCTCCTTGTTCTCGGCATCGGCACCGGTGAGACCGAACTCCTTCAGAGCCCATTTCAGGACCCGTCGGACGCCCACGCCGGGGGCGAAGGCCTTCGTGGCTCGCTTGAGGTTGAACACCACCGTGGCCTCGATCTTCCGGCAGCGGTGACAGTGGATCCGCAAGCGATCCTTCGTCGGCTCCTTGAGCCGTTCTGGCGCGATGGGCTCGTCCTCGTCGGCCGCAAAGAAGAGGATATCCTCTCCCTTGGCGTCGGCGGGTATGATCCCTGCCTGTTGGGCGACAGTGAGCAATTCGGCCGGCGTCGCCTTGGCCGGCACTGAAACGGGAGTGGGGTTACCCTCTCCGCTGATGTGGATGTCTTTGTTCATGTTCTTACGGGTTGCGGAAGCGCATTCTGCGCTGCCTGAGTTCAGTAATATGAGCAGTGCTCACGGGATCAAGCACAATTTGCTTGATGAAGTGAGCAGTGCTAAACGTATGCTAAAAATGCCGTGCAGCGCTTGAACGCGCCGATAAAAGCTGGTAGGTTAGGTCGTCGACCAAAACTCGCATCACCCATGGAACCCACCCCGCAATCACTAGGCTTTGGCCTTAAGTCAGCCCGAGAGGCACACAACCTCTCGCTACGGCAAGTCGAAGAGGCGACAGGTATCTCCAACGCTTACCTGAGCCAGTTGGAAAACGACAAGGTGAAGAAGCCTTCGCCCCACTTTCTTCACAAGCTGGCGGCGCTCTACAATGTGCCTTACGAACTCCTTATGGAGTATGCAGGCTACATCAAACGTGCGGCTGAAGGCGCGGCTGAGCCCCGCACTGTCGCCGCCGCGGCGTTTCGCAGCCAAGCGCTTCTTTCGGACGCTGGTGCTGCGTTGTATTCCCAAGCGCAGCTTACGGATGATGAAGCGGCGCAGTTACTCGACTATCTCGGCTACCTCCGGTCCAAACAGAAAGCTAAATGAGAGCACCTGTCTTGGACTCGGCCGCAGAGGTCGAACAAATCGTTCGGAACCTGCTGCGAGAGTCCAAGGCGTGGGGCAAATTTCCGACACCAGTCGACGACCTCGCCAGCTATAGCAGGCTCGTTATTGACCGGGGCATCGACCTTCGGACGATCCATCCAGGTTTCATACCGCGTCAACTGGAGCACCTTCAAAGCGCGCTTCGGAAAATCCTCGGCGTGATAGATCGGCGCGAGAGGAAGATCTACCTCGATCATTCGATGTCCCCATCGCGAGCGGCGTTTGTTAAGCTGCACGAGATAGGTCACGATGTCCTTCCGTGGCAGGCCATCAATCTCGGCTACAGCGATGATGAGAAAACAATCAGCCCCGAAGCGCCTGAGCTTTTCGAGCGGGAAGCCAGTTTCTTTGCTTCAGCGGCCCTATTTCAACTGGAACGTTTCGACGAGTCGTTGAACACGCTACCCCTGTCGTTTGATTCCATTCGCGTCCTCGCGGAGAAATTCGGCGCATCGGTGCATGCAACGGCGCGGCGTTATGTGGAGCGCTGCCCAAAGCGATGCGCGCTGCTCGTGTTCAACCCGCCTGTGTCTCGGACGGCGCCATGCCTGATGCCGGTCCGTAATTGCTTTGAGTCTCCGTCATTCACGGAGCACTTTGGACAGCTGGCGGTTCCTGATGTGTGCGACTCCACCCACCCGTTTGTGCAGGACATCCTTCGGGGCCGGCGTCTCCACGACAAGGGAGTCGTCACACTGGCTACCGCAAGAGTTACGAGCCTGCAGTTAAACTACCACTTCTTCAATAACAGCTATAACAGTTTCGTTTTCATGCTACCTCCGGGGGAAAACATGAAATCGCGCGTAACGATTATTAATCGCGCGACATAGCCGCGGGTGGTAATCGAATGAGACCTCAGGCGCTCGTGAAAGCCGCCCCGGCGGGGATTCTGACGTAAACGTTGGCCACGTCATTTTGACGTAAGCCATGGCCAAACCCGACACGACTTCGTGTCAGGCGCCAAAACTCGCTGGGGACCAGTTTTTAAGATGGCGTCCCCACGGGGATTCGAACCCCGGTTGGGCTTTTAGCCTGTTGGAGTCCAATCAATTATGCCGTTTCACTCTGAGCACGAACGCACGTTGCATCTGCAAATTTGCGAGTTGTTGCCAGTATTGTTGCCAGTCTGGCGAGGGTGGAACTCAGCGCGCGAGCGAACGCACACGCTGGACAAGTTCCGCACCGAATTTCGCGGCGTGGCTCCACACGGCGAAATGACCGCCGCCATCGAGGCGCACGAGCTCCTTGCGGGGCGCCTTGATGGCATTGAAATACTCTTCTGCGATTTGCACCGGGGTCACGTGATCTTCAGTCCCTTGAATCACAAATCTCCCACGTAGGTTGCAGATCGAACTCCAGTTTTTCCGGCGGCGCCTCGTTGTTGGGCGGCAACAAGCGGGCGACGAACTCCATCGCGGCCGTGATGCGGCGAGCTTCTTCGCCGTAAAGATCCACGCCTTGCTGGCGCGCGGTATCGGCGGCGTTCACCACCGAGGCAAACGCCATCCATGAATATGGGGAACGATGGATTCGACTTCGACCTCGCGCCCGAGGTGAATCGGTCGCGTCCTATCCGTGGGGGCGTTTTAAACCATCTGAGGATGAACGCGTGTCGTGCGTTCGGGCGCATCGGACCAATCTAGATACCTGAAACGGACGGTACCCAAAATTTTCTCTATCAATCTCACGGTCGTCCCACTTCGACGGCTTTTCCAGTCAGCGAACGGATCGTTCGCCGAACCGTACGCGGGATGGGTTACCGCACCACTGCAACTTCGAAAGGCGATGCAGGAAATCCTTCGCGATTGAAAAGATTGCCGATCGGATGCTCCTGCCAACCATATCGAACGAACTTCGGATCGCTGACTTCCGCCGAGGCAATCAGGAGAGTTTCACCGTCGATACGCGCCTCCGCCCGGCGGAATACGCGATCGTCGCCGGCGAGGGAGAAATCGAGCAGCCGCACCGCGCGTTCATCCGCAAGGACCGGCTTTGCCCGCCATGCGTAACCCAGGTAGTTCTGGCGGTCACGTTTCGGCTGACTCTTTTCCCATTCGCGCGCGACGAGTCCGCCGCCGACTCCGTCGAAGCTGATCCGCACCGCGTTCCCTTCACGGATCGCGCGCTTGGGATTCGGACCGGTCGCCACCACGGGACGAGCGTAAGCGCGATTGAGCGCCAACGCAGCGAGACGTTCGCCAACCGGCCTTTTCGGAATCGGGTGCACGTCGCACTCGTGCCCCAGGTCGCTCGTCACGACCAAGCCCGTGTTTTCCACATTCTGCGCAACAAAACGCTGCGACTCCCGCAACAGCGCGCTGTTGCTCTCGGTCGGATGCTCGACGACGGCGCGGTAGGGAGCGATTTGCACGATGAAAAAGGGAAACGCGTCATGCCACAGCTTTCGCCAATCCATGATCAGAGCGGTCAACAAATCGCGGTATTCGTAGCCGTTTCCGATGTTGGCCTCACCCTGATACCAGATCGCGCCGCGAAGGGTATAGGGAACCAACGGTGCGATCATTCCATTGTACAAGCTGCTCGGCGCGATCGGTGCAGACGGTGGCGTGGCATCCTTCTTCGCGCCTGCATCCAATCGCTCGAATGCCGCCAACTGCTCTTCGTAAGCGCTGAGACGTTTCTGATAGTTCAACCGGAAGCGCGCGGCCGTCGGCGTCGGCTCAAGGGCTTCGCGGGACAGCCACGCCTCCGCATAGGTGCCACCCCACGAGGTGTGGATGATGCCAATGGGGACATGCAGTTCCCGACTGAGTTTTCGCGCGAAGAAGTATGCGACGGATGAAAACTCCTTCACCGTCTCGGCGCTCGCCGGCAGCCAGCTGCCGCGAATACCGTTCGCCGGACGCTCCGGTTCCATGGCGCGCTGAACGGTGAACATGCGAATCGTCGGCTCGGGAGCCTGGGCCGAAGCATCGGCGAGATCGTCGGCGCTGTTGTCCTGTCCGACGCGGCGCTCCATGTTAGACTGGCCGCTCGCCATCCACACTTCGCCGACCCACGCCTGCAGCGAGTGGGTGTCGGCGGCGGTCTTCACGTCCAGATGGAAAGGCCCGCCGGCGCCGCCGCTTGGAATAGAAATTTGCCAGCGGCCAGCGCGATCCGCCGTCGCCGATTTCTCCGCGCCGCGGAAAGACACCGTAACTTTCTCCTCCGGCTCAGCTTTGCCCCAGATGGCGACGGCGCGATCACGCTGGAGAACCATTCCGTCTGAAAATAGCGCGTGCAGCGATACAGCGGCATGGACGTGGGCCGCGAGGATCACCCCAAGAAAGACCGTAATGACGGGGACACGCATAAGTCTCATGTTTTTGATTCGTTTGTGGTCAGGCGCGCGGCGCAATTGGCGGCGATCACGCGCTCGAGCTGGTCGATATTCGCGGCAGTCGCCCAGCCGCCTGCCCGCCCCCATGGCATCCGCTGCTCGCTGGGCAAACGACCGTCGGTGATGAAGCGCTGCCCGGCTTGCTCGACTCCCTGGATGCTTTTTGTGGTTGGACCGGAATTTGCAACCGCACCTTCGACCTGGTGAATCGTCGCTCCCGCCACATAAAGGAGAGCGTTCATTTTCACGAAGCTCGCAGATTGTTGCAGGCCGACACTGGGAATCTCCACCGCCTCACCGTTAACTTCCGCAATCACTCTCGCAATACAACGGTCATGCGAGTCCACGGGGTCGGCGACGATGTCTTCCACCCGGCCGGTGCTCCATGCCACGGTGGCCGAGCCGCGACGTAGCCGCACGGTCGCGTCGCGGCAGTGCAGCGTTTCCACCGGATCGATTGTCTCCGCGCAGGCATGTGAAAACGCGACCCGGAACGACACGCCGGTATTCAACATCCCCCGCGCGAACGCGGTATCGGCGCTCTCGATTTCGTAGGCCCGGTAGAGTTCAGCCTCCACCGACGCAGCCGATGCCCAGCTCCACACGGCATCGTTCCGGCCCCAGAAAAGCATACCGTGAAGGTAATGCGCCATCGCATTGCCGAACACTGAATCCAAAACCAGCTGGCCATCCAGCATCAGCTTACCGGGCCACCGCGACCTCCCGTAATACGCCGCCGGGCGCGGCCAAAATCCGAGGACGTCAATACGCTCCAGCGCGCCGAACTCGCCGCGGACGAGCCGACGCTTCAGCTCGAAGCGGACCGGATCTGCCATCTCGTTGAAGCCGACGATGGCGGACTTTCCGACGCGCCGTTCCAAGTCGAGCATGGCCTCGAATTCCGATGGCGACAGCGTGGGCGGTTTTTCCAGATAGCAGCGAATTCCTCGACTAATGGCCGCCGCGTGATCTGCGGCGTGAATGGTCGGGGGCGAAGGTATGAACGCCAACCGACAGCGCTCTCCCACGCTGTCCAACATCGATGCAAAATCAGGAAACACCGGCACACCGCGCTCCTCCAACCGGTATTCGCGCTTCGTGCGTTCGCCGCTTTCGCTGGGCTGATGGTCACAGTAGCCGAGCAGACGGCATAGCCCCTTCTGTTCGGCGGCAAACACGGCGCGGTGATGCACCCAGGCGAATCCCGTGAGACCGTTGATAACGACACCGACCGGAGTAGACATGATGAATGGCGGAGGCGGCGCTCTGCGTAACGCCGGAAATTACCAGCCGCGTGGCACCTGCAAACCTCCGGGACATGGCCGAAAGCAGCTTCAACATGGCCAACGCCGCCGCCACTCAGGATGGCTTCGCGCCTCCCGTTTGGTAGAACTGGTTGCCGCGCCACTCCGACGGCGACATCCCGACATGCTTCCGAAAAAAACGGTAGAACTCGCTGAACCCTTTGAACCCACAGAGCGCTGCGACCTCTTTGTAGCTCAGATGCGTCGAGGACATCAGCCGGCAGGCCTCCTGCAGTTTCAACCGGGCAAAGCTGTCGTTAGGCGATTCGCGACGAACCTGCAGAAACAATCGGCGCAGATGCGCCGGCGAGACGTGGAGTGCCTTCGCGACGTCCTGCGCCCGCACTCCTTCGGCCAGGTGTTCCCGATACCATTGGATCGCCTGCAGGACGCGCTCGGCGTTCGGGTCGAAACCGGAAATGAGTCCGAGGTGTCGGTCGTGCCGGAGAATGAGTTCAGAGATGCGCAGCATCGCGACCTCGAACGCGATGCCGCTGGTGGGCATCGGCGAGCGATAGTGGCTCTCCACATAGGCGTAGATATCGCGGATCTCGGCGATGTCCTCCGGCACGAGCTTCACCTCGAGCATGCGGATGGGCGGCAGCGAATTCTCCAGCAGCGGGTGCAGGGACGCGAAGTGAAATACGAAAACCTCCGTGGACTGCTGACGCGCACCTTCCCAGCAATGCCGGCTTTCGGGCGGCATTAACCAAAGAGTGTCTCCGCGCAGGGGAGATGCGCCAGTTTTGCCGTAGATCAGCGGACGCATCACCCCGCGGTGGACAATCATGATCTCCCAATTGTTGCGGCAGTGGTCGCGCGGATGCAGATCGACCGTGCCATACCTCCTCGAACCTTTGCTCAGGTAGCGTAACACAGGGTGAGGTCACGAAGGAAAGGCCGTCACCGTCCGCGCGCAAGGCGCTATTCTTTGCCGCGCTTCAGGGGGGAGAGATGGTCTTCCACTCAACGATCTTGATGCCTTGAGGATCGCCCCCGAGTTCCTCGAAAAGACGCAGTGAGTTCCTGCCCTCGCGCAGCCATTCGCTCGGGACGTGATAGATTTCCTGGCTTGGCGTGCCTGGTTTCTCGAAGTGCATGACCTGATTGTGTTCGGTATGAATCACCGTGGGCGCATGCGAACGAATGAGCCAGTAGCGACCGATGCAGTGCCCGTTGATCCACGCGAGGCCCTTGCCCATCCCGCCGAGGTGAAGGGCAACCGGCGAATTGCGGCGACTCCAGTCAAACTCCTTCTCGAACCAACGCAGCGGCGCGCCGATATCGGCGTCACCGCATTGCCGCCAAGCCAGCGATACGTCGTTCCCCTTCATCGGTTGCTCCGCCCTGCTGGCCAGCGCAGGATGAATCTGCCAACCCGAGATCTCCTGGGCCGCATTTCCTGAACGCCAGGTGGCTTTCCCCCAAAAGCCCTTTCGCTCTTCGACCATGTTTCGCCGGCCCGCCTGCCAGTCTCCCTTCACCAAGCCGAGCGAGCAAACCAAGAGAGCCAGCTCGTGACGGCCCGCGGAAAGCTGAAGCTCGATTTGCTGCCGATAATCGGGGCCGTCCCACGAGCCGCGATCCTCGATCAGATGACTCGCGGAGACGGCAACGCGCCGACCATCGACGAACACTTGAAACACGTCGTTGATCCCGACGAGGTCCAGTATCCCAATCCCGTCCGTGCCAGCGGGCAAATCGAGTTGCGTCCGATACCAAGCGTAGTCGCTGCGGTTGCGCGTGAACGTGAGCTGTTCCCGCGGCTTGCCGATCTCAATCCACCCCTCCTGCGGGATGGATTCGTCGCACACCTTTGTGGGTGAGAGCGAGACGCCGACATCAACAAACTTCCGTTTCGGCGCATCCCGTTCGAGGGTGCCCTCGACGCGCCAGCGCTCTGCCCCGTCGCCGATCGCCACGACCGTTTGACCAGGGAGGCGCCATGTTTGTCCGGCATGTTCGAAGCTGACCGCGGCGCTGCCGGCGGGAGCGTCGTTGAAAACGAACTCCAACACTCGCGTGCCCCGCCGGAAAATCCGCACACCGGTCTGCGATGAAAAATCGTGCGCTTCGGGCAGATCGTTTTCGACCAAGACATCCTCGTATTCGAGCAACACGGCGTGCAGCGATTTGAGCAGATCGAACTTCGCCGACGGACAGCCGAATTCGTCCATGGTCGCGTCGAATTCATACTGCGTGACCTGGAGATACATCGCTTGCCGCCCGAAATTCGTTCCGCCGTGCCACAGGAAGTAGTTAATGCCCTTACCGCCTTCGGCGAAGAAACGTGCGGAGCAATACGTCATGTCGCTCGCCGGGCGCCACGGACGCGGCAGCCCCCAGACCTGATACCACGCCATCCACGCCTCGGTCCAAAGGCACGGATAGTCAGGGGCCCATTTCCGAAAAGCACGGACGAAGGGATGGGCGAAACCCGAATTGATCGTCGGGACGGTGCCGGGCACGTGATCCAAGGCAGCCATGGCGCCGTCGTCGCCCGCGGGATTGCAGGTCGTCAGCGGCACACCCGCGCCGTAACCGGCCATGAGATCCCTCAGCCACTCCATATACGCGACACCATCCGCCCCGTAAGTGGCGCTGATGTTGGCGAATTCGTTTTCCACTTGGAGCGCGATGATCGGACCGCCACTCGAGCGGAGCAGCGGACGGATATAGGCGAACAGATGGTCAAACCAACGCTTCACCTCGGCGTAGTAGGGTTGATTGCGCGTGCGAAAGCGGATGCCGGGCACATCACGCAGCCAGGCGGGAAAGCCGCCGAAATCCTGCTCCGCGCAAATGTAGGGCCCCGGGCGGAGAAAGACGTAGAGCCCGGCATCGGCCGCGCTTTGGCAAAAACGCTTCAGATCGAGGTTATCGCTGAAGTCGTAGCTCCCGCGCATCGCCTCGTGCTGATTCCAGCAGACGTAGGTCTCAACGCAATTGAGACCCGCGTCCTTCGCGGAACGCATCAGTCCCGGCCACATGGCCGGAGTGCTGCGCGGATAATGAATCGCTCCGCACAGCAGCAGCCGACGCTTTCCGTCGATGATGCAGGACCGGGAATCGATCTTCAGGCCCGATTGAGTCGTGGGTTCGGTGGCAACAGCCGATGCGGAGGATATCGTCATGAGAAACGTGCGGGTCAGGGCGTGCGGGTGACGCTCCATGTGCCAGTCAGCGAGCGGTTGATAGTGAGGTTTTGGGCTACGATACCTGGACTCCCCGAAATCAGCGGATAGGCGGCGACCGTTACCGTCACGCCGGTCGTGCCGTTGCTGGTGATCGCGATGCCGTTACCGATCGCCTGCGTGTAAGTGTTGTTCTGACCACGCGGCTGGGGAGCGACGACCGTGACGAGCGTGACGGTGCCGGAGGTGAGCGGTTGCTGCACCAGCGCGATGTTCAAGTCATGATTTACGGTCGGCGGTGTGTTATTGGAGCCGCGCCGGAGCCGATCGTCGTTGGTGAGCTGCACGCCGGGAACTTTGATAAGGTGCGTTTTTCCGAGGCCGCCGTTCGTGCCGAACTTCACCACGAACCCACGGCCGGCGGACCACGGGCTGGTGGGAGCTGTCACGTCGGGGAAAGGCACTTCCCACGCCGCACTGAACCAATCCGTCCCGGTGATGCCCGGAGTGTAGAGCTGCCACAACGACGCCGCCTGCCACGACGTGGCACCACCTTCCGGATTGAGCGACGAGATCTCGTCGACGATCACCAGCACGCCTTCGAGCGTCAGGGCAAAACTCCGATTGAGCGTGTGATCCCAGGTGCCGTAGTGGTTGAACGTGGCGCGGCCGTGACTGAATTGCTGCGCGGAAACATCCGCCACGAATGTGTCGGTCGCGCCCGTTGCGAGATCGAACACCGGATGCGGCGTCATGTAATACCACGTATCGTAGGTTCGATGCGCCTGCGCCGGCACGCTCGCGAGCGTCGCCTGCGTGGTGTCGTTCTTGCCCGGACCGCCATCGAAACGCAGCTGGATGCGATACGGCGGCAGGTGCGAACCGGCGGAAACGACCGCCTTATAGTCGATCCGCACGTAGGGATACTGCGCGATATCGATCCCGTTCGGGAAAAGGGTGGCGATGTTGCGGAGGCTGTAGCCCGTGCAGGGCGAATTCAACCCGATCGTCAATGAGCCCGTGCCCTGCGTCTTGTCCGCGGTGTCGATCGACAAATCGCTGCCCGTCCAGTTGGTCGTGGCGTCGCAGGCGTTGATCAACGAAACGCTGGAGCCATCGCGGCTGACCAAGCGAAGATTGTCGAATTTGATATCTGCGTAGTCTGTTGTGCTCGCCGTGACCGCCAGACTGAGCTGGTCGATGTGGACGATCGACGACGCGTCCGGGGTCGCGCGATTCCAGCTGAAGTCTCCCATGTTGAACGTGAGGGTGTGCCACTGCCCATCAGAGATCGGCAGATCGGCCACGGTGACGTTCGTCGAAGACGACGCGCTGAGCGGGAAGGTGTCGTTGCCCGATGTTTTGCGCAGCACCACCTGGTTTCCGAAGTAATCGCCCTGCAGGTAGCGGCCGTAGTTGTAGAACAGCGGCGATTGCTCGACTTCGAGGTAACCGATGGAACCGCGCTTCGACGGATGACTGTGATCGCCGGTCGCCACATCCATCAGCACCATCGGTGCATCCGGCTCGGACGCCGGACGCACCACCAGCTTGGCCGGCAAATCGACGCTCGGGCCGGCGACCGGCGGGCGATACGTGAGCAGTTCGGAGCCGCGCAGCGGATTCGTCGCGCTGGCATTCGTCGTCATGATCCATTCAGGCAGGACGGCGGTGTTGACGTTAAACCATTTCAGTTGCGTCCACATCTTCCGTGCGATGCCGAGCAGTTCGCCCGACGACACTGCGGTCACACTGTTCAAGGCCGCGAGCCTTCCGACGCGTTCGACCAAGTAAATGAACGAGGTGTTCGTATGATGCACCCAGGCGCCGAGCGGGGGCGTGAGCGGGTTTACCGTCGAGTTGAGGAACGGAGGATCGGAGAGAAACTCCGACTCGAAATAGCTGTCGCCGTAGATCGGCAGATATCCGGCGGGAGAAACCTGCCACGCGTTCTTCGCCACCGTCGTGTAGAAACTGGTGGAGAGGTCGGCGACGGCCGGGTTCGTCACCGGGTCGGCGTCGGTTTTGCCGAGGATATCCGCGATATTGAGAATGGCCCGCAGGCCGATGCGGGTGTAATTGGAGGAGTTCTCATCCGGCTCTGTGTGCGCCATGAGATCGTTCCAGTAGCTTTCGACGATCGTCGCGTTTTGAGCGAGGTAACCTTGGGTCGTCGTCAAATCCAGCGCGCTCAGTCCGAGGCCCGACAGCGAAGACGAACCGTTGCCATACATCCGATACAGGACGAAATTTCCCATCAACAGGCTCAATTCGCGATTGCCGTAGCCGAGGAGGCGGCGCGTGAGCAGCAGGTTGGCCTGCGGCACCAATTCCGAAGCCATCCGGCGCACGAATGTGCCCTCGAATGTTTCTCCCATCGTCGCCGCTGCGGGGTTGAGGGCCGACAGCGCCGAGGGATTCAGAGACTTCAACAGAAACACGGCCCGGCCATACGGTCCCGGGACGAAGACATCGCTCTTCAACGTAGTCGTCGGCGCCGAGGTCACGCCACAGGCGTTGGTGGTCGTGTAGGGGATGTCGTGGAGCTGAATCTGCAGCTGAACGAGCGAGGAGACGTAGTTGAGATAGTCGGCGTTCGAGGCGAAATCGCTGAGTCCGAGCGCCGATTGTGACGAAAGTATTCGCGCCGGATCGTAGCGGTAAAGCTGGAGCGCGCGCAGCGACACGTTGCCGAGTTCGGAAAGATTGGTGGCCGGGCTCGTGGTCGGGTTGCCGCGTCCCACTTTGCCAGAGTTGTTCTTCGCGGTGCTCACGTCCCATACCGTCGCCTTCGCGAACGGCGTGGCGAAATCGGGGTTCGCCGGAGGCGTCCAGGCGACGGCGGGCGAGACGATCGAGGAAACGCAGGTCACAGCTGCGGCAAGCAAGCGGGAATTCAACCCGAGGCTTCGATTCTTCATGGGGTAGTTGGGGAAGGTTCAGGGGTAAACCGTCGTCGCCAACCTATGCTGCCCCTTCCGTTCGCTGAAGGGCCCAGACAGGGCCAAATCGCGCACAAACCTTTTCGAAAGCGCGCCCGCGCCCGAAATCAGGGATAGTATTGCGGCCCGGTTTCGTCGGGCGCGACATACGGTGGCAGCCAATAGCTCGTTACCCGCTTCGGCTTGCGCGGGGTGTGGCGCGGCCACCAATTACGCCACGAAGACGGATCCGTATCGCAGCTGGCGCTGCGCACACTCTCACCGTTGCCATTGATGGAAGTCACCGCGTATTCCCAGATCGGATGAGCAACGGGAATCCCATCGCGATCGCTGGGCCGGACGTCGGGCGGTTCGACGGACTGGTCCCGATCGACGAACTCACGAGCGGCTCCGCTGTAGATCAGTGTCCACGCATCGCTTTTGCCCTGCGGCCGACGATAGAGGTTATACTTCGCGACGCCCAAGACCTCGCCCCAAGTGAGCGTCACGGCCCCACGCTCGAGCCAAACCCGCAGCCCATCCGGACGAGCCGGACGCGCATCCGAAACATAAATCGGATACGCCGCACTGGGACCGCTTTGTTCGTGCGCATTGCGCGCGCGGACGCGCACGTGAATCTTCTCGCCGTTGCGCAATCCCTCGATCCTGGCGGGTGCCTGAGTGGCATGCGCCGCTTCAGTCCAGCTCGCGCCGCCATCCCGACTCATTTCGAGCACATAATCGACAGCTGACCCCACCGAGTCGAAACGGATGTCTGCTCCACCGGAAAAATCGACCGTGCCGCGAATGGCCGGCGCCATCGGTCGCGGCGACCGCGCCGTCAATTCCCACTCATGCGCTCCCGCCGGCAAAGTCAGCTCACGAAACTCGCCGCGATCCACCATGACGCCTAGCTGTCCATCGACGTAGAATTTCATGCCAGGCCCTAGACCTCTGACTTTCATCGTGGTCGATTGCGCCGCGTCGAAGCGGCCACGGATGTTCTCGGTTCCGCTGATGCTCGCACTGATGGCCGCCGCGGCGTCTACCGGTAAAACGATGCTGAACGAGTCCGCGCCGATTTCCGTGCCCGCCAACATCGCCAATTCTGTCAGCCCTCCCGTCCGGCGCCGCACCACTCCAGCAGTCCCGCGGAACAAGACGCCATCATCCGCGAACTCGATCCGCTTCGCCGCGCGAAAAACATAGTCACGACTCTGCGGCGCCCTCACGCGATAGACGCCAGGCGTTCCCGGACGCACCGCGGAAGACTCAGTCATTGGCATCCTTTCCGGGAAAGCCAGCTTCCTGGCCTTCGCGTCCATCAAATCGACTTCGTTCCCTTTGTGCGTCACCAGAACCACGCTGCTCTCCGTCTCGCGCGGCAGGTCGCGGAGAATTCCGTGCGACATGCGTGTGCTAACTTCAAACCAGTGGTCCGGTCGCGCCGCCTGTGGCTCGAGAAAAATTAGCTTCGGCAGATCGAGGTCCTTCGCGTTGAACCACGAGAACCGGCTCGGACCGCTGGCCTCATCCGTCAGGATGAAATAATCCGTGCCGACCAGCATGACGCTTCGCCCCCGATACTGCGGCCACGCATAAGGCCGCTGGGAAGATCGCGCGGTGACCGTTGCCAGCTGAGCCACGCCGAGGTCGAGCAGCGGCTGGTCGAGCACGTTGCTGCCAATCGAGCGGTAGGCGCCGTTCTTCCACACACCGAATGTCGATGAGCCCAGCGTGTCCTCGGTGGTGTGATCGCCCGTGTTCTCGGATTCGTGCCCGGACCAGATCTTGCCGCCGCCGTAGAAATACAAGGTGCCCGAATTTCCTTCGCCGGAATTTCCCCAGCGGTAGTTCGGCCCCTGATCGATTTGCGCCAAATGGATGGACACCTCCTCGGGCGTCCCGACTCCCGCCCGCAGCACGATACCGTGCCCGGTGTATTTCGCCGAGTTCAGCACCGGCGGCGTCCCGGCGTTCGGTTCACGCCCGGCGAGATAAGCCCGCTGCAAAGGCGTGCCTCTCCACTCGCCCTTGTCGCCGCGCCGCGCCTGAGCATGCGCCCAGCGCAGGTGCTCCGCGGCCAGTGGTGCGTAATTTTGCAGACTGTCGGCCCAGATCAGGACCGAGTCGGGAATCGTCACAGCCGTGCCCGAACTATGAGCGCCGTGCGCCGGAATCTGCCGCTCGAAACCCAGCGATGCGGCGAACGCGTCTCCTGGCTTCCAGCTTTCAGCGAGACCGGGCGGCCGCGCGACTCGTCCCAAGCGCCACTCCGGATCGGGATTAAACACGGGCGCCGTCAACTGGCCGACGAGCCATTCCGCTCTCTCCGCCATCTCGGGGCCGGCGAGTCGATTGCGCCCGTCGGCCGCCGCAGCCAGAATCTGTGCGGTCGTGATCGGGAGCAACTGCGCCCAGTGGTAAGTCGCCGGGCTTTCGGCCCATCGTCCGCCTCTCGCCTTCCAGGAAGTCACGGAGGGCCGGGTATAGAACACCGCGTTCAGTTCGACGGTTTTCTCGAATTGATCTCGCCACTGCGCCGCCGAGGGATGGTCGGGAAAAACCGCGCTGATTTCCGCAGGTATGCTGAAGCCATCGGCCGCCATGTTCGGGGTGCCCGCCAACGCAGTTCGCACCGGAGCGAGTTCCTCGCCAGCATTCACGTAGGCGCACAGGAGCAACAACGCATCGATGCGCGATTTCTGTGCCGGCGAGAACTGCTCGCGCAGGGCCGCGTAGCGTCCAAGAAAAGCGGGCACGACGCGGTGCGAGATATTCATCACGCCCAAATTCAGACCTAGGGGATACAACGCCAAAGCGGACTTGAAGAGATCAGCCTCGAATTTCTCCGGCGAATCGCCCGCCGATCCCGCTTCGTGCAGAATCGTCACCGGTGCGCGGCCGTCCGCGGCATAGTCGAGCTTCCAATCCTTCACGCGATCCAACGACAGCGCGCCATACCAGGACCGCAGGAGCTGCGCGTAGCGGAGCTGCATGGCGTCGGGCCGATACACCACCTGACCGGCGAAGGCGTTCCGATCGCGCGCCATCACCTTCAGGTAGGAATTGCGCACAGCCGCGACCGTCTGCTCGCCGACTCGAACGTCGTGAAGGGCAATTCCGATCGAGCGCGCGCCGTTCTTCAGCGGAAGCGTCCAAACGAGCAGTCCGTTCGCGCAGCGGAAACGCGCGTTCAGTTTCTCGGTGGGTTGCCAGATGGCATATTCGCCGTGGCGCCATGCGAGCGAGTCGCCGACAAAGGCGCTCAGTTCCAGCGCGCCGCTTCCCTCCTCCCAGAAACTCATCACCGGAACCGCATTCCGTGGCTGATTTCCCTGAAACGGCGACAACTGATAGATCATTTCTCGCGCCGGGTCTTCGATCACTTCCGGTGGAAACCAATGCGGCTCCTCCGTGATGCCGTCTGTCACGACGGGTTCGTCGATTCCGAGCGAGCCGTCCGGCATTTTCCAACCGTTCGCGGCGAAGCGCCGCCGTGGCGCGAAGCCGCTCCACGCCATTTCAACCGCGGGCGATCGACCGGCAGCGAACCCCGTCATGGACTCGCTAAATTCGACATGAGAGTAGTGCGCGGTCACGCGCACCGTCGCCGTGTAGCGGGCTCCATCCGCAAAATGATAGGTGAGCTCGGCCGTCGCAAACACAGGACCGCGGTCGATCAACCGCGTCTCCAGCTTCTCCACGCGAGCTCCATCGGCGAGCAGCCGCGAAGCGCCCAGCCAACGCGCGCCAGCACCCAACCCGGCAATCGGTCCGACGACCTCACTTGTCGGCGCAAACAGCCGGCTCTTGGGCACACGCGCCGAGACCAGATCCGCGCGAAGTTCGAAATAGTCGTCCGTTTCGCTAATCTCGATGGCCGCGCGGGACGCCGGCTCCGTCACAGCGTTCGCGGGCAGCAGCGCGAAGGAACGGCGCTCACCGCTCTTGAGCGACGCGGTGAAACTCAACGTCGCGGACTTCCATGAACCCGACGCATCGCGGACTACATCTGACCACTGCAGCGGCATCGACGTCGCGGCGCCGCGCTCGACGAGTCGATAGGCACCGACGTTCGTCTCGTGCGCCGCAAAATCCACGTGGTAACTCAGCAGGGTTTCCGGCCAATTGAAGAAGTCGCTCTTCAGGAGCTCGGTCAGCTCGAAACTCCGTTCTTGGTCCGTCCCGATTCGATCTGCTCTCTGCGCAGCACGGCTCAGCAGCGGCCACGCGAGCAACACCAGCAATAGGATTCTGCCCCAAACCCCCCGCCACCGGACCGTCCAGAGGCAGGTTTTCTTAACTTTCATTTCGCGGTGCAGACTGCGTATCCCAAAAGGTTAATCTGGAGCCTGCGGGCGATTCACGCGGGGTGCCGATCAGCAGGCTGACCAAGTATCCGATCACCATGCACGATGCGACGGCCACAAAGCCATGCAGAAACACGCTCACGTTCGTGAACGTCTGCACCCACCAGGTCACGGCAATGCTCGCCACCGCGCCAACGATGACTCCGGTTGAGGTGGCGCGCTTGGTCAGCAAACCGAGCGCGAACACGCCCGGGAATCCGCCGCCAATGAGTGCGATGAGTTTCAGAAACTCGTCCCACAGCGACGGCACATTGCGATATGCGAGATACATGGCCATCCCCGTGCCGAGAAACCCGCACGCCAGCGTGGAGAGCTTTGCCACCTTCACCTTGGATGCATCCGTAGCTTCCGGGTGCAAAATGACCTGAAAATCGGTCACGACGATCGTCGCCGTGGAATTGATCGCGCTCGAAAGCGCTCCCATCGCGGCGGAAAAAAGCGCCGCAACGATCAGTCCGACCACACCCACCGGCAGCTCGTTCGCGATGAAGTAGGGAAAGATGGCGTCGTTTGCCACACCGGCCTCGAGCCGGTCCGGATGAACCTGGTAGAAGACCCACAGCGCGCTGCCGACGAAGAAGAACACAACAGAACTCGCCAAGCCGACTAGGTTGCCTAGCACCACCGTCCGACGCGCCTGCTTGACGTCCGAGGTCGCCAGCATCCGCTGCATCAAAGGCTGATCGGACACTTGCGAAAAAATGTGGGCGAGGAACATGCCGACAAACACCCACACCGTTGGGGTAGTCACATCCGGAGCCCAGGACAGCATATGAAATTTCCCGGCCGTATTTCCGGCAGCGAGCACTTCCCCGAACCCGCCCGGCACACCGGCGACGATCAAATAGACTGCGAGCGCCACGCCGCCAAGCATGACCGCGCTTTGCATGACATCGGTCCACACCACGGCTTCGAAGCCACCTTCCATCGCGTAAATGGTCGTGACGATGCCCATAAGGAGAATGATGACGTAAACGTTCATCCCCGTTACGGTGGCCAGTGCCAGCGCCGGGAGCAGCATCACCACGCTCATGCGTCCGCCGACCTTCAGCAGGACGCCCAGCCCCGCACCGAGCAGGCGGACGCGCCGATCAAAACGCTGTTCAAGATAACCGTAGACGGTGGTGAGGTTCAGCCGGCGCAAAAGCCCGACCAGAAAAAAACCGACGACGAATCCGCCGAGCGCTTGAGCGGGGGCGGAGCCGAACGCCATCCAGTCGGTCGTGAACGCCTTCGCCGGAAGCGCCATGAAGCTGATGCTGCTGGTCGCGGTGGCGAAAAAGCTAATCGCCGCGGCCCACCAGCGCACCTGCCGGCCGCCGAGGAAGAATCCCGCGCTCCCTTCGCCTCTCTTGCGTCCGCACCACCAGCCGATCACGAGGTTCAGCGCTAGGTAGGCGGCCAAAACCACGTAATCAACAGGCGCCAGCGAGCGGGCAACGAAGGCGAGTGGAAGCGAGGGATGAATCAAAGGATCAGAGCTTGAGGCTGTAGCTCAGCGTAATCGCGCGAGGATCGCCCGCACGCGCGCCGCGGAGGTAACGCTCGTCGAGTGCGTTTGAAGCGTCGAGATTGATGGCCTGATCCGTCTGGCGAGATTTCCAGCGATAGCCCAACCCAAAATTCACGAGGAAGAATCCGTCGTTCTTGAAGTAGTAGGTGTCGTAGAACGTGTTGCCGATCTTGACCGGCGGCCCCTTCACGCCGCTGTCGCCGTAGATGCTCGCCGTCGAATTGTTGACCAAGGCTTCACCTTGGTAACGGACGCCAGCGCGAACGTTGAACCCCTTCAGCGCACCCGTGAAGAAGCGGTAGGACAACGTCGTGCCACCCGTCCAGTGCGGAGAGTTGTCCGGCGGAATGCCGACGAGATACTGTTCCGTCGCGTTGGGCACGCTCACGTATTTGATGTCATTGTAGCCGACGCCCAATGTGATGGAAAGGCTGTTGGTCGGACGCCAATTCGCATCGAACTCGGCGCCCTTGGAGCGCACGTCGGCGACTGTGCTATACTGGCGCGTGGTGCCAGTCGTCGGACCCGGAATCAGGATGGGGTTTCCCGCGGGATCGCGAGCGACGCGTGGAATGTTCGAGCGCTCGAGATCATAAACGCCTGCCGTGAACGACAGCCGGTTTTCCAGCAGGTCCACCTTCACGCCGAACTCGCCGCCCTTGCCCTCCTGCGGATCAAGCGGTTTGCCGGTCGCGTCCACGATCGTGAGACCGGTGCCTTGCGGCAGAAACGAACTGCTGTAGTTCGCGTAGACCGAGATCTCGCGGTTGATACGATACAACGTGCCGGTCTGATAAGTGACGGCTTCCGAAACGGGATAAGTGATCTCTTCGCCCGCGTTCACCCGTTGTGTGGCCGCCTGGATTGGATTGAGATAATCGGTCTGCTTGCGCTCGAGTTTGTCGTAGCGTCCACCGACGATGACGAACCAGCGGTTGTTGAGCAGCGCGAGACGCTCGCTGAGCATGACGCCCGTGGTCGTCTGCACGTTGGTGGTGCTGGTTGCGGCGACATTCCAGACCGGATTGCGGTAATCACCGTAAGGGAAACCATCGACTTGGTAGGGGCCACCGGTGAGAAAATTGTTCAGCGGAATCGAATAGGCGGCGTTGTTGGTGCGGCGGACGGACGCATAGGCATCGCTCACCTGATAGTCGCCGGTGAGCAGAACCTTGTGCCCAATCGATCCGGTCTTGAACTCGGCAAGAAGGTCGATCTGTGCGTTGACCTGCGTGGCGCGGTTCCGCGTGATCTGCGGCAAGCTGGTGCCCTGAATGACGCCAGTGGCGGCGTTGTAGGCGTTGGCGTTGGTGCCGCTGTTGACGGACGTGATTTGATTCTGCGGCCGATTCCAGAAACCGCCCAGTGCGCGGACCGTCAGCCAGTCGTTTACCTTGTGGCTGAGTGTTCCATCAACCTGGGTATACTCCACTTGATTGTAGGCGAACGGGCCGGCGGTGTTCACATGGCTGAAGTCTTCGTAGTCGCCGCGCCCCAGTAGTCCGATGAATTGATTGCTCGTCACGCCGTTGATCACGACCGGCTGGAAGACGAACGGCATCAGCGAGGCCGCCTGGGTGTAGCTGCGGAACCAGACGTATTCCGAGTTCACCGTGAGAACGGTGTTCGCCGCGATATTCCAGGTGAACGAGCCGTAGAGATTGGTTCGGTGAAAATCCGCGAAATCCTGAATGCCCGTCTTATTGTTCTCTTCCGAAAACGCGAAGCGGGTCAGGAGCTTGTCCTTCACGATCGGCTGGTTCACGTCCACCTGCACGCGGCTCAGCTGATTCTCGCCGAAATTAACGCGCAGTTCCTGGAAGGCCTTCGGCTTACCTTTTTTAGTGATGCGATTCACCATGCCCGACGGCTCCGCCTGGCCGTAGATCGCGGCATTCGGTCCCTTGATCACTTCGGTGCGCTCAAGGGACGCCGGTCCGAGAACGCCACCTTCGCGCAGACCGTTCTTGTAAACCGAAAAGCCGCGGATACCGCGCAAGTTGATCGCGCCCGTGCCTTCGGCGTAGGAAAACGAACTCGTGTAGCTGAGCAGATCCTGGCCGGTCAGATCGATCGCCAGGAAATCTTCCATGAACTCCTTGGTGATGACGTTCACGGCAAAGGGTGTCTCCATGATCGGCGTAGCGTAGCGAGTGCCGGAGGTCGCCTCGGCGGCGAGGTAGCCATTCTCGTCCGTGGCTTTGACTTCGAAGGGCGACAACTGCACGACCTCTTCGCTCGAGGGTTTGGCCGTGGCGGGCTGCGCAGACAGACTCGCGAGCGGCCCGAAAATTCCGAGGGCAGCAAGAACCGCCGTCATGCGGTGACGTGTAAGATTCATTAGGGTGCGGGGTTGGGGATCGAAGCGGCCAGAGGTGACTGGAGACCGTTCCGGAACTCTCCTTACCCGAGTGCTGCGATGTCAGCCGCGATAACAATCTCAACCCGCTCGAAAACATGGCCACATCGAACTTTTCGCTGCACTTGGGCATCGGAAAGCGCTTGGCAGCCATGGATGCGGATCCCGCTCACCGCTGGCTCCGAGAAGCCATTCGGGAGATCTGCTCTACGTAGTTGCGCGGGTCCGCAGGGACGGCCTCACGTGCTGGAGCGTTCCGCCAGAACGGCCAACGCGATCTCGTCTACGCCATCAGCGATGCGCAGCCCAATCATGTCAGTCGAGTGAAACCAACCATTCGTGTATGTGACCGCGATCAGCGCCTTGAGGTTAACCCCAAACCGCGGCCGGAACGGTGCCGTGCTGTGGGCCGTGCTCCAATCCGACACTCCCATTTCGTCGGCCAGCTCGCGCGCGCGTTGCTGCCCAACGATTGCCTCCACGAGTCCAAGCGAGGCGGGCAAAGCCGCGCTGATGCCGGCAGTGGAGACGATGTTTCCATCCGCGACGTAGCGGACGTCCGCAATCCACGTAACATTCGGAAACAAACGACGACGGTTCTTGGCACTCGCCCAATGGGCCGTCGCGCGTCGTCCGTCCATCAAACCAGTTCCGGCGACGACCGCAGCTCCATCGCAGATGCTCATCACGGTCGCGCCTTTTCCGGCCTGTGCTTTGATCCACGCAAACAGTGCGGGGTCTCTGAACTTCACCACTGCCGGCACGATCACGTAGTCGGCACCGTCCGGAAAGCGAGCATCGAAGTCGATGACGGTGGCGTCAGGTTGCATCTTCAAGGCTGGACGCATCCGAATTGCGCCCGGCTGCGTCGCAACGCTCACAACTTCGGCGACACCAGACCGGACGAGGACACCGTAAGGGATCACGAAATCGGTCAATTCCGTCCCGGAGTTCTCGCCCACCACGGCAATCACCGGGCGTTCGCGACCGAATCGCGCATGATAGCCCGGGATGGCCCCGGACGCGGCGCTCTCCGCATTGACGTGTGCTGCCGGTTCCTAACCGAAGGCAAGAGCCGCGTAGACGAAGGCACAAAGAAGGGCGGTGGTGGTCGGAAGCAGGCGGACAAACCGCTGCGCGTAGGGCAGGCTGATAATGTTCATAGGAGTTACGGGCAGTATGCTCCTGTTTGCGCGCGGCGGATATGACGTTGAACCGTCAAATCCTGCCATCATCTTATGCCTCGGTAAGAGCCGCTACATAGAACAGCTCACTCCAAACGAATGGGCAGCGAGCCGAGGAGCTTCTCCTGCGCCGCGATCTTTTCGCGCAGGTCAACATGCGTGTAGGTATTGGACGCCTCAATCGTATCGTGACCGACAAGGTCCATCGCAACGGAGCGCGGCACGCCGAGCGAATAAAGGCGGGAGGTCGCGAGGTGTCGAAGGCTGTGGAAGGAAATCTCGCTGACCTTGCGCGCGGCTCGACGACCATTTTTCTCACGCTTGTGGCTTCGAGCCGGAAGCAGCTTCGCGGCAACCAGAATATCGTGGAAGCGGTTGCTGAGTGTATTCGCCTGTCCCGCCTGCAAATACGTTGAGGCCGCTTCCGGGAAAACAAACGCGGAGTCGCCGGGCTTGCCCGAGCCAAGTTTCACGCCGATTGATTCCACGAACTTCATCGGCAGCGGCACATTCATCATGCGCTTCGTCTTCCGGCTTTTGAACGACCAAACGCAAACGTCGGCCGTTGCACGTGACAGCGAACTCCACCGCAACGTTGCGACATCGCCCAACCGCTGCGCAGTCATGCAGCCGATGGTAATGATACCGGGCCACTCCCTGCCGGAGTTTGCGGCGGCCGCGAAAAGACTCGTCAGCTCCTCGTCCGTGAAGGGACGGCGGCGATCGCCATCTTGCTTCGGCGCTTCAGCGAGCGGCTTCAAATGTGCGATAGGATTGTCCCGGATGACTCCGTCTTGCTGCGCGCGCGTGAAGAAACTCGAGAGGGACTTCATCGACGCGTTCGCATTGCCCGCACTGGTGCGCTCAGCGACCTTACCGCGGAACGCAATGACGTCGGCGCGCTTGATCTCGCGGAGCGGTCGTTGTGCCGCCTCGCCCAGGTGCTCTTGAAAATCTTTCGCGACTTGGGCGTAGCGTTTCGCGGTGCTTTCAGAAATTTCGCCCACGCGCTGCTCCTGAACCTTCATGAAATAGTCCGCCACGGTGTCCGCCGGGAGCGGCGCACCATAGAGCTGTTCAGAGATCAAATCGAACCGCTGCCGCAGCTGCTCCTGCGAATCGCGCTGGCGCGCAGCATCCTCGAGCTCGATTGCAATTTTCAGGGCGCGATTGCGGTTCCGCTCTTTTGTGGAGACCTGCATGCGGCGACCATCTGCCGCGCGAAAGCATGCGAAGTAGAATGGGGATGACGATTTGCGGCGAACGCTGGCCATAGCAAAAGATGGTCTGGGTTACGCCGCCGATTGAATTCGACTCGGAGTGCGAATCGCGGGTTGTGCCCGGATGTAGCGGCACAGATCGTCAAAATCGACCAGGCGCGTGCCCCGCTTCGCATTGGGCCGGCTCAAGAGCAGCTTACTCCGCACCGGAGGCGCGAACCCGTTCGCCACGCATGGCAGAACGAGGGAGAGCATGGTAGAACGAGCGAGCCCGGTGTGAGGGCAAGCTTCGCCGGGTCGCGGCACGCGAATCCAAATGGGAACGATGGCCATGATTTAATTATGGAGCGCGCGAAAGGCTGTTCCGGACTGCGGACCTGTCGGGAACTGCGGGCGGCGTGCTCCAAAATTAAAGCATGCTCAGCCCTTCGTTTGTTCGGTTTCCGGCCGGGAACACTCGGTGTCCCCTAACCGGCCTCACGCGGGGACGTCTCCACGACCTTTGCGTCCCCTGCGCTCGGAACGAATTTCGTCCTCCGGTCAGCAGCCACCTCATTGGCTGGGGGCGACGCGGAGCGCGTCTCATCGATGTCGCTTCGCTCCTCTCCTACATCGAGAAGAGGTGATTGGCACGTCTGGTTGGAAATGCCACGATTCAGAATTCGTCCGCCAGCTCCGGGAACTGTTCCGGGTCAGGCTCGAAGCATCTGCCGGCTCGGCGACTGGCCGCCACGCCGGCGAGGCACGCTTCGACGAGCTGCACTCCGGCAACGCGCAGCACCTCCTGCAGCTGCTCTCGTTCTTCCGGTTTGAGAGCATAGACGTGGTGGGTCGCGAAACTGACGAGCCACGGCAGTTGTCTCGGCATCGCACTCGGCGCGTGCCAAGAAAGGCAGGCTGGTGCAGCCGCGACGTAGCGGAACATCGGCCCAAAAACGAGGCGCCACGCCAGAGCCGCTGTGGCCAGTTCGACAGCCACGGCCGCGTGGACCAACACCGCGCCCTGGCGAACCGAGCGGAGACGCTCCCCGGGTAGGATGGTGATGGGCGCGAAGCCCGCCTCAACGTGCTTAAGGTGCGCGAAAACCTGGAACGACGCGCCCTCAATTCCCGTGTAGTTGATAAGGCGGTGGGACCTCAAAATCGCGCGTTCCACGGCACCCGAAAGCGGCGTTCGAAGGTGGCGCGGGACATGGGTGTAGCCGTTCATTTCCAGTTCATAGTGCTGCATGGTGAGCGTCGAATTCATGTGCTAGAAGATGGGTTCGAAGGGGCCGCCGACCGCCTCTCCGGTCATCAAAAAGCGGGTCAACGAACCGCGCTGCGAACCGTCGATGATGGTCGCCAGCCCGGTCTCGCGCTCGATGCCGACGGCCCAGTTTGGAAGTCGTCGATCGCTGGTTGCGGCGAGGTTCGCAGGGGTGAATTGAGCCCGCGCGAAAGCCTCTGTCTCACCGCGAAAAACCGCGTATGCGACGGCGCGATCGCGGATGAATTCAGGGAATCCGTGGTGCTCAAGCTGCACCGCCCAAGACTGCGAGTCGAACATCACAAAGGTCGCGTGTGCGTTCCCGGCAAAGGCGACATGCTGGAGAACATACCGCGGGCTTCGGCGGTAGTTTCTCGCCGTCAACGTAGCCATCGGAACCACATCAGCGGTCACGCCCGCCACCCGAAGCCAGCGGCTGAATTGCACGGGCGTGCGCGGCAGACTGCGCACGAATTCCTCGTCCAGACAGAGCTCACCGCAGGTGCCCGGATGAAGGCGGAAGTGGTAGGGCTCAGGCGCCCGAAAGAACCAAGGAACATGGCTCGCCGAAGAAGAATCCATAGGCCACAAGATGGTCCGTCGGCTCCTCAGGATGGCGTGCCCGGCGACTGATTCGGGCCGCCCAAACCGGTAGGCGTAGGGGCGGGCCTTGCCCGCCACTTTTCGGTCTGTTCAGCCTGACCGAAGTGGCGATCGAGCTCCTCTTCGGCGAGTTTGGCTCGGGTCTGCTGGTATTCGCACTCGTGCTGCAGAGCGAGGATTTGGCGGTCCTTTTCAGCGGACTTCGCGGTCAGCGCCGCCACCGTGTGTTCGAGCCCCGCGATCTGCTGCGAGGTCGCCGCGAGTTGCTTCTGGGCTGCGTTGAGCTCCTGCGCGGTTTCGATGCGAGCGTCGCGTTCGCTCGGCAACTGGATGCCGCGCCGGGCCAACTCCGTGAGCACGCGCGCATGGCTCTCGAGCTGTTTGCTGATGAGGTCAGCGAGGACCGAACCGATGAACTTTTTGCCCAGCACGACCCCCTCCCACGGGTAGGTCTGAACCGCGTCCAACATTTGCTGGCGCGTAACCTCAGCGAGCTGCTGATACTCCGCTGTTGTGCCATAAAGGCGCGCGGGTTTCAGGTGGGGGCGAGAGGACGGCTGACCGCGCTCAAAGCCATAATCGACCCACATCGCTGCCCACTCGGTTTGCCACGAAGCCATGACCGGATTCCGGCGCTTCACCACGCCGCTCGGGAGAGTTTCGAGCACCGGCTTGCTGGAGCCCGAGAGGACATTCCAGCTAACACACCACGGCGGGTTTTGCCCCGCCTGGCGGGCCTTCTTGTGACCCGGCGGCCAAGCCTGAACGAGCGGCACGGCGACCACGTGAACGTGCGGGGATTGCTCGTCCAAGTGGAGGTAGCCCTTCAGGACGTTGGTTTCCCCGAATACCTTTCGGGCATGCGCCAGCGCACGTTCGCAGAACACCTCATGAGGCGGTTGGTTTGGGGCGTCTTGCGGGAGCCCGTAGACCGCCTCGACCGCGATGTAGCGTTTCGCGCCCGGCCGTTTCGCCCCCCGCTTTTCGATGGCGGCCTGCACCGCTTGGGTAAGCGGCATTTCGGCTCCAAAGAACACCACCACGGGTTCGAGGACCGCCGGATTGGCGTGCGGAACGGGCATGGTTCGGCAGTTGTGCGCATCGACGCTATGCAGCTGATGCGCGCAAAGTTTCTCGGTTTGGAAGGAGAGAGTGTTGTGTGACTTCACCTCCCCAATTTTGGGGTGACCCCAAGGCAGATCCGGACTGCCCGCCGCCAAATACCATGATTTGTGATGGCATTACCGGGCCGCACATTGGCTCCAACGCCCGCGATTTCGTCGCCAGCTCGCTCAGCACCGACTCGACCGGCTCACAAAATCAGCCGCGCAGCCCTTTCAGGATAATACGAGGTTTCGTCGATTCTCTCGGCGACGCGACCTCACTTCTTGGCGCGTTTCGAACCTTTCCAGCTCTTCCCTTTGGCGATCCGGCGGTCCTTCAACAGCTGCATCAAAGACACCCCGGAAAGGCTAGCCTCGGCGGCCTGCCCAAGCTTGACCCAAAGCGTCAACTGCTGCTCCTGCGACCGTCCATTCCGACGGCCCTCGCGGGCAGCCGCGGTGGCGAGCAGGCGACTGATTTGGACGGTTCGCCGGCGCAGTTTGCGACGGGACTTGGAACGTTTCGTGATGGTCATGAAGGGTAAGGTTAGCGGCTCGGGTCGGACGCCCGCGGTCCCACGGTTCGGGCGGTCTCCTCGACCGGCTTCGGACGCCCCAGCGGGCGGTCCGCGAGTCGGCCCGGAGAGCCGTGTCGGCGGGCTCGGCGGCGGTCGTCGGGCGGCCTTCCGCGAACCCCTCCAAGATGGGCGGCGGCGGCCCGAACCCGACCCTAACAATTTACGCGGCAGTCCATGGTCGCGGGGGGCGGCTGGACCGGCTCGGCAATCGCCGGCAGAGGGTCAGAAGGTGATCACCTCCTTCCCGTCCTGAGCGGGTCCACCGACCAGCCTGGCCCGGCGTTTTTGGAGATCGAGAACGACGTGGCGCGGCACCTTGGCGGCGGCCGGTGCGACGCCCGGGTTGACGACGGTGGCGTGGCCAACGCGGGCATGCCAATTGCGGGGAGCGTGCACGTGGCCGGACAGCACCAAGCTGCCGGCCGGGAGAATCGCGGCCAAGGCGCGGACATCGTAACCGCCCCAGTCGCCGCGACGGTCCTGCGCGACGGCGAGGTCGTCTGGCGGCTGGTGGCTGACCACAATCACAGGCAGATTGTCTGGCGACGGCGGGAGGGCGACTGGCGTGGCTCGCCAACCGGTGCACACCAGTCGCCAGCCGAGGTGCTCACCATCGAACCCGTCAACGCGAACGAACGGGTTCGCCCGCGCAATTGAAGGCAGGTCCAACGCACCATCGTGGTTGCCGCTGGTGACGAAAATCGGGTGACTGAATCCCAGAAGAAAGGCGGTCGCGCGCCTTGCTTGGGCGGCGAGTTCGACAGGAGGTTGGAACTCGTCGAGCAGGTCGCCGCTCAGCACAGTGGCGCCGAAGTTCGGAGCCGCTTCAGCGAGCCATGAAAACCATGACTTGTTGCCGTGGAAATCGGAGCAATGAAGAAGGGTCGGCATGCCTACAAGATGGCCCGTCCGGGCCCGTTCATCTCCGTGGCCTGCCCGACAGCCGGCGCAGCCAGCGGGTCGAAGGAGCGGGCGTAGCCGTCGAGCTCGCTCTCGTCGTGTTGCAAGTAGCGGGCCGTGGTCGTTGGCGAAGTATGCCCGAGCAGGCGCTGGGTCGCGACCAGATCCTTTCCGGACGAAGCGTAAACCCCATGGGCAAAGGTCCGGCGTGTTGAATGGCAACCGAGCCGCGAGGCGTCCAATCCCAGTTCCCGCGCCAGTCCTTTGAGCAGTGCGAAGGCGTGACATCGGGTGATGGGACGGTTCACGCCGACACGTGAAGCGAAGACGAATCGGTCGGCCTCGGCATGAACTTTGTGTGCGGCTAGGAAAGTGGCTATCGCCTCGCGCGCGCGCTCGCTGAGCGCCACACGTCGCGACCGTATGGACCGGGCCCGACCACCGCGTCCGCCCTTGAGGAGCCGACGCGAAATCGTTACCTCGCGCGCGATGTTTCCCTGTGTATCCAGCAGCTGTCCAAACGTCAGCGTGAGGAGTTCGCTGACGCGAAATCCGGTGGCGAGCGCAAGCGTTAGGAACAGACGGTCACGATGCCTACCCCGCAGCTGGAGCGCTTGGTCCAAAGTGCGGATTTCGTCGGGAGTGAGGGCGCGAGTTCTCATGCTTCAAAGATGGTTGTGTTGAGGCGTGCTATTCGGCGCAGCGCGTCCGCGTGATGCGGATTTCGCCATTTGCCATCCCAGGCCCAAGGTAAGAAAGACCGGAGCGCGTCAGCGTGATAGAGTCGGCGTCAACGATTGCCTCCGGAAAGCTGGTCAGGTCCTCGCCTATGCGAACGATTGAGACGTGAACGTAGAGAATGAGGTTAAGACGTGTCGCGATTTGTCGTAGCCGACTTCCGTCGGTCGACGTCAAGTCGAGATCGCCCATCCAGATAATGTCGGCGGCGGTGCAAACGCGCGCGCCAGACAGGTAGAGCGCATCTGGATGGGCATATGAATACATGCCTTTGTCTCCTATGGAGCGGCCGCGTGGTAGACCGAATGCATGGAAGACGCTGTCGAAGGATTCCATCGCGCAAGATGGGTGACCTCCGCACGCACTTTAAGAAGAGAACGGCCAAGCGATTACCCCCAGTTCCTCTAGCATCTCGTGATCGGCGATCTGGCCCAGAGTTTTCCACTCTGCAGCCGTTCTCAGTGAGGGTGGCTTGGCCAAAAGCATCCTTTTCAAACGCTCCCGACATTTGGCTTCCGCACCGAGTCGCGGCATCAGAAACCGAGCTCGACGTCTCAGGCGGGTCTTCTCCGCGACTTCTCGTTCATTGCGATTAAGCGGTTTCACGTCGTTCGGTGCCATCAACCATGCGGAGCAACCGCCCTCTACCGGCGCACGCGAAAAGCTAATCATTTTCCTTGGTCCCCGCCGAGAATGGTCGATACTATCCGATAACACGTTCATTGAGAGACTTAAGTGGGGCTGTCCTGAACGCGGTCGGGGATGCCGGGCTGGGAAAGACCTTCCGCGATCCGGAAAAATGCGGGGGCCCCCCGGGGGGCCTAGAAAAACGGTGGAAAACTTCGCTTCGTGTCGCGCAGCGGTTTTAGAGGAGAAATCCGAAGGCGTGGCCCTCACTCCGAAACCGCGAAACGCGTGCCCCACACTTGGGGCATGCACTCGAATACTGAACTCGACGCAACGAACAACCCTGGTGCCCGCCGCAAGATCACGCCGCGCCACCTTTTGAAGCATGTGCAGGCGCTTGCGCTCGCAATCGAGCGCAATTTGGCGCGGATGGACGCCGTGGACGTCTGCCTCGTGTATCTGCTGCTTAGCTGCCGCAGCCATGACGCGGATTGGACGCTGAAGCTCCACCGGGGGGAAGCCGATTTGTTGGGCGGCGTTCTTGGTTACCAAGCTACGTTGCAAACGTATGGCCGCCGCGGCAAAGTTAACTACATCATTTGCGGTAGCGCTTTGCGCAGCATGGAACGTATCGAGAAAGCGCTTCAGAACAGCGCGGCACTCGAGCGCGCTCGCGCCATCCTGAACTTGCCGACTACGTCGATCGAGGCAGCGGTGGTGGCGGCAGCTCAATCTCTGGCCAACGCCAACGAGAAACTTGAGGCCCTCAAGCCCTCAGCGCGTAAGTCGGATGCCCCTAAAGCAAAACGTCGTTCGACGTGCAGCCTTATCAAGTTAGCCGAACTCGCCGCACGAGACGAAGGGCTTTTGAAAACCGCCGAGCAGATTGCGGGCGTCTTGCCCACCGCTGCGAAGGAACTGGCGGACCGCTGCCGCGATACCGGCGCGAGCAATTAACTTATCGCCATGAAAGCGGAACGCCGTCCCACCATTGCGGAGGAAATGCGTCGCGTGGTTTACGAGACTCGCGAGGCCAGCATACACTACCTCAGCGAAGACGTGGTCGCCATCGTGTGGGGCGAATACGTCTTCCTCTTCGATGGAGCCGAATACCGTTCGGCGCAGTATCACCGGCTCGACGAGCTGGACGACGACTGGGTTGATGCCGTCAATTTCTGGTGCATCGACCTCGCTCGGACGGAACGTGGCAAACGTGCGATGGAAGAGCTTGCGCGGTTGCCTGGCATGTCTCGCAACATGCCGGAACCGTTTTCGCGCTGATCCTCCTCCAGAAGTCTACGATACTGCGCGGAAAATCTCGCGCCACATTGGCCTTGCCGGAAACGAAACGAGGCGCGAAAGAATATCCGTAGTGACGTTCGGCTGGGCCAAGCCGGGCAGCGTCGCCTTCGTTGCTTTCGCCCCAGTGGATTTGACCGACTATCACGCCAAGTATTTTGCTTTTGAGCTAACCAAGCGCTGTTCGGCCGACAGCATGGAGAAGCTCGCCGTGGCGGTGGCGGGGGCGCAGGTGGACCTCAACCCGCACCAAGTGGATGCCGCCTTGTTCGCGTTCAACTCGCCTCTCTCGAAGGGCGCATTGCTCGCGGACGAAGTCGGCTTGGGCAAGACAATCGAAGCGGGTCTCGTGCTCGCGCAGAAATGGGCGGAGCGAAAGCGCCGCATCCTCATCATCGTCCCGGCCAACCTCCGGAAACAATGGCATCAGGAACTTTCCGAAAAATTCTTCCTGCCCTGCGAGATCCTCGAAGCGAAGTCCTATAACGCGAAAATCAAGATTGGCAACTTCCGCCCGTTCGAAGCGAAGGATGCGATTGTCATCTGCTCCTACCAGTTCGCCCGCAGCAAGGCCGCCGACGTCGCCAACACCGCTTGGGACCTCGTCGTGCTCGATGAAGCGCACCGCCTGCGCAACGTTTACAAGCCATCCAACGTCATCGCGAACACGCTCAAGGTTGCGCTGGCGAACAAGCACAAGCTCCTCCTAACCGCGACGCCGCTACAGAATTCGCTCTTAGAGCTGTTCGGGCTCATCAGTATCATCGACGAGCACACGTTCGGTGACCTGAAGAGCTTTCGAGAGCAGTTTGCTGCGCTCGATGAACAGCAAGTCTTTGACACGCTCAAGGCGCGGCTGAAACCGATCTGTCATCGCACGCTACGGCGACAAGTCACCGCCTACATTCCCTACACGCAGCGCCGCGCGATGGTGGAGGAGTTCACGCCGGAGGAGAGCGAAGATCGCCTCTACTCGCTGGTTTCAGAATACCTGCGTCGCGACAACTTGCAGGCGCTGCCTTCGAGCCAACGCACCCTGATGACCTTGGTTCTGCGCAAGCTCCTCGCGTCATCGACCTTCGCCATCGCCGGCGCGTTGGAGTCAATTTCGCGTCGCCTGCGGGAACAGCTGGCGCAACGCGAGCCGGAGGAATCACTCGAGGAGGAACTCGACAAGGACTACGAAGCGCTAGACGAAACCGCCGAGGAATGGTCCGAAGAGGAACCGCCGGCGCCTCTCTCCGATGGGGAGCGCAAAGCCATCGAGGCGGAAGTGGCCGATCTCGAAAGCTTCGCCACGTTAGCGCGGGCAATCACTCACAACGCGAAGGGCAAAGCCCTGCTCAAGGCGCTCGAAGTGGCGTTCCGCAAGGCGCGGGAGCTCGGCGCGGCGGACAAGGCCATCATCTTCACCGAGTCACGCCGCACGCAGGACTATCTGCTCCGATTGCTTGCCGACAGCGCTTATGCGGAGGGCATCGTGTTGTTCAACGGCTCGAACACCGACGAGCGCTCGAAACAGATCTACGCGCGCTGGCTGGAACGTCATGCCGGCACCGATCGTGTGAGCGGCTCGCGCACGGCCGACATGCGTTCGGCGCTCGTGGACTATTTCCGCGAAGAAGGCCGTATCATGATTGCCACGGAAGCGGGTGCTGAGGGTATCAACCTCCAGTTCTGTTCGCTCGTCGTGAACTACGACCTGCCGTGGAATCCGCAGCGTATCGAGCAGCGCATCGGCCGCTGCCACCGCTACGGGCAGAAGCACGATGTGGTCGTGGTCAACTTCCTCAATCGCAAGAACGCCGCCGACCAGCGCGTTTACGAACTACTAGACAAGAAATTCAAACTGTTCGAGGGCGTCTTCGGCGCTAGCGACGAAGTGCTCGGTGCGATCGAGAGCGGCGTGGATTTCGAAAAACGGATCAACGCCATCTACCAGCGCTGCCGTAAGGAAGAGGAAATCCAGTCCGCCTTCAAGGAGCTGCAGATGGAGCTCGAGTGGCAGGTCAACGAGGCGATGGCCATCACGCGCAAGAAGCTGCTGGAAAATTTCGACGACGAGGTGCGCGAAAAACTCCGCGTGAGGAAGGAGGACGCAGACGCGCAGCTCGGACGCTTCGAGCGCATGCTGATGCAGCTCACGCGGCACGAACTTGGCGCGCACGCCGAGTTTCGCGGCGACGCCGCCTTTGTCCTGAAAGCCTGCGATATGCCGGGTGATATTCCCCTCGGACTTTATGAGCTGCCGCGCCGTAGCGGCGAGGCGCACACCTATCGCGCCAATCATCCGCTCGCCGAGGCGTTGCTCGCGCGCGCCAAGTCGCGGGAGCTTCCGGTGCAGGAAGTGCAGTTCAGCTACGCCGATTACGACGGGCGCATTTCGATTCTCAAGGAACACCACGGACGCGGCGGTTGGCTGATTGCGGTCGGCTACAGCGTCGAGGCGCTCGATCAGGCGGAAGACCACCTGTTGTTGGCGGCAGTGACCGACGACGGACTGCCGTTGCACGAGGACGCGGCGGCACGGCTCTTCTCGCTCAAGGCCCGCGTCGCTCCCGCTGATGCAGCCTTCGCACCGATGGGTGCCTTGGAGTCAGTCATCGAGCAGCAACGCGCCGAAAAGCAACGCAGCATCACGGAGCGCAACGCCCGCTTTTTTGAGGAGGAAGTCGGCAAACTCGATGGGTGGGCCGAGGACTTGAAGCTCACGCTCGAACGCGAGATCAAGGAATTCGACCGGCAAATCAAAGAGGCCCGCCGCGCCGCCGCGACCGCGTCCACGCTTGAAGCCAAGCTCGCCGCGCAAAAGCAGATTAAAAACCTCGAAAGTCAGCGCACGCAGAAGCGCCGCTCTCTCTTTGAGGCGCAGGATCAAGTGGACGCGAAGCGCGAAGAATTGATCGCCATTCTCGAGGGAAAGTTAGCTCAACGTGCAGGACTGCACCGTTTGTTTTTCGTCCGCTGGAGACTTCTTTAAATCTTACCCCCATGACCGCAATTACCGCCGCATCGCATGTCCTCCTGGAGAAGAGCCTTGAAGCTAACTTTATCCCACACCTGCCGCCGTTGCTCAAGGACGACCAGCCTGCGGACCAGAAAAAAAGAAGAACCTGTCGCGAGCGTTCTCCGCATTTGCGTTATCCTCTCACGCAGGCGTAGCGCCGAAAGTTGCCGCGGAAGCAGTCGTCGACGATTTCGATGACTACGGCGTCGATGCGATTTATTTTCACGGTGCCAGCGAAACGCTCTATCTCGTCCAATCGAAGCTGAAGCCCGGCGAACAATTTTCTCAGGGCGAGGCCTTGGCCTTCTGTCAGGGCGTTCGAAAATTACTCGAACAAGACTTCTCGGGGTTCAACGAGAACGTCCAGAAGCGGTATACCGAAATTGCCGGTGCTTTGGAGAACTGCAGCCGCATCGTGCTCATTGTCGCCCACGTAGGCGCTGGCATCAGTGCGCACGCGATGGGGGCGCTGACCGACTTGTTGAGCGACGACTCTCATGGTGAGGAGCGGTTGCGGAAGGATCCGGAAATTTTCGACGCCCCGAAGATCGATGCTGCATTACGCGCGAGCAAAGCAGTGCCCAGAGTGGACGCCACCCTGACTATTCGCCAGTGCGGCAAAGTTTCTGATCCCAAAACGACCTACTTTGGATTGGTCGCAGTCCCTGAATTGGTGGCACTCTACCAAAAGCACGGGAAAGCGCTGTTCGAGAAAAATATCCGAACGTTTCTTGGACAGGCGACTGACGTGAATGTCTCGATTCGGCAAACACTACAGAATAATCCGGATCACTTCGTATACTTGAACAACGGCGTAACCGCGCTCTGCCAGCGCATCGATCCGAAGGGAAATAAGATGGAGTGCAAGCAGCTGAAGATCGGCGGGCTCTCCATAGTCAACGGTGCGCAGACCATCGCATCGTGCGCGCAGTTTGTTGCGGATCACAAAGACGCCGACATTTCAAAAGCACGCGTTTCGATCACGCTCGTGGAGACTCCAATCGACGGAGATTTCGGGAAATCGGTAACTCGCGCACGCAATCATCAAAACCCCGTCCTCCTCGCGAACTTCGTTGCGCTGGACGAAGAGCAGGAACGGCTTCGCCGAGACCTCGCCCATTTAGGGATCCATTACGCCTACAAGGCTGGCGCAGTCGATGGAATCGCTGCGGCGGACCTTATTCGGGCGGAGGAAGCAGTTCATGCGCTGGCGCTTTTTCATCCCGATCCCCGTTACGTCAGTTGGCTGAAAAAAGAGCCGGCCACGTTGCTCGATACGACTGCGGATCGCTACAAGGCACTTTTTACTCCAACGCTGACCGCGTTCCAACTTGCGAATGCAGTGAAGTTTGTTCGCTACACTTTCAGGTTAATGGCGGATGAAGCCAGAGGCACAGGACCCGAGAAGTTAACTTACAAGCATGGCGTTTACGCGTTCACTTGGATGCTCGCACGACAAGTCGAGGCGGAGCGTAGCGCCGCAAAGCTACTTGATGAGGCGAAAATTGCGGCTCAATTGAGCGCGACGTCGGATAAGGTCCGCCAGCTCCTTTGGACGAAAACTCACGCTGCACTCGCCGGCTACCGTAGTCCGCTGACGGTCTTCCGCAGTCAGATTCACGCTCTTCCCGTCATGACGGACGTGCTGATCGAGCATTACGCACTCGGGGAGGATCCTGCTGTGATCGCCCTCAAAAATCAGCAGGACCCCAAACTCGCCTACGCGGCAAAACTGTTTGGCTATTTGATTTCGAAGGCTCCACAAATCCAGGGCTTGGCATGACGAAAAAGCCCAAACTTGAATTGAATTGGATCGGGAAGGAAAACCGCCCGAAGCTGGAGCCGCGCATTCTGCTCGAGGAGCCGGAGAAGTCGTATCACGCCGCTCAGCGGGTCACAGACAATGACCTCTTCGACAACCGGCTCATCTTTGGCGACAATCTCCTCGCGCTGAAAGCGCTGGAGCAGGAGTTCGCGGGAAAGATCAAATGCATCTTCATTGATCCGCCCTACAATACGGGAAGCGCGTTCACGCATTACGACGATGGGGTAGAGCATTCGTTATGGTTGTCCCTTATTCGTGCGAGGCTCGAGTTGTTGTGGGTTCTCCTTCGAGACGATGGATGTATTTGGATCACGATCGACGACAACGAGTGTCACTACTTGAAAGTTCTCTGCGACGAGCTGTTCGGGCGGGCAAATTTCGTGACCTCAATTGCGTGGGAAAAAGACCAAGGTCGGCGCGGTGATACGGACATTTCTTCCTCGCACGACCATGTCTTGCTCTATGCGCGCAACCGCGACCTTTGGCGAAAAGTAAGAAACCTTCTCCCGCGCACAGCCGAGCAGGAATCTCGCTACCGTAATCCTGACAATGATCCAAGGGGGCCCTGGCTCCAGGGCGACAACGGGACAGCGAAGAGCGGTTCAGAAGGTGCTCGTTTCCCAATCAGGTTGCCGTCGGGGCGAGAGGTGGTCCCGCCGAAGGGGAACTATTGGCGTTTCTCAAAGGAAAATTTCGAGCAAGCCCGAGTTGAGGGCCGAGTTCACTTTGGTGCCAAGGGCGACAGTATGCCGGTGATTAAACGTTACCTCACCGAGGTTCAGCAGGGAGTGGTCCCGAGAACATGGTGGCCCGCTGCGGAGGCTGGGTCGAACCAAGACGCAAAAAGAGATCATCTGCGAAAGTTGCTCCCGGAAATCGAACCATTCGCAACTCCCAAGCCGGAGGCACTTCTTCATCGCATACTACTAATCTCTACTAATCCCGGTGATTGGGTGCTGGATTCATTCGCAGGGTCAGGAACGACCGGTGCAGTCGCCCATAAGATGGGACGGCGTTGGATAATGGTCGAGCTGGAGGAGTCGTGCCACACGCACGTCATTCCGCGGCTGAAGAAGGTCGTTGATGGTGCTGATCCGGGTGGTGTGACGGACACTGTCGGCTGGAAGGGTGGTGGTGGGTTCCGTTACTACCGATTGGCTCCGACGTTGCTCTCTCTCGACCGCTGGGGGCGCCGGGTGATTTCCAAAGAATACAATCCTGACATGCTGGCCGAAGCCATCTGCAAGCTGGAAGGATTCACCTACGCCCCGAGCGACAGCTTTTATTGGCAGCACGGCAAATCCACCGAGCGCGATTTTCTCTACGTTACGACCGCCACGCTGACACACGATCAACTCCAGCAGTTGAGCGACGAGGTCGGCGCCGACCGCACGTTGCTCGTGGTCTGTTCCGCTTTCCGCGGACGCCGCGAGGGCTATCCAAACCTGACGGTGAAGAAGATTCCGAATGCGATTCGTGATCGCTGCGAGTGGGGTAAGGACGATTACAGCCTCAAGGTGGAGAACTTGCCGAAGGCTCCGCCTCCTGCGCCGAAGACCGACAAGGCGGGTCAACAGTCGCTTTTTGCCGAGGACGCCGACGCATGAGCAACGAGTCCGCACCTCCGCCGCCGGGCGGCGAGTTTCTGCTCTACCAATCCGACGACGGCAGCACGCGCGTCGAATGTCGTTTTGAAGAGGGCACGTTGTGGCTCACGCAGGCGCAGATCGCGGAGTTGTTTCAGACGTCCGTTCCCAACGTAAACATCCATCTGAAGAACATTTATGCCGAAGGTGAGCTGGCGGAGGAGGCAACTATTAAGGATTACTTAATAGTTCGAAAGGAAGGCGACCGGCAGGTCAGCCGTCAGGTGCGCCACTACCGCTTGGAGGCGATCCTAGCGGTCGGTTATCGAGTGCAGAGTCCGCGCGGCACACAGTTTCGACAGTGGGCTACGCTGCGGCTGGAGGAATACTTGCGGAAGGGCTTCGTGATGGACGACGAGCGGCTCAAGAACCCGCCGGGCCCGGGCGTGCCGGATCATTTCGACGAGTTGCTGGAGCGCATCCGCGATATCCGGGCGAGCGAGCGCCGGGTGTATTTGCGGGTGAAGGAAATTTTTGCGCTAGCCGCCGACTACCAGCCGCAGGACGTCGAGGTGCAGGCGTTTTTCCAAACGGCGCAGAACAAATTGCACTTCGCCGTGGCAGGGAAGACGGCGCCAGAGCTGATCGCGGAGCGCGCGGATGCGACAAAGCCGAACATGGGCCTGACGACGTGGAAGGGCGACGCCGTGCGCAAGGGCGACGTGACCGTGGCCAAGAATTACTTGAACGAAACGGAAATCGCGGAGCTGAACCGCATCGTGACGATGTTCTTGGATTACGCGGAGGACCAAGCGAAGCGGCGGAAGCAAGTATTCCTCGCCGATTGGCGGGTGAAGCTGGACGAATTTCTGCGCTTCAACGAACGCGGCGTGTTGCCGGATGCGGGACGAGTCTCGCGCGACGATGCCGATCGTCTGGCCGAGGCGGAATACGAACGGTTCGCCGCCAAGCGTCGGGCGCTCGCTGAAGCCGAGGGCGAGCGGGCGCTGCGCGAATTGGAAGCTAAGGCGAAAAAACTGCCGAAGAAATCATGAACCGCCACGTCAACGCCATCGCCGGCCGGCTCAGCCTGCGCAAACCGCAGCGCGACTCGCTGGAGATTCTCGACCGCGTCACGGAAATCATCCCGCCACGCAAAGGCGCCGATCTCGCCGCGGCGCTGGCAGTGCTCCGCAGCGAGTATCCGAGCGTGAGCGATTTTGAGCGCGAATTTCCCTCGCTGTGTTTCGCGCTGGCGACGGGCGTCGGCAAGACGCGGTTGATGGGCGCGTTCATCAGTTACCTGCACCTCGCGCACGGCATGAGCAATTTCTTCGTCATGGCGCCCAACCTGACGATCTACAACAAGCTCATCGCCGACTTCACGCCCAACACGCCGAAGTATGTGTTCAAGGGCATCGCGGAGTTCGCCCAGCAGCCGCCCGTCATCATCACTGGCGACAACTACGAGCAGGGCGGCGGCGTGAAGCGCGACCTGCTGCCCGGCTACGAGCAGCAGGTGCACATCAATATTTTCAACATTTCGAAGATCAATTCCGAGGTGCGGGGTGGCAAGGCGCCGCGCATCAAGCGGCTCTCGGAATACATCGGCGAAAGCTATTTCGAGTATCTGGCTGGGTTGCCGGACCTCGTGCTGATCATGGACGAATCGCATCGCTACCGCGCCAGCGCGGGCGTGCGCGCGATCAACGAACTGAAGCCCGCGCTTGGATTGGAGGTCACGGCGACGCCGTTTGTCGAGACGAGCAAGGGCCCGGTGCCATTCAAGAATGTCATCTACGACTACCCGCTGGCGAAGGCGATTCAGGACGGGTTCGTGAAAGAGCCGGCGGTCGCGACGCAGAAAAATTTCGACCCCAGCCAATACGACGCGGCGTCGTTGGAGCGCATCAAACTCGAGGACGGCATCCAGTTGCACGAAGACGTGAAGGTCCGCCTCGAAACCTACGCGCGCGAAACCGGCCAGAAAATCGTGAAGCCGTTCATGCTCGTGATCGCGCGCGACACCACGCATGCGGCGGAGCTGGTGAAGAAGATCGAAACGGAGCTTTTCGAGGGCCGTTACAAGGGCAAGGTCATCCAAGTGGACTCCAGCAAGACGGGCCCGGAGGAAGAAGAGATGATCCAGCGGCTCCTCAAAGTGGAGAGTCCCGACGAGCCGACGGAGATCGTCGTGCACGTAAACATGCTCAAGGAGGGCTGGGACGTCACCAATCTCTACACGATCGTGCCGCTCCGTGCTGCGAATGCACGCACGCTAATCGAGCAGTCGATCGGTCGCGGTCTGCGCCTGCCGTATGGCAAGCGCACGGGAGTAAAGGAAGTGGACCGCCTGACCATTGTCGCCCACGACCGCTTTCAGGAAATCATCGACGAAGCGAATCGTCCGGATTCGGCGATTCGCATGGAAAAGGTGATTCTCGATGCTCCCGGCGAGCACCAGAAAATGGTAACCGTCGTTTGCCAGCCCAACCTAGTCGCAATGCTGGGAGGCCAGGCGGTGGAGACGGCGTCGGCGGCGCTCGCAGCGTCGGCCGCGCCATCAGTGAAGTCGGCCTTCGCCACCGAGCCGGAGTTGAAGGTCGCCCGGGCTACAATTGAAGCGCTCGAAGGGTTCGAGCATCTCGCGACGTCCGGCGCGCTGCTCTACCCGGAAGTGCAGGCCGATCTCGCCGCAAAGGTGAAGGAGCAGTTGGCCCCCGCGCAAGGTGAGCTCGCGGGCGTGGTCGAGAGCGTGAATGTCGCCGAGATCGTGAAGAAGGCGACCGAACTCGCGGTGCAGCAGACGATCGACATTCCGCGAATCCTGATGATCCCGAAAGGCGAGGTCACGAGCGGCTTTCACCCATTCAAGCTCGAGGTGAGCTCGGTCCATTATCAGCCGGTGGATCGCGACATTCTGATCCAGCACCTGCGCACCCACGATCAGGAGGTGCTCACCGCGCGTGGTTCGGGCCAAAGGGAATTTCGCCTCGAAGATTATCTGGTCAGTCGCCTCATCGATTTCGACGACATCTCATATGACCACCACGCGGATCTGCTTTATGATCTGGCGGGCCAAGTAGTCGCACACCTTCGCAGGTATCTGAAGGACGATGCCGACGTCGAAAATGTGCTGCAGGCGCGCCGGAAGGAATTGGCGGACATGGTTCACTCGCAGATGCAGGCGCATCACTGGGAGAAGAGCGCCGGTTATGAGGTGAGAGTGAGCAAGGGCTTCACAGCGTTGAAGCGACCCGCCGCCACCGCACCGGATGCCCCCGTGCACGACTTCAGGCAGACAGTGGCGGACAAATCGAAGATCGCGCAGTTGGCTTTCGGTGGATTCAGCCGGTGCTTGTTCCCGATTCAGAAATTCCAATCCGACACGGAGCGCGTGCTGTCCATCATCCTCGAACGAGAGGCGCTCAAGTGGTTTCGCCCGTCGCGCGGCCAGTTCCAGATCCATTATCGTTGGGCCAACGATACGGCTGAATACCTGCCGGACTTCGTGGCCGAGACGAAGGACACGATCTACATGATCGAGACCAAGGCTCGGAACGAAATGGGAGACGGCGAGGTTCTGGAAAAGAAGCGCGTGGCAGAGGAGTGGTGTCAGCACGCGTCAGAGCACAACGCGAAGCATGAAGGCAAACCGTGGCGCTACCTTCTCATCCCGCACGATACGGTCGCGCAGAACATGACGATCGCCGGTTTCGCTGCTCACCAGCCCAAAGCTTAGCGCCGCTCTTCAGAGCTGTTGCCAGTAGTGTTGCCAGTCGGGCGATTTCCAAAAATCAAAAAGCCCGCAACTCGTTAAAGTAGCGGGCTTTATCTAAAATGGCGTCCCCACGGGGATTCGAACCCCGGTTCTCACCGTGAAAGGGTGGTGTCCTAACCGGGCTAGACGATGGGGACGTAGCTCGGATTGCGTTGAGCAAAAAACGGAAGGGCGACGCTACGACCGCACCCACCTCGCGCAAGGATTTTCTCCAATCATCTCTGATGACGCGCGAAACAACGAAAAAGTAGGCACTTCCGCTGAAAATGCCTTTGAGATTCCACCCCGTTCTGCGCGAGATTCGCGCCATGAATTTCGCCGAGATTGCCGCCGCGCTGCCGCGCCAAGCCGTCACCTCGATCGATGATCTGCCGTTCCGGCGCATCGCCTCGGGCAAAGTCCGCGAGATCTTCGATCTGGGCGACGCCCTCCTGCTCGTGGCGACCGACCGCCTCTCCGCTTTCGACGTGATCATGCCCGAGGGCATCCCCGGCAAGGGCGCGATCCTCACCCAGATGAGCCTGTGGTGGTTCCAGCAGGCCGAGCATCTGATCGCCAACCACCTCTTGCCCGACCAAGCGGGCGAGTTCGCCCGGCGCGGGATCGTCAGTCGCGACCTCCAGCTGCGCAGCATGGTCGTGCGCAAATTGAAGCCTCTGACCATCGAGTGCGTGGCACGCGGCTACCTGATCGGCAGCGGCTGGAGTTCCTACCAAAAGAACGGCGAAGTCTGCGGCATCAAACTCCCGGCCGGTCTTCGTCAGGCGGACAAGTTGCCGGAACCGATCTTCACGCCCACGACGAAGGCGCCGAAAGGTCAACACGACGAGCCGATCAACGACGCCCAGGCCGCCGCCGCGATCGGCGCTGAACTCTACGCCCAGGTGAAAGCGACCAGCCTCGCGCTCTACCGTTTCGGTCACGATCGTGCTCGTCAGGCCGGCATGATCCTGGCCGACACGAAATTCGAGTTCGGCACCGATGCCGCGGGCAATCTCATCCTGATCGACGAGGTGCTCACGCCCGACTCGTCTCGCTACTGGCCGGCCGACAGCTACGCGCCGGGCATGTCACCGCCGAGCTACGACAAGCAGTTCGTGCGCGATCATCTGCTCGCCATCAAGTGGGACCAGCAGCCGCCGGCGCCGCACATCCCGGCCGACATCGTCGCGCGCACGCAGGAGAAATATCTGGCGGCACTCAAAAATCTTCTCGGCTGACCGCATGCTTCATCGGAGCGCCAGAATACTTGTTTGGGCGGTGTTCGTTGCGCTCGCTGGGACAACGACGTCCGCGCGGATTGGCGAAAAGGCGTCTGAGCTGCGTCAGCGCTTGGGTAAACCGGAAGCGCAGCCGCAGAAAAATGTCCTCGTCTGGCTCGTCGAAGAGTCAGCCGGCGCGCTCCTCTACACGGTCACGTTCGACGAAAAGGACCTTTCGATGGCCGAGGGGCTGAAGCCTTTCCGGCAGGCAAAAATGACCGATCAAACGGCCCGCGCTTTCATCGCGGAGCAACTCAGCGCGCTGCCGGCGGAGCATCGAGCGCGCGAAGTGAAATCGGGCGAGGCTTACACTTTTGCCGGCGAGAAACTCACGTGCAGCACGAACGAGCGCATTGTGGTCGATGACGAGCACGGTCTTCTCATCATCTGGAACCTCGCGCCCGCGCCCTCCGTTCTCGCGGTCACGCGCGAGATGGTCGAGCGCACGCGGCGTTAGGTTGCGTCGCGCTGTGAAGCGCTCGTGGCGCTCGTCGCCGCTGGGGACAGCGGCGACCACCTGTTTTAGCGCGGTCGGGCTGAGTTTGAGGGAGCCGGCGTTCAGCCCTTCGCCGCTTCGTTGAGCGCTTCGAGCACCTTGCCGGGCGTGAGGAGTTCGGGCAGCACGACGGGCGCGTTTTTATTCGGAGCGTAGATCAGGTTGAACGGCACGGCGGAGCGATTCCAGCGCGCGAGTTCCGCGGTGATCAGCGGGTCGCGGTTCGTCCAGTCGGCACGAAGCAGCACGACGTTCTTCTTCGCAAACTCGGCGAGCACTTCGTCGCTGTGGAAAACGGTGGCCTTGTTCGTCTGGCACGTCGCGCACCAGCGCGCCGTGAAATCGACGTAGACGAACTTGCCCGCCTTCTGCGCGGCGGCGATCGCGTCGGGGCTCCATTTTTCCCAAGTGACTTGATAACCGGCCTGCGTCCCCGCGACCGGCGCGGCCACCGCTTCCTTCGGCCAGCCAACATAGAGACCCGCGACGAACAGCAGCGCCGCGGCGACCTTGCCGCTGAACTGGCGCGCCGGTTTGCCGTAAGTCTGGCCAAAGCGCCCATAGGCCCACGCGGCCATGGCGATGAGCACGAAGCCAAAGACGATATTCAGCAGCGCGTTGTCGTCGCCCGCGGTTTGCCCCGCGAGCACCCAGAGTAACCAGCCAACGGTCGCGTAGAGCGGGAAGGCCATGAGCTGCTTGAGCGTCTCCATCCACGCGCCCGGTCGCGGCAGCACTTTGATCGCCTGCGGGAACATCGAGAGCAGCAGATATGGCAGCGCGAGACCGACCGCGATCGCGGTGAACACGGCCAACGACTCGATCGCCGACAGCGTCAGCGCCGCGCCGAGTGCCGGCGCGAGGAACGGCGCGCTGCAGGGCGTCGCGACGAGCGTCGCGAGCGCGCCGGTGAAGAACGAGCCGGCGAGCCCTTCCTTGGATTGCAAGTTGGCTCCCGCGCCGGTGGCGGAAAGACCGACCTCGAAGAGGCCGCTCATGTTGAGCGCGAAGATCAGGAGGAACGTCGCCATGCCGAACACGAACGCCGGCGATTGCAGCTGGAAGCCCCAGCCGAGTTGCGCGCCGCCGGAGCGGAGCGCGAGCAACGCGCCGGCAAGCGCCCAGAACGACACGAGCACGCCGGCCGCGAACACGAGGCCGTGTTGCACGACCTTGCCCTTGTCGCTGCCCGACTGGTTGACGAAGCCCATGATCTTGATGCCGAGCACGGGAAACACGCAGGGCATCAGGTTGAGAATGAGTCCGCCGACGAACGCGAGAAACAGCGTGCCGAGGAGCGAGCCACTGGCCGCAGGAGCCGCATTGCCGCTGGAGGGCGGCGCTCCGTCGCCGCCGCCTTTCGTCGCGGCCGCGGAGTCGTTTTTCGCCGCCGCCTTGATCGGCTCTTTCACGACGAACGGCTCATCAATGAGCGCGCCGCGCGAAGGGAATGTGCCGCCGAAACCGTTCGCGGCGGTGAGCACGCCTTTCAGGCCCGCTGCGTCCGCCGCGGCGTCGGCTGCTGCCGTCATCTCGAGGATGAAGGTCTTGCCGTCCTTGCGCACGGTCTGCGGCACCGAATAGTCGACCACGCCCGCTTCGTCGAAGTAGTGCAGCTCGGAAAATTCATGCGTGTTACCGTCGGCGAACGGCGTGACGCGCAGCGTGATCTTGGCGCCTTGGCGTTGCGCGCTGAACGCCCAGTCCGCGGCCTTCGCGGGCAGAGCGGCGAGCGCGTTGTTGAAGAGCCGCGCGATCGACATGTCCGGCTCGGGCTTCTCGACTTTGACTGCACGCGTGAGCTCCAGCTGCGCGTCGCCGGGCATGCACGAATCCTTGCACATGAGCCACTCGGCGGCGGCTTTCAGCGTGACGTTCGTGCCGGGCGCGAGGTTTGCGGGCGGCGTAATTTGCGTGAACAGAAAAACGGTTCCCTCGTAGCCGTTGCCCGTAATCTTGCCGGAGGTGTCCTTCACCGTGTGCGGCGCCGGCCAGACGATCGGGCCAGCCGTGAAGCCTTCGGGCAGCGTCCACGTGATCGAGGTCGGGTAACCCGTGCCGGCGTTGATCCAATAGCTGTGCCAGTGCTCGTCGTGCGTGAGCTTCAGTGCGACCCAGAACGGCTCGCCGGGCTGAATCGATGCTTGTCCGGCGACGAGGTCGGCCACGACGGAGCCATTGCGCACAGGCTTCGCCTCGGCGGAAACAAAGGCGGCACAGGCCAGGAAAATGCCGAGGGCGGCGTGGAGGAATCGACGGAGAGTCATCACGGGTGAGAGTAGGCGAGCAGGCAATTATTTCAAATGGCGGCGCAATGCGCGGATCGCGCCCTCTTCCTTAGACGGACGGGCCGGGGCTTTCCGCGAAGAGTTTCGTGGAATAATAGCGCTCGGCCCGATCGCAGAGAATGGTGACGACCTGAGCGCTGGCGCCGATCTTTTGCGCCGTGCGGATCGCCGCGACGACGTTCGCGCCCGACGAGGTTCCCACCAGGAAACCGAAGTCGCGGGCGAGTCGGCGGGTCATGGCCAACGCGTCGGCGCTGGAAACCTTTTCCGGCCAGTCCACGTGCACGCCCTGGAGCAGTGGCGGCAGATACCCGCCGGCCACGCCTTCGATATTATGGCAACACGGCGACTCGCCCGAGAGCATCGCGGCTTCGGCCGGCTCCATCGCGACGACCTTGATTTGCGGGTGCGCGGTGCGGAGGGCGCGGCTGCAGCCGTTGAGCGTGCCGCCGGTGCCGTAGCCGCTCACGAATGCGTCGATGCGGCCCGGCAGCTGCGCGAGGATTTCGCGGCCGGTGTGGTCGATGTGATCCTGCGCATTGAGCGGATTGGCGAATTGCCGCGGCAAAAAAATACGCGGGTCGCGCGCGGCCATTTCCTCGGCGATCTCGATGCCGGTGATGTAGCCGCGATCGGCTTTGAACAGCTGCAGCTCCGCGCCGAAGTGCCGCATCAGGTGCCGGCGCTCGATGCTGGCGCTCTCGGACATGAGGATCTTTACGCGATACCCGAGCGCGGTGCCGACCATCGCGAGCGCGATGCCGGTGTTGCCGCTCGTGCACTCGAGGATGATCGAGTCCGGCTTGAGCAAGCCGCGCTCGCGCGCGTCGAGCAGGATGCAGGCGGCGAGGCGGTCTTTGATCGAACCGCTCGGGTTCAGAAATTCCGCCTTGGCGTGAATCGTCACGCCGGCTTCCGGAAAATGAAGCGGCACGAGCGGCGTGCGACCGATCAGGCCGAGCAACGGCGGCAGCGCCGAAGTCGGAGCGGAGAGAGCAGGGGAGTTCATCGCGCGAGGGGCCAACCTACCAGATCGGCCGTCGCGAAACCATAGGCCGTTCGGGTCAAGCCCGTCGAGCTACGCGGTGCGCTCGGGCGCGGTCATCAGCGAGAACAGGATCACCCAGAAGCAGTTCACGAGCGAACAAAGGGGCAACTGTAACGCCAGCGGCAGCGCATAGACGCAGCTCACGGCCGGCACCCACACCGCCCAGACGGCGACCATGACCGGCAGCACGCGCCGATAATACCAGCGCGGCGATCGCAGGTCGGCCAGCGGCTCCGCCCAACTCCAGCCCGCGTCCTTCCACGCATAAACGAGGACGGCGATGGGAGCGGCGAAGAGCGGGTTGTAGATGAATTGGTCGACGGCGACTTTGGGCAGGATGCTCGCGAGTTCAGGACCATCGCCGAACATCACGGCCTGCAGCCGGTAGAATAGATCCACCTCGAGTCCCTTGCAGGCCCAGAAAAGCACGAAAAACACTCCGTGCCGCGCCGGGTGCGAGGCCCGAGTCGCCGGGTGAAAATGCAGGTAGAGAAACGGAATGAGACCCGCGCACAGCGCTTGCGCGACCGCTCCGTAAGCCAGACCCCAGCGCATGCGGAAAGCCGCAATGCCATCGAGCCACGCATGAAATGCCGGAGAATGGTAGTAGCTCGTGACCACCATTGCGGCGGCCGCCACCAGCACGAATCCGGGCAACGTGAGCCGCCGCGCGCACGCCAGGCCGGTGCGCCACGGAGGTTCGGGCGGGAGGAGGGCGGCGGCAGCTTGAGCGGACATGCGGATGGCCAGCAGAAGCCAGCCGCCGCCGCCCGGCGAGCGCGAAGCGCTGCGACTTTCGGTCAAGCATTAGCCCGCCTATTTCACAGCTCGAGCGGCGCGAGGACCGCAGCGTCGTGGCGGAACGCGTAAGCGTTTCGTGGTTCGCACGAGCGAAAAACTGACGTTTTCCGCTACTCCGCAGACGAGGCGGTGAAAGAGGCGGGTTAGCTCATTAGCGCCGCAATCGACTCGTGTGAGGTGCGGCCGGAAACGCGCGCGCGGCGGAGCTCCGCCCTACCTGGGAGATTGCCCGTCAGTCGATGGGGTGGGTTTCAATAGACGAACGCCGGGCCGGTTTCCGTTAGGCGAGTCTGGGAAAATTTTCGGTGCCACGTTCGAGGCTCGACTCGCGCGCCGCATCCGCCTGCCTTGGCGTCGGTCCCTCTCCGTCCTTGCCCGAAAACAACGACGAGCTTTCGCGTTGGTTTGCCGCTGAAGTCCAGCCGCACGAGGCGGCGCTTCGCGCGTGGCTGCGCAGTCAATTTCCCCAATTTCCGGACGTGGACGATCTCGTGCAGGAAACCTACACCCGCGTGCTCCGCGCGCGCGAACGCGGCGAAGTGCGCACGCCGCGCGCCCTGCTGTTCACGACCGCGCGACACCTCGCGATCGACTGGGCGCGCCGTAACCGTCTCGTTACCTTCGAGCCGATAACGGAAGCCGAGGCCTCGCCCGTCTACGATGAGGCGAGAGGTGTCGCCGAAAGCGCCGCTCACCGCCAGGAACTCGAAATTTTGACTCACGCCATCCAGTCGCTGCCCGATCGCTGCCGCCAGGTGCTCACCTTGCGCAAGATCTACGGCTTGTCGCAAAAGGAGATCGCCGCGCAGCTCGGCATTTCCGAACACACCGTCGAGGTGCAGGTGGCCAACGGCATGCGCCGCTGCACGGAATTTCTCGCGCGCCACGGCCTGCCCTGACCCCATGCGCTCTCCCCCGGATTCCACCTCTGCCTCCCCGCTGCCCGACGAGATCGTCGAGGCCGCCTCGGCGTGGCTTGCGCGTCGCGATCGCGGTTTCTCGCCGACGGAGCAGGACGCGTATCTCCAATGGCTGCGCGAGGATGAGCGCCACGGCCTCGCGGTGTCGCGCCTCGCGAAAGCGTGGGGCGCGCTCGATTCGCTCGCCGAATGGCGGCCGGAGCACAGCCAGAAGCCGAACCCCGATTTGCTCGCCGTGCCGCATCGTCGGTTCTGGCGTCGGGCGGCGGGCGTGCTCGCGCTGGCGGCGGCGCTGGCGGTCGTGTGGGTTGTTTTCAAACCGTTCGGCTCTTCTCCCGCCACCGTGCAAGTCGCCCGGCAGTCGGAGCTGCGCACGCTCGCCGACGGCTCGGTCGTCGAACTGAACAAAGACGCGGAAATTGCCGTCGATTACTCCGCGGCCGAACGTCACATCCGGCTGATCCGAGGCGAAGCGTATTTCACGGTCGCGAAAAATCCGGAGCGCCCCTTCGTGGTCACTGCTGGCGGCGTGCGCGTGCGGGCATTGGGCACCGTTTTCAACGTCCGGCTCCAGGGCGATGATGTCGACGTGCTCGTCACCGAGGGCAAGGTCCGCATCGATCCGCCGAAGCCGGAGGAGCCGGGCCTGCGCGGAGCGCTCAACGCCGCGATGGTCGGGGCAGGCGAGCGCACCTCGGTCAATGCGGCGGTGCCCACGCCGCTCGCGCCAGAGGTCTTCGAAGCAACGACGGACGAGATCGAGCAGACGCTTTCGTGGCAGGGCATGCGCCTCACGTTCAAGTCGACCCCGCTCGACGAGGCCGTGGCGGAATTCAACCGCTACAACCGCGAGACGCGCATCGTCATCGCCGACCGGCGCATCGCGAAGCTTCCGCTCGGCGGCGGCAACTTCCGCGCCGACAACGCCGATGCCTTCGTGCGCATGCTCGAGTTGACCTCCGGCGTGCACGCGGAGTTGGAGGATGGACGCTACATTCTGCGCGCCACCGCGCTACGCTGAGTCATAATTCGTCTGCTCGCGCGCGAAAACCTTGCGCGCTGCTAATGGAAACGCGGACGCGGGTCGTCGTCCCTTATGATCGGGTGCCCCTTGTCCACTTCCCGGTCACCTCACACACCTATGAACACACCGAGCTCGTTCCCCTGGCTGCGCCGGCTTCGCGGCGTGGCCTTCGTAACTTCACTTGCGCTGACGGCGCTGAGCGCCTCCGCGACCGAGGCAGCAAAAAAAGCCTATTCGATTCCCGCCAGCGCCGCGACCGATGCGCTTGCCGCCTTCACTGAGCAATCCGGCGAGCCGATCGTTTATCCGGCCGACGTCGTTCGCGGCGTCCGCACCAACGCCGTGCATGGTGACCTCACCGCCCGTGCAGCGCTCGAGCAACTGATCGCCGGCACTGATCTGGTCGTCGTGCAAGACCCCGGCACCGGCGCACTCGGTCTGCGTCGGTCCAGTGACAAGCCCGCAGTCACGATCGCGGCGAAAGACCTGGAGCCCGCCGTGAAACTTCAGGAATACCGCGTGCTCGGCTCGCGCATCCGCCAAACGGAAACGGAAGGCCCGTCACCGGTCAGCACGTATGATGCGGATTACATCAAGTCCACCGGTTCGTTCACCTTGGCGGATTTCCTCAATCAGATTCCTCAAACTTATGCCGGTATCGCTTCCGGTCGCGGCAGCACGCCGAACGAACTGAATCCCGAGTTTGGCCAGCGCTCGGAGTCGACGACTCCTTCCTTCAATTTCGCGCTTGGTTCCTCCGCGGCGCCTCCGGGACAAACCGGCGTATCCGGCGTGAGCCTGCGCGGTCTCGGTTCCGGCTCCACGCTCGTCCTGGTTGATGGACGTCGCGCGGCGCAAAACGGCCTGGGCAACCGCTCGACCGACACGCGCCAGGGCTTCGTGGACCTCAACACGATCCCACTTGGCATGATCGAGCGGGTTGAAGTGCTCACGGACGGCGCCTCTGCTATCTACGGCGCCGATGCCGTCGCGGGTGTCATCAATATCGTGCTGAAGAAGAATTATGCCGGCACCGAAATCAACGGCAGCTTCAAGACGGCCGAGCACGGCGGCGGACGCGAGCGCAGCCTGAGCGTCCTGCACGGCTTCGCTTACGGCAAGTTGAGCGGCACGGTTTCCGTGGAATACTACGACCGCCAGAATCTCAAGGCATCCGAACGGGTGTTTTCGAAGAACCAGGATCACACCGGAATCCCCACGAGCGTTCTGAATGGCTCGGTCATCTACGGCACCGACTATCGGTTGAATTGGGGCTACCCCGGCGTCTTGCAGGCGGTGGGTGGCACGGTGTCCGGCACCTTCAACGCCCTGCCGGGTGTGCGCGTGGTGCTCGTGCCCGAAGGGCTCACGAGCACGGCGTCCGTTTCCCAGTTCACTCCGACTTTCGCGATCATCCCGCCTGCGTCGGTCGTGAATGGAGCCGGTCAGCGCCGCTTCAACACGGCCGCCTATCTCGATCTCATCCCGGAGTCCGAGCGCACCGGTGTGAGCGCCAACCTCAACTACAAGTTCACTCCCCGGCTCGAAGCTTACGCCAACCTCCGCACGAGTGAGGTGAAGAGCTTCACCAACGCCCAAGTCTCCGGCCACACCATCACCGGCGGCTTCGGCACGGCTGCGGTCCTCCTCGCGGCCAACAATCCGTTCAATCAGAACGTTCAGGTCGGAATGATTCTTCCTGAATGGGGCTCGGCCAATCAACGTGTCCGCACTCTCTCGGACGCCGTGACCGCTGGCTTGCGCGGCACCGCGTTCGAGACTTGGCAGTGGGATCTCGGCACCATGTGGCAACACATGAAGAACCGCCAGACGACGCGGGAATTCAACGGCGCAGGCTTCGCCAACTTGCTGAACCACCCCGACCCGACCCAGCGCTTCAACCCGTTCATTGATTACCGCGCGCCGGGGGCGCCATCGCAGGCTGCCCTGCTTGAAACGCTTTCGAATTACCCCTTCCTCGGATCCGAGACGACCGTCACTGGCGCCGATTTTTCGGCCGACGGCAACGTTGCCGATATCTGGGGCGGCCCGATCAAGATGGCCTTCGGAGGCTCTGTCACGCGTAGCGAACTCGAGAGCGTCGCGGTCAATTATTCGATGACCGCCACGCCGGTGGCGACCCGCAACGTCGTCGAGGCTTCGCAGCGCACCACCGCCGCCTTCGCCGAAGCATCTTTGCCGATCGTTGGTAAGGCCAATGCGCGCACGCTGGTTCGCCGCCTCGATGTGCAGATCGCCGCTCGTTACGAAGAGGTCGGCGCGTTCAGCAGAACCGTGCCGAAATTCGGCGTCTCCTGGGCACCGATCAGCAGCGTGCTGCTGCGCGGCAGCTGGAGCGAGGGCTTCCGCGCCCCGAGCACCAGCGAATACACCACCGCCAACAGCTCGACGACCGCGACGCTGAGCGACCCGCGTCGCACGCCTGCTTCCACCACCGGTGTCGTCGTCACCAACGGCTCGAACCCGAATGCGCCCGCCGAGCGCTCAGAGAACACCTTCGCTGGTCTCGTCATCGAGCCGCCGTCGCTCAAGGGATTGAGTCTCCAGGTCAATTATTACGAGACGACCCAGACCGACCTGCTCCAGCTGCTCACCCCACAGACCATCGTTAACAATGAGGCGTTGTTCGCCGACCGCATCACGCGTGCGGCGCCGGATGCCGCGGACACCGCGGCGGGCCAGCCTGGTCGGATCACCGCCGTCGACCGCACGTTCATTAACTTCGGTGAAGCCGTGAACCGCAGCGTGGACTTTGTCGTCGATTATCAGCTGCCGTGGGAACAGTGGGGCCACTGGCGGATGAATATTGCGGCCAGCCGCACGCTCGAAGCCAGTCGCGCCTTAGCTCCCGGCCAGCCGCCGGTGGTTCTTGATGACGACACTTCCTCCCCGCCGAAGTGGAAATACAATGCCTCCCTCTTCTGGCGGAAGGGCCGCTGGAACGCGTCGGCCTACTTCTGGTATCTCGATGGCTTTGGTTCGAACAACGCCGGCAATCCCCTCGTCGGAAACTCCGGGGGCGAAGTCTTTTTCCCGACGCCGTCAGTCACGAAGCTCGATCTGCGTGCGACCTACGAATTCACTGATGGTATCTGGCGCGGCTATGGCAAAGGGCTCCGCGTCGGCTTGGGCGTGAACAACGTTTTCGATAAGGAGCCACCATTCTCGGATACGGTTTACGGCTTCAACGCCGGCCTCCACAGCCAACTCCTGCTCGGTCGCGCCTACGAACTCTCGTTCGTGCTGCCGTTCTAATTGCCGTTCGTCTCTGCCGCCGTGCACGACCTGCGCGGCGGCCATTTTCCCTCCTGCTCATCATGAAGTTCCTATCTCTGCTCGCGTGCCTCGGTCTGACGGCCGTCTCTTACGCGCAAGCCCCATCCTCCGTGCCGCCAGTCGGCACTACGGTCGCTGCCTCCGCCGCTGCGACGCGCCCGGGCCCTAAGCCCGGTGAACTTGCGCCCGATTTCACCGTTGTCGGCCCCGATTTCAAGGAGGTCAAACTCTCGGATTTTCGCGGCAAGCTCGTGCTCGTCGACATCTGGGCGACCTGGTGCGGCCCGTGCGTCGCGTCGATGCCGCACAATAGCGAGTTCGCCGAGAAATACGCCGCCAACGACCTCGTCGTCCTCGCCGTGTGCGCCGACGATTCGCGCGCCAACTACGACGGTTGGGTGAAGCGCAACGCCAGCAAATACAAGTTCCTCACCGCGCACGATCCCGCCGGCAAGGACGGCTGGGAAAAGTCCGTCTTCAACACGCAGTATGGCGTCACCGGTTTCCCGACGCTCTTCCTCATCGGCAAAGACGGCAAACTCATCGGCACCACCGGCGGCGGCGGCCCGACCGTGAACCCGAACGTCCTGCGCCTGCTCGCGAAGGGCGGTCTCCCGGTCGATCTCAGCGGCTTGCCGCCCGAGGAAACCGGTCGCCCGAAATCGATCCCGATGATCGGCAAAACTGCCGCCACTCCCACCGCGGCCAATCCGACGCTGAAGTTCGCCAACATGGCCGCAGGTGAAACCGTGCCGGATTTCTCGACGACCGACGCGAGCGGCAAGACCGTGAAGCTCTCCGATTTTCGCGGAAAGCCTGTGTTCATCAATTTCTGGACCGGCGGCCGCAATCCGCCTGATGACGTCGCCAAAATCGCTGCCGCCTACCAAGCGCAAGGTCTCGCCGTCTGGGCGATCAACACCGCCACCGAGCGCGCCGATTTCGAGAAATGGGCGAAGGAAAATCCCGCCCCCGGCTACACCGTTTCCTGGGACCCCGCCGGCAAGGCCGTCATGGAGGCGGCCGCCTACATGATCTTCGGCGCCGGCATGTATCCCGGCTACTGCGTCGTGGGCCCCGACGGCAAACTCGTCGGCGGCATCATCGGCATGGGGCCGCGCGTCAGCGGTTGGCTGCGCGAAATTCTCCTGCGCGCCGACGTGAAGCTCACCGATGCCGACAAGGCGCTGATCGAACAGGCCATCGCCGCCGCGCGCGCGAATCCGCCCGCCTCAGTTCCCATGAGCGGCGGCGGCATGCTCGCGCCCGCGAAAGCCGCCGGCGGCGTCGCCCCGGCCGCGATTCGGCCGCAGGGCAATGCCGGTGGCATGACGGCCGCCACGCGCGTCGCCACGCTCGGATCGGGCGACGTTGCGCCGGACTTCGCGATGCAAGATGTCACCGGTCGCGAGGTGAAGCTCTCCGACTTCAAGGACAAGATCGTCATCCTCGACTTCTGGGCCACGTGGTGCGGACCGTGCATCGCCTCGTTCCCGCACACGCAAAAACTCGCCGCGAAATACAAGGATCAGGGCGTCGTCGTCGTCGCCTCCGGCACGAGCGACACGATCGCGAAGTTCAAGGAGTGGATTCCGAAGAACCAGCCGAAGTATCCCGATCTGCAGTTCTTCTTCGACGTGAACGAGCGCGGCAGCGCGACCTTCGAGCAGCGCGCGTCGAACCGACTTTACCACGTCGTCGGCATTCCGACGCAGTTCGTCATCGGTCGCGACGGCAAGATCGCCGCGACCATCGTTGGCAACGGCGGCGAGAGCGACGCCCGCACGGAAACCGCCCTCGCCAGCCTCGGCGTGAAGGTCGACGAAGCAATCGTGGCCAAGGGCAAGGAGCAACTCGCGAAGTCCGCCGCCGAGGAGAAGGCGCGTGCGGAAGCGGAGAAGATCCCGCGCCCGCCGTTCTTCGAGAATTTCGGCAAACTCAAAGCCGGCGACCCGGTCGCCGATGTCGAGGTGCAGAAGCTCGACGGCTCGACGGCGAAGCTCGCCGACTTGCTGCAAGGTCACGTCACGGTCGTCGGCGTGTGGAGCGGCGGCAACGGCCCGGGCGACCAATACCTCGCGGCGTGGAAGTCGTGGGGCGAAAAGTATCCGAACGTCAGCTTCGTGGGCGTGGGTGGCTTTGCCGCGCTGGGCGACGTGCAAAAATGGCAGACGGAAAACGCCGGCAAGCTCACCGGCACGCTGGTGGCCGATCCCGCCGGCGCCGCGCCGCGTCCGCCGAAACCGGCGGACGAACTCACGGACGACGAACGTGCCGCCTATCGCAAGGCCGGCTCCGAGCATTTCACGAAAATCTTCACCTTCAAACTCGGTGGCCTGATGGCGCCCGTGCCGACCACGCTCGTCTTCGACGCCAGCGGCAAGCTCGCCGGTTGGAGCGCGGGCTTCGGACCGCGCTACGACGAGACGATCGGCAATCTTCTGCTCCGCGCCGGCGTGAAGCTCAATGCGGCCGACATGCCCGCCAAGGTTTGGACCAAGGAAGACATCGCGGCCGCCACTACGAAACCCGAGCCCAAGGTCGAAATGCTCAAGATCGGCGCGACGGCGCCGGACTTTGTTTCGCAGACGCTCGACGGCAAAGCGGTGAAGCTCTCTGAGCTGCGCGGCAAGGTGGTCGTGCTCGATTTCTGGGCGACGTGGTGCGGCCCGTGCATCGCCTCGATGCCGCACACGCAGGAAGTCGCCGCGCACTACAAGGACCAGGGCGTCGTCGTGCTCGCCAACTGCACCAGCGACACGCGCGCGAAGTTCGAGCAGTGGGTGAAAGCCAACCAGGAAAAATATCCGGACATCTTCTGGACGCACGATGCCGCCGAGCGCGGCCCGCAACGCGCTTCCCGTGCGCTCTACGGCGTCGGCGGTATTCCGTGCCAGTTCGTCATCGGTCGCGACGGCAAGATCATCGACATCGTCATCGGCTACCTGAAAGGCGAAACGATCCTCGAAGCCGCGCTCTCCAAGGCTGGTGTGAACGTGGACCCGGCTCTCGTGGCGAAAGGCGCAGCCGATCTTAAGCGCCGCGGTTGATCGAACGCTGCGGCGCCAAAATGGACCGAAAGGCCCATGGCGCCGCACGCCCGTTGTTGCTACACTCCGCATCGTTGTAATGTGTGTGTGGAAGCCCGCACCTCGCCTAGCGAGGGCGGGCTTCACTTTTTGATCTCTGCTCCGCGCGGGTATGGGATCTGCGCGCACCAGCCCAGGCGGTCCTCGGAGGACGGGGTTGCAGCCTGCCGCGAGCGATGCTGGTGGGAGTTTACCCAAGGAAGTGACGTCGCCTCCGTCACCTCTTGGCGCAATTCTCGACAATTCGCGAAAACGGCTCGGCCGGAGCCGGACTCTCCACGTTTTGCCGCCGACGCTACTCCAACGCCGCCGCGAGGGCCGCAATGATCTCGCTCGCGGGTTCTGTGCCGACCGAGAGTCGCAAGAGCTCCGCCGGCAAACCGGCTTCGCGCAGCACCGCGCCGCTGCTCCGCGAGGGCAGGAGGTCGTAATGCGCGAGGTAGACATACGGGCAGATCAGCGTCGTCGCCATGCCGAAGCTCGGACCCTTCGCCAGCGTGAGCCGATCATAGAAGGGCGCCAGCGGCCCGCGCAGGGTAAACGAAATTACCGCGCCGACCGACTCCGGCGTTCGGGCGAGTTTCGCGTAATTCGCCGCCGTGCTCCGCTGCTGCGACCACCACACGCGTTCCACGCGCGAGTGCCGTTCGAGGAACGAAGCGACCAGCGGGGTGGTGTGGTTGATGCGACGCACCACGTCCGGCGCGCTCCCGATCTCCGCTGCGAGCCGGCAGAGGTCGCGCGCGTAGGGGGCGTCGAGTTCATTGCTGAGCGTCGCGCGCAAGACATCCGCATCCGGACCCGCTGGGTTGACCACGGCTGCGCCGACCATCACGTCGCCCTCGTGTGAGGCGTATTTGGTGAGACTGAACGCCGTGATATCCGCGTGCGGCAGCACATCGACATTGAAGGGCGAGGCGATCGCAGGATCGGCAATCACGCGTGCGCCGTGCCGGTGCGCGAGCGCTTGGATGGCGGCGAGATCGCCCGTCTGGAGCAGCGGATTGGTCGGCGCCTCGGTCACGACACCGGCAATGCGAGCTCCGTGCTCCGCGAACAGCTTCTCCAGCGCGCTCAGATTCGTGACGTCGTGCTGCACCAGGTGATCGCGTGCCGGATCAGGCGTGAATTTTTTCAGCAGCGCGATCGTGTCGAGATAGAGCCAGCCGAGTTGCACCCACGCGGTCCGGCCGCGGGTGGCCTGCACCCGCGAGATCGCCCGAAACGCGGCGTGCATCGCGCCCATGCCGCTGCCGGCGAGGAACAGGTCGCGCTTCGACGCGCCGCCAAACAGCGGCAGCAGCACTCGCTCCACTTCGGCGCGGGCATCGCCGGAGAAAATCGACTCGGTCGTCACCGCGGCCCGGCGGCCGAGGCGCTCCAGCGCATCCTCGGCGCCGCGCGAGCTGAGCAGCCCGCCGGTGTGCTGCAGCCAGAGCTTGGCGCGCTGAGCCAATTCGGGATCAGCAGCGTGTAATACGACGGCGACTCCGGCATGCGCCGAGGCGCGGGCGCGCTCGGCGCCGAGTTGCGCCACCAGCGCGGCCGCGGCGCGCGCGGTCAGCACCGGCCAGAGTTGCTCGCCTGGTTTCGCGACCGCGCCCGTAAGCTCCCGGGTCACTTCCTGCACCAGCGGATGGATTGCGAATCGCGGATAGCCGGCGCGCATCGCTTCCAGCACGCGGGGATCACGCTCTTCGTAGCCCGTCACATCTGCCATCGTCGGCAAGCTGCACGAGACCGAATGCAATGAGCCGGGAATGGGCGTGCCGAGGGGAAGAGGACGGAAAACGGACATGCGGCGATTCGCGCGCAGGCGCCGCAGCGCGGCAACACACGGTCCGGTCACGGCGTTGGTTTCCATGTCATATCGCGAATGGGCCGGACGGCCCACGAGCTATGACTTGGTGGGGCGTTGTGAGCGCTCGTCGCGTTTGGTGCGCTCTGCCGTCATGGTCGACCGATGTGCCCCCGCTGCGCCGCAGCACTTCATCCTCGCGCTGCCGGATTTGCGGCTCGCGCGCGGCGGCGTCGTGCGCCGGCACCGGATCGCGGCGTGGTGGTGGAGTCGCCCGGGCGACACGCCGGCGGAGCCGCTCGCGGATGTTCCCACGGTGTTGCTCGTGCACGCGCTCACCGGCGGTGCGCAGGCCGGCGGCAAGGACGGTTGGTGGGAGCCGTTGATCGGTGCGGGCCGCGTGCTTGATCCCGCGAAGCATCGCATCGTCTGTTTCAACAACCTCGGCTCGTTCTACGGCAGCAGCGCGCCGGGCATGCCTGGCTGGCCGAAATCGAAGAAGACGCAGCTCACCAGCGTCGATCTCGCGGGCGCCATTCTCCAAGGCCTCGACGCACTCGGCCTCAAACGCGTGCAACTCGCCGCCGGCGGTTCGCTCGGCGGCATGGTGGTGCTCGCGCTTGCGGCGCGCGATCCGAAGCGTTTCGCCGCGATCATGCCGATCGCCACCAGCGCCGCGGCGACCGCGTGGGTCGTCGGCTGGAATCACGTGGCGCGCGCCGCGCTGCGCGTCGATCCGGGTTACCCGCATCACGCCGCCCGCGGTCTCGAGGTCGCGCGCCAGATTGCGATGCTGACCTACCGGGCCGAGCCGGGACTCGCGCAAAAACAGACCGCGCGCACCATCGGCAGCTATCTCGAGCATCACGGGAAAAAATTGCACGGCCGCTTCACCGCCCAGTGCTACGAGTCGCAACTCGACGCCATGGACCATCACGATCTGAGCGAGCCGCTGCCCGGCACGCGCGGCTCGGCCCTCGCTCGCATCAAGACGCCGGCGCTCGTGGTCGACGTGGATACCGACCAGCTCTTCACGCCTGCGCAATCGGAGGCCCTCGCGGCCGCCTTGCGCGCCAACGGCACCCGCGTCGAGCACGCCACGGTGCGCAGTCCTCACGGCCATGACGCTTTCCTCTTGGAATGGGAGCAGCTGGCCAAACTCATTCGTCGCGCGCTCGCGCTCTCTCCGTCATGAACGCCCCTTGGCAGATCTATAAATTCGGCGGCTCCTCCGTCGGCACTCCCGGCCGTCTGCCGCGCGTGCTCGACCTGATCGCCGCCGCCCCGAAACCGGTCGCGGTGGTCGTTTCCGCTCCGGGCGACACGACGGATTGGCTCATCCTCGCGGCGCGCTCCGCCGCGGACGGCGAAATTGCCCAGGCTCGCGGCGAACTTGCCCGCGTGCGCGAACTCGCTGCCACCATCGCGCGCCCGGTGCTCACGCCGCACGGCCTGCGCGCCTTCAAGGCGGATCTCGACGAAGTGCTCATGCCCGTCGAGCGCACGCTGTCCGGCATCGAACTCACGCGCGAATGCTCGCCCCGCTCCCTCGACGCCGTGATCAGCGCCGGCGAACGCATCTCCGTCGCCCTCGTGGCGCGCGCGCTCAGTGAACGCGATTGCCCGGCCAAAGCCGTCGACGCGCGCGAGTTTGTCGTCACCGACGCGACGTTCGGCAACGCCGCCGTCGACAAGGCGGCCACCGCGGAAAAATTTCACGCCCTGCTGCCGTCCTTCCAAGGCCTGACGCCAATCGTGACGGGTTTCATCGGCCGCACGCGCGATGGCCACACGACCACGCTCGGCCGCAACGGCTCCGACTACACGGCGACGTTGCTCGCGTCGCTCTTCAAGGCCGAAGCGGTGACGGTTTGGACCGACGTGCTCGGCGTCATGACCGCCGACCCGAATCTCGTGCGCGAGGCCTCGCCGGTCGACCGGCTCTCCTACGACGAGGCGCTGGAGCTGGCGTATTTCGGCACGCGCATGTTCCACTCGCGGACGATCATTCCGCTGCGCGAATGCGGCGCGGCGCTCGTTATCCGCAGCACGACGCATCCCGACGCGCCCGGCACGCGCATCGACGCCACCGGCAATCCCGACCCGGCGCGCCCCACCTGCGTCACGAGCCTCGAGAATCTCTCGCTCATCGGCGTGCAGTCGCGCCGCACGGGCATCGGCCGGCCGGTCGTCAGTCGCGCCGTGGCCGCGCTCGACGCCGAAGGCGTGCGCGTGTGGCTTTGCACCGAGTCGACGCTCGGCCAGACGTTCACCGTTGTTGTGCCGATCGCCGACGAGGCGCGCGCCAAGGAAATTCTCGAACAGACGCTCGCGGCCGACCTGATGCGGGGTGATCTCACGCTCGGACCGGTGCTCTCGCCGGTGTCGCTCGTCACGCTGGTGGCCGAGTCGATGGGCCGCCGCCCGAATGTCGCGGGTCGCATGCTGCACGCGATCGGCACCGTCGGCGTTTCCGTGCGCACGATGGCGCAAGGCGCCTCCGCGCGCAGCATCTCGGTCGTCGTCGACGCGAGTGACACCGCGCTGGCGGTGCGCACGGTGCACGCGACCTTCAATCTCGCGCACGCGGAGCTGAACGTGCTGCTGCTCGGCAAGGGCATCGTGGGCGGCAGCCTCTTGAAACAGCTCGCGGCGCACGGCGATGCGCTCCGCTCGCAACACGACGTGAACGTCCGCCTCGTCGGTCTCGCCGGCAGCCAGGGCGGCATGTTTTCCGCCGTGGGCTATGCCCCGGGCGCCGCCGCGCGGACTTTGGCGGAAGTAAAGACGCGCCGCGCCGTCGCGGACCTGTTGCCCGAACTGGCGCGCCTGCCCAATCCCGTTCTCGTGGACTGTTCCGGCTCGGCGGGCATGGAGCAGCTCTACACCGCCGCGTTCAACCTCGGCATCAACGTCGTCTCGTCGAACAAGCAGCCGCTCGCCTTGCCGCGGGCGCAGAGCGAGGCCTTGCACGCCGCCGCGCGCCGGCATTTTCGCGCTTACCACTACGAGACGACCGTCGGCGCCGCCCTGCCGGTGATCGAGACGCTGAAAAACCTCGTGCGCACCGGCGACGTGGTCGTGCGCATCGAAGGCGCGTTCTCCGGCACGCTCGGCTTCCTCTGCGAACAGCTCACGCAAGGCGTCCCGCTTTCCGTTGCCGTGCGCAAGGCCAAGGACCTCGGCTACACGGAGCCGCATCCGCGCGACGACCTCTCCGGTCTCGATGTCGCCCGCAAGGCGCTGATCCTCGCGCGCGAACTCGGCCTGCAACTCGATCTGGCCGACGTGAAGCTCGAGCCGTTCGTGCCCGCGGAACACCTGCGCGAGGACGATCCGGAGAAGTTTCTCGCCAACCTCACGGCAGCCGACGCGGCCTTCGTGGCCCGCGTGGCGCAGTTGAAAGCCGAAGGGCGGCTGTTGCGCTACCTCGCGCGCATCGAACCCGGCGCCGATGGTGCCAAGGTCACCGTTGCCCCGATCGGCGTCGACGCCGCACATCCCGCGGCCGGCCTGCGCGGCGCGGAGGCGTTTGTGGCGTTTCATACGGAGCGCTACAGCCAGTATCCGCTCGTCGTGCGCGGCGCGGGTGCGGGCGGCGATGTCACCGCCTCTGGTGTGCTCTCCGACATCCTGCGTCTCGCGCAAAACCTACGCACCGGCCGGGCGAACTGAGGACCGAGGACGGAGAACTGAGCACAGCCAGCGGAGGATCGCAGGCCGGGCGAGTCGTCTCCGACGCGCCGCGAATGAGAGTGTTGCTCCCGCGCGCCTCGGCCGAAAAGGTCGTCGCGCTGTCCCGACGGCGACAAAACCGCGAACGCGACTGCGGGCCGGCCCTCGCTGGCACGGTTGGGACGCATCGCCGTGCGCCGCGAAGTCACTCCATGCCGCGAGTGGGTGTTTCACTTCACCACAGATTAACCGGATGCAGACGGATGGCGCGGATCACGCTTCGTGAGCGCTGCGACATCCGTTGAATCCGATTCAATCCGTGACATCCGTGGTAAAGAAAAACTCACGAGCGCGGCACAACGTGGTGTCCGAACTGCCAACCCCTCGCGCATCGTGCGCTCCCCGCGTTCCGCCTTGAGCCAGCGAAGCGTTTCTGGCTCCGTCACCGCCGGGCCACTCGCGGCGAGGTTTTCGCCGAATAGGCATGTTTCGTTGGAAATATGAGAACGCTTGGATTTTTGATCGCTACAGTGCTCCTGTTCGCAGGCTGTCGAAATGGGGCCGTAAGCACTGTGAACGTTCGAGACGCGTTGATAGGGCATTGGGTTGGTGAAGTTCATGAACTTCCCGAGGTCGATTTTACCCGCTGGCATGTGCATCGGAGGGCGGATGGCACTTACACGATCGTCTTCAGGAATCATCTGCCGGACGGCAGCTTTTACGACTACAAGACTGCAGGAACATGGAGAGTGGACGGGGACTACTATTGCACTTCGACTTTGTCCGAACAGACCGACAAAGCACCAGAGTGGTCGCCAACTCACTACGAAGACCGCTACAGAATTTTGTCTCTCTCAAGAGACAATTTCTCCTATCAGGACCTGAAATCCGGGATCGTTTTCTCCGTGAGACGCGTAGAAAGCAGTTACGCTCTGCCACCCCGCTAATCTACGCAGCCCTGCGTATGGCTCGCGCGGGCACGGCGCGCTAGACTGCGCGCATGGACGACGAGCCGATCACGCTGATGCATACGCCGCCGTTGCGGCGCGTCGGAGTGCATGAGGGCGCAGGGCACGTCGTGGCTTTCGCGACGGCGTTTGTCGTGCTCGGGCGGGCGTTCGAGTCCGAAATCGCTTTCGCCGTGCCACCGGCGGCGGGAATTTTCTGGCTCGGCTGGTATGGCGCGTTGCGCGTCGCGCGCGTGCGCGATTGGTTCGGCCACTGGGACGCGGTGTCTTTCGGGTTCGTGGCCGGTTACGCGGTCGTGCTGGCGCTCGCGGCGCAGGCGGTCCTGCTGCGCTGGCTGTAAGAGCTGAGAGCTGAGAGCTGAGAGCTGAGAGCTGAGAAATTTTCACTCGGCCAACAGACGCGGAAATTTTTTGCAAAATTTTTCCACGCGAAATTCGCGAAAGAATTTTTTCTGCGTCAGCCGCGACATTTCGCAACCGATGGTTAGCGCGCGCAAACGCACGCGCGTATAGTCTGCGGCTTTCCCCGCACGAACATGACTGCTGCAACTTTGTTGGCTCGTTTCTCCGCCCGTCACCATGCTACCGCGATCGCTCCGGCTGATCGCCGCGTCGTCAAACGCGATGGCACGACCTCACCGTGGGACCTCGCGAAGGTCACCCGGGCCGTCGCGCTCGCGTTTTTCGAAGTGAAGAGCGGCGGCACCGCCGAAAATCCTGCGCGCAACGACGTCGCGGCCCGCTACGGGCTCGACGCGGACACTTTCGCGCGCTGCACGGCGATCGCCGCCCGCGTCGGTCGCATGATCGAACTCGTTTACCGCCAGGGTCGTCACCCGACGATCGAGGAGGTGCAGGACACCGTCGAAAAGGCGATTGCGGCCGATGGCGAGTGGGAGGTCGCGCGCAGCTACATCATCTATCGCGCGAAAAAATCCGCGAACCGTCTCAACCACTATGCCGAAAACGGCCTGAGCGACTACATCGCCACCGCGAAATACGCCCGCTATCGCCGCGACCTCGGTCGCCGCGAGTCGTTTCCGGAAGCGGCGCGCCGCGTGATGTCGATGCATCTCGACCATTTCAAGGACCGGCTCACCTCCCGACTGCCGGCTCCGGGCGAAGATTCGCCCGCGTTGCCCGGTGACCGCCGTTTCCTGGCCGAGTGGCTGGCGGGCGGCACGCTGCAGGACTCGATTCATCGTGCCTTCGGCGCGGTGGCGATGAAGCGCGTGCTTCCGTCCATGCGTTCGTTGCAGTTCGGCGGCGAGGCGATCCTCAAGAACCACGCCCGTCTCTTCAACTGCTCCTTCAGCCCGATCGATCGCGTCGAGTTCTTCCGCGAGTATTTCTTTCTGCTGCTCGCGGGGACGGGCTGCGGGTTCTCCGTGCAGAAGCATCACGTCGAAATGCTCCCCACGCTGCCGGTGCGCGGTGAGGAAATGGAGCTGCCGGTCGAACACTACACTATCGAAGACACGATCGAAGGTTGGTCCGACGCGCTGCATTTCCTCCTGCGCAGCCACTTCGAGCGGTTCAAGGCGGAGTTCAATTTCTCGAAAATCCGTCCGCGCGGCGCCGCCTTGGTGACCGCGGGTGGCAAGGCGCCGGGACATCTGCCGCTGAAAGGGGCGCTGAACGACGTCGATGCCGTCCTCACTTCCGCTTCCGGCCGCAAGCTGCGTCCGATCGAGGTCTACGACATCTGCATGTTCACCGCCCGCGCGGTGCTCAGCGGCGGCATTCGCCGCTCGGCGACGATCTGCCTCTTCTCGCCCGACGACGAGGAGATGATGTCTGCGAAGACCGGCAACTGGTTCGAAAAACACCCGCAGCGCTCCGCCTCGAACAACTCGGCCGTGCTCCCGCGCCAGCAGAGCGACGACACGCTGTTCCGCCGCCTCTTCCAGGCGCAGAAGGAATTCGGCGAGCCTGGCTTCTATTTCGCCGATCATCCCGACTACGGCTGCAATCCCTGCTGCGAGATCGGCCTGCACCCGGTTATCAAGGGCGAGCTCGACGACGAAGTGGAGGTCGCGAAGCTCCGCGCGCTGGGCTACACCGGCTCAGTCGAGCCGGGCACGCGTCTCTCCGGCTGGCAGATGTGCAATCTCAGCACGATCAACGGCGCCGCGCTGCAGACGGTCGACGATTTCCTAGTCGCGTGCATCCACGCATCCGTGATCGGCACCCTCCAGGCCGCCTACACCGACATCCCGTATCTCGGGCCGGTGACGCGCTACCTCAACGAGCGCGATGCGCTCCTCGGCGTCTCGATCTGCGGGTTCATGGACAACCCGGAGATTCTCTTCAATCCCGAGGTGCTCGAGCGCGGTGCGCGCCTTTGCCGCGCCGCGAACCAGATCGTGGCAAAAGCGATCGGCATCCGTCCGGCGGCGCGCGTCACCTGTGTGAAACCGGAAGGCACCGCGTCGCTCCTGCTCGGCGCTGCGTCGGGCATCCACCCGCACCACGCGCGGCACTACTTCCGCCGCGTGCAGGCGAACCGCAAGGATCCGATCTATCGGTATTTCCATGACATCAATCCGCACATGACCGAGTCGTCGGTTTATCGTCCGGAGACGGATGACGTGATCACGTTCGCGGTCGAGGCCCCGGCGCACGCCATCTTGCGGGATGAAATTGGTGCCGTGGACTTCCTGCACTTCGTTCAGCTCGTGCAGCAATACTGGGTGCTCAACGGTGAGGCGCCGCTCTCGCGCTCACCCGGTTTGCACCACAACGTCTCGAACACCTGCACGGTGAAAAACGAGGAATGGAACGCGGTGTGCGACTTCATCTGGAAGCATCGCGAGCACTTCACGGGCGTCTCGCTGCTCGGCCACGACGGCGACAAGCGTTACCCGCAGGCGCCGCGCGAAGCGGTGACGACGGAGGACGATGTCGCGAAGTGGAACCGCCTCCGCTACAACCCGGTGAACTACACCGAGCTGATCGAGCACACCGACGAGACGAAGCTCAAGGAAGTCGTCGCGTGCGCCGGTGGCGCGTGCGAGCTGACGTAATCGAACCGCCAAAGTAGGGCCGGCTTCAGCCGGCCCCGCCGCGGTCGGTAGCGCTGGTCTCCGACCGGCGAAAACCGTTTTCAAAGTAGCGGGAGCTTCCAGCTCCCGCTTGCGGCGGTGCCCAACCCAAACCCTGGAGCTGGAAGCTCCCGCTACTTTCTCACTGCTCGCCGAGGTTGTGCCGCAGCATCGCGGCAAGCTTCGCGGCATTGTGCACCGCAATGCTCTTGGCTTCCACCGTGATCAGCTGCTGGTCACGCAGGCGCGCCAGCGTGCGCGAAAGCGTTTCGCTGCTCGTGCCGAGTTCGGCGGCGAGCACGCGCTTGGTGCCGCGCAGATGAATGACTCCGTCCTTCGCGTCGCGCGCGTGCTTCACGAGCCAGTTGAGCAGGCGCGTCTCGACGTCCTTGAGCGTAAGATCATCAAGCATGCCCACGAGCACGCGCAGGTGGACGCTCATCGAGCCGAGCATGCGCAGCGCGAGATCGGGCCGCCGACCAATCAGCTCGAGCAACGGCGCTTTCGGAATGAGTAACACCGTGCTGGGCTCGACCGCGCGCGCGTTTGCGGGATAGCCGGTGGGTGAGGCGAGCGAGGCCTCCGCCATCGACTCGCCCGGCCGGAAAACATGGATCACCTGCTCCTTGCCGGCGGCGTTCACGCGGTGGACGTTCAGCGCGCCACTTTGCACGAGGTAGCAACCGCGCGACGGTTCACCTTCGTGGAACAGATAATCGTCCTTCGCGAGCGTCACCGTCTGAGTGAAGCTCGCGATCGTCGTGAGATCCTCGGCCGAGAGCCCGCTGAAAAGCTGTGCACAACGCAGCGTGCCGATGAGCCCGGTGAGCTTCAGGTCGGCGGGACGAGGAGACGTGGTTGGCATCCGCGGCAGAACTTGGGTGGAGATTGGCGCGTGGGCAACTCGTTTGAGCTGACGGTCTGATCTCGCGGTTGATTCGCGCCACTCTCACTGCCGCGGCGCGCCAACGACGAGTTGCGCGCAAGCGCGCCACCTACCTCGACCACGCGCCTGCGGCGGATACCGCGCATCTCGTCACACACACGGCTTGACGCGCCGTGTCGCGCAGTGGCTCATTGACCGAATGCGAGGAGAAGAATTGCTGGCCACTTTGCGGGAGGAGGCGCGCACCGGACGTCCGGTGGCGGCGGTGATGCGTCATGCGGCGCGGCATCCCATCGCCGACCCGCAACGGCCGGAGCTCGCCGAATTGACGACCGACGGTTGTGCGGCCGCGGAGGCTTTTGGTGCTCAGCTCGGGAATTTTTCACGCGTGCGCTTGTTTCATAGTCCGGTGAAACGTTGCTGGCAGACCGCCGAGTGCATTGCGCGCGGTGCGGCGAGTGCCGGCACGCGGACGGAATTCGTCGGAGCCCACGCTGCTCTCGGGATCGACTACATTCGCGATCTGGCGGAAGCCGGCCGGCTCACGGTGCAGCACGGAGAGCATTTCGTGCGTCTCTGGTTCGATAACCAGGTGCCGCCGTCGGTGATCGACCCCGCGCCGGCTTTGGCGGCGATGAAGCTCGATTTTGTCCGTCGTCAGCTCGCAGCCGCGGAACCAGGCACGCTCGATCTGCACGTCTCGCACGACTGGAACATCATCATTCTCCGCGAGCACCTCGTCGGCGTGCGGCACGAAGAGGCCGGTTGGCTGACGTTTCTCGACGGCGTGGCATTCCGTCCGTCGGAACGTGGCGTGCGCGCAGTCTATCGCGAGCACGCGCGAGAGATTTGAGTAGGGCCGGTCTCTGACCGGCCCAGGAACTGAATCACATGCTCAACTGGCGATCGGGACACGATCCGGGCCAGTCGCAGACTGGCCCTACGGCTTTGGCGGCGTGGCCTGAATCACCAGCAGCGTGAGGTCGGTCACGGCCTTCACCGCGTGCGGGGCGCTCGGCGGCAGGTGGAGCATTTCGCCCGGTTTGATCAGGTGCGGCTGACCGGCGACGGAGAATTCGCATTCGCCTTCCATCACTTGCACGAGCACGCGTGCCGGGCTGGTGTGCTCGGAGAGCTCCTGGCCGGCGGCGAACCGGAAGAGCGTTGCCCGCAACCCCGGCGCCGTGAGCAGCGCCTGGCTGACGATGCCGTGGGCGACGCGGTCACCGGGAATTTGCAACGACGCGACACCGTCGCGATCAGAGGGAAGGAGAGCGGATTTCATGACAGTGGATCAGTGGAAAAGCGGGAAGCCGCCGAGGCGCAGACTCGCGCCGCCGAGGACGAAGAGAATGCTGAGCACCGTGACGGCGCGGATGTGCCAGCCGAGCACGGGCAGATTCTCGTCGGTGAGGCGCGGGATGACGCGGGTCTTGGCGTGAATCGCGAGTGCGGCGGTGCCGGCGAGGAACAGCAGTTTCAGTTGCACAACGCGCGCGATGCCGGAGTCCGCGAACCAGTTCGTCGGTGCGCCGAGCAGGCGATGCGCGAGCAGCAGACCGGTGACGATCTGCACGATCAGCGCGGGCATGCCGATGCTTTCGTAGGGTTCCTCGAAGGCGCGGACGATGTCGGCCTTCTTTTCGCGCAGCGCGCGCGGCAGCACGCGAGTCGCGAGCACGAGGTGCCCGCCGGTCCAGATCGCAGCGCCGACGAGATGCAGCGTGAGAATGACGTAGTAGTAAGCGACCACAGCGTCACTCCTTCCAGAAACTCACGGCCCACGCGCCGTCGTTGCGGCGTTCCATGGAGGATTCGAAGCCTTCGCTCTTAAGCAGCTCGATCAGCGGAGCGGGCAGAAACGGAGCGATGATGGTGACGCCCTGTCCGGACGTCAGCGCATCGACGCGCTCGCGGATGACGGTGAATGGTTCGTTGCCTTCCGCGAGGAGCGGGCGCACGTCGAGAGTTTTGAAAGTTTTCGGCTTCATCGGAGGGCCTGGCGTGGAATGAGGAGAGTATAGCGCCGCGCTGATGGCGGCGCCTTGATGCAAGTCATGAAGGCGCCGATGGCGAAGCGTTTCGGGCCGCGGGCGTATCCGCACGCCTCTCAGCGGCTACGGCTCGATGCGAAAACCCGTTCCTGGTTCGAACGTTAACACGACCAATCGCCCGCGTTCGGCGGTGACTTCGCCAGTCCACTCGATGCGGGGAGCGTCCTGGCCTTCACGCGTGGCCAGGCTGACGGCCACGCGATGTGCTCCGGGCGAGAGGAGCGTGCGCAATTCGCCGATCGAGGCGCCGTCGGACTTCAGGCCCTTGGGGCGGTAAATGTGTTCCTGGCCCACGCCGTCGACGACGAGGCGGACCACGACCGGTGCGCGCGAGCGGTTCACATGCATCGCGGCGCGCATGTGCACCGGACGATTGTCCTGCGCCGCGGCGGAAACGGTGGTCGCGTCCAGCCAGTCGCCGAACGCGCGGAACGTGAGCACGAGCTCGGGTTGCGCGGCCGTCGGGTGACGGAAGGGCGCGATGCTCACCGCGAGCGTCAGAGCCAGCGCTGCGGTCGTGAGCGCGAGACCGGCCAACCAGCCGCGCACACGCGAGGGGCGCGAGGGTTCGAGTGGACGTTCGCCATCGAGAAGATCCGCGGCCGCGGCGGAAAGCGCATGCGGGCGCGTGGGATCGTAGCGCACGTGCGCGACCTTGCGCGGGTCGGCGCGATTTGGACGAAACACCGGCTCGCGTTCGCCGCTGAGACGCAGCGGCAGCCAGCGGTCGCCTTCGCGGCAGAACGGATCGGCCGACACGGTGCTCACGACGAGCACGGCGCGGGCACCCTTCGCGATGAGGCCTTCGATGACTTTCGGTTCGACCCAGCCGGACGACGGCACGGGTCGCACTTCGTAGCCCGGCAGGCGCGCGCGCCACGCGGCGTGTTGGAAGAAATCCCAGCCACCATCAGTCTGTGCGCAGACGAGCGCGAGCGCCGGAGGCTCGGCGCGCGCCACGGCGGCGACGACGAAGTCCTGAAGCTCGCGCGTGACGTTGCGCGCATCGAACCACGCCATGCCGATCGCCTGCGTGTCGCACGAGCCGGTGCAAACGCCGCAGCCGATGCAGCGTGCGGGATCGATCTGCGCTTGCGAGGGCCACGGCTTGCCGTCGGTGCGCGGGACCATGGTGATCGCGCCGAAGGGGCAATCCTGCGAACACTGCGTGCACGCGAAGCAGCGCGACGTGTTCACCGTCGCCTGATAACTCTCGCGCGGACGCGAGCGGCCGAGCCACCACGGCACGGTGGCGAAACCGAGCAGCGTGAGAGCCGCCGCGAGCCACACGCCGCCGCCGGAGAGACGCGCGGAGAGATTGAGCGGCCACAAATACCACCAATCCATCGTGAACGCCTCCGGTTTCACCGCCATGCGTGCCGCGTCGGCGTTGGTGGCGGGCAGCACGAGCGCGGCGACGATCACGGCACCGGTGAGCCAGACCAGCATCGGTCGGCTCGGCAGAAGTTTTGCGCGACTAAGTCGAGCGAGGTGCACCGCGAGGCCGGCGGCGATCGCGAGCGGCAGCAGCATGTGCAGGAAGAAGACGACGAAAAACAGCAGCGACGGCACCGTGTGGTCCGCCGTGAACAGCCGCCCCATCGGCTCGCCGAAGATCGGGAGCACGTCGAGGGCCTTCATGCTGTCGAGCGCGACGTGTTGCGCGCGCACGTCCCAGACGAGCCAGTAACCGGTCCAGCCGATGAACCACGCCAGTGCGACCAGCGCGATGCCGCTCGTCCACGCGAGCCAGCGCGCGCCCGCGAACTTGCGCCCCAGCCACGTGCGCAGTGCGTGCAGGAGGATGAACAGCATCGCGAGATCCGACGCGTAGCGGTGGACGCTGCGCACGACGCCGCCGAGCGAGCGCGGCCCGAGTTCGGCGAGCGAGGTCCACGCAAACTGCACGCTCGGCGAATACCAGATCAGCAGTAGCACGCCCGAAAACGTCGCGAGCAGGAGCGCGGCATTGGCCAGCGTGCCGAGTTGCGCGAGCGGATTGAATTCCCGCGGCAGCGCCCGCTCGATCCACGCGTCGGCGCGCACAAAGAGCGATTCGCCGGCGACGAGCAGTCGCGACAGACGCGTGGGCGGCAACGGCGCCGTGGTGGTTTCCGCGCCCGGTGCCCCGCCCAGCGTATCCGCCAGCGCCTCGCAATCCGGGTCCGGATGAACGTGTCCGTGCGTGCTCATCGAACAGTGTCTCGATGCGCAGGGCGTTTGTAACCTAATAGGTTACAAGCCAGCTGGCGTAGAGTGAAGTGAGGGGCGGAAGTGTAACCTATTAGGTTACACTTTGCCGGGGCTCGTGGGGGACGTGGCAGAGGCATTTTCGTGGAGGAGGGAGCGGAGGGATTCGCGGAGCCAGGGGCGGTGGCGGGCGTCGAGATTGAAGCGGTAGGCGATGCGGCCGGCGCGATCGACGACGAGGAAGAGGTTCACGTGGTCGATGACGCCGGTCTCGGGATTGCGGACGCGGGCGAAGTTCAGCTGCGAGAGCAACTCGAGCATCGCGGCGGGCTTCTCGCCGTTGACGTAGCGGAATTCCGGGTGCGTGAAGCCGCGGGCGGTCGCGACACCGTCCATCAGTTCGCGCGTCTCGTATTCGGGGTTGAGCGAGAGTGCGACCACGCGGAGAGAGGCGCGTTCGGTGGGCGTGAACTCGCCGAGCAGTTGGTGGACTTCCTCGAAAATGGCCGGGCACGCGGTGGAGCACGCAGCGTAGACTCCGGTGATGAGCACGACCTGGCCGCGAAGATCGGAAAAGTTGAACGTGGCGCCCTTCTGGTCGACGAGCGGCACGTCGGGCAGCGGGAGAGCCACGCGGATCGCTTCGCCCGGGAAGGGCGGCAGCGCTTCGGCGCGCGCGGTGTCGTAACGGGCGTAGGCAACGAGTCCAACGACGCCGGCGGCGATGACGGCGAGGGCGAGCAGCGCCGCGGCCGCGTGCGCGCGCCAGATGGAGAAATGACGGAGCTGCGCGACCGTGCTGCGCCAGAGAATCGTCGCGACGCCTACGACGAACAGCGGCTCGAGCAGCATGATGCTGACGGCCGTCCAAGACAGCCCGCCGGTGCGCGGATCGGGTCGATAGCACCAGAGTTGAAAATCACGCACGAAGCCGCCGAGCCACGCGGCGTCCGTCGGCCAGAGCAGCGTGAAGAGCAGGAAGCCTTCGTAGGCCGCGAGCGCGGTGAACAGGAATACCACGAGCCCCGGTCCGGTGAAGAAGCGTCCGGCGCGCGCGAGGCGGGTGTCGACGAGCGGAGATTCGGCGATGGGAGCGGCGGCGATCATGGGAGTGGCGGTGCGGATGGTAGGACCGGCTTCAGCCGGTCCCGATGTGCGCTGTTCGCGGAGTAAGTTTTCGGGCGAAGCTTCGTTTGGGCCGGCTGAAGCCGGCCCTACTAGAATGATTGGGGAGAAAAAGGGGCGGTGCTCCCTTGAGCGGCCGCCCCGAGACACACGGAAAAAGCAGCGGTCGGCTCAGCGCACGGGCCAGACGTCAGCGAGCGCTTTCCAGTTGGCGAAGTAGTAGACCGCGAAGCAGGCGAGGAACACGAGGGTGACGATGATCGTGCCCTTCGTCGCGTAGTGATCGTGCGCGAGTGAGCCTTCCTTCGCGCCGGCGAGCGCGGGCGGCGTGCCCCAGTTGAAGATCGGCTGGCCGTTCGGGATTTTTTTGCCGAAGAGGAGCGTGCCGACGCAGAGCAGCACGAAGATGAGCACGCTCGTGAAGGCGAGGATGCCACCGATGCCGACGAGGCCGAGCCAGAGATGCGCGGCGGGGCTGTAGATGCCTTGGGCGTCGATGTCCCACGAGCGACGGGCGACGCCCATCGAGCCCGCGAAGGACATACCGAACGACAGCATCGTGATACCGGCGGCGAACAGATACGGTTGCACGCGCGCGAAGCCGCGGCCGATGAAGTCGCGCTGGAAGATCAGCGGGATGACGTAGTAGGTCAGCGCCATGAAGGCCAGCGACGTGCCGCCGACGACGGTGGCGTGGAAGTGGCCGGGGATGCGCAGCGTGTTATGCGCAATGATATTGATCTGCTGCGTGCCGAGCGTGACGCCCGTGATGCCGCCGATGAAGCCGAAGATCACGACCGACAGCGCGGCGCCGGAGAACGCCGGATTTTTCCACGGCAGCGCCGTGACCCAGCCGAACAGGCCACGCGTGTAGCCCTTCTCGCGCATCGCGACCTCGATGCCCGCAGGCACGGTGAAGCCGTGGACCATCGACGCGAGCACCGCGAGATACATGGCGTAGGACGTGTTCCAGATTTTCCAGGTGGAGCCGACGCCCGGATCGACGAGCAAGTGGTGCGCGGACGCGATGTTGATGAACAGAATGTAGAGCGCGAAGGCGGTGCGGCAGACGGCTTCGTTGATCGGGCGGGCCCCGACGGCGACGTTGCCGATGAGATACCAGATGGAGACCATCGCGCAGACGTTGACCTGCTGCGATTGGTGGCCGAGGCCCCACCAGATGAGGCGATACCACGCCGGGTCAGGCGCGGCGGTCCAGCCCATCGAGTAGGTGAAGGTCGGGATCATCACGATCGCACCGTGGAGCAGCGTGAGCACGGCGATGATCGCCGCCGCCGTCGCACCGAATGTGACCAGAGGCATCGAACCTTCGTAGGCCTTGTCGCGCTTGGCGACGTAGAGTGTCGCGAAGAAGTTGAACACGCCGATCAGTGTGCCGACGGCGACGAGGATGATGCCGAGATAGAACACCGGGTGCGCGAGCAGCGGCAGGTAGGACGTCATCAACACGTCGGCCTGGCCGGCGAGGATGATGTAATCCACCATGCCGGCACCGGTGAGCATCATGCCGAACGACACCCACGCGACTTTGCGCGAATAGAGCCGGGCGTTGAGCGGCGTGGTGCACGCGAAGTAGAGCACGGCGACCTCGAAGAACAGGATCCAGTGGATCAGCATGTTCAGGCCGTGGAAGGTGAGGATGCGGTAGAACCAGTCGGTCGGCAGCAGGTGCACGGTCTGCCAGCGCGTGAGCGCGAGCAGCAGCGCGGCGATGCCGCCGAGGAGGAGGAACACGACGGCGGCGACGGCGTTCAGCTTGATGAAGCGTTGCGCGTCGAAGCAGACGCTGAGGCCGGTGGTGCCGCAGACGCGGTGCGGCACGCCGGGAGCGGCGAGCGCGTGCGAGTCGGGAACGGCGCCGGCGGGTAAAGTGGCGGAGGCGGTGGTCATGGCGGGAGAAGCGGGAGGCGCGGGGTTACTCGACGAAGATTTTTCCGGTCATGGCGTGGTGGCCGATGCCGCAGAATTCATTGCAGACGATGGTGAACTCGCCCTTGGACGTCGGCGTGATCGTGAGCACGTGGTCGTAGCCCGGCAGCACGTGGAAATTCATGTTGAGCGGCTGCAGCGAGAAACCGTGCTGCAGATCAAGCGACGAGAGGTGCAGGCGGTAAGTTTCGCCGACGCGCAGGCGCAGCGCGGGATACCACTGCCACATGCGGCCGACGAGGTAGGCGTCGCCGCCGGGGGCGGGCTCGACGATCGGCAACTCGGCCGCGAAGGCATTCTGAACGGGGTTCTTGAAGGTGCCGACGCGGTTGGCTTCGATGAATTTTTCGGTGCGCGCGAGGAAGTCGGCGGGCTTGACCGTATAGGCTTCGCCGCGGCTGTTCTGTTTACCGCGGAAATGCCAATACGGCATCATCAGCGACATCACGAAGCACCAGAGGATGGCGACGCCGAGCCAGAGTTTTTCGTGGCCGGCGGGGGCGTGGAACCAGGGAGAGGTGAGAGGGCGGAGGCTCATGGCGGGGTCCTTTCAGGGGAGCAGCGCGGGTTTGGTCATGAACAGCTCGATCCAGCCCCAGACGGTGTAGGAGAGGAACGGCACGATCACGCCGAGGGCGAGCAGGAGCCAGGGGTTGTCCAGGAGCTTCTGCCAGGGATGTTTTTCGGTTTCGTTTTTCATTAGGTTCGAACGGAGGTGTGGGGCATGCCGCGCTGACGCCACGAGCCGATGGCTCGCAGCATCACCGCGAGGAAAAGGAGTCCGCCGGCGACGGCCAAAATTCCGCCGAGGCCCATGACGCCGAGGCCGACGTATTCGCCGACGGAGCGCACGTGTTGTTCGACGCCGTATTGCTTGCGGCCGAGGCCGTGCACGCCGGCGATGGCGAAGCCGAGGGCGAACGTCGCCTGGCCGAGGCCGAAGGTCAGCAGTTGCGCGCGACCGCGACGCGCGAGATCGGCGGCGAGCGACTGTGGCGAGAGTGAGGCCACGAGATCGTAGGCGGCGGTCATCAGCGCGAGCGTCACGGCGCCGATCGCGGCGTGATAGTGGCCTGGGACGAGCGTGTTCGAGCCGCGAATGAAGGCACCGAGGATGAGGCCGAGCACCGCGAGCGAGGCGCTGCCGGCGAGGCCGACGAGGCGGCGGTCGAAACGAGATGCGTTGAGGTGGAGCGCGTTGACCTCAACGCGCTCGGAAGCTTCGCCGGCGGTCGCGAGTGAAGAACGCGTTGGGGTCAACGCGTTCCACCTCAAGGCGACGTGGCGGATGCTGAGGCCGAGGACGATCAGAATCACCGGGAAGAGCGTCCAACGCATGAGCGCGGTGGCGGTCTCGGTGTAGGCGGCGTTGGAGGTGCCGAAGAGCGCGAGCACCGGCAGGCTGGCGTGCGGCAGCACGAGCGCCGTGAGGAGCCAGCGGCTGGCGGCGGGCGAAAGGACGTTGGCGCCGGACCAGCGGTGCAGCAGCGCGAGCCAGAGGCCGAGCATCGTGGCGACGTTGGCGGCTTGGAGTGCGTGGCCGCCGCCCCACATCAGCAGTTCGTAGTAACCGATGGCGGGCAGGCCGGAGAGCGTCGTGCGCCACGCGGCGGCGAAGGTGGCGAGCGCGATCAGGTTGCCGAGGGCCGCCATGCGCAGAGCGACGAGCGCGTCGTCGGGCAACGCGCTGTGTTGCGGTGTTGGCGCGGCGAGCGCCGCGGCGAAGAAGAGACCGGCGCCGATGAACCACGCGGTGAGGCCGGTGAGAAACACCGGGTGATCGATCACCGGCACGTAGTTGGAGAGAATCGGTTCGGCGCCCGGCATGAGCGCGCCGGCGAGCAGGCCGCCGATGCCCGCGCCGCAGAGCGCGAACGCGAGGCCGACGACGTGGCGCGGCAGACGATCGCCGAGCGCGAGAGCGAGGAAAGCCGCCGTGCCGGCTTGGAACCAGACGACCAGCGCGAGATCGACGTGGACGACGAGCGCGCGCTTGAAGAAGAGCGGGTCGGTGAAGATGGCGCTGAGAAACGGCAGGCGGCCGACCACGAGCAGCAGCGAGAGCAGTCCGGCGAGCACGAGGCTGCCGATGGCAAAGAGGAACCAGCCGCGGGAGATCGAGACGCGAAGATCAGTGGCGTGCGCGCCGAGGCGTCGCGTGGTCGCGTCGAGCAAGGGCGTAGCGGGAGCAGCCGTGAGCGTGGCCGGGTGCGGAGGCATGCTCCGGTTTTAGCTGAAGCGTGCGGCGGACGCCTTGACGGTGGTCAAGGTTTGATGCGGGCGCAGCGTGGATTTGCGATAGGGCCGGTCTGTGACCGGCCTGGTGCGGCGGTGTTCGCGGACGAAATGCGCGAACGAGCGTTCAGAGGGGCCGGTCGCAGACCGGCCCTACGCCGGAGTGGCGCGCTGAGGAGTTGCGCGCGAGCGCGCAACCTACCTCGCGAGCGGGAGTGCTTCAGCCGACTGACGTCGGCGGCTACGACGTGGCGGGGCGTGCGGCGCGGAAAGAAAAAAAGGCGCGGCTCGGAAGAGCCGCGCCTTGGCGCAAGAGAGACAGAAACGATGACTGGTTTTCAGGTGGAGCGCGTTGATCCTAACGCGCTCGGGCGCGAACGCGTTGAGGTCAACGCGTTCCACCCGATCAACCGCGCGCGATTACGGTGTGCCGGTCGGAGCGGTGGTGGTGGCCGCACTGACGGACGCGGCTTTCGTGTCGCGGGCGACGGCGAGTTCGCCTTGGCGGGCGTAGTCGATCGCTTCGGCGAGAATGCGCGCGGCTTCCTGCGGGGCGTGGAAGCCCATCGAGTTTTCCGCGGAGATGAAGTCGAGACGCCATTGCGCCTGGCGCTGGAAGTCGCGCGCGGCTTTCAGCTGGGCGTCGGTCGCGCCGGATTTTTGCGCGGCGACGATGGCGTCGATGAGGCCGATGACGGCTTTCTCGCCGCGGTTGAGCAGTTCGACGTTGCGATTCTGGATCGTGAGCGCGCGGTCCTTGATCTCCTGCTCGGGCACGCGGTGGCAAGTCTGGCAGGCTTGCGCGACGTTGAGCAGCGGCGAGCGGACGTGGTGGTTGCTGACCTTCACGGCGCCTTCGCGCTGGTAAGGCATGTGGCAGTCGGCGCAGGCGACGCCGGCGCGCGCATGGATGCCTTGGCTCCAGAGTTCGAACTCGGGGTGCTGCGCTTTGAGCACGGCGGCGCCGGTTTCCTTGTGCGTCCAGTCCTTGAAGCCGGCTTCGTTATAGTAGGCTTCCATTTGCTCGACCTTGAGGCCCTTGTCCCACGGGAAGGTGACAAGCTTCTTGTCGCCCTTGAAGTGGTATTCGACGTGGCACTGTGCGCAGACCATGGAGCGCATTTCCTGGCGCGTGGCGTCGACGTTCGGATTGTATTCGTTCTTGCGGTCGCCTTTGCGCCAGCGCTCGACGGAGGGAAGGTGCGGGGTCGGGTAATCGGACTTGGCGAGGGCGCGGATGCCGTTGATGAAACCCGGGCGATTGACGCGCAGGTTCATCGTTTCGGCGTCGTGGCAATCGATGCAGGAGACCGGATGTTCGACGAGCTTCGTGGCGTCGGCGTAGGGCATCGGGCAGATTTCCTCGAAGCCTTTCTGGATCTGCTGCTCGAAGTTTTCCTTGCCCGCGGGGACGCCGGCCTTGATGCCGGCTTGGCGGTAGGCGTCGACCATCGAGGCGTGGCAGTGGAGGCAGGCGCCGGGCTGCTTGAGCTTGGTGACGCGCTCGGTCTCGCGCTGGTCCTGCAGCATGTAGGCGTGGCCGCGCTCTTCACGGTAATCGATGGCGAAGCCGTAGCCGGCGAAGATGCGGCGCCAGACCGGATCGGCGTCGAGGTGTTGGAACGCTTCGCTGCCGCCGTGAGTGGTGCGCTCGACGTCGACGGTGCGGCGGTAGCTGTCGTATTGGCGCGGGTAATTTTTGCCCCAGATGGCGGGGTCGATGGTCTGGTCGTTGGTTTCGACGACGCGGAAGACGTCCTTGGTCGCCTCGGCTTTGCGGGCGACGATGTTCTGGTAGAGCATCAGCACGCCGAAGGTGGCGATGGCGAAGAGAGCGAGGAGGCCGAGGTAGCCGGCGAGGGCTAGGCCGCGTTGGCTTTGGAGACGGGAGTTCATGACGGGCGAAGGGCGGTGAAGAGAAAGATTAGGAGAAAGAGAAGAGGAGGATTCGTTACCGCACGGGGCCGTGGCCGACGTCGCGGTGGCAATGGAGGCAATCGAGCATCTTCTGCGGATCGCCCGGATGGGTGTTGATGCCGTCGACGATCTGCTGGTGGCAGGCGACGCAGTTGTCCTGGAGCACGGCGACGTTCTTCGGGCGGATCATGATGGGCTCATGAAAGTCCTGGAGCGTGAAACCCTTCGAGTGCCAGTAGCCGTTTTCGGCTTTGCTGAGATATTTCAGGACCAAGTTTCGCGGCACGTGGCAATCGTTGCAGGTGGCGACGGCGTGGTGCGGCGATTTTTGCCAGCCGTCGAAGTGCTCGCGCATGATGTGGCAGTTCATGCACGCCTTCGGGTCGTTCGAGAAATACGACAACCCGTGGGCGTAGGTGAACGTGTAGGTGCCGAGCCCGAGGAACAGGCCCATCACGCCGGTGAGCGCGAGGCCGAGCAGAAAGCGTTTGCGCGGGGCTGGGGTGGACATGGGAAAGGAGAGCCGCGGTCGCTCAGTAGGCGATGTCGACTTGCAGCCACACCTTCTGGACGTTGGCGAAGGCGAGGCTGTCGCGGCGGAAGTTGGCGAACTTCGCGGTGCCGGTGACGTATTTGCCGAACTTGCGCGTGAGCATCACGTCGAACTCGGTGTCGAGGTTCGCGCCGCCCTTGTCGGCTTCGAACTGGTGATAGAACGCGGTGAGTGCGACGGCTTGCGGGAGCGTCGTGGTGACCTTCGCGTAGGTGTCGACGAGGCCGGCGGCGGGCGTGGCGAGGAAGAGATCGGCCCAGCCGTTCCAAGCGTGGAGCGTGGCGAGCGGGGTCTTGAAGCCGATGTTGTTGTCGGAGCCGAGCGACTCGTAGCCGAGTGCGAACGAACCTTGTTTCACCGCGAGGCCGGCCTCGAGGTAGGCGTAGGTGGCGCGGTAGTTCAGCGCGCTCGAGCCGTAGTCGGATTGCGTGGCGAGTTCGGCGCGATAGGTGAGCGAGAGGGTGTCGTCGAGCTTGCGCGTGCCGGCGAGGCTCGCGCCGTAGGTGGCGCAGGAGTTCGCGGCGGAGTTCTCGAAATCGAGCAGATAAGCGTAGCCGGTGAGCGTGCCGAACGGCAGGCCGGCGCGGCTGACGTTGAAGAGATGCGAGTCGGATTCCCAGCGGCCTTGCGCGTGGCGGCGCGAGAAGACGCGATTGATCTGGTCGAGGTAGGCGTAGGTGACGGTCGTCTGCTCGAGCGATTTGTCCTGCACCACGAGCGCGTCGAACGTCTGCTGGTTTTGGCGCCAGCCGACGTCGCCGATGAAGCGGGCGTTGTCGAGGATCAGCTTCTGGCGGCCGAGGGTCGCGACGGTCTTGCCGAAATTGTAGCCGAGCCAGAGCTGGTTCAGCTCGGTGGTCTCGGGATCGCCGACGACGGCGCGCGGACCAGCGGCGGGATTCAGGCCGGACTGGCTGTAGGCATCGCCGTCGAGCGCGGCGACGTTTTCGCCTTCGACGGAGAACTGCCAGCCTTGGAACCGGGCTGTTGTGAGGCCGAGGCGCGTGCGCAGCGTGAGCGCGTTCGCGTCGAGCAGGTTGGTCTGTTGGACGCCTTCGTAGCGCAGGCGGGCGTTGAGCGAGACCTTGCTTTGCGCGAGGGCGTCGGCGAGCGAGGCGGGTTCGGCGGCGGTCGCGACGAGCGCGAGCGCGGCGAGAGAGAGCACGGCAGGGAATTTCATGATACGGGCTTGGTGGCGCGGCCCGTGGTTGCCGTGACGGGACAAGATTACCCGGGCGAACCCGGGCGAACCTTGATCTGGATCAAGGCGCGGTTCCTATAACGCCGCGCACTGAGCCCGATAAGGCTCAGCCGTTCACGCGCGCGCCGGCGGATGGCGGCGCCTAGTCGTGCACGTGCGCCTCGGTGTGCGCCGGGGCTTCGGACATTCCGGCGAGGCCCTCGTAGAGGTGGATGAAGTTAACGTAGGCGGCGACGAACTCGCGACCGGCCGCGACGTTGTGGTCACGATGCTCGCGACGGCGCTCGAGTTCGGCGTAGCGGGTGCGCAGGAGGCGATCGATCTTGGTGGTGGCTTCGGCCACAAGCAGGTCGATCTTGCCGTCGGCGATGGCGCGATCGGCGGCGACGAGCGCGGCGTCACCGCTGCCGGCGGGTTTCAAACCCGTATACGGCGCACCTTCGCCGGCGCGATGGATGCGCACGAGCGTTTCGAAGAAATAGCGATCGGCGAGTGCGGCGGCCGCGGGCGAGAGTTTGCGCACGGTCGCCGCTTCAGCGAAGGCCGCACGAATTTCGGCTTCGTGATCGGCCTTCACCCATTTGAGCACCGGGGTGACGTCGCCGGCGGCAAGCGCGCCTTGCGCATCGATGACGACGGGACCGTCGAGAGTGTCGCAATGAGCGAAACTGCGAACGGGGAGCGCGAGGACCAGTGACGAAACGAGCAGCGAGAGCAGACGGTGGTTTTTCATGGCGGTGGCTAGTCAGAGGCGGAGCGCCCGGACGCGGACGTTCCGAGCACCGCCCGATCGATGGAGTTCAGCGCTGGGCTTCGAGCGCGGTGAGAGCGGCGTCGAGGCCGCCGGAGAGGCCGGTGCGTTGGTGGACGACTTCGCCTTCGCGGTTGAGGATCGTGAAGAGGTTCGAGTGAGCGAAGGAGCCGTCGGCCTCCTGTTTGTATTTCACGCCGAGCAACGCGGCGAGTTCGCGCACGGAGGCGTCGTCACCGCGGAGGAGAATCCAGTTGGCGTCGAGCTGGCGCGCCGCGCGGTATTGCGCGAGGGCGGCGACGGTGTCGCGCTCGAGGTCGAAGGAGACGAGGACGAACACGGCGTCTTTGCGCCGCTCGGGCGAGAGACGCGACTGGACGGCGAGCAGGTCGGTGACGGTGAGCGGGCAGGCGTAGCCGCAGGTGGCGAAGAACATGTTCACCACGACGGGGCGGCCGCGGAGCTCGGCGAGGCGGAAGGTTTTTCCGGAGTCGTCGGTGAACGTGCCGTCGGCTTGGTAGAGGGAGGTGCGGGTGAGCGGAGTTTCGCTTTGGCCGAGGTGTTGTGCGCTGGACGCTTTGGGCTGCTCAACTTCGGCGGCGGCGCAGCAGGCGGCTTTGGCGGGCGCGGCGGGTTTTTCCATCGCGGCGCAACAGGCGTCTTTGGGTTCCGGCTTCGGCTCGGGTTTGCAGCAAGAGCCGGCGTGCGCGGCGACGGTGACGAAGAAAATCGCGGCGGCGAGGAAGGCGATCAGCGGGAGTTTGTAATATAATACGTTACAAACGGGACGGGGGGACGAGGGCGTGGAGTGCATGGCGACGGGGCGGGAGAGCTACTCAGAGGAAGAGAAGAGAGAAGGATTGGTCAGAGGTCCTGCGCGCAGCGGAAACCGAGCGAGGAGGTCGTGTTGTTGGCCTTGAGGGAGGCGCGGAGCGCGCCGCGCATGAAGGCGGCGTAATCCGTGGTGTCTTTGGCCCCGACGGAACCGGCGCCGCAGAAGAGGTCGCGCTCCAGGCCGGAGTCGGCGCGCGACTCGCCGGTGACGAGCGCGGTGTTGAAATCGGAAACCCATTCCCACACCAGACCGTGGAGGCCGCGTGCGCCGTGGAAATTCGGACGCGCGGTATCGATGCTGGGGAGGACTGCAGGCACCGGGCGCGCGAGCCAGGCATAGAGATCGCGGTTGAGCTGCTCGTCGTTTTTGCCATCGGCGCGCGTGTAGCCGGCGCTGGCGGCCAGCTCCCACTCGGCGGTGGTCGGCAGGCGCTTGCCGACCCACGCGGCGTAGGCGCGGGCGGCGAACCAGGAGACGCGCACGACGGGGGCGTCGGCGGGCGCGCGCGGGCCGAGCTCGAGGTCACCTGCCCAGGTTTCCAAGTAGGAGGCGTCGGCAAAGAGCGGGCTGACGCGCGAGCGCTGCCACTTCGGGTGGGCGCGGACGAAGGCGAGAAATTGCGCGTTGGTGACGGGCGAGGCGTCGAGGCGGAAGGCCGCGACGGGCACGCTGGCGAGATCTTTGACGGACCGCTGGAGCGGGACGTAGTTGCCGGCGGGAATCACAACGGCGTCGGCTGACGCCGTCGGATTTTGGATTTTGGATTCTCGATTCTCGATTGGGAGATTCGTGGGATCGGGAATGCGGGTTTCGGATGGAGGAGGACGGAGTGTCGCTGGAGCGAGACTCGACGAAGCCGTTTCGGACGCGAAACCGCCGACCGTGCTCGCGAGCAGTGCGGCGGCGACAGCGGCGGGTTTGTAACGTAATACGTTACAAACAGCGGAGCCTCGACGAGGGAGGAGGCGCGAAATGTAATCCATTAGATTACAAACCCGAGGGGCGCGCGCGTATGGGAAGAGTGGAAGAGAAGCTCCGGCCGCGGCGACGAGGGGGCGCGTGCGGGCGCAACGCGTCGTCGCGGCCGGAGTGCAGTTCACGGGTTCCTTAACGCTAACCTTGGACAAAGTCGCCGCCGTGTCCGGGCCGCAACACGCCGCGCCCGCGCCGGCGGAGGCCGGGGCAGGAGAGTTGCGGCGGGCGGTGACGAGCGTCGTGGACACGGCGGGAAGCGGAATGAGGCGTGCGTGAGCGCGCGGGCCTACGGTTTAGTTGCTGCGGGCTTCGTTGCGAATGGCCTTCACGTGGTCGGCCTTGAAGGCGTCGCCTTGATTGCCCCACGAGTTGTAGACGTAGGTGAGAACGTCGGCGACCTGCTGATCGGTGAGAGCGGCTTCCTGCGGCGGCATGGCGCTGTCGTAGGTCTTGCCGTTGACGGTGACAGGACCGGTGAGGCCCTTCAGCACGACGCGGACGGCGCGGTCGCGGTCGGCGAGCATGTAGTCGGATTGCGCGAGCGGCGGGAAGACGGCGGGCAGGCCCTTGCCGTCGGGTTGGTGGCAGGCGAAGCAGAGGCCCATGTAGACCTGTTTGCCCTTTTCGATCTGCATTTCCTTCGTGAGGCCGGCGATGGCGGGATTGTTTTGGATCTCGGCGGCGATCTTGGCCTTCAGCTCGGCTTCGCGTTTCGCGGAGTCGGAGCCAGCCTCGGCGGCGGCACCGAAATAAACCGCGTCGATTTCCTTGCCGGAGTAAGTGACGCGATCTTCGGCGCCGTTGACCTTGATCATGCCGAGCGCGCCTTTGTTGAAGGCACGGGTGAGCGAGTGATCGACGAGCACGTAGGTGCCGGGGACGTCGACCTTGAACTCGACGACCGCGGCGCCGCCGGAGGGCACGAGCGTGGTCTGGACGTTGGCGTTGGGCAGGCTGAGGCCGGCCTCGGGATAGACCTTGTCGAAGATTTCGCCGATGATGTGGAAGGAGGAGGTGACGTTCGGGCCGCCGACGCCGAAGTAGAGGCGGACGTGTTCGCCGACGTTGGCGGTGATGGCCTTGTCGCCGACGAGGGAGCCGACGGAGCCGTTGAACACGACGTAGGGCGGACGCTCGTCGATGGCCTTGGCCATGTCGAAGGATTGCAGGCCTTCCTCGCCGTAGCGGCCGGTGGTGTAGAACTCGCCCTGCATGACGTAGTATTCCTTGTCGACCTTGGGCAGACCGTCCTTCGGCTCGACGAGGATGAGGCCATACATGCCGTTGCCGATGTGCATCGGGACGGGCGCGGTCGCGCAGTGATAAACGTAGAGGCCGGGATTCAGCGCCTTGAAGGTGAATTGCGAGCTGTGACCCGGCGCGGTGAACGTCGACGCGGCGCCGCCGCCGGGGCCGGTGACGGCGTGAAGGTCGATGTTGTGCGGGAGCTTCGAGGACGGGTGGTTGTCGAGGTGGAACTCCACGACGTCGCCTTCGCGAATGCGGATAAAGGAGCCCGGGACGCTGCCGCCGTAGGTCCAGAAGGTGTATTCGACACCGTCGGCGAGACGGCCGACCATCTCGCGGACTTCGAGGTGGACGACGACGCGCGCGGCGTATTTGCGCGTGATGGCGGGCGGAACGTGCGGGGGGGCGGTGAGGATGGCCTGTTCGACGGGCATCGCCTGAACTTCAGGCGGGAGGATGACGAGACCCTTGGCGTCGGTCGGGCCTTCGTTGGCGCCGGCGAGGGTGGCGGTGAAGAGCGCGGCGGCCAAAGCAAGGCCAGCCGTCGCGAGGACGGTGATGCGTGGATGTTTCATCGTGGAAAAGCGAGCGTAGCCGCGAGTGGGGGTTTCGGCGTGGTGAGCTTTGCGATTCATGGCGTGAGTTTTGTCGGGGCTTATGTCGACACAGTAACCTGCCGCGGGCCGGCGCGCCTTGATGCGAGTCAAGCGCGCGCGATTTTCGCCGGCGTCTCAGCGCCAGGCGTAAGCGACGGCAAGGCCTGCGAGATACGTCAGGCCGAGAACCGCTTCGAGCATGCCGATGCGCTTGGCGCTCCACACGGGGGCAAGTGGTGAGAGGAAAAGCGCGGAGCGCGCGACCAGCAGTGCAACGAAGGCGCACGCGAGCGCCGGGATCTGGTGGAAGGTTGCGAGCGCGGTGACGCCGAGGAGCGACGCGCCTGCGCTGAGCAGCGCGGGCCGGACGCTCGCGGACTGGCCCTTGGCCGAGCGCACGTAGCTGCGCACGGTCAGCACGGTCGGGATGCTGCGCGCGAGCATCAACGCAGCGAGACCGAGGGCCGGGCCAGCCGCCCAGCCGGCGAGCGTAGCGAAGGCGGCGGGGACGAGGGCGAACGCGGTGCAGCCCGCGAGTTCCGCTTCCGCCTCGCGCATCTCGCCGCGGAGATCAAACCAGAGAAACGCGCCGCCGAACGGCAGTGCGAGCAGCAGCGGCCAGAGCGAATAGGCGCCGGTCCAAAATTGCTTATTAAGCAAAGATGGAGCATGCGACTCAGCGGTCGCTTCCCTCTGAGATTCGAGAGCGGCAGAATCAGGGCAGGAGCTATTTTGCGTATTAAGCAATTTAGCTGAATGGGGCGCAGAGACTGGAGAGGCGTCGTTGGTGGTGCTGGCGAGCAGCAGCGCGGTGATGGCCAGGGTGGCGAACGCGAGGACCCAGCGCCACGCGGCGGCGCGGCGGGTGTCGGTGGCAGGCAGGGTGCACGCGAGTTTCAGCGGACGGCGCGTGAAGAAACCGGCACCGACCGCGAGCGCGAGCCACGCGCCGGCGTGCGAGGGCGCGACGAGCAGGCCGAGCGCGACGGGTTCGAGCGCGAGCGACCAGCTGCCGTGCTCGCGCGGCATCACGAGCGAACGGAAGGAAGTGTTCGGAGCCGCGGATGGAGGCGTGGGCGTGGACATGCCGGAGACTATCGCGCGAAAGGAGGGCGAGTGCCTTGAGGCAGGTCAAGAAGCGTGCGGTAGGGCGAGTCGTCCTCGACGGGCCGCAGAGGCAAGGTGGGTTGACGCTGGCGGCTAGGATACGATGAGTCTCAAATCACTCGATTGTCCGCGGGCCGTGCGGTCCGGCTGCTGCAAACCTGAATCGCGCCGTCGCGCCTCCTGCCCGGATTTCGCGGTCGAAATATTCCTTCGCGTGCGCGCCCCGGGGCGCGCGGGGCAACGGACATCACGCGGCAGGATGAATGTTCTCAGTTGGATCCGCTGGCTAACAGGCGCGATTCGGTTGGCGCGTCTTTTATGGAAGATCGTTCGATGTTTGCCGGAAGGCTGATCGCGGCTCGTCGGGGACGACTCGCCCTACCTTCCGGAAATGTGGGCGGACACCGGTGTCCGCGGCTCAGAGCAGCCCGCGCTCTTTCGACCAACGCACGAACTCGCTCTCCAGTTGGTCGAAGGAGTCGATGACGAAGAGCGGGTCCTGGAAGTGCCAGATGTCGTAGGCCTGCTGCGCGAGGCGCTCGGGAGCGTAAGGGATTTTCGTCACCTTGTCGGTGAGGCAGTGCTGCGTCTCACCGGAGGAGGAGATGATGCCGTTGCCGTAGATGCGGAGGCCGGACGGATTTTTGATCAGGCCGAACTCGACCGTGAACCAATAGATGCGCGTGAGGCCTTCCTCGGTCGCGGTGTCTTTGCAGGCGAGTGCGGCTTGGCCGATCTTCTGATAAAAGTCCGCGAAGCGCGGATGCACGATCATCGGGGTGTGGCCGAAGATGTCGTGGAAGCAGTCGGGTGCGGGCGTGTAGTCGAGTTCGCTGCGGGCGCGGATGTAGTCGGTGGACGGGAAGACGCGGTTCGCGAGGTAAGTGAAGAAATCGTGCGCATCGAGCAGGCCGGGTGTGCGCGCGACGCGCCAGCCGGTGGCCTTCTCCAGTTTGCGCGAGACATCGGCGAGCGCGGGAATGCGATCGTGTTCGAGATCGAGGGTGCGCAGGCCGGTGAGGTATTCGTCAGCGGCGCGGCCGGGGAGGAGCGTCTGCATGCGCGCGTAGAGCGTGCGCCAGACGTCCTGTTCTTCGGTCGAGTAGTTGGGGTATTTGCACTCGGCACCGATGGGGAGCGGCTTGACGAGCTTGTGGGGAATGCAGCGCGGGTCACTGCCGTCCTGCGTGGGGGTTTCAGGATGGTCGGTCGTGGAAGCCGTTGGGGTCATGGCGTGGGTTGGCTGCCACCTGATTTAGCCAGGTCCGTTTATGACACCACCGGAAAGCGGTAGTCCGAAAGGAGGAAAGTGAGGCCGGAGGACGGCGCTCCCTCTCGTTCTCTTATTGAGCCTTGGCTTAAACAAATGAAAAAGCCCTTTGGCGTAGGACCGGTTTTAACCGGTCCCGGATTGGGCGGCGCGGCGTTCTTGGGCCGGATGAATCCGGCCCTACTTTCGCCCGGCACCTAGAACGATGGGCGCGTTGCGATCGTCTGTTCGCGAAATCTAGTGATTGGCTCTCCGCTTCCCGTTCTTGGCGTCAGCTGGCGGCGACGGGCGGGCGCGGGGCTTTGCGGCGTTCGACGCCGTCCCACGGTTTGGGCTTCAGTTGCAGTTCCTCGAGGAAGCGCAGCGGAATCTTGGCGGCGAGGTAGATCAGGGGGGCGCCGGCGAGGACGGCGAGCGCGGAGGTGTTGGGCGTGAAGCCGCCGAAGATCGCGGCCGAAATCGACATAAGAAGAATCACGACCCATGCGAGCGCGCTGGCGAGGAAGGGGCAGAGCAGCACTTTCAGCCAGCGGCGAGCGGGGCGAGCAGACGTCCATAGCGCCACAGCGGAAAGCGCGAACGTGCCGCTGAAAAGCAGGAAGCTGACGGTGCCGGACGTGAGCGTGCGGCGGAAAAGATGCGCCGTGGCGTCGGGAACGCCGAGGATTTTGGTGACGAGCCGGCCGAGGCGAACGCTCGCGGGCGGCACTTCGAAGGGAGTGTCGTCGGAATAGAGTCGGGTGAAGCGGCGCGATTCGATCGCGCGATGACGTTCGAGATACGCTGCGGCGCGGGCCTCGCGCTGAGCGCTAGTCGCGCGGCGCAGGGCGGAACTACGCACGGTCAGGGGCTGGCCGTTTGAGTCGACGCCGATGAATTCCGGAAAGTCCGCCCGCAGGTGCTCGCGGGCGGCGGTGATGTTGAACGGCTCGGTGAGGGAGAACAGGCCCCAGCCGTATTGGGTCTCGGAGAGGCGGGCGGCAAACGCGTCGAGCAGCGCCGTCGGGTGCTGCTCGAGCGCGATGGAAGTGAGTTGGTAATTAATGCGCGTCCACACCGGACCGAAGCGCGGCGACACGCGATCGGCGACGAAGACGAGGGCTAGTCCGACGAGCAGAAACACCGCCGACAAACGGAGTTCGCGGAGGAATTCGTGACGCAGCCAAACACGGAACGAGGAAGGCGTGGGTGTTGGCGGCGGAGTGGGCGCGGCGCTCATGCGCGGGGAGCAAGGCAGATTCGCGGCGCGATGCAATGCCGCGAGCGGGGTTTTCGCGGTCGGCGCGCGGGTGCGTCAATCAGCGATTGAGCAGCGCGGCGACGCGCGTGCGGCCGCGCACTCCGAGCTTGGTGAAGATGGCGGCGAGTTGGGTCTTGATCGTGAGCGGGCTGCGCCGGAGTTCGGTGGCGATCTCCGCCGTGCGCAGACCTTCGCGCACGCGCATCGCGACTTCGCGCTCGCGTTCCGAGAGGCGCGCGAGAAGCGCCACGGCACCGGGAGAGAGAGGACGGTGGCGATCGCCGCGCGGGCGGCGGTAGTCGAGCTGGATGTGAAAGGCGTGGCCGGCTTCGGTGATGCGCGCCTGCTGAAGTTTGATGCGCGCGTGCAGGCCGCGCGCGTTGTCGGAGACGACCTTCACCGGATCGGCGGTGGGGTCGTCGCGCAATTGGACGCAGGCCTCGGCGAGCACGGGCGGCACTTTGAACGTCGAGCGCGCGCGCATGGCGGCGGCGTGGCGTTCGCCATGGTTCCACACCGCACAGGCGCGCGCGGCCTCTTCGTTGAACCACAGCGGCTGGCACTGGGCGTCGAGCAGCAACAGGCCGACGGGCACGTCTTCCAGCATCGTGAGCACGTGATCGAGGAGCGCAGGAGCGAGAGTGGCCATGGTGGGTTTAGCCCTCGAACGTAGGGACGCGAACCGGGCTGGGGCAAGGGATTACTCCGTTCGGGCTATGGACCGCGGAACGCTTCGCGGCTATGGTCTGCGCACCCCCACGCCTCCACGCCTGCTGTCCTTGGTGACTTTCCATGAGCAGAACTTTCTTCGATAAGCCCGTTGAACGCAAAACCGCCGCGAATCCGCTCGGTTTAAAACAATTCGATCACATCGAATTCTGGGTCGATAACGCCGACCAGTGGCGCGACTTCTTCGTGCAGAAATACGGCATGGTGCCGCGCGCCTACGGTGACAATTCCACCGGCCTGCACGGACGCCGCGCGCATCTGGTCGGGCAGGGGCGCGTGAATTTTCTCGTGACCGAGCCGCAGGGCGCGGGCCCGGAGGCGGACGCCGTGCGCGCGCATCTCGAGAAGCACGGTTGCGGCGTGCGCGACGTGGCGTTCCGCGTGAAGGACGCGCAGCATGCCTTCACCGAGGCCCAGCGGCGCGGCGCGAATCCCGCGAAGGAGTTTTTCGCCGACGACTTCGTGGCGGGCGCGGCCATCGCGGCCTACGGCGACACGATCCACAGCTTCATCGAGCGCAAGAAGCAGGGCGAGTTTCTGCCCGGTTTCCAGAACGTCGCCGGTGGCATCGACGACCGCGATATCAACTTCGCGATGATCGACCACATCGTCGCCAACGTGGAGCGCATGGACGAGTGGGTGACGTTCTACGAACAGGTGTTCGGTCTGGATCTGTTCATGCACTTCGACATCAACACGGGCCGTTCGGCGCTGATGTCGAAAGTCGTCAGCTCGACCGACGGCTGGATCAAGATGCCGATCAACGAGCCGTCGTCGGCCAACTCGCAGATCCAGGAATTTCTCGACCAATACAACGGCCCCGGCGTCCAACACATCGCCCTGCTCACGCCGAACATCATCTCGACGATCGACGAGATGCGGAAGATGGGGCAGGAGTTTCTCGACGTGCCGGACAGCTACTACGACGAGAACTTCGAGGAACGCGTGGGCAAGATCGACGAGGACAAGGAGACGCTCCGACCGCTGCGCATCCTCGTCGATCGCGACAACGAGACCGGTTACCTGCTGCAGCTTTTTACCAAGTGCGTCTTCGCGCGCCCGACACTCTTCTTCGAGGTCATCCAGCGCAAAGGCACCTCGATGGGCTTCGGCGAGGGCAACTTCCGCGCCCTGTTCGAGGCCATCGAACGCGAACAGATGAAGCGCGGCACGCTCTGAGAATTTCGTCGCAGGCGGGAGCAGCTTTTCGCGGCTGACTACCCCCAGCCACCTAAAGCCAGGCAGACACAACACACGCAACACAACACCCCCGGCTCCCGCCTGCGACGATCCTCTGCGGAATTTTCGATTTTGGATTCTCGATTTTTGATTGGTTGGGAATCCACGCGTGCAATCCCAGCGCGCGCCAAACCGGTCTGAAATCGAAAATCGAGAATCCAAAATCGAAAAATCTCACGATGCCCTTCTACCGCGCCCTCGGGGCGATGCCCCGCAAGCACCACATCAAGTTCCCGCGTGACCCGGCGACGAGCTACAAGGGCGAGGGCCTGCACTACGAGCACATCATCACGACCGAGGGTTTTGATCGCGCCTACTCGATCGTCTATCACTTGCGCCCGCCCACGATGGTGAAACAGGTCGAGCTCTTCCGCGAACAGCCGACCAAGGTCGCTGCGCACCTGCCGCTGCGCCATCACCACCTCAAGTCCGCCGCGATGCCGCGCGCCGGCGATCCCTACACGGGCCGCGTGCCGCTGATGTTCAACGCCGACATCACCTGCTCGCGCTGCCGGCCCGCGAAAGTGATGGAGGAAGGCTACGAGTTCTACCGCAACGGCCAGAACGACGACGTGATTTTCGTGTTCTCCGGCGGCGGCTGGCTCGAATCGAATTTCGGCAAGCTCCGCTACAAGCAGGATGACTACATCGTGATCCCGCGTGGCACGATTTACCGCCTCGTGCCCGACGACATCGCGCAGGAGGACTACCTCATCCTCGAGTCGACGCATCCGGTCCGCATTCCCGAGCGCTATCGTCACCCCGAGGGCCAGATGCGCCTCGGTGCGCCTTACAGCGAGCGCGACATCCACGCTCCCACGGAGATCATCGCCGAGGACAAGGACGGCGACTACGCGATCCTCGTGAAGGACCGCGGCTCGCGTTTCACCCGCAACATCATGGCGTCGCACCCGTTCGACGTCGTGGGCTGGGACGGCGCGCTGTATCCATTCACGTTCAACGCGAACGATTTCGAGCCGATCACCGGCACCGTGCACCTGCCGCCGCCGATCCACCAGACCTTCGAGATCAAAGGCTACGTCATCTGCACGTTCGCGCCGCGTTACCTCGACCACCACCCGGAGGCGATCAAGGTGCCCTGGTCGCACGACAACACCGAGGCCGACGAAGTGCTCTTCTACGTGCGCGGCCAGTTCGGTTCGCGCAAAGGAGTGGAGCCCGGCTCGTTCACGCTGCACCCGCAAGGCATCCCGCACGGCCCGCATCCGGGCACGACGCTGAAGAGCTTCGAGCACGCGCGGACCGAGGAACTCGCGGTGATGTTCGACACGCAGTATCCGCTCGAGCTCACCGAGCAGGCGCTGGCGATGGACGATCCGAATTATCCGCTGAGCTGGCTCGGCTGAGTAGCGCAGGCGTCCCGCCTGCCGGGTTCGGAAGCAGGCGAGACGCCTGCGCCACAGCCCACCCCGCACGAAGGCACGCGCAACAAATGCCATACTGCGCACACACACCGTCTTTGCCTTCTGCCGCCAAACGCGTTTTGTCGTCCGCATGATTTTAGATTTCGAAAAACTCGCTCCGCGCGACGGCTACGCGTGGATGACCCAGGCCATCATCCCGCGCCCGATCGCGTGGGTCTCGACTCTCTCGCCCGACGGCAAGCCGAACCTCGCGCCGTTCTCGTTTTTCCAGGCGATCTGCTCGAATCCGCCGACGCTCATGTTCGTCCCCACGAACAACCGCGACGGCGGCAAAAAGGACACGTTGCGCAACATCGAGGCCGTGCCCGAGTTCGTCGTGAATCTCGTGCCCTACTGGCTCGCGGAGCCGATGAACGCCACGGCCGCGCCACTGCCCTACGGCGAGAGCGAGTTTGCGCACGCGAAGGTCACCGCGGCGCCCTCGACGAAGGTGCGCCCGTCGCGCGTCGCCGAATCACCCATTGCGATCGAGTGCACGCTCGATCGCGTCGTGACGATCGGCAGCGGCGTTGGTGCGGGCAATGTGGTCTTCGGTCGCATCGTCGCGATGCACGTGGCGGATTCCGTGCTCGGTGCGGACGGCAAGGCGATTGACCCGAAGAAACTCGACCTGATCGCGCGTCTTTCCGGCGATTACTACATGCGCACCGGCGAACTGTTCACCGTCGCGCGCCCCGCGGGCGGCTCGGCGCTGAAAAGCTAAAGATCGATCGGGACGACCCGCCGCTGGTCGTTTTCGCTGGAGGGCGGCGCTCTGTCGCCGCCGCGAACCGTCACGGCGCTGACGGAGCAGCGCCCTCCAGTCGCTGTTTTCGGGGACGATTCTGCGCGTAGCCGCGCTCGCGGGCCGCGGGCCAAAAGCGTGGCAAGCGGTGTTGTCGATTCGCACCCGCGCGACGCCTTCCGCGCTCGCGCCGGCGACGATGCTCATAAGGCCGCGCAAGCGGTCTTCTTCGCGTTCTCATTCTCGCGCGCCGGCGCTTTCTGCCAGTTGCCGCGCGCGCGGGAACGGGTAACAGTTCCGCTCACACGAACCCCCCAACCCCCGGGCTGCATCCTTTCGCCGGATCGCAGTCCCCGAACCCACGCATTCGTATGAGCGACATCGTCATTCTTTCCGCCACGCGCACGCCGCTCGGCTCGTTCCAAGGCGCGCTCGCGTCCGTCCCCGCCGCCAAGCTCGGCGCCACCGTGATCCGCGGCGCGCTCGCGCAAGCCGGCGTCGCGCCGGCCGACGTCACCGACGTTCTGATGGGCAACGTCCTCCAAGCCGGCCAAGGCCAGGCGCCCGCGCGCCAGGCCGCGATCCACGCCGGCGTGCCGCAATCCGCGCGTTGCGTCACGATTCACAAGGTCTGCGGCTCCGGCCTGCAGGCCGTCATGCAAGCCTCGCACGCGCTCCGCGCGGGCATGGGCACGCTCTTCGTTGCGGGCGGCATGGAGAACATGACGCAGGCGCCGTATCTGCTCCCGAAAGCGCGCGACGGCTACCGCATGGGCCACGGCCAGCTCATCGACTCGATGATCTCCGACGGCCTTTGGGACCCGTATAACAACATCCACATGGGCAACTGCGCCGAGCAGTGCGCGGCGAAATACCGCTTCACGCGCGAGCAGCAGGACGCGTTTGCCATCGAGAGTTTCAAGCGCGCCAACGCCGCGCAGAAGGACGGCAAGTTCGCCGCCGAGATCACGCCCGTCGAAATCGTCGACACGAAAGGCAACGTCACCAAGGTCGAACTCGACGAAGGCCCGTCGAAAGTCCGCTACGAAAAAATCCCGACGCTGCGCCCCGTCTTCGACAAAGCCGGCACCGTCACCGCCGCCAACGCCTCCACGATCAACGACGGCGCCGCCGCGCTCGTTGTCACGACCGCCGAGCACGCGCAAGCGAAGAGCCTGAAGCCGATCGCGCGTCTCGTGTCGTTCGGCGGCCACGCGCAGGACCCGGTGTGGTTCACCACCGCGCCCGTGCCGGCCACGCAGCAGGCGCTGGCCGCCGCCGGTTGGAAGGTTGCCGACGTCGATCTCTGGGAAGTGAACGAAGCCTTTGCCGTCGTGCCGATGGCCTTTGCGCAGGAAATCGGCGTCCCGCACGACAAGCTGAACGTCCGCGGCGGCGCGATCTCGCTCGGTCATCCCATCGGCGCGAGCGGCGCACGCATCCTCGTGACGCTGATCGCCGCGCTCAAAGAGCGCGGCCTGAAGCGTGGCGTCGCCGCCATCTGCATCGGCGGCGGCGAAGGCCTGGCGGCATGCGTGGAGCTGGTGTGAATCGGCCTCGATGGCGAACTACCCATATTTTCCGAAGAGCACGAAGCACCTCAAACCCGGTGAGTTTTGGGGGATAGCTTTGCCGGACGGGCGCTGGGCTTGTGGACGGGTAATCGAACTCACGCCTGAGGGCGGTGTGAATCCGAGCAGAACATTCCTCGCGGGATTGCTGGATTGGTGCGGCGAGGTGCGTCCCACGAGCGACGCCATTGCTGGGGCGAAATGCGTTCATCAATGCGTGCTCCACATCAAAGCACTGTCCGAGCATGGAGAGGGAATCCTGGGATTCCGTGACTTGGAGAAGGACGACATCGAACCATGGACGATGCTCGATGCCCAGTTTGTCGTCCGTGGATTTCAGTATCTCCGAAAAATGGATCCCGCTCGAGACGCAGGCCTGCCTCGATTTTCCTATGCGGGCTTTGACGTCCTAAACGTAAAGGCGAAGCGACTGTTCTCCGTTGAGGACAAGGCTCAGCAGCCATGATTCTCGTCCGTGGAGTCACCATCGAAGCGATGCGTGCGCTCGACCGCACCTGGGCCGCTGGCGTCATGGTTGCGTCCGAGCCGTGGCTCACGCTCGGGCGCGGGCGGGCGGATGCGTTGAAGCTCCTCCGCAATCCTCGCAAGCAGTGCTTCATCGTCCGTTCGGGCGGCGCGCGCGCCGGGTTTCTCGTGCTTGATCTCAACGGCCCTCTCGGTGGCTACATCCAGACCATCGGCGTCGCGCCGGAGATGCGCGGGCGCGGCACCGGCTCGGCGGCGCTGCGTTGGGCCGAGGCGCGCATTTTCAAAACCCACCGCAACGTCCTGCTCTGCGTCTCGTCGTTCAACCGCGACGCGCAGCGCCTCTACCACCGCGCCGGCTACGAAGTCGTCGGCCGCTTGCGCGACTACGTTGTCGCCGGTCACGACGAAATCCTGATGCGCAAAACCCTCGGCCCGCTTTCCCCATCCACGACACAGAGGACACGGAGAGCCACAGAGAAAAACCGGAGGCCGAAAAAGCCTCTGTGACCTCTGTGCCACCTCCTGCCTTTCCTCTGTGTCTCAACTCTTCTCGTCCACCCCTAACGCTCCGCTCCCCACGCCATGAGCAAAGTCCACGCTTCCGCCGAGTCTGCGCTCGCCGGGCTCCTCCACGATAACATGACGATCGCCGCCGGCGGCTTCGGCCTCTGCGGCATCCCGGAAAATCTCATCCTCGCGCTGCGCGACAGCGGCGTGAAAGACATCACCATCGTCGGCAACAACGCCGGCGTGGACGACTTCGGTATGGGCTTGCTCCTGAAGACGCGTCAGATCCGCAAGGTCATGGCTTCCTACGTCGGCGAGAACAAGGAGTTCGAGCGCCAGGTGCTCGCCGGCGAACTCGAACTCGAGCTCATCCCGCAAGGCACGCTCGCCGAGCGCCTGCGCGCGGGCGGCGCGGGCATCCCCGGTTTCTATACGCGCACTGCGTTCGGCACGAAGCTCGCTGAGGGCAAGGAGACCAAAATCTTCGACGGCAAGGAATACGTCCTCGAGCGCGGCATCCGCGCCGACGTCGCGCTCGTGAAGGCGTGGAAGGGCGACAAGTCCGGCAACCTCGTCTTCCGGAAGACCGCGCGGAACTTCAACCCCATGATCGCCACCTGCGCCGCCGTGTGCGTCGCCGAGGTCGAGGAACTCGTCGAAGTCGGCGAACTCGAGCCCGACCAAATCCACACGCCCGGCATCTACGTCGACCGCATCATCCAAGGCCCGCGCTACGAGAAGCGCATCGAGTTCCGCACCGTGCAGGGCGCCGCCGCGTCGAAAAAGGAAACGCCCATCCGCGAACTCATGGCGCGCCGCGCCGCGCGCGAGTTGCGCGACGGCTATTACGTGAACCTCGGCATCGGCATCCCCACGCTCGTCGCGAACTTCATCCCGCCCGGCATGAACGTCACGCTGCAGTCGGAAAACGGCCTGCTCGGCATCGGCCCGTTCCCGCCCGAGGACCGCGTCGACCCCGATCTCATCAACGCCGGCAAGCAGACGATCTCCACGATTCCCGGCTCGGCGTTTTTCTCCAGCGCCGACTCGTTCGCGATGATCCGCGGCGGCCACATTGATCTTTCCATCCTCGGCGCGCTCGAAGTGGCCGACAACGGCGACATCGCGAACTGGATGGTGCCGGGAAAAATGGTGAAAGGCCCCGGCGGTGCGATGGACCTCGTCGCCGGCGTGAAGCGCGTCGTCGCCGTGATGGAGCACACCGCGAAGGACGGCAGTCCGAAGATTTTGAAGCAGTGCACGCTACCGATCACCGGCAAGGGCGTCGTCAGCCTGATCATCACCGACCTCTGCGTTTTCGAAGTGAAACCGAACGGCGGGCAAGGCAGCGGTGGCCTGCGCCTGATCGAGTTGCATCCGGGCGTGACGCTTGACGAAGTCCGCGCGAAGACCGGCGCGCCGTTCGAAGTGGCGGTGTAGGGCCTCACCTTGTGTGAGGCCGTGCCACGAGCGGGCGCGGAGCTGCGATTGTTGGGTTAGGCTCGACGCAAGGTCGAGCCCTACAGCCTCAATAGAAGCATAGGATCTACCGGAGGACGTAGAACCTGTCGGCGCACAAGGACGTGCGCTGCGCACGCCGCGTTCGACGTCGCCGCTGGGACAGCGGCGACCACCTCGGAGTTTTTGGCCACAAGGAACACAAGAAGCCGACGGCTCGCGAAAATTTGCAGGCGCCTATAGGCGCTCGGAGGACTCGCCGCTGCGGTCGGGCGCTTTGTGTTCTTCGTGGCCATCCTCCGTTCGCTTCGAACCGTCCGCGCGTCACGCGGCGACTTCCCCGTTGAGCACCTCGCGACGTTCGCGCACGCTGCGACCACGATGTCGCTCGTCAACCCCTACAATCCCGCTCCGGATCGCTACGAAGTCGGTCGCTACGCGCGTTGCGGTCGTTCCGGCTTAAAACTCCCGCGGCTCTCGCTTGGGCTCTGGCACAATTTCGGGCACGTCGACGCGCTCGAGAATCAGCGCGCGCTGCTGCGTCGCGCCTTCGACCTCGGCTGCACGCATTTCGATCTCGCGAACAACTACGGCCCGCCTCCCGGCTCGGCGGAGGAGAACTTCGGCAAGTTGCTGCGCGACGACTTCGCGGCGCATCGCGACGAGCTCATCATCTCAACGAAAGCCGGCTATTACATGTGGGCTGGTCCCTACGGCGAGTGGGCCTCGCGCAAATACATGCTCTCCTCGCTCGACCAGAGCCTGAAGCGCATGGGGCTCGACTACGTCGACATCTTCTACTCGCACCGACCCGATCCCGACACGCCGCTCGAGGAAACGATGGGCGCGCTCGCCGACGCGGTGCGCAGCGGTCGGGCACTCTACGCCGGCATCTCCAACTACGACGCGAAGCGCACGCGTGAGGCGGCCGCGATTCTGAAGTCCCTCGGTGTGCCGCTGCTCATCCACCAACCGAAATACCACATGTTCGAACGTTGGGTGGAGCCGGAGCTGCTGCCGGCGCTTACGGAAGTCGGCGCGGGCTGCATCCCGTTTTCGCCGCTCGCGCAGGGCCTGCTCACGAACCGCTATCTTAACGGCATCCCGGCCGACTCGCGGGCGGGACGCGGCGTCTCGCCGTTTCTGCCGAGCGATCGCATCACGCCGGAGCTGCTCGGAAAAATCCGCGCGCTCAACGAAATCGCGGTCGCGCGCGGCGCCACGCTCGCGCAGCTCGCGGTGCTCTGGCTGTTCCGTCGCCCGGAGGTCACGACGGTGCTCATCGGCGCGAGCAAGGTTTCGCAGCTCGACGATTTGCATGGTGCGCTCGCGCAGTCGCCGCTCGGGGCCGAGGAATTGGCGAAGATTGAAAAGATTCTCGGGTGATCGTGTAGGGCCTCACCTCGGGTGAGGCCTCGCTGGCGAGCGTGGCAGGCGCCGTTTTTCGCGCGTTAGGCTCGACACAAGGTCGAGCCCTACATTCACGCGAGCGCAGGCGTCTCGCCTGCTTCGACGTGGGTTGCAGGCGGGACGCCTGCGCTACTCACCGCGCGACTGGCCGCAGCACGTCGTTCGCGCGGGCGGCGGCGGCGAGGCGGTTTTCCACGCCGAGGCGCTCGAGCAATTGCTCGACGTGCTTGTCGACGGTGCGCGGGCTCGTGCCGAGAATGACGGCGGTCTCGCCGTTCGTCTTTCCCTGCGCAATCCAGTAAAGCACTTCCGCTTGCCGCGGGGTTAATCCAAGGGACACGAGATCGGCCGGGCCGGGCGGCGCCGATTCCTCGGCGAGGTGAATCACCTGCAGCGGCTCGGTGGCGCGTCCGCTGAAGCGCTGCACGAGCATCGTGCCCGCGGCGCTGGTGATGCGCTCGCCGTGGAGCAACTCGGCCGGCAGGCCACCGTTGACGAGCTGGAGTTGGTGACGATGCAGCAGGTGAGTGGCGGCGAGAGTCTGGAAGACGACCTTCCCGTCGCCGTTGGTGAGAATGACGGCGCGATCGAGCGAGTGAGCCAGTTGCGCTTCGGCGTCGAGGCGGACGGCAATTTCCGCTTCCAGTTTGGCGTTCTGGCGCTGGAGTTCGCGGCGGGCGGCGCGGAGTTCGAGGTGAGTGCGCACGCGCGCCAGCACTTCCGGCGGATGCACGGGTTTGCTGATGTAGTCGACGGCGCCGGATTCGAGTGCGCTCACTTTTTGCGCGGGATCGTCGACGGCGGTCATGAACAACACGGGAATATCGGCCCACTCCGGCCGGCGGCGGATGTCGTCGAGCGTCGCGAAGCCGTCGTGTCCGGGCATGATCAGGTCGAGCAACACCAGATCGACCGGCTGGCGCGCGAGCAGTTCGAGAGCGCGGGGCCCGCTCTCGGCCATCAGCACGCGCAGACCGGCGCTGTGCAGCGATTCGAGCACGACGCCGAGGTTGGCAGGGGTATCGTCGACGACGAGAACGGTGGGGGCTTTGTTCACGAGGCGGGGGTGAGCAACTGGCGAACGCGCTCAAGCTGATAGGAGGCCGCCGCGGTTTCAATCTGCGAGAGCGTCAAGTTTTCCGGATGGGTCCGGCGCGCGGCCGCCACCGCCTCGCGCAACGCGGCGATGTCTCCGCTCTCGGCGAGCGCGCGGAGTTGCACCCTGAGTTCCGCGGGCAAGGGCGCGTTCGACGCGGTCGCGGTGCTGGCGGGCTCGGCGTAGCGCCATTCGACGGGCAGCACGCGGACGAGCACGTCGGTGAGTTGCTCGGCGGCGAACGGCTTGGGCAGGAAGTGGGGCGCTCCGATGGCGGCGGCCGCCGCGCGGTCGAAGGTGAGCACCGACGCGGACGTGAATACGATCGCCAGCTTGGCCGTGTCCGCTCGCGCCCGCAGGCGGCGGGTGAGTTCCAAGCCGTCGATGCCTGGCATCTTGACGTCGACGAAGGCGAGATCGGCGGCGAGGACGGAGGAGTCGCTCGCGAGCACTTCCTCGCCGCTGGAAAACTCGGCGCAATCAAACCCGAGTGGGGCGAGCAGATCGACGAGCAGCGAACGGTTCACGGGATGATCGTCGACGATCAGGATGCGGCGGCGCGGTCCGGCGTAGCCGACGAGCGGGCGCGATTGGCGGCCGTGGCTGGCGGCGATTGCCGCGGCCGGCAACGTGAGGGTAAAAGAGAAGCGGCTGCCTTCGCCCGGTGCGCTGTCGAGTTGGAGATCGCCGCCGAGCAGGTGCACGAGGCGTTGTGTGATAGCGAGACCGAGGCCGGTGCCGGGTTCGGCGGGGCGGTTGCTGCGGGCCTGCTCGAAGGGCTGAAAAAGTCGCGCGCGATCTTCGGCGCTGATGCCGACGCCGGTATCGGCGACGGTGAAGCGCCAGCGGGTTCCATGGAGGGCGGGGTCTCCTGACCCCGCCGATGATGAGGGTGCCGCGCTCGCGGCGGGGTCGGGAGACCCCGCCCTACAGCGAGCCACGTCGCGTTCGACGCTCAAGGTGATGCGACCGCGCGCGGTGAACTTCACAGCGTTCGACAGCAGGTTATCGAGGACCTGGCGGAGTTTTTGCGCGTCGCCGACGACGTGGGAGGGCAGGTCGGCCGGGGCGACGAGCACGAAGGCGAGGCCGCGGCCGAGCGCGGCGGCTTCGTGGGCGACGGTGAGCTCGCGCAGGAGTGGCTCGAAGGCGAAGGTCTCGTCGTTGCGCTCGATCTTGCCCGCTTCGATTTTGGAGAAATCGAGCACTTCGTTGATCATGCGCAACAGGTGCTGGCCGCTGGCGTGGACGATGTTGACGCGTTCGCGCTGGCGACCGGCGACGGCGGTGTCTTTGAGGAGAACTTGCGCGTAGCCGATGATGCCGTTGAGCGGCGTGCGCAGCTCGTGGCTCATGTGGGCGAGGAAAGTGCTTTTCGCCTGACTGGCGGCCTGAGCCTGATCGCGGGCGGTGGCGAGTTCGGCGGTGCGCTCGCGGACGAGAGATTCGAGTCGCGCTTGCTCGCGGCGGGCGGCGGCGAGACGCCAGCGAAGAAAAAGAGCGACCGCTCCGACCAATCCGGCGGCATAGCCGGCCCAGGCCCAGGGTGTTTGCCACCACGGCGGCAGAATGGTGAACGGCACCGCAGTGGTGGGGCCGGTCCGGCCTTGGGCATCGCGTTCGCGGACTTCGAAAACGAAATCGCCCGCCGAGAGACCGTTATAGGTAGTGGCGAGTTGCGCGCTCGCAGTGCTCCATTGCGCGTTCCATCCGACGAGCCGGGTCTCGTAGCGCACCTCACCGAGGCCGGAGAGCGGTGCGGCGACTTGGAAGGTGATCGCACTGCGCGACCACGGCAGGCGGATGTTCGCGGGGGAAGCGGGCAAGGGCAGGCGTTGGTCATCACGGCGGATGCTGCGCAGCAGCGGAGCGTTCGGCGGGGCCGGGGTATCCAGCCGCGAACCGTCGAGGCGCATCACGCGATCAAGCCCGCGGAGCCAGTAAACGCCCGGCGCGGCGGCGTCGGCGATGATGTCGTGCGCGGCGAGCGCTCCGAGCGTGGGGGCGATATCTTCGCGCAAGGGGATCCAGCGCGCGTCACCGTTTTCTCCGAAGACAAAACGCCCCATCGCATTGCGTCCGCCGGGCCGCCGTCCGTTCGGGAAGACGACCGACCAGATGGTGCCCGGTTCGTCGAGGAGGGTGAAGAGCGCACCGGACGGGCGCTGGCTGTGATCGAAGCGACGATCGGGCTCGAAGCGTTCCGCGCGCGGATTGTAGACGAGGATGCCGGCCTGCGTCATGGCGGTGAGTCCAGCCGCAGTGTTCACGATGGCCCACTCGACGCTTTTTTCCTTCAGCCAGCCCGGGATGGCGGAGAACGAAGTAACCTCAGCGCGGGCCCAGTCTGGTGCTCCGGTGGGCAGGCGGGGAGGGCGGATGCGAAACCCTTCGCCAGCGGCATTGCGCGTCCAAATGGTGCCATCCGCGCTCTGGCGCACCATGATGGAAATCTGTCCGTAGCCGGCGGCGTAACCTTCCGAGCGCCAGCGGCCGTTCTCGTAGAGCACGCTGCCGATGCCTTTCTGGCTGGCGACGAGAAGTCGGTCGGGATTGTCGGGAGTCGGCTCGAGGAAGATCAGGTTGTCATCGAGCGGCAGGAGCACCTCGGTCTTGCCGTCGCGCAGCGTTTTCAAGCCGCCCGGTCCGCCATGGACGAGTCCGCTCGAATGCTGCACCGGCGCCGAATTCATGGCTTCGAGGCCGCTGAACCGGACGATGCGCGCGGCGTCCAGCTGGCCTGCCGCCCGCGGCTCAATCATCGAAACGCCGCCCACGCCGCCGAGCACGACGCGGCCATCGTAGCGACACATCGAGCGGATCATCGCTGCGTCGACGCCGTCGCGTTGATCGAAGACGGTGAAGACCGTCGGCCACTCAAACGTGGCGATGCCGTTGTAGGTGCCGAGCCAGACGCGGCCGTCGCGATCGGTGCCGATGCCTTGGATGACATTGCTGGGCAGGCCATCGCGCAGGGTCACTTGCCGGGCGTTTTTCCCGTCTGGTGAAATCAAGATCAGCCCGTCGCTGAAAGTGCCGATCGCAATCGCGCCGTCGCGCAGGGTGGCGGCGGAGTAGAGCTGGGCGCGATTGAGAATCGCGTTCGCGGGAGTCGACCACGGCGCCAATCGGCCGTCCGGCGTGACGCGAAAAAGTCCGCCTGGCTCGACGCCGATGACCGGTTCGCCATCGGCAGCAGTGACCACGAACTGCACCGGTTTGCCGTTGAGCCATGGGTCGTCCACCACTTTGGCCCAGGAATCGCCGCGCAGCTCGAAAATCTCCACCGTGCCCATGCGGCGAAACCAGAGTTTGCCGTCGACGAGGTTGAGGCGTGGCGTGCGGGTGCCCTCCATCGGCCAGAAGCGGTCAACGGCCTGCCCGTTCCAACGCACGACTCCCTTGGTCGTCGAGATATGGAGTTTGCCGTCGTAGACGGCCAATTCAGCGAAGGGTCCTGCGGGCAACGACTCGGGCGGCAGCGTCGCCGCAAGCGACTGCAGGCGGAGAGAGCCGTCGGGAGCGTGATCGATCCATCCGAGATCACTCGTCGCCGTGAAATAAACCCGCCCGTCCGGGGTCTGCGCGAAACCGCGAAATGAGCCCAGCGGCGATGGCAATGCTTGCCACGTGGAACCGTCGTATTCGGCGATGCCGCCGTAGCACCCGAAATACCGCACGCCATCGGCGCGCTGGAGCATCGTCCAGACTTGGGGATTGGTGCCGTATTCGCTGGCGGAAAAGCTGCGCACCAGCAGACGGCCGGCTTCGGGATGGAAAAAACCGTCGTCCGCCGCACGAAGCATCGGGACCAGCGCGAGACACGTTCCGGCGAGGGCGACTGCCGTTGTGGCGTGGACGGCGTGGACGGCGCGACGCACGAACACGACGAATGCGGCGGCGCGGAAGACGGGGGGCATGCGCGGCAGCGTGGATAAGCGCGTCGAGACGGTCAACGCGTCGGAGTGCACGACCCTACGCAGAACTACGCAGGCGGGCGTGGCGGCCGAAAGTGGGCGCAAAAAAGGCGGGGTCAGGAGACCCCGCCCTACAAAGATGCGATGCGGCTGATCTTACTTGATCATGTCGGCCACGAAGGCGCGCTCTTCGACGAGTTCCTTGTTCGTCGCGGCGAGCTTCGACTTGGCGAAGTCGTCCATCGCGTAGTTCGTGAGGACTTCGTAGCTGCCGGGGGTCGTCGTGCGGACGGGGACACCGGCCCAGACGTTGGCGTCGAAGCCGTAGGCGCCGTTCGACTTCACGGCGACGGAGTGGATCTTGCCGGGCGTCATGAGGTCGCGGACGTGATCGACGAGGGCGTTGGCGGCCGAGGCGGCCGAGGAGGCACCGCGGGCGGCGATGATGGCGGCGCCGCGCTTGCCGACGGTCTCGCAGAACGGCCCTTGCAGCCAGGCGGTGTCGGTGATGACGCGCGTAGCTTGTTTGCCGGAGATCGTCGCGTGGGCGAAGGCCGGGAACATGGTCGGGCTGTGATTGCCGTAGATGAAGATGTCTTTGACGTCGGTGAGGTCGACGCCGGCTTTCTTGGCGAGCTGCGATTGGGCGCGGTTCTGGTCGAGGCGGACCATCGCGGTGAAGCGCTCGGCCGGGAGGCGCTTGGCCTGCGAGGCGGCGATCATGCAGTTCGTGTTGGCCGGGTTGCCGACGACGGCGACGCGGGCGTCAGCGGCGGCGACGGCGTCGATGATCTTGCCCTGTTCGATGAAGATCTTGCCGTTGTCCTTGAGGAGGTCAGCGCGCTCCATGCCCGGGCCGCGCGGCTTGGCGCCGATGAGGAGGCACCAGTTGGCGTCCTTGAAACCGACGGAGGCGTCGGAGGTCTGGACGATGCCCTTGAGCAGCGGGAAGGCGCAGTCGTCGAGCTCCATGGCGACGCCTTCGAGGGCCTTGATGGCCTTCTCGATCGGAGCTTCGATCAGCTGGAGGATGACCGGTTGCTCGGGGCCGAACATCGCGCCCGAGGCGATGCGGAACAGCAGGGAATAACCGATTTGGCCGGCAGCGCCGGTAACAGCGACACGAATAGGGGCTTTCATAGAAGAGCGCGGAGTTAACCACGAATCGCGGGAAAAACACGCGCGAAGTTTGGCAAGGCGGGGAAGTTTAGCCGCCTTCGCATACCGGGCAGGGGAACTACTTTGTGCGCTCCGGTCGGGCGCAAAGTGTGTGTCAGATGCGCGGCGGCGATTGGTTGGCGGCGAATACGAATGCGGGGGGGCGGTGCCCCAGTGGCAGCGCGTCGGCGGAAGCGGCGGCGACGGAGCGACGAACTCCATGGGAGTCCGGTCGTCGCTTGGGCGTTCGTTAACAGGTCAGGCGAAGCGCGGCGCGAGCGCGGCGTGGATTTCGCGGACGAGGCGTTCGGTCGTGTCCCAATCGATGCAGCCGTCGGTGATCGAGACGCCGTAGCGCAATTTATCCAAGGGTTGCGGGAAAGGCTGGTTGCCGGTGCCGAGGTTGCTTTCGACCATGGCGCCCATGATCGAGGTGTTGCCCGCGGAAATCTGCTCGAGGATGGCGCGCAGCACGTCGGGCTGGAGCTCGGGCTTTTTCGAGGAGTTGTCGTGCGAGCAGTCGACGAGGATCGATTTCGGGAGCTTGGCGGCGGCGAGGAGTTGCTCGGTGCGCGCGATGTGCTCGGGCGAGAAATTGGGGCCGGCGGTGCCGCCGCGGAGGACGACGTGGCAATTCGGGTTGCCGCGCGTGACGATCACGGACGAGGCGCCGTCGAGATTGATGCCGAGGAAGGTCTGCGGGTGCGAAGCGGCGCGGATGGCGTTGATCGCGGTCTGGATGGAGCCGTCGGTGCCGTTCTTGAAGCCGAGCGGCATCGAGAGGCCGGAAGCCATCTGGCGGTGCGTTTGCGATTCAGCCGTGCGGGCGCCGATGGCCGACCAGCAAATGAGGTCGGCGATGTATTGCGGCGTGATCGGATCGAGGAGTTCCGTGGCGGTCAGCAGGCCGAGGTCGAGCACGTCGCGAAGGAAGGTGCGGGCGAGGCGCAGGCCGGCGGCGATGTCGTGGGAACCGTCGAGATGCGGGTCCATGATCAGGCCCTTCCAGCCGACCGTCGTGCGGGGTTTTTCGAAATAGACGCGCATCACGATCAGGATGCGGTCCGCGACCTGGCGGGAGAGCGCGGCGAGGCGGCGGGCGTAGTCGCGGCCGGCTTCGGGGTCGTGGATGGAGCACGGGCCGACGACGAAGAGGAAGCGGCGGTCGTCGGTGAAGATCACGCGATGGATGTCCTGCCGGGCGCGGGCGATCAGCTCGGCCTGAGCGGCGGTCTTCGGCAGCTCGGCTAGGAGCTGGGCGGGCGAGGGCAGGGCGCGGGTTTCGAGGACGTTGATGTCCGACGTGCGTTGCATTGCACCGGAGCTTGGGCTCCTTTGCCGCTCGCCGGCAACGGGCGGCTGACCTTTTGACAGGAAAAGAAAAGGCGGGCCGCCTACCCCTAAGCGGCCCGCCATTGCTTTCTTAGTTACCCCAAAACTCCCGCTAGGCGGGAGAAGCGAAAAGTGAGATTGCTTACGAGGTAGTTTGTTCCGACCTTCCGTCAAATCAAACGGTGGTCACCGGATAAAAGTCACTCGCCCGCCACAATTAACGCATGGACGCAACCCCCGCCGAGGTGCCTTTGCAAACGTTGCCAATCAGCGAGTTGGACGTTCCATCAGCCACGCTCCGCATAAGAGGCCCTGATTCTAATACGTTCCTCCAGGGTCAGTTCACGCAGGACCTCCGCATGCCCGTCGGGGGTTGTGCATACGGCTTGTGGTTGAGCCAGAAGGGGAAAGCACTGGCGGAAAGCTTCGTTTTGCGCGTCGCGGAGCAGGAATTTCTCGTGTGGGCGCCTCGGGTGACGGCTGACGTGCTTCGGCAACGTATTGAAGATTATCTGATTGCGGATGATGTGGAGGTTTTCGATGCGACTGGCGATTGGGCGGCCGCGACGGTGATTTGGGGCCACCAAGCGGCGGAAGCGGTCGCGACCATTTGGGGTGCCACGCCTGCGCCCGGTCAATTCGTGACGAGCGAGAACACGATGGTGTTTCGCGGGCGTTTTTCGCGCGCCGACAACTTCGTTTGTCTGTCGGCCGACTCAAATTCACTGGCGACTGGCTTGGCGCGCTCGGGTGCCGTGGGCTCGACGCGCGATGCATCGGAAGCCGAGCGGATCGCGAACGCGTTGCCGGCAGTGCCGGACGACATCGGGCCGAACGACCTGCCGAACGAGGGCGGGCTGGATGTCGATGCGATCTCCTACACGAAGGGCTGCTACCTCGGTCAGGAGGTGATGGCGCGGCTGAAAAACCTCGGCCAAGTGCGCCGCCGCTTGATGGTCGTGGCGGGACGCGGGCAGCCTCCTGCGCCGCATACTCCGCTTCGCCAAGGGGAGAAACAGGTCGGCGAAACGCGCTCGGCTGCGTGCGTGGGCGACGGGTTTGTGGCGATGGCGATGGTGTCGCTCGTGAATTTCGATCGGGCCGCCTCGCTCGCGCTGGCGGATGGCCGAGCGCTTGAGATTCGCCATGGATGAACTCGCGAAACTGACCCAACTCTGTCGCAACCTCGGCGCGTCCACAGACGCGCAGGCCGAGACGATGGCGCGACAGCTGCAGAAGCGCGCGGACCAGCTTGCGGCCGAGCGCGGCATCACGCGCGTGGCGGCGATGGAGTATTTGCTCACCGTGATGGTTCACGGACGTCGCGGCGAAACGCCGCCAGGCTTCACGCCGCCGCGTTCAGAATAGGCGGTCTGTGAACACAGGCACGAGGCGAGCGAAGTAGGCGTCGACCCAGCGGTGCAGCACGAAGAAGTAGAGCAACGCGCCGACGCCGAGCATTGGGCCGAAGCTCACGTGCACGCCGAGGCCTAGGTGCTCGGTCGGCTGGCCATCCGGTGTTTCCAGGCGAGCGCCACCGAGAGTCTTACCGGACACCTTCTGCCAGAGCAGGGCGAAAAGCACCCAGATGCAGCCGATAATCGCCCCGCCGAACATCGCGAAGACCGCGCCCTGCCAGCCGACAAATGCGCCGAGCGCCCCGAGGTATTTCACGTCGCCGAAGCCCATCGCCTCTTTCTTCAGCACCGCTTCCGCGATCAAGGCGATCCACAGCACAAGGCCCGAGCCTACGAGGAGGCCGAGGACGGCATCGAGGCCTGCGCGCAGGCTCGCGATCGCGTAGAGATCGTGCGCCTGACCGTGCAGCGCTGGCAGCGCGAGCGAGATCAGCACGCCGGCCACGCCACCGCCGATGGTGAACGCATCCGGAATAATCATGCCATCCACGTCCGTGAACGTCGCGCAGATCACAATCGAGACGAGCATCATGCCCGCGACCGCTTTTGCAGGCGGAAAAAGCATCCAGCACGCCACGAACAGCAAGGCCGTGAGCAACTCGATGAACGGATAGCGAAAACTGAAGGATCGCCCGCAGCAGCGCGCGCGTCCGCGCAGGATGAGCCAGCTGAGAATCGGGATGTTGTCGCGCCAGGCGATCGGCTGGCCGCACGCGCAGTGCGATCCGGGTGTGACGACGGATTCGCCCTTCGGCAGCCGGTAAATGCAGACGTTCAGAAAACTGCCGATGCACGCGCCGAAGACGAAGGCGCACACCGGGAAAAACCACGGTGCGATCGCGTTGACCTGTTCGATGGTCTCCATGTTCAGGCGCGAAGGTTGGGTTCGAGGTGGAGCGCGTTGACCCCAACGCGCTTTTGGTGAGCGAGGCCGTCAGGGCGCGTTGGGGTCAACGCGCTCCACC
>JAEYUW010000032.1 GCA_023432225.1 Verrucomicrobiota bacterium
GCCGGGCACCGACCACGCGGGCATCGCCACGCAGGCGGTCGTCGAGCGCGAGCTGCGCAAGGAGAAGAAACACCGCCGCGACCTCGGTCGGGAAAAGTTCCTCGAGAAGGTCTGGGCCTGGCGCGAGGAGAAGGGCGGCATCATCTTGAAACAGCTGCAGGCGCTCGGCGCCTCGTGCGACTGGAACCGCACGCAGTTCACGATGGACGCGCACTACTCGCAGGCCGTGCTGGGAGTGTTCGTGGATCTCTACCGGAAGGGGCACATCTATCGCGGCAAGCGCATGGTCAATTGGTGCCCGGTGTCGCTCACCGCGCTGTCTGACGAGGAAGTGATCATGAAACCCGCGAAGGGTTTCCTGTATCAGGTGCGCTACGAACTCGTGGAGCAGCCGGGCAAGTTCATCGAGGTGAAGACCACGCGCCCCGAGACGATTCCCGGCGACGTGGCCATCGCCGTGCATCCGGATGATCCGCGCTACACCGGCCTCATCGGAAAGAAGGTGCGCCGGCCCATCGGACCGGCGGCGGAGATTCCGATCGTCGCCGACAGCGCCGTGGACAAGGAGTTCGGCTCCGGCGCGCTCAAGATCACGCCCGCGCACGACAAGGTGGATTTCGACATCGGTCTGCGCCACAAGCTGCCCGTCGTGGACGTGCTGAACGCCGACGGCACGCTCAACGAGCTGGCCGGCCCCGTGCTCGCGGGCCTGGACCGTTTCGCTGGACGCAAGAAGGCCGCCGAGCTGCTCAAGGAAAGCGGCGCGCTGGTGAAGGAAGAGCCCTACGAAAACAATGTCGGCTACTCCGAGCGCGCCGACGTGCCGATCGAGCCGCGGCTCACCTGGCAGTGGTGGCTCAAGTATCCGCGCGTCGAGGAGGCCAAGACCGCCGTGCGCGACGGTCACATCCGTTTCCATCCCGAGCGCTGGTCCAAGGTTTACCTGCACTGGCTCGAAAACATCCAGGACTGGTGCATCAGCCGCCAACTCTGGTGGGGGCACCGCATCCCGGTTTGGTATCGCAAGGGTCTCGACAAGGAGAAGCTCACCGAAGTCGAGTTGCGCGATGCGACGAAAGTGCACGTCTCGCTCGCCGGTCCCGCCGATCCGGAAAACTGGGTGCAGGAAGACGACGTGCTCGACACCTGGGCCTCGTCGTGGCTCTGGCCGTTCGCAACGCTCGGCTGGCCCGACAAGGACGCGATGGCGAAGGGCGGCTACGAGTATTTCTACCCGACGAGCACGCTCGTGACCGGTCCGGACATCATCTTCTTCTGGGTCGCACGCATGATCATGGCCGGCCTCGAATACACTGGTAGCGCAGGCGTCTCGCCTGCCTCTGGGAGCAGGCGGGACGCCTGCGCTACGACGCCGCTCACGGAAGCCGAGCTGAAAGCTCGAATTCCGTTCAAGGACGTCTATTTCACCGGCATCATCCGCGACCAGCAGGGCCGCAAGATGTCGAAGTCGCTCGGCAATTCGCCCGATCCGCTCGATCTCATCGCCAGCTACGGCGCGGACGGTCTGCGCTTCGGCATCATCTCCATCGCGCCGCAAGGTCAGGACATCCGCTTCCAGGAAGACCGCATCGAGAGCGGCAAGAACTTCTGCAACAAGCTCTGGAACGCCTGCCGCTTCCGCCAAATGAGCGGCGAGATGGCGGACAACTCCTCGCTCGCCGCCGTCCTCGCGCGGCTCGAGCCCGCGAAGTTCGACGCCGATGACCACGCGATCGTCGATCGCCTGCTCGCCACCACGCGTGCGGTCGATCAGGCGTTCGCCAACTTCGAGTTCAGCAACGCCGTGCAGACGCTCTACGGATTTTTCTGGAATGACTTCTGCGACTGGTATGTCGAAGTCTCGAAGGCGAAACTTCAGGACGCCTCCACGAAAGCGAACTGCCTTGCGATCCAGGATCTCGTGCTGCGCCAAACGCTGTTGCTGCTGCACCCGTTCACGCCGTTCATCACCGAGGAACTCTGGCACCTGCTCGGCTACGGCGCCGACAGCGCCTTCCTCATGCGCGATGTGCGCATCGAGACAGGCGCGGCGCTCGAGGCTGAACTCACCGCGCGCGGCGTGCGCGTCGATCTCGCGGCCGCCGCGGAAGTCGGCCGGTTGAAGGAAGTCACTTCGCAGCTCCGCGCCTTCAAGGCCGACAATGGCGAGGCCGCGAAAAAAGATTCCGAGTTCGTCGTCGAAGCCGCCGACGCGCAGTGGGCTGTGCTCGAGGCGAACATGGCCAAGCTCAAGCGCATGCTCGGCGCCGCTAGCGTCACGCGCGGCAAGCTCTCGCCCAACGCGCCCGCGAGCGTCACCGCTTACGGCACGTGGAATCTCATCCGCAAACTCGCCACCGGAGACACCGCCGCCGAGAAGGTGCGCCTCACGAAGGAGAACGAGACGCTCGCGAAGCACATCGCCGGCACCGAGGCGCGTCTCGCCAACGAAGCGTTCGTTTCGAAAGCGCCGTCGGCCGTGCTCGAAGGCGCGCGCAAGCAACTCGTCGACCTCAAGGCCAAGAAAGCCGAAGTTGAGCGCCTGCTCGCGGCGCTCGGCTGAGCGATCATCCACCCGTTTCGCACTCTCGCCCCGAGCCGCTCGCGCGCTCGGGGCTTTTCGTGTGCCCGGTGGTGGCATCGTGGCTGTGGCGCTGCGTTGACCACGCGCAGGCTTGCCGCGTGCATCGCGCCCGGCACGCTCGCGGCATGAGCCTGCTTACCCCGCGAATCCTCCTTGGCAGCGCACTCGCGCTTTGCCTGCTGTCCACTCGCCTCGCCGCCGCCGAGGCATCTGGTCCGCGCTACTACGCCATGCCGTCCACCGGTGGCGCTCCGCTGCCGTTTTCGGAAGCGGTTCAACTCGGCGAGACGCTCTACGTTTCCGGTCAGGTCGGCAATGCGCCGGGCACGTTCACGCTGGTGCCCGGTGGGATCGATGCGGAGGCACGGCAGGTGATGGAGAATCTCAAGGCGATCCTGGAGCGTCACGGCAGTTCGCTCGACCGCGTGATGAAGTGCACCGTGTTCCTTGCCGACATCAAGGACTGGCCGGCCTTCAACGCCGTCTATCGCACCTACTTCAAGACGAACCTCCCCGCGCGCAGCGCGCTCGCCGCCAGCGGACTGGCGTTGGGCGCCAAGGTGGAAGTGGAGTGCATCGCGTGGGCGCCTCCGGCGGAGCGTTGAGCGCGCCGCGGGGCTCGGTTGATGATCGGGCACGTTTCGGTGTGAGCCCCTCGTGCGGGATGCACAGGTTGCAGGTCCTGTCATCGAAAAACGACAGGAAAGAACCTGACGCGCGCGCTATGATGCGCGGACACACACTGACCTCATACCCATGAAATCACGCCTCTTGGTCGTCGGTTCGCTCTTCGCCGCCTTGGTTTGTGCGGCCTATTCCCAAACTACCATCGCGGCTTGGTCCGCTTCCGGAACTCCCAATTCCGCCTGGGGCCTCGCGGGTTCCGGGGGAACGTGGATGCCCCTGGTCGGCTTCACGGCCGAGAACACCGGAGTGGTGGATGACGCTGGTCTCTACCTCTACCAATCCAGTTCGGGAGCCTATTCCATTACCTATCAGCTGTGGTCCGCACAGCCCAACCGCATCAACAGCAACGCGGACGGTCAACCGGGCTACCTCGGCAGCGCCACGGTCACTGGCTCCGGCATTTCGACCACCAATGGAGAACTCGTGACGGCCGATTTCTCTTCGCAGAACATCACGCTCACGACCGGCGCGACCTATTACCTGCTTCCTCTGCTCAACAGCGGCTCAGCCAACTGGAATATGTCGGGAACCGGAGACGCCAGCCCGGGGACCTTCTTCAACACGAACGGCACGGGCTCCCTGACCTCCGCGTCTTGGACCGACAATCAGGGCTACAAGGACGTCGGCTATTCCGTCACCGCTGTTTCCGCCGTGCCCGAGCCGTCCACCTACGCGGCGATCTTCGGCGCGCTGGCGCTCGGTGCGGTTGCGGTGGTCCGCCAGCGTCGTCGCGCGGCGGCAGTGCAAAACTGATATTCGATCCTCTTTGATCTCACCCCGACTGGCGCCCCTGCGCGGTCGGGGTTTTTTGTCAAGGAGCGGAGCTTCCATCTCCCGATTATCCGAGTGACCGCTACACGGGAGCTGCCAGCTCCCGCTCCTTTGAAGACGGGAATTCGGCGAAGAAAACCGCGCCTTGGCCTGACAGCGATTCGATGCTGAGCTGTCTGCCGTGGGCGTCTGTTTCCGTATCGGCCCAGGTGCACTTTGGCGGCCGGGATTTTTAGCTCTCCGCTGATCGAGCCGCAGGATCGCGTGCTGGCCCCAGGCCGCGGTGGTTGCGCGTGAAGCACACGGTGTCGTTGCAAAACGACACGCCCGCTGGCGGCAAATCCGATAGAATGAAGTCGCTCTACGCACACTCATCAAACCTCGTCACTCCATGCTGACACCCAGAACCCTCATCGCCCGAAGCCTCTTCGGCTTTGTCCTGCTTAGCGCGCTCGTTGGTCGCGCGCAGACCTTCACCACGTCCAATCTCACGCAGCCTTTGGTCGACCCCGATTTTGTCCGGCGGACGCCGGATGACGGAGCCGACTACGTTATCTCCTACGGTTCGGCCTTCGTTACCGGCAGTGACAGCTCGATCCTCAATGGCATTTCGCTCGCGCTCGCCAGCGGAGGATCCTACGGCTCGGGCTTCACCGTCACGGTGCACCAACTGAGCGGCGAAATGCCCGGGGCGGTCTTGGAAACTTTGAGCGGCAGCGGCAGTCCCACCACGGGCGGCACCTACGACTTCACCAGCGCCGGCCTCTCGCTTGAGGCGAACACCACCTACGCGATCGTTGCCTCTGTGAGTGCTCCGTCTTACGGCCGGTTCAACATTCAGCGCACGGTCTCGAATGGGGAGACGGGCAGCGCCGGGTGGTCGGTCGCAGATCTCGGCTACCAATTCTATGACGATGCCTGGCATACCGATCCCGCCAAGCTCGTCTTCAGCGTTTCCGCGGGCGTCTCGGCCGTCCCGGAGCCAAGCACTTGGGCGGCGCTGGTGGGCGCCTGCGCGCTGGGCGCGACGGTGCTGGTGCGTCGGCAGCGACGCGCCGCCTGATTCGCGATTCCGTCTCTTCGGATGATTGCACTTCGCCTGGTCCGGCATGCGCCGGCCCAGGTTTTCTTTTAGCGGCGCCTCGTTGCAGCGGGAGGGGAAAGCGGGCGGGAGGCGCGGTCAGGTGCTGGAACTCACTTTGTCTCGGTCGGGAACTCGGCGAAGAAAACGGCGCCTTGGCCGGGCTCCGATTCGACTTCGAGTCGGCCGCCGTGGGCAGCGACGAGGTCCCGCGCCAGCGCGAGGCCGAGGCCGGACGACGGCTCGCCGCCGGTGGGCGCGGCGCTGAGGCGGCGGAAGCGCTGGAAAAGTCCCGCCCGGTCCTCGGGTGTGAGGCCGGGTCCTTCGTCGCGCACTTCGAGACGGATCGTGCCGCTCGTGGTGCGACGGACGCCGAGGCGCGTCGTCGTGCCGGGCGGTGAAAATTTTAGCGCGTTGCTGACGAGATTTTCCAGCACCTGACGCAGGCGCGCGGCATCGCCTTCGATGCGCGTGTCGCCACCGCCGGACTCGGCGACGACTTCAATGCGCTGATTCTTGCGCGCGGCGCGGTCGGCGAAAACGGCCGCGACGTCGTCAGCCAGCTCCGCGAGGTCGAGGGTCTCGCGTTGGAGTTCCAGGCGGCCGGATTCTGCGGCGGAGCTGTCGAGGAGGTCCTGCACGAGTCCGAGCATGCGCTGGCTTTCGGTGCGCAGGGTGCGGGCGCGTTCGGCGACGGCGGGACGATCCTCATTTTCCTCGGCCAGCATCTCCGCGGTCATGATGGTGCCGACGAGCGGGGCCTTGAGATCATGCGACGCGAGGTCGAGCAGCTTGGATTTGAGTGCCGTGGCCGCCTCGGCGGCGTCGCGGGCGCGGCGGGTTTCCTCGAGAATGCGACGTTCGGCGCGGGCAACGGCACGCTGCCGGCTGATGATGGCGACGGCGGCGATGAGGCCGAAGACGAGCAAAGCGGCCAGCCCGATGCGCTCGACGCGGGTGCGGCGCAGCTCGACTTCCTTGATCGCAAGCTCCGCGTCCTTCTTTTGCTGCGCGACGTTAAGCTCGGCGATCTGACGCGAGCGTTTCTCGGCGTCGAACCGTTCGCGGAGTTCGGCGATGGTCTTGGCGGTGTTCTCGCCGGAGACGATGTCGTCTTCCCCCTGGGCCTTGCGCTGGTAGTCGAGCGCGGCGCGGTAGTCACCCGCGGCGGCGTAGGCCTCGCTGAACGCGCGGTAGAGATTGCCGAAGAGTTCGTGGCTGCCGACTTTCTCGGCGAGTGGCACGGCTGCGCGGAGTTGGGCGAGTGCCTCTTCGCCGCGGCCGAGGCGTGCGAGGGTGGAGGCGACCGAGAGGCGGGCGGAGGCGATGTGGCGGGGCACGCCGAGTTCGAGGCGGAGGGCGAGGGCCTGTTCGAAGAACGGCAGCGCTCCGGCGTGATTCTTCGCGGTGTTTTCGAGCGCGCCAAGGTTGATGAGCGCGTTGGCCATGCTGCGGCGGTTGTTCGCGGTGGTGTGCACGCGGAGGTTTTCCAGCAGGAGCGGACGGGCTTCGTCGAAGCGCTGCTGGTCGTAGAGGAGAATGGCGAGGTTGTTGCGGATCTGGAGCCGGAGGTCGCCGAGCTGGTGTTTCTCGGCGAGCGCCAGCGCGGCGCGGAAGTGCTGTTCGGATTGGTTGAACAGTTTCTGGTGTCGGGCGACAATGCCGCGGCTGTTGAGCACGCGAATAAGGAAGCGCTCGTCGCCATGTTCTTCGGCGACGCGTTGTGCCTGAAGATAGCATTCCTCGGCGCTGACATAGTCGCCGCGGTTCCAGTGGATTTGGCCGGACTCATAGACGAGTTGGGCGTGGGCGAGGCGGTCGACGGGAGTGTTGCCGACGGGCAGCGCGAAGCCGCCGGTGACGATCTCGCGGGCTTCGCCGTAGTTGCTGTTGCGACGGAGCGATTCGCTGAGCTGCGCGCGGGCGAGGAACTCGTCTGTGCGGCGCGGACTTTTTTGGGCGAGAGCGAAGGCCTCGCGCGCAAGCGGAATGGCACGCGCCGGCTCGGTCGCGTCGAGAGCGCGCGCTTCCTGGATCAGCGCGGCGATGCGGTTGCTGAGGGGCTCATCGACGGCGACCAATGCCGCGGGCGACACGCTCGTTTGATCGCCCAGAAGAGGGCCAACCCTGACAAGGACGAGCGCAGTCAGTGCGATTGAGCGCAGCGTTCGAGGGGCGAGAGCGGACAGAAGCGAACCGGGGAAGTGACGCACGGGAAAGGCAGTTTGCGTTTGCCGGCAAGATGGCGGCTCGGTGTGTTGACAGTCGATGTCGGAAGTTCCTGTGCCCCGGATTTTGCTCGCGGACGATCACGTGTTGATCCGCGATGCGCTGCCGTCTGCGATCAGCCGGCGGGTCCTGAACGCGCAATTTGAGTGCGTCGGCACGGCGGCGGCGACGATCGAGGCGGTCACCCGGGCGGAATGGAGCCTGCTGGTGCTCGATTTGGGGCTGCCCGGCGGACGGGAATTTGAAACTCTGCGCCAAGTGCGAGCGCTGCGCCCGGCGTTGCCGATCCTGGTTTATTCGATGTTTCCGGAGCACAAGATGGGTGTCGCTGCCATCGAGGCGGGCGCGGACGGCTACCTCTGCAAAACAGCGGATCGCGCCACGATCGCGGTCGCGGTCGCCGTGACGCTGGAGGGCAACGGCTATCGCAGCGCCGCCTTGCAGGAGTTGCTCGCGAAGCGCGCTCGCGAACGCGGCGCTGGCGCGGCCGCCCTGTCGCCGCGGGAGCTGGAGGTGTTGATCGAATTGGGGCGCGGTCGTTCGAACAAGGAGATCGCGGCCGATCTCGGCATCAGCGTGACCTCCGTCGGCACCTATCGCACGCGCATCATGGATAAACTCGGTGTGAGCACCACCGCGGACCTGCTGCGCTATGTCGTCGAACATCGGTTGACCCGCGAATAGCCGGGCCTCGCGTCTCGCGAGTGCGACGGCGGAAGCGGGTGGAGCGGATGGCGCGTGTCGTTAGAAAACGACAGGACACTGCTCAGCTAGGGTGATAACCTGCCGGCGCAGTCAGGACGAACGGGCCGGGCCACCGCGCTCTCTGGCTGTGCTTTGTCCCAATGGCCAGTTTCCGTCGCATCCGCCTTCACCACTGTTCGCTGCACCGACTCCGCGCACTTCCCGCCACGGTGCGGTGCGGCTGGGTCTGCGCGGTCGTCGGGCGCTGAGGCCCCTTTTTCCACGCCACATGAAGAACCTCACCCGTCTCGCGGTTTATCTTTTGCTGCTCGCGGCCACCGCCGGCGCGGCTTGGGCCCAGCCCGCCGCCACACTCGTCAATTACCAAGGCAAAGTTTCCGTCGCGGGCACGCCGTTCAGCGGCAGGGGCCACTTCAAATTCGCGCTCGTCGACGCCGGCGGCACGACGACGTATTGGAGCAACGACGGCACGAGCACCGGTGGCAGCGAGCCGACCTCCGCAGCGGCGCTCGCGGTGGTGAGCGGCTGGTATGGCGTCCTGCTCGGTGACGCGACACTCGCCAACATGGCCGTGCTCCCGGAGAGTGTGTTCACGGAGCACGGCGACATCCGCCTGCGCGTCTGGTTCGACGATGGGGTGAACGGTTCCCAGCTGTTGGTGGCGGATCAAAATATCTCCGCGGCCGGTTTTGCGGCGGCGAGCGGTGAGATTGCGGATCTCGCGGCGAAGTTGACCGACACAACCACGAAGCTCACCGACTCGAACACGAAACTGGACGCGGCGCTGAAGGACGCGCAGTCCGCGAAGGATCAAGCGGCGAAGGATGCGGCGGCGTTCGCGGCGAAGCTGGCGGATGACCAGAAGGCCTATGAAGCGTTGAAGGCCGACACCGACGCGAAGATCTCGGCACTGAGCAAGAGCCTGGACGACTCGAAGGCGTCGATCGCGCAGCTGGCGAAGGATCTCGACGCGGCGAATGTGACGTTGGCCGCAAAGGTCGACGAACTGGCGAAAAAGCAGGCTGAACTCGACTTGGCCAACGGCGACAAGACGCAGTTGCAGCAGCAGCTGACGTCGCTGACGGCGGAGCGCGACAGCCTCAAGAAACGCACGGCCGACCTCGAGGCGCAGCTGCAGGCCGAGGTGGACAAGTTGAAGGCGATTACCGCGGATTTGCAGAAGGCGCAGTCGGACCTCGATGCGCAGACGAAGGCGCTCGCCGACGCGAATGCGAAGCTTGCTGACTCGGCGAAGCAGATCGAAACGGACAAGCTGCAGATCGCGGACCTCGCGACGAAGCTGACCGACACGACCACGAAACTCACCGACTCGAACACGAAATTGGACGCGGCGCTGAAGGATGCGCAGTCCGCGAAGGATCAAGCGGCGAAGGATGCCGCGGCGTTCTTGGCAAAGCTCGCTGATGATCAGAAGGCCTACGAAGCGTTGAAGGCCGATACCGACGCGAAGATCTCGGCGCTGAGCAAGAGCCTGGATGACTCGAAGGCGTCGATCGCGCAGCTGACGAAGGATCTCGACGCGGCGAATGTGACATTGGCCGCGAAGGTCGACGAGCTGGCGAAAAAGCAGGCTGAACTCGATTTGGCCAATGGTGACAAGACGCAGTTGCAGCAGCAGCTGACGTCGCTGACGGCGGAGCGCGACAGCCTCAAGAAACGCACGGCCGACCTCGAGGCGCAGTTGCAGGCCGAGGTGGACAAGTTGAAGGCGATTACCGCGGATTTGCAGAAGGCGCAGTCGGACCTCGATGCACAGACGAAGGCGCTCGCCGACGCGAATGCGAAGCTTGCTGACTCGGCGAAGCAGATCGAAACGGACAAGCTGCAGATCGCGGACCTCGCGACGAAATTGACCGACACGACCACGAAGCTGGCGACAGCTACGAGCAGCCTGGACGCAGCGACCAAGCAAGTAGCCACGCTGACGACTGATCTCGATGCGGCGAAAAAGGCCGCCGCGACTGCGCAAGCCGATCTCGATGCGGCGAACAATCAGGTGGCCGTCCTCCAAACGCAGCTCGACGTGGCGAACCAGCAAGTGGTCACACTGACCACCGATCTCGACGCCGCCCAAAAGGCGGTGATCGCGGCGCAGGTTAACTTGGATGAGGCGGCGAAAGAAAATGCCTCGCTCAAGGTGCAGCTCGATGCGACCACGAAGGACCGCGACATCGCGACGGCGAATTACGATGCGGCCGCGAAGAGCCTGGCGACCGCCCAGACAGAATTGGACGCGCTGAACAAGGCCTACGCCACTGCCACCGCGAACCTCGATGCCGCCTCCAAGCAGGTGGCCACGCTGACAGTCGATCTCGACGTCGCCAAGAAGGCGCTCGCAACAGCTCAGGCCAACCTTGATGCGGCGAACAAACAGATAGCCGCCGATACGGCCCAGATCGATGAGCTGACGAAACAGATTGCCGCTGCGACGGCTGATCTCGACGCCGCCAACAAACGGGTGACAACGCTCACCAGCGATCTTGATACGGCGAAAAAGGCGGCCGCGACGGCACAAGCTAATCTCGATGCGACCAGCAAGGACCTCGCGGCGGCCAAGGCGGATCTCGATGCCGCGACCAAGAACGCTGCGATCAAGGACGGCCAGATCGCTGATTTGAACACGCAAATGCAGTCGGTCCAATCGCAGCTCGACGCCGCCCACGCGTTGCTCAGCGGTCAAGGCTTGGCGGCGGCGTTCGGTGACTGGCGCGCCGCGAATTTCAGCGCGGAGCAACTCGGGGATGCTTCGGTTAGCGGTGCCGCGGCGGACCCGGACCACGACGGCGTGTGCAACTTGCTCGAGTTTGCCTTCGGCATGACTCCGCTCCAACCGAGCCGCTATGGCTTGCCGGTCATCACGCAGCCGGCGGGTTCCGATTACCTGACGATCGCTTACACCCGCGCCAAGAGCGCCGTGGAACTGGTCTACATCGTCGAGGCCTCCGCGGATCTGAAGACGTGGTCGGCTCTGACTCCGGCCAGCACGACCGTGGTGGACCGCGGCACGATTGAAACCGTGTCGGTGCGTGACTCCGTTCCGGTCAGCTCCGTCGCGCAACGCTTCCTCCGCGTGCGAGTCACCGCGCCATGAACTCACTCCGCGCATTCATCCTCGGTTCTGCCAGCGGCCTGCTGGTTGCACTCGCCGGCCCGGTCAGTGGGCGCGCGGAGACGTCCGTGACGACGGCTCCCGCCGGCTTCGTGGCGCTCCCGGCGCCGGGTCACTCCGACACGGTGCTGTCGGCGCCGCTCGCGCGACCGACGGTTTATGTCGACACCGTTGCGGCGGTGTCGGGCGGCACGGTGTTGCTCGCTGGTTTGCCGGGTTGGACGACGAACCAGTTTGTTCGCGGCGCGGATCAGCCGGAGACTTTTTATCTGGCCTTCAGCAGCGGCGCGAAAGCCGGGCAGCACTTCACGATTACGGCGAATGCGGCGGACACGCTCACGCTCGATCTGGCCGGCGATACGCTCGATGAGGTGAGGGAGGGGGATGCGGTGCGCATCGTGCCTTATTGGACGTTCGGGACGCTGTTCCCGAACGGTGCGGGCGTCACGGCGACCAGTTCGCATGGCAGTCGTCCAACTGAAATCCTGCTCTTCAACCACGCGGCGGTGGGCACGAATCTCGCGCCGGCGGCGACCTATTACTATTTCGCGGGCACCAACCCCGGCTGGCGGCGCGTGGGCGGTGGGCTCTCGACGGTGCGCGACCATGACATCATTCCGAACGACGCGTTTTTCATTTTCCGCCAAAACACGGGCGCCGCGCAGCGGCCGGTGGTGATCGGCAGTGCGCCCGAAGCGCCGATCGGCACGGTGGTCTCGACGCTCGCGGCCAACACGGCGCAGGACAATTTTCTCGCCTACGCGGTGCCGCAGCCGCTCTCGCTCTCGCAGCTGAACCTCGTGCAATCGGGGGCGTTCGAGGGCACTGCATCCCACGGCGTGCGCCGGGACGAACTCTACGTCTTCGATAACGCGGTGGTCGCGCACAACAAATCGCCCTCGGCCACGTATTATTACTTCACGGGCCCGAACCCGGGTTGGCGGCGCGTGGGCGGCGGTCTCAACACGGTGCGCGACGACGACATCGTCGTCCGGCCGGGGTCTGGATTCATCGTGCGAAAGGCGGCCACGACCCTGCCGCAAAGTTTCTCCGTCAGCTTCACTCCCACCTACCACTAATCTGCCGTGAAACGAATTCTCCTCACCTGCGCGTTCCTCCTCTCGGCGGGCGCGGCTTTCCCGATCACCTTCAATATTGGCCTCGATGGCGTGCGCGATGCCAACGGCCTGTTTGTGCCGATGTCGACGCTGGCGCTCGTAGTGGTCGATACCTCGGGCAATGGCTTCGGGTCGACCGTGCAGGCGGGGAGCTCCGCGGCAGTCGGCGCGACTTTTGGCGGCGCAGACGATCTGATCGTGTGGCGCGGCGACTTCGGCGGCGGCGGCGCGGGAGCCTTCTTCGACGCCGTGAGCTTCACGACTGGCACGGCGAGCATTCCCGCCAACCGCGCCATGCAGTTCGTCTGGCTGCCGACGCTGACGCTCGCTTCGTCGCACATCACGGGTGCAGCGGCCTACGGCACCTACACGTCACTCGACGCCACCCAGTTCGGCAGCACCGCAACCTGGACGACCGGTGCCGCGGATTTCGCGGTCTACACGCTCAATGCTTTTTCCGAAAACAACACGGAGCTTGTCGCCGACAATGTCGAATTTCCGGTGCGGTTGGCGGACAGCGTGCTCACGGCGAGCGCGTCCGCAGTCCCGGAGCCCGCGACGTATGCGGCTTGGTTCGGCGCGTGCAGTCTGGGGATCCTAGCGTTCGTCCGGCGTCGGCGGCACCTGCGCTAAGCGGCGTGCGCCGGACACCAAATTCACGGAAGGCATCTCGCGCCCGCCGGCGCAGTCATGCCTGCTCTTGCATGAGGGTGGGGAATCGCTCTAGCTCCTCGTTCCCGCATGAAAAAGGCTCTTATCACCGGCATCACCGGCCAGGACGGTTCCTATCTCGCTGAACTTCTCCTGGCGAAAGGCTACGAGGTTCACGGCGTCATTCGCCGGGCTTCGACTTTCAACACGAGCCGCATCGACCACCTTTACCGCGACCCGCACGTCAACGGCGTGAAGCTGCACCTGCACTACGGCGATCTGGCCGACTCCGTGCAAATGGTGAAGCTGCTCTACAGCCTGCAGCCGGACGAAATCTACAACCTCGCGGCGCAGTCACACGTGCGCGTGTCGTTCGACATTCCGGAATACACCGGCGACGTCACGGGCGTGGGTGCCGTGCGCATCCTCGAGGCGATTCGCGAAGCCGGCCTCGTGAAGAAATGCCGGTATTATCAAGCGTCGTCGTCGGAAATGTTCGGCAAGGTGCAGGAAGTGCCGCAGGTGGAGACGACGCCGTTCTGGCCGCGTTCGCCCTACGGTTGCGCCAAGATGTATGCGCACTGGCTGACGGTGAACTACCGCGAGAGCTACAACCTGCACGCGTCGTCCGGCATTCTCTTCAATCACGAGAGCCCGCGCCGTGGTGAGACGTTCGTCACGCGCAAGATCACCCGCGCTGCCACGCGCATCAAACTCGGCCTCCAGGATTCGCTCTACATGGGCAACCTCGATGCCAAGCGCGACTGGGGCTACGCCAAGGAATACGTCGAGATGATGTGGGTCATGCTCCAGCAGGACAAACCCGACGACTACGTGGTCGCCACCAACGAGACCCACTCCGTGAAGGAGTTCATCGAGGAGACGTTCGGCCTGCTCGACCTCGATTGGCGGAAATACGTGAAGCACGACGCCCGCTACGAGCGTCCCGCGGAGGTCGAACTCCTCATCGGCAACCCCGCCAAGGCCAAGAAACAGCTCGGCTGGGAGCCCAAGGTGAAGTTCAAGGAGCTCGTGAAGATCATGACCGAGGCCGCCCTCGAGCTCGCCAAGCGCGAGGCCCAGATCGCGAACCTGCCGAAGCCGTGAGGCGCTTCCCTTGAAGATATTCGTCGCAGGACATAACGGGATGGTCGGCGGGGCGCTGGTGCGGCGGCTCCAAGGCGAGGCGGGCGTGCAACTGGTCTTGCGCAGCCGGCGTGAGCTTGACCTGACCGACCAGGCGGCGGTCAACGCGTTCTATGCCGCGGAGAAGCCGGACGTCGCCATCATCGCGGCGGCCAAGGTGGGCGGCATCCACGCCAACAACACGTACCCGGCGGACTTCATCTACGCCAACCTCATCATGGCGGCCAACTGCATCCACGGGGCCTATGCCGCCGGGGTGCAGCGCCTGCTCTTTCTCGGCAGCTCGTGCATTTACCCGAAACACGCGCCGCAGCCGATGCCCGAGGACTGCCTGCTGACCGGTCCGCTCGAGCCCACCAACGAGGCTTACGCCATCGCGAAGATCGCGGGCTTGAAACTCTGCGAGTTCTACCGGCGCCAGCATGGCGTCTGCTTCCACTCCGCGATGCCCACCAATCTCTATGGTCCGGGCGACAACTACCATCTGCAGAACTCCCACGTGCTGCCGGCCCTCATCCGCAAGTTTCACGAGGCCAAGGTCGCGGGCCGCCCCGAGGTCGTGGCCTGGGG